>CAWALR010000004.1:0-204123 GCA_963782835.1 uncultured Acidobacteriaceae bacterium | reverse complement strand
AAGAGTTAGGAGGAGATAATGAGAAATGATGATGGCCACTGCAGTGACGGACTGGACGGTCGGTGTCGGGATGGAGACGGCGAAATTCGGCGTAAGCGTAGCGATACGCTTGTCGGTACGTTAAGGAGAGAGTATGGCAACGACTTCGCGTCAGATTTTCGCAGTGACGCTGAACTCGGAACAGTGCTGAAAGAGACGGACTCGGAGTCGCTGAGCGACTATTTGAAGCACAAGCGCTGATTTCCGTCGCTTTGCCGACGCAGGAATCCTCGGGGACGTATCGGCGTCGACAGCGGAAAGCGTCGACGCCGGTCATATCTCGGTACCGCCTTGGACGTGCCCTCCCGCCAGCTAACGTCGGCGCTTCAAGTACTTGCTGGGGGAATTTGAATCTGTGTCCCGAAGCACGGTGCCCAGTAGTGCGTCACTGCGGAAACCCTCAGTGAAATCTTGACCGTATTCGCGACGTAACGCTCCAACCAGCGTGTCACTCCGCTTACGCCGGATCTCGACGTCAGCATCGCGACGCCGATCATCTAGTCCATGATTGCAACTGTTAGTGGCCCTGCTTGGAACGAATGTTCCGACCTTGGAAGGAAAGTAAGGAATTCCGAGCGGTTTCAGCTCCGCGATTAGCTGTCTTTCGCGTAAATTTCTTCCCTCCTCATTGTCAATACGTTCGGCGAAGAAGTGGGTAATTCCGAGAACCGGGGGGTTGTTCAGGTGATCTTTGAGTCTTTCCCTGAGGTTGAGGGATTGTCCCACATATAGGATGGTGTAGTGGTTTGGCGCAGACGCTGGCTGGGCCAAACCGTACACGCCCTCGACTTCGTAAACCGTCTTGATGGTCGGTTGGTTGAAGGTTTGGAACGTGGTTAACGCGGCGAGAGCGCTCTGAATCTCTCCGTTGATCGCTGGTTCTTTGACTCTACTTTCCAGGATGATTGGAGCGTCAGCCGGCAGCAAGTGCGATACCTTCTGGAATGCGAGAATTGATTCCAGACTGATGGGGTCGTGCTTGCTTTGAGTGTTTACTTCGCTGACGTGAAGCTGTTTGATCTTGTTGCGAAAGCGCTGCAGAATTGCCCATGCCTCGCTCATCGTGGGATCGACCTGTCGGGCATGACCGATGTCGAAACACAGGGAAGCCTTGGGCAGAGCTTGAAAGATTTCGGCGAGGCTTTTTGCTGTTTGTCCGGCCGGCTTTCGCTTGTCCATGTTCTCGATGCACAGACAGTCTCCGAGGCGAGCCCACTCCGGGGGCGTGCTCATGGCGTCGGGATGCACAATGATTGGCCAGTTGCGGGCGGCGACTTGAGAGAGAAGATCTAACGCAATCGGCTCAAAGGATCGCTCTATTGCGCTGGGGGCATGAAACGAGATGTACTGAAAGCGTGCCAGCTGCAGCTGCCCCAGTTGTTCCACCAAGGGCGCGAGTTCGTGTTGCCGGAGCGCTGACAGTTCCACAGCATTAACGTCTTTGTCGGCCAACATTCGCAGGGCCCGATGAAAGTCGTCTCTCGCCAACGCGCCGGTGGAGAATCCGATGGACCTCATTAAAAGACCCCGTACTTTCTTGTGAGTTCTACTATCTGTGGACTTTCGAAAAAGATGTAATCAAGAGCGTGCTCGAACGATTCGCTGATTCCTCTTATTCGTTCGAACGTCGGGTCGGTCCGGGAATCTTCCGATCGAAGGTTCTCGAGCGCTTTACGATCATCCTTGTCGTCAAGCACTTTCAAGAACTTCGTGTAGGAATCGAACAGTTCTTTGCTGATCGAGTTCGGAATTCTGTAAAGTCCTATCGACTTCGCCAGGATTTCGAGGGGCGTCAGTTTCACATTATCCCGGATGTGTTGAAGCAGGTGAAACTTTAACTCATTATTGTCAGTGGAAATCTTTTTTTGTAGAGCCGGATCTAGGTGCGCACCAAAACAGACGAGCATGCCCGACGCGAAAATGAGCTTTCTCGACATTCGGAGCTTCGCGTTACGGAGCCCCCAGCCCTCTCCGCCGCGGTCCCGCTGTTTGCTGGCAAAATCGACCGCCATAGTTCTCCAAAACCGAACGATGTCATTCAGGAGAAATCGAGGCACTCTGTATTTCCGCGAATCATGAGTGAGCGGGTGAGTGTCTTCTGCCAGGTAGCGACCGATAACACCCCTAATTACGCGTTCGTATGCCTCAGTGTTCTTGCCTATGGCGCGTGATTCGAGAAGGAGCAGGATCCTCCAGGTAGTGTTCTTGTTTGTGTCGTGCTGGCCACCAATCTGGTGAATGATGTCATGGCTAAATGCGAGATTCCCGAAGGTCCCAGTTGGGCCCGGCGGCCGGAATTTCTTCTTATTCCTTTTCTGTTCGAGCAGGCGCTGGATTTTTTGGACGATGAGCAGATGGTCGGAGTTGGCCTCCCCGTCTATAAGGTAGGTCCAATCGAGGTCGCTGCTAGAAGTCCACTCGCCCCTCGCCAGCGATCCGAATACAACGAGGCTTGTATCATGCGATGTGTACTTTCCGATTTCCTCTGAGAGCAGCCTATCCAGTTCTTCGCGCTTTAGGGCAGCCTCGCGGGATGCCCGCAGCAAGTCTGGGTTCAGTTTCATGATGCGCTGCTTCTTAATAGCGCTTGCCATTGAGGCTCATTCTAGCAACGTTTCGCAATTTCTTAGCCTCGCGGGACCTCTTCCGACACCTGTGGTTCCGGTTAGCGGCCGACGTCCGGATCGGATGCCCCAGATTTTCTGTCAAGGGGGTGAGACGATACAAAATTGGGTGATCGTGATGAAAGGAAAGGGGAAATAGTTTTGGCTAATGTGTCCCAGCGGTGGTATGCGGAGGGCTATAATTGAATTATAGGGTAGAAAGCAGTTTGAAGGGACGGGCGCTCGTGGCGCTATAGGGATCCTTCGACTGCGTGAGAAGTCCGCCTTGCGGACTTCTCACATCGCTCAGGATGACAGGGTGGGCGGAGCAGCTCCGTCCTATAGAAATTATTAAGAAGATGATCAATCGCGGCTCTTATGGGGCCGCGATTTTTATTTGTGCGAGGGGCGAATGGAGAATCGGAAGAGGATGGGCGGGAAGATCAAGGGGTGCAAGGAGCGCGGGGAGTGGGCGGAGCTGTATTTCATGATGCTGGCGCTGGAGCATGGGCTGAAGGTCTCGAGGCCGTGGGGAGATGCGGGGAGATATGACGTGGGAGTGGAAGGGAAGGGGAGGATTCTGCGGGTGCAGGTGAAGTCGACGATCTACAAGCGGCGAGGGGAGTGTTACAGCCTGAATGTGATGGGGCCGAAGCGGAAGCCGTATGCGCCGGGGACGGTGGACTTTTTTGCGATCCTGCTGATACCGATTGATGACTGGTACATCATTCCGTTTGAGGTGATGGGGAGGAAGAATTGTTCGATCCACTTTACGCCGATGAGCCGGCGGCAGAAGTATGGGAAGTATCAGGAGGGGTGGGAGTTGCTGCGCGGGGAAACGGGGCTCACGATTCAGGCTTGTTGGGATGCGGCAGAGGAAGCGGATTCCTCGCTGCGCTCGGAATGACAAGCACTTTTATGCGGCAAATCTTTCGAGAAGAGCGAAACGTCCGTGGAATCCCACCTTTCGCAAAGGACGCGAAAGATGGGGCACCCAGGGCTTCTTAATTTCGTCGAAAATTCTAACCAGCGAGCGGGAGGTTGGTGCTCCAGCTATCGGCGACGATGAGCCAGGCACCGAGACGGCGCCAGACTTTCACGTACTTGCCGCGGTCGCCCTGGATGGTGCCATCGGGATTGTGGAGGGCGACGGTGTAGCGGCCGACTTCCATGGCCATGTCGCCGGAGGATTCGACGCGGACGGTTTCGAGGCGAAGATCCTGATATCCGGCGTCGCCGAGCAGGTGGAGAAGGTGCTCGACGGCTTTGGGGCCGTAGGCGGGGTCATGGTGCGGAGCGAGGAATGCGCCGTCCGGGGCGAAGAGAGCGGCGGCTTGATCGTAGTTGCCAGTGTTGAACGCGGTGACGAAGTCTTGCGCGAGATCGCGGATCAGGGACTGGACATCCGTGGACGGACGCGAATCCGCCAAGGAACTGGAGTAAGAACGATACATCTACTACCTCCTGGGGGAAGGCAAAGAGCGGTGCCGGGGCAATCGGTCGCTCGTGAGTGCAAAGGCATTCTAGCGCAAGTCGCTGTGGAAAGCGCAAAATTTTGCGGCGTATCGGGCGGATACGGTAGATGGCGGGGGGAGAGGACGACAGCATCCGGCGAACGGACGTGCGGCATCTGATGGAAGCCCGAAATTGGAGGCAAACCAGAAGCTTGCGTGAAGGAGATCTATGAGACTTCAAGACGTGAGAATTAAGAGCCTGAGTGCGGGATTGATGGGAACGGGATTGCTGGGACTGTTGTTGAGCGTGGGTGGAACGGCCAAAGCGCAGGATGCGCGGGACGACGCTCGGCCTCCGCAACAGGAAGAGCCGAAACAGGATGAGGCGAAGCCTCCGAGACAGGATGACGCCAAGCCGCCGAAGGAGCAGGCGCCGGCGAAGGCGGAGGATGCGAAGCCGGCGAAGAACGAGAAACAGAACGACGAGATGAAGAACAATGAAATGAAGCAGAACGATCAGATGAAGGCGGGGAAAGAAGAAAATCGTCCGCAGAATAATGACAATAAGGGTGGGGATCATGCGACGCGGGCGGCTGGACAGCAGGGGCAAAGAATACCGGACGATAAATTCCGGTCGCACTTTGGACGGCAGCACACGTTTCACGTACAGAAAACGGTGATTGTCGAAGGGCAGCCGCGGTTTCAGTACGGCGGATACTGGTTCGCGCTGGCGAATCCGTGGCCGGGAGACTGGGCTTATACCGACGATTGCTACATCGACTACATCGACGGCGAGTATGTGCTGATCGATCTGCTGCATCCGGGAGTGCAGATTCCTGTGATTGTGGTGATCGCTTAGAGTTTTGGTCTGAACCGGGGTGATGAATGGCCCTCCGGGCTGGAGATCGATCTCCGGCTCGGAAGGCTTTTTCGTTGTGGCGTCGGATTTTATTTGAGTTGCTCGGATTTTTATTGGGTCGGAATCGTTCTGGTTTCATCAGCGAACGAGCCGGGCGCGACTGACAAGCCAAACGGTCTCCGTCTACAATGTTCAGGTACTTTATTTTCTGATGATGAGGAGAACGAGATGGAACGCAAGGCGAGCGCAGTGTGGAAAGGCGGGCTGAAGGACGGGAAGGGATCGATTTCGGCTCCGGGTGGGGTGTTGAAGGACACGCAGTATTCGTTTACCTCGCGGTTTGAGAATGGGCCGGGGACGAATCCGGAAGAGTTGATTGCTGCCGCGCATGCGGCGTGCTTTTCGATGGCGCTATCGGCGCAGTTGGGCGGAGCGAATCTGACGCCGGAGAGCATCAGCACGAACGTGACTTTGACGATGGAAAAACAGGATTCGGGGTGGACGATTACATCGAGCCACCTCGATGTTGTGGGCAAGGTTCCGGGCGCGGATGCGGCGACATTTCAGAAATATGCGGAGGCGGCGGAGAAGGGATGTCCGGTCTCGAAAGTCCTGAACGCGAAGATTTCGATGACCGCGAAACTGGGATAGTGGATGCTGCTCTGTGGCGAAGGTGGTTTGACAGTCTGTGCCATGCCTGTAAAATAGAAGTGTTGATCTTCCTGACACGGCGGCCTTCGGGCCGCCGCTGCATTGCAAATCAAGATTGCCATCGTGGCGGAATTGGCAGACGCGCATGGTTCAGGTCCATGTACCGGCAACGGTGTGGGGGTTCGAGTCCCTTCGATGGCACCAAAGAAGAAATAATGCTTCGTAACTAGAGGTCCCTCGCTACGCTCGGGATTTCGGCGCGCGGCTCAGACGCCGCGCAAGCGCCTCAAGTTCGAGTCCCTTCGATGGCACCAAGAAATCTTCCTCTCTTGATTCTTCGCGGCATGCAGCTGGCTTTGCCAGGAACTGACTTCTCGCTACAGCGCGACTGAAGTAAACTCGGCAGATGAACGATTCACTTCGTACTCTCTACCGGAAGTCTGCGCGGTTTTCTAATTGCCTCTCTGCTTGTACTGTCCTCCTTGTGCTGTGCGGGCTCTGCGCCGCGCAGAAGCTGGCCATCACGTTTGACGATTTGCCGCGGAATGGAGAGTTGCCGCCGGGAGTGACGCAGGCGGAGACGGCGAAGAATGTTGTGGAGATTTTGAAGAAGCGGAACGTGCCTCCGGTGTATGGATTCATCAATGCGAAAAAGCTGGAAGGGAGTCCCGATGGTGCGGAGGGGCTGAAGGTGTGGGCGGCGGCAGAGCCGGTGGGGAATCATACGTACGCGCACATGGATCTGGAGCAGAACACGGCCGAGGCTTTCGAACGCGAGATTGAGGAGGATGAGCCAACGCTGGAGTTGCTGGAGAGCAAGGATACGTGGCATTGGCTGCGGTATCCGTATTTGCATGAGGGCGACACGGTGGAGAAGCGGCGCGCGGTGCGGGCGTATTTGAAGGCGCACGGATACCGGATTGCGCAGGTGTCGCTGGATTGGGAAGACTACTTATGGAATTTTGCGTATGCGAAGTGCGTAGCGAAGAATGATACGAAGGCGATGGAGTGGCTGCGGTCGAGTTATTTGAGCACGGCGTCGGCGTTCTTGGATCTGGGACGGGAGCAGGCAAAGCTGATTTATGGGCACGAGATCAATTACGTTTTGCTGATGCATTTGGGAGCTTATAGCAGCACGATTCTGCCGGATGCGCTGGATTTGCTGAAGAAAAAAGGATTCAAGCTGGTGACGCTCGAGGAAGCGGAGAGTGACCCGGCATATGATGGCGATCCGGACGTGGGGTTGCATGATGCGGGGACGATGCTGGACCAGTGGATGCAGGTGAAGGGAATCAAAGATCCTCCACATGCGGAGAAACCTTATAAGGAGTTGGAGAGCGTGTGCCAGTGAGGAGGTTGACGCCGAAGCTAGGGCCGCGCAGCACACCCGAGACCCTATCGAATATTTAGTCGAGTGGTGGCGCTAGAGATCGTTCGACTGCGCAAGCACTTCGCCTCGCGAAGTTCTTGCTCCGCTCAGGATGACATTGAAATGATGACATTGTAATAAGATAGCCCGCGCGATTCGCAAATCCTTCCTTCCCGTATAATTCAGGCACTGTGATGCCGGTTTCCCTTGATCAGATCGTCCGCTCTACGCGCAGGAAAGTCGCGGAAGCTAAGCGAACGGCCGATTTGCGGGAGTTGGAGCGGCGGGCGGAAAGGCACGTGCCGCGCGGGTTTCAGCGGGCGCTGGTGGAGAAGAGCCGAAACGGCACGGCGGTGATTGCGGAGTTGAAGAAGGCGTCGCCGTCGAAGGGACTGATCCGGGCGGAGTTTTGTGTAGAGGAGTTGGCGCGGGAATTGGAAGCGGCGGGAGCGGCCGCGCTTTCGGTGCTGACGGATGAGGAATTCTTTCAAGGGTCGCTGGGAAACTTGCGGAAGGCTTCGGCGGCGGTGAAGGTGCCGTGTCTGCGCAAAGATTTTATTATGGACGAATTTCAGTTGCTGGAGGCGCGGGCGAATTCGGCGGACGCTGTGTTGTTGATTGTCGCGGCGTTGACGCAGGAGGAATTGACGGGACTGGCGCTGGGCGCACGGTCGCGTGACCTGGATGTTTTGTGCGAAGTGCACGATGAGGAAGAGCTGCAGCGGGCGCTGGATGCGGGATGCGATCTGATTGGAGTGAACACGCGCGATCTGCGAACGTTCAATGTGGATGCGGAGACGGCGTTCCGGCTGGCGGAGCGGATTCCGGAAAATGCGGTGAAGGTGGCGGAGAGCGGAATCCGGTCGGGCGAGGATATTGCGCGGCTGCGAGGGGCGGGGTATCAGGCGTTTTTGATTGGGGAATCGTTGATGCGGGCCAAGTTTTCTGGAGAGGCTTTGCGGGAGTTGGTTGCTGGTACCGAGTACCGGGTACCGAGAGGGCGGTAGGAAATCCTGTGTCTCGCGCCGGGAAACAGCAGGTTCCTCACCGGCTGTCGCCGGTTCGGAATGACAAGTGTTTACGGTGGCGCATCGTTCGGACTTACAACTGATTGTTTTTATGACGTGGATCAAGATTTGCGGGATGACGAATTTGGAGGATGCGCTGACGGCGGTGGACGCGGGGGCGGATGCGGTGGGGTTCGTGTTTTATGAGAAGAGTCCGCGGAATATAACGCCGGAGGCGGCGCGTGAGATTGTGGAGAAGTTGCCGGAGAGCGTGGAGAAGGTGGGAGTGTTCGTGGATCTCGAATCCGAGCGGATTCGAGAGGTCGTGCTAGGAGCCGGTTTAACAGCAGTGCAGTTGCACGGGAAGCGATCGACAGGAAGCGTGTGGAGGGACCGACGACCAGCGGAAGAATGCGTAGGCGTTTCAAAACTGATCTTGATGGTTCATGGTGACGCACTGAAGGACGACAACCTTCTGATTCAGCAGCGGGCCCATGAGAACGTGTTCGCAATTTTGCTGGATTCGCGATCCAATGGTGCGGCGGGTGGTACTGGTACTACATTCGATTGGGAAAAGGCACGGGGAGGGGTGCAGGCGATGGGCATGATTGTGCCGGTGATCGTGGCAGGCGGGTTGACCACTCTCAATGTCGGAGATGCAATAAAAATGTTTCAGCCTTTTGGAGTGGACGTTGTGTCTGGCGTGGAGGCGAGGCCGGGGAAGAAGGATCCGGAGAAGGTGCGGGCGTTTGTGCGGGCGGTGCGCAACGCGGATCGGAAGACGAGCTAGAAATGGCTACGGTTCACTGCGAAAGTCAGAATCCCCGCCCTCTCGCAAAAGGCGCGAGAAGGACGGGGCACCCGGCAAATGGTGTGGTAGCGGATTGGACAGCAGGTTCCTCACCGGCTTTGCCGGTTCGGAATGACAAGGGGTTGAGTTAAGAAAATGGCTACGGTTCCACGAACTGCGAAAGTCAGAATCCCCGCCCTCTCGCAAAAGGCGCGAGAAGGGCGGGGCACCCGGCAAATGGTGTGGTCGCGGATTCGACAGCAGGTTCCTCACCGGCTTTGCCGGTTCGGAATGACAAGGGGTTGAGTTAAGAAAATGGCTACGGTTCCACGAACTGCGAAAGTCAGAATCCCCGCCCTCTCGCAAAAGGCGCGAGAAGGACGGGGCACCCGGCAAATGGTGTGGTAGCGGATTGGACAGCAGGTTCCTCACCGGCTTTGCCGGTTCGGAATGACAAGGGGTTGAGTTAAGAAAATGGCTACGGTTCCACGAACTGCGAAAGTCAGAATCCCCGCCCTCTCGCAAAAGGCGCGAGAAGGACGGGGCACCCGGCGCGTGGTGAGTGAGCCGGGGCGGTTTGGGGTTTACGGCGGGCGGTATGTGCCGGAAACTTTGATGGCGGCGCTGGATGAGTTGGAGCGGGAGTATGAGAAGGCGAAGCGCGATCCGAAATTTCAGAAGAGGTTGGACGGATTGCTGAGGAATTATGCGGGGCGTCCGACGGCGTTGTCGTTTGCGCGGCGGCTGACGGAGAAGTTGGGTGGGGCGAAGATTTACTTGAAGCGGGAAGATTTGCTGCACACCGGAGCGCACAAGATCAACAACTGTTTGGGACAGGCGCTGCTGGTGGAGCGCATGGGCAAGCGGCGCGTGATTGCGGAAACGGGCGCGGGGCAGCATGGGGTGGCGACGGCGACGGTTTGCGCGCTGCTGGGATTTGAGTGCGTCGTGTATATGGGCACCGAGGACATGCGGCGGCAGGAGTTGAATGTGTTCCGCATGCGGCTGCTGGGAGCGGAAGTGCGCGGGGTGGACGCGGGGTCGCGGACCTTGAAGGATGCGATCAACGAGGCGATGCGCGACTGGGTCACGAATGTGCGGACGACACATTATTTGTTGGGAAGCGTGCTGGGGGCGCATCCGTATCCGATGATGGTGAGGGATTTTCATCGGGTGATTGGGCGGGAGGCGCGGGCGCAGATTCTGAAGGCTGAGGGGAAATTGCCGACGGCGGTGATTGCGTGCGTGGGCGGAGGATCGAATGCGATCGGGATTTTCTACGAGTTTATAAAAGATAAAAAAGTTCGATTGATTGGCGTGGAGGCGGGCGGGCGCGGCGAGAAACTAGGCGAACATGCGGCGCGGTTTCGCGGAGGGTCGCCGGGAGTGTTGCAGGGGACTTATTCTTACGTGCTACAGGATTTGGCGGGGCAGATTGTGACCACGCATTCGATTTCGGCGGGACTGGATTATCCGTCGATTGGGCCGGAGCACGCGGCATTGCGGGATGCGGGACGGGCGGAGTATGTTCCGGCGTCAGATGCGGAGGCTTTAGAAGCAACTACGCTTTTGGCGCGGACGGAGGGGATTATTCCGGCGCTGGAGTCGGCGCATGCGGTGGCGGAGGTGTTGAAGCGGGCGCCGAAGATGAAGAAATCGGATGTGGTGATTGTGAATGTGTCGGGGCGCGGGGATAAGGATATTGGGATTATGCGGGAGAATTTGAAGCTGGATTGATGATGGGGTTCGGAGGGGACAACAGATTCCTCGCTACGCTCGGAATGACAAAGGTTTTTCGGAACTGACTCACCCTTTGCTCAGAATGACAAAATGCCGTTGACCTTTTACAAGAAACCGGGGCTGGCGGTATATGTGACGTGCGGGGATCCGGATCTCGTGACGACGCGGGCGGTCGTGCTGGCGGCGATTGAGGCGGGGGCGGATGTGATTGAGCTGGGGGTGCCGTTCAGCGATCCGGTGGCAGATGGGCCGGTGATCCAGCGAGCAAGCGAGCGTGCGTTGAAACACGGAACTTGTCTGGCGCAAGTGTTAACGTTGGCGGCAAATGTGCGGCAGCAGGCGCAGTCGACGGGGCTGGTGGTGTTTTCGTATTTGAATCCGATCTTGCGGATGGGGATGGAGAAGTTCTGCATGATCGCGCGGCATGCGGGAGTGGACGGCGTGCTGGTGACGGATTTGCCGGTGGAAGAGGCGGGGGAATATTTGCGGGCGATGAAGGCGCATGATCTGGCGCCGGTGTTTCTGGCGGCGCCGACGAGTCCGGATGAGCGATTGAAGCAGATTGCCAAGGCGTCGCGGGGATTTGTGTATGCTGTTTCGCGGACGGGAGTAACGGGCGCGCGGCAGCAGCTGGCAGAGGATGCGCAGAAGTTGGTGCGGCGGCTGCGTCGGGTTACCAAGTTGCCGGTTGCGGTAGGGTTTGGGATTTCGAATGCGGAGCAGTTTGCGGAGGTTGGAGAATTTGCGGATGCGGTGGTGGTGGGAAGCGCGATTGTGGAGACGATCGAGAGGAATCGCGGGAGGGAAGCGGAGGCGGTGGCAGAGTTTGTGAGGGGGTTGGTCGGGTAGAGTTGGTTAGGAATTCAAAATCCCCACCCTAGCCGCAAAGAGCGCGGCTAGGGTGGGGCACCCGCTGAGAGCTGGTCTTTCATGGATATTGCGGATTGGCGTAAGAAAATTGATGAGGTTGACCGGCGGCTGGTGGAGTTGCTGAGCGAGCGGGCGCGGGCGGCGGTGGAGATTGGACGACTGAAGCGGGATACATCTTTGCCGATCTATGAGCCGGAGCGGGAGCGGGTTGTGTTTGAGAACGTGCGGGAGATGAATCGAGGTCCGCTGCCGGGGCAGGATCTGGTGAGGATTTTTGAACGGATCATGGATGTGATGCGGAATATTCAGAAAGAAGGAATTGGGAGTGTGGGGGAAGCGGCGAAGGGTGAGACGGAACTGGATTCGGACGTGAATGATTGAGGTAGCTTTCAGCTATGAGCTTTCAGCCAAGACGCCGAAAGCTGAGAGCCAATAGCCAAAGGTTTTCTTATGATTGTGGCGATGCAGGATGTGGCGGATGAGGGGCAGATTCAGCAGGTGATTGAGCGCCTAGTGAAGATGGGGTTTGAAGTGCACCGGTCGTCGGGAGCGCGGCAGACGGTGCTGGGCGCGGTGGGATCAGGGATTGATTTTGATATACGCATCCTGGAGTTGCTGCCGGGGGTGCAGGAAGTCCATCGCATCAGTTCGCCGTACAAGCTGGCGGGGAAAAGTTTTCGTCCGGAAGGGACGATCGTGAAGTTGGCCAATGGAATTCAGGTCGGCGGAAATGCAGTGGTGGTGATGGCGGGGCCGTGCACCGTGGAATCAAGAGAACAACTTTTCACGACAGCGGAAGCCGTGTCGAAAGCGGGGGCGCGCGTTCTGCGGGGCGGAGCGTTCAAGCCGCGAAGTTCTCCTTATTCTTTTCAGGGTCATGGGGAAGATGCGCTGAAGTTGCTGCGCGAGGCGGGGGAGAAATTCAAGCTGCTGGTGATCAGCGAGGTGATGGAGATCTCGCAGATTCCGATGATGCTGCCGTATGTGGATATCCTGCAGGTGGGGGCGCGCAATATGCAGAACTTTAATCTGCTGCGCGAGTTGGGAAAGGTGCGGAAGCCGGTGCTGCTGAAGCGCGGGATTGCGGCGACTTTGGAAGAGCTTCTGCTTTCGGCGGAGTACATTATGGCGGGCGGAAATTATGAGGTGATTTTGTGCGAGCGGGGGATTCGGACTTTTGAAACCTATACGCGGAACACGATGGATATTTCGGCGATCCCGATCATTCATAAGCTGTCGCATCTGCCGATGACGGCCGATCCGTCACACGGCACGGGGCGGCGGGACAAGGTTGCGCCGATGGCACGAGCGTCGGTGGCGGCAGGAGCGGATGCGCTGCTGATTGAAGTGCATTGCGATCCGAATCAGGCGTGGTCGGATGGAGCGCAGTCGCTGTTTCCGGAGCAGTTCGCAAAACTGATGGATGAGTTGCGGATGATCGCGCCAGCGGTGGGAAGGGAAATCGCCTAACTCTTTTTCACCACAGAGTCAAAGAGACACAGAGGAACGCAACTGCAAGCGAATCTGAATACCTATCGCGCGCAATCATCAATTTTTGAATCAAAGCAGAGTTTTTTATAAATTCTGTTTTTTCTCTGTGTCTCCGTGTCTCCGTGGTAAATGCCTTTATGCCAATCCGGCAAATCACGATTGTTGGGACGGGGCTGATCGGCGGGTCGTTTGCGCTGGCGCTGCGGAGGCATCGGTTTGCGGGGAAGATTATTGGATGCGACCGGCAATCGGCGCTGAAGCGGGCGAAGATGTGCGGGGTGATCGACGTCGGATTCCCGGAGCCGGCAGACGCGGTGCGAGGAAGCCAGTTGGTGGTGCTGGCCACGCCGGTGCTGGGGATTATCGATCTGATTGGAAGGCTGGGGCCGGCGCTGCCGGCGAGCACACTGCTGACGGACGTGGGAAGCACGAAGGAGGCGGTGGCCAGGCAGGCGATGCAGGTGTTGGGGAAGAACGCGCGGCATCGATTTCTGGCGGGGCATCCGATGGCAGGGAAGGAAAACAGCGGTGTGGATTTTGCGGACGCTGAATTGTTCCGGAACGCAGTTTGGTTCTTGACGCCGCTGCCGGGGCAGAATCTGCAGGAACCGTTGTTCGCGGAATTTGTGGGATGGATCGATCAGATTGGGGCGCGAGTGGCCATTCTGCCGCCGGAAGATCATGACCAGCTGTGTGCCTGGATCAGCCACGTTCCACAGATGATTTCAACGGCGCTGGCGGCTGCGCTTGTGGAGGAGTTTGGCGAAGAGGCGCCGTTGCTGCCGGCGGGCGGGCGCGCGCTGCGGGAGATGACGAGGATTTCGGCGAGTCCGTATTCGATGTGGCGGGATATTGCGATTACGAACAAGAAAAATTTAGAGGATGCGCTGTGGAAGGTAGAGCAGCGGCTGGCGCATCTCCGGGAGAATCTGGGGACGCGACAGCTGGCGGAGGAATTTGAAACGGCGCACGGGCTGAGGAAGAGTCCAGGGAAGAAAGAATAGTTTCACCACGGAGACACGGAGGCACGGAGAAAAGCAATTACCGGGTCTCTAAGCGAAGCAGGACCCGTGGTGCCTTTGCTAGGATTTTGCTTTTCTCGGTGCCTCCGTGTCTCCGTGGTGAACTGTCGTTTAGAATGCAGACGTTATGAATAAGGTTGTGGCGAATGCGGATGAGGCGATTCGTGATGTGGGCGATGGCGCCAGCGTCATGATTGGCGGGTTTGGGCTGTGCGGGATTCCGGAGAATCTGATTCGGGCGCTGGTGCGGAAGGGATCGAAGAACCTGACGACCATCAGCAATAACGTTGGCGTGGATGGGCTGGGCAACGGGCTGCTGCTGGCGGCGGGACAGATTGTGCGGCACATTGGGACGTATGTTGGCGAGAACAAGCTGCTGGAAGAGATGGTGCTGACGGGGAAGATTCATCTCGATCTGGTGCCGCAGGGGACATTTTCCGAGCGGATTCGCGCGGGCGGCGCGGGGATTCCGGCATTTTTTACGCCGACGGGAGTGGGCACGATTGTGGCGGAAGGTAAAGAGACGCGCGAGTTCGACGGGCGAACCTACGTGATGGAACACGGGTTGAAGGCGGACTTTGCTTTTGTGAAGGCGTGGAAGGGCGACCGGATGGGGAATCTGGTGTACCGGAAGACGGCGCGGAATTTTAATCCGGTGATGGCGACGGCGGCGAAGGTGACGATTGCGGAGGTTGAGCATCTGGTGGAAGTGGGAGAGTTGGATGGGGATTCGATTCATACGCCTTCGGTTTACGTGAAGCGGATTTTTCAGGGCGAGTTGTACGAGCGGAGGATTGAGAGAAGGACGGTGAGGAAAGTGGGCTGAAGTAATGAAGACCTCCAAAGATTCTTTCAGTGTCGACATAGTCCTCCGCCACCCCTCATATAGCCCGGAAAGTATTGCGGCAGCACTGTCGTTAAAGCCTAAGGGCTCCTGGCCGGTGGGCGAGGACCTTGGCAAAGTCCGGGCGAAATGGAGTTTTTTCTATGCACGTTTGCTGGAGCCTGTCGCGTGCGCCGACCACGAACGTGCCTTGAAGAATGTCTCTCGGTTTCTGCGAAAGAACGCTCCTTTCTGGGCTGACTTCACGGGTGGGAACGGGGAAGTGGAACTGATTCTCAATCATACGGTGAGTCCACAGAAGGAACAGGGAGATGAATGTTTCGAACTGCACTTCACTCCAGCATTTCTTCGAGACTTGTCCGCTCGGGACATCGGCCTGAGAGTGCAAGGATGGCAAGGGAGTGTAAGAAAAGACTCGCCAAAGAGAGCGACCGACTTGGTACGGAAGCGGTAGATTTTAGGCATCCTTGGCAGGTAGGGATCCTTCGACTGCGGCTTTGTTCGCTTCGCTCACAAAACCTTCGCTCAGGATGACATATGGAAAAAGGGTTGAACAAGCCGGGAAAAGATACTGAGAAGCGGGAGCGGATTGTGAATCGGATTGCGCGGGAGTTGCGCGATGGATTTTATGTGAACCTGGGCATTGGGATGCCGACGCTGATTGCGAATCATGTTCCGGCGGGGATTGAAGTGGTGTTGCAGTCGGAGAATGGGATGCTGGGGATTGGGCCGTATCCGGTGGAGGGGCAGGAGGACGCGGATCTGATCAATGCGGGCAAGGAGACGGTGAGCGAGATGGCGGGGACGTCATATTTTTCGAGTGCCGATTCCTTTGCCATGATTCGCGGGGCGCACATTGATTTGAGTGTGCTGGGAGCGATGGAAGTGGATGAGTCGGGAAGCCTGGCGAATTGGATGATCCCGGGAAAAATGGTGAAGGGGATGGGCGGGGCTATGGACCTGGTGGCCGGGGCGCGGCGCGTGGTGGTGGCGATGGAGCACACGACGAAGGAGGGCGCGCCGAAGATTCTGAAGAAGTGCACGCTGCCGCTGACCGGGGTGCGGGTGGTGGATACGATTGTGACGGAGATGGCATATATACGGGTGACGGGATGGGGGCTGGTGCTGGAGGAAGTGGCTCCGGGGCTGACGGCGGAGGATGTGCAGCGGGCGACGGAGGCGAGTTTGGTGGTGAGTGAGGGGTTGAAGGTGATGAGTTAGAGCACGGACAGGAAGGAGCCCGATGAGCGTGAAGCATATCCGATGGTTCTTTACTGGCGTTCTTGGGCTTGTCACGCTCTTGGCTATCTTGTTCCCCGCGCCGGTGACTTTGGGTGCGTCATCTACTTGGACTAATGGAAGCTATCGCTTTGCGGGCGGTACACGCCCCGCGGCGCTCGTCTTATCCGTGCTGCTTACAATCTTATATTTCGCCCTGATGGTCGCTGCCCCGCCCGAACTGGGAGGGTCGCTTCCCGGAGTAGTCCGACGGTTTTTTGCGTTCTGGCTGGACTTCTTCATCGCAATGATGGTGATCGGCCCGACTTTCGGCATCTTAGCGACCATAGCGGAGTGGAGGCGGACCGGTGTTTTTGTTTGGATGTTCGAGCGGGCGACTCCTGCCCCGACTGATACCTGGTTGACAACGGGCGGAGCTTCGCTGGTGTTTGTTCTGCTTCTGTTTTATTTTGCCATACCGTTGGTGCGCCGCAGACCCTCTCCGGGTTCATGCATAGCCGGCTATCAAATTATGCCGGACGAAGGGCAAACTATTACCCTAGGCAGCGCCATCTTAAGAACGATCATTGGTTTTTTGGGGGTGTCGATGTGGCCCTTGACCCCGTTTATTGCGCGCCAGCGTAAGAGGGGAAAAGTCTGGTTCGACAGGCCGTTTAGCACGCACGCAGCGATCCTGAGATAGGGGAATAGTGCCCGTCGTTTTAGATACGAAATGGCGCGGCTAGCAGGCGGAAGGGGAGTGTGATGGCGAGGAGAACGATCTCCAGCACTCCCTTTACGGCGATGCCGACGATGCGGAATGGGAGCAGTAATAGCCAGATGAATGGGTAAGCGATCAGCGCCAGCAGGGCTAGCGGCCAGCAGACTACGAAGAGGATGCACCACAGGAGGAAAGTGAACATGGGAGACCTCCTTCTTTCTAATCCTTCCATTTAATTGTACGGCGGGGAGGCGGGGAAAGTTCCGTGGTGAGAATTCCTTGCGAATCTGGCCGTTGTGCAGACGGATAGGGATTCTTCGACTCGCGCGCGCTTTCGCGCGCGCTTCGCTCAGAATGACATTGCTTTGGGAAAACGTTGATCATTCGTAGCGGAGGGCTTCGGCGGGGAGGGTGCGGCCGGCGGACCAGGAGGGGTAGAGGGTGGCGATGAAGGAGACGCCGATGGCGACGATGGCGACGAGCACTCCGTCCATGGGGCGCGGGGCGAAGGGAACGTAGTCGATGGAGTAGACCTCGGGCGAGAGCGAGATGATGTGGTAATGGCCTCCGGCGTAGGAGATGGCGTAGCCGAGCAGGAGGCCGATGGCGGTGCCGATCACGCCGATGAGAACGCCCTGGGCGATGAAGATGTTGCGGACTTGCGATTTGCGCGTGCCCATCGAGATGAGAACGGCGATGTCTTTGGTTTTTTCCATGACCATCATGATGAGGGAGATGAGGATGTTCAGGGCGGCTACGAAGACGATGAGGCCGATGGTGATGAAGGTGACGAGGCGCTCGAGTCGGAGGGCGTGGAAGAGAGCCTGGTTCTGTTCCATCCAGTTGGTGGTCATGAAGCCTTTGCCGGCAGCGTTTTCGAGTTGGTGCGAAACCTGATCGGCTTTGTAGATGTCGTCGACCTTGAATTCGATGACGGAGATGAGATCGCCGAGACCGAAGAGGCTTTGCGCAGCGGAGAGGCGCGTGAAGGCCCAGGAAGAATCGTAGTCGTAGAAGCCGGAGCTGAAGATTCCTACCACGCGGAAGCGGCTGTACTTCGGAACCATGCCGAAGGGCGTGAGTTCGCCTTGCGGGCTGGTGACGAGGACGACGGAGCCGACGGTCGCGCCGAGATTATCGGCCATGTCTTTGCCGAGAATGATGGGAGGCATGGCAGCGATGCGGGCGTGGACGCCGGCGAGGGAATCGGGAGAAGCGTCACCGGCGGTTGGTGCGTCCTGGGCAGCTGAGGCGGTTGTCCCCACTTGGTTATTCTCTGGTGCTTGCGTTTCTTCGAGAGCGTCGGCTGATCCCTCCTTTATTGTGTTGAGCAGGTCGCCGATTTTGCGTTCATCGGCGGGGATCATGCCTTTGAGGACGGCGCCGCGGGCGCGAGGGCCGCGAGAGATGAGGACTTGCTCGAAAATTGCGGGCGCGGCGGCGACGACGTGCGGCTGTTTGGAAAGGCGTTCAAGGAGCGGGGGCCAATCTTTGATGCCGTCGTCGGCGATGCGGAGGAGGCTGATGTGCGAGGTGGATCCGATGAGGCGCTCTTGCAGGTCCTGGCGAAATCCATTGTTGATGGCGAGGGCGACGATGAGCGAGGCGACACCGGCGGCGACGCCGAGGATGGAGATGCCGGTGATGATGCCGATGAAGGCTTGGCGGCGTTTGGCGCGCAGGTAGCGGGTCGCGATGAAGAGTTCGAAGCGCATGGAGCTTTCAGCTATCAGCTTTCAGCCAAGTCGGATTATAACTTTACCTTCGGTACCAAGGCTGGTACGGCTAAGCGATAGGTGCGATATTGTTCGCCGAACCGGATTTCGAGTTCCTTGTCTTCCATATGAATCATTGTTGCGCCCGTGATTACCGCGAACGCTAACAGGGCCCAGCAGACTGCCAGGCCTGTACCAAAACTCCAGGCGAGCATTTCGCAGAGATGGCCGAGATAGACGGGATGGCGCACCCGGGCGCGGATGCCGGTGGTGGCGAGGCGCTGCTCGCGATCTCCGGGGAGAATCTCAGACAGGCCGCCGAGTTGCGCCAGAGTGAAGTGGTGGTGAGACAGTTTGTAGAGCACGAGGCCGGCGCAGAATAAGAGAGTTGCGGGAATCCAGGTCCAGTTATTTTTGTAGAGCAGGAAGCTGTGCCAAGGGGTGGTGATCGCGGCCATGGCTGCCCACATTCCGATCCAGATAGGTAGAAGGATTTTGTAGGGCGATTGCGCGGGCGTGAGCGCCAGTACTCGACGCGGGGATGGATCAGCAACCAGAAGGCGGGGATCGTTGAGTAGACGACGCAGGCGATCCAGCCGAGGGTGCGCAACAAGTTGCATACATAGATTTTAGCTGCTTGGTTTCTCCGGTCATGCAGGTGAGCCGTTTCTATGGCAAATTAGAAGATCCATGCCACCGCCCGCCGACGCCAGAGCTGGACGCATCGCGTTTACCCATCCCGACTTTGTATTGTTCCAGATTGCGCGATTTCTCATTGTGGCCGCGGTGGAGATGCAGGCGGTCGCGGTGGGATGGCAGGTTTACGACATCACGAAGCGCGCACTGGATCTCGGGTTGGTGGGGCTGGCGCAGTTTTTGCCGGGCATCTTGCTCTTTCTGGTTTCGGGGCATGCGTCAGATCGCTTCGAGCGGCGCAAGGTGCTGGGCACATGTTATGCGGGCTTTGCGCTGTGTTCCGGGCTTCTGCTGGTGCTGGCGCAGAGGGGAACGCACGCGGTGCGTCCCATTTATGTTGTGCTGATTTTGCTGGGCGTGGTGCGATCGTTTAACGGGACGGCCAGCCGGTCGATCCTGCCGCAACTGGTTCCGGAAGAGCATTTCCCGAATGCTGTGGCGTGGAATGCGACGACGTTTCAGGCGGCCACGATTCTGGGGCCGTCTCTGGGCGGGATTCTTTATGCGGCATTTCATGGTCCGTCGGCGGTGTACGCGGCGGCGATGCTGACGGCGGTGGGGGCTCTGGTCTCGACGTTCCGGATCAAGGCGAGGCAGCAGGCGCGGAAGCGCGAGCCGATGACGATGAGGACAGTTTTCGCGGGATTGCATTTCATATGGCGCGAGAAGTTGATCCTGGGGGCGATTTCTCTGGATTTGTTCGCGGTGTTGCTGGGCGGAGCGGTGGCGCTGCTTCCGGTTTACGCGCGCGACATTCTTCACACCGGGCCGTGGGGGCTGGGTTTACTGCGGACGGCTCCGGGAGTGGGGGCCGCTATCATGGCGGTGGCGCTCGCTCATCGGCCGCTGCGCGGGCGCGCGGGGCCGACATTGTTGTGGTCAGTGGCGGGGTTTGGAGTGCTGACGATTTTGTTTGGGGTGTCGCACAGCATCGTGCTGTCGCTGGTGGCGCTCGTGCTGCTGGGGGCGACGGACATGGTCAGCGTAATCATTCGCGCGACGCTGGTGCAGTTGCGCACGCCGGATGAAATGCGCGGGCGGGTGATGGCCGTCGACATGGTTTTCATTGGGACGTCGAATGAACTGGGGCAGTTCGAATCTGGACTGACGGCGCAGTGGTTTGGGACAGTTCCGGCGGTGGTGCTGGGAGGCGTCGGAACGCTGGTGGTGATTGGGCTGTGGTCGTGGATGTTTCCGGAGCTCCGGCGTACGGGAGCGTTGAACGCGACGAACACTGGCGTGCAACAGGCAGCTTCGGAAGCTGAGGAAGAGATGCGTTAGCGGGCCGATGCAAAATGCGACCACAGGGGCTAAAGCCCGCAGGAATTCTGGTTCTTTACGCGGCGCTGAAGCGCCGCTCTTCCACTGCACCGCATGAGCCGCTCTTTCCGCTACTTAAGCGCCGCCTCAAGCACCGTTCTGGTGAAAAGTTACTTTTGCGGGAGCAGAGTTTTGGCGGCGCCCATGTTGTCGTAACGGTCGTAGACACGAACCACGACTACGTGCTCGGAAGAAGCTGCGCCATCTTTCGCGGCTTCGGGAGTGGCTTTGAAATCGTAGGTCTCGGTTTTTGCGTCGGAGAGTTGGCCGACGGGTTCGACGTACTTCCAATCTCCGGCATCGACGGAATATTCGGCGCGTTTAACGGGAGAAAAACCATCGACCGCGCGGAAGGTAACGTGAATCTGGCTGCCGTCAAGAGTGGCGGAGAGATTTTCGATGCGCGGAGGGGTAGTGTCGACCTCGAAGCGGCGGCTCTCTTTCGACGCGGTCAAGGCCTCGCCCGGGGAGTGCGAGGGCGCGTCGGAGGCGATGACTTTCACGGTGTAACCGCCGTCGGGTAGCAGGCTGGCGTCGAAGGAATAGGCCTTGTCGGTGATGTCGTCCTTGAGAAGAAGCCAGCGCTTCTGGCCATCGCCGCGATAGTAGATGGAATAGACGAGCTGATCATCGTTGTCGTCGTGCGCGCTCCACTTCACGCCGATGGAATCGCGATCATGCGAGCTGGATGGAGGAGCTTCGAAATGAGTTGTTGAGGAAAGGGCCGACGAATCCGTTCCCAGGCTGAGGCCGCTATTTTTCGGCTGGGGCTGATACTTTACGCCGACTTGAACGGTGACGTCTTCGATCTCAGGAGCGACATTTTTGGGCAGATAATTGAGGGCTACGCTATCGACATTTGGAGCTGGAGATCCCGCATGCAGCACGGCTTTCCACTGGGCGTAACGGGCGGCGGGAACGCCGGTTTGATCATCCTTGCCGAGGTCGACCTTCTTCCACGGACTCCAGTTGCGGTCGGGATTATCGACGTTGCCGCTGCGGGCGTAGAGTTCGACGTTGCCGATGCCGCGGAATTCGACGCGTCCCCAGCGCGAGAAAATCTTGGCGTCGAAGACGTCGCTCTCGTAAGTGCCCTGGGCTTCGGGTCCCGGTCCCAGGACAAAGACTTTTCCCAGATTGCTGGTCGCGGCGTAGACGGCGCCGCCGGGCGCTTTGGCGAAGGCCGTGACCTGTGATGCAGCCGCTTTCAGTAGGTCGGAGAAATCATCGAGGCCGGGGATGGCGAAGATGTGGCCGCGGTTGCCTGTGCCGGCGAGCAGGCGTCCCTGCGAATCAAAGGCGAGGGCGTAGACGATGTCTTCGTGCGAGGTCCACAGGCGGATCGGCGAACCGTCGGGAGCGATGCGATATACATCGGAGCCGCTGCTGGCACCGCCGCCGGGAAATGGAAAAGGGCCGGAGATCGCTGGGCCAGCGGGGTTGGCGGTCATGGTCATGCCGGGAACCTGCGGCGCGCCACCTACGGGGACATTCGCGCCCATAGTCAACAGAGCCGCGTTGAAGGCTGAGGAGGTCGAAGCGCTTCCAGGCTTTTTCTCGCCGACGGCGGCGGCGTAGATGTTGCCGGAGTGATCGAGGGCCAGCGCTGTGATTTCTTTCTTAGGGGCGCTGTAGAGCACGAAACCGTCGCCGGCGGGAGAGATGCGGTAGATAAGGCCGCTGCCATCGGAGCCGGCGATGAGGTTGTCCTGGGCATCGAAGGCCAGGACGCGAATGTGAGTTTCGTCGCTCTTGAAAAAGACGGAGTGCTCGCCTTTGGGGGTGACGCGGAAAATCTCGCCGTGGTCGCCGGTGGCGACGTAGAGGTTGCCGGATTTATCGAGCGCGAGATCCCAGATATATTTTGTGCCAGGCTCGAAATAGACGGAAGAAATCCAGGAGGGATCCACGGCGGGAGATGAGTCCGCCTTGACGGACTGCGCTTTGCCGGAGTTGTGTTCAATTTTGTACACCTTGCCATCGGGAGCGGTGGCGGCGTAGATCACGCCAGCAGAGGCGATCTGCAGGGCTTGCACCTGGAGCTCTTTCGGCTCGAAAATGACGGTGGCTTTACCATCGGGCGTGATGCGGTAGACGCGGGCCGGAGCGCCGGCCGCTACGTAGACATTTCCTGCGTCGTCGGCGGCGATGGCCCAAATGTAGGTGGAAGGGGTCGCGTAGAGGCTTTTGAAGGTGGGGGCGAGCTCGAGGCCGCCGGCGCTGCGAATGGCTACTCCGGTTGCGGTGCCTTTGGTGAGGTCTTCAAATTTGGACTGCTCCCAGGAACGGGTGCCTTCGGCAAATGCTGTCGAAATCAAGCCGGAACCGCAAATGTATGTAGTAAGAAGGGTGACAAGAAAGAAGAAGAAAAGCTTTCGCGCACTGTGCAATTTCATACCTCGAGGCATCATTGTGGGGAAACTTCAAGGTTATCACGGCAAGGAGATTGGAGGCTGCCGTGTGGGGCAAGTTGTGAGGCCACAGAGGCTGATTTGCCGTGGTATTGTTGAATTTCATGAATTCATCGCGTCAGGAATTGCTGCAGTTGCTCGCGCATAAGTCGTTCCGGCTGGGCGAGTTCAAACTGTCTTCCGGGGGCACCAGCGACTACTACATCGATTGCCGGACGACCACGCTGGATGCCAAAGGCGCGCGGCTTACCGGGCAGGTTTTTTACGACGAAATCAAGCAGCGGGGCTGGAAGGCGCAGGCCATTGGTGGGCTCACCATGGGGGCGGATCCGATTGTGGTTGCGGTTTCGGTGATGAGCGGCGAGCTGAATGGGTTTCTGGTGCGCAAGGCGGAAAAGCAGCACGGGACGGGGCAGCGCATTGAAGGCTTTCGCGAGAAGGACGCGCGGGTGGTGATCGTGGACGACGTTTGTACGACCGGGGCTTCCACGGTGCAGGCGATTGAGACGGCACGCGAGTTTGGATTCCACGTGGTGGGAGCGATGTGCCTGGTGGAGCGCGAGGAAGCGAAGGGAAGGCCGAACGTAGAAAAGGCTGCGGCTCCGGCGCCGTTTGTGTCGATCTTTACGGCGAGCGAAGTGCGAGCGCAACATATTCTGCAGACGGACGATACGCAGCCTGCGATCTTTGCTGTGGCGGCGGTTTGCGAAATTTGTGGACGACCGGCAGCGACGAACAATCCGCGGAGTTTGTGCGAGGCGCATAGGGTGTAGTGCGGGGCGGAGGTCTCCGACAATGCGAGCCGCAGAGCGGTAAGGGAAATGCCTTGCGGAGCCTTTGTCGTTACAGGTTTGCAGGGATCCTTCGACTGCGGCTGTGCTTCGCTATCGCGAAGCACAATCTCGCTCAGGATGACAAACGAGATGATTCAAACACTGGAATGGACGGAACAGGGGGTACGCTTCATCGATCAGACGAAGCTGCCGACGGAAGAAACTTATGTGACCTGCAAGACGTACGAGCAGGTCGCCGACGCCATACGGACGATGGTGGTGCGGGGAGCACCTGCGATTGGCGTGGCCGCGGCGATGGGGATTGCGCTGGGAGTGCAGAACTCCAAGGCGGAGACGGTCGGGGACCTCAAACGGGATCTGGATCAGATCTGCGATGTTATCGGCAAGACCAGGCCGACGGCGGTGAATCTTTTCTGGGCGATCCGGCGGATGCAGGAGAAGTTTGAGCGCATGCGGATTCGTCCTATTGCGCAGATCAAGCGGGATCTGGTGGAAGAAGCCAAGCGCATGCACGCGGAAGATATTGCCGCGAACCAGGCTATGGGACGGCATGGCGCGACGCTGATGCCGAGCGAAGGTGGAGTGCTGACGCACTGCAATGCCGGAGCGCTGGCAACGGCTGGCTACGGAACGGCGCTGGGAGTGATTCGCGCGGCGGTAGAGCAGGGGAAAAAGATTCACGTGTATGCGGACGAGACGCGGCCGTTCCTGCAGGGGGCGCGGCTGACGGCGTGGGAACTGATGAAAGACGGCATCCCGACCACGGTGATTTCCGACAACATGGCGGGCGCCATGATGAAGCAGGGAAAGATTGGAGCGATTGTGGTGGGCGCCGACCGGATCGCGGCCAACGGCGATGTGGCCAACAAAATTGGAACCTATACGGTTGCGGTGCTGGCTAAGGAAAATGGGATCCCATTTTATGTGGCGGCGCCG
The DNA here is from genome assembly GCA_963782835.1 of uncultured Acidobacteriaceae bacterium. Classification (GTDB taxonomy): domain Bacteria; phylum Acidobacteriota; class Terriglobia; order Terriglobales; family Acidobacteriaceae; genus Sulfotelmatobacter. The sequence continues at coordinate 179,573 of CAWALR010000004.1, read as the reverse complement.
ATTTCGACGGTCGACCTGGCGTGCCCGGACGGTGACGGGATTCCCATCGAGCAGCGTAATCCGAAGGAAGTAACTCATATTGCCGGGAAGCAGATGACGCCCGACGGCGTATCGATCGAGAATCCGGCGTTCGATGTGACTCCGGCCAAATACGTGGCCGCGATTATCACGGAGCGCGGCATTGCGCGCGAGCCTTACGGGGAGTCTTTGGAACGACTGGCGGGCGCGGAAGCGAAGGTCGAAGTGTAGAAAAACAGTGGCTAGTGGGCAGTGTCCAGTGGTCAGAATAAGGACTGGCGGCTGACCACTGGACACTGGACCCTGATCAGGGGCCACTGTTCTTGGCATCTTGCATCGTGACGCAGGTCACATCGCGGGCGCATCACAATGAGTACAGTTTTCGGTAGGCGGCTTTCTAATGATCGACAGAGCCGTGGCAAGCAGGTTTCCATATAGTGCAAAGGTGCCATGTGGAGTACGGTGCTAGTGTGAGAAGATGTCCGCCTCTACTGTTCCTGCCTGCGGCAGCCTAGGGCCGGGACAGGATGGACCGTGGCGGGGGCAAAGTGCATCTAAGTGAACGAGTGGTGGAACAAGACACTTTGCTTCGGGTTGAAGGGCTAAAGAAAGTTTTTCGATCCGGCGAATCGGATCTGGTGCTCTTTGAGAATTTATCGTTCGAGGTGAAGCGAGGCGAGATGCTCGCGATCGTCGGCGAGTCGGGAGCGGGGAAGAGTACCTTGTTGCACATCCTCAGCGCTCTTGATCAGGCTTCCGCGGGTGACGTATACTGCGCGGAATTGAAGCTGAATACGTTGACGGCGGATGAAGCATCGAAGTTTCGCAATCGCGAGACGGGCTTTGTCTGGCAACTTCACTATCTGCTGCCGGAATTTACGGCGGCGGAAAATGTGGCGATGCCTCTGCTGGTGCGGGGGCGCAGCTGGGCAGAGGCTGCGCCGGAAGCGTCGCGCTGGTTGCGCGAGGTCGGACTGGAGAAACGCGCGCATCACCGCTCAGGAGAGCTTTCGGGCGGTGAGCAACAGCGGGTAGCTTTGGCCAGGGCGCTCATTACCGGTCCGAAGTTGTTGCTGGCGGATGAGCCTACCGGGGACCTTGACGGACCGAACGCGGAAGCGGTTTTCGAATTGATTGCGCGATTACATCGCGAGCACCAACTCACCTCCCTCATTGCAACACACAACTATTCGTTCGCGAGGCGTTGCCATCGGGTGTTGCGTCTGGAGCGAGGGCGCGTGGAAGAGGTTAGTCCGGAGTCGTTGCCGGCTTGAATTAAGCACGGCGAGTGAAAGATTAGTTAGACAAAGTGCAAGAAATTGGAATAGCTGGAAATCGAAGGAGATTTCAACAGATTCCTTCGGTAACATTGCGGTAACGTTTCGGTACTTGGGTTTGGTGGCCGTTTGATTGCATAATGACCTGGTGACACGAATCAGGATGCAGGACGTACACGAAATCGGGCGGGGATTCAGGTAGGTCGAGCGAGCTAGCGCCTTCTCGACCAGAAGGGTTCAGGGGGAAGCGCATTATGTTTGAACGTTATACGGAGAAAGCCAGGCGCGTAATCTTTTTTGCGCGCTACGAAGCAAGCCAGTTCGGGTCTCCTTATATAGAGACCGAGCACCTGCTGCTGGGGCTCCTGCGCGAAGACAAAGCCCTGACCAATCGATTCCTGCGCTCACACGCCTCGGTTGAGTCGATCCGGAAGCAGATTGAGGGTCACACCACGATTCGGGAAAAAGTCTCGACCTCGGTGGACCTGCCCTTGAGCAACGAGTGCAAGCGCGTGCTAGCCTATGCCGCGGAAGAAGCGGAGCGGCTCTCCCACCGGCACATCGGAACCGAGCATTTGTTGTTGGGGTTATTGAGAGAAGAGAAGTGCTTTGCCGCGGAGATTCTGCACGAGCGCGGGCTGCGACTCTCGACTATTCGGGAGGAGCTGGCGCGTACCAGCCAGGAAAAAGCGCAGCCGCAGCGGCAGCGCGAGTCTTCGCTGCTGAGCGAGTTTTCGCGCGATCTGACGCAGGCAGCGATGGATAGCCAGCTGGATCCGCTGGTTGGACGCGACGGAGAACTGGAGCGTGTGGTCCAGATTCTGTGCCGGCGCACCAAGAATAATCCAGTGTTGATTGGCGAGCCGGGAGTGGGCAAAACCGCCATTGTCGAGGGACTGGCGCAGCGGATTGCCGACGGCGAGGTTCCATCGTTCCTCGCGGACAAGCGAATTCTGGCGCTTGATCTTTCGCTGATCGTTGCGGGAACGAAATATCGTGGACAGTTTGAGGAGCGGTTGAAGACCATCATGAAAGAGCTGATGGAGTCGCAGAACTCCATCATCTTTATTGATGAACTGCACACACTGGTGGGCGCGGGATCGGCGGAAGGATCGCTGGACGCGGCCAACATTCTCAAGCCGGCGTTATCGCGCGGCGAGATTCAATGCATCGGCGCAACCACGCCGGGTGAATATCGCAAATCCATCGAGAAAGACCGATCACTGGAGCGGCGCTTCCAGGCAGTGAAGGTTCCGCCGCCGAACGAGGCGGACGCGGTGAAGGTGCTGTTCGGGATCAAGGATCGGTACGAGAAATTTCACGCCGTTACTTACACCGACGACGCCATCAACTTCGCGGTATCGCACTCGAACCGCTACATCCCGGACCGGTTCTTGCCGGATAAGGCGATCGACCTGGTGGATGAAGCTGGCGCGCGGGTGAAGCTGCGGCAGACTTCGCAGCCGGAAGAGATCACGGAAGTGCAGAAGCGGATCAAGTTCATCGTGCACCGCATGGAGAACGCGATCGCAAACCATGAGTTCGAAAAGGCTCGCTTCTATTCGGATGAAGAACGCAAGGAGCGCGAGAACCTGCGCGCGCTGCGCGAGAAATATCATCTGGATGAGTCTTCGACCGGCGTAGTCGGCCGCGAAGATATCGAAGATGTAGTGTCCCGATGGACGGGCGTTCCCATCACTTCGATCAAAGAAGAAGAGACGCAGAAACTGCTGCGCATCGAAGAAGAGCTGCACAAGCGAATTATTTCGCAGGATAAATCAATCAGCGCACTGGCCCGGGCGATCCGACGTTCGCGCGCGGGATTGAAGAGTCCGAACCGGCCGATTGGGTCGTTCCTGTTCCTGGGTCCGACGGGCGTTGGTAAAACCGAAGTTGCGCGGACGCTGGCGCAGTTCATGTTCGGCACAGAAAAAGCTTTGGTTCGCTTCGACATGTCGGAGTTCATGGAGAAGCATTCGGTTTCGAAGCTGATCGGCTCGCCTCCGGGATACGTGGGATACGAAGAGGGCGGCCAGCTTACCGAGCGCGTAAAGCGTGCGCCATATTCGGTGGTGCTGCTGGATGAGATCGAGAAGGCGCATCCGGATGTGTTCAACATCCTGCTGCAGGTTTTTGAAGACGGCCAGCTGACCGATGGTTTGGGCAATACGGTCGATTTCAAGAACACAATCCTGATCATGACCTCGAACATTGGGGCGCGGCATCTGCAGAAGCGCGAAGGATTTGGCTTCCAGTCAACGGCGGAAGATCAGGTTTCGGGCAAGGTTGAGGAACTGGTGAAGGGCGAGGTGAAACGGACCTTCAATCCGGAATTCCTGAACCGGCTGGACGAAATCATTCTGTTCCTGGCTTTGAGCGAGAGCGACCTGATTCAGATTCTGGAACTCATGGTCACGCAGCTCAACGCGAACCTGGCGCAGAAGGCGATTACGGTTACGGTGGCGGATGAGGCGAAGAAGTGGATCCTCAGCCAGACGCTGACGGATCGCTCCTACGGTGCTCGGCCGCTGCGCAGGGCATTGCAGAAATACATTGAAGACCCGCTGTCGGAGGCGCTGATTCAGGGCACGATTACGACGCGTCCGGCATTTATCGAGGTCTTTCTGGAAGATAACAAGCTGTTCTACCGTCCGGTGGACGCGGAAAAGACCGAGGGCGTGCTGCTGTACGAGAACAGTTAGGAAGACGCGCTATAAGCTTTCAGCCGTCAGCTTTTGCTGGCGGCTTTTCTTTTGTTCGTTATTTTGGTAAGGGCCTTGGCGTAGTCGAGGATGGTCTGTGGCCGCGATTTGAGATAGATGAACTGGCCTTGACGGCGAGTCTCGATCAGATTGGCGTCCGCCAGAATCTTCAGATGATGCGAGATGGTGCCCGGGGTCAGCCCATATTTCTCGACCACCTGGCCGCAAAACATTTCCTTGCAGGAGGAGATCCCTTCGTAGATTTGGAGGCGTGTGGGATCGCTCAGAGCTTTGGAAATGTCCGTTAATTCTTTTCTTTCCATGGAATCAGGTCCCAATGTAGCATGCGGGCTCGAAGAAATTGAAACCACCATAGTTTGATGATCATCAAAGTGTAAAAGTAACGGAACTTTGTGGCGCGGGGCCAGATCAGCCCGCTCATTCAAAAAGGAGAAATCTTATGGCGAAAAGGTTTGAGGGAAAGACAGTCGTGGTTACCGGAGGAAACAGCGGCATTGGACTGGCTACCGCCAAGCTGTTTCATGACGAGGGAGCGAAAGTTGCGATCTCGGGGAGGGACCAGAAGACGCTCGACGAGGCGGTCAAAACCATTGGCAGCGGCACACTGGCGGTGAAGGCGGATGTATCCAAACTGGCGGACATCGACCGGCTGTACACACAGGTGACGGGAAAGTTCGGCAAGATTGATGCGATCTTTGCCAACGCGGGCATTGCGAAGTTTGCTCCGGCGAGCGAAAGCAGCGAGCAACTGTTCGACGAAATCTTTGATATCAACGTCAAGGGCCTTTATTTTACGCTGCAGAAAGCGCTGCCCCATCTCAATAACCATGCCGGAATCGTTCTGAACTCCTCCGTGGTAAATGCAAAGGGTAGTCCCACAACCAGCGTTTACTCAGCCAGTAAGGCGGCGGTGCGCTCGCTGGCTCGCACCTTCGCGGGAGAGTTGGTGGACCGCGGAATTCGAGTGAATGTGGTTAGTCCGGGACCGATCGAAACTCCGATCTTCGGAAGAACGGGACTGCCGCAGGCCGCGGTCGATGAGTTCGCGAACTATATCAAGACAGCCAACCCGATGAAGCGCTTCGGCACTCCCGAGGAAGTGGGGCATGCGGTTCTTTTCCTGGCCAGCAGCGAGGCGTCCTATATTACCGGGGTTGATCTGGGTGTGGACGGCGGCGCCGGTCAGATTTAAGAGGCGAGCGAGGCTTCGTAAACGCAGAGGGCGAAAGATCAAAGTCCCCGCCCTGTCCCTCCAAAAGACGGAGGGACAAGGACGGGGCACCCGATTTTGCGACCAATTCGGTTTCCAAGGAATCTTTAGAATGCGGTCACAGTCAGCAGGGGGAGCGCTTCATGACCAAGGTCAACATCGCCGATAAATTCGCAAAGATTTCGGAGTACTGGAAGCCCTACATTGCGGCCGAACTCAACGGCCAGCATGTGAAGCTCGACAAACTGAAGGGCGAGTTCGTGTTTCATCATCACGAGAACGAAGACGAGATGTTTCTGGTGGTGAAGGGACGCTTCCGCATGGAATTTCGCGACCGGCATGAGTGGATCGAGGAAGGCGAGTTTATTGTGGTGCCGCGCGGCGTGGAGCATCGTCCGGTGGCGGACGAGGAGTGCTGGCTTATCCTGTTCGAGCCGGCTTCCACGCTGAATACGGGGAACGTGGTCAACGAACGTACGGTCAGGCAACTAGAACATGTGTAGGATACGATCGAGAAGGGTGGCAAGTTAGTCCGCGCGACAGATTATCTGAAAGATATATGGAACTCACCGTTTACTCTTCTGCCTGGTGCCCGGATTGCCGCGAGGCCAAGAGATTTCTAGCCAAACACAACGTCGCATACAAAGATATCGACGTGGAGAGCACGCCGGGCGCGGCAGAAGAGATCGTCAAACATACGGGCAAGCGGGCTGTGCCTCAGTTCGTGATCGATGGCGAATGGGTGCAGCCGTATAAGGCGGGCAAAGGCTTCCTTTACGACGAAATGGCCAAGCGGCTGGGCGTCGGAAAGCCTTAGCCTGCTTGCATTTGGCAGGCCGCCGCTGACTGCCATTCTCACCGCTCCTTTGGTATCCCCTGTACATCATCTTCCGTACCGTGGAAAAGCCTTGCCAGACAAGGCAAGATGACGACTCGCCTGCTTCCGGCGCCGGGCGCGCGTTTTCCCCTCGCGCAGGAACTGGAAGCGGCATCCACATCCATGGCCGAACCAGAAGTTCCACAGGAATCGAACGAAGTTACTGAGAGCTGGCAGCAGGCGGTGCAAGCCGTGCTGGCGATCGTGTTGCTGATCGGCGCGGTAGCCATGTTCCATTACTATGCGCCCGGGATGGCACAGGGGCCGCAGCCCGACGATCTGCAGAAGCAGGTGCATGCGCTGACGCAGCAAGTGGAGCAGTTGGAAAAAGAGCAGGCCATGCCGGCGCTGGTGCTGAACCGTTACCGGAATTCTATTGGCTACATTTACGGCGTGTATCAGGTGGGGTTTGCGAACCAACCGGCAGCGATTCGGGCGCGCGTGTCGGGCACTGGATTTCTGGTAGGCGATGGACTACTCGCTACCAACCGGCATGTGGCCGAACCCTGGTATGGCGATAGCGAAGCAGAAGGGTTGATGCACAAGGGAGCGGCGGCGATGCTGGAGAGCCTGGTCGTGTTCTTTCCCGGATCGGCGACGCCGGTCAGCTTGACGCCCGGATCGGTTTCTTCTACGGGCGATCTGGCAGTGCTGAAGATTGTGAACAAGGACGCGGTGCGTGGACTTGCTGTGCTACCGCTGGCGCACGGGACGGCGCTGCCGGGAGAACTGGTGACGGTGATTGGTTATCCGATGGGGATCGCGGGGATGGTGGCCAAGTCGCCGAGCGGGATTTACCAGCGGCTGGCATACCGGCACAACGACATTACGGCGGCGAGTGAACTGGCGGCGTTGTCGCTGATTCGTCCTTCGACCACCTGCGGGCATCTGGGCGACGTGGTGGGAGATAAGCTGATCTACGATGCACCCACCGCCCATGGGGGCAGCGGTGGGCCGGTGTTCAATTCCAATGCGGAAGTGATTGGAATCAATTCCGCATACATCGATGGATTTTCCGGGGGCACGCTGGGATTCTCGGTGGACGCACTGCGGCCACTGATTACGGAAGCGGAGCAGCGGCCTTAAAATTCAGTTGAAAACTTTGAAATCGAGCAAGAAAAAAGCCGGGAAGCGATGCTTCCCGGCTTCTCTTTTTGGCTATGGATCAGAATGCCCAGCGCAGCGAGAATTGGATCAGGCGCGGAGTTCCCGTCGTACTGACGATTTCGCCAAATGGGTCAGGACTGGTCTTGGGGCCGGAGGACCATGCCAGATATTGTTCGAAGTCGGTGATCAGCGGAGTGCCGAAATTCGGGTGATTCCACAGGTTGAAGAAATCCGCGGCGAAGCGAAGATCCTGCCGCTCCGTAATTTTGAAATGCTTGATGAGCGAGAAATCCCAGTTCTGTTGGAACGGGCCACGATAAATGTTGCGGCCAAGGTTGCCGAAGCCGGTGGTGCAGAAGTTGGGATCCGTTGCGCATTGGGTCGGATAGAGCAGCGGAGCGGTCGTAAAGGCACCCGGATTTAACCATCCGCCCAGGCGCTGCGAGACGCTGCCGGAGCTCATGCCACTGCCAATGGTGGCGCCGGAAGCCAGACTTGCGGCCACGGGCGACGTGCCCGCTCCCAGAAAAGCATTGCCGCCGTTGGAATCCAAAACTGAAAAGGGCAGGGAATTTTGGAAGCTGGTGACGCCGCTCACCGACCATCCACCAAGCGCGGTGCGCCTGAATCCGGCGGCGTGCGCGAAGAATGGGAGTTCGTAGACGTAGCTGAGCTTTAACACGTTGGGACGGTTGAAGTCAGAGATTCCGCGGGAGGCGTTGATGGTGCTCTCATCGTTGAAGGCGGTGTTGTTGGCGGTGTTGCCGGTTGAGGTCGCATCAATGTTCTTGGAGTAGGTGTAGGCGGCCTGAATGTAGCCGCGGTCCCAGCGCCGCGAGACGGTGGCCTGCAGAGAGTGGTAGATGGAGTAGGCGTCGTTGGCGAAGATCTGATAGCCCGAATAGCCGTTCAATCCGGGGGTGGGCGTGCGTGCGATGGCGTTGGCGAACGTATTCGAGGTGATCTGATACGTGTGGCCGCTGGTGTCCGTCACAGTGAACGGGTTAGAAGGAGTGGCGTTTACCGACTGAATAGCGTCCCGCGTTTCGCGCAGATGCGTGCCCTTGGTCCCCACGTAGCCAACCTCCAGCACCCACTTGCGGCCCAAATCGCGCTGGACAGTGAGGTTCCATTGCTGCGTATTGGGTACCACGAAGTGCCGAGGGACTTCCAGTACAAACAGGTTCTGCGTGGGGTTGACACCGGGGCCGGTGCAGGCAGGCGCGCCTGACGGGAGGTTGTAGTTACCAGCCAGCGTAGGATCGTTATTCGCGAATCCCGTGAGCTGCGAGAGGCAGGGAAGCCAAGCGCCGGATAATTGTCCGGCTGCGGGCACCGCGTTGGAATTGGTGGCGGGAGTTCCGGTGAAGAAATCAGACATGGTGAAGCCGGGGGTCTGTCCGAAAAATACGATGGGGATGAACGGAGACTGGAAGCTGAGCTGGTCGACCGCGCCAACATCTTCGCGTACGTAGAAGATGCCGTAGCCGCCGCGGATGGTTGTGTTGTGATGGCCCATCACATCCCAGGCGAAGCCGATGCGCGGGCCGATTCCGGTGGAGACACTGTTCTTGAAAGTTGATCCAGCAGCATTTCCGGTAAGGCCGGGAACGCCCAGCTTATTGACGCAGCTCGGATAGATAAAAGGATACTGGCCGGATTTGGTGAGGTCTGATTCCATGTTGCCGATGTGGCAGGCATTGTCGCTCCAGGCGCCGAAGAACTCGGTGCGGAGGCCGAGGTTCAGAGTGACGTTCTGCGTGGCTTTCCAGTCGTCCTGAACGAAGATGGCGGAATTTTTCTGGCGATAGTTGTGGTTGTAGACTCCGCCGCCGCCGAAGCTGAATTCCGGAGAGCCTTGCAGAAAATTGCCGACATCACTCACCTGACAGGGAGGATTCGGGGGAGCGCATCCCGGAAGCGTATTGTTTATTGAGTCCCCAAAATAAAGCTGTCCGTTGAACACCTGGGGGAACTTTTTGTTGAGGGCGACCGGCGTAAACTCCCCGCCGAATCGCCAGTTGTGTTTGCCTCTCACCCAGCCCAGCGTGTCGATGAAATTGAAGTTGTTCTGCGCCTGGTACTGGTTGGCTTGCGGCGTGGGGCCGAATTGAAATCCCGAACTGACGAAAGTGAATTTGTAAATGTTGTCGGTGAGGTTGTTGGTGGGGCGGGTGATTCCGGCGTCGGCGGCGGTGACGGGTGGAACGTTGATATCGCTGTTGTTGATGCGAATAAAACCGAGGCGGAAGTCATTGACCAAAGCGGGAGAGAAAACGTGAGTCTCGGTAAGTGAGAAGACACGATCGTTTACCGGGAGCTGGTAGGGAAAGTTGAGGTCTCCACTGCTGATGCTGCCGCCGAGAGAGGCTTGCAGGCCGCCCGCGCCGAAGGGAACGTTGGATTGGAAATCTTGGAAGAAGAAATTAACCGAGAGTTTGTCGTTGGAATTGCGGAATTCGCGATCCCAGGTCGCGGTGAATTGGTCGTCGGTGTAGGAGCCGGGGATGCTGGTGGTAAATGGAACGACGGTTCCGGCCGCGGTTCCGGCGGGAACGTTGGGCAGGGGATAGAGATAGCCGTTTGCAGCTGCACCGAATTGATTGCTTCGGAACGCAATCAACGAGGCTGCGACGGGATCGACGCTGGTTAGGTTGAAAGCCGATGACAGCGCGGCATAGCCGGAAGGAACTCGATCGGCCGCGGGAATGTACGGGATGAGCGTGCTGATGATGGTTCCGGGGGAATCACCGCTGCGCTGGCGGGTTCCCGAATAGTTGACGAAGAAGAAGCCCAGCTTGCCGCCGGTGCCGATGGGGCCACCCAGATCTCCGCCGAAAATGTTCTGCTGGATGACAGGCCTGGGTTCACCCGCGCCGTTGAGGAAGTAGTCGTTTGCGTCGAGCACGGTGTTGCGGAAAAATTCGTAGGCTTCGCCGTGGAAGGCGTTAGTGCCCGTCTTCAGGATGGCGTTGATGTTGCCACCGCCGTTGCGTCCCTGAGTGGCGTCATAGAGCGAAGTTTGTACCTTGAACTCCTGAATGACCGCGGGATTCGGCAAGGGTGTGGTTGTTAACTCAGCGACGTTGTAGTCGGTCGCGCTGATGCCTTCGATCTGATAGTTGTTGTTATCTTCGCGCTGGCCGTTTACTTCAATGCGGACGTTGCCACGTCCGAGCTGCGAGGCGGCATTCAACTCGCCTTGCGCGCCACTGGAGAGCGTGAGTAGCTGCTGAAAGTTTTGCGTGGCGAGCGGAAGGTTCTTGATGGTGCTTGATTCGATAGCCTGTCCGGTTGTCGCGTCGGTGGTGTCGACCTGCTGGACTTCGGCTTGCACTTCCACTTGCTGCTGCACGGCCTGAGTCTTGAGCTTGGCGATCAAGCGGGTGGTCTCAGTGACGCGGACGACGATGTCACGAAACGTAGATTCAGAGAAGCCGGGTGCATGGACGCTCACCGTGTATTGGCCTACCGGCAGAAGCGGAGCGGTGAAAGAACCATCGCCGCCGGATGTAACGCTGCGCTCGAGCACGCCGGTTTCCTGGTTGGTGATGCGCACCTCGGCGTTGGCGACGACTGCGCCGCTGGGATCCTGAATTGTGCCAGTGATCGCGCCCGTCGCGCCGCCCTGTGCGAAGGCCTGGGCGAGGAACGCCACTGCGAGAAAACTAATCCAGATCAACCTAGCTTGTAGCTTCAGCATGTGCTTCTCCCTGAGTTCGGACTTGAAATTGTCGGTTATTGCTGAGTCGGACTTTTGGCGAGCGGACAAGCGGATCGACAACAGAAGAAAGGGCGCAGCCGGTGTTGCACGCTTAAACCCAGGAGCGGGCTGCGCAGATAAGGACGTGATCGCTTGAGGTCGGCTATCGCCATCGGATACACGCTTCCCTGCAGAGTGCGGACTCTGGGGATTGCGGAAGGATACTGAAAGACGGCGACGGTTGGCAATACAAATTATGGTGCGGACGCGGGGGATGGCGAGAATCGCGGACAGTGACCTTGGGATAGAAATCGCCGGTAGAGTCTATTTCAGACGCCCATCAGTCTGGAAACTCATGGACTGTTTTCGTGTTGGTCGTCCGGGCTGAGGCGTCGCCGGAGACCGCGTAGCCTACGGCGGCTCCGAGGAGGGCGGGAACGATGAAAGCATGACCGCCGGTCGCTTCCGCAACAAAAACAACGGCGGCGAGTGTGTTTTGTACGGGTGGCCAAGAGGCGGTCGGCTTTCGGGCTCATGGATTCTTGGCGGTCCTTCCTCTCTCGGAAGGACCTTTTTCAGACGCGCCTTTTTCGTGCGGGAGGGGAAAATGCTGGGAATCGGCGTCATCGCCCGCGCGCATGATGCGGCGAAGAGCAGAGACCAGTTCGGGTCCGGCGCTGCGGAGTTCGTCGTGATGATGGAGCGCCAGCTCGGCGAGGACCTTCTCTCCCTTGGGCGTCAGCGCGAGCAGCACTTCGCGGCGGTCGTCCTGGGCCCGGCTGCGGTGCACAAAACCTCCGGCCTCCAGACGATTTACTAATTCGACGGCGCTATGGTGGCGGATTTCCATGCGGCCCGCTAACTCGCGGATTCGCGGACGCACGCCGGCCGGCATACCCTTGATGGCCAGCATCAGCTGGTACTGACCCCGCTCCAGCCCAGCCTTTTTGACCGCTTGCTCGCTGAAATGGAGGAAGCGGCGGATCTGGTAACGGAACTCGGCCAAGGCCTGGTAATCCGACAAGGTGAGCCTCTTCATGCCGCTGATTGTATCGTGCCGCGATCCACTTCCTACATAGTGTATCGTAAGACGATACATAAAGAAATGGGCACAAATCTGGACATGGCCCGGCGCTGGCCTCTTTTTCCCGCTCCAGTTAGAATCCTCTGTCCCGCTTACATCAGCATCGACAGGAGGGGTACGAGTTGATCCCGCGCTACACCCGCCCAGAAATGGGCCGCATCTGGAATGATGAGAATCGCTTCCGCACCTGGCTGGCTGTGGAAGTTGCCGCCACGGAAACCCTGGCCGAGGCAGGAATGGTTCCCAAGGCCGCGGCCAAATCCATTCGCGAGCGCGCCGATTTCAGCGTGGAGCGCATCCACGAGATTGAAGCGGAAGTGCGCCACGATGTGATTGCCTTCACGACGGCGGTAGCTGAGATCGTGGGCCCCGATGCGCGCTGGTTCCACTACGGGCTCACCTCTAATGATGTGGTCGATACCGCGCAGGCTTTGCTGATCAAGCAGGCTTCGACGCTGATTGCGCAGGATCTGGAACGGCTGGCCGAGGTGCTCGAGCGACGGGCGTGGGAATTTAAAGACACGCCGATGGTAGGACGGACGCATGGAGTTCACGCCGAGCCCATTACGTTCGGATTCAAGCTGGCGAACTGGTATTCGGAAACGCAGCGCAACATCGTCCGCTTCAAGGCGGCGGCTGAGGATTTGCGAGTTGGAAAATTTTCAGGAGCGGTCGGGATTTTCGCGCATCTTACGCCGGAAATTGAGGAGAAAATTTGCGCGCGCCTGGGTCTGAAGGCGGCGGCGGTGTCGTCGCAAGTGATCCAGCGCGACAGGCACGCGCACTATCTTGCGACGCTGGCTGTGATTGCGTCTACGTTGGATAAGATTGCCACCGAGATACGACACCTGCAGCGCACGGAGGTTCGCGAGGCTGAAGAGTTTTTCAGTGAAAAACAAAAGGGATCTTCGGCGATGCCGCACAAGCGGAATCCGGTGACCAGCGAGCAGATCAGTGGGCTGGCCCGGGTGGTACGCGGCAATGCTCAGGCCGGCTTTGAAAACGTTGCCTTGTGGCACGAGCGCGATATCTCACACTCTTCGGCCGAACGCGTGATTCTGCCGGACTCCACCACGCTCATCGATTATCTGCTGAACAAGACGGCCAGTCTTATCGAAAACATGTTCGTGTATCCCAAGCGAATGCTGGCTAACCTGGAGAGTACTCATGGACTGATCTTCAGCGGCCAACTGTTGCTCGATCTGGTGGAGCAAGGAGTTTCGCGCGAGGATGCTTACCGCCTGGTGCAAGCGCACGCGATGCGCGCGTGGAAAGAAGGGCTGAACTTTCATGATCTCGTACTTGCGGACAAGGAGATCACAAAAAAAGTTCCGCGCAAGCAAATCGAATACGCATTCGACCTGCAGAGACAGCTGAAAAACGTGGACAAGATTTTTGCCCGCGTGTTCAAGACTGAAGAGGCGAGCCGCGCGAAATCCAGCACTGGCGCCCGCCCCCCGCGGACGCGGACCCGTCGCTAACCTCGCCTCCCACGTTTGTATCTAACCCGACAAACCTGAATAAGTTGCGGACGGCGCCGCCTTGCCGAGACAACCCACCCAATGCATCTCCGGCACACATCCCCGCATCGAAGGAATTAACCAAGTGGTTAGTTCGTAAAGTTTCGTCAAAATTGGGTCGGAGGTGACCTATGACAGTGGTGATGATGAAGAAAGCAGGCTTGCAGAAAATTGCGGGTGCGCTGCTGGCGGTAGGGCTCATGAGCGGGATGATCCTGGCCGAACCGGTGGCGGCGACGCGCTACGACAATCAAATTCAAACGATGGTGGGACAGAAACTGGTGGCGAAGAATCAGTTCCGCGATGTGCAGTCGAGCACACAAGATGGAATCGTTACCCTCACGGGTACGGTCGATCTGTACCAGCGCAAACTGGACGCCGCCAAGCTGGCTCGAAAAGCTTCGAACGTGCAGGGCGTGCGTAACCTGATCACGGTGGCGGGGCCGAATGTATCCGATGCGCAACTGGAACGGCAACTGGCGAAGAAGCTGCGCTACGTGCGAGAGGGCTATGACATCACGTTCGACTACTTCGCTCTGGGCGTGAAGGATGGCGTGGTCACGGTTGAGGGACAGGATCGAACTGGAGTGGGACGCGACGAGGCTCTGGCCGACATACAGAATATGCCGGGAGTGAAGGATGTGATCTCGAACATCTCACTGGAGCCGGTCTCCCTGTTCGATGATGGTTTGCGTTTGCGCGCGGCTCGTGTGATCTATCGCGACTCTGTGCTGAGCAAATACGCCATCGATCCGGCGCGGCCGATTCGCATCATTGTCGACAACGGCCACATCACACTGTACGGTTCGGTGGATTCCGCCATGGATAAGAATGTTGCAGGCATTCGCGCCAACCAAATCTTCGGCGCGTTCAGCGTAGAGAACAAACTGGTCGTGGAAAAAGATTCGCGCCAGGCGAGTCAGCCCGGCTTGTCGGGGATGTAGTGTTGGGGGTGAGCCTTGGGCGCGGCGAAAGTCGCGCCCGTTTTTCTTCAAGGCTATTTACGGCACGCGAAAAACGATGTCGGCGCCAAAGAGATCGGGCTTGCCCTTGCGCAGGTACGGCCGGAAATGCCATTGCCGAACAGCCACGGCTGCTGCCATGAAAAGCGGCGTCGGCACGTCGTAAGGATTTCCGACTCCGTTCACGGTCCCATCCAAATTGACTCCAATCTGTACCTTCACTTCGGTTCCTTTCTTACTTCCGGGAGGAAACGCAGGTTCGAGTACATTCATGGCCAACTTGCGAGCTTCTTCGTCTGTGAGGATGGGGATTGGATCCCCAATTTTTGTGCTGAAGGCAAAGGTCAGCACAGTTTCTGTTTGAACTGGGGTATCGTGCATCTTGGCCGGCTTGAATCGCCATTTCATTACTTGCTCACGCGCCGCGTTCTCGAGGCCAGCGTTGTCAGAGTTCAGCGGCCAAGCCTCGCGAACGCGCCCGCTTCGATCGACGGAGATGTACATGCTGAGGACGCCGGAGGTTTTGCCGCTGCGCACAGGGGGCCAAAGGATGTCCGGCGTATATTCCGACAAGCTTCGCACGGTGGCTTCTGGAACGCTAATGCGGTCGATGCGTTCCTTGGGAGGCGTCGAGTGCTGGACAGCGAAGCGGCTTTCCCCAGGGCTTGCGAGTTCCTCGAGCTGGGTTATCTTTGCTTCGATCGTCGTGCCTGGCTCGGGGTTGATCACAAATCGTCGAGCCACTTTCTTGTCTTTGAAGTCGCCATAATCCTTGAATTCGGCGTCATATGCCGGAGTGATCACTGATTCGAGGAGGCCGAGCCTGCCTGCGAAGCAAAATACCAGGAACGCGCTGTTCTCGGCGGGAGGCGTGCCAACTTTCATCTGCAGCCGGGCGCAGCTGTTGGAACGCTGCGAGCCGCCGGGCCTTTGCATCGGTGCGTCTACATTCTTCAAACTGTCCAGCATCGGCACGGGATCAAAGATGGCGGTGACGAGGTCGTTTAACCACCACGGGAAATAGTCCCCTTTGTTCTCCTCTGATATCTGATCGCCGTTCACGGTCAGGGTTTGCGAAAAGCTTGGCGATACGATCGTGCGTTGCCACTTTTCGGGGGAAGCCCAATATTCCTCAATTTCCGCCTTATAGTCGGAGCCGGGATTCGTGGTCTCAACAACTTCTGCTTTCAGATGAAAGGGCGTGCCCCCCGGCAATGTGAGTTTGGACTGATCGACGGCGTGTTGCGCAACCTCCGCCAGCTGAATGGTTTTTGTATTTTCCACAAATGACGCACCCGCAAAAGTACAAAGTAGGATTGCGATCGAGAAACATTTCATTCCCTAGACTCCTTACAGCCGGTTGATCAGCGACGCGACGTATCCTGCACCGAATCCGTTATCGATGTTCACCACGCTCACATTTGATGCGCAGGAATTCAGCATGCCGAGGAGCGCCGTCAGCCCCTTGAAGGAAGCGCCGTAGCCGATGCTGGTGGGCACGGCAATTACGGGAACGCCGACGAGGCCTCCGACCACGCTGGGCAGTGCGCCTTCCATGCCGGCGCAGACAATCACCACGCGAGCCTTGGTGAGCGCTTCGCGATTGGCCAGCAGACGATGGATGCCCGCAACGCCCACGTCGTAGAAATGCTCGACAGAATTGCCCATCAGTTCGGCAGTGACGAGGGCTTCTTCCGCCACTGGAATATCGCTGGTTCCCGCCGAGACCACGGCGATGGTGCCTTTGCCGTAGGTATGCGGGTCGCGCTGCAGAACAATTGCTCGTGCAAGTTCGCGATATTCGGCGGAGCGCACTTTTTTCTTTACGGCGGCGAATTGTTTCTTGTCGGCGCGGGTGGCGAGAATGTTGCCGCCATGTTTGGCCAATCGCGCAAAGATCTGCGCGGTGTGTGCCGGCGTTTTTCGCTCTCCGAAAATCACTTCCGGCATGCCGGCACGGAGGCTGCGATGATGATCGACCTTGGCGAAGTCAAGATCTTCAAAGGGCAAGTGACGCAGGCGCTCCACCGCGTCGTCGGGCGTGATTTCGCCGTGGCGCACTTGCTCGAACAGTTTGCGGATGGATTCGGCGTTCACGGTGGTGCTCAGCAGTCGACTGCGCGAAATCTTAGATGCGAAAACTTAAGATGCAGAATCAAGATGCGAAATCTAGATTAGCATCTGCGCCGAGTTCTGAGGGTTAGGAGTGCGCGTTGGAGGAAGAGCGCACTCGCGCAATTACGGCAGTGCAGACTTTCCGGGCCAGTCCGGGTTCGTCGAGGTGGGTCAAGAAAAGGCGGCGAAGGCCGCTCGGCTTCACTTTGCCAGCGAGATACGATTCGTAGATCTGGTTTCCGAGACGGTACCCGAAGTCTTGCGCGGTCGATTCAAATTTATCAGTATCGGTGCGGATGGCCGCCTGAGCGGCTTTTTCAACGGTTGTACGCGACAACGCTGGCGCTTCGGTTTCGGGCGCGGGTCGAGAAGGATAAAGCACGCGCGAGCCGAAATAAGCGACGGCGTTTTCAATCACTCGCGTGTAGAAAGCGTCGATCGCGGCGACCGCGCTGCTATTTCCAAATGCGCCGTTGCCGTTCGTGTCGTGTCCATTCAAACGCTGGGGCAGACCGCGGCAGGCGTGATGAAGAAATCGAGCGGCATCCTCGGCCGCATGAACAAGTTGAAACTCGCGAATGTGAAATGCATTGACTTCGGGGAAATAAGCGCAGCCACGCTCTTCCACACTAGCCAGCATGGTTTGGAGTTGTGGCTCGCTGATGGCTTTGCGCGAGAGCAGCCGCCGCAAGGTTGCATCCGAAGAATTGCCATGAACCTCGGGCAGCAGGTCAACCAGAAACTTGGGCTGCGTTCCATTGTGCGGGGAATAGCGGTTGATTTCGAGAAAGCTGGCGAGGCTGTCGATCAGGTTGTAGATGGTGGGCGCGAAGTCGGGGCCGGTCTCACAGCGACTCCATTGATCGAGGAAAAGGCGGTAACTTTCGTACTTCTCGAGCGGGGTGGCATTGAAGACGCAGAGGACGTCATCTTTGACAAGGACTGCGTCGACCTTGTCGACCGGCTCACCCGCCGCGCGCCAATATAGGGCATCGATATTCTGCAACACGGTGAGGGTTTTGGCGCCGGGCATTGCCTTCTGCAGGAGGCGGGGCAGATGTCCGGGAGCGAGGTGGGATTCGCCGAAGAGAACGAAGATCACTGCCTCGGGATGGCGCTGGTGAATCTCGGCAATCTTGGCGGCAGCATGGCGATCGCGTGCGCCAATTTTGCGCAAGCTTTCGCGCGGCATGCAATCGAGGCCATAGATCGACTCGCCATGATCGCGCGCCGCGACCAGCAGTTCGTAAAACGGAGTCCAGTCATATCCCCAGTCGAGATCGAAGCGGATACGCTGGCGAAGTTCGGCCTCGTCAATTTCGCGGCGCCACCATTCGTCGAGAATGTGTTGGTCGCGGGCGAAGATGGTTTCGACACCGAGGACGAGGGGCCGGTCTCCAGCCAGCGCGCGCTGCTCAAACAAAGATGCGGCGTAGCGTTGGGCCGCAGGCAGGGCGTGATAGTCGCCAACGAGGACGACGTCGGCTGCGTGCAGAGCATTGTGAAACTGCTCGCTATCTAGCAGCGAGTCGTACTGGCTGAAGGCCTGGGTGAACTCGCGCAGATATTTACGGCGGCCGTGAGAATCCTGGGCGCGAATTTCGCGCTCCACGCCTGCCAGCGCATGGCGTTCGGCTGCGCTGCGGCGGGATCGTAAATTGGCCGTCGATGCCATAAGAATCAGCTTTCAGCTCTCAGCTCCTCAGCTCCTAGCTCCACTTCACCTTGACTTCCACTTCGGCGACTCCCTATGCTCCGGAGTTGAGGCTGCGCTGGTTTAGCCTCGCCGGAGAAATCTTGCCGAATCACCCGCCACAAAATCTGACCATCGCGACTACCGGCGCCAGCGGATCCGTGTTTCTTCGGCAATTGCTGATCGCCGTCGAACGCGATGCGCGCGTACAGGCTGTGAACTTCATCGCGTCGGACTCTGCGCTGCGCGTGCTCGCCGAAGAACTGGGCATTCGAGGCCGGGCGAATGTTGTCCGCCAAATCCTGGCCGCCGAAAGCACCGCGTCTAAAGTCAAAGAACAAAAAATCAAGATCGAAGAGCAATCGAACGCCGATATCGGGGCCAACGTGGCCAGCGGTTCCTATCCTGCTGACGCCATGGTTGTCCTCCCCTGCAGCGTGGGCACTCTGGCCCGGATTGCCAACGGCGTCGCCTCGCATCTGATCGAGCGGGCTGCCGATGTCACGCTGAAAGAGAAGCGTCCGCTGGTGCTCTGCGTGCGCGAGACGCCGCTCAACAAAATTCACATCCGCAACATGTACCGGGCCGCCGATGCCGGTGCGACCGTGTTTCCGCTCATCCCCGCCTTCTATTACCGGCCTGCTACTTTAGATGACATGGCCCGCGAGTTTGCCTATCGCGTGCTGGCTCACCTGGGCCTTCCTCAGCCGGATGCCTTCGAATGGAAAGGCTGAATTATCAGCAACTTACCGGCCTACAGATAAAAACTCCTCGCCTTACCAGATGATCGGCTTGGAGGTCGGGGAATCTTAAGTGTAGAGAGCCTTTGGTTCCGGTCCCAGATACCCAGCGGTCATGTACGGCAGGGAGCGTGTCGAAACGGTCCTCGAGTTGAGACCCGGTTTTCCAGAGCGACGATCGCGTTTGCTTAGCGTAGAATTCGGCAAATTCCCTGACGGTGAACTCATGTCTTTGGCCCTTACGCGAGGTGAGCGAATCACGGCGAAATTAGCGGCTCTGGTTGTTCAACGGCGCCGACTCGTTCTGGCGGCGATCTGTGGAGTCCTGCTGATGGCCGCGACTGCGGCGAGTACGGCGGACGATCACAACCCGTATGCGGGCGATGCCAAGGCCGCGAAGGCGGGAGAGTATGAATTCCGCATCAACTGCGCGCTCTGCCATGGACTGGGAGCGCGCGGCGGCGGGCGGGGTCCTGATCTGACACGGGCGCAGAAAAAGCACGCACACTCAGACGCGGAGCTGTTTCAGGTGATCAGCAACGGCATTCCGGGGACCGTCATGCCGGCGAATGGGACCAACGGGCAGGGCGTGGGCATGACCGACGAAGAGATCTGGCAGATCATCACTTACATTCGAAGCGTCGAGGTGAAGGCTGCAGCGAATCCCTCGGGCAGTGCGGCGCACGGCAAGGAACTTTTTTATGGCGAGGCGAATTGCTCGCTCTGCCACATGGTGGAGGGGAAAGGCGGCCGCGTGGGACCGGAGCTCACAGGGGTGGGAGGATCGCGGACGCGGGCTGCGATCATCGATTCGGTGCGCAATCCCAGCCGGAGGCTGGCCTGGGGATTGACTGAGGCCACGAAGGAATTTCCCCAGGAGTACGAGACGATTACCGTGGTGACGGCCGACGGAAAGGAAATTAAGGGCGTGGCCTTGAACGAAGACAACTTCAGCGTGCAGATGATGGATGGGAGCGAGCAGATTTATCTGCTGGACAAAGACAAGCTGCGGTCATTTCAGAGGAGCCGCGAGTCGATGATGCCGACGTATACTCCGGAGCTTTTGAGCGACAAGGATCTTGGGGATATTGTGGCTTACCTGGTCGGCGTGGGGACGAAATGACGGCTAGAAAAAGTTTCGCCGTGTGGGGCGCATTTTTGGCTGCTTGTGGCTTCTTTGCGACCGAGGTTCTGGCGCAAGTGACGTTCGAACGGCTGCTGAACTCTGGAAAAGAACCGCAGAACTGGATGACGTATTCCGGCGATTATTCGGGGAAGCGATTCAGTTCGCTGGATCAGATCAACACCGCGACTGCGCACACCATGGTGGCGAAGTGGGTATTCCAGACGGGGGCTACCGGCAAGCTCGAAACGACGCCGCTGGTGGTCGACGGCATTCTATACGCGACGGCGCAGGATGATCGGGCGTTCGCGCTGGATGCGCGCACGGGACGGCCGATCTGGCTGTACCAGCACCAACTGCCGGGAGATATTCGTCCGTGCTGCGGGCGGGTGAACCGCGGGCTCGCGATTCTGGGAGATAAAGTTTTTCTGGGAACGCTCGATTCGCACGTGATTGCACTCGACACGAAAACCGGCAACGTGGTGTGGGATGTTGTGGCCGCAGATTATCAGAAGGGATACAGCTTCACGGTCGCGCCGCTCGCGGTGAAAAATCTTGTGGTGATTGGTGTGTCTGGCGGGGAGTACGGAGTGCGCGGCTTCATCGATGCTTACGATGCGGCGACCGGCGAGCGCAAATGGCGCTTCTACACTGTGCCAGGGCCGGGTGAGCCGGGACATGAAACGTGGGAGGGCGATTCGTGGAAGATCGGTGGCGCTCCGGCGTGGAACACAGGAACCTACGATGCGGTGACCAACCAGATTTTCTGGCCCACGGGAAATCCTTCGCCCTCGAATCGTGGCGAGGGGCGCGCGGGGGACAATCTCTACAGCAATACGCTGCTGGCGCTTAATGCGGATACGGGAAAGATGAACTGGTATTTCCAGTTCACCAAGCATGATGAGCACGACTGGGATGCGACGCAGGTTCCGGTGATCATTGATTCTGGCGGCAAACATTTGATCGCGCAGGCGAACCGGAACGGATTTTTTTATGTGATCGATCGCACCACTGGCAAACTGATTTCAGCCAACGCCTACGGCAAGATCACGTGGAGCGACAGTAAAGATACCGACGGGCGCCCTGTGGCGAAGAAGGAAGCTTCGCCCACGCTGGAGGGGCATACGGTGTGTCCGGGGGCGCTGGGAACGACCAACTTCATGGCGCCGGCGTTCGACCCGCGGACTTCGCTGTTCTACGTGACGGCGCGCGATCAGTGCGACATTTTCTCGACCGCGCCGCAGCCTTATGAAGCCGGCCATGCCTATTACGGCAGCGCGTATTTTCCGTCGGAAGAAGCCGAGCCGTATCGCGGATTTCTGAAGGCGATCGATCCCGCGACGGGCGAGATCAAATGGAGGTTCGAGCATACGTCGCCGACGTGGTCGGGCGTGCTATCCACGGCTGGAGGGCTGGTATTTACCGGCGATGCCGAGGGAAACTTCATCGCGCTCGATGCCGCCACGGGCACGGCGCTGTGGCATTTCCAGATGGGTGGCGCCGTCTATGCGGCGCCGATCGCTTTTGCGGTGGATGGTAAAGAATATGTGGCCATTGCGGCGGGAAGCGCCGTGTACGCATTCGGGTTGCCGTAGAAAAACGGCGTTAGAAGCGTAGCGAAAGTCCCGTCGAAATCCGAATGTTGTTCTGATGAAGACCGAGGTTGTAGAACTGTCCGGTATTGAAGGTGCCGTCGTAGAGCTTATTCAAATTGTGATAGGTGCGGAGATCGTCCACCTGAACGAGACGAAGAGCAAACCGGCGGAACAACCGGTAGTCGAGTCCGCCGCCAAAGGCGACGGTCGCGTCGGTGTCAGTCGTGGCCGTCGAGGACAGGGGATTCACCAGCCCCGAGATGGTGGTCGCATTCACGCTGGTTCGATCAAATCCGAAAAGCACGTGGACGAAGGGCGTCAGCTTGGATTTGCTGCGGAACGAAAGCACGGGCCCAACCAGGAATGTATAGGCGGTGGATTTGGGGAGTCCGGTGAGGGTGGAGAATCTCGAGGAGATGATGGGCGTGCCGTAGCGACCGCTCCCGTCGACGACGATTCCGATCACGCGGGTGAAGTTGTACTGCGCCTCCGCGTTCCAGCCGTTAAAACTGGAACCGATCGCGAACGGGTTATTCGGCTCGTGCAGAGCGGCATAGAGCGTATTGGGCGAGAGGCCGCCGTTATCCACGTACACAAAGGAGTAGCCGCCAAACACCTGCACTTTCGGTGCGGACTCCTGCGCAAAGACACACGCGCTCATCAGGGCGATCAAAGCAATCGTTGCAACGGCCAAGCGAATCATTTCGAAGTTTTTTCCTTTCAACAACTGCGCATACGGGAAATCCACGCAAAGAATTTGGAGCACGGTTCTGCCGATCGCGTCACACCGTGTCGTTGCCGAAACTAAGTAAGAACGCGAAACCACACAAGCGGGTTGCAAGTGGACACGTAAATGTGGGTAATTTTGTAAGTTCCTCATTATAACGTGGGGCGAATCTGAGTTGGGGCGGACGTGCCTGCGGCGCGACGGTCCAAGCCTCCAGCTAGAAATTCTCCCAACCAACCTTCAGCCCATGATGCTGCGAGATTTCGAAGAGACAAATCCTCCTAGAAAATACAAAGCTTTGACTTTCACGTGACATGGGGCCACACGAGCGCACGCTACTCTCCGTTTACACCGTGACCGATGCAAGCAGTGGATGCGGTGAAAGAGAGGAAATCATGAAGCAACTCACGGAAATTCTGGAACGCACCGCAAACCGGCGCGCGTTCCTCAAGAACAGCATGGTCGCCGGAGCGGTGGCGACCGTTGGAGCTGGCATCCTGGGCAGCGGGCTACCCGCGTTCGCCCAGAGCAGCAGTACAACCATTACCAAGGGAGATATTGCGATTCTCCGATTCCTCGCGGCCGCGGAACTGATCGAGTCAGACCTGTGGACGCAGTATGCGGAACTCGGCGGTATCGGCAATAACCCGCCCATTGAAGTCGATCCGAACCAGGTGCTGAACCCTTACCAGGTAGCTTTGTCGAACCTCGATTCCGATGGCCCGCAATATATCGCCAGCAACACGCTGGATGAAGTGAGCCACGCGACCTTCCTCAACGCCTTTCTAGAGTCCATAGGCGCCGAACCCGTGGACTTCCAGGAGTTCGTGACGTTGCCGGGAAGCACCGCGCAGGGATCGACGGGGAGCTCGCGGCTTACAAACCTGATGAACCTGAATGTCGACACCAGCTGGTTCGTTCGCTACCGCAGCACGGCCAATCCTGACCTGGGCGCGACCTTCCCGCAGGCAGTCACTCTCAACGGAGTTACCGCCATTCCGAGGAGCGATGCCGATTATGAAGGCAAAACCAACCCCAATTTTCCGGGCAACGATCACATTCAGGCGATCGCGAATGTGGCGGCCTTCCACTTCGGACAAATCGAGCAAGGCGGCACCAGTCTTTACGCGGCGATGAGTCAAAAAGTGACGAGCCCGGAAGTGCTCATGATTACCCTAGGCATTGGTGGAGACGAGATTGCTCACTTTCTGGAGTGGGTTGATTTTGCGGGCAACGGAGTGCAGGCCCCGGTTGCGCCGTTTAAGGACTCCATCTCCGGCCTGAAATTCCCTAACTTTTTCAGTCCACTCAATCCGCTGATTCAGCCCAGCCTGATCTTCCCGGTGCCGTTTGAATTCAGCCCCAACCTGCCTCGTGTTTCGATGATTCGTCCGATCACGGATCAATTTGCCGGCGCGGTGGCCGCGGTCCAAGGGTTCATCGCCAGCGGGCTCTTCATCGGTCAATCGCCGCAGTTCATCAGCACTTTGAACGCTCTGGCCGCCGCTGCCGATGCAGCGAAACGCGGAGCCTAAAGTTCGCGAAATCGCGTGAGAGCTTTCGGGGGATGGCTGGTCACGCGGATCGCGCTGGCGGGCGCTGTGGACTGAATTCATCGGGTCGCAGCGCCCATTTTTGAACGTTACTACGTTGTTTATTCGACTGGAGGAAGACCGATGTTTGAAGGCTTGTTTCAACCCATGCATTTGCTGATTATCGCTGGAATCGCTCTGCTCATCTTTGGCCCCAAGAAGCTGCCTGAACTAGGAAAAGGCATGGGCGAAGGCATTCGCGGGTTCAAGGCCGCCATGCAAGGAAAGGAAGAGTCGGCAATGGCGCCGACGCCGAAAACGACGGAGGAAAAAGTATGAGCCTGTCGGAAATGTTGTTTCTGGGATTGCTGGGCCTGGTTATTTTTGGGCCCAAGAAACTGGCCGAGGTTGCGCAACAGGCCGGGAAACTGCTGGCCCGGTTGAAAAATGTTAGCCGCGAATTCCAATCGCAACTGGCAACGGAGATCTCCGCAACTGCGAATGATCTGAAAATGGAACACGCGCTGGCCGAGGCAGGCCTGGTTGAAACCGGCCTGATGCAGACCGTGGCGGACAAATAGCGCGAGGTAGTGACGTCTTCGATACCCACTTTTGTGCCGGTTGACGCTGCACAGGATTTCGTACTAGTCTGCAATTACACCGGAGAGGAGGTGGTCGAATGACAAGTTCTGATTGTAGTGGTAAACGTTGTGGGAGTCTAAGACCAGGTGAGGTGGCTGAGACTTAGAGCTGGTTGCTCTAAGCGGGGCTCTGGGAGCAGGTTTTCGTTCGTGATGCGCCAGGAGCTACAGCCCGCACACTAGCCGGTGAGTACGGATGGCGGCATCGCGTCGGTCGCGCGAAGGCTTTCGTCCTTAGGCTTCGGCCTGACCCGGGAGTTGCCGTGAGAGGCCACGTAGAGTGACCACCTCTTGGTCAATCCCAAACAGTCCACCGGACGGCCCGCAAGCTTGAAAGAGCCTGCGGGCCGTTTGCTGTTTGCGCGCAAGCTTCTGCTGGCGCTTCGTGCCCATGGTTGCATCCAAGCTTTTACGGTTCATCTCAACGAGGTCCAAGGTGAAAATTCCCTGCGGTGTCGTCATCTGGTTGCTGCTCGTAGCCCAGGCTTCAGTTTTCGGTCAAGAATCGGCGTCGAATGCCACGTTGACGACCAACCGAGTCTTCGAGAAAAACTGCGCTAAGTGCCATGGCAAAACTGCTGCGGGACGACACTTCGGCGGACCGCCGATCGTCTCGGAAAAGGTGAATGCCGCGTCCGCCGATGACTTGCGCAACCTCATCACGAATGGCAAGGGCCGGATGCCGAAGTTCGCCAGCAAGCTGACGCCGGAAGAAATCGACGCGCTGGTGCAGCAGATCAAATCCTTGAACCAGAAATGACGCTGAAGTATCTGGTTGCGGCTTGGCGGACGCGCTTTGGCGGGAATTTGCTGAATGAAGCTAGTCGAAGTATGCTTGGCGAGTGTCCCATCTGGACGAGTCTTTTCTTGACGCGCAACGCGAGCGCCGCAGGTTGGCGGAGAATTATGCCGGCATGACAGACGGCGAATTGCAGCGACTGGCGCGGAATGCGGAGTCGCTGACCGAATTGGCCTGGGATGCGCTCGAGGATGAGATGGACCGGCGGCACCTGGAAGTTTCCGACGATACACCAGCCGAGCCGCGTCAGGAAATGGAAGTGCGCGAACTTGTGACGATTCGCCAGTTTCGCGACCTGCCGGAGGCGCTGCTGGCGAAGGGCAGCCTGGAATCTTCCGGTATTGAATGTTTTCTGGCGGATGAAAACCTGGTCCGGCTGGACTGGTTCATTTCAAACTTTATCGGCGGCATCAAGCTCAAGGTGCGCGCTCCGGATGTGATTAACGCGCAGAAAATTCTGGACGAGCCGATTCTCGAAGGTCTCTACGTGCACGGCATCGGACTCTATGAGCAGCCGCGCTGTCCCAAGTGCCAATCGCTGGATGTGAACTTCCAGGAGTTGGATCGTCCCATCGCTTACATGAGCGCGTTCCTGCGCGTGCCGATGCCGGTGCAGCGAACGGGTTGGCATTGCCATTCCTGCGATGCGGAGTGGGAAGGTGATGATGGGGCGGAGTCGCATACCTAGAGCGCGGTTATTACTTCCACGCACCTAACTTTTAAGGAGAAGCATGTCCATTCCTCCAGATGATCCCAGACGAAATCTAATCCTCACTCGTTCCGACGACCAAACCCTGCCTCACATCGGATTGGTCGGCGACACCTATACAACTCTTTTGAGTGGCAAGGACACAGCGGGACGGTATTGCCTTGTCGACATGCACATTCCGCCGGGCGGCGGGCCGCCGCCTCATCGGCACGACTTTGAGGAGTCTTTTATCGTTGTCGAGGGCGAGATCGAGGCTACGTTTCGCGGCGTAAAGTCCGTTGCGGCCGCGGGGCAGACTCTTCACGTTCCTGCCAACGCGCCGCATCAGTTTCATAATAGGAGCGACCGGCCGGCGCGTCTGTTATGCATCTGCTCGCCGGCGGGACAGGAAGAGTTCTTTGCAAAGGTCGGCGTGCCGGTTGCAACCCGGACGACCGCACCGCCGAAACTCGATGAAAAAGCTGAGGCTGAATTCCGAGCCAAGGCTCAGGCACTCGCCCCGCAGTATAAGACGGAACTGCTGCGACCGGCCTGAGACCTTGCTCCGCCTGACTTAGTCAAAGTTGGTTGACCCGGCTGACGATTATCGCGATCACCCGCCGCGAAAACAGCGCCTAATTTGCCTCTTGCCTTTATCATGACCACCATGTCCACCAAAATCCGCTGGGGAGTTCTCAGCACCGCCAATATCGGTCTCAAGAAAGTCATCCCCGCCATGCAACTGGGCGAGTACACCACCGTTGCGGCCATTGCATCGCGCAATCTCGCGCAGGCGCAGGAAGCGGCGAAGGCTCTCAACATTCCCACGGCCTACGGCTCATACGAAGAACTTCTCGCCGATCCCAATATCGACGCGATCTACAATCCGCTGCCCAACCAGCTGCATGTCCCGTGGACGGCTAAGGCTGCGGAAGCGGGCAAGCATGTGCTTTGCGAGAAGCCTCTCAGCCTTACGCTGGCGGAGGCCAAATCTCTGCTCGCGATTCGCGACCGTGCCGGAGTCAAGATCGGCGAAGCTTTTATGATCCGCAGTTTTCCGCAATGGCTGCGTCTGCGCGAACTTCTCGGTCAGGACCGCATCGGCGAACTCCGCTCGGTCATGGGATTTTTCAGCTACTTCAACGTCGATCCCACCAACATCCGTAACCAGCCCGAGAGCGGCGGTGGCGCCCTTATGGATATCGGCTGCTACCTCATCCACGCATCGCGCTACGGCTTCGCCCAGGAACCCAAGCGCGTGGTGGCTACGATCGACCGCGATCCTAAGATGAAGACCGACCGTCTCACTTCGGCGATTCTCGATTTCCCCGGCGGGCACGCCATCTTTACTTGCAGCACGCAGCTGGTGCCCTACCAGAGGGTTCATTTCCTCGGCACCCGCGGCCGCATCGAGATCGAAATCCCCTTCAACGCGCCTATCGACCGCCCGACTCGCATCTTCATAGACGAGGGTGGTGACCTCTCCGGCAAGAACATCACCACGGAAACTTTTCCAACCGCCAATCAATACACCATGCAGGGCGATGCGTTCTCCAGGGCGATTCTGGAAAACAAGGACGTTCCCGTGCCGCTCGAAGATGCCATCAAGAACATGGCAGTGATCGAGGCAGTCTTTCGCTCTGGAGAATCAGGGCAGTGGGAAAGACCGTAGAAGGAGGGTCGGGTCGGCCCGTGCTATGGATTGGTCGTTAGTTTGGCAAAGCCTTTAAGAATTACCTCCAGCGTATCCTTCGCTAGATTCAACCCGGGCAATTCTTCTCGTGTAAACCAGCGGACTTCGGCGGCGTCGCTGGCAGCGGCGAGATCGCCCGCAACCCGGCGGCATAGAAAATCAATCAAAACGTAGTGATATTGCACGCGCTGCTGGGAATCGCGCAGGACGCGATCGAAGACGCCGAGGAGTTCACCGGGTTCGACGGTGAGTCCGGTTTCCTCGCGAGCCTCGCGGATGGCGGCCTCTCGCACCAGTTCGCCGACTTCGAGCACTCCTCCGGGGATGGACCACTCGGCCTGCAGCGGCGGATGCGCGCGCTTCACAAGAACCACGCGAGCGTCTTCGATGATGATGGCGCCGACGCCGACCAGCGGAACTTCGGGAAATTCGCGTCTCATCGCGGAAGCGATTTTACAGTATCGGGATCGCTTGCATTCCTGATGCAGATTCCTTGCCAGGCCGGCTGGTATGGGTGCTGACAGGGATTCTTCGACTTCGGTTTGCCTTTCGCTTCGCGAAAGACAAGTCTCCGCTCAGGATGACAGGGGAGCAGAGGGGGGCTCTGTGGTTAAATAGTTCCGCTATGGCACTGGAAGAATACAAGCGGAAACGGAAGTTTGAATCGACGCCGGAACCTCCGCCGAAAGTCGAGAGCAAAGCGGGGCACCGGTTCGTGGTGCAAAAGCATGATGCCACGCGGCTGCACTACGATTTTCGCCTGGAGATGGAGGGCGTGCTGAAATCGTGGGCGGTGCCCAAGGGACCGTCGCTCGATCCCGCCGACAAGCGGCTGGCCATGCAGGTGGAGGATCATCCGGTTTCGTATTTCGATTTCGAAGGCATCATCCCGGAAGATAACTACGGTGCGGGCACGGTGATGGTGTGGGATGTGGGTACGTGGCAGCCGCTCTCTCCGGTTGCGGTGGAGGGGAAATATGTGCACGGTACGGAGGCTGAAGCCGTTGCCATGCTGGCCAAGGGCGATTTGAAGTTTCAGTTTGGATGGGAAGAAGCTCAAGGGCGATTTTGCGCTGGTGAAAATGAAGGGGCGCCGTCCGGGAAGCAAGGGCAACGAATGGCTGCTGATCAAAAAGCATGACGACTACGCGGTCGAGGGATACGACATCGATGCCTATGATGAATCGGTGCTGAGCAAGCGGAGCCTGGAGGAAATTGCCGGAGACGCGGGGTCGGCCGAGTGGAGAAGCCGTCCAGCAGGACGCGGAAAGTTGAAGGCGGCATGGCTGGCGGATGCCGTGGCGAAACTGGATAAACAGAAACTCGCTGCCAAGAAGCCAGCCGCTAAAAAAAAACTAAAGAAATAAACACAGAGGACACTGAGGAACGCCGGGTAACCCAAGACGAGGCAGCCCAATCGAATCGTAAGAATGACTCTGTGCCCCCCGTAGCAAGTGGGATTTCTTCCGCGCCGGTCAAGCGCCCTATGCCGACCGCGATTCATCCTATGCTGGCCACATCGATCGACAAGCCATTTGATAGCGCGGAATGGCTGTTCGAAATCAAATGGGATGGGTACCGGGCTGTGGCATTTATCGAGAATGGAAAAGTCCGGCTGGTCTCGCGGAATCAGAACGAACTGACGCAGCGCTATCCTGAACTGAAAGATATGCCGCAATTCGTCAAAGCAAAGAACGCGATCCTCGATGGCGAGGTTGTCGCACTCGACGAGCAGGGACGAGCGTCGTTCAGCCTGATGCAGCAGCGAACCGGCTTCCGTCCTGGTGGGCGCCGCGGCGCTGCCAATGCGGATGTGCCGGTACTCTACTACGCCTTCGATCTGCTTTATCTCGACGGCTACGATTGGCGTCGTGTGCAACTGGAGGAGCGCAAGAAGAAATTAGCATCGGTGCTGGTGGCGGGCGATGCGCTCCGCTACTCCGATCACTACGAGCAGCAGGGAAAGGCGCTGTTTGAAATCGCCCAGAAGAAAGGGCTGGAAGGAATCCTCGCGAAGAAACGCGACAGCATTTATCAGGAGCGCCGCAGCAGCGAATGGCTGAAGATCAAAATCACGCACCGGCTGGAATGCGTGATTGGCGGATACACCGAGCCGGAGGGCAGTCGCGCCCATTTTGGCTCGATCGTGCTCGGGCTCTATGACAAGCAGGGGCGGCTGATTCACGTGGGACAGGCGGGCAGCGGCTTTGATCAGAAGTCGCTGGAAGAGGTTTGGAAATTGCTGAAGAAAAAAGAGACCAAGAAGAACCCGTTTTACGGGGAAGTCGAAGCGCTGCGAAAAGTGTACTGGGTAAAGCCGGAGCTGGTCGCCGAGATCGAGTACGCCGAGTGGACCGAAGGAACCATGAGCGGTGCGGGTCCGAAGTTGCGAGCGCCGGTATTTCTCGGGCTGCGGGATGACAAAGATCCGAAGGAATGCACGCTGGACCAGCAGGGAGGCGCGCGAGCGCAGAACTGAGAACTAGGAACTGAGAACTGCCTTCCGCTACTTGATATCCTTCATCGCGAGCAGCGTGCCGTAGTCGTGACCGCTTGGATCCACGCCGCGAGCCACGACCGCGGCGAAGGCATCGCGCAGCTCCGGATACTTTCGCCAGCAACGCTCTCATCACTGCGATGTTGCTTTGATACGCGAGACTCGTATTGGAAACGTCGGCTGCCTGATACTTCACAATCAAATCCAGATCACTGCCCACGACCTCAGGGAAAATGTCGACCAGTTTGTAGGTCGTGGTTCCGGCGGAAAGGTCGACCGTTTTGCCGTCCGCTGGCCAATCGGCGGGCTGGGCTTTTTGCGATTCGTCATAAAGCTTGTCGGTTGCGGCCGTGCTCATGAACGGTAACGGCGAGATCAGCGAGCGGGCTTCCAGGTAATAAAGCCACGCATCGTGGGCCTGTCCCTTCGCTTTGAATTCGCGGGCACGGGTGAGGAACCAATCACTGTTGTGGCCGCCGGTCTGCGCGGCTTTGATGTAAAGGCCTCCCAGCTTCCAGTCGGAGGAGATTTGCTGCAAAATTAGAGAAACGGTGTAGGCTCCTTTGGAAGACGGCGCATCGAAAATGACCGCTGCATATTTGCCGGGGGGGAGATTGTTCAGATAGAAAGCCGCACTGTCGGCGGTCTGGCCGTTCCTGCCGAACACGCCGCAGTAAAATTCTGCGCGAGGGATCGGCGCGGTGCCATCGGCTTCCAGCAAAAATGGGGGACGAGCCGTTCCTTTCGATCCGGCTAATGCGGACTGGTTATCCTTGACCGTAGTTTCGATCCCGGAAAAATCCGAGGCCAAGCTCGGGATCGCATTTTGCCGGAGCGATGCGGCGTCGTTCTTGACGATGAAGTCGAAATAGCGCTGGCCGGCGGAAAGCAGAGCAGTACGCGTGGCGGGGTTCATGTCGCTCGCGGTGACGCAATTTTCCGCGAACACATTCGCCGAGTAGCAAGTGATTACGGCGAGTACGCTACCTCCGAGGAGCCAGCGTCTCAGAAAACGGCGAGCACAGAAGCTATTCATTCCGCCCCCACGAAAAATTGTACGCTCCAGCGAAATTCCAAGGAGCGCAAAACATTGCACATCCAAAGACGTGCCCTGTATAAAAGGTCGCCTCGCAAGAGCGTAAAGTCAATACGTTCTATCGGGTAAAGAAGCGGTGGAGCAGCCACAGCGATCCAGCCAGGGTGGAAAGCGGTGCTAGAATTGCTCTTAACATAGCCACCGTCTCCCCAAGAATAAGGATCAAAGTGGAGGGGTTCTGATGAGTACGGGATTGAAGCTTACTGGGTTGTTGGTGGCCGGCATCCTGTTTCTACCCGCAATGGGGCAGGCGGATACGCAGAATGCGCCGACGACTCATCGTGTACACAGTAAGAAAAAGGCCGTCGTGCCGCCACCGTTGCCTTCAGGAACGCGAGGCCCCGTTCCCCAAGTCCCGCTCGATGCGATTCCCGCAGTTGCTCCCGATGTTAGTTACCAGGATGGACTGCTGACCATTGTGGCGCCGAACTCTACGCTGGGAGACATTCTGCGTGGCGTTCGCAAGCATACCTCGGCGGATATCGATATTCCCGCCACGGCAACGGAACGTGTGGTGACGCGTCTAGGTCCCGCGCCTGCCCGGGAAGTGATGGCCGAACTGCTAAATGGATCACGCTTCAACTACATTCTGCTGGGGTCGCCAGCAGACGCCAACGCTCTGGTGCGGGTGGTATTGGTCGCAAAGACACCGGATACTCCAACCCCTGGTGACGCCGCCGCCAACGGGGCTTCGCCTCCAGCCGCCAACCCGGCAGACACTGCCGCTGCCGAAGCCGAAGCGGCGGATGACAGCGCAACCGATGACAGCGACCAAAGCGCGGCCGAGGCGGAACAGCCCCAGCCGGGGGACCAGCCGGGCATCAAGACACCTCAGCAATTGTTGCAGGAAATGCAACAGCGCCAACTCCAGATGCAGCAACAGCAACAACAGGCAGGTCAACCGGGAGTTGCAATTCCTCCCCCTGCGCCAGCCCCGCACCAGCCACAACCTGCTCCCGATCAGCAGTAGAACGTCCTAGAGTCGGCAGGCTGATTGTGAGGGAGGGATCGTTGGGATCGTAATCGCCGAGGAAAAAACAGCTCAGGGCCGGTTGCCCGTGGGAGCCCAGCGTAACAGCGAGCCAGCTTGCAAAGGTCTCCCATCCCGTGCGGCGACTTGATTATCGGGAGCGTTCACGGCTTTTTGCAGCAGCGTCCAGTCGTGCTCGACATCGTTGACTGAAACCTTGGGATTCCCGCGGCGTAATTCTTCCTGTAGCCGGGCTTCCAGAAGCTGTTGCGCGAGTCGCCCCGAAGATGCCGCGGCGAAGATGTTACCTTCCGCGACGCCCAGGTTTACTTCTTCGTCGCCGATCCGCATCCGCAGGACGGGATGTCCCTCGGAATCAAAGCCGGGTGCGCCAGTATTCATCATGCGCGCCAGCGTTTTCTCCACGTGAGTAGTGCTCGTTTTCAACGTCTCCGCGGCTACAAGGTGGCTTAGTTCGAGTTCATAGGATCGGCGGTCTTCCGGCCCGATCGGCGGTTCCAGGCTGCGATCGGCGCTGTAAACCAGCGCTTTCTTGGCAGGGTCGAAGCGGCCCGCTTCGGTGCTCACGTATACAGCCGCGACGCAACCGGCGAATACCGGGCTCACTACCGCGCTGGGAACAATATATTTCTTGGATTTGAAAAACGACTCCACCACTCCGTGAACTGCCGTGCTCCGCGCAGTGCTGCCCGGCACTTGCGGGATGACATAGCGTGTGAAATCCAACTCCGGATGGCGTGAGCTGAACTTCACGATGGTCTTCGCCATCTGCTTGGGAGTCGCGATTCCTACGTCGGCAACCACGCTGCGATGCAGTGCCTTCGGGTAATAGAAATTGATTACGCCCTTGGCAAAATCGGCGCAGTTGCGGGAGACCGTGCGGAAGTGCGAACGGTTCGGGGCTTCGTTGTACGCCTTGATGAAAGCCTCGTCCTGAGCCGCAGTAGTTTCGATTTCAAAGGCGTAGGACGCCCGGTCGTACGCCGAGCCGACCAGCTCATACCAATTTCCGCCTGGAGTTTGTCCCGCGCTTAGATCGGGGGCGACCTCTTCCAGATATTTGCGCCGGTACTGGTCACGAAGAAAGTTGACCAGCTTCGGATCGACGAACAATGGAATATCTTCCGGCTTCTCCACCGCGTAGAGATAGGGGATCAGCGGGATAGCGACCCAGTCGTAGCCGCCGACTCCGTCATAGCGGCTGATCACCGAGCCCAGTTCACCAGGAGCGCAGGCGCGCAGCACCAGCGGCGTCTCCGCGCACACTCCGGATAAATACACGGCTGCGTGACCGGTAGCGGTGAAGAATCCCAGCTTGCCGTAAGGCTCTTCGAGCAGAAGCGTGGCCGAGGCATTGGCCAATGAGGACGAGGCGAACATCACCGCCAGCACCGAGACAGTGCTTAGCGTGCGCCGTAATCTCCCCAGACATGGCATACCCATTCCTACGCGGAACTGCTGAATAAAAACCCCGTGTCCAAAGATTAGTTGCCGGTAGTGCGGGTTGCGAGTTACCGAAGTCAGCAAGTCAACAGTGAATGGATGCGAGCGGCTCTTATGTCGTAGAAAAATAGGCAGATACGAGATTGTGACAGTACGATGAAAAGTTTGAATCAGGAGGATTTCACACCCCGGCGGAGCTTCTCGACGGCCCATGCGGCACTCTCGGAAATTGCGGGGTCGTCATCGCTTTTCATTCGCTCGAGCAGAGGGATAAATTTTTCGTCTCCGCTATTGCCCATGGCGATGACTGCGTTGCGCCGGAGGCCGGTGCGTTTGGTCCGGTTCAGCGGCGAGCCCCGAAATGCTGCGCGGAATTCTTCTGCGGTTATCTCTGCCAGCGAGTCGAGCGCTGGATTCACCAACTCGGGACGTGGCTGAAATTCTTTCGCGTCTGTCGCCGGGGCTTTCCGGTTCCAGGGACAAACATCCTGACAAATGTCGCAGCCGAAAATATGCCGGCCCATCCCGGAGCGAAGGTCTTCCGCGATCGAGCCGCGTTTTTCAATGGTGAGATAAGCGATGCATTTATTGGAATCGAGTTGGTAGGGCGCAATCAATGCATCCGTGGGACAAGCGTCAATGCAGCGAGTGCAGGTGCCACATCGATCCGGAGCGGGCAATCCGGCTTCGAGTTCGAGCGAAGTAAGAATGACGCCGAGAAATAGCCACGATCCCAGCTTCTGATTAATGAGGCACGTATTCTTGCCGATCCAGCCGATGCCCGCGTACTTTGCGACCACGCGCTCCACAATCGGTCCGGTGTCTACATAGGAGCGGGTCACTAAGTCATTGGTGGCGGCTGCTTTTCTCACGGCGCTCTCAACCCGGCGAAGCCGCTCGAGCACCGAATCGTGATAATCGTGGCCGCTCCACGCATAACGTGAAACCCAGCCTCGGCCTTGCGCGGATTGATCCGCAAACTGCGTGGAATAAGGTTGCGCCGTGTTGTAGTTGATGGCACAAACCACTACGCTGCGCGCCCATGGGGCGACGTGTGCCAGAGACGCGCGCTTCAATCGGCCTTGCTCATCTCGCCCTTCGAGATATTTCATCTCCCCGGCATGGCCCTCGGCGATCCACTGCGGGAAATATTCCAGTTCCGGCGAAGCGTCCACCGGCGCGATGCCGGCGAGATCAAAACCCGCGTCCTTCGCAGCTTGCGTAAGAACGGACGTGATTTTATCGGATCGGAGCATGGAGACTGCGAGCTAAAATCAAGCTTACTGGAATCGCGGGTTAACGATAAAGATATCCTGTCGCTCTCAACGATAACGTGTATACTTGCGCCGCCTCAGCACCCCATACAACCTATTGCTTTCCGGCTGTCGAGAGGGTGCGAATCGCTTTCCCGAGGCCAGGAGCCTACCTATGAAAAAACCGTTTCTGCTTCACCGATGTTTGCTGATTGCGATGGCGTTGACCGCCTTCTGCATACCAACTTGGGGACAAGGCAACATCCGCACGGTTTTGTTCGTTAAAGTGAAATTGGGCCAGGAAGAAAACTGGAAGGCTGCCGTAAAGGATTATGCTGCGACGGTGAAAAAAGCAGGGTCTGAACAGGGATTCACCGTCTGGGAGTCGTCTGCCAGTGGACCGGCGCAACACGCAGTGGTCTGGTACTCAGCGAAGTGGAAGGAAATCGATGAGCAGGACCCGAAGCTGAAGCCGGTAGAAGCCGACATGGCCAGGCTCTTTGAACGCCTGGACTCGGTGACCGAGAGCCTTGAGACCTGGGTCGACGAAATGCAGCCCGACCTGATGATTCGCTCGAACCAAATTCCGCCGATGGTGCGGGTCGCCAGGACGAAAGTGATCTCCGGCAAAATGGAAGAAATGAAGGCCGTCTTCCGCGATCAGATTGTGCCGGCGATGAAGAAGTCCGGCGCCACCGACTACGGGGTTGCTGTGGCGCGGTTTGGGACGCCTTCGAATGAATTTCACAGCTACCTGGGTCTGAACGGTTGGGCGGACCTGGATGGACCGATTGGTACCGAAAAAGGGATGAGCGCCGCGGAATATAAGGCCTTTCTAGCCAAGGTGTCGTCGCTGATCGAGAGCACGGAATGGAGTATGTGGAAGTTCGAACCCGAACTGAGCTACGTCGTCGCGCGTAAGTAAAAATGGCAGAGGAGTAGCGGAAACAGCAGGCCCTGCGCGAAATGCGCGGGGCTTTTTGTGGAACCATGTCGGGCTGCTGCCAGCAGCGGCACACCACCCGCTATCCACCGATCACCAGGCCCTGGGATTATCCATCTGAACGCGCTGAAGACGGTTCTGCTCCACGGACAACTGAATCGCCGCATCCAGCCTGCGCTCGTCGTCATCGTAAAGTTTGACGAACTTGAACGGCTGAGTACCCCAGGAGATCGGACTCAGCATCTCCGCGGCGCCCAGCACAGATCCTTTTCGGGTGAGAAACATCAGCTTCACCTGGGAGCCCTGATCCAGCGGCTGAGGCAGGCAGAGCAAGCCGCCAGAGAGAGAAATGACCTGCAATTTGCCGGGTACGCGACGACCATCCTTGCAGCGCAGGACCACGGGAGTAGTTTCGGCGAAGCTGGTGCGCTGGGCGCGCCGGGTGGCGCGCGGCTGGGGAAGGTACGGCATGGAGTCTCATCTGAGTATGGGATCGATGCCCGGAAAATGGGAGGTTACGGAAGAACTGGTCCGGTTTACGCGTGGCGTACATCCGCTACCAGTAACCGATCCGTCCGGCGCATCATTCTCCAGTCATATTCGTAGGCCGTTCCACACAGCAGGCATATCTGATAGTGGCGGCCATGGTCGTCGATGCGCGGCCAGGTAAACCGATGCGAGCAACCTCGTCCGAGAAACATCTTCAATAGGTTCATTGCTTTACTCCTTGGTTTCGGCTTCTCCAGGTATCGAGCCAATGGCTGAAAAAGGTTTTGGGTCGGGTCTTCAGTAGATCCTGCAATGTTGATAAAAGCATGGTTGGCGGTTGGGATTTAGACAGGAAGGTATCCACGGCCTCGAGTTTGCTCTTCGGCAGTGGTCCATAGGCGGACAGCAACATGATCGGGACGTGCGACTTGACGCGCTTCATTTTCCTGGCGACCACGTCCCCGTTCATCCCGGGCATCTGGTAGTCGAGAACCACTGCGTCTACCGAGTGCGAGGCGAACAACTTCAGGCCTTCGTCTCCGCCCGTGGCCTCCAGGACTTCGTAGCCGTTGTTTTCGAGCAACATCTTTCGACCGATGAGTCCGTTCAGGTGGTCGTCAATGCAGAGAATGGTTGCTCTGAGCCCAGACATGACTGCTCCAACTTCTTCCAGTTGGCCAGAGTTGAGGTTTCGCGAAGGCGTGCTTCTGTCCGGGATGGACTAAAGTTGCCTAGTGTGAAGTGGCGGGCAAACTGATTTCACTACGGCGGGAATACGCTGGCAAATTACGAACGTCCACTTGGGTGTAAGTTACCCAGCCAGAGTCGTCGCTTGGCGCGATTACATGCCCAGCTTTTTCACTTCCTCGTTGTAATACTTGCGGTAGAGAATGTCCCACTCCTGCGAGCCTTCGAGGATGGTGCGCTTCTGGCTTTCGATCTTCAGCCGGGCGGCCTGATCGATTCTCGCTTCCTGGGCCAGGAGGTCTTCGAGAATCTTGCGGGTTTCCTGCCGGATGGTGTTTGGGTCTTCGATGAAATCCACTTCGTCCATCGTCTTCAGGGCGTCGGCGACCGCCCGGGCCAACACGTTCACCTTATCGCGGCTCAGTCTCACAGCACCGCCTTATACTTGCGCACCAGTTCGCTCTTTACTTTGCGGAACATCTCCTGGTAGTTGGCGCCGGTCTTATTCATCTCTTCCGAGTAGGCTTCGAGGATGACCCGCACTTCATCGTTGATGCGGTCCTCCAGCGTGAGCTCCTCGAGCAGCGCCGCGTGCACGCGCTCCGTCACTTTGGGCACGGCGGTGGTTTCGATCGCCTTGCCGGCGATCAATTTCTTGGTCACTTCGCGGGCCAGATAGCCCACATATTCCTTGGAAAGAAGCATGTGCGGATAGAATGTCCTGTGTCAGCAGGGGTTTGTTTGTGAACCATAGAGTGTAACACGGCATGCTGGGGCCGGGAGGCTGCGTAATTCATGATCCGCCGATGTGACGATCGCGATTTCGATCTGATCTGGACCATCATCAACGATGGTGCGCAGGCTTATAAAGGAGTTATCCCTGCGGATCGCTGGACAGAACCGTACATGTCCCG
Organism: uncultured Acidobacteriaceae bacterium; assembly: GCA_963782835.1. GTDB lineage: Bacteria > Acidobacteriota > Terriglobia > Terriglobales > Acidobacteriaceae > Sulfotelmatobacter. The sequence continues at coordinate 141,433 of CAWALR010000004.1, read as the reverse complement.
CGAGAAGTTGCGTCATGAAATCAATGACGGTGTCGTGTTCTGGGGCTGCGAGGAGGCCGGGGAGTTGGCCGGAGTAATGGGAATTCAAGGCGTTCAGGACGTGACTCTCATTCGCCACGCCTATGTTCGCACCGGCAACCAGAAGCAGGGAATCGGAGGACAGTTGCTATCTCATCTGCGGAGGCTTACAGATGGCCCCGTGCTGATCGGCACGTGGGCGGACGCGGCCTGGGCAATCCGCTTTTACGAAAGGCATGGCTTTCAAATGGTGAGTCCGCGGGAGAAAGATCGGCTGCTCAAGAAGTACTGGACGATTCCCGAACGGCAGATCGAGACCTCCGTAGTCCTGGTAGATCAGAAGTGGCGAGAATTCGGGAAGAGCGCGTAGGCGTTTCTGCCCTCCCCACGCTGGCACCTTCGCTTCCAACAGCTTACAATGCAATCGTAAGCCGAATTTGCTATGTCACCCACCCCAGAAGATTTAACCATCATTAAAGACGACATGATTGCCTTCATCGAAGGCCACGGCATGAGCCGCTTTCACGGCTACGTGGACTATGAGGAAGTGCAGTGCGTCATGTGGGAGACCGGAGACAATCCCGACGCCTGGAAGGATTTTGTCGAGTTGGCCAAGAGCGCAGGCGCTCCGTTCCTGACCATGCACTCCTGGAAGCTGGAGCGTGAGGAACTGGACGAGCTTGTGCAGAGGCTCTCGCACTCCGAATTCTCCGACGGCGACGATGTGGAAGACGCGCGCTGGCTGCGCGCCCACACCGGCAAGATCGGATTCTTACAGCTCGGCTGGGCTTATCAGGGATCGATGTTTCTCTGCGAAGTGAGCACGGAGTGGTACGAGCGTTACCAGCACCTTCTGGAAATGTCGGAGGATTTTGGCGGCATCCCCATCGACGAACCGGATCAGGACGACGAGACCTAACCGTGCGAGGAAACGCCCGCTGGGAACTGGCTGCGGCAGATCCAGCGCAGGAGCGGGCCTTGGCCGCGGCTCTGTGCGATCTGCCTCAACTGCCCTTCAATCGCGGCTCTGGAAATACCTCACAACGTGACGCCGCTTCACGAACTCTGGCACGTCTGCTGATCCGCCGGGGCTTGACCGATGCGGAGTCCGCTGCGCGTTTTCTCACGCCTTCTGTTGATCACCTTCATTCGCCGGAGCAGATGACCGGCCTGCGCTGCGCTGTCGATCGCCTCGACGCCGCTATCGAACGCAAAGATCCCATCTTGATCTACGGTGATTACGACGTCGACGGCACCATGGCCGTCATCATCTTGAAGACGGCGATCGAACTCTGCGGCGGCACTGCCGACTTCCACGTTCCACACCGCATTCGGGAAGGCTATGACATGCGGGACGACGTCATTGAGCGCGCGGCCTCCGCCGGCATTCGTCTCATCATTAGCGTCGACATGGGCATTCGAGCTTTTGCTCCCGCGGAAACCGCGCATCGCCTTGGCGTCGATCTCATCGTCACCGATCATCACCTGCCCGGCCCCGACGGCGTGCCGAACGCCTGTGCCGTCGTCAATCCCAATCAGGCGGGATGCGAGTATCCCTACAAGCAGCTCTGCGGCGCGGGCGTCGCCTTCAAAGTGGCGCAGGGATTGATGCGGCTCCGTCTCCCAGAAAAAGATCAGACGCGCCTCTTGCTCTCGTTCATGAAAGTTGTCGCCATCGCCACCATAGCCGACGCCGTCCCACTTACTGGTGAGAATCGCGTCTTCGCCAGCCTCGGCCTCGATGCTCTGCGCAGCGCCGTGAATCCCGGCCTCAAGGCGCTGCTCGAGGTCGCGCAGATTTCCACCAAGCGTCCACCCAACTCCACCGAAGTTGCCTTCCGCATCGCCCCGCGCATCAATGCCGCCGGACGCATGGATGTTGCCCGCGACGTGATCGAACTTTTTAGCGTGAAAGATGCTGATCGCGCCCGCCTGCTGGCCGGGAAGCTGGATCGCCTGAATGCCGAACGTCAGGAGGAAGAGCGACGGATTCTACTGTCGATCGAAGAGCGCATCGCCGGCGATCCCGCCCTCTGCGAGGCCTATTGCATCGTGGTGGATGGCGAAGGCTGGCATCGCGGCGTCATCGGCATCGCCGCCACGCGCATCGTCGAGCGTTACCGCCGTCCCGCGATCGTGATCTCGAGCGACGGCGAAGAAGCTTTCGGCTCCGGCCGTTCAATTCGACCTTTTCATCTGCTGGAAGCCGTCGAATCATCGCACAATCTTTTCACCCGCTACGGTGGACACTCCCACGCCTGCGGCTTTGCCATGCCCTCGGCGAATGTTGCGCAACTGCGAGCTGAGTTGGATGCCTTCGCCCGCACGCGCCTCACCGCGGCCGATTTCGATCCCGTCCTCGAGGTCGAAGCTGAACTGGATCTCAGCGAAGTCACTCCCGCACTTTTCCAGATGCTGAGTCTGCTCGAACCCTACGGAACCGGAAATCACGAGCCGGCATTCACGGCCCGCCACGTCCAGTTAATCGCGCCACCAAAAATCCTGAAAGACAAACACATCAAGTTGAAGCTGAAAGCGGGAGAAATAGAATCCGTTCAGCAAGAACTTTCTGCGGCCGCGGTCCTGACCACGCCGAGCTGCCATCCCGACGGCGCGGCAATTCGCCGCAGCGAAAAAGCTGAGGCTGTTCAGGAACTGAGACCTGAGAAACGGCAACTGCGCCCTGTCTTCGACGCCCTCGGCTGGAACATGGCGGAACGCCTACAACAATCGCCACTGCTTGCCGGCGATGCTATCGACATTGCCTTCACCATCGGCCAGAACGATCACCCCGATTTCGGCGGCTTGGAACTCACCCTTCGCGATTTCAAAAGTGAAAAGAAAAACTCGGAAGAAACCAAGAAAAATCTGACTTACGCCAGCCCCGCAGCGAATTAAGAAACTCCGGTGCTCACCACATCTGGTAAAAACCATCGCGGCGAGCGATCTCCACTGGCGCGCCAAACACCTTAGCCAGCCGATCAGCCCGCAGAATCTCATCTTTAGGTCCATCGGCCACAATATGTCCCCGGCTCATGAGCACCACGCGCTCGATTTCTGGAATGATGTCGCCGAGCTCGTGAGTCACCAGAACAATTCCGATTCCGGAGTTCGCCAGGGCGCGCATGGTTTGCCGCACACTCTGCTGGGCCGCGAGGTCGAGGGAGTTGCACGGCTCATCGAACAATAACGCCCGCGGATTATGCACGAGGGCCCGCGCGATCAGTACGCGACGCGCTTCTCCTGAGGACATTTCACAAACTGGCCGGTCCGCCAGGTAGGAAACGTTCAGCTGCGCCAGCGCGCCGTCGGCCAACCCCCGATGCCTGGGATCGACCGTATGGTGAGGGAAGATCCTGATACTGCTGAAGAATCCGGACAGCACGACATCACGTCCGCTAGCGTCTCCGGTACAGGAGAGCATCAGATCGTTCGAGACGACGCCGAGGAGCGTGCGCAGATCGAATACGTCCCAGCGTTCCTGCCCCAGGATCGCCATCGACGAGTTTTCCTGCACCACCGGATAGCACTCGCGCGTAATCGTTTTGATGAGCGTGGACTTGCCGCAGCCGTTCGGTCCGAGAATCGCAATGTGTTCGTCGGCGCGGATGCGTAGGGTAAAGTCATCGAGCGCGATTTTCTGCCCGCGCATGACGCGAATGTGCTGCAAGTCCAGAAGTGGCGGCGTTTCCAAAGTCATCGTCACTCAAGTGTAGATCACACCATGGGTGCCCCACCCTTGTCTCTGCGTCTTTTTGCAGAGACAGGGTGGGGATCTTGATCTTGCCTCGTACTTGCACACTGAACTCGATTTCGTTCTCGCGCAGTCTAGGGCACTCGATCTCTCTTTCCGAGATAGGGAGTGTGGACCGGAAATCAAAAACCCCGCCCTGTCGCTGCAAGAACCGCAGCGACAAGGACGGGGCACCCGCTCGGCAGCTTGCATTAGACTGGACTTGCGATGCCGCTCCCGGTCTACCGATTACGACGCTGGCTGGCCGTCCTCACCGTGCTGTTCATCGCGGTGGTTGCAGGCATGTATTTCTATGCCCGCTTGCGCCAGTTCAGCATCCTCAAAGGATTTCCCGGAAAGATTTCCTACGACATCAAGCAAACGGCTAGCGGCTTTCAGTTTTCAAAATCCGAGGCCGGACGCACGGTCTTTACCATCCGCGCTAAAAGCGTGAAGGAATTCAAGCTCAACGGCCGCGCCGACCTGCAAGATGTGAATATCATCCTCTACGGACGCGACACCTCGCGCTTCGATCAAATCTACGGCGACAATTTCACGTTCGATCCGAAATCCGGCAACGTTACTGCCCGTGGCGAAGTGCAGATCGATCTGCAGGCCAACCCCGCCGGCGTAAGCGCGCCCGACCAGGCTGATCCGAAGGAACTTAAGAATCCCATTCACCTCAAGACCAGCGATCTGGTCTTCAACCGCAACACCGGGGACGCTTCCACCGATTCGCGCGTTGATTTCAGCACTCCGCAAGCTACTGGTTGGGCGGTGGGTGTCCGCTATGCCGCCAAGATTGCGACGCTCACTCTGGCTTCGCAGATTCATGTAACCATCAGCGGAGAGAATGCCGCCGCTATTCTTGCCACCCACGGCACCATCACCCGCGAGCCGCGGGAAATCGTACTCGACCATCCGGTCATGAAGCGTGCTACCGGAACCTTGCAATCGGACGCGGCGACATTTTTTCTCGGCCCGGAGAACGAGGTGCAGCGTGTCATGGCGACGGGAAACGTGAATGCGGAGTCGGCGGTGCCGGACGCTGATCCCATGCTAGCCCGCGCCGACCAAGCCGAACTCCAACTCACGGGAAAGGCAAACCTTTTGCGCACGGCCACGCTGACCGGCAGTGTTCACCTCGAGCGCGCCGGGTCTCAGCCCATGCAAGGTGACGCCGGACTCGTGATCCTCGATTTTCGGGGCCAACTTTTCCACGGCCAGAACGATCTGCAGAAAGTACATGCCGCCGAGGGCGTTCATCTGGCGCAGCATTCTCCGGCCACGAACACGACGCCCACGGCGGATGGTTCGACGCCGCAGGACTTCGATCTCACCGCGCCTGTGGTTGACTTTTTCGTTGCTGACGGGCGCCGCCTTGATCGCGCCCAAACCTCCGGAGCCGCTCAAATCATGATTTCCCCTGCGGAATCCGCGAGCACCGCCAGCAGCCCTACTCAGCGTACCGTGATCACCGCCGGCCGCTTCGACGCCAAATTTGCCGCCACTCCCGACGGGAAGAGCAAGTTGACTTCAATGCACGGCGCGCCCGATGCGAAGATCGTCAACGCAGCCCCCGGCTTGCCCGATCGCGTCAGCACCAGCCAAACACTCGATGCCGCATTTCTCCCGGAGGGAGGGATTGCATCGATCGTTCAGCAGGGAAGCGTCGCCTACACGGATGGCCAACCGCCGGAAAAACGCACGCAGGCCTGGGCCGACAAAGCGATCTACACTCCCGCGGACCGAATTCTGCTGCTCACCGGCAGTCCCCGCGTTTCCGATGGCGGCATGATGACGACAGCCAACACGATTCGCATCAACCGCGCCACGGACGACGCCATCGCCCAGGGAAATGTCAAAAGCACTTACAACGATCTCAAGGAGCAACCGAATGGCGCCCTACTCGCGTCTTCCTCGCCAATCCACGTAACCGCAGCCACTATGACCGCGCACAACTCTCCGTCGATTGCTCTGTATGAGGGCAACGCCCGGCTCTGGCAGGACGCCAACCTGATTGAAGCTCCCTCCATCCAATTTGACCGCGATCATCGGTCCTTGGTCGCGCAAGGAACGGCTGCCCATCCGGTCTCCACCGTGCTTGTCCAGGAGAAACTGAGTCAGCCGGATCAAAAGCCGGACGAATCTAAGCCCAAGAAAGCGCGGGTTAGAGACGAACACAAGGCGAATTCAAAATCTGCAGGGAACCCTGGTGAAGCCAGCCCCGTCACAATCACTTCAGCCCGACTCACTTACGCCGATGCCGACCGCCAGGCTCACTACGATGGAGGCGTCACCGCCCGCGGCACTGATTTTCAAGCTACGGCCGACGAGATGGATGTTTATCTGGTGGCTCGAAGTCAAAGCTCGAACTCACAATCAGTCAGTGGCCCGGGTCGACTGGATCGAATGGTCGCTCAGGGCCACGTCGTGATTCAACAACCGGGTCGCCACGCCGACGGACAAACCCTGGTTTATACGTCCTCCGACGACAAGTTTGTCTTAACGGGCGGACCTCCTAGCATTTTTGATGCCGAACGTGGCAAGATTACCGGGGTTTCGTTGACTTTCTTTAGGGCCGATGATAGGGTGCTCGTAGAAGGCAAAGCAAGTACTCCTGTGGTAACACAAACGCGAGTGGCCAGATAAATGGCAAGCTAAATGCGTACCCTAGCCACCGATGAAATTGGCAAGTCGTACCGCGGCCGCCGCGTTGTAAACGGTGTCAGCCTGCGCGTGGAGCAGGGCGAAGTTGTTGGTTTATTAGGCCCTAACGGTGCAGGGAAGACTACAACTTTTTACGCCATCGTTGGCCTGATCCCGCCTGATACTGGTCGGGTGTTGTACGACGGTCAGGACATCACTGACGTTCCCATGTACCTGCGGGCGCGCCAGTACGGCATCAGCTATCTCCCACAAGAAGCTTCGGTCTTTCGCAAACTCACGGTTGAGGAGAACATCCTCGCGGTGCTGGAGGCGCAGCCCATGTCCTGGCATGAGCGCCGCGAGAAGATGGAGAAATTTATCGATGAACTTGGCCTGGAGCACATACGGCACAATCGGGGCTACGCGCTTTCCGGCGGCGAGCGTCGCCGGGTGGAAATCGCCCGCTGCCTGTGCATCAATCCAACCTTCATATTGCTCGACGAACCTTTTTCCGGGATCGATCCCATTGCCGTTCTCGACCTGCAAAAAATCATCAGCGGCCTGCGGGCCAGCGGCATCGGAGTACTCATCACCGATCACAACGTGCGCGAGACGCTTACGGTGACCGATCGCGCCTACATCATCGACGACGGCAGAATCTTCCGTCACGGGCAGCCCGAGCAGTTGGCCAGCGATCCGGAAGTCCGCCGCGTGTACTTGGGAGAGAGTTTTTCGCTGGTGTGAGGTTCAGCAATGACGATTGACGAACGGCTGGAAGCTCTAACCCGTAATTTAGAGCTGTTGTCGCCAGAAAGCGAAAAACATGATCGCCAGCTTGACCGGGCGGCAAAGCTGGTCACCGAAGTTGCCGAAGGCACTGCGAGACTGCTGCGGGTTGTGGAGATGCACGAACACCGCCTTGATAGCCACGACGAGCGACTCGACAAGCTGGAGTAACGAGCGACGAATGGCGAACGACTGACCAACTCTTATGGTTCTGTTGCAGCACAAATTAAGCGTCAAACTATCCCAGCGCCAGATCCTCACCCCGGGCCTGGTGCAGATGGTCTCCGTCCTCGCGCTCAACAAACTCGAGCTCAAGGACATGATCAACTCTGAGATGGTGGAGAATCCGGTCCTCGAAGAGCTCGAAGATTCCGTTCCGTTGATCGATGAAGTTGGCCGCAAGGAAGAAGACCTCGACCGCGCCACCACCAAGACTTCTACTGAAGAAAATCCCATCACCGCGGTCGAAAAGAAAGATCCATTCGAAGAAATCGACTTCGGATCCTTCTTTCAGGATTATCTCGATCCCGGCTACCGCACCCGCGGCGAGATGGAAGAGATCGAACGGCCGTCGTTTGAAAACTTCCTCTCCAAGCCCACAACTCTGACCGATCACCTGGCCTGGCAAATCGGAGCCTTGAGCCTGCGGCCCGAGGTTCGCGAGGCGGCTGAGCAGATCATCGGCAACCTCAACGAAGATGGTTATCTGATCGCCAGCGACGAGGAAATGCTCGGCGTGGCCCCGCCTGCTTCTCCGGAAGCCGACGCCGAAGCGGCGAGGAACATCGTCATTGAAGCGCAGGCCTTGGGTTTGGATGAAGCTGCCGCGGACGAAACGGCCTCCGCCGAAGTAGCCTCGGCGGACGAAAATAGCGGCGCTGAGTTTGGTGTAATCGATCAGAACGAGTCCATGCTTTCGGACTTGAGCCACACAGATTTTTCCAGAGCTAATACACGTGGCGAAAATTTCACGGCGGCCTATGAACTGCACCCCGCCACCCCGCCGGAAAGTTCGTTCAGCTCTTCGAATGGAAACGGAGCCGCGGCAGCCGCGTCTGCGCCCGAGCCCGCGGCTGCTCCTCAACCCGCGCAGCGACCGGTCCAGACCGCGAATTTCACGGTGGAAGATCTCCACGAAGCTCTGGAAGTGGTTCGCCAACTTGATCCTCCGGGCGTGGGCTGCCGCGATCTTCGCGAGTGCCTGCTGCGCCAGTTGCGCTACCACCAGCAACAGCTCACGCATCACAAAAACGGAGAGAAAAACGGCAACGGCACCGCGCAGGTTTTGCAGGATGCCATCGCCATCGTCGACCAGCATCTGCGCCAGGTGCAGAATAAGCAGCACAAGGAAATTGGCAAAGCTATCGGTCGCCCCGCCGAGGCCGTGCAGCAGGCCCTCGACTACATTCGTACGCTCGATCCCCGCCCCGGCCTGCAATACAACAAGGTCACGGCGCGTCTCATCGAGCCCGACGTAGCTTTCGTAAAGCACGGCGACGAGTGGCTCGTCCTCATGAACGACGATGACCTGCCCCAGCTTCGCCTGAATCCCGCGTACAAGAAACTAGTCACCCGGGACACCAACGACAAAAATACTCGCGACTACGTGAAGGAGCGCTACAAGAGCGCCATCCAACTGATCAAGAATATCGAGCAGCGCAAACAGACGATCACCAAAGTGTGCTATTGCATCGTCGCCCGCCAGCAGGATTTTCTGGAAAAAGGCATCGATCAGCTCAAGCCTATGATGATCAAGGAGGTCGCCGAAGAAATCGGCGTCCATCCTTCCACCGTGAGCCGCGCCGTGGCCAGCAAGTACGCGCACACACCGCAAGGCGTCTTCGAGCTGCGCTACTTCTTCAGCGAGAGCGTGCAGGGTCCCGAGGGCGGCAACACTTCGTTGCTCATCCTGAAACGTCGCGTCAAAAAGTTGATCGACGAAGAAGATCCCGCGCGTCCTCTGACCGACGAGCAACTCACCCGAATTTTGCAGTCGCAAGGCATTCAAGTCACACGCCGTACCGTGGCCAAATATCGTGAAGACATGCGCATCCCGAGCACACACCAGCGCCGGGTGCGGGAAGGGAGATGATGAAGAATGCAGAAGTAACCTGAAGTCGCTGAATGTCAGATTAACTTCTGACTTCTGACGTTTTACCTGATTGCAGTGCCGATTTTCCTCGATTAAGAATCTATGGAGGGGCGCTCATGAACGTGGAATACACCGGAAGACACTACGAAGTAACTCCCGCCATCCGCACAGAAGTTGAGACCGGCCTCGGAAAAATCCGCAAAATCTTAGGCGACCGCTTCGAAGCCAAAGCCATACTAGCTGTTGAAAAGCACCGTCATAAAGCCGAAATCACCATCAACCCGCGCAATGGCCCGCTCGTCGGTCTGGCTCAGGCCAAGGACATGAAGATTGCGGTCAGCGGCGCCCTCGACCACCTCGAAAAACAAGCGGTCAAATACAAGACCAAGTGGCAGTCGAAGAAGCGCTCCGCCCGCAAGAGCGAAGAAGTGAAGAAGTGGAACGGCCATTCGACGCCCGCGGATGGAAGCGATGGACAAACCAAAGTCGGCCTGACCGAAAAGACTGCCGTTCCGGTCGCCGTGCACCGCTATCCTCCGGTGGCCAAAACCACCGAGGTTCACTTGGTCCGCTCCGACGAATCCGTCTCCATGCGCCCGATGACGCTGGAAGAAGCCATCAAGGAAGCCCACTTCCGCGACCGCGATGTCTTCGTTTTCCGTGATCCCAAGGGCAAAGTGATGATCCTGCACCGTACGCGCGATGGCAAAATGGAACTGATCGAAGCCCCATAACGGCTTGTGTGGGGCGGACACTCTCGTCCGCTGCTTTTGACTTTGCTTCTGGTTGCATAGGCATGCCTGAGCCGGATATTTCTATTCATCCGGCTCAGGCGCAGCAGCAGCGTTTTCGGCAGCCTTCGTCTTTCCCGCAACAATCGCCTGCCAATTCAAAATCGCATTCCACAATAGCCGCTGATCTCCGCGGTTCAAATCCCGATGCATCGGGTTGAAGTTGAACGACACGACGTGCCCCTTGCCGACCGGCATGTCCAAGATCGCCGGCCGTCCAATCAGATTCTCCTCTCCCCAAGCTTGCCCGCTCACGACGAATGGCTGCCCATCGCTATCGCCCCACTCCATCACCACGCCACTGCGGTCTTCGGGACCGTCCAAACACGTGGTGCAGTAGGCCATGCGCATCCACCGCCGCGGAGTGTCGTAGAGAGGAAAATTCTGCCGGAAGACATAAGTGTGCGCCGGATATCCGTACGCAATCGGGTGATCGGCGCGGTCGAATGTAACCCGCACATGCGCTCCCGGTGTGCGCGTCGCTGCATGTTGCGATGCAGCCGACGATGCTCCACCGCCTCCTGCAGTGCTCCGCGGAACACCACCCGAAGACCGACGCACAAAGCGCACCAGGCCACCTTCCAGCGCCAGCATGCTTCCGCTGCCCAGCGTCACCATTAGCCCGCCATCTTCGATGAAGCGCTGAATCTGCGCCAGCCCCTCATAGCCGATCCCTCCCGTGATGTCATCCGACTCTGCGGGAGTTCCGAAGCTCGGCGTCTGCGCCGTCTTCTTGAAAGGCATCGGCGACCAGGTCTTCGGCAAACCTTCTACCTGCTCCGCCAGCTCCAGATCGACATGTCCATAAAGCAGCACGTCGATGCGCGACCGGAGATTTCCCGCGCGAATATCCTCATCGCGCAAATAGGTGTAAGGAACCTTGCGCTGATCGAGCGAGTAGCGGATCCATCCGATCGAATCGGTGTCGGCCCACGGGACCCATACCCCAATGCGGGGGACTTTGGCCATGTGATGTGCCACATCGGGCTGCGCAGAAACCTGGGTGAAGTCGAGTCCCAATTCCTGAGCGGCCGATGCAATCGCATCGTGCAATCCGCGCTGGTCGGTAAGAATCCAGGAGCCCGCAGGAAACTTCGCGCCAGCCGCCTCGAACTCACGCTCGGCAATTTGAATTTCAAAATTCGCCAGCCGATAGCGGGCTGCGAGAAACGATTCCTGTCCCATATCCTTCAGCAAATAAATCGTCCCGGAACCACTTACATGCCCGGCCACATGCGGCGCTTCGGTCAGCCGTGTCATTGCAACATCGTGGATCGACGCATCGGCGGTAGGAATCGCTTGCAAATGATAGTGTGCGGGCAATTCCCAGGAGACGTCATCGTATGGCGCCTCCCCGTCCTTGGGATAATGTTGCGGCGTCAGCAAATCCACCGCGTAATTTCGGTAAGGCTGATCGAGTCGAACTACGTAGGTTCCGGCCGGAAAGCTTCCATCTTTCAACTGAATGGAATTCTGCGCCCGCGCCACCTCGATATGCTGGCCCATCAGCCGGCCAACCATTTGCGCCACGCGCTCCGGATCGCCTTGATCTTGCGGGATCAGAAACGCATAAGGCGGCTGTGTCAGGCCTTTCTGCCACGAATCCCATCCCTTCTTATAGAAGTTGTGCAGCATTTCCTTGGACTGGCTCGCTGTATCATCCAGCGCAGCCAGCGCACCGGTTTCCTGATAGTTGAGATTGTCGCGCGCCGACCAAGTCACCTCGCGCGGCGCGGGCAGAGGACGGTACCACTCCATGGTCGCCGACGATGCCGAAACCGCCCGCTTCTCCGTCTCCGCGCTGCCGTTTCCGAAGGTTTCGTAGCCACGCCCAATGCTGTTGTGATTCATGGCCACGGAATCGAGATAAAGGTGCGCGAATGCCTCGCCAAAGTTCCACGTAGAAACTCCTGGCATGCCCATCGCAGTCATGGCCTCGACTTCATGAAAGCTGAGTTCCAGAAATTCCGTATAGGTGATGGGATCGATGTTCGGGTTATAAGGCCCGGTGCCGTTCCAGGTCATCATCAGCGGGGTGCCTTCATGCAGATCGTGCACCACCGTAGGATGCCACTCATGAAACATGCGGTGCACCGCCTTCGTGGTCTCGTGCGTCTGCTGGTGCGTGTCTCGGTTGATGTCGACAAAGGTGTACTTCGACCAATACGGCGGCGATTGGCGAGGCAAGGTGTTGCGGTCCGTCTTGCCTTTGAGATAGCGATAGAACCAGTCGACCATTTTGTCGCGGCCGTCCGGATTCGAAATCGGATTGATCAGCACGACCACGCGCTCGCGAATCCGCTGGATCATCGGTTGCTCTGAAACTGCCAGGCGGTACGCCAGTTCCAGCATCGCTTCGGTCGATCCAGTCTCATCGGAATGCAGCGCTGCGTTGAAGTAATAGACAGGACGCGCGGTCGCGATCAATTTATCCGCGGCCGCCGGATCCGTGCGCCGGGGATCGGCCAACGCCGCCGTCGCTTCTTTCAGGCGATCAAGATCGCGCATGCCGGGCTCGTCCGCAATGGCGAGCATGAGAATTTCGCGACCTTCTTCGCTATGTCCAATGGTGAACACGCGCACCCGCGGGCTGGCCGAAGCCAATGCGCGGGCATAGGCGTATGCCTTCTCCGTTCCCAGCAGCTCTCCCGGAGCGCCCATGATCCGGCCCAGAAATTTCTCCGGCGAGGGAACGGCACTCGATTGCGGAATATATGCCACCCACGGCGAAACATAATGCGGATCGGTCGTGGCTGCCGCGATCGCCTCAACCGACCCTGCCTCCGGAATATCTGGCTCGGCAACATCAGGACTTTGCGCAGCTGCAGCCGCAATCAACAACGCAAGTAAAGCAATCCACACCAGCACCTGTCGGAACATGATGCCCCCTGAGATCGATCGAGGCGAAAGTTTAGCACGCGTTGTGCGGCGCAGGGTGTAACGGGGAATGTGTGGCTTCCCAGGATTGCCATTGCAAACCTTAGGAATTCTCCCAATGTGACGTAGCTCACAGACGGGCGAAAGTGGCGCCCATACAGTTAAAGCGGTGTCGAGTCATTCTCCGTCGAAGGACTTACCGCATGGCTACTGTTGTTTCTCCAACCACCACACGAGTTCTGAATTCCGCTCTGGCGCAGAAGATCATGAGCGCCGAAGAAGCTGCGGCTCTCATCAAGTCCGGCGACCAGATCGGCATGAGCGGCTTCACCGGGTCTGGCTATCCCAAGGTCGTTCCCATCGAACTGGCGCACCGGATCGCCGACGCCCACTTTCACGGCCAGAAGTTTCAGGTCAGCGTCTTCACTGGAGCGTCCACGGGTCCTGAACTCGATGGCGCGCTCGCCATGGCCGGAGGCATTCATCTGAGGCTGCCCTATCAGTCCGATCCGGAAACCCGCAAGCGCATCAACGCGGGCGAGATGGATTACATGGATATCCATCTCAGCCACGTGGCCCAGTTCGTCGAATATGGGTTCCTTGGCAAGCTCAACGTAGCGCTGATCGAAGTCACCGCTGTGCTTGAGGACGGACGCCTGGTTCCGAGCTCCTCGATCGGCAACAACAAAACCTGGATTGATCAGGCAGATCGGGTCATTCTTGAAGTCAACTCGTGGCAACCGGCCGCTCTCGAAGGCATGCACGATATTTATTACGGTCTCCAGCCGCCGCCCAATCGTGGTCCGATTCCACTGGTGAGTCCGGGACAGCGCATTGGCACGCCGTACCTCGAAGTTCCCGCGGAGAAGGTCGTCGCCATCGTGCTCACCGATTCTCCCGACCGCAACAGCGCCTTCAAACCGCCCGACGCAGCTTCCAAGCTCATCGCCGGACACATTCTCGAATTCTTGAATTGGGAAGTGCAGAAAGGCCGCATGCCGGCGAACCTGCTGCCGCTGCAATCCGGCGTCGGCAACATTGCCAATGCAGTCTTGTTCGGGCTTGAGGAAGGTCCGTTCGAAGGACTCACCTCCTACACCGAAGTGATTCAAGACGGCATGATTCGTCTGCTGAAGTCAGGCAAGGTGACTTCGGCCTCGGCGACGGCATTCTCGCTGAGCCCCGAAATGCTGACCGAAGTAAATGCTGATATGGCCAGCTACCGCGAGCGCATCGTCCTGCGCCCGCAGGAGATTTCCAATCATCCGGAAATTATTCGCCGGCTCGGCGTGATCGCCATGAACGGCATGATCGAAGCCGACATCTACGGCAACGTGAATTCCACGCACGTGATGGGATCGCGCATCCAGAACGGCATTGGCGGTTCCGGTGACTTTGCCCGCAACGGATACCTGTCGATCTTCATGGCTCCGTCAACCGCGCAGCATGGAACAATTTCGACCATCGTTCCCATGGTGTCGCACGTAGATCACACCGAGCACGACGTGCAAGTCATCGTCACTGAGCACGGATTGGCCGATCTGCGCGGGCTCTCGCCACGCCAGCGGGCGCACCTCATCATCGAGAAATGCTCGAATCCCGATTACAAACCCCTGCTCCTTGACTATCTCAACCGCGCCGAGCGGCTATCGTACGGCAAGCACACGCCGCATCTCCTGGGCGAATCGCTGGGCTGGCACAACCGCTATCTGCGGTGCGGAAAAATGAAGCCACAGGAAGAGAACTAAAGAGCGACGCAGGAAGAATTCGCCAGGTCTCTTGAGCCGAATGAGAAGGCTGGACGCTTTCTCATTTCTGCGAGTGAGCGTATGATCCTCGCGCCGTAAATTCACCCTAAACAGGAGAGCCTATGAAGAAGTTCTACGGAGTCGTCGTGTTCGTGTTGCTGCTGGCGCCCGCATTGTTCGCGCAGGAGCATTACACCGAAGGTCCGGTCTGGCGGGTAACGTTGATCCGCGTGAAGCCCACGCACATGGATGCCTATCTCACCTCGCTCCAGAAAACCACCAAAGCGGCCTACGACGAGAGCAAGAAGCAAGGAACCATCGTCGACTACAAAGTGTTTCTCAAGGAGACCAAGAACAGTCCGGATGATTGGGACATCTGCATTGCCGTCGAATATAAGAATCATGCCGCTATGGACGATTTGACTGCGAAGGGAGAGATGGTTCGCGATAAGATTCTGGGAGGGAAAGCTCCGGCGCAAGAGCTGGCAACAAAGCGTGAGGAGATTCGAGAAATCGTCAGCTCGCAACTGATGGAGGAAATTTTCCTGAAATAAGGGCGCAAGAGTTGTTAATCATCATGGGCCGGACCATCCGTACGGCCCATGCGTTTTTCAGCTATTGATACGTTTCAATAGAGGCATCCGCGTGCTAAAATTCGCCGCCGGGAGAATTTGCCGATGACCACTCGCACGCGCCTCACCATCTCTTCTACTCTGCTCACGATTCTGATCTCTTCCTACCTGGCGCCGGCGCAAGCCGTCACGCCCCCAGCGAAACTTTCCGTGCACTGGGAAGAACTCACGGCTGCGGATTTCCGCGAAGGCATTCACCTCTCGCAGGGAACATGCCTGCTTCCCTTCGGTATTTTGGAGAAGCATGGGCCACATCTGCCGCTGGGCACCGATCTGCTGGATGTGCGTTATGCGGCGCTGCATGCCGCCGAGCGGGAATATGCTGTCGTCTTTCCGGAATATTATTTTGGACAGATTGCCGAAGCCCGCCACGAGCCTGGAACCATGGCGTACAGCCGCGAGCTGCAACTCGCTCTTCTACAGGAAACCACCGATGAGATGGCTCGCAACGGCTGCAAGAAAGTCCTCATCGTCAATGGACACGGCGGCAACGAGCATCTGCTCCCCTACTTCGCCCAAACGCAACTTGATAAGCCGCACGACTACGTGGTCTACGTTTTCGATGAGCGCACACCATCGTCGGGCGGACCAGCGAAGAAGAGCACCATCGACATGCACGCCGGTGAGAGTGAAACCTCGAAGATGATGATCGCCAGACCCGACACGGTCCACATCGACCGCGCGCCGAGCGAATCCGGTGCCGACCAGCATCGGCAGAATCTCCCTGAAGATGTGTATACGGGCATCTGGTGGTACGCGCGCTTTCCCAACCATTATTCGGGAGACGGCGCTGCTGCCACGCAGGAGTTGGGAAAGTTTCAAATGGATTGGTGGGTCGACACTTTGGTGAAGACAATCCGTGCCGTCAAGGCTGATGACAAGAGCCTCAATCTGCAGAACGAGTTCTACGAAAAGAGCCAGCACCCGCTGGATACAAGGCCGTAATACGGGTTACGAATTTCCGATCAGCGCGCCGGTGATGAAGACCAGCACTCCGCCCAAGCCGACCTGCAGCGCCGCAGAAATCCACGGGCTATCCATGTAGCGGTGACGTATCCAGGTGATAATTCCAAGTTCGACGAGCACTACAATGCCCGCCGCCCACAGCGCGACGCGAAAGTCCTTCAGCAAAAACGGCAGCGTGTGTCCGATGCCGCCGAGCGCCGTCATAGCGCCGCAGATCAAACCACGTACCCATGGATGGCCTCGCCCGGTCAGACTTCCATCATCGGAGAGCGCTTCGGCAAATCCCATGCTGATGCCCGCGCCGGCCGATGCCGCGAGGCCCACGAGAAATGCATCATTCGAGTTATGCGTGGCGAATGCGGCGGCGAAAACCGGCGCTAGGGTGGAAACCGAACCGTCCATCAATCCCGCGAGGCCGGGCTGCACAATCTGGAGCACGAAGAGGCGGCGCTGCGCCCGCTCTTCATCTTCTTTCACGTTACCCGGCAGTTTCTCGGCATCGAGTTCCTGGGCACGATGTTCGTGGGTCCGTTCTTCGTTCGCAAGATCGTCGAGCAGTTGCCTTACGCTCGCGTCCTGCGTCAGGGCCGAGGCCTTTTCATAGAAGCGTCGCGTCTCTACTTCCATGGTGCTGGCTTCTTTGCGGACCGCGTCAATGCGCATCGGCCGGATCAGCCACAGCGCCGGACGTTCCACGAATCCACGCACGTCCTGGCGGCGAATCAAAGGAATATGTTCGCCGAACTTCTGCCGGTAGAGTTCAATCAATCTTCGGCGATGTCCTGATTCTTCCTCGCGCATGCCTTCGAACATGGCCGCCGACGCGGGATAATCCTGCCGCAGGCCTTCGGCAAAATCGGAGTACACTCGCTCGTCTTCTTCTTCCAGAGTAATGGCCAGGGCCAGCACTTCACGTTCGGTGAGTTCTTGAAATTTCTTCATGGCGACTTAGTAGCTTACATTTCTGAACGGGCTTAGACAAATCAGAAAAGCGACTTTCTCCCATGAATGCTGCCTCGGATGCTACTATCCTGTGCATGCCGCCACGGAAATCTTCCGCGTCCGCGAAGCGCGACACACCGCCGCGCCTTGGAAGGAAAACGCCCAAGGTCGTCGCGCATGACGCCCCGCATGCTCCGGAACTCGTCATCATCACAGGCATGAGCGGTTCCGGGAAAGCATCGGTGCTGAAGGCTTTCGAGGACCTGGGCTATTACTGCGTCGATAATCTTCCCGTTGAATTGATTCCACGCTTCGCGGAGATGGCATTGCAGTCGGCTGAAATCCGTCGCACCGCGCTGGTGGTGGACGTGCGCGAAGGCTCCAAGTTGGAGCGACTCCCGGGCATTCTCAAAGCGGTTCGGCGTCTGATTCCAACCAAGGTTGCCTTTCTGGAAGCATCCGATGCCGTGCTGCTGCGGCGCTTCAGCGAGACGCGCCGGCCCCATCCATTAGGCACTGACGCGCCAGTCAATACCTCGATCAAAGCTGAGCGCCGTCACCTGGCCGCTATTCGTGCGTTGGCGGATATTGTTATCGATACTTCGAAATTCAACGTGCATGAGTTGCGCGCCCACATTACGGAGACCTTCCGTGAGCAGGCGCCGGGAAAGGGTATTCTGGTCTCGTGCGTGAGCTTTGGTTTTCGCCACGGTGTGCCAGAGGAAGCGGATCTGGTGTTCGACGTTCGCTTTCTCCCCAACCCTCATTTCGTGCCGGAATTCCGGCAGCTTACGGGACGCCATCCGAGCGTGGCCAAGTACATCCGGTCGTTTCCGCAGACGCAGGAGTTCATTCTGCGCATCTCCGATCTGCTGATTTATCTTCTGCCGCACTATATTCACGAAGGCAAGAGCTATCTCACTATCAGCTTCGGATGCACTGGAGGCCAGCACCGCTCGGTGATGATCGCCGAAGAGGTGGGCAAGCGCCTGCACAAAGCCGGATACCGCGTGAAGATTGTGCATCGCGATATGCCGAAGTAGGCTCGGGGCTTAAGCCGCCACTTGGGGATTCTAGGGGCGAGCAGTAAAATAAGCCCTTGCATCCCATACCTATGCCAGCGCCAGTGAGCCACCGCGGCCTGCTCGGAGCCCCATGCGTCAACTAATGCGCCTGGTCCGCTACGCGCTTCCGTACTGGTGGCACATTCTGTGTTCTGTAGTGCTCATGGCTTTGGTGGGAGCGCTCGATGCGTTTAAGTTCCTGCTCATTCGTCCAATCTTTGATCGGGTGTTGAATCCGTCCACTGGATCGAAAGATATTCAGCTGTTTGTCATTGCGCATCACCCGGTTTTCTTGCAGCAGCTTGTGCCTTCCCGTTTCACAAATGCGTGGACCATGGTTGCCGTGGCTCTGGTCGGGTCCACGGTCCTCAAGGGAGTTTGCGATTACACGGGCACATATCTGGTGAACCACGCCGGTTTCGGGATGATCACCGACCTTCGCGACGATCTCTACAACGCAATCATGCGTCGCTCGGCCGCATTTTTTTCCAAACACACTACCGGAACGCTGCTCTCGGCCATCATCAACGATATCGAGCGAGTGCAGTATGCGATGTCCACTGTGCTGGCAGAATTTCTGCAGCAGTTTTTCACCTTTTTGTCGGTAGCGGCCGTGGTCGTGATTCTGGGCGGAAAGCTGGCTTGGGTCCTGTTGCTGTTCGTTCCCGTGATTGTTTACTCCTCGCGCAAGATAGGTTCCCGTGTGCGCACCACGACGCGGCAAGGTCAGGACAAACTGGCGGAAATCCAGAACATCCTGCACGAAACCATTACCGGCAACCGCATTGTGAAGGCGTTCAACAGCGAGAAATGGGAGATTACGCGTTTCCGCGGAGCGGCGCGTCGGCTCTTCCGTGCTAACTTGCGTTCCGTAGCCGCAACCGCAATCAGTTCACCGCTGATGGATATCTTTGGTGTGATCGGAATTGCTCTGCTGCTGAACCTCGGTCGCGAGCAGGTCAAGCATGGCGAAATGACGCCAGGCGTCTTCGTCGCTTTCATCACGGCCGTGTTCAGTCTCTACAATCCCGTGCGCAAGTTCGCCCAGTTCAATAATAATTTTCAACAGGCCCTGGGCGCTTCCAGCGAAATCTTCAAGTTCATGGACATTGAAGATGATGTCCGCGAAAAGCCGCGTGCAGCGCGCTTGCCGGCATTCTCCAAGACCGTACAATTCGATCACGTCAGCTTCACCTACGGCGACGGCGCAGACGCCGCTGTACTGCACGACGTCAATCTCGATGTTCGCCGCGGAGAAGTGGTGGCCATCGTCGGTTCCAGCGGTTCGGGAAAGAGTACGCTGGTTCACCTCATTCCACGCTTCTTCGACGTTTCGCAAGGCCGGCTCCTGATCGACGGCAATGATGTGCGTGAGGTAACTCTGGCTTCATTACGTGAGCAAGTGGGAATCGTGACGCAGGAAACAGTCTTATTCAACGACACGGTTCGCAACAACATCGCCTACGGCCAACCGCATGTGCCAATGAAGGAAGTGGAAGCTGCGGCCCGCGCGGCTTTGGCGCACGACTTCATCAAGGCCTTGCCTGCGGGCTACGATGAAGTGATCGGCGAGCGCGGTGTTCGCCTTTCCGGCGGCGAACGGCAGCGCATCGCCATTGCCCGTGCCATCTTGAAAAACGCGCCCATCCTGATTCTGGATGAGGCCACTTCGGCCCTCGACAGCGAGTCGGAGGCGTCGGTGCAGTCGGCGTTGCATAATCTTATGACTGGACGCACCGTGTTTGTGATCGCTCACCGGCTCTCCACGGTGCGCCGCGCCGATCGCATTGTCGTCATCGAAAACGGCGCCATCGCAGATATTGGCACCCATGAAGACTTGATGACAAAGCTCGGCACATACCGGCGTCTGTACGATTTGCAGTTTGCCGATCTCGATCAGAAACTGGAGCCGGCGCGCCCGAATTGACGCCTGTTCTCAGAATTGGAAATCACTTATGCCTCTCCGCTCCATGACGGGTTTTGCGCAGGTTAAAGGCGAACTGATAAGTCAGGGTGAAGGGAGTGCCGGTTCGCAGCTGTCGGGATCGACTGCCCAAAGCAACGGCCGACTTGCCTTCTCGCTTTCTCTGAAATCCGTGAACCACCGTTTCCTCGACCTGCATTTTCGCCTGCCCTCGGGCTCGGACGCGATTGAGATGCAACTCCGCCGCCTGCTCAAAGAAAAGATTGCTCGCGGCCACGTGGAAGTGACTCTGAGCCTGGAGCGCGGCGGCAGCGAAACCTTGGCACTGAACCGTCCGCTGGTGAGCGCTTACATCACGGCTTTTCGGGCCGCGGCCAGTGAATTTTCCGTCCCCGCCGAGCCCGATCTCAACGTCATCCTGCGCATTCCCGGGGCGCTCGATTCTACTGGCAATGCCGTGGATGGAGCGTTGGAATCGGCAGTGATGGCGGCCGTTGGCGAGGTGCTCGATCGACTGAATCAGATGCGGGAGCAGGAAGGTCGTGGGATTGAAACTGAACTTCGTGAGCGCATGAAGCATCTTCGGGAGGCCGTCAAAATTGTGCAGGAGCACCGGCGCTCGATGTTGCACAGCTATCTGGAACGGCTGCAGTCGCGGCTTCAGGAGTTGCTGGGTGCCAGTCCAGATCGCGAGAGAGTGCTTCAGGAAGCAGCGCTGCTGGTCGACCGTAGCGACATCCAGGAGGAAATCGTTCGGCTGGAAAATCATGTCCAGCATTTTCTGGGCTTGCTCGATGAACACGGCGAAGTGGGGAAGAAACTCGACTTTCTGCTACAGGAAATGAATCGTGAGGCGAACACGCTGCTTTCGAAGACCTCCGGCCTGGCGGGGGAGGCGCTGAAGATCACCGAGGCTGGACTCAGCATGAAAGCGGAGATTGAAAAATCTCGCGAGCAGGTGCAGAACCTGGAATGAGTTCTCCTGACAAGCCGCTGATCTACATTATTTCGGCCCCGTCCGGTTCGGGAAAATCGACGCTGGTCAATGAACTGCTGAAGAAGGTGAGTGATCTGGAGTTTTCCATTTCCTACACTACGCGGGCTCCGCGCGGCAGTGAAGTCAACGGCCGGCAATATTATTTTGTGTCACGCGCTGAGTTCGAGAAGATGATTGAGGAAGATGCATTCCTCGAATACGCGGAGGTTTTTGGAAACTACTACGGCACCGCCCGCCGTTTTCTCCATGAGGCCGAGCAACATGGGCGTGACCTGCTGCTCGATATCGATGTGCAGGGTGCCAAGCAAATCCAGGACAAACTACCCGATGCCACCAGCATCTTCATTCTGCCTCCGGACCGCAAGACGCTGGAAGAACGGTTGCGCAAGCGTAGCGAAGATACCGACGAAGTGATCCAGCACCGTCTGGACAAGGCGACCAGCGAAATCGAGAATTACCCGCGATATAACTACATTCTGATCAACGATCAGCTGGAAGATTCCATCAAGCTACTGCGTGCGGTCGTACGCGGAGAACGCTTGCTGCGCGCGGGGCGGCCGCTCTCGGAAGAAGAGGCGAAGACTCTCGCCCTGGCGGATTGCTGTCGCCTGGCCAATGTTCGTGGCCGCCTGAAACGGATTCTGGACTCGTTCAAGCCACCCGACGATTCCGGCAGGGGTTAGTCCTCCGTAACCTCCCCGTACGCCCGCTGGCCCCCGCAATGTTCAATTTCGTGGGAAAATAGGAGGCGTAGTTCTTGGCTTCGCTGGCGAAGAACACAGCGTACCGACTTTCGGCAATCAAAATCTTGTTTCCCCCAAAAAAGGGAGAGAGCCCATGAAATTGATCGAAGGCTTCGACAGCAACTATCGCTACATTCTGGTGGCCGCTCGCCGAGCCCGGCAACTGCAATCCGGAGCGCCGCCGGTGGTCCAAACCAATTCCCGCAAGCCGTGCCGCATTGCACAAGACGAGATTCGTGCGGGCAAGGTGAAGTGGGAGATTCCTGAAACCCGCAGCGCCGCCGAGCAAGCGGCTGAAGTTCTGGATCAGGCCTTCGGGCACGATGCTTAAGGCGTTGCCCGGGAGAGCGATGTTTCCACCGTTATGAAAATTGCTCTCGGAGTGACGGGTGGAATCGCGGCTTACAAGGCGGCTGAGATTGTGCGCCTCCTGCAAGACCGCGGGATTCGCGTGCAAGTGGTCATGACGCGCGCGGCGCAGGAATTTGTCCGCCCTTTGACCTTTGCTGCGCTCTCTGGTGAAAAAGTGATCACCGGAATGTTCTCGCCCGGCGAAGAGCATACTCCCAACATCGATTCTGCGATCGAGCACATTGCCGTCGCGCAATCGATTGACGCTCTGCTAGTCGCGCCGGCCACTGCCGATGTTCTGGCGCACTTCGCGCAGGGCATGGCAAGCGACTTTCTAACGACGCTCTACCTCGCGACCAGTGCTCCCGTCGTAGTCGCTCCGGCGATGAACGTGAACATGTGGAACCATCCGGCGACCCAGGCGAATCTCGAAATCCTGCGCCAACGTGGGGTGAAGATTGTCGAACCCGGCTCGGGATATCTTGCCTGCGGCATGACCGGCGCCGGGCGGCTCGCCGAGAACGAAGCCATTGTTGCGGCGTTGCTCGAGGCGCTGGGCGCGTCGCAGGATCTCGCAGGCGAAACCGCGCTGATCACTGCCGGACCCACGCGCGAGAAGATCGATCCCGCGCGCTACCTGACCAACCGCTCCAGCGGGCGCATGGGCTATGCCATGGCCGAAGCCGCTTTGCGACGTGGCGCACGCGTGCTGCTGGTGAGTGGACCAACCGCGCTGACTCCGCCTGGAGCGGCTGAGACCACGCGCGTGGAATCTGCCGAGCAAATGCGCGATGCAGTGTTGAATCTGTTGCCGCAATCGACGGTTGTCATCAAGACTGCGGCTGTCTCGGACTATCGCGCGAAGTCGGCCTCTCCGCAGAAAATCAAACGCAAAGGGCCAATCACTCTGGAACTCGAACCGACCCCCGACATTCTCAAGGAGATTTCTCTCCGCAAGCAGTCGCAGATTATTGTTGGCTTCGCCGCTGAAACGGAGAACGTCCTCGAAAACGCCCGCCAGAAGCTGGCCGCCAAGCAGCTCGATGCCATCGTGGTCAACGATGTGTCTCGCGAGGGCGTCGGTTTCGACTCCGATCGCAACGAAGTGACCATCATTACCCACGACGAGGTCGTCGACGTTCCCGAGACCACCAAGTGGGAAGTGGCGCAGCGCGTTCTCGACCAGGTTGTGCGCATTCGGCAACGCCGCAAGTCCGCGGTGCAAGCCTGATCCCGCGTTACTTTGAACTGGCGTACAATTCCGTCAAACATCCAAAGGAGCTTTGTGATGACGCAGAAAGTGATCGAAGTGATTGGAACGTCCAAGGACAGCTTTGCCAAAGCCGCCGAGGCTGCGGTGGCCGAGGCCGCGAAGACCGTGCGTGGAATCAAGTGGGCGCATGTCGACTCACTCGATATGCAACTCGAGGGCGCGAAGGTCATGCTGTATCGCGCGACGACAAAAATTTATTTTGATGTCGAGCACTAAGTCAGATTTGTCCGCTGATCGCTAGAAAATAATGGCCCGTACGCTAGATCCTCAATTGCGACGCGCTCTTGCCGAGCGCGTCCGTTTCTGCCATGAGATGGGGATCTATGATTTCTACCAACGCGATTTCGATCATGGTGAATTGACGATTTCCGATTCGGCGGAAGGTGATACCGCCGGCGAAGTTGTTGTGGCATCATCATCGTTGTCCCAGCTAGAACTACGAGAGGAAATGTCCGCAAGAAAATCCACTGTTGTGCCGATCGTTGAGGAGAACGTTCTTGAAATCCTCTCCCCTAAGCCAGAGTCTGGAGTGGCCGATCCTGTGGCCGCTCTCAAACTCATTCGGGAAGACCTCGGCGATTGCACTCGCTGCAAACTACACGAGCAGGGCCGCAAACAGATTGTCTTCGGCGTAGGCAATCCGCGAGCGGAATTGATGTTCGTAGGTGAAGGTCCGGGCGCCGACGAAGACGCGCAGGGCGAACCGTTTGTCGGCCGCGCCGGCCAACTGCTGAACAATATGATCAAGGCCATGGGCCTGCGGCGCGAAGAGGTTTACATCGCGAACATCGTGAAGTGCCGTCCGCCGGGTAACCGCCAGCCAGAGCGCGATGAGTGTGACACCTGTTCGCCGTTTCTCATGCGGCAGATTGCGACCGTCAAGCCCAAGGCGATTGTTGCGCTGGGAGCGACCGCTGCGAAAAATCTCCTCGCCATCAACGCGCCAATGTCCGAACTGCGTGGCCGCTGGTACGATTTCAAACCCGCTGGAAGCGATCCGTCGTGGCCGGGCGCGCGCCTCGCCGTCACCTATCATCCTGCGTTTTTGCTGCGCGACCCGCGGCAAAAGGGCGAGGCGTGGAAGGATTTGCAGATGGTGATGAAGTATTTAGGCATCGAGCCCCCGAAAAAAACGGCCGAGTAAAACGGCCCGAGCCTCCGAATCCGCTCTGGGTTATTCTTCCAATCAATGCCCGAGTTCTGCGATGTCGCCCTCCCCGTGCCGCTTGACATGGTCTTTACCTACCGTGTCCCCGCGAATGTCACTCCGGTGGTTGGCGGACGCGTGCTGGTTCCTTTCCGCCAGCAGCGCATGACCGGTATTGTCGTCGAATTGCACGACCGCAAGCCTACGGTCACCATCAAGAATATTCTCAGCGGGCTCGACGACGCGCCAGTGCTGGACGATCAACTGCTGAGCCTCGGTCGCTGGATCGCCGACTATTACCTTGCCCCGCTCGGCGAAGTCTTCCGCACCATGTTGCCGCTGAATGCGGAATTCAAACGCGGCGTTGCCTATCGTATTACCGCGGAGGGCCAGATGGCGCTGCATTTGGCCGGGATGTCGGGATCGTCTGCGCGCTCGCGGCGAACGCCGGAGGAGCAAGCCGCCGAATTCCGCGTGCTGGATTATTTGGCCGCGCAAGAACCCGCTCCCGGAGAGACCGTTGACATTCGCGAAGAAACACTGCGTTCCGCTACGCACGCCTCGAAGTTAGTCCTGAGCGGGATGGTGCGAAAAAAGTGGCTGGTGCGCGAAGATGTCTCGGCGATCCGCGACGCGACACGCACCGTCAAGATCGCCCTTCTCAAATCCGCCGACGGAAAACTCAACGACAATCAGCGCAAGCTGATTGAAACCCTGGCCGCGTCGGGCGGCCAGGTTCCCGTCCAAACCTTGCAGGCACTCGAGATTCCGCGAACGACTCTGAGCACGCTGTTCAGGCGGGGCCTGATTGAGATTATCGAAGAGCCTGCGACATTCGCCGTCTCGCGTAGTAAGCCGCGGCCTACGCGTCTGGAATTCGATTTCAATGCAGCGCAGCAAGCCGCCTTGAATCGTCTGCGCGAGGCCGTGGACGCGAGAAAATTCTCCGGCATCCTTTTGCACGGCGTTACGGGATCAGGCAAAACCGCCGTCTATCTGGCAGGGATGCGTGCCGTGCTCGAGGCGGGACGCTCGGCCATTCTGCTCGTCCCGGAAATTGGCCTCACGCCTGCGGTTGCCGCCGATCTCCATCACATTTTCGGCGATGAAGTCGCCATCCTGCACTCCGCGCTGTCGGACAAAGAACGCGCCCAGCAGTGGCATCGCATCAAGCGCGGTGAAGCGCGCATGGTCGTGGGCACGCGCTCCGCGGTCTTTGCACCGGTCGCCGATCTCGCGCTCATCATCGTCGACGAAGAGCACGATTCCTCCTACAAGCAGGAAGAGACGCCGCGCTACCACGCCCGTGACATCGCCGTGATGCGCGCCAAGATGGCGAATGCTGTTGTGGTCCTGGGTTCGGCCACGCCCTCGCTGGAATCGTATTTCAACGCGAAGAAAAATAAATATGCCCTAGTCGAATTGCCCGACCGCGTGGAGCAGCGTCCTTTGCCGGAGGTCGAGATCATCGACATGCGCCAGGAATTCCAGGAAACCGGCCAGGAACAAGTCATCTCGCGCAAACTTGCGGCGGAGATCAAGGAGCGCTTCGACCGCAACGAACAAGTCCTGGTGCTGCTCAATCGGCGGGGATATTCTCCCGTGGTACTCTGCCGCACCTGCGGCAAAACGCTCGAATGCCAGAACTGCGCCATTGCGATGACTCATCACAAACGCGAGCATAAGATGGTCTGCCACTACTGCGGCTATACGGCGCCCGTGCCCAAAGCCTGCATCCATTGCGGCAGCGAGTATGTGTATTTCCTCGGCGCCGGTTCGGAGAAGCTGGAAGAGTTGCTGCACGGCATGTTTCCACGGGCGCGCATCGCCCGCCTCGATCGCGATACAGTCCGAGGGCATGAAGATTTCGAGCGCACCCTGAACGCGCTGAGCGAAGGCGAACTCGACTTGGTCGTCGGAACGCAGATGATCGCCAAAGGTCACGACATTCATGGCGTCACGCTGGTTGGCGTGGTGGGGGCTGACAGTGCTCTCGGCATGCCGGATTTCCGCGCTGCCGAGCGCACCTTCCAGCTGCTCACCCAAGTTGCCGGCCGCGCCGGCCGGGGCCAATTTCCCGGCAAAGTGATTCTGCAAACTTATTTCCAGGATCACTATGCGGTGCAATATGCCGCACACCACGACTTCGCGGGGTTCTACGATAAGGAATTGCGCTTTCGCAGCTGGATGCATTATCCGCCTTATTCCGCTCTGGCCAACGTCCTTGTTCGCAGCAACAAACTTGACGAAGCATTAGAGTGGTCGGGGACGCTAGGAAAATGGTTTGAGCAGACCCGGCACGAAGGAGTGCGCGTGCTTGGCCCGGCTTCTGCGCCTATCATGCGGCTCAAGCGCGATTACCGTTACCACTTTGTGCTGAAATCGCCCAGCCGCGAAAAGCTCAATGCCACCCTGCGGGCCATGTTGGTCTTCGCCGCGAAGCAGAAAATTCCACGGACGCAGGTAATTGTCGACGTAGATGCACTTTGGCTGATGTGAATGATTGTTCGGAGATTTACCCGTATGGCATCGAAACCTCGTTTCTTCGCAACGCCATCGGCCTGGCGCGCCTGGCTTGAGGAAAATCACGCCGAGGCTGAGGAACTGTGGGTCGGCCTCTACAAACGAGATTCCGGACGGCCGAGTATCACCTGGCCGGAAGCGGTCGATGGTGCGCTCTGCTTTGGCTGGATCGATGGTCTCCGCAAAGGTGTTGACGCCATCAGCTACAAAATTCGTTTTACACCGCGAAAACCAGGCAGCATCTGGAGCGCGATCAATGTGAAGCGCGCGACAGATCTTTCCACCTTGGGATTGATGCACCCCGCCGGCTTGGCAGTTTTTCAGAAGCGCGAGGCGAAGCGATCAGGGATTTATTCCTACGAGCAGAGAAAAACGGCAAAACTTCCGGCTACCTACGAAAAAGAATTCCGCGCAAACTCAGCGGCGTGGAGATTTTTTCTGGCTCAAGCTCCGTGGTATCGGAGGACTTCCAGCTTCTGGGTGATCAGCGCGAAAAAAGAAGAGACTAGACGAAAGCGTCTGGCCTCGCTCATCGAAGATTCCGCGCATCAGCGAACCATTTCGGCTCTTACGCGCCCAGCGAAAGCGACATAGCCGGATTGCACGGCGAGCACAAGGTTCACTGTCCGCTGATTTTTCCTCGAATTACCACCACCGATGCCGCCGGCAGATCGTACACCGCGTCCTTGGTCGCATCCTGGGTTGCGTGCACGATCGGGCCGTCGGGATCGGCCCAGCCCTTGGTGGTGGGCACAATCGTACGTTCGCCAGAGTTTTCCGCGTGGGCCATAAATCGCGTCTGCGCGGGATGCCATTGATACTGGGCGCTGCCAAAAGTGGAAACTTCCACCGATCCAGCAAACGTGCTTGCTTTCACCGCCGTTCCCTCAAAAGTAATTCGCACCCGGTGTGCATTCTGCTGGTCCCGGTTCACGGCCATCACTGCCCATTTTCCGTCGGGACGCTTCACCGCATACGCCGTCACCAATTCATGGCCTGCGCCATCTTGTAGGTCGCTCTTCGCGGCAAACACCTGATGCTCCGCCGCTTCGGGCTGCACCCACTCCAGGTTGATTAGCTGTGCTACGAAGAACTGCGCCAGCGGTTGCTGAATCTGATAATTGGCGTCGATGGTAAACATTCCAAATGTGCCGGGCGAGCTGTTGCATCCCGGCTCCATCTGCAGCGGCAGATAGTGGAAGAAGTAAACGCCGTTCCCGCCAGAGTTCAGAAACGACCCAATGTAGTCGGCTAACCAGATTCCAGCAAAAATGTCTTGATAGGTTTCGCTCGCGCCCGACGAGAGATTTCCCTCCGTAATGAACATCGGCATGTCCGCGGGTATTCCGTCCTCGTGCCAAACCTGCATGATGTGGCTCACCAACTCCGGCTCGTCATAGAGCACGCCCCACGGCGTTCGGCAGGGATCGTAGGGATAATGTTCGAAGGAAAAGAAAGCCAGGTCATTCATACGGCCGTGCTGCTTCATGTAATCCACGAAACGTGCGGTCCACGAAACTTTGCCATTTGCGTCCGGCCAGACTTCGATGTCCTTATTGACTCCCTGAAACGACGGACCGCCCAGCTTCAGCTTGGAGTCCACTCGATGAATTGCCGTTGCCCACTGCAGGTACAGCGCGGCGTAGTCTTCCGGAAGCATGTACTGCCCGTCGGCTTCCTCGCCCATCTCGACATACGAAATCGGATAACCGCGCTTCTCGAGATACGCAATCTCCGCCGCCGCATTGTCTGGAGTGTCGTAGAGCATCGCGATTGGCATCATCGCGGGAAGTCCGCGAGTAACGCCGCTGGTGTAGAAAAGATCGAATCCGACCTGCGCTTGCTTGGTCGAGCCCAGATCCGACGGCTGATGCCACGGATCGACCGACGAACAATACGTTGCCGTCTGCTCCTGATCCGGCGTGTGGCGCAGAACGTCGTGAAACGCGCCGTCCTCAGTGGCGGTGCCGAGATAGACTTCGCGAATCGCATAGCCGACGCAATTTCGCGGGTCACCCGGCCCGTCGGAATCGCAAGTATTCGACGACTCGGTCATCCATATGCGCAAGAAGCGCGCCGGCATTGGAGAGCTGCTCAAGTGAATGGTTTCGCTGCCGCCTTTTCCATCGGTAACCGTACCTCGCGGAAATGTCTGCCACACTCCTCGTGTTACGGCCTTGATCGGATCATCTCCCGTCCAGTACTGCACCACGTAATGCCGGGCATACGGTTCGCCCCATGCGATGCGGATACTGTCGATCAGCTGGACCTGCGCCAGATCCAGCACGACCCACTGCGGATGCAGCGCGTCGCTTTCGCCGGTGAATCGCTGCGTGAGATATGGGTTGCTCTTCCAGAATGTATTTACATCTCCGTCGGTGAGTCGCGAGAAGCCGACGTTATCGGTCCCGTCGTTGCGGGTGAATCCGCGGCGCGGAAGCGCGTAACCATAGGAGTAGCGGATGGTTTCGGTAGGAGTTGCCGAGCCGGTGAAATATCCTTTGCCGCTGCGAACGTCGCTCCATGTTCCCTGTGGATTCCAATGCCATGCTTCGACGGCAAGTTCGGTGTTCTGGCGATAGGTAACGGGCTGCCATCCGGAAGCCATCGTTTTCTCGAGCGTCGGTTGCAGGAAGTCTTTATCGATCGCCTCTACCGCGATGCGATCGACGCCTGCACCCAGCGCCTGGTTCGGGACGAAGTGGTTGGTGGGATGTGAGACATCCACGGTGATCGTTTGACTGTTAGCAGGAAGCGCAAAAGCAAAACACACGGCGAGGCAGACGAAAACGGCGGGCAGCTTTTTCAAGAGAACCACCTCCCATCGCTATATTGAAACGATTGAATAAAGGAGTATACGAGAGAAGTGGTTGCGTGGCCCAGTAAATTTCCAGCTTGAGACCGAGTCCGTTGCGAGCTTAGTGAGCGAACAAATGGAAAGTCCTACTGAGGGCCTGGTGCAGGGCATGGCGTACCATTTCTGGCGGAAGAATCTCTCGCAGGGAGGAATGCGCCGTCGGCGCTGGGATGATGGTGAGCATCAGCATCAGCAATGCGGACCCCGCCAACCACAATCGCACGCCGGAAACCCTCGGCCAATCCGCGACTTGCGGATGCCGAAGGCTGCTCAACCACAGCATCAGCGCCCACACGAGCCATCCGGTCCACAGGAAATACGCCATCGGCAAAAGAATCAGAATGGTCATGCGCGACACGAACTTGTGCGTACGTGGTGCGATCGAAAAAACAATGTGCCCACCGTCGAGTTGACCGCCGGGGAGCAAGTTCAGGGAAGTCGCCAGCATTCCTACCCACGCCGCGATCGCGGTGGGATGCAGCAGAACATGATCGAGCGGAAGCGCCGCTGTACCGTGGACCAACCTCGTCGCCACGAGGAATCGATGTACAACATGGAAAATCAGCGGATAGCCGAGTTGATAGTCTTCCGGGCCAAGGGCGAAATGCATCGGCCTCGACCATGCCAGCGAAACGATGAGTATGGCGAACGCGACCACGAAGCCCGCGATCGGCCCGGCAATGCCGATGTCGAATAGTGCGGTGCGAGAGCGAATCCGCGAGCGGATCAGAATGACCGCTCCCATGGTTCCAATCGGAGTCGGCACGGGAATGAAGAAGGGGAGCGTCGCGTAAACGCCATAGCGGCGACAGTACAAGTAGTGGCCCATTTCGTGAGCCAGGAAAAAAAGCATCAACGTGGCCATGAAAGGCAAGCCACCCAGCAGCCGCGCCGGATGGGAGAATGCCCAGTTTGCTGGGAAAAACGGCAGCGAATCGTCGTTTACCGAAAGCGCCGGCTGGCCATGCTGGAAGTTGTATTCCATGCGTGCGCCCATCACCAGCGTGGTGAAGCAGGTCGCCAGCAACAACAGGATATGCAGCCAGTATCGTGGTTTCGGAGAAAACGGTACCCGCTCCGGCACCGGCCGAACGTATTCAAGGGTGGAAGAAGAGGTTGGGAGAGTGGGTTCCGACATGCGATTCCTGGCCCCGCGACTTCATAGAGGCCCTTCGTTAGATGCTACTACGCTGGGGTCGACTAAGTCTGGGTCGACTGAGCCTGGAGAGAGATGGACCCGCTTCCCTTAACCTTGCAAGGAATTTCGCAGATTTCCCTGAAACCGGAAGCCAGTAACCCGAAGCCGCTGCCCTCAATCAATCGACTGCAACTCTTTGCCCGGCTTGAAGCGGACAGCCTTGCCCGGCGGAATCGAGACTTCGGCGCCGGTGCGCGGGTTGCGCCCAATGCCGGTTTTGCGGGGGCGCACGTTGAACACGCCAAATCCCCGCAGTTCAATGCGATGGCCTCGGGCCAGCGACTTCTTCATGCTCTCGAAGACGGTTTCCACCGCCAACTCGGCCTTGGTCTTGGTGATGCCGGTTTTGGCTACCACTTCGTTGATGATGTCGAGCTTAATCACGAACGGCTCCCGGATGCGGTGTGAGGATTATGCTTCAAGTGATTGATGCTATGGGAGATAAGAGAGATTGTCAACGGGAGCATCTGTACCGTAAACTGGCTGGTCCCCAGACACCAACTGAGCAATTGCGCAATCGGGTAATTGTGTGATCTCAGAACAAGCGGGTGAGGTATGCAGGTTTTCAATGGCCCGATTACAAAATTGCCCAATTACTCAATTTTTCCAAGGAGTTCCATGCTGAAGAGTGACCGCTGGATTCGCAAAGTGGCCCGCGAACATGACATGATCAACCCTTTTTCCGAGAAGCAGGTGCGCGAAGGCGTGATTTCTTACGGCCTGTCGTCTTACGGATATGACCTGCGCGTGGCCGACGAATTCAAGATTTTCACCAACGTCAACAGCACCATCGTCGATCCTAAACATTTCGACGAGAAATCCTTCGTCACCGTGCGTACCGACATCTGCATCGTTCCGCCCAACTCGTTTGCGCTAGCCCGCTCGGTGGAATATTTCAAAATTCCTCGCGACATCTTGACCATCTGCGTGGGCAAGAGCACCTACGCCCGTTGCGGCATCATCGTCAATGTGACCCCATTCGAGCCCGAGTGGGAAGGCTTCGTCACTCTCGAGATTTCGAACACCACGCCGCTGCCGGCCCGCATCTACGCCAACGAAGGCCTGTGCCAGATTCTTTTCTTCCAGTCCGACGAAGTCTGCGAAACCAGCTACGCCGACCGCAAAGGGAAGTACCAGTCGCAGCAGGGAATTGTGCTGCCGAAGTTATAAGAAGGTCTACCGGAGGGAGCCGGAAGTGAAAATGAGAAGGAAGTGAGTCCCGCGAGGGACGTTACTCGACCGCGGAGATGATCTAAGGTCCTACCGCCCGTTCTCTTCTTCCTTGAACATATACTTAATCGCGGGCTTGTAAATCATCAGGTTCGGTCCACCATCTTCGCGGATCACCTTGATGCAGCTCTTGTCATACCACTCGATGATGCCGTGAACTTCTTCGCCGTCGCGGAGCACAATCACCATCGGCGTCCTCGACTGCATCTGCTTCTGATAATAAAAATTCTCCGCGTTGGTCTGCTCCGGCGGAGCGCTCTTTCGTCCACCGCCCCCACCTCCGCCCATCGGACGATCGCCACGGTCGCCACGATCATAAGCGCGCTCCGGCCCGCGCTCCATTCCGCGTTCCGGGCGCTCGTGCCGCTCGCGGCGCTCTACCACCTGCATATGACCGGAATTATGGTTGGAGTTGTGATTGCCGTGATTGTGATCCACGCGCGGCAGCGCCGGCCGGATCAGCTTGCGGTTGGCAAAATTATCTTGTTCGTCCGACGGCTTGACTGGGGTCGGATCCATCGTCTCTTTCATAGCGGCGCTACTCCTGCACACCCTCTCGCGCAAACTACAACGTCAAAGAGCCCTTGAGAGTATTTACGAAGGCGTGAAATTTAACCTACCGTACCACAGGAGTCTTCCCAAAACAATCCTACTATCGTGCCAGTGTCGCGCCACTTACGGGCATGGGTGGGCTAAATCTTGCACATACCGCTCCCTCACCTCAGCTCGTATTCGTCATGTCGGTGCCTTTTCGCTCCCGGCCGCTCCAGGTAACCAGCGCCACCAGCGTTGCGACCACTACCACGGTCCAGGCCAGAACTGGCGGATACATCCCGCCATAGCGGTTTTCCGCCAGCTTCGCTTGAATCACAACATTGCGTGAGGAAAGCAGATTGCCCAGTTGATACGCGAACCCGGGAAACGTGCCGCGCACCGCCGATGGAGAGAGTTCATTCAAATGCGCGGGAATCACTCCCCACGCGCCCTGCACCATGAATTGCATTAGAAATCCCCCCAGCGCGAGCATCGCCACGCTACGCGAGTACGCCCACAAGGGGATCACGGGAATCGCCAGCAGCGCAGCGATCACAATGGCGCGCCGCCGCCCGATCTTCTCCGACCAGGTACCAAACAAAATGCCGCCCAGCAGCGCGCCGATCATGCCCATCACCGTGATCAACATCACCGTCTGCGGTGAGAATTGATGTCCCTTGGTCAGAAATGTCGGATAAAGATCCTGGGTTCCGTGGCTGAAAGAATTGAAGGCGAACATCAGCACCACCAACAGAAGAAAAGTGCCAAAGTAGGTCAGGATATGCTTCCCCAGCCCACTCTCAGCCTTTTTCGATACTTGCCCCTGCAACCACGCGGGAGACTCATCCACCTTGCTGCGAATGTAAATCACCAGAAAAGCCGGCAGTGCGCCGATCACAAACATTCCCCGCCAGCCCACGAAGTGGAATGCCGTCCCGTAAACCAGAGCCGCCATCAAGTAGCCCACGGCATAACCTTCCTGCAGCAAGCCGGAGAAAAATCCACGTCCTTCCGCGGGAAGCGTCTCGAATGCCAACGCTGCACCCACACCCCACTCGCCGCCCATGGCGATTCCGAATAACGCCCGCGTGATCAAAAAAATTTTCAACGAAGGTGCGAACGCCGACGCCAACTCGAACACCGAGTAGGCGATGATATCCACCATGAGCGTGACTCGCCGACCGTACTTGTCGGCCATCAGTCCGAAAAGAAACGCGCCCACGGGACGAAACGCCAGGGTGATGAAAATCGCTTCCGCCACAGCCGAAATCTTGGCTTGGAATTGCGTGGCGATCGCGCTCACGCAGAAGGTGAGAATGAAGAAATCAAATGCATCCAGCGACCAGCCCAGGAAACAGGCCGTGAACGTGTTCCTTTGCACCGGGGTCAGCCGGCGAAAGTGGCCGAGAAACTCCATCCGGATTCCTCCGCGTTTTTCGGAACGCACTGAAAAGTTCTGCGAATGCTAGCATATTGGGTTCGATCGATAATCAGGAATCAGCCATCAATCATTCCCCCATGCCCGACCTCGACTCTCCACAACGCCAGGCGCCCGATTCGCTCATGCTTGCCGGCTTCTGGTATCGGGCCCTTCCCGCGGACCGCGTCCACCGCAATCAACTGCACAAAGCCACGCTGCTCGAGATTCCGCTGGTTGTGGGACGCGATCGGGTAGGCCATCCCTTCGCCCTGCGCGACGCCTGTCCGCACCGCGGTATGCCGCTCAACGGCGGCCACTTCGACGGTGAAAATATCGAGTGCCCCTACCATGGCTGGACCTTCGACGCCCACAACGGCCAGTGCCAGCTCATCCCCTCACTCACCGCTGACCAGAACCTGAAAGTCGATCGCATCTATGCCGGTAGCTATCCCTGCGAGGAGCAGGACGGTTTTGTCTGGGTCTACATCCCGGACCCGGGCCCTCCGGGTGCGGGCTTTTCCGAACCGAAAGAAGCTCCCGAACCCGCGCCCCGAATCGAGAAATTCGGGGTGCCGGAGAAAGATAAGTACAAGCTCGCCTACCTTACCGCCGATATGCCCGTCAGCATCGATCACGGCATCATCGGACTCATGGATCCGGCGCACGGACCGTTCGTTCATCAAGCCTGGTGGTGGCGCAGCCGCCACAGCATTCACGAGAAGAAGAAAAACTTTGAGCCGATTCCCAACGGCTTCCGCATGAGCGCGCACACGCCAAGCTCAAACTCCGCGCCCTACAAGCTTTTGCGCCTCTACGCCGCCGCCGATTCCATTACGACAACCATCGACTTCACCCTTCCCAACCTGCGCAGCGAAACCATCCGGGCAGGGAAGTACTGGTTTTCCTCGCTCACCACCGTCACGCCCATCACGCGGAATCAGTGCCGCATTGATGTCGTCGCCGCCTGGAATCTCTTTCGCTGGCTGCCCTTCGGCCCCGAGTTGCTGAAGTTCGTCTTCGCCAAATTCGTCGAACAGGACCGCCGGACCATGGAACTGCAAGCCGAAGGCCTGAAACACAATCCTCATCTCATGCTGATCGATGACGCCGACCGTCCCGCCAAATGGTACTTCCAACTCAAGGCCGCGCACCTCGAAGCCAAGCGCACTGGCGGTGCAATGAAGCATCCGATCGCTGGCCCGGTTACGCTGAAATGGAGAAGCTGATCTTTTCCGACTGAGAGTTGGCTCAGTTCGTTCCGCTTGGCGCCTGGACTGCACCTCCCTGTTGCGTTGAGCAACTCGCATCCAGCCAGTGCAGATAGGTCTCCATGGCATGCCAGGTCACCAGGCTGTTCTTCGCGAACGAAGAGGAACAAAACGGATAAGCAGAATCGACGTGGTTGTAATCCAGCAACATGGGAATATACGGAGGAAGCTTCGGCACCACATCGAGCGTATTCACGATCCGCCACGAATCGATGGGCAGTTGACTGAATTGCCGGGTAAATTCCTTGTTACCCACCCGCGGCGAAGCAAATGTGCACAGGGTTGTGATATCGAACTTGTGCTTGGTCGCATTTTCCATGACGAATAGCGTGGTCAAGGCGCCGCCTAGACTGTGGCCGGTAACTACCGTAGGCCGTTGCCTGCGTCCTTCCGCGGCCGATCGTGCGACTCCGCGCTCCGCTTCCCGGCTGTTCGCCAGTTGCTCCAGTTGGTCGGCGAAGGATCCGGTTAAGGTCTCAGACGTCGCGACCGCACCTGCCGTCGTCGCAGCGAATTCCCTTTCTTCGGGCAGCGGACGCTTTATTAACTTCAACGAACTGTAGATGGTGTCGAAGCCCGTGGCCACGCGTCCCGCGGCCGGAACTTGCCGGAAGGGAATCGGGATTGCCGCCGCGTCATCGATCCACTCCATCGCCCCTTCGGTACCTCGTATAGCGATGATTCGCGAATCCGGATTCTGCAGGTCGTGAACCACGATCCCGTAAAACTCCGGCTCCTTCAAATTGAGTACGAAGTCCGACATGTGGATCCACGCCCCAAGCTCCCATCCCTCGGGAATGCCCGCAGGCTCGGGCCGCAGCGGATCTCCTCCCAGCGGATTTCTGAACATGGTGTACGCGGCTTGCACAAACTGGCCGTAGAAGATCGCTTTTTTCGGATCGAGTGGTTGGCCCATTGGACGCCTCCTCGCTTTTCATCGCCGCGGCCACCGGTCGATGCGCTCCCGTTGCCGCTTCGCCGTGGCGGCTAACTGACATTCCCGAGGCGACGCCTCTTAGGCAGGTCCCCCAGGACGTGATCTTCTACCCGCAGCTCTTCGTTGCTCACCAGCCAGTCCATCGCCTTCTCGCGAGTCTCAAAGGCGGGCAGATCGCGCTGCGAGAAAGTCTTGATGTGTTCGTAAAACACATGGGGCAATTTGTCGATTCCCACCCATGCCGAACGCTTCAGGTGCGGCCGGTCGAAGACGGCGCTCTCTTTCAGCCGGTCGATCGCGATTCGGTCAAACTCCGCTCCGGTGAAGTCGGCGAGCAATAGCACGGAGCCCCGGGGCTCACTGGTCACATAGGAGGGAACCAAAAGAACAATCTTCGCCACCTCTGCCGGAGTGCAGTGGGACATGTCCACCAGAAGGATCTGTTTTCCTTGGTGTTCGATGAAACCGATACGGTCTTCCATGGGCACCTGCTCGGGCGAATGCTAAGCCCCCAAAAGCGAGTCCACGATGGTATACGCCTCGTCGAGCGCGGAGTCCAGTGCGGCGGCGTCCTTTCCTCCAGCTTCAGCCAGATCAGGACGGCCTCCGCCCTTGCCTCCAACTTTTTGCGCAACCGGCCCAATCACTTTGCCCGCCTGCACGCGGCTCGTAAGATCCTTGGTCACGCCCACAATCAGCGACACATTTCCATTCGACGCCGAGCCCAGCACCACCACGCCCGAACCAATCTTCTCGCGCAGTTGATCGATCAGCGTCCGCATCTGCGCCCGCTCCAGATTGTCCACGCGATGCGCCAGAACTTTCACGCCTTTCACATCCTTCACCTTGTCGCCGATGTTAGCTGTGCTCGAAGAAGCCGATTTCATCCTCGCCTGATCCAGTTCCCGCGCCAGCCGCTTGATCTCAGCATCCTTCTTTTCCAGTTCGGCTTTCAACGCGTCAGCGGGAGAAGCCATCTCGGCGTGTGTCGATCCCTCATCGGCAGTGGGTGCCCCATTCTTGCGCGGTTTTTGCGCAAGAGTGGGAACCACGAACGCCGACACCACCCCTTCCAACTCATGATCCTTACGGAAGTGCGCCAGCGATCCCAAGCCTGTGATCGCCTCCACCCTCCGCACGCCCGACGACACGCTGCCTTCCTTCAGAATCTTGATCAGCCCAATTTCGCCGGTTGCGCCCGTGTGCGTGCCTCCGCAAAGCTCGGTCGAAAAATCGCCAATCCGCACCACGCGCACCTTCTCGCCATACTTTTCCCCGAACAGCGCCATCGCATGATACGTGTTGATCGCCTCTTCAATCGGCACATCCGTGATGGTCTCAACGATCTGGTTGCGCAGCACTTCCTTGTTGATGATGTCCTCGATGTCCTGCAGTTCTTCGTCTTCCACCGCCGTGAAGTGCGAGAAATCAAAGCGCAAATGATCCGGCGCCACCAGCGACCCCGCCTGCTTCACATGCTTCCCCAAAACTTCGCGCAACCCGGCATGCAGCAAATGCGTAGCCGTGTGGTTGCGCATGGTGGATTGACGAATGTCAGCATTCACCACCGCATCGACTTTGTCGCCAACGCGCAGGGTGCCCCATCTTTCCGGTTTTTTGCGGAGGGTGGGGATTTTACGATGACCTGATGCGCCCGCACTCCCTGAATCGGCGCATAACACCCGTTCACCTCGGCGACAACCGTATTGTGATCGTCCGAGTAAAACCATCCCTTGTCCCCGACCTGCCCGCCGGAATCCGCGTAGAACGGCGTGTGATCGAGAATCACCTCTCCCGATTCCCCAGCCTTGAGTTCCCGCGTGCCCTGCCCGTTATGAATGATTGCCAGCACTTCGCATCCGTCGGATCGCGTCTGCCGATACCCTTCAAAGATCGATTTCGGCAGCTGCTGATAGGCAGGATTGGCTGTCTGCTTTACGCCGCCTTTCCATGATGCTCGGGCACGGGTTTCTGCTCGTCCATCGCGTGATCGAAGCCCGCCTGATCGAACGCGACTCCGCGATCCCGCGCCGCGTCCTGCATGAAGTCGAGCGGCATGCCGAACGTATCGTAAAGTTTGAATGCTTCCGCCCCTGCCAGTTCACTCGTAGATCTGCTTAGAAATTCTTCCAATCTTTCGAGGCCAATCTCCAGCGTGTGCGCAAATCTGGTTTCCTCCGCCAGCACGTTCTGGGACACGCGCTCCGCCGTCTCCTTCAACTCCGGGTACGCATCCTGCATCAGATCCCGCACCGCGAACACCATCTGATGCAAAAACGGCTTCGTCTGTCCCAGCAACCGCCCATGAGTAATTGCGCGCCGGATAATCTTGCGCAGCACGTACCCTCGCCCTTCATTCGAGGGCAACACTCCATCCGAAATCAGAAAAGTCGCGGCGCGTGCGTGGTCCGCGATTACTCGCAGAGAAGCCGCCGACTTCGCCTTTGCTTCTTTTTGTGTTTCCTTCGTAAGCGACGTTCCTGTCAACTCTGCCGCTCGCTTGATCAGCGGGGTAAACAGATCCGTCTCGTAATTCGAAATCACGCCCTGCAGCACTGCCGCCAGCCGTTCCAATCCCATCCCTGTATCAATCGATGGCTTCGGTAACGGATTCAACTTCCCGCTCACATCGCGGTCGAACTGCATGAAGACTAAATTCCATATCTCGACGTAGCGCCCACAATCGCACGGGAACCGGCAGTCCACATGGCCCTGCTCCGATGCGATCGCGCCCATGTCATAATGGATCTCGCTGCACGGCCCGCAGGGCCCGGTATCGCCCATCTGCCAGAAGTTATCTTTCAAGCCACCGTCGAAAATCCGTTCTTTCGCCACTCCTTGAGCGACCCACAGATCGTATGCTTCTGTGTCGCGCGAGACCGGCATGGGCTCGCCCGAGCCTTCGAAAATCGTCACATACAGCTTGCCCTTGTCGATCCCGAACCATTCCTTCGAAGTGATCAGCTCCCAGGCGTATGCGATGGCATCCTTCTTGAAATAATCGCCAAAGGAAAAATTACCCAGCATCTCGAAAAATGTGTGATGCCGGTTGGTGAAGCCGACATTTTCCAGATCGTTATGCTTGCCGCCGGCGCGAACGCACTTCTGCGAAGTGGTGGCGCGAGAGTAGTCGCGCTTCTCCAGTCCCAGGAAAACGTCCTTGAACTGGTTCATCCCGGCATTCGTGAACAGCAACGTAGGGTCATTCGCCGGCACCAGCGACGAGGAATGCACCTCCTTGTGCCCCTTCTGCACAAAGAAATCGAGAAACCTGCGGCGAATTTCCGAGCCAGTCATCATTTGGTTGAACGCTAGCCAATTCTAAATGAAAAGCTAAACCAGACACAGCCGCGCAGCGACCGCAGGCCATTGCGTAACCGCCGAAAAAAAGCCACGCAGCGCTTGCCGCGTGGCCCTGAATACGAATTTTGCGCGATCTCTACTTCACCGCGTCTTCGGTCTTTTCGCCAGCCTTCTTGACCCCGTGTCCGGTGTCCACGACGCCTTTCTTCACGACGCTGCCGGTTTTCTTGGCGGCCTTGTCGGTGCCTTTCGCCGTGTCCTTGGCCACCACTTTCGTTTCGTGGCCAGTCTTGTCAGCCGCCTTTTCGGTATCCTTGCCAGCAGTCGTGGCGACTTTCTTGGTTTCGTGTCCAGTAGTCTTGGCGGCCTTGTCGGTGTCCTTCGCTGTGTCCTTAGCCACTACTTTTGTCTCGTGGCCGGTCTTGTCGGCCGCCTTCTTGGTGTCGGTAGCTGCATCCTGAGCCAGCACGACAGGCACAGCGCTGAACAACACTACTGCGAGAATAGCTTTAAAGCTGCCTTTCATAGTTCCTCCTGAGAAACGATTAATTAGGGTCGGCATAGGAGTATGCATCATCGAGCCGGCCCTTGCCAAGTCAGTTTTGCCCGGTCAGGCCGTTTCGCTTTCCAGAGCGGTCAAAGTTTCTTCATCCACATCCCAGTTTTTCAGGATGGTAAAAATCGTTTTCGTCCCAAATCCCGCGCGCGCCAGTTGACGGAAGATCCGCGCCGTCGCCTTTTGATCCTTCGGTTTCACCATGCGCTTCCGCCGCAGATATTCGCGCGCCTGCTGTTCCTCGCTTACGCCCTCAAACGCCGCATCCACGGCCTTTTCAATTACCTCACCGTGCACGCCTTTTATTTTCAGGTCGGTGACCACGCGCATGCGTCCAAATTTTTGATTGTCACGCCGCAGAGAAGAAAAGTACGCGGCGTACAGCGAATCATTCAAATATCCGCGATCCTTGAGTCGCCGGATCACCAACTCGATCAAAGTCTTCCCGTACTCCGATTCCGCATCGTCCACCCGCGCGCGCAATAACCGCTTCAGCTCCGCGACGGTTCGCATACGCCGCGCCAACGCGCCCACCGCATATTCATACAACGCGTCTTCGGAGTACGACCTCTTTTTCGGTCGCGAGAACGCCATGCGCTAACGATAAACGATTGACGATAGGAAGGGAAAGAGAATGGAGGTATGGCGTCCGGCCTCCGCAACCCGGCTTCCTGGAGCTGAACGCCGGGAAGCGGAAGCCGAACCTTACCGTCCGCCGAATCCAGCCGACTGCATGGACTGTCTCGAAATGTCGGCTGTCGACGCAATACCCTGCATGCGCAACTTGAAGTCGTCGGCGTTCGATGCGTTCTCGAGCGCGGTTTCGTAGGCGACCAAGCCTGCCTGGAACAGATCCCACAACGACTGGTCAAACGTCTGCATGCCGTATTGCGAAGTGCCTGCTGCAATGGCGTCGCGAATCGAGCGCGTCTTCTCCGGCACAAGCACGCATTCCCGGATGAACGCCGTATTGATCATCACCTCGACTGCCGGCACGCGTCCTTCGGAATCGCACCGCCGTACCAGTCGTTGGCTGACGATAGCGCGCAACACCGCCGCCAGCTGCAACCGAATCTGCTTCTGCTCCGGCGGTGGAAAAATGGAAATGATGCGGTTCACCGTTTCCACCGCGTCCAACGTGTGCAGGGTCGAGAAAACCATGTGGCCGGTTTCCGCAGCGTGCAGCGCCGTCGAGATGGTTTCCAGGTCTCGCATTTCGCCGACCAGAATCACGTCCGGATCCTGACGCAAGGAAGCGCGCAACGCCGCGCTGAATGACGGAGTATCTACGCCGATCTCGCGCTGGTTTACGTAACCTTTTTTATCGCGATGCAGAAATTCGATCGGATCTTCAATTGTAATAATGTGTTCGGCGCGGCTGGAATTCACGCGATCCACCATTGCCGCCAGCGTCGTCGACTTACCCGAACCGGTCACGCCCGTCACCAGCACCAGCCCGCGCGGCATCTCGCAAATCTGTTCCACCACCTTGGGCAGGAACAGTTCATCAAGCGCCCGAATCTTGGTGGGAATGACGCGCAGCACCAGTCCAACGTTGCCGCGCTGCTGGAAGATATTCACACGGAAGCGTCCAAGCCCGGCTACGCCGTAGGCCATGTCGATTTCCGTGGTCTCTTTGAATTTTTGCTTTTGCCGAGCCGACATCATGCTGAACGCCATGTTCAGCATATCTTCCGCGCTCACTCGCGGCTGGTCGGTCAACGGCACCAGTTCGCCATCAATGCGCAGGTGAGGATAGTTTCCCACCTTCAAATGCAAGTCGGAAGATTTGCGCTCCGTCGCGATCCGCAGCAGATCATCAATATTCATTGAAGGATTTCCCTGGGAGGCATACCGCCTCACAAGCTTTCCCTATGATGGACCGAATCGTCACCTTCCCCAAGATGACCTAGGTAATGGCCTGCATTCTGCGGCGGGACAGCGCCTTCTGTGCATGTCGTGAACTTATTAGACGTGCGCGCTAACTTGCGGGAGCTTGCCGTCGTTGGCGTGGCCAGTTGGCAAGGCTTTGCCTTCGCGCTGCCATTTCCTCGACAACTCTTCGAGCTGATGCAGCACCTTCTGAATATCCTGCATGCGGTCCGTGATGCCGTAGGTGACGGCGGGAGGAATCGTCGGTTCGTAATGGCGGAAAATAAAGTGTGCGTCTTCCAGCGTGCGCAGCCGTTCCGTCAACACCCGGGAGGAGACGCCATCGATCTGCCGCCGCAGCACGCCGAAGCGCATCGGGCCGTTATTGCTGAGCGCCCACAGAATATGCAGCGTCCAGGGCCGCGTCAGCAGCTCTAGCAATCCGCCAATGGCGCACGGGGACGCGATTTGTTTGGATCGACGAGGAGCCATATTGTTACTAGGTTACTATAAAGTGCCTACTATGTAAAACACCAATAGTTATTTATTGTAACCATAGCGCCGAGTCTTCTATCCAACTACGCTGAAGTCAGGCACGCGATTCGTGCATACATTCATTAGTTCGCAATAAGGAGAACCAAAATGTCAGCCACCAGTTCAGCCTTCCCCCAGCGCTCGCTAGCCGCATCTGTTCCGTCCGCAGGAGCAGGCGCCGTTGTTCTCTTGGGCCGCTTGCTGTTCGCCCTGATCTTCATCATGTCAGGGCCACGCCATTTCATGAGTCAGACTATCGCCTATGCCGCGTCGCAAGGCGTGCCAATGGCCTCCATCGCTGTCCCGTTCTCGGGCCTACTCGCATTTCTCGGAGGCCTCTCGATCCTTCTTGGCTATCGCTCCAAGCTCGGAGCTTGGCTGATCGTCCTGTTTCTCGTCGGAATCACTCCCATGATGCACAAATTCTGGGCGGCCACCGATCCCATGATGTATCAAATGCAGTTTGTGATGTTCATGAAGAATCTTTCCATGCTTGGCGGCGCGCTTCTCATTACGCAGCTGGGTTCCGGGCCGTGGAGTCTGGATGCGCGCGGGAAGTAATCGCGGAATTGCAAGGAAAGAGCACTGCCATCCCACAAAATACTAGGAGAAAATAATGTCAGATCCAACCGTTAAGGTTTTGCCCAAAGGCCCATACTTAGTCGAAGGAAAGATTACCCTGCTCGACGCGAGCGGTAAGAAGATTGAGGCGGGAGAAAAAATAGCGCTCTGCCGTTGCGGCGCTTCGACGAACAAGCCCTTCTGCGATGGAACCCATAGCAAGATCGGATTCGACGCAGCCGCCGCGGCCGTTCCCGGCAGCGCCGAGTAACACTGCCTGCTTTCTCCGGGGAATCAGACGGTCGGTTAGCGCGTTGCTCCGACCGTCTGAGCCGGAATCGCCTTCGACCCGGGACGCAGCCACCAGATCACTCCGCCGCCGATGACGAGTCCGATCGCGATCAGCTGTGTGCCCGACATCGCTCCGCCAAACACCGACCCACGGCCGGGATCGTCGCGCAGGTATTCCAGGAAGAAGCGTGCCACTCCATAAATAAACAGGAACGCTCCGAAAATCTGTCCGTCAAATTTCCTGCGCTTCAGCAGCCACATAAGGAAGAGAAAATTCGCGAACTCCACCGCCGCTTCGAACAATTGCGTCGGTTCCAGAGGCACGTTCAAGGGAGTGCCGGTAATCTGATTGGCCAGCGGATTGCGAAACACCACGCCCCAGAAATGATGCGTCTCTTTTCCGTAGCAGCATCCCGCCGCAAAACATCCCAGCCGGCCAATGGCGTGGCCCATGGCCAGTCCCGGCGCAAACGCGTCGCAGGTTCCCAGCGGAGGCATGTGATGCTTATGCACATACCACGCCGCAGCAGCAAATGCGGCGATCAATCCGCCGGAAAAAACTCCACCCGCTTGCAGTGTCGTGACGCTGAAAATTTCCCTGGGATGCGCGGAATAATAGCCCCACTCATTAATAACGTAGAGCACCTTCGCGCCCACGATCCCGCACAGAACCACCAGAATTCCCAGGTTCCATGCCTTTTCGCCATCAATTCCCAATCGCTCGGAATTGCGCACGCTGATCCATAGACCGATCAGCACTCCCATTGAAACCAGGAAGCCATAAGTCGGAAGAAAGAACCGCCCGAAATGCACTAATTGTGGATACACAGTTTAATTAGATGCGGGAAACAAGGATTTGCTACGTGAACCAGTGTAGCAGGGACTGGCGCTTGGCAGCGCCGCGTGGTGAGGGCTTTAGCCCCTGGGGCTCCCAAAAAAATCAAGTCGACCCACTGTGCCGTGTGACGGGCCGAGAATGAACCGTCAGGTAGACGTTGGGAACCCGCCGAGACCCTTTAGGCATCTCCGCATGGCGGAGC
The DNA here is from genome assembly GCA_963782835.1 of uncultured Acidobacteriaceae bacterium. Taxonomy (GTDB): domain Bacteria; phylum Acidobacteriota; class Terriglobia; order Terriglobales; family Acidobacteriaceae; genus Sulfotelmatobacter. The sequence continues at coordinate 96,576 of CAWALR010000004.1, read as the reverse complement.
GTTGCACACCGGATCCTAGTTCGAGTCGAGTCCCCGTTCATTCAGCATTGGTTCAAAAATCGGTTACCGTCATCACCAACCCCGCAGGCCGACTTTCACCTGTGATGCTAGGAGAACTCCCCGTGGATTAGCAATAGGGGAAGCGCAAATAGTTGGCAGGTCACTTGCAACCAAAGTAATCCCGCTTTCACAATCGGCCCTTGCAATCGGCTTCGCAGCTTTGTGCAAAAGAGGAACCGTATTGTTTTTGGAAATTCGCCGCGCAGCACACCGGATGGGGTGTCTCTCTAGAAGCGGAATGACACTTTGAAGGTTTTAAACCACTAGCCTGCCTTGCGGCTTTCTCTCAAGACTTCGTCCAGCGCGCTTCCCAGATCATGCGCGCGCTTCTGATAATCCAGCGACCCATTCTCCTGCTTCCGCTTCAGCAGGTGATACTCATCGGCAATATTCAGAGCCGCCAGCACCGCCAACCTCACCGTGTCAATCGTGTTGGTCGCTTCGGCCACGGCGCGCATCTTCGAGTCGACATACTCCGCCAGCTTCAGAATGTATTCCGGATCCGACCCACGCAAGTTGTAGGCCTGATCAAAAATCTCCACCCGCACGCTGCCGTTTTGCGCATCCTTCAATGTAGAATCCTTAGCCGCCGTTGCCATAACTGCTACCTGTAAATCCCTATCGTTCCTTCAATGCTTGTCATTCCACCAATGCTCGTCACTCTACCAATACTTGTCATTCCGAGCGAAGCGAGGAACCTGCTTCTTGCGTGCAGTGCCCCGGGTCTCAAAGTCCACCACGGGAGCACTTGCCGCCGCTCTAACTTGCTTCCGCGATCGTCTCGATCTGCTCCAGCATCTTCTCCACGCGCGCGCGAATCTCTTCCCGTTCTTTCCGCAACTGCACCGCCTCGCGCCTCAGCGTGACCAGTTGTTCTTCGCGCTCCTCCAGTTGCTGCTGCGCGCGTTCGGCATCGCGTTCCGCTGTGGCCTGCGCTTGTCGCGCCGCTTTGTACATCTCGATAGTGCGATAAATCTTCTCTTCCAGCGCCTGAAAATCGTCTGCCGGAACCTGTTCCGTCACCTGCTCCACCGCATTCAAAGCCATGAGTCCACGCTTCCCTCGGAAGATTTCAAACTTTCCCGAAGTATACTCCACCCTCCTGTGGATCGAGCATGGCTCCTTGGTGCCAACATGGCACGACTTTGGCTATAATTTCTCGCATGAAACCCTCAACCCTCCCCACGCTAGCCGCCGCTGTTGCTCTGATAGCTTTCGCTCTTCCCAGCGCAGCCAAGACTAAGGTTGCAATGACGGACTCGCAAGGCAAGGCTGTCGGCACCATCATCGTGACGCCTCAAGGATCAGGCGTCAGCCTCAAGCTTCATCTCCACGATCTGCCGCCCGGCGAGCACGCCATCCACTTTCATCAGAATCCCAAGTGCGAACCGCCCGACTTTAAATCCGCCGGCCCGCACTTCAATCCCGAAAACAAGAAGCATGGATTCGACAACCCCGAAGGCCACCACGCCGGCGACATGCTCAATTTCACCATCGACGTGAAAGGGAAAGCCGATGCGACCGTGGAAGACAAAGATGTGACCCTCGGCGAGGGCTCTCATTCGCTCTTCAGCAACGGCGGTACCGCGATCGTCATCCATGCCAAAGCCGACGACATGAAGACTGATCCCTCCGGCAACTCCGGCGACCGCATCGCCTGCGGCGTAGTCACGAAGTAAGTCATGAAGTAGGATTTGAGGGACGCTAGAAGTCGGCGACGGCAGGCCTAGCCTGTCGTCATTCCGCCGGCTCTCCCCACTCTACGGTGCGTTTTTCCCGGCTACTCTTGTGCGCCAGAATCACTGCTCGCATCGTGCGCAGCGCCTGCTCCGGCGTCACATCCAGCGGCGCCTTCTTCTCGATCGCATCCCGCACATTCGCATAGAACCCACGATAGTCGCCGCGCTCCGTCTTCACTTTCACACTCGGCTCGCCCACCAGAGTCAGCGTTCCCCACAACTCTTCCGCTTCCACTCCCCAATCTGCGCCCCAATCCAATCCGTCTGGGCACTTCTCTCCGCGCAGCCGCGCCTCCTGCGGATCCATTCCATACTTCACAAACGATCCTTTCGTTCCATGAATCAGAAAGTGCGGCCCCGGCGCGTAAGCGACGATCCGCGCCCGTCCCATCGCCCGCACCCTGGGATATTCCATGCAAACATCAAACGAATCGTCCACCTGTGACGTCTCACGCTCGCAGAATGCTGAGGCCGTTATTGCCCTCGGCTCGCCAAACAACACCAGCGCCTGATCGATCACATGCGGCCCCAAATCGAACAACACGCCCGCTCCCGGCTGATCCGCCTTCTCCCGCCAGGCATTCGCCTTCGGCTCCAACCGAAAGCGGTCATAGCGGCATTCGTATTCCACAATTGTCCCCAGCTGTCCCGACTGCACAACTTTTTTCACCGTCCCAAAGTCTCCATCCCAACGCCGGTCCTGATACACGGTGATCAACCGCCCGTGCTCTGCCGCCAATCGCACCAACTCTTCGGCTTCCGCGAGCGTCGGCGCGAACGGCTTATCCACCACTACATCCCGCCCGGCCAACAAACAGGCCCGCGCGAATTCAAAGTGCGAATCGTTGGGAGTAGCGATCACGCACAGTTGGATTTCTTTGTCAGCCAGCAATTCATCTATCGTCCGCGCCACTCGCACCTCAGGATATTTTTCCTGGGCCCGCGTTCCCCTGCGCTCCAGGATGCAAGCCAATTCCATCCCTGGTACGCCGCGAATCACTGGCGCGTGAAATGCCTGGCCCGCCATTCCAAATCCAATCAGTCCCACTCTCACCATGCCGAACTCCTTGATTTTCGCTGCGCCCTCTACCGCAGGAACGTCAGCCATTTACAGTCTTTTGCCGATATTGCCTTGCTCTGCTCCGCCGTATAAACGGAGTGGTTCTGCTGCCCCTCAGTTGAACTCTGCTGGGCCGAACTTGGGAATGCTAACGTCTTAGGAGGCGTAGATGCGATTCGGACCGTTTCTCGTGATTTCCCTGCTGCTGCTCATTCTCTGGGCTGGCGGTTTTCTGATGTTCCATGTAGCCAGCGGACTGATTCATCTGCTGCTGCTTTTCGCCGTCATTTCATTTGTGGCGCACCTCGTGATGGGGTCAAGACCGGCGTAGATTTTTTGCAGGCCAGCCTTGCACGTCGGAGCTAACCGGCTCCGCCAGCGTGCAAGGTCTGGCCGTTTCCGCTTTCGATCCCTAGATCGTCTTCCGATCCTTTACACGCCGTACAAACTTCAGTCCCGACCATACCTCTGTCACCGCGCACACCTTCACATCCACCAGTCCGGCGTCGAGTCCAATTCCTCGCACCACGTTTTCGTCCACGTCAGTCGTCACGCCAGAACTCTTCTTCGGCCAGCTCACCCAAAGCATTCCCGCAGGAGCAAGAGTCTTCGCCAGCCGCGAGAATTCCTTCGCCAACTCCGCCCGCGACTTGCTGAACAGCATCACAAAATCGAGCTCATTGCCCTGCTTGATAACCTTGCAGCCGGCCAGCGCCACGGAGAGTTCAGTCCGAACCTCCGCCGGAGCATTCGCCAATTGCGCGCGAAACCCCGCCTTGATCCCTAATTTTTTCGGAAGTGGTGTCCCAGAATATCCCGGCATTCCGCCGTCCGTGAGAAAACCGACGCTTTTGACCTAAGCTTAGAAGCCAGAAGCTAGAAGCTGTTTCACTGCACCGGCGCGTACCATCCCCTTCGCGCCCTCACCCGGAAGTTCTTCCGGTCGATCGCCACAATCTCAATCGTGCGGAAGTGCCCATCCGGCTTCAAGTCCGCCGGCTTATAAGACACGGCATACTGGCTGCGCAACTCATCCTGAATTTCGGCGAATGCATTCGAGACCTCGCGAATCTGGAAGGGAAAAAATGCGCGCCCTCCCGTCGCGTCGGCCATGCGCTCCAGCACTTTGTCGCCCGCTCCTTTGCTCCCGCTCACATTTGTGCTGATCGTGTAGATGATGGCCTCCGCCCGCTGCGCCATTTCGATCGACTCCTCGCGCGTTACGTGGCTTTGATTGTCCTCACCATCGCTCAGCAGGATAATGGCTCGTCTCGTCGGTCCAATCTGCGGGGCCTTCAGTAGCTTGTCGCGACAGGCGTAATACAGCGCATCGTACAACGCCGTCCCGCCTCCCGGCCGCAGCTCGCGGACGCCCCGCGCCAGCTTTTCCGTATCATCGGTGAAATCCTGCGTCACCTCCGGCGTCGCATCGAATCCCACCACAAAGGCCTGGTCGTAACGCTTGCGCACCGTCTGGTTCAAGAACTCGATCGCCGATTCCTGCTCGAACTTGAACCGGTCCCGCACCGAACTGCTGGCATCGATCAGCAATCCCACCTGCAGCGGCAGATTCGTTTCCGCGTGAAAGCTACGAATCTCCGTCGCCGGCTTGTTGTCATCCACGAACCGAAAGTCGTTCTGCTTCAAATCCGTCACACGCTTGCCGTGCTTGTCCGTCACCGTGAACACCACATTCACTTCGTTGATGCCCACCCGTATTTTCGGAACATCTCCTGCGTCAGCCCCCGAGCCTGCGCCGTTATCCCCTGTGGCTGGGGCTTGCGGCGTCGCGTCCGCTGGCTTCGTTGACTGAGAAGAAGATTCCGCGGAAGACTCCGAGGACGAGGTCGGCTGAGACGAGGAAGCCGGCACCGCTCCAACCTGCGCTCCGCCAGCCTGCGCCATGCCAAACCGCTGCGCTCCCGCCACCAACAGCAAAACCGCTACCCACGCCAGGATTGAAGTTCTCAGGAAGACTTTTCGCGTAGCCATGCCCCTCATTTGATATCTATTATATCTATCTCCGCAACCACCCCGGATTCGTCCGTCCCGAAATGGTGCGGCCCTACTCGGCTTCCAGCTTCACCAAGAACTCCTGCAACTCCACCGGCAATTCGCTCTTCAACGCAATCATCTCTTCAGTACTAGGATGCCGAAATTCCAACTCCCCCGAATGCAGAAAATTCCGTTCCAAGCTAATCACGGGTGCCCCATCCTTCTCGCGTTTTTTGCGAGAGGGTGGGGTATTTGACTTCCCCTCGGATATAACCCGCATCTCCCCCGGCGCCCCATACATCGTGTCCCCCACCACAGGATGCCCCATCGCCGCCACATGCACCCGAATCTGATGCGTCCGCCCCGTATCGATCTTCACATCGAGCAAAGTAAACTTCCCAAACTTCGTATCCAGCCGCCGCATCACGCGATAATGCGTCACCGCCGTTCGCCCACCCTCCAGCCGCGTCGTCATTCGCGTGCGCCGCACTCGATCCCGGCTGATGCTCTGCGCCAGCGTTCCCGAATCTTTTTTCACCCACCCATGTACCAGCGCCACATATTTCTTCTTCACCTCACGCGCCGCAAACTGCTCACTCAGCTTGCGATGCGCTTCATCGTTCTTCGCCACCACGATCAGCCCGCTCGTCTCCTTGTCCAGACGATGCACAATCCCCGGCCGCAACTCCCCGCCCACCCGCGACAACTTTCCCAGATGATGCAGCAGCGCATTCACCAGTGTCCCGCGATTGCGCGCATCATCGGTCGCTCCCGCTCCCGCATGCACCATCATTCCCGCCGGCTTGTTGATTACCGCCAGATCGTCATCCTCATAAACAATGTCGAGAGGGATTTTCTCGGCAATTGCCTTCAGCGGCGCCCGCTGCGCCTCGCCCAGCACGGATATGCTTTCCCCCCCGCGCAACTTGAGTGAAGCCTTCGCCGGAGCGTCATTCATCAGCACCTTGCCGCCGGCAATCAGCTCCTGCACCCGCGCCCGGCTGACAGACTCCAACCGCGCCGCCAGAAACTGATCCAGCCGCTTTCCGGCATCGTCTGCCGCAACCGAAATAAGAATGGGAAACACTTCCGGCATTCGCAGGAGGATACCAGACGCTCTCTTCGAAAGAAATTTGGCGGAGCGAGGGTGCCTGCGGGATTCCGCGTCCGCAGGACGCCTGAAAATAGCCCGGCGTTTCAACGCCGGGAAGGTCCCCAAATGCAGACACACATCCCGTAGGGATGCCTGAATTCGATCCCATCAATCGTACGTCCGGAGGCGGAAGGTCGTAAAATAATTCTGGTCAGGAACGGCGCAATGAAATATCGAATTGCGATGTGGGCGAGTGCGGGTTTTCTTGTTGCCGGCCTGTGGGCGTTTTTTGCCTTCGTAACCTTCCCGTCCACAAGCGAAAGAATGCGGGATATCTGGACTCTCGTCTGTTTAACTTGCCCGGTTGCCATCGCAGGCCGACATTACCCCATTAGTTTGTACGAGGCTCTAGCCGCGAACGCTGTCACTTATGCGCTGGTCGGTCTGATGGTAGAAAAGCTGCGGGCTCAATTGCATCACGCGAAATAACTCAAAACGATCTGCCTACTGCCAAGCCCCACGCCTGCTGCCGTCTACTCCGGCCCTCTCAGCACAATCTCAGATTTCAACGCATAGCTACTTGGATCCGTTTGCCTGAAATCCGAACTCAGCTTCAGGGAAACGCGGTCGTACTCCTGCAACGGGTCGCCGCCCATCAATGTGACGACGATCGTTTCTGGCTTGCGGTCGCACTTCTGACGCCATTCCCCGACCAACACGGGTTCGCGGCTTTGGGTGAGGAAGTCAACCGGAAGCTTGAATTCCGGGCCCTCCAGCGTTGTCTCGCTTGAGTCGCTTCCCGCGTTGTGGGGATAAACAAGCTCCACGCGAACCGTGGCTCCGCGAGGCGCGTGTTCGACTCGCCCTTTCACCACGACGACGTCGATCGCGCACCCGACATGGGCGACTATGGAGGCAGGCAGACCAAAGCAGAGCAGCACCGCAGCCTTGCAGAAATGCATGAGAACCTCCAAGGCGGAGAGGCTAGCCGGGGGCCCACTTCTCGCCGTTTTTGCGAGAAGTGGGACTTTCCAACAGAAATCAGTCCTAAACGCTAACCGGCTGTTTGCTCCGCACCGGAACCGCCGTCAGCCACCCATGCCGATCCGCTTTCTCCCCGCGCACGATCGCATAAAACTCCTTCTGAATTGCCTTCGTGATCGGACCCATTCCGCCCTTGCCCACTTTAATTTTGTCGACCGAGCGAATCGGCGTGACTTCCGCCGCTGTTCCGGTAAAGAAAGCTTCGTCCGCAATGTAAAGCATCTCGCGCGGAATCATCTGCTCGACGATCGGAATATTCAAATCGCGCGCAATCTGCAACACCGAATCCCGCGTAATCCCCGGCAGCACCGAGTTGCCCAGCGGCGCTGTGATCAGCTTCTCGTGATGCACCAGGAATACATTTTCGCCCGACCCTTCGCTCACATAGCCATTCACATCCAGCGCGATGCCTTCCGCGTAGCCGTTGACGATGGCTTCCATCTTGATCAGCTGCGAGTTCATATAATTCGCGCCCGCCTTGGCCATCGCAGGCAGCGTGTTCGGCGCCAGCCGCGTCCACGACGAAACGCAGGCGTCGCAACCGTCGCTCTCGCCGCCCAGATACTTTCCCCACGGATAATTAATGATGTAAACCTCGGTCGGCGAGTTGAACGGATTCACTCCCGCCTCGCCGTACCCGCGCAGAACGATCGGCCGCACGTAGCATGGCCACGCCCCGTTCTTGCCAACGGTTTCAACCATCGCCTTCACCAGTTGATCGCGCGTGTAGTCCACGTCAATGCGATACACCTTCGCGGAATCGAGAAGCCGCTGAATATGTTCATTCGCGCGGAAAATCGCCGGCCCGGAAGGCGGCGCGTAGCAACGGATCCCTTCAAACACCGACGACCCGTAGTGCACCACGTGCGACATCACGTGAATCGTCGCCTCATCCCAGGGAATGAGTTTGCCGTTGTGCCATATGTATTCCGATTTCTCGATTGCCATGCGGACTCCCTTCAGCAGTCTTCTATAACGAGGCTGAATCCGTCCTCTGGAACTGCAGGGAGCGAGGCGGGAAAACCCAACCAGCGTTACAGCACATTATAGCCGACGCCGATGTTGTGATTTGTCGCAAAACCGTCTTCACCCCATCCTTACTCTACTGTTTCTAAAGCCCTTCTCACCGCGACATAACCTTTTACAAGCCTCGGACATTGTCGTGACACCCGCATTCCGCCGCCGTCGCTAATCTCCAGACTGTAAGCGGGTTGCAATACGGAAGCGGGCTGAAACCTTAACCTCGAAAGCAAGCGGTTCGGAGCCGGTCCCGAGTAATTCGCAACAAGCTAAATAAAGGAGCACAACATGAAAAAGATAATTCTGTTATTCGGGCTGCTCGTGACACTTGCGATTCCTTCAGCGCTGCTAGCCCAGACCGGCTATTCTCAGACCAACCTGGTCTCGAACACTGCCGGAGTAGCCACAACTACCGATTCACATCTGGTGAACCCCTGGGGAATCTCGGCCCTGCCCGGCCAGGATTTCTGGGTCGCCAACAACAACAGCGGCACTTCTACCCTCTACGACGGCAATGGCAATCCAAATTCACTGGTCGTCACCATTCCCGGCGCCGGGAACAATCCCAACGGCAATTGCACTCCGGGTTGCCCCACGGGAACCGTGGCCAACGCCACCGGAACCTACTTCACCGGAGGGTCCTTCATCTTCGACACCGAGGACGGCCTGATCGTGAGCTGGCAGTCCAGTGACAACACGCAGGCAACCGTCGCATTCGATAACTCCGCCAGCGGCGCCGTCTACAAAGGTCTGGCCCTGCTTAACAGCACTTCACTCCTGGCGGCAAACTTCAACAGCGGCAAAGTCGACGTCTACAATCAAACTTTTCAGCCCACCCCGCTGGCCGGTTCTTTCACCGACCCCAACCTTCCCGCGGGCTTCGCTCCTCACGGCATCCACGTGATCGGTAACCAGGTCTACGTTGCCTATGCCATGCAGGACACTCCCAAGCATGACGCTCAACCCGGCGCCGGTCTGGGACAGGTGGATATCTTTGATTCCACCGGCAACTTCGTGAGCACCTTCGTCGCCTATAGCGCACAAACTCCAAACCATCTCAATGCGCCCTGGGCCGTGGTGCAGGCTCCGGCCAGTTTCGGCGCCTTTGCGAACGATATCCTCGTCGGAAATTTTGGCGACGGCACTATCAGCGCCTTCGACGCGCAGGGTAATTTCATGGGCCAGCTCACCGACTCTTCCAGCAACGTCCTGGTCAATCCCGGCTTGTGGGAGATGGTCTTCGGCGGAAGCTCGAACGTCGGCACTGCAGGCACGCTTTATCTCACAGCTGGAGGCAGCAACCAACCCAACTTCCCCTCGGGCGGCAGCACCACTGCGGTGTTCGCTAGCCTGATCCCGGCGACTGCGGCCGGCAGCGCAGATTTCTCTCTGAATCTCTCTGCCCAGAGCGCAACCCTCAACCCAGGTGGCTCGGCCAATCTGACGGTCACGGCGGCCGCGGTAGGAGGATTCAGTGGTCAGATTTCGCTGACCTGCACCGCGCCCTCTGGTTTAACTTGTTCCTTCAATCCTTCAACGATCGCTCCCGGCGCCCCTGCCGCCACTTTAACCATCTCCGCCAACTCGACCCCGCCCCCTACCGGCTACAGTGCGCCCAGCCTGGCCGCCCTGCTGCCCGGTTTGGGCCTGTTCGGGACGGTTCTCACCGCTCGCAGAAAGAAATGGTTCACCCGCAAGAGCATCGGGTGGATGAGCGTGTTGGGCTTGCTGCTCTTCATCTCACTTTTTGCCCTGGGCTGCGGCGGCAGCAAATCAAACAGCTCCACCACCACGACCCCTGCCGCATCTCAGGCCACCTTGATGGTGACCGGCACATCTGGCGCACTCAGCCATACCAGCGCCGTAACCGTCACAGTTAAGTAAACCTACACTGGGCAAGGACGTACTTTCTACGCCCTTGCCCAGTCTTACTCTTCCTCATTCCCACTCTGGCACTGGTTTCCAAAAAGAACCCCGCCCCGTCACCGCAACGCTCCTCCCCTTCGTGCTACAAAAGAATCGGGTTTCCCAACCCGCTCGCCTCCGGTAGTCCGTGCGGGAGCAAAAGCCTCCGAGCCTCATCTCGATCAAAGGTGGGACTCCATGCCGCGCGCCGCGTTCGTCACCACTCGCGTTCTGATTTGTCTCTTATTCGTGGCTTCGTTCCTCGCTTCCCTCACCCTCGCTCAAGACGCTGCCACCGGCGCCATTCAAGGCACTGTTCTCGATCCCGCTGGCGGCCTCATCGCCCAAGCCACGGTTGTCGCCGTTAACTCGGCCACCGGCACGCGTTACGCCACCACCTCCAATGCCGAAGGCCGCTTCACTCTCGAACTTCTGCCTCCCGGTGACTACACCGCACGCGCCGTCGCCGACAAAATGTCTCCGCAGGAAACTCCGCTGCTCCACGTCGATGTAGGCGCAGCGGCCGAACTCGATTTCCACCTCGCCATCGCTGGCCTTGAAGAAACTCTCACCGTTTCCGGCGCACCCAAACTCGTCGATACCAAATCCAGCTCCGTTTCCACCCTCCTCGACGAGCGCGCCATCGCCGATCTCCCCCTCAACGGCCGCCGCTTTTCCGATCTCATGCTCCTCTCGCCCGGCGTCACGCAGGATCCTCGCTCGCTCACCTCCGCCACCAACGGCGATCTCTCGTTCGGCGGCCTTCGCGGATTCCAGAACAGCTTCCTGGTCGATGGCGGCGACTTCAACAACGCCTTCTTCGCCCAGGCTCGCGGCCTCTATCGCGCCCCCTACCAGTTCTCCAACGAAGTCGTACAGGAGTTCCGTGTCTCGACGAATTCCTACGGTGCCGAGCAAGGTCGCGCCGGAGGCGCCGTCGTCAATGTCGTCACCAAATCCGGCTCCAACCACTGGCACGGCTCCGGCCTCTATTACATTCGCGACAGCGGATTCGGTGCGGCCGATCCCATGATGACTTTCAAGCCCCACAGCCGCCAGCAGCAAGGCGGAGCCACGCTCGGCGGTCCTATCAAGAAAAACAAAATCTTCTTCTTCGGCGGCTTCGATCAGCACTACTTCCACGCTCCCGATGTCGTCGAATTCCTCAGCGGCACCATGACGGTCCAGCCCCAGGCCGGTACCGGACCTTACTCTCCCGGCGATTATGAAGCCAGCGATCAGGCCCTCGTCTTCGCCGCTGCTGCCCATCTCACTTCGCTTGCTGGTGCCTTTCCCGCCGCTCAAATCGGCAACGCCTCCTACGCCAAGCTCGATATCAATCTCACTCCGCGCAACCAGCTCGCTCTGCGCTTCAACTCCTCCCGCTACTGGGGATCGAACAACGTCTTCCTCGATCCCGCCAGCCCCGTTACCTACGATTCCATCTCCGACAACGGTGAAGAAACTGTCTCCACCGAAACCGGTTCCGCCTCGCTCACTTCCGGCCTGACCACGCGCCTCATCAGCCACCTCCGTGCCCAGTTCTCTCGCGACCTTCGCCAGTCCTACACCAACACCAGCGAGACGCTCATCAAGATTCCCGACATCATCAATGGCATCGGCCGCTCCGACCTGCTTCCCCGCGCCACGCGCGAACACCGCGCCCAGCTTGCCGAAACCCTCAGCCTCGATACCAGCCGTCACTCCTTCAAGTTCGGCGGCGATTCCCTCATCACCTGGATTTACGATTTCTTCCCCAGCCAGCAGAGCGGCGAGTATCTATTCGACATCATCAAGGTCAATCCCTTCACTTTCGAGCCCATGGAAACCGGCCTTCCGCTCACGCCGCTCCGCGCCTATGCCCATGCCGACCCGAAGTACTACATGCAAAACTTCGGCCCGGCCGCCTCCAATCCCAACAGCAACGACTACGCCGCCTTTGCCCAGGACACCATTCGCGTTACCGATCATCTCGCCGTCAACCTGGGCGTTCGTTGGGATCTCCAGACCTTCACCACGGTCGGACTTCAATCCAACCCACTCTTCCCGCCGTCGGGCAAAGTTCCCTTCAAACCTTACAATTTCGGCCCTCGCGCCGGACTGGCTTATTCGCTCGGCAAGAATCGCCCGCTCGTGATTCGCGCTGGTTATGGAATGTTCTATGTCCGCATTCCTCAGATTTACAACTCCGCCATCGCCACCGAAAATGGCATCACTGACGCTCAAGTGTTCCTCAACAACTCCAATTTCTACGATCATCAGGTCTTCCCCACCTATCCCAATCCGCTCGTCAGTTGCCCGGTCACTTCGGCCTCCTGCAATCTCCCGGCAGGATTCACCGAAGGCGTCACCAACAACGTTTCCGCCTTTGCCCCGAACTTCGTCACCCCGCGTGTGCAGCAGACCAGCCTTACTCTCGAGCGCGAAGTCGCCGACCACACCACCGTCGCCGTTTCGTATCTCTATGTTCATGGCGAACATCTCATCCGCGCCCTCGACGTCAACCTTCCGCAACCTGTCGCCCTCACCTATCCCATCTTCGATTCCACCGGCTCCATCTTTCAGAACGGTTACTACACCGTCGATTCCTTCGCCACCTGGCAGTACACGCAATCGCTGACTTGCCCATTTCCGCCCTGCATCAATCCTCTCGGTCGTCCCATCGCGCAACTCGGCTCCATCGACGAATTCCAAAGCGCCGCTTCCAGCGTCTACAACGGTGCAACTCTTTCTATCAACCGCCGCGTGGCCCACGGAACCTATCTCCGCCTCGCCTACACCTATGCGCGCGCCATCGATGATGGCCAGGATGCCCTCGTCGCCGGTGAGCCTGCCACCGTGCAGAATTCCTACGCACCCGACGCTGAGCGCGGACCAAGCGTAACCGACCAGCGCAGCCGCTTCGTCGCCGCCTTCTCCGCCGAGCCTCGTCCCTTCCACCGCGGGCACGAACTCCTCGGCCACATTTTTAACAACTGGAAACTTTCCAGCATCGTCACCGCCGGCAGCGGACGCCCCGTCAACGCTACCGTCAGCGGCGACCCCAACCAGGACGGAAACTACGACAACGATCGTCTCCCCGGCTACAGTCGCAACGCCTTTACCGGCCCCGACTATTCTTCCACCGATCTTAGACTCGTCCGCAAAATCCACCTCGGCGAAGGCTGCCGCCTTGAATTCACCGCTGATTCTTTCAACCTCTTCAACCGCGATAACCAGCGCGTGACCATCACCTCCGACGGCCTCACCGCCGAAGCCACCACCTTCACCCAGTACACTACGACGGTCGGCAACGTCACCTACCCCGCCTTCTATCAACAGCCCCAGAATTTCCTGAAGCCCAACGCCGCCTTCGCCCCCCGCCAAATCCAACTCGGCCTGAAAATGATTTTCTAGGTCTTTTCACACGGATGTCATTTTCCTCATACGGCTGTCATTCCGAACCGGGCGCCAGCCCGGTTCGGAACCTGCTTTTGCCTGCTGGTAGCAAGACGAAAAGGGTGCCCCATGTCTCGCTTCTTTTGCGAGACATGGGATTTCCATTTCGCAGCGGGCGCCGACATCTCCCGAAGGTCCTCTCTAACCTTCCGGCTTACGCCAAATGTTGCAACTTTTTTCACTTTCTATGCTTGACTTCCAGTCAATTCCTTGTAATAACTATTCGCGGTCCTACCGGACGGGTTTGGGGGTGTATTTGTTTGGCGGAAATTCGATTGCAGGAGGGTGAATCCCTCGAGAATGCGCTTCGCCGTTTCAAGCGCAAAGTGCAGCAGGAAGACATCATCAAGGAAGTTAAACGCCACTCCTTTTACCTGAAACCCGGTGAGAAAAAGCGCGTGAAAGCCGCGCTCGCTCGCAAGCGGGCCCGCAAAAAGGTTCGCAAAGAGCAAGACTGAAACAGCAAGACTGAAGGAGTAAGCATTGAGGGCATGAAAGGGTCGCCCCCTTCCCGGGGCGGCCCCGCTCCTCTGGTCCCCACCAGCGGAGTTGCATTGGGATTATTTCAACACTCATCATTCTTCGGCATTTAAGTAGGAATAGCTGTACCCACGCACCGTTCCAGGTGCGTGGCGGGCCGAGTCCAGGGGCAGTTCGAGGGGGGATGTACACAACCTGTGTTTGCTCTTCGCCACCGCTTTCCCCGCGGGTTGGCCGGAGCGCACGGGCACAAGGGAGCCATCCTCAATGGAATTTCAGGATAAAGTACTGACTTGCATCGACTGCGGTGCCGACTTTGTCTTCACCGCCGGGGAACAACTTTTTTTTCACGACAAGCAATTCCGCAACGAACCCAAGCGCTGCAAAACCTGCAAGTCCAAGCGCGTGGCCGTCCTCACCGCCCCGCAAACCCAGGGAAACGCGCACCATTTCTCGCGCGTCGAAACCCGCGCCACCTGCTCACAATGCGGCAAAGAAACCACCGTCCCATTTCGGCCAACGCAGGGGAGGCCGATTTTTTGCCGGGAGTGTTTCACTCAGAAGAAAAGCGTAGCCACTGCCTGACGGCGCGGGCTTCCTCCGTCGCGGCATACAATCTGGGATTGAGGGCGAGGTGTGCCGCATAAGTCGGGGAGTTGCGCTACGATAAGTTCGTGGCTACCTTCCACGTAGAAAATTTTGGCTGCCGCGCTACCCAAGCAGACGGCATGGCGCTCGAACGGCAGTTCGAAGCGCGCGGACTCGGGCGTGCATCCGCTGCCGAAGCCGACTTCGTGATTCTAAATTCCTGTACGGTAACAAATTCCGCGGATCAGGATGCGCGGGCGGCGATCCGTCGTGTGCAGCGGCAGAATCCGCTGGCAAAAATTATTGTTACGGGATGCTATGCGCAGCGTGCGCCGGGAGAAGTTGCGGCGCTGGCGGGCGTCACGACCGTCATCGGCAACTCACATAAGCATCAGCTTGCAGAACTCGTGCTTGGTGAGAACTTTTGCGAAAGTAAAACGTTCCTGCCTCTTTCCGCGCTGACTGAGAATCGAGAACTGAGAAGTGAGAACTCGATTTTTGTCTCCGACATCTTCGCGCACACGGAGTTGCTGGCCGCACCTGTTTTCGAATCGGCGAGCGGCGGTGTAGCTCACGAGAACGAGCGCACGCGTCCGAATCTCAAAATTCAGGATGGGTGTGACAATCGCTGCTCGTTCTGCGTGATTCCGAGCGTGCGGGGGCAGAGCCGGTCACTTGCGGCGTCGCAAGTGATTCGCGAGATGAATGCGCTGGTGGCCGCGGGTTATCGAGAAGTTGTGATCAGCGGGATCAATCTTGGAAGATGGGGACGGGATCTAGCTATCAGCTCTCAGCCGTCAGCTCTCAGCGAAAACCTTGAATCGCACGGACAACGGCGAACGGCTTACGGTCAACGGCTGGTGTCTCTTATCCGCGCTATCCTCGCTGAGACACGGCTGGAAAAACTGCGCATCTCTTCGGTCGAGCCGATGGACTGGTCGGACGAACTGATTGCGCTGGTCGCATCTTCGCCGCGTATTGCCAAGCATGCGCATGTTCCGCTGCAATCGGGGAGTGATGCGGTGTTGCGGCGGATGCATCGGAAATACCGGCCGTGGCATTATCGCGAGAAGATTGAAAAGATTCGCGCGGCGATGCCCACGGCCGCGATCGGCGCCGATGTGATGGTGGGATTTCCGGGCGAGACGGATGCCGAGTTTGAATGCACGCGAAGGCTCATCGAAGAGTTGCCGTTTACGTACTTGCACGTCTTTACGTACTCGGCGCGGCCGGGTACGCCAGCGGCGGCGATGGCGAAACAAGTTCCGGTTCAGGTGGCGCGGGAGCGGAATAAAATTTTGCGCGATCTTGCTGCCGCGAAGAAGGAAGCGTTCATGCAGTCGTTCGTGGGCGATTCACTCGATGCGATCACGCTGAGCGCGGTGCACTGTGGCCCCGACGGAGAGTTCACGGAAGCGCTCACCGACAATTATCAGAAGCTTTTTCTGAAGGGACGCCACGAGGCCAACCGCTGGATTACCGTGCAGATCGAAGAAGTGAGAAACGGCGCGCTGGTGGGGAACTCGACAGAGACGGCGATGCCGAGGCCGGTTTTGCGCGCGGCGGGAGAGCCGCACTTCACAGAAGCGTGACGCCGATTTGCTGTGAGTCGGCATGAGTTGCGATTGGGCTTGGCTTTCTGGTTTTGCGTCTGATTTTCCCCGCAGGCTTACGCTCAACTGTCGCCGTCGGTTTGCCGGGGCTGGGCTGATTTTTTTCCTCCTCTCCATTGCCGTAGCAGATACCAGGACTCCAGGTAGCGGTCGTAGCGTGCGCCGCGTTTCCAGGGAGAGAGCCAGATGGATCCTTTCTGCTTGCGGACGATGCCGACGGGAATGATGTACCAGATGTCGGCCGGGATGACGTAGGCGGCGATGAAATCGACCTCCTTGAGCAGACGAAGCATTCTTTTTTCGCTGGGCAATCCACAGGCGTAGGAACACGGTCCAACGCGATGGATAGTGGACTTCACCTGAACGCGATAGACCAAGCCGTCGCGCTCGACCATCAGATCGTAGGGGGCGGTGTTGCCCCAGGGCTTGGAGACACGAAAACGTTGTTCGATGGCGCGAGCCAGAAAGCGGATTTCGGCCCACTCTCCGCGCTCGGCGGTGTTCCTGAACTGCTTGGTCCATAGACTCATTGGTGGTGATGCCTTCCCAAAACACAAAAGGCGCGACCCAGGGGCCGCGCCTCTTTTCAATTTTTACTCTCTATATTCATTATATCAATTGGCAAAGGGTGATTGGGACATGTTTGCTGGAAATATTTCGGCTTTGGTTGCTAGGAGATAGAGGCGATCGTGTAAGTTCTGCCTATTGACAAGGAATTGGGGAGGGTAGGGAGAGGGGTTCGAAATCCCCACCCTCTCGCAAAAGGCGCGAGAAGGATGGGGCACCCGCAGTCGTAATGGGTCCACAGGGGCTAAAGCCCACATCCGATTGGGGGCTTTACGCGGCGCTGAAGCGCCGCTCTTCCACGGTACTGCAAGCGTCAGATCTCTTCTGGATCGTCGGGGTTCGGTTCGCGGACGGGGGCGTCGGGATTTTCCGGGGGAGAAGGTGGTTCCTTGATGGGCGGTGGCATGGGTTCGGCGGGGGTGCGGAGGCGGAAGGGCGGGAGCGGGGGCGCGATGAGATTTGGATCGAGATGCATGGAGTTCAGATGCAGGAGTTGGGCGAGGGGTTCGGAGTCCCCACCCTCTCGCAAAAGGCGCGAGAAGGATGGGGCACCCTCGGTTGGATGGCGTCAACGGGGGACTCATCGCGACATCCAGAACGTCGTCGTTACAACCTGAAGGGACGGTGGAATTCCCACCCTCTCGCAAAAAGACGCGAGAAGGATGGGGCACCCTGGGTTGTGATTGGGCAGCGGGCGAGGTCGACAGCAGGTTCCTCACCGCGCTTGCAGCCCGGTGCGGAATGACAAGGGTTCGTTGCGAGGGCAACCTGTAGACTGGCGTGGCAGGCTTTCTTATCGATGAATCTTTCACGGAGTGGTCCGCGTTTCTTATGGTTGCTGTGGGTCGCGTTTCTGTTTTGTGATCTCTCCGTGGGGCAACAACCGGATGGAGACACGCATCCGCCGCCGGATGTGCCGAGGGCGAACCCGGCCGAGGCGAAAAATTTCTTTGCACGCTGGGCGGAGTTTTACCGGCAGGACTGGTGGGGGAAGGCTGCAGCGTCTTCGTCGGTGGCACCGGCGCGGCGCGGGGCTCCATCGCCGCTGGATTCGCCGCCATTTCCGAATGAGGATTGGTCGTATGGCGGGTCGCCGGTGATCGGGGAGCCGGATACGAACAGCTATCCCCTGATGACGGCGATCAATCAGGCGAAAAGCCGGACGAAGCTGTATGGATGGATGGATCCGACGGTGAACTACAGCACGTCCTCGCAGAGCAATGCGCCGGAGGCGAACGATGTGTATGCCAACCGGCTGGAGATGAATCAAGTGGTGCTGTACGCGGAGCGGCTGCCGGATTCGGTGCAGCAAGACCATGTTGACTGGGGATATCACCTGACGGCGCTATACGGAACAGATTATCGCTTTACGACGGGGAAGGGATACTGGAGTGGACCGTGGGTGAACGATCACCGGGAATATGGATTCGATCCGACGATCGAGTATGTGGATGTTTACGTTCCGCAGGCGGCGCAGGGGATGAATATACGGGTGGGGCGATTTATTTCGGTGCCGGGGATCGAGGCGCAACTGGCGCCGAATAATTATATTTTCAGCCACTCGCTGCTGTATGCGATCGATCCGTTTACCGACACCGGGTTGATGGCGACGGTGAAGTTGAATGACCAGTGGCTGGTGCAGGCGGGGATTACCAGCGGGCACGATGTGGCCCCGTGGACTGCGGACGCGAAGGCTTCGGGAACGGCGTGCGTGAGCTATACGACGAAGTCGGTGAATGACAATCTTTACGCCTGCGCGAACGGGATCAATGACGGGAAGTACGCGTACAACAATCTGCAGCAGTATGACGCGACCTGGTATCACAAATTGTCGAAGACGGTGCACATGGCGACGGAATCCTGGTACATGTACGAGCTTGATGTGCCCGCGGCGGGCGGACCGATTGCGCCGGAGAAAGGTTCGAATGCGGCGTACTGCCTGGCGGGAGAACAGCGCTGCACGGCTCCGGAATATGCGGTGGTGAACTTCCTGCAGAAGGAACTTTCGGGGCACGATTTTCTGTCGTTCCGCAGCGACTTTCTAAATGACAAGAAGGGGCAGCGCACGGGCTACGCGACGAAATATTCGGAGAACACGATCATGTGGTGCCATTGGATCGGAAGCACGGTGCAGTTGCGCCCGGAGGTGCGGTTTGAGCGGGCGTGGAACCGGACGGCGTACGACGAGGGGCGGCGGCATAATCAGCTAACGGTGGCGAGCGATCTGATTTTTCACTTCTGAATTTTGCTTTTGGATCACCCCACCTCGCTAGAAATTGCATCTAAGGGTCGCGATCGGGACCATGCACGGCTCGGCCCCGGCTTGGACTCTACGAAGACGAACAGTGTCAGCGGACCGGCGGGGGGTATAAGGCGGTGACGTTCAGATTTTTACTGTTTCTCTGGATCGAGCCAACATTCTACCTACACCGGTCCTGAGTCCAATTGCAGGCGGTGATTCGATTTCATGGGAAGGCGATGCGTTGAACGACACACAGAATCCGGCAGAAAAAGCGAAGGCGAAATTTGATTGGGTGAGCCAGCGTTATTCCTGCTCGCTGCCCGCCATATTCAAAGAGCTGAGGACGCAGGTGGAACAGGACGTGAAGACGCGCAACGGGCTGCGGCCTAACAATGCTCCGTACGAGTTTTCGCTGGCGGATCATAATGGAGGCTTCCGGGTTTTTCTGAAGGGCCAGGAAGTGGAGATGGGCGTCAGTTTCAGCCTGGCCGAGCACGCAATTTTGGTGCGGGATAATAAAGGGATTGAGATGTTTGCCGTGACTCTGACGTTTAGCGATCAGGGAGAGTGCAAGCTAAGTGTGGACGGCGAAGACCGCGATTACTGGCAGGTGCGGCGCATGGCGCTGGAAGAATTGATGTTTCACAGCTATTAGAAGCGAAGAGTGATGACATTCCGTTCCGATTCCGCATGTTATAATCTTTTATTCTCAGTCGCTTAGAGCGCGGAGGACCGTATCGATAAACGTTTTATCCGAACCAATGACCGTATTCGAGCGCGCGAAATTCGCGTGATCGGCGATGAAGGGGAGCAGATTGGCGTGATGTCCCCGTTTGACGCGCTCAAATTGGCCCGCAGCAAGAATCTGGATCTGGTCGAGATTTCACCCACCGCTCAGCCTCCCGTGTGCCGCATCATGGACTACGGGAAATATTTGTACCAGCAGGAAAAGAAAGAGCGCGAGGCGAAGAAGCACCAGAAAACGATCACGGTAAAAGAAGTGAAGTTCCGCATCAACGTGGACGATCACGATTACGAGACGAAGAAAAATCACGTGCTGCGGTTTCTGGATGGAGGAGACAAGGTAAAGGCGACGATCTTCTTTCGTGGGCGTGAAATGACGCGAACCGGGCTGGGGCGGACGATCCTGGAGAGGCTGATCAAGGACGTGGAACCGCAGAGCATTGTGGAGTTCCGGCCGCGGCAGGAAGGAAATACGCTGCACGCGATTCTGGCGCCGAAGAAATCGGCGGCAGAGCGGGAAAAGGAAAAAGAGAAAGCCGCCAAGGCAAAAGCGAAGGCCGAGAGACAGGAAAAGATGTTGCAGGAAAAGATTGCGCAAGGCAAGTTGGCGCCGGAAAAGAAAGATGAGCCGGCAGCGCAAGCAGTCGGTGCCGCGGCGGACGGGCCAAATCCCGGTTCGCAGGCGTAAGGCGCGGACAGAGTAGTTCGCCGAGGACGGACGCGGATCGCGTCCAGGATTCCAGAGCAAATTGAATCGTAGAATTGAATTTCAGGGCTGACGGCTGCGGCCGGAAGTCTGATTCCGAGGAATTATGCCGAAATTGAAATCGCACAAAGGCGCATCGAAGCGCTTCAAGAAGACGGCCAGCGGCAAGGTGAAGCGGGGACATTCCGGCCTGCGTCACATGCTGAGCTCGAAGGCCAAGAAACGGAAACGCAAGTTGGGTACGGCCACGCTTGTCAGTGATGGCGATCTCCGCAAAGTGAAGCGGATGATTCCGTACCAGTAGAGAAAATTTTCTTTTCGTGTAGTTCTTGGCACGAAGGAGTGCGGAAGGAAATTCCGCATCGCGGGCTGAAGTAGAGCCTGCAGGCGCGTGAAGAGGCCATGATGTCGCCCCAACGGCGAATCGTCCTTGCCTCCAGCCGCCAGTACATAGAAGGAAAAAAAGGAGAACAGCCATGCCACGTGTAAAACGCGGAACCAAACGCCGCGCCAAACGCAAGAAGATATTAGACCGCGCAAGCGGATACTTCCTCACCAAATCAAAACTCTACCGCTCGGCAAAGGAAGCGGTCGAACGCGGACTGAAGTTTGCTTTTTCCGGACGCAAGCAGCGGAAGCGACAGTATCGCTCGCTGTGGATTGTGCGGATTGGAGCGGCTGCGAAGCTGAATGGGCTGAGCTACAACCAGTTCATCCACGGCTTGAAGAAAGCGGGAGTCGAGCTGGACCGCAAGATTCTGGCGGACCTGGCGGTGAAGGACGCGGCGGCGTTTAAGAGCCTGGTGGAACAGGCGAAGGGCGCGCTGGCGTAGGGCTTCCGGCTGTCGGCAGTTTTTTTCGCCCACCGAGGCCGATCTTTTCTGATTTCATTTGTGAGAATCAAAATCACCGCCCTGTCTCTCCAAAGAACTTAGAGACTAGGACGGGGCACCCGCATTCTGACTCGCTGCGAAAAAGCGTGGCCTACAACGTTACAAAATTGACGGATTATTCGGCGGCGGCGCTGGAGACGGCGGCTGCGGAGTGCGCTCGTGCGTGTGCGGAGGAAGCGGCGTCAGTTCGCAGCGAGGCGGAACTGAAAACGTTCCGTGACCGGTGGATTGGGCGCAAGAACGGATTGCTGACGCAGATCAATGACCTGTGGCTGAAGGGCGCCCCCAAGGATGCGAAGCGCGAGGCGGGGATCCGCGTCAATGAACTGAAGGCTCGGATCCAGGAACTGGTGGAGGGGGCGCATGTCGGGCGGGACGACAGTGCTGCGGGAGCGGGACGAGTTGACATCTCGCTTCCGGGCATCCGGCGTCCGATTGGGACGGAGCATCCTGTCATCAAGACGACGAATGAGATGGTTCGGGTGTTTCAGAAGCTTGGCTACTCGGTGGCGGACGGGCCAGTGGTCGAGACGGATTACTACAACTTTGAGGCTTTGAATTTTCCGCCGAATCATCCGGCGCGGGATACGCAGGATACGTTGTTCATCGCGGGGCAGCAGGGGAAGGCGCAGCGGGAGCGGTTGTTGCTGCGGACGCATACGTCTCCGGTGCAGATTCGGACGATGGAGAAGATGCGGCCGCCGATACGGATTGTGATTCCCGGGACGGTGCACCGCAATGATCCTCCGGATGCGAGCCACTCGCCGATGTTTCATCAGATCGAGGGGCTGGCCGTCGATAACAACATCACGTTCGGAGATTTGAAGGGGACGCTCGATCACGCGATGAAGGAATTTTTTGGATCAAGCGTGAAGACGAGTTTTCGTCCGTCGTTTTTTCCATTCACCGAGCCGAGCGCGGAGATGTATGTTTCGTGCTTTATTTGTGGCGGGAGCGGGAGGCGCGGGTCGGACCCGTGCCGTCCGTGCAAGCAGACGGGATGGATTGAGATTCTGGGCTGCGGCATGGTCGATCCGAATGTGTTCGAGTTCGTAAAGGACAACGGGTACGACCCGAAAAAAGTTTCGGGATTCGCGTTTGGCATGGGCGCGGACCGGATCGCACTGCTGAAGTATGGCGTGGATGATTTGCAGTTGTTCTTTCAGGGGGACGTGCGGTTTTTGGAGCAGTGGGCGTAGCTGTTGTACGACTACGGCGAAGCAACGGAAGACAGCTATGAAGTTCGAAAAAAAAGCCGTCCTTATCCTGCTTTGCACAAGTGTCACCTACGTATTGTGTGCTGGCGGCAGTCTCTTCCTATACATTCACGCGCATCCTGGCGGGTTGATTCCTCGGTGGATATCCGTACCTATGCTGTGCCTGTTCATCCTCACGATCGTAGTTGGGAGCCTTCTCGTGAGGCGCGCGGCTCGGCAGGAAGCCAAGGTCGAAGGGGCCGAGGAGGCGCATCTCAGAAGAATGCGAGCGATCAAGGGAATGAGGATAGGGCTAATCGTTTGGGGCGTCATCCTACTCAATGACATTAGGATGCTCCTGCAGCGAACAATACCTTGGACTGCTGCAGTCCCGGGATCCGCAATTGTTCTGTTGATGTTCGTCGGCACTTGGGTTTCGTTGAGGCGACTGCAAAAAGCTGAAGCGGCGAATCCTGAAACCAAACAGAGACAGGCCCTTTAATGAAACTTTCTTCACAATGGATTCGCGATTTTGTTGATCTTGGCGTCGATGACCGGCGGCTCGCCGAAGATTTGACTTCGGCGGGGATTGCCGTGGAGGGGATCAGTGGGGCGGGCGCGGATACTGTGTTCGAGATGGAGATTGGAACGAACCGTCCGGACGCGATGAATCATTATGGAGTGGCGCGGGAGGCGGCGGCGATTTATGACTTGCCGCTGAAGCAGTTGTCAGTTGTCAGTTCTCAGTTCTCAGCAAAACCTTTGCAAGATGCGGCCTACCCGATCACGGTGGAGGAACCTGTGCTTTGTCCGCGGTTTTCGGCGCGGGCGATTCGGGGGACGAAGATCAAAGGTTCGCCTGAAAAAATCGCTCACCGGTTGCAGTTGCTGGAGCAGCGGCCAATCAGCAACGCTGTGGATGCGACGAACTATGTTCTGTGGGAGATGGGGAAGCCGACGCACGTGTTCGATATGGATTTGCTGGAGGGCGGGCGGCTGGTCATTCGAAAAGCGAAGAATGGCGAGAAGCTGAAAACGCTGGATGGCGTGGAGCGCACGCTAACCTCGGAAGACTTGGTAGTGGCTGATGGGAAAAGGCCGGTAGGGCTGGCGGGAGTGATGGGCGGGTTCGACACCATGATCACTGATAAGACACGAAATATCTTGATCGAGTCGGCGTGGTGGGATCCGGTGACGGTGCGGAAGAGTTCGCGGCGGCATGGAATTCATACGGATGCGTCGCACCGCTTTGAGCGCGGTGCAGATTTCGAGTCGACCATTTTGTCGTGCGATCTGGTGGCGGCTTTGATTCTGGAATCGGGCGGCGGAGAGCTGGTGGGCGATGCCGTCGATGTGGTGTCGAGAAAATTGGATCAGGCGCCGGTGGTGCTGCGGATTTCGGAGGTGCGGCGCATATTGGGCGGCGATCTGGAAGAAGGACACATTCTCCGCATCCTGAAGAAACTGGGGTTCAATGCGGTTCCCGCTGGATTGTATGGCGGCGAGTTTTTCGTACACATTCCGAGCTGGCGGCTGGATGTGGAGCGCGAGATTGATGTGATTGAGGAAATCGCGCGGCTGCATGGCTACGATAAATTCGAAAATACTTTGCCGGCGTATAGTGGCGCGGTGGTGGAAGCTCCGCATGCGGCTGTGGACGCGAGGTTTCGCGAGCGGGCTTTGGCGTTGGGATATGACGAGGCGGTTTCGCTGACATTTATTTCGCATGCGGATGCGGAGACATTTGGATTTTCCGGAGAAGATGTAAGCACCCCAGCGGCTAAAGCCGGGAGTCAATCGGAAGGTAAAATCGCAGCGCTGGAAGCGCTGCGCCACCCAAAAACTTCTCCGTCAAAACTTTCTCTACCAGAAACTTCTCCGCGAGTGTTGGAGTTGGAAAATCCGCTGAGCGAGGAAGCGGCGGTGATGCGGACATCCATGGCCCCGGGGATGCTCGACATGCTGGCGTGGAATTTGAATCGGGATTCGGAAAACGTTCGGCTGTTTGAGATGGGTCGAGTTTACGAAATGCGGGGCGGAGAGCGGGTGGAACCGGCGCGCGCGTGCCTGGGCGCGACGATGACGACGGTGGAAGGGATCGATTTCTGTGGGGGCAATGCTTGACGTAAGTAACAGTTCGACTTCCCCACCCAAGCCAAAAGGCGGCTTGGATGGGGCACCCTCATCTTCTCGGGCGGCGGAGGCGTTTCGCTCGTTCAAAGGAGATGTGGAGAATTTGCTGGCGCCGTTTGCATACAGCGAGCTGAGTTTCGATCGGGAGACGGCGGGATATTTTCATCAAGGAAGATCGGCGCGAGTACTGATGGATGGGTCGGTGGTCGGGCAGTTTGGGCAGATTGCGGAAGAGGTGAAGGCGCAGAGGAAGTTGCGGCAGGATGTTTTCCTGGCGGAGATTGATCTGGAACAGTTGCGTGCGCGCGGATTGCGGTACGGTGAAGTTTGCGCCGCTGGGCAAATATCCGGCGGTGGAGCGGGATTTCTCGTTCGTGTTTGGCGATGAAGTGGAGTTTGCGGCGATGCAGCAGGCGGTGATGGGGCTGGGGATTCGTGAGCTGCGGGAATTCAAGCCGGTGGAGATATTTCGCGGCGGGTCGATTGGGGCGGGCAAGTATTCGATTCTGCTGCGGGCGCGGTTGCAGTCGGAGGAAGGGACGCTGCGGGATGAGCAGATTGCGGCTTGGGCCGGGCGGATTGTCGGGGCGCTGCAGGGGTTGGGGGGAGTGCAGCGGGCGTAGGGCTTACTGCGGGGGCTAAAGCCCCGGTTCCATATAAGAGACAGTTAACCGCAGCGCTGGAAGCGCTGCGCCACCCAAAAGCGGTTACGCCACCCAAAACCGGTCACGCCAGGCAAAACCGGTCAGGCCGAATCGGTCTGCGCGAAATCGGTTACGCTACCTTAACATCGGTCACGCCCGCCGAGATTGGTTACGCAGCCGAAAAGCGGTCACGCGGTGGTTTGGGGTGACACGTAGGGGTCCTTCGACTGCGCATTTGCTCTCGCTTCGCGATAGCAAATACTCCGCTCAGGATGACACGTTATATTTGATTTCTTGTGCTAATCTGCCTGCTATGGCGGACGTGATTTCTTCTTTATCCACTCACAAAAAACATTTTCTGAGCGACAAAGTGTCGCAGTTTACCGAGTCGGTGATCCGGGAGATGACCAGGCAGGCGATGCTGTATGGGGCGGTGAATCTGGCGCAGGGGTTTCCGGATTTTTCGGCGCCGGCGGAGATCAAGGTGGCGGCGCGGGCGGCCATCGATGGCGACGTGAATCAGTATGCGATCACGTGGGGCGCGAAGAATTTGCGGAACGCGATTGCGCGGCAGATGGGCGTGTGGCAGGGGATTGCGGTCGACCCGGAGAAAGAGATCACGGTGTGTTGCGGATCGACGGAGGCGATGATTTCGACTTTGCTCGCGGTGTGCAACGCGGGCGATGAGGTCGTAATCTTCGAACCGTTTTATGAGAACTACGGGCCGGATTCGGTGCTGAGCGGGGCGCGGCCGCGGTTTGTGAAGCTGCGTCCGCCGACGAGCGAGAATGAGGAGTGGACGTTTGATGAAAAAGAATTGCGGGCGGCGTTTGATAAGCACACGAAGGCCATCATACTCAATACACCCAACAACCCTACGGGAAAAGTTTTTACGCGGGCGGAGCTGGAACTGATTCGCGATTTGTGCGTCGAGTTCGATGTGCTGGCGATTACGGACGAGATTTACGAACACATTTTGTATGACGGGACGGAGCACATTTCGATGGCGTCGCTCGAGGGGATGCGGGAGCGGACGGTTACAATCAACGGAATGTCGAAGACATACAGCGTGACGGGATGGCGCGTGGGATGGGCGGTTGCACCCGAGAAGATTACGAATGCGATCCGGAAGGTGCATGATTTTCTGACGGTGGGAGCGCCGGCGCCGTTGCAGGAGGCGGGAGCGGCGGCGTTGAGCTTGCCGGCGGAATATTATGCGAAGCTGGCGGAGGGATATCGAGTGCGGCGGGATCATTTGATGCCGGCGCTGGAGAAGGCAGGGTTCCAGTGTTTTCGTCCGAGGGGCGCGTATTACGTGATGACGGATATTTCGGCGTTTGGATTTGGGGATGACGTGGAGTTTACAAAGTATTTAGTCAAAGAGATTGGAGTGGCGGCGGTGCCGGGGTCAAGTTTTTATCGGGATGCGCGGGATGGAGCGCGGCAGGTGCGGTTCGCGTTCTGTAAAAAACTGGAGACGCTGGACGCTGCGGCGGAGAGGTTGGGGAAACTGCGAGCGCGATAATCAGGCTTTGAAAGTTCCTACCTAGTCTTCTTTTCTTCGACTCTTCTTCAACCAAAGTTTTCCTCGGTCGAGGTTACTTCGACCAATGGCCGGTCGAACTCAGCCGATGTAGCGGAGGCCTTTCACGATCTCGGTGCTGGCGGCGGAATATGAGGGGATGACGCCGCTCAGGAAGCCGACCAGAGTGGCCGTCGTCACGGAGACGGCGAGCGTGCCCCAGGTTGCGCGCAGGCCATTGAACAAGCCCGTCATCTGTGGAGCGTCGGCCATCAGGCGAACCAAGACGGCGCCAGCCATTGCTCCAAGCAAGCCTCCCAGCAAAGCCAGAGCCATGCTTTCGCCTACGAAAAGGGTCAATAGCAGCTGTCGGGTGAAGCCGAGGGCCTTCAGCACAGCGACTTCGCGGGTGCGTTCGCGTACGGACATCGCCATGGTGGTGGCTGTGACCAGCAGGATGGCGAAGGCGACGGCCGCGCAGACGCCGAGGATGAATGCCTTCACGTTGCCGAGCGTGGCGATGAAGTCGAGGGCAAAGGCTTTTTCCGTTTCGGTTTTGGTGGGGTAGGGAGAGTTGTGAAACTTCTCGTCGATGGCTTGCGCGACTTGCGTGGCGTTTTGCGGGGAGTCCACCATGATGGCGTAGAACCCGGCGAAGCCGCGGAACCACGGAACCGATTCTTCGAGGTATTGCTCGTCGAAGAAGAGAGTGTCAGAGGGGATGGCGGCGGTGTAGATGCCGCGAATCGTAAGTTCGAGGGTTACGGGGAACACGTTGCCTGTGATCACTACGCGGTCGCCCAGCTTCCAGCCATGTTTCGCGGCGAGCTTGGAGTCGACCATGCATCCGGCGCGGTCGCGCGTCCAAGCTTTGAGCTGATCGTCGGGGAGGCGATTTTCGGGATACGCCTGCATGATGGCTTCGGGATCGGTAGCAAATTGCGCGAAGGCATTGTCGGACTTGTCATTCATGTACAGCCCGCCAAACCAGGTCATGGGAGCGACCGCGATTACGCCAGGGACGGAGCGGATTTGCTGCCGGTGGGAGGCGGGCAACAGATTGGCGAGCGAAACGCGGTGGCGCAGAAGCAGGCGCTGGGCAGACTGAGGCGTTCCCTTATCGACGTAGAACCGCTGCCAGATGGTCATCATCAGGGTCAGCAGCAGCATAGAGAACGCGATGCTGAGCACGGTCAGGATGCTGCGGCGCAGGTTGCGAAAAGCGTTCTTGCGAACGAATCCGGGGAGGGTCACGAAAGGCGCATCTCCTAAGGAGGGTTCCCGGCTAGCGCGGAAGGCGCCGCCGGTTGCAATCATGGAAATTATGCGAGGGCAGGGGCCAGAGATGCAGTGATCTGGGGCACGTTGCGTGGTGAGATCAGAAACCGTCAAAAAACAAAAGCAAAGGCAGCGGACAGGAGTGTCCGCTCCACACTAGTTATTGTGGTTGTGGTTCGTGGGCCATGGCGTAGTATCCGGCGCGGGTTTGGATTTTGTAGCCCTGTTTGGATTTGATTTCCAGCTTGCGGTAGCTGCCGTCGAGGACAGTATTGGTGGAGGTATAGCCGATGTTGTACTGGCTGCGGAGTTCGGCGGAGATCTGGTCGAAGGCTTCTTTGAGTTTGTCGAACTTGTTTCCTACGTTGATGACGCGGCCGCCGGTGGCTTCGGTGAGCTTGCGCATTTCTCCTTCGCCGCTGTAGCTCATGCCCATGCTGTAGTAGCCGCCGCGATCGGCGCAGAGCAAGACGTAGACGATGGCGTCGGCTTTCTGGGCGGCTTCGATGGCATCACGGATCTTGAGCTTGCTGCCTTCGTCCTCGCCGTCGGTGAGAAGGATCATGGCCTTGCGGCCGACTTCTTTGGCGAGCATGTCGTGGGCGGAAAGATAAACCGCATCATAGAGAACGGTGCCGGGAGCGTTGTGTACCGGAACCGGGCCTTGTCCGAGGCCGGGGATTCCGCTGCCGCCGCTGGAGACGCCGCTGTTAATTTTTACTTTGTTGAGGGCGGCTTGCAGGCGGTGAACGTCACTGGTGTAGTCCTGGATCAATTCCGACTCAACGTCGAAGTCGATGACGTAGGCCTCGTCCTTGGGGGTGAGAACCTGGCGCAGGAAGGCGCCGCCAACTTCTTTTTCCATGTCGAGGACGCGAATCTGGCTGCCGGATGTATCGATCATGATGCCGAGGGTGAGCGGGAGATTGGATTCGGCGGTAAAGTATTTGATGGTTTGCGGCTTGCCGTCTTCAAAGACTTCGAAGTCGTCTTTGGTTTGATTGGGGATGAGAGCGCCGTGCTTGTCTTTGACGTTAAAGAAGACGCCGACCACGTTGACGTTGACCTTCAGGGTCTGGCCGGACTTTTCGGTGTCGGATTGTCCGGCATTGGATTGGGAGGGTTTAGAATCCTGAGCCGAGGCGGCAGGAGGGAAGGCTGATAGGGCAGCGATGAAAAACAGGATCGAGACACCGGAAAGTTTTGGCAAAAATCTCGGTTTCGCGGATAGTTTGGTCACGAATGATTCCCTCTCGAGGTTTTTGTTAGTCTAGTCCTTGGGAGTTAGATGCACCAAATGGGTTGGCCCAGCATCCCAAGCTGATAGAGTGGCTTTATTTTTTGCATCGGGATCCGGAGAAGGAACGGAAGGTGACTGTGAGGAAACAGACCGAGCCTCAAAAGAGAGCACGGACGAGCGTAGCCGGATGGATGGCCACCGTTCTATTTGCCGGATGTCTCGGCGGATTCCTGGGGATGGGTGCCCACAGGGCTGCGGGGCAGTCTTCCGGAGGGCAGGCGCCGACCCAGCCTTCGCAGACCCAGCCTTCGCCAAGCCAGCCAGCACAAAATCAGCCTGCGCAGACTGACAACATTCCGGATGCGCCGACGGTACAACCGTCGGCGGCGCCGCCGGAGCCCTCTCCAATTCCCAAGCCGGAGGAAAAGAAACCGGCGACCGAGGACAGGAATCCGTGGACGAACCAGCCGAATACCAAGCCGGCCGAGGCGAACCCATTTCCGGAGGACGACAATACTCCGGCGCCAGCGATGCCTCCGGTCAAGACAGTGCCGCCGGGTACTACCGCAAAACAGCCTCCGCGCTCTCAGGAGCAGCTTTACACGTTCGTGGTGCATACCAACTTTGTGCAGGTACCGGTCACGGTGAAAGACCGGGAGGGGCGGATGGTGGATGGGCTTTTGCCCACGGACTTCAGCGTCAAAGAAAATGGGACGTTGCAGAAGTTAACCTTTTTCAGCAGTGATCCTTTCGCTCTGTCGGTAGCGGTCGTGCTGGACCTGGGGATGCCGGATGCGGATGTCCAGAAGGTGAACCAGACCTTTTCGGCGCTGGTGGGTGCGTTCGCGCCCTATGACGAAGTCGCGCTCTACACCTATAGCAGCACAGTGAGCGAGGTCAGCGATTTTGCCGGGGCTACCCGGAAACTGACGCAGCTATTGAATCAGATGAAGACGGAACGCGGGCACAATAACGGCGTTCCGGTGTTGAGCGGTCCGCTGGCGCCGAATGGACCGATTGTGAACGGGGTCCCGGTGGGCAGTCCGACGCAGCCGGTCTACACGCCGCCGAAGGAGGCCCACGTGTTGAACGACGCTATCTTGAGGGCGGCGCTCGACCTGAGCAAGCGGGATCGCACACGGCGAAAGATCATTTTTGTGATCAGCGACGGACGGGAGTATGGCAGCGAGGCCAGCTACCGGGATGTATTGCGGGTATTGCTCTCGAATGAGATCCAGGTGAAGGCGGTGGCTCTTGATACTGGGGCGCTGCCCGGGTACAGCAAGATCGAGCGGCTGCATTTGCCGCACGAGGGCTATAGCGACATCCTGCCGAAATACACGGCGGCCACGGGCGGCGGAACGCCCTATAAGGAGCTTACGCAAAGCGCGATTGAAGATAGCTACGCTCAGGCGATGGGAGACGCCCGCAACCAGTACACGCTGGGCTACACGCCTGCCCGGCCGAAGACTCCCACGGCTTCGCCGTACCGGAGCATCGAGGTGCTGGTGAACCGGCCGGGGCTGAAGATCTACGCCAAGGATGGATATTATCCGGCAGTGGCGGCGCGGTAGGGCCCGGATTGCTGAAAAATCTTCGAAGATTAGCCTGCTTTGGAACAGCCTTTTGGCCGGGGGTCACCTGAGTAACCTGCCGGGCACCGCGCGTGTGTGATATAAAAGCCGCGAGCCCCCAAAGGGATATTTTTGCGCGCGGAAGCCGCCTAGCAAGGTGTGCGACCGGCGCATATTGAGGAAAGCCTTGAGTTTCATCAACTTCGCAGCCCGCGAGATTAATTGCAAAATCGTGTATTACGGCGCTGGGCTGGGCGGCAAGACCACGAACCTGCAGGTGATCTACCAGAAGACCGCGGAACAGCAGAAGGGGAAGATGATCTCCCTGGCTACGGAAACGGAGCGGACGTTGTTCTTCGATTTCCTGCCGCTCGATCTGGGATCGGTGCGGGGGTTCAAAACGCGAATCCATCTTTACACAGTGCCGGGGCAGGTTTTCTACGATGCCAGCCGCAAGCTGATTCTGCGGGGGGTGGATGGTATTGTTTTTGTGGCGGATTCGCAGGAACAGCGCATGGACGCGAACGTGGAAGCGCTGGACAATCTGATGTCGAACCTGCAAGAGCACGGCTACGACTTCAACAAGATTCCCTACGTCTTGCAGCTGAACAAGCGGGACCTGCCGAATATTCTCTCGCCCGATGCGCTCAACAAAGAGCTGCGCAAGAAGAATGAGGCGGTGGTGGAGGCGGTGGCGTTTCAAGGAGTAGGCGTGTTTGAGACGCTGAAGGAAATTGCCAAGCAGGTGCTGACGGAGCTGAAAGCGGGCGGATAAAGGCGCAGCGCCGGCGGGCGGCGTCAGTTTGCTCCACGTTGCGAAACGAGTTGCGTGGAGGAAAGCATGCTGAAGATCTTTGCAAGAGCAATTGCGGGACTGGCATTGGCTGCCATGCTCGGGGTAGCGCCACTCCTAAGAGCGCAAAGCGACGCGGCAGCGCCGAGACCGGCGCAAATCCTCACGGCCAGAACAATTTTCATTTCCAACGCTTCAGAGGAATGCCCTTCGTTCTATTGCAGTGCGTCCGACCGGCCTTACAACCAGTTCTATGCCAGCATGAAGAGCTGGGGACGATATGAGCTGATGGCGTCTCCGGCGGAAGCAGATTTGATCTTCGAAATACGTTTCTTTCCCGGCCGGCCTGGGGAATTTCCGCAGATAAGGTTGGTCATCCTCGATCCTAAGACTCGGGTGGTGCTGTGGAGGTTGGATGAAACTGTAGCCACAGCGGCGCGGCAAGTGACGGGACGCAAGAATTTTGATAAAGCGATGTCTGCGCTGGTGCAGGACGTAGAGAAGTTGGTCATCCCACCTTCGGCGGCGAGCGGCGCTCCCACCAAATAGCGACGCGAATCCGAGTAATTCCTCTTCAGTTCCAGATCCCGGCTGCGCTTCGTCTAGAATGGCAGCCTCGGAGTGAACATCTCAGGAAAGACGAGTACGGCGAGTAATCGCGGATCGACTATGAAGAAAAGTTTATGGAGAGCGGTGATCGAAGTGGGATTCATCATCTTCCTCTTTTATTCCAACCTTCTGATGGGAGAATTTGAACGTTCGGGGATGGGGCGGAGAAGGGGCATCGCGTGGGCCATCGAAGATGTGTTTACCACCGCCAATTTTGAGATTGCTATCACCGCCGCGCTCGCGGGTTACCTCCTGTTTGAGTTTCTTCGCAAGAAGTTCTAGGCAAGCCTTCCTGGATTTGGATTGAAGATGTCGCGGTATCTGCAGCCGCGAATGCTAACCGATGCCGCGGCAATTCGTCTAGAATGACAGGCGAAAAGCGGCTTGCTGTTTGGATCAACATTGTTTGAAAGGGGCATCATGCGCAAGTTAATAACTTCGTTGTTCATGTTGTTGTTTTCTTTATTTCTGTTTTCGCAAATTTCGTTTTCGCAGGGTAGTTCGGAGCACGGAATTGACGTCACCGATCTGGATCGAAAGGCGGATCCTTGCACGGATTTCTACGAGTTCGCCAATGGGACGTGGCGGGCGAACAATCCGATTCCGGCGTCGATGACGCGGTGGAGCAGGCGCTGGGCGGCGGGCGAGTCGTCCAAAGACAAGTTGAAGGAAATTCTGGAGACTGCGGCTGCTGACAAGACTGCAGCGAAGGGCAGCACGGAGCAGATCATCGGCGATTACTACGGCGCGTGCATGGATGAGTCGCGGGTGAATGCGCGCGGCATGGAGCCGCTGAAGCCGTGGTTTGCGCGAATTGATGCGGCGAAAGACTCGGGGGACTTGCAGCGGGTGATGGAAGATATGCACGACATACTGGTGGCCGATCCGTTCGTTTTCGGCAGCCAGCAGGATCCGCATAAGCCCTCGTGGGTGCTGGCCGATATTGGCGCGAATGGGCTCGGGCTGCCGGATCGCGACTATTACCTGAAGCCGGAGGCGCGCTTCAAGGAAGCGCGAGAGAAGTATGTCATACACATTGCGGCGATGTTCAAGCTGGCGGGATGGGACGAGAAAAAGTCGGCGGCCGCGGCGCAGACGATCATGGGGATGGAAACGAAGCTGGCCGAGGCGTCGCTCGATAACGTGACGCTGCGCGATCCGGCGGCGACGGACCACAACACGACGTTTGCGCAGTTGCAGGCGATGGCTCCGCATATTGACTGGGCGGGATATTTCAAGCACAAGCAGATTCCGCAGGATGTTGACATGAATGTGGATCAGCCGAAGTTCATGCAGGAACTCGACCGGCAGATTCATGAAGATTCGTTGGCGGATTGGAAAGTTTATTTGAAGTGGCACCTGCTGAACTCGACGGCGAGTTCACTTTCGGCGGCTTTCGTGGAGGAAGATTTTGCTTTCAATGGGAAGTATTTGAGCGGCACCACCGAGATGAAGCCGCGTTGGAAGCGGTGCGTGGAGTCGACGGATCAGTATTTGGGTGAGGCGCTGGGGCAAAAATATGTGGAGAAATATTTTCCGCCCGAGGCGAAGGCGCGCATGCAGGAGATGGTGCGGAACCTGCTGGCTGCGATGCGGGATGACATCCTGAGCCGGCCGTGGATGAGCGATGACACGAAAGAAAAAGCGATGGCGAAGATTGCCACGTTCAATCCGAAGATCGGGTATCCGGACAAGTGGAAAGACTATAGCCATGTAGAGATCCGGCGGGATGCATTTTTTGAGGACACGATTGCGGGAAGAAAGTTTGTGGAGCAGGACGACCGTTTGACGATTGGCAAGCCTGTCGATCGCGGGCGATGGGGGATGACGCCGCCGACCTCGGATGCTTATTACAATCCGCTGCTGAATGAAATTGTTTTTCCGGCGGGAATCTTGCAGCCTCCGGCGTTTGATATGAAGGCGGTGGATGCGGTGAATTATGGCGCGATTGGCGTTGTCATAGGGCACGAGATTTCGCACGGGTTCGATGATCAGGGAGCGCAGTTCGATTATCTGGGACGGCTGCGCAATTGGTGGACGGATGCGGACCTGAAGCAGTTCCAGGCGCGGGCGGCGTGCGTAGCTGGCCAGTTCGACAACTACTTCATCGAGCCGGGCGTGCATCACAACGGCAAGCTGGTGCTGGGGGAAAGCATTGGCGACCTGGGCGGGGCGAAGGTCGCGTTTTTGGCCTATGAGAAGTCGCTGGAGGGCAAGCCGCGTCCGGCGGACATTGATGGATTCACGCCGGAACAACAGTTTTATATTGCGTGGGGGCAGTTCCGCGGCGATGAGATACGGATCGAGGCGCAGCGGCTGATGATCCAGACCGATCCGCATCCGATTGCGAAGTATCGGGTGATCGGACCGCTCTCAAATCTGCCGGACTTCCAGAAAGCGTGGAGCTGCAAGGCAGACTCGGCCATGGTGCGGGCGGAAGGGAAGCGATGCGATGTGTGGTAGGCTGGCGTAGACGTGCGCGGTTAGGCGCGTAGCCAGACCTTGTAGCGGTATTTGATTATTTTTTCCTCGCCGGCTTTCAGGGTGACTTCCCAGGTGAGCCGGGAGAGCGGATTATCGACGGCGATGGCCTCGGCCAATTTGTCGGCCTTGCCATCGTCGGTCTGCGATTCCACGGTTCCTCGAACGCGATCGGCGATGCTCAATCGGACTTCTTTACTCTTATAATTCTTGACGGTGAGAGTGCCTTCTACCGTGACTTCGTCGTAATTGTGATTGCGGCGGCGCTGGATATCTTTTTGGCGATCGACTTCATTCTCTTCATGCGAGGCGCGAATGTCGGTGGCGATGGTCAGCTTCAAACTTGAGGTGGCGCTCTTGGGGGTGTAGGGCATGGTGTCCTGCGCGAGGGGCTTGGTACCGGAGATCACCATGGTGGGCGCGCTGGTCCAGGGAAATTTCCCGGTATTTTTCAGACGCAGGGAGTGCCAGATATTGTCCTTCTGGGAGCGATCCGTTCCTGGATTCGGGATGTTCTGAGGATTGCCGAAACCATCGACGCGCGGCTGGTCTTCCAGGTTCCACTCGTAGATGTGTTCGTAGTTCACGGTTTCGGCGAACACGTTGTAGGTTGCGCGCTCGCCTCGCGCCAGGGTGACATTTTTTCGGTTGTACAGGAAGAGATCCTCTTCCTGGGCTCCTTGTAGTTCTTCCACCCCGGACGCGAGACTGGGCGCTGCTTCGGCGTCAAAACCAGCAACGCCGCCGATCATCTGGCCCTTGAGTGCGTTGGAATAGCGTGCATTTGTACTATCTTTGCGGTCGGCCGCCTGCATGAACTCGAGCAGGCTCTGTTGCAGCGCCATAGGGGAGGGGATGTTGGCGTAGGCGAAATTCGGGACGCCTACAACGAAGAAAAGTTCGGCATCCTTCAAATCCTCGGCATCGTTGACCAGCACCGATTGCATGGTGATCTGTGCCGTTTTGTCGTCCTGCAAGGAGATGAGATAGGAAGGAGTCCAGCCCAGGCCGTGTTCGAGATATCCCATGGTCAGGTTGGCGTGTGCAGTGGCGCCTTTGATTTTGAAGCGAAGCGCTTTACGATCTTCTTCCTGCGGGCGGTCGAGGATGGGGTTCTCCGGTAGAATCACGCGCGCGATGTTGTGGAAGTAGAGAGCTAGAAGTTTGCCCTCGGATTTGAGCAGGAGATATTCGGGCATGGCCGGCTGAGGTGGGGGCGCGGGGATCGGATAGAAATTCTGGTCTGACCGATTCGGAGGCGTAGGTGGGCCGCTTAGTTTCTCGGTTTGCCGGAAGCCGACGATCTCGCCCGTGTACTCTTTTTGATTGTTATCGATGACAGTGACAACTTTGCCGGCGTTCGCGAGCAGTACTTCCGCCAGAGCTGTGAGGCTCTGTTGCGTGGAAACTTTGTAGTGGTGAGCGACAACCTCGTCCAGGGATGTGCTTGCGTCATTGGGGGCGATCCATAAAGAGCCGAGGGTTGCGTTCGGGACGGGGGAAAGATTGCCGACGCCGTTTTCCAGGCGCACGTCTCCCTGCTTCACTACGAAGGCGAGGCCATTCTTAAAGGCAGCGACGGCCGTCGTCTTAAGGTCGGTCTCGGGCGCCTCTCCGGAATGGGCGGTGAGCGACCAGACAAGGCATGTGCACGCGAGCAGAGGGAAGCGGCGCGGGAATTTCATTGAGACCTCCGGAAAAGCAATCGACCATGATTATGGGTTGGGATTAGATGGAGAGCGAGAGCAAGTAAGGTTCTGCCCTGGGGATGTAGCGAAAGCGCTAAGGAGGGCGCCCTCGGCCGCATGTCGATTACTGCCGTACTGACTCTTTCGGGCCATTTCCCTCGACACCCACCTAAGCTACGATCAATCTGCCCGAATTTATCGAGCGAGTACGTTTTTGGGGAAGGAACATCGAGCATTGTTTATGGAATTTACAGAGTTTGTAACGAGACCGGTGACTGACCAGCACATCATCATCAGGCCCGAGCCGCGTCCCGAGCGGCCGATAAGATCGACAGCGGTTCCAGAGGGTGGGACCACGATATTGTTCGTATTGGCAGCGCTTACCGCAATGGTATGGGCGGCTGCCAAACGATATGGCGTACGGGTTGGCGGAAAAAATTAGACGATCTGTTAATTAGACGATCTGGTGCGCTCCCTGCAGCTGAGCGGGAGGCGACGAAGAACTAGGCATCTGGCTACTTGGCCTGGTCGTTTTCGAGCTGCGACAGATATTTCTGCACCATCGCGACATCCTCGGGATCGGTGGCGAATTTCAAATATTCCCGCAATTGAACAGTTGCTTCGGGACGATCGCCCTTTGCCGCGTAGATTTGCGCGAGCAGGAAGTGAAGCCGCGGATCGGTGTTATTGCGATCGATCGCGGTAGCCTTCAAAGCACTCTTTTCCGCTTCGAGTAGGTGATGCAGGTTCAGGTTGGCCTGGGCATTGTAGGCATAGGCTGCTGCATCGGCCGTGGGGTCGATTTCGAGGGCGCGAGTGCTGAGCTTCAGCACGTCGGGCCAATTCCGGGATCGAGCGGAAATATCGGTGAGGCAAAGATACGCGGGCAGGTAGTGGGAACTCACGGTTAGAGGGCGCGAACACGCATCCTGGGCTTCTTCAATGCGCTGTTGTTTTTGCAAGACCTGACCCAGCAGAACCCAGGCAGCGGGATAGTTGGCGTCCTGCTTTACGGCCTTGCGGAGGTGACGCTCGGCGTCGGCAATTTTCTTTTTCCGGAGAGCTGCGCAGCCGTCGGCATACTCCATTTGCGTCTTCACCGGAACTTGCAAATCTGCGACTTCGACTGTGCCCGCCTGCAGACCATTCAATGGAGGAAGGAAACAATTGTTTCCAGTTGGGTTTTTTGGCAGAGCCGCAACTTCGTTGCTACTGTAGACCACATTGGTTTGATCAAGACTGGGCGGGAGCGGAGATTGCATCTGGACTGGACCTGATGGGACGGGTGGTGGGGACACACCTTTTTTCTGGCCCTGCGCCGACGTTCCTCCCATTAGGATTGTGACTGCGCACAAGAAAGTCAGAGTAGAGAGGCTGGCGCGAGGAGCAACCGATCTCCGTTTCACGAGTCACCTCCGTTGCAGCGTCAAACATTGCGTTCGACGTACGACCGTGGACTTTTGATCTTCTAAAATTGTAGCCCGTTTCCTGCTCCTTGGTCCATCCGGACGTTTAGGAGGCAAACGGGGCGTGGGCTGGCCCTGCTTTCTACTTTGCCGCTTGCGGGAGCAACCCAAGCTGCTTCATGAATCTGAGCTGGTCGAATTCGCTCCATTCTTCAGTGATTTGTCCGTTCGCAATCCGCCAAATCGTGATGCCGCGGCCTTCGATCTTTTTCCCGGTCGCGGGAAGGCCATTGCCTTCACCGGTATTCGTGCCGGTTACGCTATAAAGCACGGTGACCAGATCGCCTTCGGCGATTTCCTTCAGCACCGTCATTTTTAGATCGGGGAATGCGAGCTTCCATCCGCGCGCGGCGTCCTGATCTTCTTTGAGGCCGGCATCGCGATGGACACCATGGTTCACGAAATTCCTGGCATAGATTTCGTCAGCTACCTCAAACCTGCCCTGGTTGAAAATCTCGTCGAAGACACGACGGGCAACAGCTTTGTTCTGTTCGAGACCATTGGGGGGCGCTGCCGAAGCCGGTAAAGCTGCGAACACCAGCGCAAGCGAGATGATGAAAACGCTGTGAGCTCTAATCCTGAGCCATTAGGCCTCCTTGTCAGGCAGTCCGATTCTTCGGAGTGCCGGTGAGGCCAGTATCGGGTCTATACCTAGGTATAGGGTCAAGAGAAAGTTTGAGGGCGGATTTGCGGGTGATCTAGCGGGCTTTGGCCGCTCTTAGCTTCATTGCGGCGGCTTGAACTGGTTTTGGCGGAGCATTGAGTCCCGCACGAATTTGCTTCAATGCCTGCTCCAATTCTTCGCGCAGTTGAATGGAGGCGCGGATTTGCTCATTCATGGCCTGGAGTTTGCTCTCCCCCAGTTTCAACGCCTCGCGAAGGCATTCGCGGGAGCCTTGCTGGTAGGGAGATGCGGCACCGGTGTCACTGGGCAAAACCCATAGCTGCAGGACGCGGCGAATTTCAGTCAGCTTGAAACCGAAGCGCTGCATCTTCTTGATCACGGTAACGATCTCGAACTCGGCCTCCGAGTAAATGCGGTATCCCGCGGCCGTCCTGCGTGGCGTGCGCATCAAGCGCCGCCGTTCATAAAAGCGGATCGCCTGCACACTGACGCCGGCCCGCTTCGCGAGTTCCCCGATTCTCATACGGAATGATACCAATGGCAGCAGGCACCAACGTCTTTCCCGTCCAGAAGACATCAACCCTGCCGAGCAGAAAAAAGGGCGCCGGAAGTTCCGGCGCCACGAGGCTCGCGAGATGCGGTCAAGCGAGTTTTGTAAATTCGAAGAAAGTTTATTTGCTCTCCGCGACGGGGCTGGCGCCGTAGTCCCGGCGATTGTTGACGGCGGTGCGGGCGGCGCGGGCGGTCGGCATGTTGGCGGCCGCGGCTCCGTAGCGCTCGAGCAGGACGGGCGCCATGGTGTTTTCGGCTTCCTTGACGAAGATCATTTTGTTCTCGGAAGCCATGTCGACGCGGACGAAATCGCCCAGCTTGACCTGTCCGGTAGCGACCAGATTGGCCAG
The DNA here is from genome assembly GCA_963782835.1 of uncultured Acidobacteriaceae bacterium. Taxonomy (GTDB): domain Bacteria; phylum Acidobacteriota; class Terriglobia; order Terriglobales; family Acidobacteriaceae; genus Sulfotelmatobacter. Next base: position 57,238 of record CAWALR010000004.1, on the reverse strand, counting down.
CGGGAAGACCAGATTCCGTTCGATGGCACGCTTCAGGTGACGCGCGCCGTAACGGGGATCGGTGCCTTCTTTCAGCAGGAACTGCTTTACGCCGGAGGTGCAATTGAAGACGAACTGGTTGGCGCCGGCGGCCATGAGAACGCGCTGCTGTACCATGCCGAGTTCGATTTCGAGGATCTGGGCGAGGTGCTCGTCGCGCAGAGTTTTGAAGACGACCGTTTTATCGATGCGGTTCATGAACTCGGGCGTGAACTTGCGGCGAGCGGCTTCGACGGCGGTGCGCTGAATTTTGTCGTCGAAATTGTTGTCGACTTCGACGGCTCGGGGCGCGAAGCCGAAGCCACCATCGATCAGATCAGTCATCTCGCTGGCGCCCAGGTTCGAGGTCAGTATGATGATGCACTGGGAAAGATCGACGCGGCGATTATCGCCGAGGGTGAGCGTGGCTTTATCGAGAATGCCGAGCAGCAATTGCCAGAGCGAGTCGCTGGCCTTCTCGATTTCGTCGAAGAGAAGAATCGAGAGCTTCAGCTTCTCGGTGAACCACTGGTTCAAGGCTTCCTGAGTGAGAAGAGGATGTGTCTCGCGATGACCGAGGTAGCCCGGAGGCGAACCGATCAGCTTGGCGATTTCGTGGGAGTGCTGGAATTCGGCGCAGTCGATCTTGATGCAGGCGCGCGAATCGCCGAATAAGGCCTCGGCCATGGCTTCCACCACGCGGGTTTTGCCCGAACCAGTAGGCCCGAGGAAAAGCAGGTTGCCCACGGGACGTCCGGGAGCATTCAAGCCGGCCAGAAACATCTGATAGATTTCGGCGACCTTTTCGACGGCCTGATCCTGGCCGACGATCTTGCGGCGCAGGGCGGCTTCAAACTCTCCAGCATCGTTGCTGCGGCGGTTCGGATCCAGCACGGTAGCGAGATTCGTTCTCATAAGGTCATTGGTCCGGCTTGCACCGGGCGACTTCGTTCCTTTTCCAGGCCGTATCCTCGGCCTTGGCCAGATTCAAGGATCCGGACCCTTTTTGCGACTCCCCCATCTCCTATAGATGACAAAATATGTCACTTGGAAACTTGTCGCTTGCCAGGCCCGATGGCGCGTCCCTGATGCCTTAGGAATAAGCAAGCCGCTGGCCACGGTGGAACGCTGGATTGTGGAAGCGAAAACTCTCTAACGGCAGGAGTTACGTGCCCGGCCCCAAGATTAGAACAGGCGCCAGTGAAAAGATAAAGAGGGTTAGGAGAAATACTTTGCGCATGAGGGAGGGGACTGTTCCGGGTGGGCCTTGGCGCCGGGAGAGAGATACGGCGGGCAGCTCCTGGAAGTTCTTCTGAGTGCTATACGTTTTTCCTATGCTTAAGGATGAGGGATGCATCTTCAACGAGCTTTCGCGACTCGAACAACGGGGAGATGACCGCTAGTAACTAGCAGGTCGGGAGCGCGAGCGATAGCATCGCGATTGGGGCGTTCCCGGAGGGTCTCTTGCGTCGCTCGTCAATTCTAACCATCTCAGCAGTTTCGTGTGTGCTGTTCGGCGTGGCCGCGATGCGGCTGAACTTGCGGTTCTCGTCGGCTCAGGCAGCGGCGCAAACCGCACAAGCGATTCCCGCCGTCGCCGCGGCGACGCCGCAGGGCGAGCATCTGGAAGCGGTCAGCGCGACGCTGCCGACAACTTTGAAAGCAGCGGATATTCCTTCGCCACAGGTTTCATCCCTTCCCGGAACCTTGATCTACAACTCGAAGCGAGGGGACACCATTCCCGGCATCGCTCATCAATACTTAAAGAGCACTTCTTATCTGACATCATCCGAACTGGCCGAAGCGATCCGCGGCGCGAATGGGAATCGACCGGGCAACATGCTGAAAGCAGGAGAGCAGATTACGATCCCGGGCATTCTTCCTGCGCCGATCGTCGAAAAAACCCTTCCTGTGGCCAAGGATTTTGAAGTGCGGGCGATCTACCTCACGGGCATCATGGCTGCCAGCGATCACGGATTGCGCATCATCCGGCACTGGCGCGAGGTTGGCGGCAACGCTGTGGTGTTCGATATTAAGGATTCCGATGGGAGCGTGAACATTCCGTTCGAGCATCCGCTGCTCGGCAAGCACCAGGTGTATATCCACGATCTGCCGAAGTTTGTGCACTTTGTGCACTCCGAGAACATGCACGCCATTGCCCGCATTGCTATCTTCCGCGACGAGCGGATGGTGGTTGAGCATCCCGAACTGGCGGTGCAGTCGAAGAGAACGAAGCAGCCGTGGCGCGAAAACGGCAAGCTGGTGTGGACTGATCCTTCGCAACCGAAGGTGCAGGAGTTTGACATCGCGCTCGCGAAATTCGTGGCGCAGTCGGGCGCGGACGAAATTCAGTTCGATTATGTTCGGTTCCCGGCCGAAGGTGATCAGAAAGACGCCAGCTTTGTGTTTCAGAACGAACATCCGAAGTGGCAGCGTTCGGACGTGATTACTGACTTCCTGAAGAAAGCTTATGCTGAACTGCATCCCACGGGCGTGCTGTTTTCGCTGGACGTTTTTGGCGTGATGGCTTGGCAGCGAAGCGTGGATCTTTCGCACACAGGTCAGGATATCGTCGGCATGGCGAAATATTGCGACGTGCTCTCGCCCATGATTTATCCCTCGCACTTTTTCGGCATGGATAATATTGAACATCCAGGCGACGCGCCGGAACACTTCATCGGCGAATCGATGGAGCGCTTCGAGCTGATTACGAAGGGCAGCGGAGTGGTCATCCGGCCGTGGCTGCAGGCCTTCCATTGGCGGACCAAGACTTACTCGCCGGAATACATCAAGGTGCAGGTTGCGACCGCGAAAGAAAAAGGCGGCATCGGATTCTTGTTCTGGAACGCAGCCAACGACTACAGCAAGCCGTATGTTGCCATGCCGGAGATGAAAGCCGCGAAGGACAAGTATTTCCGCGGAGACGAATTGTCCGGCACCGCCGTGAAGGCGAGCCTAACGCCCGCAGCCGCTACGCCAGCGCAATAACCGGAATCTGCTGATACTTCCCGCGAAGAGCGATCAGCTCTTCGCTTTTCTTATTGAGATGCCCAGGTCGCGCAGTTGTGCGTCGCTGACGGGAGTGGGTGCGTCGACCATCAGGTCGACGGCGCGGGCAGTCTTGGGGAAGGGAATTACTTCGCGCAGGCTTTCGGCGCCGGCGATGATCATGACGATGCGGTCGAGGCCGAGGGCGATTCCGCCGTGCGGAGGCGTGCCGTACTCGAGGGCCTCGAGAAAGAATCCGAAGCGGGCGCGGGCTTCATCTTCGGTCATGCCGAGGGCGCGAAAGATGCGGCTCTGCACGTCTTGGCGGTGAATACGAATCGAGCCGGAGCCGAGTTCGGTGCCGTTTAGAACCACGTCGTAAGCGAGCGCGCGGACGGCGCTCAGCGACGATTGCGGATCATTCACAGACTCGACGCCGGACTCGAGCAACTTCATATCTTCTTCATGCGGCGAGGTGAAGGGATGATGCGCAGCCATCCATTGCTTGGCTCCTTCGTCCCACTCGAACATGGGGAAGTTTGTGACCCAGAGGAAACGGAAGTCCTGAGCGGGGTTGCCGGTCTTTTTGAAAATGCCGTGACGGTCGGAATACTTCTGCGCCAATGCAAGGCGCAACAGGCCGGCCGAAGCATAGATGGCGAGCTCTTGCGGCGTGACTTTGCGGTGCGCGGGCATGGCAGTTTGCGGGCCGGATTGCGCGGAGCCGGCGACGAGAACGATCAGATCGCCTTCCACGGTGCTGGTTTTCTTGGTGATCGCGGCGGCGGCCTCGGGATATTTGTTGGCGATGCGTTTGAAATCTTCGAAAATCTTTGCGCCACCCTTTGAGTGAAACATTGGTTTGATATCGTCGCGCTCTTTGCGTGAGAGTTCGCCGACGTTGGGCGTGCGGATGGCGATGACCGGCAGATTCGGGCTGACGGCCAGTTCGTGCAAGTTCGCGGGCGTGAAACACTCGCGGACGTCGGTGAAGGCGGGGAGGCGTAGATCGGGCTTGTCGATGCCGTAGAGGCGGATGGCTTCGTCGTAATCCATGCGCGGGAATGGAGTTTTGATTTCGGATCCGGCGGCGCGAAAGGCGGCGGTGAGAAATCCTTCGACCACTTCCCAGACGCGTTCGGGCTGGGGATAGGACATTTCCAGATCGATCTGGGTGAATTCGGGCTGGCGATCGGCGCGGAGATCTTCGTCGCGGAAGCAGCGGACGATCTGAAAATATTTATCGAAGCCGGAGATCATGAGGATCTGCTTGAAAAGCTGCGGCGATTGCGGCAGCGCGTAGAACGTACCCGGCTGGACGCGGCTGGGGACCAAGTAATCGCGCGCACCCTCGGGGGTGGAGCGAGTCATGAACGGGGTTTCGATTTCGAAGAATCCCTGCGCGGAAAGATAGTCACGAATGGCTTTTGCGACCTTGTGGCGCATCTCGATGTTGAACTGCATCACGTCACGGCGAAGATCGATATAGCGGTATTTCAGGCGCGTTTCTTCGTTGGTGAGCGCGGTGTCGCTGGGAAGGAATGGCGGCAGCTTCGATTCGTTGAGGATGCGCAACTCTTCGGCGACCAGTTCGACTTCGCCGGTCGGCATATTGCGGTTTACGGTGTTGGGATCGCGCAGCTTGACCGTACCGGTGACGGCGATGACGTATTCGTTGCGCAGAGCGGCGGACTTTTCGTGAATGGCCGCGTCGCGTTCGGCGTTGAAGACGACCTGCGTGATGCCGGTGCGGTCGCGGAGATCGATGAAAAGCAGGTTGCCGTGGTCGCGGCGGCGGTTGACCCAGCCCATGAGAACGGCCTTTTTGCCGGAGTCGGAAGCGCGGAGGGATCCGCACATATGAGTTCGTCGAAGATCACCTAGGAAGTCGAGCAAAGTGTGTCCTTACAGTGAGAAATGCGGATGAATGCTGAACCAAGGATTATAAACGGTAGGAGACGGGCGGAGGGCACCCAGGGCCAATGAATAAAGTCCGCGTGCCCTTTACGGGATTAGCAATGGAGACTTATTTCTTGCTGGCTTTTCCGTCCATCACGGTCGACCACTTGGTTCCATCTTGTGACATATCGAAGGTGAAGTTGTAGGCCGTGGGAGAGGTGATCTTCATGATGAAGCGGCCTTTCATGGTCATGCCTTCCATCTTTTCGTCGCTGGTCCAAGTCCAGGTATCGCCATCGACCGTGCCGCGGGAGTCGTCAAATTCGCCGAAGCTGTTGAACTCGCGGTAGGTGTAGGCTTTGTCGTCGGTGGAGTAACCCAGGACCGACAGGCCTATGCCGTTGCCCATCGAGCTGTTGTAATTCGAATGACAGACGACGTAGAAGCCGCCCTCCATCCACTCGCACTTTTCGCTCTCGGTCATCGAGCCGCCGGGACCCATCATACCCGGCTTCATGGTGCCGTCGAGACTCCAGGTGCCCACAAACATGTCCAGCTTCTTGAGTTCGGGACCGGGCTTGGGAGGCGGGGTTTGGGCTGAGACTGCGGTTGACATCAGGACTGCCGCGAGAATGATTCCGAGGGTTTTCATGGGTGCCTCCTGAGTGCCTTTGTACTTAACGGTTCGACGGCAGCGACATTCTATCGTTAGCAGGGGAAAGGTCAATGGCGATTTCTGGCGATATCGTCTACCAGTCACCCCAATGCGCGGCGGTGGCCTGATGAAACTTCAGTTTCCACTGATCTCCGTGCTTCACCCACACTGAACTGAAGTGTTGATAGCGCGGCGGAGGTCCCTGATCTTCTTCGGGGGCCTCGCGCACGATGGCGTCGTAGGTGACGATGGCGCCGTCATTGCCAAGGGCTACCACTTTGATGTCGTAGGGCGTCAGTTCCAGCAGGCCTGTATCGCCGAGATTGTCGACTGCCTCCTGGCCTTCGAGCAGTTTGCCATCCACGCCGACCAGTGAAAAGTCCGAGCTTAGGGTGCGCTTGAAGAAGGCGCCATCGTCTTTCCTCTTGGCCTCGATCAGAGTTTTCTCGTTGGCGATTGCGGTTTGCTCCAGTGCACTGGGAGCTTTGGCGACGGCTGGAGTCTGCGCCACGAACTGGGTAGCGGCGATTAAGCAAAACAGAAAGGCGAAGAAAAGCCAAGAAGATTTCACACGACCCCCTTCGATCGAGTTCTAGACTGAGATTCCGGGCAGCCCATCGATACTGCGCTGGTTCTTCCGTTCACGATAAGCTTTCAGCCCCTCCTGCCCCTGCTTGCGAGCCCAGGCGCTGAGCTGTTCGCGCTCGCCATCATACTTGAAAAGAGGGACGCCGTAGCCGCAGGAATCGGTTACGCGGGTGAGTTCGACGACGATGATGGAGCGCGGGTTCTGGTGGGCGGGAAATTTTTCTGCGAGCGCGGCGAATTCATCTTCGCGCGGCCCGACTACGCGGCCGTGGCCGTACAGACGGAAAATGTTAGGCGGACCCTGGAAGGCGCAGAACATCAGAACGATTCGACCATTCTCTTTTAGATGAGCGATGGTCTCGACGCCGCTGCCGTTGAAATCGAGGTAAGCGACCGCGGTAGGACTGAGAATGCGAAATGTGTCGAGACCTTTTGGGGACAGGTTCACATGACCGGCAGCATCGAGCGGGGCCGAGGCGACAAAAAATATACGCTGGGCTTCGATGAAACGCCGGGCAGCATCGTCGAGCATGGAACGAGTTGGGCCCATGGTTACTCCCGAATCTTCTGTGGCAGATCCGCGCGGGGAACGGAAATCTGCTCGCCGGTTGCCAGATTCTTTAATGCGAACGTATCAGCCTGCACTTCATTTTCGCCAACGATCAAAATGTATTTTGCTCCCGCCTTGGTTGCCGCCTCAAAGGATTTTTTCAAGCGAAAGTTTTCATCTCCCAGGTCGGCGACGATCTCGTGACGACGCAATTCGCGCGCCAGGCGGGCGGCTTCGGGGTTCATACCGGCACCGAGCGGAGCGATGTATACGTCCGGCTTCTTGAGTACACTTTCTGCCGGCGAAGATTCCTGCAGCGACATGACGAGGCGGTCTTCGCCGATGGCGAAACCGATGCCGGGAGCCGCGGGGCCACCGAGGGCTTCGGAAAGCCCGTCATAGCGGCCGCCGCCAAGGATTGCATTCTGGGAGCCGAGAGCTCCGTGAGTGAATTCGAAGGCGGTGCGGGTGTAGTAATCGAGGCCGCGAACCAGGCGATCGTTCAGGGTGAAGGGAACGCCGACGGCGGTTAAGATTTTCTTTACTGTGTCAAAATGTGCGCGGCAGGCTTCATCGAGAAACTGGCTGATGCGCGGGAGGGTATCGATGATGGGCTGATCCTCCGGGACTTTGCAATCGAAGACGCGCAGGGGATTGGTGACGGCGCGGCGCTGGCAATCGACGCACATCTTTCCCACGACCGGCTCCAAGGCCTTGCGCAGCGCATCATTGAAGGCGGCGCGATCGTTGGCGCAGCCGACGGAATTCAGTTCGAGTGTCCAGCCCTTGATTCCGAGGCGATCGAGGAGCGTGGCCAGCATTTCGAGAACTTCCGCGTCGCGCGCGGGAGAGTCGCTGCCGGCCGCTGCCGGACCGATGACCTCGGCGTCGATTTGATAAAACTGGCGATAGCGGCCTTTCTGCGGACGCTCGCGGCGAAACATGGGGCCGATGCAATAGAGCTTGTTCAGGCCACGATCCCAGAGTTTGTGCTCGATATAGGCGCGGACGATGCCGGCGGTGGCTTCGGGGCGCAGGGTGAGGGATTGTCCCTTGTCACTTTCGGCGCGGCCGCGGTCTTCCCAGGTGAACATTTCTTTGGCAACGATGTCGGTCTCTTCGCCTACACCGCGGGCGAAGAGTTCGGTCGACTCGAAAATCGGGGTGCGAATTTCCTGGAAGTTGTAGGCGCGGAAGACATCGCGGGCGACAGACTCGACGAAGTTCCATAGCGCGGTGTCGGGCGGCAGAAGGTCTCGGGTTCCTCGGACGGCTTTGATCATTTATGAAGTTCTCGAATGAAGTTCTCAGTTCTCGGTTCTCAGTATCGATATCAAAAAGCATACTGGGCGATAGGGATCGTTCGACTGCGCGGGACAGTTTGTTTCGCTCACCGTCCTGCTCTGCTCAGGATGACAGAGCGGTGATGTCAGCGCTCGCGCAGGTAATCCTCTTTGTAGCCCAGATAATTTGTGGCGTAGCGCATGATGGTCTCGTCTTCGCCATCTTCCAGTTTGCGGCGGAATTTTCCGGGAGAGCCCATCCATAGCGACCCGGGCTCGACCACCGCACGCTCGGGAATCAGGGTACCGGCAGCGATGATGGATCCAGCGCCGATCTTCGCGCCGTTCAGAATGACGGAGCCCATGCCGATGAGGCAGCGGTCTTCAATGACGCAGCCATGTAAAGTTACGGAATGGCCCACGGTGACAAACTCGCCGACGGTGACGCCGTAGACGTTTTTCATGCCGTGCAAGACGCTGCAATCCTGAATATTCGAATGAGAGCCGATGCGGATGGCGTAGACGTCGCCGCGCAGGACCGCGTTCATCCATACCGAAGCATGCTCGCCGAGGACGACATCGCCGATAATCTGCGCCGAGTCATCGACGTAGCAGCTTGCGGGAATTGTGGGCTGCAGGCCTTTAAAGGACCGAATCATTGCTTGCTCCGACAAAATCGATGGATCGGAAAAGACAAGAATAAATAGTACCAGCAGTGTCGCTCTATCCTTCGGTGCATGCGGAACTTTGCCATCCGCGGTGGCATCTGCGAAACTGGCCTATCCCTCAGCGGCTAAAGCCGACAGTTTATAGGCTGCGGAGCGGCACGACTAAAGTCGTGCCCTTCCCGGGCTGGTTGGGAAGCGGGCAGCGGAGCTGAGAAATTCTGCATGGGGCGCATTCACTTACTTTCCGAGCAGGTTGCCAACAAGATCGCCGCGGGCGAGGTGGTGGAGAGGCCTGCGTCGGTGGTGAAGGAGTTGCTGGAGAACGCGCTGGACGCGGGCGCGACGCGGATCAAGATCAGCGTGGAAGCGGGCGGGAAGAAGCTGATTCAGATTACGGACAACGGGTGCGGCATGGTGCGCGACGATGCGATGCTGGCGTTTGAGCGGCATGCGACGTCGAAGATTAAAGATGCGGAAGATTTGCTGAGCGTGGCTACGCTGGGATTTCGCGGGGAGGCGCTGCCCTCGATTGCGTCGGTGTCGCGGCTGCGGCTGGAGACGTGTGCTGGAGAGGAGTTCCCACGTCTCGTAACCCCGGCGAGACATGGGGCACCCACGGCTATGGAAGGGACAGAGAAATCCCCACTCAAGCCAAAGGACGGCCTGAGTGGGCCACCGTCACCTAGTTCGGGAACGATTATCGAGATCAATGGCGGGAAGATGGCGCGGGTGGAGGAGGCGGGACTGCCGCAGGGAACGTCGATCACGGTGCGGGATTTGTTCTTTAATACTCCGGCGCGGAAGAAATTTTTGAAGGCGGAGTCGACGGAGCTGTCGCACATCGCTTCGCTGGTGACGCATTATGCACTGGCGCATCCGGAGAAACATTTTGAGTTGCACTCGGCGACGAATGCCATGCTGGTGGCGCCTCCGGTGGCGGGATATAGCGAGCGCGTGTACCAGGTGTTCGGTAAGGAGACGCTGGACCAATTGATTCCGGTGGCGGCGGTACAGCCGCTGGAGCGCGTGGGATTGCCGCAGCCTCCGCCGTGGAGAAGACAGGAAGTGGAGGAAGAGGAAGGCGAGCGGGGCGCGGGCTCTACGCCGGGAGAGATGCGGCTGCATGGGTTTGTGTCGAAGCCGGAGATTCAGAAGCTGAATCGCAATTCGATTTATGTGTTCGTGAACGGGCGGCTGATTCGCGACCGGCTGGTGCAGCATGGGCTGACGGAGGCTTACCGAAATATTATTCCGCCGACGGTGTATCCGGTGGTGCTGTTGTTTCTGGAGTTGCCGGCGGGCGAGGTGGATGTGAATGTGCATCCCTCGAAGACGGAGGTGAGGTTTCGGCAGTCGACGGTGCTGCACGATTTTGTGCGGGATACGGTGCGGGCGGCGCTGATGAAGGCGCGTCCGGCGCCGCAGTTCACGACCGAGATTCACGCGCATGCGACGGCGAGTTCGGGACTGACGCCGGGGGCGCGGGAGTGGGAACCGGTTTCCGATATCGTTGCCGAGTCAGGAGCGCGAGCATTTTACGAGCCTGCGGGAGGGGCTGGATTTGCGCTGCAGGCGCCGGTGGCTCCTCTGGTTTCCGCGCGGTTTCAGTTCGAGGGCGGGATTGCAGTGGAGGCGAATGCCGCGATTCCGGTGGCGCGGGGACTGGAGAGTCAGTTCGCCGAGGCGATTCCGGATAACGGTTGTGCGTCTGAAATCGAGGTGCGAGAAGAAGAGCCGACGCTGGCGGCGCTGGCAACGCTGCGGCCGCTGGGACAGATTCGCAATTCGTTTATCCTCGCGGTGAATGAAGATGGATTGTGGATTGTGGATCAGCATGTGGCACACGAGCGGGTGCTGTTTGAGCGGGTGCTGAAGCAGCGCGCGGCGCAGAAAGTGGAGAGCCAGCGGCTGCTGATGCCCATTGTGCTGGAGCTGTCTCCGGCGCAGCAGGCGGTGTTTGCGGAGATTGCCGACGAGCTTCAGCACAATGGATTCGAGGCGGAGCCGTTCGGCGCGCGCAGTGTTGCGGTAAAAATCGCGCCAGCGGGAGTGGATGCGGCGGCGGTGGAGAAGATGCTGCATGAGTTGCTGGATCAGATTTCGCGGGAGGAGCAGTCGCTGAATCTGGAGAAGATTCGCGGACGGATCGCGGCGTCGATTGCGTGCCATGCGGCGATCAAAGTCAACATGCCGCTGGAGCAGAATAAGATGGAGTGGCTGCTTGCGGAGCTGGCGAAGACGGATCATCCGATGTCGTGCCCGCATGGCAGGCCGGTGGTGCTGCGGTATTCTGTAAAGGATATTCAGAAGGCGTTCAAGAGAATCTAGCTATTAGCTATCAGCTGTCAGCTTTCAGCTCTCAGTCAACTTGATGTTGCTGAAGGCTGATGGCTGAGAGCTGACAGCTGCTTTATGACCGAACAGGAGTTGCAGCAACTGCGGCGCGAGAAGTGGCGGCTGGATGGGAAGGCCATCCGGACGATCGAGCAGGCGCGCGCATTTGTGGAGGGCGTGGGATTTTGCCTGATGTATCCGGTGCGGCCGGCGATGCCGGTGCCTACGTTTATTGGGGCGTTTGTGGGATCGGACAACCGGTTGCCGACTTGGCAGCATGCTTACTCCGATCCGCGGGCGGCGGAAGCGACGGAGTTGATGGTGCGGCTGCTGCGCGAACGGTCGGCGTACGAGGCGAATTTGTTCGAGGAGAACAACGCGTTTCTGGTGGCGGCTTCGGTGTTTCCTTATTTCTATGCGCTGGTGGGGGAACGCAATCCCAAGCTGGCGCCCAAGGCGGGACCGCGGTCGGGTTACTCGCAGCTGGCTTGCGACGCGTTTGAGCTGGTTCGGCGCGATGGGCCGATCTCGAAACACAAATTGCAGGAGGCGCTGGGCGGCAGCGTTTCGCTGGCGGTGCTCGACAAGGCGCTGGGCGAGTTGCTGGCGAAGCTGCGCATCACGCGCGTGGACTACAAGGCGAACGAAGGCTCGTTCTGGGACGTGCTGTATCGCTGGTCGCCGGATGCGGTGCGCGAGGGCGTGGGATTGTCGGTGCAGCAGGCGCTCTCGGCGCTGCTCTCGAAATATCTGGATTGCGTGATTGCGGCCGAGCAGACGGAGCTGGAAGCTTTCTTCGGAAGATTTGTGGCGCGGTCGCGGGTGAAGGAAGCGGTGAACGCGCTGCTGGCGGCGCGGGAGTTGAGTTTCTTGCATGTGAGTGGAAGATCGATGGTGCAGATTACGCCGGAGAAGGAAGCGGCGGCGGCTTCCGACAGGCCGCATCGCGCAACGAAGTAGACCGCCCGTCCATCGCGGCTTTGCGTGTACAATCTAGTCGCGAAATGACTGAGAATCCTCTCGACGAACAATCCCAACGTAAACTCATCATTGCCATTGACGGGCCGGCGGGCGCGGGCAAGAGCACGATCGCGTCGCGGCTGGCGCGCAAGCTGGGGTATGTGAACCTGGAGAGCGGAGCGATGTACCGGGCGCTGGCGCTGAAGGCCATTGAACAGGATGCGTCGTTTGACGATGAAGCTGCGTTGGTCAAGTTGGCGCACGAGTCGCGCATACAGCTGGAGCCGACGCGGGATGGAAACCGGACGCTGCTGAACGGGCATGATGTTTCGGCGCGGATTCGGGAGCGCGATGTGACGGAGGCGGCGTCGCGGGTCTCGGTGCATCCGGGCGTGCGGGAGTGGATGGTGGCGCGGCAGCGGGAGATGGGCGAGGGCGGCGGCGTGGTGATGGAAGGGCGCGACATTGGGACGAAGGTTTTTCCGGATGCGGATTTGAAAATTTTTCTGGATGCCGACCCGGTGGTGCGGGAGCAGCGGCGGATGGAGCAGCAGAAGATCAAAGGCGTCGTCGCGGCGAATGTGGCGGCGGACTTGCGCGAGCGCGATCACCGCGACCGGACGCGGGCGGCATCGCCGCTAGTCGCGGCGTCGGATGCGGTGGTGATTGATTCGACGAAATTGAGTGAGGATGAGGTGCTGGCGCAGGTGGAAGAGTTGGCGGAGAAGAAATTGGGGGAGTGAGCTGGTGTATCGACAAAACCAAGATCAACGTCAACGGCAGCGGACAGGAGTGTCCGCTCCACACGGTCCATCTCGAACGCATGGAACAGCAGGTTCCTCCGCGCGCCTGCGGCGCGCTCGGAATGACAAGGTTAATTTCGCGCTATAGTCCGTGTGGCCTTCATTCAGTTATCGGTGGGCTCGACTTTGGCTTTGGGGGCGGGCAGGGACTTGGCGGGCTTGGCCGGGGTTGCGGGAGTGGCGGGAGTTGCGGGCGGAGCCGTGGCGGAGACTTTGCGAATCTCGATGCCGTCGTGCTCGTTGTTGATCACGATGTGAGACGTTCCGTTTCCCACGCTGCCGGTGGCCGTGCCCTCGTGGTCGCCATTCTCGATTTTTAACTCCGGAAAGTCCGATTGGATTTCGCCGTCGCGCGTCCGCGCATCCACGCGGAAGGCAGCTTTGTCGGGAATGCTTAGCTGGACGTCGCCATTGCGGCTGTCGATCTGGACATTTCCCAGCGAACGCATCGATACGTCAATGCCGCCGTTGGAATCCTGCAGACGGACATCGCCGGACACCTCTTCCAGGCGGATCTGCTTGGAGCGAGTGGTCAAGTGGACGGGACCGGTGACTTTTTCTGCGTGCAGATCGTCGGAGTCGAGATCGAGTTCGCCATCGAGTTGTGAGAATTCCATATCCGTGCGCGAAGACTTGAAGGCCACAGTCTTGCTGATGCGGGCGAGCTTGACGCTCTCCTGAAATTCGCCGTCGAGTTGAACGGAACCTTTCACGTCGGTGACGGAGACTTCGTTCAGGCGGCCATCGATGTGGACGTCGCCGGTAATCTGTTCGACCTTAGCGGAGCTTTTTTCCAGATTCAGTTTCACGTTGCCGTTGACGTCTTCCACGGAAGTCTCGCCGTGCTGGTTGGCGATTTCCACCTCGCCGTCGCGGCCGGCGACGGAGACATCGCCGCGGCGCCCGGTGATGTGCAGTTCCATCTTGCGAGGGATTGAGATATCGAGATCGGTTTGCACGGAGTGATCACCGGCGGCCTGGGTCTTGGCATCGAGAACCATCGCGTTGCCGGCCACGGCGATCTCGGGCTTGGTCTGCTGGTTGTATTTATCGGCGTCACTCTGGCTCTCGGCGCCGATGCGCTTGCGGACCACGACGGTGATTTTGTTGTCGGTGGCGATGCTGACATGCACCGCGCCGTGATCGTCGTTGACGCGCAGACTGGTGACGGCGGGCGGAATGTCCTGTTCTAGGTGATCGTCGAAGTTGTAGGTTTGGCCGAAGATGTTATCCAGATCGCCGTCGTCGATGTTCATGTTGTCGCGGATTTCGCCCCAGTTGAAACGCGAAGCCTGGGTAGCGATGAGTCCGCAGACGACGATGACAATGACGAGAAAAACTCCGCCCGCGCCGATGCCGCGGGAGGGCAACCCGTCGCGCTGGGCTTGCTGATGCTCGATCAGCTTGATGACGCCCCAAAGAATCAACAGAAGGGGCCAGTAGTGAGCGAACCAGGTTCCGAGGTGCGCCCACGACAGCATGTGGAGATTGCCCAGGAGGAAGATAATGCCGAGGACGATCAGGACGAATGGTCCGGCAATCGAGCGGCGGGGACGCCGCGGGGGAAGTGGAGCCTGAAGCGGAGTCTGAACGAGGCTAGACATTGCGCACCTCCCCGGAAGGTGCTGCGCCCGGGTCGGATGACGACGGGGGCGGAGGCGTCGCGACTGCGGTAGGCGTGCCCGGCGGCAGCGGGCCGACGTGTCCGGCCGAGGAAGCATTGCTCTGCAGCAGTTTCACGACGCCAATCACCAGCAGGATTGCGGGCCAGGTACGTTCGAAGCTCGCGACATGGAGACTTTGGAGCAGGAACAGCGCGCCGAGTGTCACCAGCATAGCTGGGCCCATGATCTTGCGCATGCGGCAGCGATCGCACTGGCAGCCCATGCGGTGAGTCGCGACCAAGCCCCATTGCCGGGCGAACATCCACCCCCCGAGGCCGATCAGGATGAGCGGCCATAGCCGGTCCATGCCGAACTCCCAGATGTTCATGGTGTGCAACAGGAAGAGCACGCCGAGGCCGATCAGGATGATCGCAACGGTGGGAATGTTCTTGCCCTCGCTTTTTTCTCCGAAGCTGAAAGCTTGCGCGAGGCCGAAGGGATCTGGCGCAGGCTGGCCTTCCTGAAGAGCGCGGGCGGTGCGTACGGCATCGATGATCTGGTAGACGTAGAAAAACGCGATGCTGATGCCGAACAACGCGTCCCAACTTCCGGCATGATCCGATGCAAAGATAAGCAGGCCGAAGATCAGCAGGTGAGCCAGTCCCTTGGCATATTGGGAACAGTAGACGGCGCCGACGCCGAACGGAAAGAATCCGGCGAGAATGCCGGCAACCGCCGGATTTGGACCTGAGCCCGTGGATCGCGGTGCGGGCGGTGTGCCGACCGGAGGATAAGCAGGTTGCGGAGGGACGAATCCGGCCGCCGGGACCGTGCCCTCCATACGGGCCGCGAGGCATGACTCGCAGTAAACGACTCCGCGAACATCGCGGGTGCAGTTGGCGCAGAGCGGCTTGCCGCAAGTGCGGCAAAACGCGACTGCGGCCGTATCGTTGTGCGTGGCGCAGTTCATACGAACCTCCTGTACGTGGTCACCGACACTACAGGCAGATCGTTTACAGATGGACCCAGAGGAGCGCAGGCCAGAACGAGATGATTTTCCGTCTGGCTGTAATTGCGCTCCTGCTTCTGTTCGGGCTGTTGCGTTGTGTCGTTCTTGTGATCTTTCTTTTCCGGAGCGGGCTCGGCGGGCGTGACGTTGCGCTTGAGTTCGCGCACGCGCGATTCCACCTCATACACGAACCGGATGTTTTCGTAATACCGTACTACGCGGGCCTGCGTATTGTAGTACGTGTGGCGAATGGCGGCGGGACGCAAACTCACCTGGCGAAGGTCGGCGGGTTTTACGCCGAGTACGCTCAAGGCCACCGACAGCGAGAAGAATGCCATGCCGAACGACATGGCAAACCGCGGCTGCCGGACGGTGCCCCAGATGGGTTGCATCGCCTCAAAGGCCCACGCCTGCGCCTTCTCGACCCATGTAACACGAGGTTGCGGCGCAGATACGTTTACCCGCAGGCGTTGGGTGTCAACGCCCGTTGTGGATGCCAGGATATTCGTAACCAGACTGACTGGAGGTTCCACCTCCGTGAGATCCTTCAGCCAGTTGCGGCCCGCCTCGACTTCGGCGAACAGCGGCCCGCAAGCGGAACAAGTCCGCGCGTGGGCCTGGAAGCGGTCGAGTTGAAGGCCGGTCAGAACGCCATCGAGAGCGTCCGTGAGCAGGCTATCGAACTCGTGACACTGCATTCCGTTGCTGGTTGGGTCTGGCATCACATCACCTGCCTATAGGTACGTTGTAGAAGGCGCGCAAGTTCCGCCCGCCCACGATTTATTCGACTTTTCACAGTTCCCTCCGGAACCTTCAGAACGGTAGCGATTTCGCGATAATCAAAATCCTGTAAGTCCCTTAGAATCACAGCTTCACGAAGCTCAGGCGAAAGCTTGCCGAGGGCCGCGTGAACGGTTTCCCCCACCTCCCGGCTGCGTACGTGCTGGTCGGGCGGAGCAGATTGGTCCTGAATTTGCTCACTGAGTGGCTGGGCATCCTCGTGAGCGGATGACGTGGCATCGAGCGAGTCGGTGATGCGGTCCTGCTTGGTTTTGCGGAAATGATCCACCAGCAGGTTGCGGGTGATGGTGGTCACCCAGGTGACGAAGGCACCTTTCGAGCTGTCATAGCTTGAAAGGGTGCGGTACATCTTGATGAAAACTTCCTGCGCGAGGTCTTCGGCGTCGTCGGCCGATCCGGCGAAGCGGTAGCAGATGTTGTAGATACGACGGTTGTAGGTGCGAACGATTTCCTCCCAGGCAGCGGCGTCGCCGGCTACACAGCGGCGGACCAGCATCGCGACTACCTGGACATCCTCCAAACGAAACTCCCCGGAAAACCGGCTGTCAGCTATCAGCTTTCAGCTCTCAACAAAATCTCTGTCATTCCGCGAGCCGGGCTGAAGGGCGCGGTGAGGAACCTGCTGCTCTCGGACAGCTCTCCCCACAAGACAGTACGCGGATGTAGAGCTGTAAGTTCGGCAAGCACAACGATGCCGACGTAAGTGGTTCGAAACAGGGCATTGTAACAGTGGGGATATTGTGCGCAGTAGAGCTCGCATATTGCGTTTAATGGGACATTCGAAGCAGGGTTAGCGACAACATATGCAGGTCGAGATGATCCGAAACTGAGATATAATTCTGCGCCAGCTGCGGTGGGGCAGTTCCTTCCATGTGTTCTCAGAGCAAAGCAAAACGATGTCGAGGCGCTCTTGCCCTGCTATCCGCTTGCTTCGTCTTTCTTACGGCCGTGCGCGGGGGAGCGCAGCAAGGGCTGCGTCCGGCGCCGCTTGCCATGGGGGGCTTCGACCTGTCGAGGCTGGATATGGTGATGGAGATCGAGGACCGCAACAGCCATCAACCTTCGCTCGAAAGTCTTTCTGGCCCGGTTTCAAAATTGGATCTTAAAGCTCCGGGAGCAGCGCGGCGAGAGTTTGCGAAAGGCAATCAACTTCTCATACGAAAAAATTTCGGCGATGCGGTTGATCATCTGAAGAAGGCGATTTCGATTTATCCCAGCTTTGTAGCGGCGCACAACGGGTTGGGATCGGCGTACCTGTACCTGGGCCAGATCGAGCAGGCAGAAAGCGAGTTTTCGCAGGCGGTTGCCCTGGACGACCACTTGCCGTACTCCTATCTGAATCTGGGCTGGGCACAGCTAGCGCGCAACAATTTTCCCCGCGCGCAAGAGTCGATTCAAAAGGCATCCGGGCTGGCGCCGCTCGATCTGAATTTGCTGACCGCCCTGAGCTATGCGCAGCTTTTGAATCATGATTTCGGGGCTGCGATAGCCACGGCGCATGAGGTGCACAGCCGCAAGCATGAGAACGCGGCCATCGTGCATTACTTTGCCGCGGCAGCCTGGCAGGGGCAGAACAATCTGCAGGAAACCCGGAATGAATTGCAGCTTTTTCTCGACGAGGCGCCCCAGTCGCCCTCGGCCAATGAGGCTCGGCAGGTGATAGAGCAGATTAAAGAGTGGCAGGAGCACCCACGAGCGCCGGTGGAGATTGCTTTCAGTGCTGCGCCGCTCGATGCGAACGCGACGACGGGACTTCCGAGCGCAGCCCGAAGAGTGTTGCAGCAAATGGAAGAGCAGAAACAGCTGGCCGACGTGGAATCAATTTGTGATACTTGCTCGGAGACGAGTGCTTCTGAGCCAGTTGCTCCCGGCAACGGGCGGGGTGCGTCGTTGTCTGGAGCCGGGCGCTCCAGTTCGAATATTTCTCCTTACACACTGCGCAGCACGGTGAATGAGGTTGCGGTGTTTTTTGCAGCCACGGATCATGGGAAGTCGGTTACGGATCTCAGCCGACAAGACGTCGTAATTCGAGACGCCGGCAGGCCACCGGCGACGATTACCAAATTTCGCAACGAATCACAGCTGCCGCTGCGGCTGGGGTTGGTCATCGACACAAGCAACTCGATTACGACACGATTTGCCTTCGAGCAAAAGGTGGCCGGGTCTTTCTTAAGACAGTCTCTGAAGGATAAGAACGATCAGGCTTTCCTGTTGGGCTTTTCCAACGCCGTGCTGCTGGTCAAGGATTTCAGCAGTGACGCCGCAAGGATTTCCCAAGGTATCGATCAGCTCGCTCCCAGCGGAGGAACTGCGCTTTGGGATGCGGTGAAGTTCGCCTCTGACAAGCTTGCCAGTCTGACGGAAGAACAGCCGGTTGCCAGGATTCTGGTGGTGATCAGCGACGGCGAAGACAACTCCAGCAGCGTGACACTGAAAGACGCAATCGAAAGCGCGGAACGCGGGGAAGTTACGATTTACACGGTAAGCACGCGAGAGGTCGCGGCGGAAGATGCGAGTGAATTTTTGGCCGACCGCGGGATGAAGGCTTTGGCAGAACGCACTGGAGGCGCTTCATTTTTCCCTGGCTCTTTGGGGAAGCTGGATCGTCGACTTTCCGATCTGCAAGAGGTGATCCGGAGCCGGTATCTGATTTCCTACAAGCCGTCGAATTTCGAGGCGGATGGTAGCTATCGCTCGATTTCATTGGTGGCGCAGAAGTCGGGGCACAAGCTCCGGGTGTACGCGCGACACGGATATTATGCTCCGGGCGGGAGCGGTGTAACACGCTAGGCCTCCCGGAAGCGCAGGAATTTGCAGTTTCTGCCTGAGGCGAAGCACTTTCCACGCCAAAGCAATCTCAACTTGCACCTCCAAGCGAGCTCGATTCGGCAACATGCTAGCCAGAGGGGTTCGAAACCATGGATGCGGTGCTGGGCAATATTTCTGATCCTAGCACGCTGCGTAAGTACGCCCGACCAGTGATCGCCCAACATTGCCCGGCCCATGCGCAATTCGCACGGCACGTTCGTGCCATGGTGGAAACATCTTGGAAGGACGATACTTGCGGCGCGTTTTTTCCGAATGGCGGGCTTTCGGGGGACCAAACTCACGCTGGTCGGCACGAATGTGGTGACGGCCACTGCCACGCGATTCTGAACCTCAGAAGCTAAGGGCTTCAACTCAGCCGGGATCTTGCTCAACGTGTGCGCAGATTTTAAAACCGTAAAATGTTGAAACACAAAGGGAAGAAATAATGAAAAAGTTGCTGATCGTAGTCGTCTTTGCTCTTGGCCTGTCGGCCGCGGCTCAATTACCCTTGGGAAGCGTTAGCAATGTTCAACCAGCATTGTGTCCAACAGGGTTTGTAACTGGAGCAGCTTGCTCCACGGCAACGGTATCCTGCC
The DNA here is from genome assembly GCA_963782835.1 of uncultured Acidobacteriaceae bacterium. Lineage (GTDB taxonomy): Bacteria > Acidobacteriota > Terriglobia > Terriglobales > Acidobacteriaceae > Sulfotelmatobacter. Next base: position 37,674 of record CAWALR010000004.1, on the reverse strand, counting down.
CGGATGAGCCAGACATTCAGATAACGTTCGGCACCTATGGGAAGCCTACCAACGGAACAGTAATCCTTCTCAATGGGAATGGAGGCACTGTTCCAACGGGCACTGGAGTAGCGTCGGCATACAAGAAAGCCGGATTATCCTTGATACAGTTTGATTTCGCGACGTTCTGGGAATATGGTAATGGCAATCTGAAGCAAGCGGCGTGTAGACCAGCAACCGTCTTTAATCACTTCTACAATCCTGATGTGCCTTACGCAGCGCAGGTAACTAGCGCTGGATCAGGAGCAATGGGCTATGCGCTGGCTTGGTACGGAATGGCTCATGAATTCAAAAATGTTGAACTACTCGTGGGCCCGGTGTTTTCCAACATAAAATTAGGATGCGAGGTACCAGAAGCGTCTGCGATAACAATTATCCCAACGGATGGAGCTTCATTCACGGATAGCCCGCTGTATGATAACGAATATACATTTCTAACTAAGATATTTGGCGCAGACTGCTTACCGACAACAGACACACCCCCTGCTCATAATACTTTATGGGCATCACAGAGTATTATCTCGCCCGGTGCCATCGTGTCATATCCCACAACAAGGTTAGCTGCTTGGGGGTGTAACAACGGTTTGAACCCATCGTCCGCTCAGTCATATCTATTCCTATCTGAAGTGAAAACGCCTTGGACGTTTACGGCGATCACTGACTGTGATGGAGCAGAAGGAGTTGAGTCTGGAAAGACTCCTGATGGGGTAGTGGGACTAACAGCAATTGAAGACGATATGATTAGTGCCATGACTCCTAAGTAAAAGGGAAGAACGATGCTGAGGTTCACAAAACTCAGCCGCCGTTTTACTGGTCATCGGTCTCGCGCTTTCCTTCACCGGGCTCCTCCTCAAGACCCGGCTGCAGCACGTCAGACTTCCCTGAAGCGCAGGGTGGGAACCTGCTGTTTTCTGCCCAGAATACAACTTTTCCCTGCCAGCGCAGTCATTGCTGAGGTCAATGGGTAGAAACTCCTGGTTACAACAGTAACGCCGCACCTCAGCGGTTTCTGCTGCACAATTATGAAGACATCTGTCTTCTTTCTCGCAAGCAGCGGCTTCATCATCCTAATTTTCTGCATACGATTCGAGGATGAAACAAGGGAGGAACCGATGAAAGTTCTGGTGGTCGAAGCGGAAGATGCGGTATTGAAAGCGACTGGCGTGATGCTCAATAAGCTCGGTTATCAGGTTGGCCTGGCGCTAAACTGCGATGAAGCGTTCCGCATTTACTGCGACAACGGACCCCATGACCTTGTTGTCATCGCTCTGAAATTCCTCCGCAGTTCACGCGCCGGGGGAGCCAAATTTATAGATGCCCTGCGTCAGAAGAATCCCAAACAAAAATTCGCGTTTATCACTGCATCGCCGGTTCTGAAAAAGCCGTTCTCTCTCCAGGAATTGGACGATTTCATGGGCGCGTTTCGGCGGCCCGCGAGTAGCCGCTTTGAATAGCCTCCTACGGCCCTCTGGGAACTGAGCCCGACTGGGTTGCGGTCTGGGAGAGGGGGGTGCGAGGAGTGTAATCGCCTGATTTCGACAAGCGTCATCGGAATCGAGGCTTTCGGCTTTCTCCTGTTCGGAATCTCCACCGCAACGCGGTCTCGACACGGCTCATACATGAGTCCCGTTTACACAATCCTGGTGTCGCGCTAAAGTACTTTGTCCGACACGAACATTGTTGGCGCACCTATTCATGTTAATTCGCTCTGCAATCAAGCTTATTACTATCACCCTCCTTGCTTTCGCTTTGTCTGGTTGTGGAGGCGGCAACGGGAGCGGCGGTGGCGGCGGGACCGCTCCGCCTCCTGAGGTTACTTCTGTTAGCGTAAGCCCCACGACGGCTCAAGTCGTCATCGGGCAAAGCCAGTCATTCACCGCACAAGTTACAGGCACTGGAGCATTCAGTACCACGGTCACTTGGTCGGTGAACGGCATCAGCGGCGGTAATAGCACACGTGGAACGATTGTCGGTGGGGAGTACACGGCACCCGCGACAGTGCCCAGTCCAAGCAGCGTCACGGTTACAGCCACAAGCGTCCAGGACCCAACAAAGTCTGGGAGTTCTACCGCTACGGTCCTTCTTCCTGTGGCACTCAACTCAATCAGCCCAACCTCAGGGAGCGCCGGCGATGTGCTGACCGTTGATGCGACGTTTAATGGCAGAGTAATTGAAACTCCACAAATGGTCTTCTCCGGCGCGAACGGTACTAGCATTTATTCCCCTTTCCAAACAGCCACTGGTCTCTCCGTTGTGGTTCCTTTTGGCGCGACTTCGGGGACAGTTTACATAAGCGTCCCCCCGCAACCCGGGTCCGGTGCATCAGTCCTGACAAGCAACACCCTCCCCTTCACACGGCTTCCCAACCTGCTCTTGCATGCTCCGAATAAGGATCTTTCATCCGGCGAAGCCGAGCAGTTCACATATCGCCTCCTGGGTGCGAGTACCCCGAATGTCGTCACTTGGAGGTCGGACTCGGGAACAATCAGTTCATCCGGGTTGTTTACGGCGCCTGCGGTTTCGAGCGAGAGCTACATTCATGTGACGGGCTGCCTGCAAGGCACCGATTCCTGCGATACGGTACTCCTGCGTATCCTGCCATTCCTCATCACACCGACAGACCCGATTGTTGGCCTCGGCGACACGCTGCAGTTAGAGGCTGTTCAAGGTGGTTCCACGCTTTCGCCAACGTGGTCAGTGCTTGCCGGCGGCGGCACGATCAACTCGGCGGGAGTGTACACGGCACCGAACGCGAATGCCGCAGCCGGTTACGTTCCTGTGCAAGCTGAGAGTGGCTCAACCACGGAGCAGGCAGGCGTTGCAGTCACCGGGGCCTTCCCCGGTTTGGTGAACCGCATCTACGACTACGCCGACTTCAAGAATTCCGAAAATTCCAACCCACCCGAAGCCAGATTTGTAAAATCGGTTGCCGTCAATGGCAATCGCGCTTATACAATCAGCATCGGTGACCCCTCCTCGTTGACGCCTTCGTACGAAGCGTTGAACGTCTACGACATCACCAATCCCGACGCGCCGCTCTGGATCGATGCGGGAGAGTCTGCGTCTAACGCCCCCGCGCAACTGTTCAGCTACGGCAATACTCTCTTCAGCTTCGATTCGAACAATTTGGTGGTTTACAGTTTGGCCACGCAAGTTCCCAGCCTTACCGAGATTGTTCCGGTTCCCCCAGCTAACAGTTCGACGTTCAATAACGGAGTTCTCTATCTAGCTACCGGGGCGCCTGCGACAAATAATCCAACCTCCGTGCCGGTCGACATTTTCGATTTCACCGGCGGCAACCCCGTTCACACCAGCTATGCGCTGCCGGAACCGTCCCAGGGCGGTGTGAGCGACTTTGTAGACGTCTCCGGCAATCAGAACACCATATATGCATGCTGGCTGAGCGATGCCAACAACACACCGGTGCTCTTCGTCGCGAGCTATGACATTTCGCAGTCTCCGCCCACACTAGTCTCGACGATCGTCCAAACCTTTTCCGGTCCACCCGAGGATCAGTGCTACTTGCAGGTAGTCGGAAACCTGTTGTTCGCAAACTCCGTCGTTTACGACATCTCTAACGTGACGCCCGTGCAGGTTGGCACTATTTCCAACCCGTTGACCCTCCTCTGGGGAACGGAAGGCAACGAGTTGCTCGCAAGCGGCGGAACCTTAAACTTTGGCGCGTCGGCAAATTACGTCGTCCTTGAGCTCAATTCGTCGACGCTCCCGGTGGTGAAGGCAAATGTGGTGGATTTGCCAAATTCGAACATCTCTAACCCCATCGATGCGACCTGGGCGAACAGTAATACTTTCTATTCTGCGGATGGAAACGGCGGAATCGCTGTTTACGACGTCTCTGCAAGCGGCGGTCCGGCAAGTGTGTCGGCCCAGGATTTGTTTTCCTATACCTTCGCTCAGGCTATCAATCAGCAAACACTTTATTCTGCGTCTCAGCGTGCGGCTGTCGGGGGACTAGCCTGTCTCGACGTGAGCGGCAAATCTCCAGTTCTCGAAGGCTCCCTTTATTATCAAAACAACTCCCCTTCCGCAGTTCAGGTTTCAGGGACAACCGTTTTCCTTGGTCTCACCAATTACCTCAAGATCATAGACGCTTCCAATCCCGCAGCTCCAGTCGAAATCGGAAGTCTCTCCGTTGCTGTCAGCGCTTTGGCATTAGTGGGCAATGATCTGTATGTGAGTACGACAGCCGGGCAACTTATTGTTTACGACGTCACCAATGCGGCGTCACCAACCCAGTTGAGCAGCACTTCGATGCCGGCGGCGTCGACAATGTCATCGTCGGGCACACTCTTGCTTGTCGCGGCAGGGACCAGCGGCTTTTTGGTTTACGACATTTCGAATCCGAGCACTCCTGCAATGCTGTCTCAATACCTACCGAATGGAGGGGTTGCGGTGTGGGACGCACTGGCTCCCGCCACCGGTCTGGCGATTCTGGCGGCTGACGCCGACGGCATCATGATCCTGAACCTCGCGAACCCTTCGAGCCCTCAGGTCTTGAGTCAGACACAGCTTCCAGTCTTGAACCCGTTCCCGACTGTCAATACTTCTGCGGGAATCCTGACCGCATTCACGCTTGCCTACCAGAATGGGTTGGCCTATGTCGGCGCCGGAGACGAGGCAATCATATTTGCTTACGACATTTCCGTCCCCACTGCACCAAGACTCATGGCGATGAACGTCATCAGTCCCTTCGGACTCGATCTCGTTCCGGCGATTACGCCGGTAATGAACAATCTTTACACGGACGTCGCCGACGGACCCGGCGAAAGCGAGGTGGTTCAACTCGACGTCACCATTCCCCAGAATTCCGTTGAGCTGTACTTCCCACTAACCGCTCTGTCGAACGCCATGCCAATCACCACCGGGAATTTGTCAAAAGCGAAGACTCGAGGGGACGTCATTTTGGAGATGGCAAAACAGCAATCCAGTAATCGCAATCGCGCCGCGATGAAATGACGTTAGAACTCCCACCTCTCCGTTAGTTGCCCGAATGATTGTTGATAAATCGCGATTACACTCATTGACCGATTGTGAGGCACGCGCCTGAGTGAACATCTAAGTCCCTTGAAGCTCAAAGCGCGATCGTCAAGTCTACTTTCGTAGTCATCGGACGTCCTCGAAAGTAGACATTTCTTCCCCACCTAACCCCTTGAACCCGTTGAGCCACACAAGAGCCAGCAACACGAATCAACAACTTACGCCACAAAATTCTGCCATTTTAAAATGTTCCAGATGGAACGTTAGGCGTGAATTTCCGGCGCAAGGCTACTCGCTGGTGAAGTAGTCGACGGTTACGGGATTCTCGAAGAGCGAATAGTCGCGGGTGACGACGGTGATGCCGCTATCGGTGACGAAGTAGCGGGAGCGATCGGCCTCGGTGTCATAGCCGATGGTGGTGCCTTCGGGGAGATGGACGTTGCGGTCGATGATGCAACGGCGGACGCGGCAATGGCGTCCGACGGCGACGTGGGAGAAGAGGATGGAGGAGTCGACCTCGGAGTAAGAATTCACGCGCACGTCGGGAGAGAGCACGGAGTTCTTGACTGTCCCGCCAGAGACGATGCAGCCGTTTGAAACGATGGAATCGAGCGCAGTGCCCATGCGATCTTTTTCGGCGAAGACGAATTTCGCGGGCGGATACTGGCGTTGATGAGTGCGGATGGGCCATTCCTGATCGTATAGATTGAAAATCGGCGACACCGAAACGATGTCCATGTTGGCTTCGTAGTAGGCCTCGAGCGTTCCAACGTCGCGCCAGTAGAGAGCTTCTTTCTTGTTTTCGTCGATGAAGTCGTAGGCGAAGACGCGATAGTCGTCGACCATCTTGGGCAGAATGTCTTTGCCGAAGTCGTGACTGGAATTGGGATCTTCGGAATCTTTCAGCAGCACGGGGATGAGGACGTCGGCATTGAAAAGGTAGACGCCCATCGATCCGGCGACTTTCTCGGTATTCCAGGGAGAACGCAATGCGGTGGTGGTGGGCTTTTCCTCAAAGCCGTTGATGCGACCGTCCTTATCGACATCAACCACGCCGAAGCGGGAGGTCTCCGGAAGATCGATCTGGATGGTGGCCAGAGTGACGTCGGCGGCGGAGTCTTCGTGTTGCTTCATCATCTTGCCGTAATCCATTTTGTAGATGTGATCGCCGGAGAGGATGAGGACGTACTTGGGCTGCTCGGAGCCGATGGAGTAAATGTTCTGATAGACCGCGTCGGCGGTGCCCTGATACCACTGGTCGCTGACGCGCTTCATGGGCGGAAGGACTTCCACGAACTCGCCAACCTCGCGGCCCAGAATGTTCCAGCCTTCGCGGATGTGGCGATTGAGCGAGAGCGCTTTGTACTGGGTGAGGATGTAGACGCGGCGCAGGTCGGAATTGAGACAGTTGGAAAGAGTGATGTCGATGATGCGATACATTCCGCCGAAGGTGACGGCGGGCTTGGCGCGGTCGCGAGTGAGAGGGTACAGGCGCTCTCCCGCGCCGCCGGCAAGAAGGACTCCGAGAGTGTCTTTCATCGGACTGTCACTGACTTTCGAACCGACTGAGTTCGGCTTTCCGCTGCCACAGAAAACAGTAGATGGTAGCACAGGGCCATGGGGTTGGCGCTGAATCGGAGGTCCCCCGCGAGGCCCTGCTGTTCTCTTTGGGAATCAGGGAAGTTCAGTCGAGTCTTCGGCTGCAGGGTTGACGGTAGATTGCGATCTGTTGCTTGACGGCGTTGAGGGCGCCGAAACCCCAGAGATTCGCGGGCTCGATATCGTCGTTGGTATTGGCGTTCCATCCTTCGTCGGGCGGGGTGAATTCGTTGAACTGGTCGACGATGAGAAAGATGGGATCGAGTTGGCGGGCGTAGGTCATGAAAAAGTCGAAGGTGACATAGGCTCGATCTTTTCCGAAGCGCAGGGCGTCGTCGGGACAATAGGGCGGAGCCTCCGAGTTGGGACAGCCCCAGCCGCTCTGGCCGGCAGTGGCGATGGAGGCGGTGAAATTTTCCACTCGAGCGCGGTTGCTGGTGGCGACTTCGTTGTAGGTGGGGTAGTAGGGGCAGTATGGAGCCACGGTGCAGGTGGGATTGAGTCGATCCACTACGCTCCAGAAGCCGTAGACCGGGTTGATCTCGATGGGGCCATCGGGTGTGCCTTGGGTGGCCCAGAGGCCGGGCTGGCTGTCGAGGTATCCGGCGATCATTTTGAAGGTGTACTGGCTCGTGATCTCGGGATGCTTTTCCAGGAATTCTTGGATCCGAAACCACAAAGGATTATCTGACTGGTTGGGATCTTGCGCCGCTCCCAGGTAAATCAGCATGAGAGGCTTGCCCTGGTAAATCACGTTGAGGTTGGGATACTTGCGAACGCGCGCGCCAAAGTAGTCGATTTCCTTCTCGAAGGCGGTCTTGCCGTCGAGATCCTTGAACAAGACATTCGGGTCGATTCCACCGAGCAGTGGGATCAGCTTCAGCGAAGTTCCAAGTCCGGACCATGCGGGATAAAGATTGCCGGTGTTGTTGCGGATGTTTTGGTTATTGGCGCGGAATGAAGGCGTGCAGTTCGGAACGTATTTCTTGATGAACCATTCGCTGTTGAAGATGCAGCTGACGTTATTCGTTAGATCGATGGTAACGGCGTCGATACCCATGTACTCCATCCAGGCGACGTGCTGGCCGATTACGGCGGGATCGGCGCTGTCGTAACCGCCGCCCACGGGCTGCATGTCGGCGGACTGCAGGAGCGGCATGGCTGAGCTGCCTTGAAAGGTGACCGCATTGGGACCAAACCAGGCTTCATATTCCAGGACGACGACGTGGCTGTTGGCATCGACCACGAGCGGGCCGGCCGGCGATGAAGAGGAAGCGGCCGCCAGTGCGGACAAAAAGATTAGGGCGAGAGTTAGCGAAACGGTCTTCCTGGGAAGAAGGGCAGGTCTCATAAATCAATGGAACCCGGCGGGTTCGGGAGAAGTTTCGGCGGTCTTGGGGAAAACTAAAAAAACTGAGATGAACGTTTCAGCTGACTACTTTTCGTCCTCAATTTTGATGCGAAGCTGTTTCAGGAACTTGAGATCCTGATCGTTGATTTTGAATTCGGGGTTGGTGGAAAGAGTGGTGACGAGGGAAGTTTTGTCGGAAGACTTTTCGCCCTGCTTGCTGACGCCGATGGTGGCTTCGAGGACCAGAAAAATGTCGTAGCCGCCCTCTTTGATGCGAGAGACAACTTCGGCGATCTGTTCAGAATCGGAGAGAGATTCGTTGATGGCTTCGCCGAGTTCCTTCATTAAGTCCTTCAGTTGCTGGTCCAAGTGGTCCCCCGATCGCCGTGCGGTCAAAAAATCTTAACTAACGTTTAGATGCCTGGAGCCGCGCAACGGTTCGATGGCGGCCAAAGGTTTGGGTCATTGTAGCTCCAGAGGCTGTTAAAATCGAGCGGTGAGTAAGGTTTCTACTGCACGGAAGTTAGGGGTGGTGGCGCAGGTGGCGACGCAGCAAGCCAAGCGCAGCCGGACCCTGCGTGCAGCCAGCAGGGCCTTGGCGACCACCGGGCGGGCCTTCGGGCGGGTGTTGCATCAATTGTGGCTGGAGGTTACCGGGGTTATTTTCCTGATCATGGCGCTGAGTCTCGGGGCGGGTTCGGTGCGGGAGTACGGAAAATATCATGCCGGACAGGCAGGGCCAGGGCGCGTGGCGCTCGCAATTTGTTGCACAGTCGCCTTCGCGTGGTTTGGGGTGAGTTCGTTCTGGAGAGTCAAGAAGAAGAGGTAAATACCGGATGCGTTGATCGAAGTGGGTGGACAGGATGAGACAGCCAGGAGCGGGAACCGTGAGAGTCTGCCGGAAACGTCGACCGGCTAGCTATTATCTCCGTCATCTCGCGTGGCTTCTGTTGGTATGGTCGAACAGTCGTTGCTTTGCTCAGGTAATAACAGTTCGCATTATTAACGATAAGAATGGTCATGCACTCCCGGGACAAAGAATCTCCGTCTCGCTGTTCTACGGGAAGGGAGAAGCTGCCCCGCAGAAATATGAGTCCAAATTGAGCCTGGAGACTGATGCGAACGGAGTGGCGCAATTTACTCTTCCACAACCTCCCCCAGCACATCTGTGGGTCGGAGCCGGCTTACCGTCCCAGTATTGGTTTTGCTCCTGCAATACCGAGGCGCGTGCCGCAACTCAAGAAATAATCGAAAAAGGAAGCGGTGGGCGCATCGATTCGAAAAGCAAGGTCCCCGATGCAAAGCCGGGGGAAATAGTTTTCGACGCCCGTCCGTACAACTTATTTTATAGAATCTTGTACCCGCTTTTGAAGGAGTAGCGATCAATGGCGCGAGGAATCAAAGCTGCGGATGAGCAGCATGGGGCCAGCATCGAGACGTCCTCTCACATTCCCGTAAGCCCGCTGTATACCCCTGCCGACCTTAAAGGCTCGGATTATGACGGCGAGGTTGGGTATCCGGGGGAATATCCGTTCACGCGCGGAGTGCAGGCGACGATGTACCGCGGGCGGTTGTGGACCATGCGGCAATATGCGGGCATGGGCGACGCCGAGGAATCAAACAAGCGCTACAAATATTTGCTGGCCAACGGGACGACGGGGCTTTCGGTGGCGTTCGATTTGCCGACGCAGATTGGGATGGATTCGGACCACGCGCTGGCTGCGGGGGAAGTGGGCAAGGTGGGCGTGGCGATCGATTCTATCGAGGATATGGAACGGCTGTTCGCCGGGATCGAGCTGACCAAGATTTCAACATCGATGACCATCAATGCGACGGCGTCGATTCTGCTGGCGTTGTATGTGGCTGTGGCGCGGCGGCAAGGTGCGGACATCCGGCAACTTTCCGGTACCGTGCAGAATGATGTGCTGAAAGAATACATCGCGCGCGGGACGTATATTTATCCGCCGCAGCAGGCGATGCGGGTGATTACGGACATGTTTGCCTGGGCGAAGGAGAACGTTCCGGAGTGGAATACGATTTCGATTTCCGGCTATCACATGCGCGAGGCGGGGTCGACGGCGGTGCAGGAAGTGGCGTTCACGCTGGGCAACGGGATGGCGTATGTGGAGGCGGCCGTCAAGGCCGGGCTCGATGTGGATAAGTTCGCGCCGCGGCTTTCCTTCTTCTTTAACGCGCACAGCAATTTTCTGGAAGAAGTGGCGAAGTTCCGCGCGGCGCGAAGAATGTGGGCGCGCATTATGCGGGAACACTTCAAGGCGAAGAATCCGCGGTCGTGGATGCTGCGCTTTCATACGCAGACGGCGGGGTCGACGCTGACGGCGCAGCAGCCGGAAAATAATATTGTGCGCACGGCGATTCAGGGACTGGCGGCGGTGATGGGCGGGACGCAGTCGCTGCATACCAATTCTTATGACGAAGCGCTGGCGTTGCCGACGGAGCAGGCGGCGAGAATTGCCCTGCGCACGCAGCAGGTGATTGCGTACGAATCGGGCGTGGCGCAGACGATCGATCCGCTGGCGGGATCGTATTACATCGAAGCGCTGACCAACGAGATTGAGAAGCGCGCAGCAGAGTATCTGGGAAAAATTGAAGTGATGGGCGGAATGCTGAAAGCGATCGAGCGCGGATTTGTGCAGCAAGAGATCCAGAACGCAGCCTACGAATATCAGCAGGCGGTGGATCGGGAAGAGGCGATTGTGGTGGGAGTGAACCGGTTTGAGGTCGAGGAGGAGAAGGCGATTCCGATTCAGAAGATCGACCCGGCGCTGGAACCGAAGCAGGTTGAACGGGTGCGGGCGTTGCGGGCGCGGCGGGATGCGGGACCATGGAAAGCGGCGCTACAGGGTGTGGAGGACGCAGCGCGATCGGGCGCGAATGTTATGCCGCGGATTCTGGAAGCGGTGGAAGCTTATGCAACGGTGGGAGAAATTTCCGACGCAATGCGGCGCGTGTTTGGCGAGTACCGGGAAGCGGTAGTGGTCTAGTGCTCGTCGGAAGTTTTGTAGTCGCAAGCATGGCGGCAGGCGTCGCAATACATCAGGCCGTCCGTGCAGATGCGAATGTCGAGCTGCGACTGACAGAGGCAGCAGAACTTGTCGCAGATGCACTGGTCTTCCGGCATTTCACACTGGCCGCAGCGGTACTTGGCATGGCCGGTTCCGGTGGACATAGCAATAATGTAGCGCTGCCGCCAAGCCGGGGAAACGTGCCGTTGGTAACCAGCGGCGCCAGGGTAAGGGCTCACCGCAGCGGCTGAAGCCGCGTTCAATTTTTGCGGGGCTTGCGGCACGACTCAAGTCGTGCCCTTCCCGATCCGTTAGGAAAATGCGCGATATCTTCCGAGGTAATCCCGCGGTCTCCGTGCCCTATAATTCTCAGCAATGACCTTCCAACAGTTGCTGGATGGAGCGGAAGTCCTCGCGCAAAGCGGGGATCCGGGCGTGACAGGTGTGGAATATGACTCGCGGCGGGTGAAGCCGGGGTGCGTGTTCGTGGCCATGCACGGGGAATCCAGCGACGGGAACCGGTATATCGATCAGGCGATTCAGGCGGGGGCGGTAGCCGTGGTGACGGATTCGGCGGCGGAGAAACCGCGCGAGGGCGTGGGCTGGGCGCTGGTTCCGCATGGACGGCGGGCGCTGGCGCGAATCAGCGCGAACTTTTATAAGAAGCCGGCGGAGCGGATTGCAATCACCGGAATCACCGGGACGAACGGGAAGAGCACGACGGCGTTTCTGGTGGAATCGATTCTGACGGCAGCGGGGCGGAAGAGCGCGCTCATCGGAACGATTGAATATCACGTGGCCGGAAGAGTATTGCCTGCGCCGCATACCACACCGGAGGCGCTGGAACTGAATCGCATGTTGAATGAGGCGCTAGGAAATGGGGCGACGGAGGCGGTGATGGAAGTTTCGTCGCACGCGCTGGCGCAGGAGCGCGTGTATGGCGTGCCGTTTGATGTGGCTGCATTCACGAATCTCACACGCGATCACCTGGATTATCACAAGACGATGGAAGAGTACTTCGCGGCCAAGCGTGTGCTGTTTGAGGGCTGCGGCACGGATGCGCCACGAGCGGTGGTGACGAACGTGGATGACGAGTACGGTGCGAAGCTGGCCGAGTTCAGCCGGAAGAAAAGTGCAGTGGTGCTGAAGTATGGATGGGAGCGCGGCGATCTGCACGCGGAAAATGTGGAGGTTACGACGCGCGGGACGCGCTTCGATCTGGTGACGCCGGAGGGAAAGATTCCGGTGTTCTCAGCGCTGATCGGGCGCGTGAATGTATACAACATTCTGGCGGCTGCGGGAGCTTGCTACGAGCGGGGATGTAAGGCGGATGCAATCGCTAACGGGATCGACAAGCTGGCGTGCGTTCCGGGAAGGTTTGAGCGAGTGGACTGCGGCCAGCCGTTCACCGTGGTGGTGGACTACGCGCACACCGATGATGCGTTGCGGAATCTGACGGCGCTGGCGCGGGAGTTGGTTTCTGGGGCGGGCACGAAGGGCCGAGTGTTGACGGTGTTTGGATGCGGCGGGGATCGGGACCGGAAAAAGCGTCCGTTGATGGGCGAGGCGGCGGGGCGGGGAAGCGATTTCGTAGTGCTGACGTCGGACAACCCGAGGAGTGAGGATCCGCTGGCGATTATCAATGATGCGGTGGTGGGGCTGCAGAAAACTGGAGTGAAATACAGCGTGGAAGCGGACCGGCGGAAGGCGATTGCGCTGGCGATTCGCGAGGCGCGGCCGGGAGACATCGTGTTGCTGGCGGGGAAGGGGCACGAGAAGGTGCAGGTGACGCGGGAGGGTGCGGCTCCATTTGATGACTTGGAAGTGGCGCGCGAGGCGCTAAGAGCTGCGGGATACGAATGCAAGTCCGCCCAGGCTGGGGCGAAGGGATGAAACTGGCGCTCGGCAAAGTTGCAGAGTTTATTTCCGCGGCTGGGGAGTTTGCGCCGGAAGAATCCGTGCGTGGCTATTCGATCGATTCGCGGACGGTGGGAGCGGGCCAACTTTTCTTTGCGGTGAAGGGTGAGCGGCTGGATGGTCACGATTTTGTAGAGCAGGCTCTGGAAAAAGGCGCGACTGCGGCGGTCGTGCGCAAGGATCAGGTGGTCCGGTATCCGAAGAAGACGCGGTTGCTCGCGGTGGAAGACACTCTGGTGGCGTTGCAGACTTTGGCGACCGCGGTGCGGAAGCTTTGGGGGAAGCCGTTGATTGCGGTTACGGGATCGGCGGGGAAGACGACCACGAAGGAAGCGATTGCGCATGTGCTGAGCGCGCGGTATCGGGTGCTGAAGTCGGAAGGGAACTTCAACAATCATTTTGGCTTGCCGCTGATGCTGCTGAAACTCGAGCCGGAGTATGACGTAGCCGTGATCGAGATGGGAATGTCGCACTCGGGGGAAATCCGGGCGCTGGCGAAGATCGCGCAGCCGGAAGTTGGCGTGGTGACGAACGTGGCGGCGGTGCACCTGGAGTTTTTTGATTCGCTGGCGGGAATTGCGCGAGCGAAATATGAGCTGATTGAGTCGCTGCCGGCGAATGGAACGGCGGTGTTGAATGCCGATGATGAGTATGTCTCCCAGTTTGGGCGCGACTTCAAGGGAAAAGTTGTGATGTATGGTATGCGGGCCACGGCCGATGTGCGCGCGGAAAAAATTCAGTCGAAGGGAACTGAGGGCACGGAGTTCGATGTGGTGGTGGGAGGCGTGCGCGAGCGTGCGCGGTTGCCGTTGGTCGGCGAGCACAATGTGCGGAATGCTCTGGCGGCGGTCGCGGTGGGATTGGAACGCGGGCTGAAACCATCTGAGGCAATCGGAGCGCTATCGACGCTGGCGCCTGCGGAGAAGCGCGGGCAGGTTCTCCAGATGGGTAACATCACGGTGATCAACGATTGTTACAATTCGAATCCGAAGGCGCTGGAGGCGATGGTGGATGCGCTGGCCACGATGGCGGCGAAGCGGCGGATTGTAGTTGCGGGCGAAATGCTGGAACTTGGTCCGAGCGGCGAGGAATTGCATCGGCAGGCAGGAAAACATATCGCTGAGAAGAAGATTGATGTGCTGGTTGGCGTGCGTGGGCTGGCGCAGAGTATGGTCGAGGCGGCGAAGCGCGAAGGAATGCGCGCGGAGTTTGTGGCATCGTCGGAAGAGGCCGGAGAATGGCTGGCGCGCGAGGCGCGCGATGGAGACGTGATTTTGTTGAAGGCTTCGCGGGGTGTGAAGCTGGAGAACGCGCTGGAGACCTGGAAGGCCCGGCGCGACGGCAAGAATTGAGACGATTGCGGGACGGAGGCTGATTGCTCTACTGGCTGCTGTTCGTGAAGCTGCAACATTATTTTCCGCCCTTCCGCATCTTCCGTTATCTGACGTTCCGAACTGCGTTTGCCAGTCTTACCGCGCTGTTTACCGCGCTCATCGTCGGTCCGCTGGTGATCAACCGGCTGCGCGAATTCCAGATTGGACAATACATTCGCGAAGAAGGTCCGAAGGCGCATCAGAAAAAAGCCGGAACGCCGACCATGGGCGGGCTGCTGATCGCGATTGCGATCGTGGTGCCGACGCTGCTGTGGGCGGACCTGAGCAACCGCTTCGTGTGGATTGCGGTGTTTGCCACGTGCGCGTTTGCGGCGATTGGATTCACGGACGATTACACCAAGGTCGCGCATCGCCGGAATTTAGGACTGACCGGAAAAGCCAAGCTGGGGCTGCAGATTGCGACCAGCGTCGTCATCTCCGTAATGCTGATTGCGATGCAGACCTACGGGATGTATTCGACGAAGTTGATTGTGCCGTTCTTCAAGCAGTTTCATCCCGATCTGGTGGTGGAGAATCTGGAACGGTATCCGCATTTGTGGCCGCTGGCGTTTTTGCCGTTCATCGCGTTTGTGGCGCTGGTCATCGTGGGATCAAGTAACGCGGTGAATCTTACGGACGGGCTGGATGGGCTGGCGATTGGGTGCACGGTGATTGCCGCGGGCGCGCTGACGGTGCTCACGTACGTGAGCGGGCACGCGACCTTCGCGACTTACCTGGAAATTCCAAAAATGCCGCAGGTCGGCGAACTGACGATTTATTGCGGAGCGATGGTGGGATCGTCGATTGGATTTTTGTGGTACAACGCCCATCCCGCCGAAGTGTTCATGGGCGACGTGGGATCGCTGGCGCTGGGCGGGGCGATTGGGACGGTCGCGGTGATCATCAAGCAGGAACTGTTGCTGCCGTTTATTGGCGGAGTGTTTGTGATCGAGGCGATGTCGGTGATTCTGCAGGTGGGATCGTATAAGCTGCGGAAGAAGCGGATTTTCAAGATGGCGCCGATTCATCATCATTTTGAATTGATGGGGTGGTCGGAGTCGAAAATTATTGTGCGCTTCTGGATTGCGTCGCTGGTGTTTGCGTTGTTCGCGCTGACCACGCTGAAGCTGAGGTAAGAAACATTCACCACGGAGCCACAGAGACGCGAATCTTGATCGCCCTGCTAGTCTGCTTCATTGTGCTCGTCATTCCGCTCAATGTCCTATCGCTATGGATGAAAGCCCGCGTCAATGAGGAACTCCCGGACGATCAACAGTTGTCGCTGTTGTCTAGGGACTATTCAAAAGTGAACCGACTCTACGGCGAGCAGCATCCGGACAGCATTCTTCCGAGCTTGAATGGATACGGCTACTATCTTGCGGTGGCGTTGATGGCGGCAATGATCTTGCTGGGATTCACATCGAGGAGCTAGCGAAGCAGGTGATGGAACTCAAAGACAAGCGCGTGCTGGTGGTTGGACTGGGAAAGTCGGGAGTGGCTTCGGCGCTGTTCTTGAAGGCGCACGGGGCACGAGTCGCCGTGTCTGACACGAAGAGTGGAGACGAGCTGCACAACGAGATTCCCGTGCTGCTCGATCATGGAATTACGGTTGAGACGGGCGGGCACGGGGAGCGTACGTTTCGCGGGCAGGATTTGATTGTGGTGAGTCCGGGAGTTCCGGTGGATGCGGCGCCGCTGGTGCAGGCGCGGTCGTTGGGCGAGTCTGTGATTGGCGAGATTGAGCTGGCGGCGCTGTTTTTGCCGGGGCCGATTGTGGCCATTACTGGATCCAACGGAAAGACGACGACGACAACATTGACCGGCGAGATTCTGACAGCGGGCGGGCTTTCGACGCTGGTCGGCGGGAATATTGGCACGCCGGCGATTTCGCTGGCGGAGCAGGCGAAGCGTGAGACCGTGATTGTGCTGGAGGTTTCGAGTTTTCAACTAGAGACTATTCAGACGTTCCGTCCGAAGATTGCGGTGGTATTGAATGTGACGCCCGATCATCTGGACCGGCACCGGACGCTGGAAGCTTACGTGGCTGCGAAGGAGCGGATCTTTGAGAATCAGCGCGGGGATGACTTTGCGGTGCTGAACGAAGATGATCCGACTTGCGTGGCGATGGCGGAGCGGACGCGGGCGCAGGTGTTCTGGTTCAGCCGGCAGAAAGAAGTGAAACAGGGAGCGTGGGTGCGGGACGGGAACATTTTGTTCCGCGATGAGCGAGGGCAGCGCGAGATCATGCAGGTTGCGGAGATTCCGCTGAAGGGCGCGCACAATCTGGAAAACGTTCTCGCGGCGGTGTGCGCGAGCGCGCTGATGGGATGCGCGCCGGAGAAAATTCGGCAAGCGGTGCGCGACTTCAAGGCGGTGGAACATCGTCTGGAATATGTGGCGACGATCCGCGGCGTGGATTATTACAACGACTCGAAGGCCACGAATGTGGATGCGACGATCAAGGCGCTGGAGTCGTTCCCGGCGAATATACACCTCATTCTCGGCGGCAAGGACAAGGGCAGCGACTACTCCGTGCTGAACGATCTGTTGCGCCAGCGGGTGAAGCGCGTCTACACGATCGGCGCGGCGGCGGCGAAGATCGAGTCGCAGATTCAAGGCGTCGAAGTGGTACACGCGGAGACTTTGGAGAATGCCCTGCGCAAGGCGAATGCTGCGGCGCAGCCGGGGGATGTGGTGTTGCTGGCTCCGGCTTGCGCAAGCTTCGACCAGTTCAAGAGCTACGAGCATCGGGGCAAGGTGTTTAAGGAGATTGTGCGGGGGTTGTGAGGACGCTTAGCGCTCGCGAGTTAAGCGCCGTAGAAATAGAAACTCCTTTTGAGGGCGCCGGTGGCGCAGTAGTGCAAGGGATCCTTCGACTTCGCCATGCTTCGCGTTCGCGAAGCATTCACTGCGCTCAGGATGACAAGCTGTCTGAATATCTCCCCGAACCAAGACAATCAACAGACAAAAATCAGAATCGGCAATTCGGTCAGCGTGTCTCCGTGACTCCGTGGTGAAATGAGTTTCCATGGCAAAGCGGGTGAGTGTCGATCGCTGGCTGTTTACCGTGACCATGCTGTTGGTGTTTGTGGGTCTGGTGATGGTGTTTTCAGCGTCGGCGGTGATGGCGCGGGAGCGGTTTGGGTCTCCGTATGCTTTTTGCTGAAGCAGTTGATCTGGGCGGCGGCAGGATTGGGGGCGATGGTGGTGACGATGCAGGTGGACTACCGGCGCTACAAGCATCCGGCGCTGGTGTTTTCGGTGATGGGCGTGACCTCGCTGCTGCTGATCTCGGTGTTTTTTCTGGATCGATCGCATAACACGCATCGCTGGATTCACGCGGGCGGATTCTCCTTCCAGCCGTCGGAACTGGCCAAGCCGGTGCTGATTTTGTTTCTCGCGTATTTTCTGGAGGGCCGCGCGAAAACCATGGATGACTGGCGCAACACGCTGGTGCCTGCGGCGGCGCCTGTGCTGGTGCTGCTCGGGTTGATTGTGCTGCAACCGGACCTGGGTACGGCGATCGCTTGTGCCGGGATCGCGGCTTGCATTCTGTATGTGGCGGGAATGCGGTTGCGGTATTTCGGATATGCCTTTGGCGGCATCGCTGGTGCCGCTGTATTTTCTGATCTTTCATGTGAGCTTCCGGCGCGATCGCATCCTGGCATTCATGAATCCGTATGCGGAGCGGCAGAAGGCCGGGTTCCACCTGATTCAGTCGCTGATTGCGGTGGGTACGGGCGGGGTGACTGGGACCGGGTTGATGGAGGGGAAGCAGAAACTGTTTTATTTGCCCGAGCCGCACACGGATTTTATTTTTGCCGTGACGGCGGAAGAGTTGGGGCTGGTGGGAGCGATGTTTGTGGTGGCGCTGTTTGCCATCTTTTTGTGGCGCGGGATGCGGGCCTCGTGGCGGACGGAAGATGTCTTCGGGCGATACCTGGCGGTGGGCATTACGAGCATGGTAGTGCTGCAGGCGTTCATCAACATTAGCGTGGTGCTGGGCATGATGCCAACGAAGGGGATTCCGCTGCCGCTGGTGTCGTATGGAGGATCGTCATTGTTTGTGACGCTGGCGTGCGTGGGCGTGCTGCTGAACATTACGAAGCAGGCAGAATAAAAAAATTGCCACGGATTCGCACGGATCTTCGCGGATTAAAGACAGAGGGAGGACGTGTGAGAAGGTTCTTTTCTTTGCTGTTTTGCGTTGCTCTTGCAGTGACGGCAATGGCTGCGGCCCAGAAGACCGAGCAAGGGCAGGGCGTCCAGATGCCGCCGCAGGTGCCGATGTTCACTGCGGCGGAGCTGGCGGGGAAGGTTCCGGCGGCGAAGCCGGAAGATGTGAAGTCGATGGGCGCGATTTTGGCGGCGATTTACGACGTGATTTCCGGACCGGCGGGCGGGCGCGACTGGAACCGCTTCCGCTCGTTGTTCCTACCGCAGACGCGTTTCACTCAGGTCAGCACCGGGCCTGACGGGTCGAAGGTGATTCTGACGTGGAATGTCGAGGAATTCGTTCGCGATGCCGGCGAGGTCTTCTCCAAGGAACCGTTTTACGAAAAAGCGATGGTGAACCTGCCAGAGAGCTTCGGAAATATTACGCAAGTGTTCAGCAGCTACGAATCGCGATCACAGTCTGACTGACAAGCCTTTCGAGCGCGGGATCAACAGCATTCAGTTGCTGAACGACGGCACGCGCTGGTGGGTGCTCTCGATTTTGTGGGACACGGAGCGGGCAGGCAATCCGCTGCCGGCAAAGTTCCGGAAATAAAGAAGATGGCCACGGATTTGCGCGGATCATCACGGATATTTCGTCGCGTCTTCTTTTATTCGTGCGAATCTTTTGTCTTTGCGAATCCGTGTTGATCCGTGGCGCTGGTTTATAGTCACCTCATGCGGGCCATTCTGGCGGGCGGCGGGACGGGCGGGCATGTGATTCCGGCGCTGGCGATCGCCAACGAACTCAAGAAAAATTATCAGGCTGAGGTGCTGTTTATCGGGACGGCGCGCGGGATCGAGAACCGTCTGGTGCCGGCGGCGGGATATCCGCTGCAACTGGTGCGGGTAGGGGCGCTGAAGAATGTCAGTCTGATGACGCGGGCGAAGACGGCGTTCGATTTGCCGCGCGCTGTGTGGGATGCGGGCCGCATGTTGAACGAATTTGCTCCCGATGTGGTGATTGGAGTGGGTGGATACGCGTCCGGTCCGGCGATGATGGCGGCACTGGTGAAGCATATTCCGACGCTGGCGTTCGAGCCGAATGTGGTGCCGGGATTTGCCAATCGCGTGGTGGCGAGGTTTGTCTCGGGAGCGGCGGTGCATTTTGAAGAGACGGCAAAATATTTTCGTCACGCCGAAGTGACAGGCGTTCCGGTGAGACGGGCATTTTTTGACATTCCGGTTCTCAGTAGTACTAAGCACGGAGGAACGCCAACGTTGCTGGTGTTTGGCGGAAGCCAGGGAGCGCACGCGATCAATGAAGCGATGATCCGATGCTTGCCCGAGTTGCGGCGGCAGGCGCCAGGGATTCACATCATTCATCAGACCGGCGAGCGTGACTATAATGACGCGCTGGCGGCGTATGGTGAATTAGGCGAATCGGCGGAAGTTTTCAAGTTTATTGAAGACATGCCGGGGGCGTTTGCGCGGGCGGATCTGGTGGTGTGCCGGTCGGGTGCGAGCACGGTGGCAGAAATTGCGGCGGCGGGAAAGCCTGCGATCTTTGTGCCGTTTCCACGGGCGGCGGACGATCATCAGCGGGTAAATGCGGAGGCGCTGGCGCGGTCGGGAGCGGCGGTAGTGGTGGAGGAGTCGAAGCTGGAGGGAGTCTGGCTGGCGGAGACGATTGCGGCGTTGCTGGGGGATTCGCGGCGGCTGCAGGTGATGAGCGAGGCGGCGAGAGGTTTGGCACATCCCAATGCGGCGCGCGATATTGCGGCGATGGCGGCGCGGGTGGCGGGGAACGAGGGAGAGGTTGAGTAGAGCCACTGCTGCTTTCAGCGGGTTCCGAACTGATAGAGGTCCTTCGACTGCGTAAGTGCTTCGCGTTCGCGAAGTACTTACTCCGCTCAGGATGACAAAGTTGGGAAGAAGGGTATGAACCGAATCTGGGGACGCCGGTTGGGTGCGGTTGCCATCGTGCTGCTGGTTCTGTTTGGAGTGCTGTATGCGGGCGACTGGCTGGTATGGCGGTCGCGCGTGGCGCGAGGTACTGGGTACGGCACAGTCGAGGTTCATCAATTTCTCGCTACGTCGTTGAAGGGCAGCAAGACCGAATATGACCTGGTAGGAACGATTCAGCAGCAGTGCAGCCGGTCGATCTTCCCGCAACAGGGGAATCCCGCTTGCTGGTGGCTGGAGCGGCATAACTCGCAGTGGGAGTGAAAAAGATTGGCCACGGATTCGCGCGGATTTTCACGGAGGCGATTAATTGTATTGGAAAAAGAAAACGCCTTTAGGAGTCCGCGGCCATGCCTGAGTGAAAGGGATCCTTCGACTGCGTAGGTGCTTCGCATTCGCGAAGCATCTACTCCGCTCAGGATGACAGAAGTGCGTAGGGATCACGGATATGTTTGCCAAGATTCAGCAGATTCATTTCGTGGGGATTGGTGGGATCGGCATGAGTGGGATTGCCGAGGTGCTGCTGAATCTCGGGTACAAGGTTTCGGGATCGGATCTGAAGCATTCGGGGGTGACCGAGCGGCTGGCGGGACTTGGCGCCGCGGTGTTTGAGGGACATCGCGCGGAAAATATTGCCGGAGCAGAAGTCGTCGTGACGAGCTCGGCGATTGCGGCGGAAAATCCTGAAGTCGTCGAGGCGCACAAACTGCATGTGCCGGTCATTCAACGGGCGGAGATGCTGGCGGAGTTGATGCGGTTGAAGTATGGCATTGCCATCGCGGGGATGCATGGGAAGACTACGACGACTTCCATGGTGGCGGCGGTGCTGGCGGGAGGCGGGCTCGATCCAACGGTGGTGGTGGGCGGGCGCGTGGATGCGATGGGATCGAATGCGCGGCTGGGGAAGTCGCAGTACCTGGTGGCGGAGGCGGATGAGAGTGACCGGTCGTTTTTGAAGCTGTCCCCAATTCTCTCGGTGGTGACCAACATTGACCGCGAGCACATGGATTGCTACCGCAATATGCGGGATGTGAAGAAGACGTTTCTGGAATTCATGGACCGCGTGCCCTTCTATGGGATGGTGGTGGCTTGTAATGACGATCCTTTGTTACGGCGATTGCTGCCGGAGGTGCAGAGGCGCACGGTGACGTATGGGACGAAGAGGGGGTCGGATTTTCTGATCAAGATTCACGCGTCTGGTGAAAGTCAAAACCCCCACCCTGTCGCACAGAACGCGACAAGGGTGGGGCACCCACTCAACAGTTTTCGCGTGAGTTATGGCGGAGAAGATTTGGGAGAGTTCACGCTGCATGTGCCGGGAGTGCACAACATTCTGAATGCGACGGCGGCGATTGCGGTGGGAGTGGGGCTGGATATACAGACGGAGGCGATTCGGGCGGGGCTTGATCAGTTCCGGGGAGTGGACCGGCGCTTCCAGTTGCGCGGACGGGCTGCGGGCGTGAGCGTGATTGACGATTACGGACATCATCCCACGGAGATCAGAGCGACGCTGGCGGCGGCGCGGCAGTGCGGCTTTCGCAAGGTTCATGTCGTTTTCCAGCCGCACCGGTATACGCGCACGCGCGATCTGATGGAGGAGTTCACCGCGGCGTTTGGCGATGCGGACTCGCTGTTTGTGCTGGATATCTACGCGGCGAGCGAGAAGCCGATTGAGGGGATCAGCGGAGAAGCGTTGGCGCGGGCGATCCGCGAGAAGGGTGGACGAAGCGCGGAGTATGTGAGTTCATTCGGCGACGCGGTGAGTGCAGCGACGGCCGCGGCGGAGGACGGAGACATGATTCTTACGCTGGGGGCGGGCAGCGTTTCGCAGCTGGGGCCGATGATTGTGGAGAAGTTGAAGCAGCGGGAGGGGTAGGGAACCAAACGTGGCCGGCCTACGTATCTTCCATTGCTAACGGATTTGGACGGGGTTCGTCCAATCTGGCATAAGGGGTTGAAGCCATGAAAAATACACAGGCGTGGGGATGGCTGGCGGCCGGGGTACTGGCGCTGGGGTTGAACGGGATTTATCAGGATGGTGGCGCGGCCTGGGCTCGACGAGCGGTGAGTCAGGTGATGGGCGACATTAGCGCGAAGACCGGAGGGGTATTGGCGCTGGCTGCAGGGCGGGCGGACTGGCTCATGGCGAAAACCGAGGCGGTGAGGGCGCAGGATGAAACTGCGCCGTGCCGGTGGGCGACTGAGGTGGCGCGTTTGCAGACCCGACTTACCCGGACCGGCTTTGTCCGAAGCCAGGGTGATATGGCGCGGCTGGAAGCGATCTCAGCCCGGGAAGAGGCACGGATGGCCCGGTTGGAGGCAAATCGGGCGCGTGTAGAAGCGCGGGTTGAGGCGCGGGTTTCCCGGATGAGGGTGATGCCGGCGTCGTTTAATCCGGTGGGTTGTCCGCGGGTGCGCGTGAACACCCCACGGGTGGAGATTTCGATTCCGGGGGTGCATGTCGATACGGTGAGTTTGGGGAGCGAAGAATAGTTTTCCTCCTGAAAAAGAGCGGACGCGGAATATCAGCCGCGTCCGCCTTTTGCTTTTGGGGATAAAATTTTAGGTGCGGCGATTCGTCCCGGCCGGACAGCCGAGGGCGGCTGTCTCCACATGTTCCATGACTGTCCATCAGGAAGCATTTACCACCATGATGCCCAATGCGATTCCTGGCTGTGCAAAAGTGCAATATTTTGTCTGTCTCAAATCGCGAAATAAAGTTATAGTTTGAACGCTCAGCGATTCCACAGCGACAACTGACCTGAACTGATGGCACGGAAATCGGAACCGACCATCTTGCAGGAAGAGTTGTACCCACCCAGCGCTGAAGGCGCGCGCGAGGAGATGGACGACGCGCGTCTAGTCGACCTGGATGTGGATGAGGAATCGCCGTTTCTGCGCGGGCAAAAGCGCGTCTCCGCCCGCCGCAGTTCACTTCCGAAAAAAACTGCAAACCGGTTGTTATGGGCCGTGGTGGCTGCCGCCGTGGTGTGCGTAGCGGGGTTGGCCGCCGCGGCGCTGTATCACTACGGCGAGCACTCGTGGCGATTCCGGGTGGAATCGAGCGACAACATTGAAGTCACGGGAATGCAGAACGTGACCAAGGCGCAAATCATGGAAGTGATGGGCGCCGACATCGGACGCAACATTTTTTTCGTTCCGCTGCCGCAGCAGAAGGCACAACTGGAGCAGATTCCGTGGGTGGAATCGGCCAGCGTGATGCGCTTTGTTCCCAACCGGCTGAAGGTGGAGATTCAGGAGCGCACGCCGGTAGCGTTTGCGCGCGTGGGTCCGCGGATGTCGTTGATCGACGCGGGCGGAACGCTGATGGAGTTGTCGCCGAAACATAAGTATTCGTTTCCGGTGATTCTGGGAATGAATCCGGGCGAGCCGCTTTCGACGCGGGCGCCGCGGATGAAGGCTTACAGCGAGATGGTGCGCGAGCTGGATTCGGGCGGAGCGCGCTACTCGCAGGATCTGAGTGAGGTCGATCTTTCCGACCTGGAAGACGTGAAGGTGCGGGTGAATGATCCGGCGGGCGATGTGCTGGTGCATCTGGGATCGTCGGATTATCTGCGGCGCTACAAAATTTATGTGAGCCATGCCCAGGGTTGGCGGCAGCAGTTCCAGAGGCTGGAGTCGGTGGATCTGCGCTACGACAACCAGATCATCGTGAATCCGGACATCGAGCAGACTGCGAAGCGGACTCCGTTGACTCCGACGATGGCGAAGGCGGCGGCCGCGGCGGGAGTGAAGTCAGCGGCTTTGCTCACGCGGGTGGGACCGAATGATCGTCCGGTGCCGAAGCCAGCGTTCGAATTGACGCCGAAGAAGCTTGATCCGAAGACGGCGGCCAGCGGAACGAAAAAGCCAGTCTATAAGCCGAAGGTGAGCAAAGTTTCTGTGAAGTCGGCCAACCCGATCCCGGTGAAGAAAACAGTGCCGGCGGAAAAGGCGGCGGCGCCCGAAGCGGCCAGGAAGCGGGCCGCTGCGGTCGCGGCCAAGCGCCGGGCGGCCGAGCACAAAAAGCTTGTGGCGCGGAGTGGGGATGCGACAGCTAAGGCTTCGATTCATACGGGCGGACAGAAGCCGAGTCCGGCGATTGCCAAGACTCAGGCGAGCCAGGAGCCGAGCGATTGAGAATTCAAGTTCATAACGTGCGATGAATTTTATCGGGGCCTAATTCAGAGATGGCAAAGCAGCAGGGAAATGTTCTGACGGCGATTGATGTGGGCAGCGCGAAGACGTGCGCGCTGATGGTAGAGGTCACGGACGGCGGCCTGCGCTATCGCGGGCACGGCGTGGCGGAGTCGCGAGGCTCGCGCAAGGGCGTGATCGTGGAGCTGGATAAGGCGGTCGCGGCGATTCAGAGAGCCGCGGAAGCCGCGGAGGATGTGGCGGGCGCGGCGGTGGAGCACGCCATTGTCGGCATCGGCGGAGCGCACGTGCGCGGGGTGAACAGCCATGGCGGCATCAGCCTGGGCACGCGTCCGCGAGAAATTGGGCGGGACGAGATCAAGCAGGCCGTGGAGCGGGCGCGGGCAATTCCGCTGCCGGCGGATCGGGAGGTACTGCACCTTCTGCCGCAGGAATTCATTCTCGACGATCAGGCCGGGGTGCACGATCCGCTGGGGATGATGGCGGCGCGGCTGGAGGTGAGGGTGCACCTGGTGACGGCGGCAGCAAGCGCGGTGCAGAACGTGATCACGGCGGTGAACCGAGCTGGAGTCCACGTGGATGACACGGTGTTTGAGCCGCTGGCGGCGGCGGATTCCGTACTGCGCGCCGACGAGCGAGAGTTGGGCGTGTGTCTTGCGGATATTGGAGCAGGATCGACGGAGTTGGTCGTTTTCCTACAGAGCGCGGTGGCATTTACGGGAGTGATTCCGGTGGGCGGCGACCACTTCACCAGCGACTTGTCGATGGGCATGTGCACGCCGCTGGCGGAGGCGGAAAAAATCAAGAAAGTGTATGGCAATGCAATTGTCACGCTGATTCCTGAGGGGAACGAGGTGGAAGTGCCGTCGGTGGGCGACCGGCCTTCAAGACTACTGCCGCAGCGGCTGGTGGCGGAAATTCTGGAGCCGCGGGCCCGCGAACTTTTCGAGATCATGCGGGACACTCTGCGACAGAGCGGCATGTTCGAAGCGTGCTTGGCGGGAATCGTGTTAAGCGGCGGAGGGTCGCGGCTGCCGGGAATTTTTGATGTGGCCGAATCCGTCTTGCGGCGTCCGGTGCGGCTCTCGTGGCCGACGCCTCTGGCGAAGATGCCCGCTACGTTGGCCGAGCCGGAGTACGCCACGCTGCTGGGCATGGTGAATTACGGGCAACGGGCGCGGGTGGCGCGCGGGTTTCAGGGGGATCGGTGGGGATCGAGACTTAAGGCGATGTTGGTGGGGTGAACGGCGCAGTGCAAGGGAAGCAGGTTCCTCGCCGACTCAGGTCGGCTCGGAATGACAAGGCTTAGAGGATCGACAAACGAACTAGTGGAAGAAAATTCAGTACGCGGTGGAGGGTTATGACAAACGATTCGAGCATTCGCATCAGCTTCAATGAGGAACCTCTCAACGACGCCAAGATTAAGGTGATTGGCGTGGGGGGCGGCGGCGGCAACGCGGTGAACCGGATGATCGATGCCGGAGTGGAAGGCATCGAGTTCATCGCGGCCAACACGGACTTGCAGGCGCTGCGCATGTCGCACGCGCCGGTGAAGCTGCAGTTGGGCGTGAAGCTGACGAATGGACTGGGCGCGGGCGCGAATCCGGAAGTGGGCCGCAAGGCGGCGCTGGAGGACTCGGACAAAATTATTGAAGCTCTCGAAGGCGCCGACATGGTGTTCGTGACCACCGGCCTGGGCGGCGGAACGGGCACAGGCGCGGCGCCGATCATCGCGTCGCTGGCAAGCGAGATGGGAGCGCTGACGGTGGCCGTCGTGACCAAGCCGTTTTCGTTTGAAGGCAAGCGGCGCATGACGCAGGCCGAGAAGGGTATCGCTGAACTGATGGAATCGGTGGATACGACGATCGTGATTCCGAACGAGAAGCTGCTGGCGGTGGCGGAGAATGCGGGATTCTTCGAATCATTCCGCATCGCCGATGACATTTTGCGGCAGGGCGTGCAGGGAATTTCCGACATCATTACCATCCCCGGCATCATCAACCGCGACTTCGCCGACGTGAAGACGATCATGGCGCGCATGGGATATGCGGTGATGGGAACGGCGACGGCGAGCGGGCAGATGCGGACGATCGAGGCGGCGCAGCGCGCGATTGCCTCTCCGCTGCTCGAGGCCGGTGCAATCGACGGAGCGCGCGGGATTCTGATCAATATCACGGGATCGGGTTCGCTGAAGCTGGCTGAAGTGCAGCAGGCTTGCACCATCATTCAAAGTGCGGCGCATGAAGACGCGAATATTATTTTCGGCGCGGTGCTGGATGAGAAGATGAAGGATGCGGTGAAGATTACGGTAATCGCCACTGGTTTCCGCGAGATTCCCCGGTCGCAGCAGCGGCCGGTGGAGGTTCATCATTCGTTTGCGACGTCGCATGATAACGCCATGGATTTTCCGGATCCCGTCGGGCCGGCAGAGCCGGTGTCGCCTTTTCCCGATTCATTTCCGCAACCGGTAAGGGATGAGCACAGGATGGCGGAGGCAACGACAGTGGCAATGGGTCATGCGGCTGCCGAAGTGATCTCGCTTGACAGCATGCGGAACGCGATGGTGGCGAATTTCGAGCAGGAGGATCTGGACGTTCCGGCATTTCTGCGCAAGCGCGGCGAAGTGATGTAGGGACGCGGGCGGCGGGCGAGGAAAAAGTTTGCCCATTGAGCAGTACCTTTTCAGTAACGAGGTAATGCGTTACCGAGGCAGCGGTACCGAAGTAACTCCCATTTAAGTACTTGTTCCATCACGACTTATATCCGAATAATGATTTGGTTCCAGAAAAACTTTGTTATTGCCTGAAATCCAATAACTCTCGTAGTATCGATAAGTTGGGGAAAGTTACCAGGGGATGTGGTAACTGGCAGGCTTCGTGCATCGAAGTCACTAGGGAATCCGGGGAACCGAGGAACGATCAGAAGATGTCCAAGTTGGGAACACGCTATCTTCGTCTGATGGTGGTGGTGGGAAGTCTAATTCTGGCGCCCGGAACGTGGGCGGCGCACGTCAACCCGCACCCGCAGAATGCCAGCAAGCCCAAATCCACGCAAAAATTGAGCGAGAGCCAGCGAACGCGGCGTCGTATGCGGCATTTAGCGCGCAGCCGAAGCGCGAGCAGCCATAGCGCGAGCTTGACGCGAACCTCCGGCAGAACCTCGACCGGCGCGCGGCGCCACACTTATCACGAGCGCTTTTACATGAGTTCCTTCGCCGAGGGAATTACGGGCGGCGACATTACGGATGGGGAAGATCCGGTTGTGCGTCAGGCGGCGATCGACGCTCTAGGCAACATGAACGGGACTGTGGTGGCGATTGAGCCGACCAGCGGCCGGGTGCTGGCCATGGTGAATCAGAAGCTGGCGCTCTCAAGCGGTGCGCAACCCTGCTCGACCATTAAGCTTTCGGTGGCGCTGGCTGCGCTGAGCGAAGGACTGATCTCGAAGGAAACCGAGGTCTCTCTCGGCGGGCACTATCGGATGAATCTCACCGAGGCGCTGGCGCACTCCAACAACGCGTATTTCGAGGCGGTGGGACGCAAGCTGGGATTTGAAAAGGTCGCCTACTATGCCCACCAGTACGGCTTGGGCGAGTTGGCCGGCTACGACATTCCAGGGGAACAGCTGGGAACGTATCCGGATGAAGTGATTCCGGAGAAACTTGGCGGTGTGGGGAAAATGTGTTCCTTCGGCGAGGGTATTTCGATGACCCCGCTGCAACTGGGAGCCATGGTTTCCGCCATCGCAAACGGCGGGACGCTTTATTACTTGCAGCATCCTACGACGCCGGAGGAGATCACAGATTTTCAGCCGCGCATCAAGCGGCAGCTGGATATCGCGCCCGCAATTCCGGAAATCTCGGTAGGCATGGCGGGGGCAGTGCAGTACGGCACGGCTCGTCGGCTGGGACTGAACTTCAACGAAGAAGAAATTCTGGGCAAAACCGGGACCTGCTCGCACGATGGTACACGCTTTGGCTGGTTCGCCTCCTACGCGAATACCAGCAGCGGCCGCGTCGTCGTAGTGGTGTTTTTGCAAGGTGGGCGGCCGACGTTTGGTCCCAAGGCAGCAGAGATCGCGGGACACATGTACCGCAATCTTTACGATCACAACTTCTTTCTGGCAGGTCCCTTGCGGCCTGCTGATACCGCTTCGGCGCGGTAAAGGGCGAAGCATCTAAGTCAGGCTGTCTCATTCCAGAAGTCCATAATCACGAGGGCCTCCTGCCGGGGGCCCTTCTTATTTTCCTACTTGAATCGCACGTGCCTGCGGACCTGATTAGCGATTTCTAACGCGGAAATCCTGAATGCTGCCGATGTAACAGCATAGAGTCGCCGCGCCGGGTAAGTCCCGTCTGGAGCATGGAGGTCAAAACGACCGCGTCAAGCGAGGCGGATAACACTTGATCAATTAAGCGATGAATTCCTTCACTGCAATGAGCGGCAAGTTACGACCACGGACTGGTGGCCCTTTCCATTCTGCTGGCGATGGTTGCATCGTATGCCGCACTCGATCTGGCTGGGCGAGTGACGTCGGCGCGTGGCCGCGTGCGGACCGTCTGGCTGAGTTGTGGCGCGACCGCGATGGGGCTGGGGATATGGGCAATGCAGTACGTGGGCATGCTCGCCTTAACCGTGCCGATGCCGGTTTCTTACCATCTCCCGACCGTGATCCTTTCGCTATTGGCCGCAATCGCCGCTTCCGCGGTGGCTCTACTGGTAGTCAGCCAGCCGAAGATGAGCTTACGGCAGGGGATCAGCGGCAGCGTCGTGATGGGCGGTGGAATTGCGGCTATGCACTACATCGGCATGGCCGGCATACGCTGTTCTGCGGTGGTGGTTTATGACATCCGACTCGTAGTTCTGTCGATCATGCTGGCCATCGCGGTCTCCTACGCGGCGTTGAAGCTTTCCTTTCGAGTACGGGATGAGAAGCGAACGAGTTGGAGGAAAATCATCAGTGCGCTGGTGATGGGCGGCGTCATTCCGCTGGCGCACTATACCGGGATGTGGGCAGCGAGGTTCCACGCCTCCGCCATTGCTCCAAGCTTGAGCAGAACCATCAAAATTTCTGCGCTTGGCGTTGTGGCTATCAGCGGGAGCACGCTCTTCATACTCGGCGTTGCGATCGCTTTGTCGTTTTTTGACCGGTTGTTTGTGTTACACAGGTTCGATCTGAGCATTTCCCGCGAACGCGAATTGTATTTCCATACGATGGCGGAGGCGGTCCCAGAAATTATATGGACCGCCGATCCCAATGGGGAGGATGACTACTTCAACCGGAGATGCTTCGATTACACCGGGCTCACGCTTGAGCAACTGGGAGGGACAGGATGGAAGGAAGTAGTGCACCCGGACGACGTGGATGACTGCTTTTCAAAGTGGCAGAACGCGCTGCGGGTGGGCGAACCCTACGATGTGGAATATCGGCTGCGCGGGAAAGATGGAACCTACCGATGGTTCCTGGGGCGAGCCAATCCCATCCGCGATTCCGCGGGAAAGATTATCAAATGGTTCGGAACGTGTACTGACATAGAGAACCAGAAACAGAATCAGCAGATTCTAGAGGAGCAGATTCTGGAACGGACCGCGCAATTAGCGGACACGAACACCCGATTGCAGGAGGAAATGATTGAAAGAGACTTCGCACGCAACGCGCTGGATCAGCGGAACGCGGAAATGATGAAAGAGCTGGAAAAACGTTCGGAGCGGGCGACGATGCTGGCGAAGATGGGCGAACTGCTACAGAGCTGCGTGAGCCGGGAAGAAGTGTTCGCGGCTGCCCTGGGTTTTGCGCCCAAAATCTTTCCTGGCGTCCGGGGCGGGGTAGCTTTGTTGAATGGCGAACGCAGCCTGGCGGAGGTGATTGGATCGTGGGCAGACTGCCAACTCCCCACGAGGGAGTTCGAACCCGTGGATTGCTGGGCGCTCCGTACAGGACACCCGCATCTGGTGGTGGCCGGTGATACCACGGCGCGATGCGCTCACGCCGCGGGTATTGAGAATACGTACCTCTGTATCCCAATTCTCGCGCAGGGCGAAACCTTGGGCATCGTGCACTTTCAATCGAGCGATGAGGCGCCGCAACTGGATCCCTCGGAAAAATCGTTTAAGACGACTTTTGCGGGGCAAGTTGGACTTTCCATCGCCAACATAAAGCTCCGGGAAGCGTTGCGCGTCCAGTCGGTGCGGGATTCCCTGACCGGCCTCTACAATCGGCGATATCTCGAGGAAGTATTGGATCGCGAAATGCGGCGTGCGGGCCGTGCGGGACAATCCATGGGTGTCCTGATGCTCGACCTGGATCACTTCAAGCGCTTCAACGACACTCACGGCCACGACGCAGGGGATGCGGTATTGCGCGAGACTGCATCCTTCCTGTTGAAGAACGTCCGAGCGGAGGACTTCGTGTGCCGCTTTGGCGGAGAAGAGTTTGTGGTGATCCTGCCCACGGCTGGTCTAGATGGGGCGCATGCCCGGGCGGAGCGATTGCGCTCCAAAATGAGGGAGCTGAACATCATGCATCAGGGCAAATCGCTGGGCATGGTCACATTTTCAGTCGGCGTGGCAGCATTTCCCGAACATGGAATGTCGCCCAAGGATTTGATGGCTGCCGCCGATGCCGCTCTGTATGAGGCCAAACGCGGTGGACGCGATCAAGTGGCTCTGGCGTCGGCGAAAAGCGCGGAGGAGATGGCGAATCCTGCTCTAGAAAAATCCGGTTTAGGAAAATCCTCGGCCTGCTGGGGTTAGTTTTGCCGCGAGTTTCTGCTTTTACGCCCAAGGTTGGATTCGACGTTTTTTATCTCTTCCGCTCGTCGCGCTCAACGACGCCGTCTTTGATGTTGACCACACGGTGAGCGTACTCCGCGATGTCATGCTCATGGGTGACCAGCACAATTGTGTTTCCTTCCTGGTGCAGGCGGTCAAACAAAGCCATGATTTCGTTTCCGGTCTGCGAATCGAGATTGCCGGTAGGTTCGTCGGCCAGAATGATGGAAGGCTTGTTGACCAGGGCGCGAGCAACGGCAACGCGCTGGCGCTGTCCACCGGAAAGTTCGTTCGGCTTGTGAGTCATGCGCGAGCCCATTCCGACGGCGGTGAGTGCGGCTTTGGCGCGTTCGATGCGCTCGTCGGTAGCTACGCCGGCATAAATGAGTGGCAGTTCAACATTGTGCAGAGCGGTGGCGCGAGCCAATAAATTGAAGGTCTGGAATACGAAACCGATTTCCTTGTTGCGGATGCGGGCCAGTTCGTCGTCGTCGAGTTCGCTGACCAGCTGGCTGTTCAGCCAGTACTCGCCCTTGGTGGGCGTGTCGAGGCAGCCGATCAAGTTCATCAGCGTGGACTTGCCGGAACCGGAGGGTCCCATGATGGCGACGTATTCGCCACGCTCGATGCGCAAGTTGACACCGCGCAGGGCGTGCACTTGCTGCTCGGAACCCATGTCATAGGTCTTCCAAAGATCTACGGCAGCGATCATGCAGGATTGCGGGGACGCGCTGACGGCGGGGGTCGGCATGCTAAGTACTTCGGCGGTAGCCATATTTTTCTCCTGCTCCGGTGCCACTGAGTTCTCCGAGTTTGAATTCGATTCCGTAGGCTCCGTCTGCTGTTGCGACCGTGAAACTTGCACTCAAGACTGTGATTCGAGACCCCTGCTTCAAGACCGGCTTCTCCGTTGGACGGATGAAGCAGGCGAACGTCATGACGATTCGTCTTCCTTCTTCGGAACCGAGTTATCGATCTTGACGCTACTTCCAGAACGCAGTGTGCGCAAAACCTTGTAACTGCCGGTAATCACTTCGTCCCCTTCGCGCAGACCATTTACCACTTCGATGTCGGTAGTGCCTGTAATTCCGGTAGTGACCGGCACGAATTCCGCTTTCTTATTGCGAATGACGAAGACGCCCTGCACGTCCTGCTGCTGATCCTTGCTGCTCTTGGATGCAGTTTCCTTGGGAGCAGGTGCGGCCGCATGTACAGAGCCGGGCGTCGACTTCTCTTGTTCCAACTGAGCCTTGGTGCGAACGGAGAGGGCTTGAATTGGAATGGAGAGCACTGCACTTCGCGCCGCAGTTGTGATCTTCGCAGTGGTGGAAAGGCCTGGGCGGAGATCGGGTGGAGGGTCGGTGACCGTAACGACTACCTTGAAATCTTTGGCTTCTTCACTGGCCGTTGCCTGCTGAGAAGTTGCCACGCCGGTGGAGCGCACGATGGCGTTGTCGCCGATTTCGGAAACGGTGCCGTGGAAAATTTTTCGGGGAATGGCATCGATCGTTACTTCGGCGGACTGGCCCAGATGAACGTTGACGATGTCGGTCTCATCGACTTTCACTTCGGCGGTGATTACGGACATGTCGGCCAGCGTGAGCAGCGTGCTGCCGAGGGCGTTTTGAATGCCGATGACCACCGACTCGCCTTCGCGGACCGGCAGGTTGGTGACGACTCCGTCATAGGGAGCGGAGTAGGTAGTTTTCTGCAACACATCCGCGACGCGGGTGAGATTGGCGCGCGCCTGAGCGACATGGCGGTCGGCGGAGTCTTTCTGAGCCTTGGCTTGGGCGACTCGCGCTTTGGCCTGTACCAGGCCGGCGTCGGCTGTGGCCCATGCGTTCTGGCGGCTATCGAAATCGGATTTCGAGATCAGGCCATCGTTATAGAGATTTTGGGCGCGATCCCAGTCGAGTTTATTGCGCGCGTAGTCGGCTTGGGCGCGCTGCAGGTCGGCGTCGGCGGTCTTGAGCGCCGCATCAGCGGCAATGGCGTCCGTTTCCGCGGCTTGCACCGAAGCCTGGTTGGCGCTGACATCTGCCGTAGACTGCACGTTTTCCAGTTGTGCCAGCAATTGCCCCTTCTTTACGTGATCCCCTTCCTTCACGTACAGGTGGGTGATCTTTCCATAAGCATTGGCGCCGATGTTGACGTAAGTTTTTGGCTTAATCTCCCCCGATGCGCTCACCACTGACGACAAATCCTGGCGCTGAACCTTTCCGGTCTGCACCGTGACCACATTCTTGCCGCTTTGATACACGGTGAAGCCGACGATGGCGGCTAGCACCACCACTACGCCGACGCCAATCGTAATTTTCTTCCAGGCTTTCATTGTCTCCGTCACCTGTCCCGGGCTTGGCGTTTGTTACCCTGCGGCCTGCAGTCCGATCTTCAAGATCTTGGCCAGCCCGAGGACACCGGTCTGACGGACACGTCTTCTGATACGTTCCTGCCAACAGGAAAGTTCCATCGAGAGACGCGCTAATGAGACCTGCCTGGGAAGTCCAAGAGCCGAGGATATCGGACCCGGAACCTGCAATTATAGCTTGCTCTCAGCCGGGGTCGTAGTCTCAATCCTGACCCCTGTTGACGCCGGTTCGTTGGGCAACTTCTGGTTGCGCGGGCAACTCGGAGCGATCGTCCCCGCGTCCAACAAAGGTTGGTTAGGCTCGGCAGGCCTTTCTTTTACTGTGACTTAACCTTGCATTCGCTCGATTGGGAGCCTAGAATACTGGACGAAAGCTTTACCGTCGCAGGAGTCCCTCTCATGGTTCGGGTTCTTTCCCGTTATCTCTCGTCTCTTGTCATTTTATTCGTAGCCGCAGGCCTGGCCGGTCCGGCCAGAGCGCAAAGCGACAAGTCGGCCACTCCCGGCCAGCCGCCAGCGGGGACGCAATCAGCCCCGGCAGCGGCGACCGACCCCCAAGCCCAACCTGCCGACGATGCCGATCCGCTGAAGCGCAAACCGAATGAGAAACAGAAGAAGGCGCAGAAAAGAGCCCTGAACATCGAGCTTAGCAAGACTTACAAGAAGTGGCTGAACGAGGACGTCGTCTGGATTATTACCGACCAGGAACGGGCTGCATTCAAGCAGCTTTCCAACGATGAAGAGCGCGATAATTTTATTGAAGCTTTCTGGCAGCGCCGCGACCCCACTCCCGACACGGAAGAGAACGAATACAAGGAAGAGCACTACCGGCGCATAGCCTACTCCAACGAGCATTTTGCTGCCGGCATTCCTGGCTGGAAGACGGATCGCGGCCGTATCTACATCATGTACGGTCCGGCAGATGAAGTCGATTCGCATCCCTCCGGTGGATCGTACGAGCGCCCCACGGAAGAGGGCGGCGGCGAGACGTCCACGTTCCCCTTTGAAGACTGGCGCTACCGCTACCTTGAAGGTATAGGTCAAGAAGTAATTATCGAATTCGTCGATACCTGCATGTGCGGCGACTATCACATGACGATCGACCGGTCGGAGAAAGATGCCCTGAAGTACACGCCGAATGCAGGCCTGACGCTCTACGAGCAGATGGGAATGTCTAGCAAGGCGCAGCGGTTCAGTGGCGGCGGGCTGGAGCAACTCGGAGCTGGGCCCATGAGTTCGGACCTGCAGACGAAGGAGTTTGACCGGCTGGAACAATTTGCAAAATTGCAGGCTCCTCCTCCGGTCAAGTTCAAAGATCTGGAAGAAATTGTTAATACCAAGCTGATTACTAACCTGATGCCGTTCGACGTGCGCACCGATTATGTGAAGGTGACGGGCGACACGGTGCTGGTACCGGTCACCATCCAGATGAAGTACCGGGATATCACGTTTGCCAACAAGGATGGCGTACAGCGCGGTACGGTGAACATCTTCGGCCGCGTGACCACGTTAACCGGCCGCGTGGTGCAGACTTTCGAAGACACGGCGCAGGTGGATGTTCCGGCTGAGTTGCTGCCACGCACCGCGGAGAATTCCTCGGTGTATTGGAAGGCGCTGCCGCTGCGACCCGGACGTTACAAAATCGAGGTTGCGATTAAAGATGTGAACGGCGATCGCAAAGGCCTGTGGAGCCGCGGCATTGTAGTACCGGAGTACTCGGACGATAAACTCTCCACCTCTTCTTTGATCGTTGCCGACCAGATGGAACCGGTGCCCACCAAAGATGTGAGTACGGGGAGTTTCGTGATCGGCGTAACCAAGGTTCGCCCGCGCGTGGCGCCGGCGGACGGCAAGCCTGCGCTTTTCAAGCGGAGTCGCGACCAAAAGGTAAACTTCTGGATGCAAGTCTATAATTTGGGCGTGGACGAGAAGACGCACAAACCTTCGGCCACTTTCGAGTTTGACATCGTCAACATTGCGACCAACAAACCGGTGGTTCAGAAGACCGAATCCACGGACACGATGGGCAACGTAGGCGACCAGGTGACGCTGCAAAAATCGATTGCCTCGGCAAATCTGCAGCCGGGCGTATATCGGATCGAAATCAAAGTGAACGACAACATCTCCAAACAGGTTGTTGATCCCTCAGCGACGTTTGCTGTAGAGTAACCGCCTGTTTGATTCCCGGGGGGTAGGAGTGAAGCTTCGCCAGCTCGGAACTTGGGCGGTGATCGTAGCGTTGTCGCTTCCTGCGTGGGCCGCTGAGCGGCCAGGGGCGATTTCGGGGTACGTGCGCGACGCCTCTGGGATCCCCCAGATGGGCGCGGTGGTTGAGATCGTCGGAACGGCGGCTCGCACTTGGACCGTGTTCACCGACGGCGCCGGATTCTACTACGCAAGTGATTTGGTGCCCGGCTTATATACGGTCAAGGTTTCTGCGGCTTCCTTCTTGCCTGCCTGGCGCGACAAAGTCGGATTGCATCCCGGCACCAGCACTCACCTGAACATCACCTTGAACACACTGCTGAATGCCATGCGCGTGGGCCCACTGCGCGGTACCGCCGATGACGACGATTGGAAGTGGACGTTGCGTTCGGTGGCGAATCGCCCAGTGCTGCGGGTGTTCGACGATCCTAGTTTGAGCGCCGATAAATCGGATCGAAACCTTACGGGCAGCCTCTCGTTTCTGGCGGGTTCGGCGGCTGGCGGTTATGGCAGCGGCTCGGACATGAATACCGGGTTCTCCGTGGAGCGGTCCGTTTTTTCGACGGATCGTGTCGGTTTGAGCGGGAATGTTGGCTATGGCGACGGGCTTCCTGACTCGGTTTTGCGGGCAACGTACTCACACAGGTTACCCGACGGTTCCGGGCCTTCCATGGGGGTTGCGATGCGTCGTTTCGCACCCTCGGATCCGAATCTGCATGATGCTTCGCTGCAGGCTTTGGCGCTCTCCGGCGCAGATGATCTGTCGCTTGGCGATGTGGTGGAGTTAAAGTTCGGCAGCGAACTGCAGACCATCCAATTCCTCGGACGCGTGACTGCATTCCGGCCTTATGGTTCCTTGGACCTGCACGTTTCCCCAAATACGGTCGTGGGATACTCGTACGCGACGTCGCTGCCGACTCTGCGGGACGACAAGGCTTTTGATTCGGCGCCGGCGGATGTGAATGGAGGGTTGAACCAAAGCGACCCGCGGATCAGCGTATCCAACTTTTCGCAGCAGCTTGAAAGCGCTCACCATCAGGAATTGAATGTGTCGCGGCGGGTCGGCCGGAACAACATGCAGTTGGCGGTTTTCAGTGATCGCGTGGAAAATACTGCGCTGCTGGGAACTGGCGAGGTGACTGCGGCTGGTGGCTTCCTCTTGCCTGATTCTTATTCCGGTACGTTTACTTATGCCGGGGGCACGCTGGACACTCACGGCCTGCGCCTGGTTCTCGAGCGCAAGCTTTATTCGGACCTCAGCGCTACGCTGGATTATGCCTGCGGCGATGTGCTGGATCTTGCCAAGCCGGATGTCCAGATTCAGAACGCCGGGCAGTTTATCAGCACACAGCGCCGTCAGGCTGTGGCCGCGAAGTTCAGCGGCAGCATTCCACGCACGCATACGCGGTGGATCGCCTCTTACCGCTGGGTGAATGGTTCAGCCTTGACGCCGGTGGATATGTTCAACGCGTCGCCGGGACAGAGCGACGCCTTTCTGAACCTCTTTGTGCGGCAACCAATCCCGACCATGGGTTTCCTTCCGGCCCACATGGAAGCGCTGATTGACCTGCGGAACCTGCTGGCGCAGGGCTATGTGCCGGTCATGGGCCAGGATGGCCAAACGGTTTATTTCGTGCAGTCCGCCCGTTCGGTGCGGGGCGGGGTAACGATCACCTTCTAGACTAAAGTCCTCCCCAAGAGAAATCCCCCGAGTCGAAGGTACTGCGGAGTACCTTATTCGTAAAAT
>CAWALR010000003.1:0-93341 GCA_963782835.1 uncultured Acidobacteriaceae bacterium | reverse complement strand
CCACATCATCGGACAGACTGTCAGCCCATTGGACAAAGGGTCTCAATGCAAAATGTCACTCGCCGTAACTGGTGCACTCACTTTTTCACGAGAGTGCTTTTACAAATCTTGTCTGACAAAGGAGTCCTCTATTGTTCACGTCCCAGAAATCACTGGAATCGTGATGGCCAAAGCGAGCGTGTCGCGAACGACGAAAACGTTGAAGGCACCGCACGAACTGATGCGCACCCACTCCATCGTCCCAGTGAGGCTGGGTATTGGAGTGTTCCATACGGAACGCCGATTGGAACGTCGCATGCTTGAACACAATCAAGATGTCCTCATGGCCGTAGATCTGCCGTTGGGCGCGAAAGCCAGGATTTAGCGGGTTGCCACTCGTTACCTGGGGATGATTCGCACTTTCTATCGCAATTCTCGGTTGAGGAAACGCTAGGGGACCCTCATAAGGATAGTCAGATGTCATTGTTGCCCGTCATAATCAACGCGCTCGTCCCGATCGCTTTTGTCATTCTGCTCGGCTTCCTGGCGGGGCATTTTGGCCTATTCAAAGCCGAGAGTGGCGAGGTACTTGCCAATCTGGGTCTCACATTTTGTCTGCCAGCATTGCTCTTTAATGCAACCGCCACCATGACCATGGCGGAACTCCACGACTGGCGGTTCTTCCTGGGACTGGCGCTGGGACTCCTGGTCATCTACTTTCTCGCTCTAACGATCTCGATGGGCATCTTCCGCAAGCCGGTCGACGCGAGTTCTCTTCAAGCTCTCAGCAGTGCCTTCCCCAGCATGGCATTGGTCGGCATCCCGCTGCTGCTCGCCTTGATCGGTAGATCTGCGGTGCTGTCGGTCGCGTTCGCAAACTTGGTCGTGAGCTTCGTAATGATGCCCGTGACCCTGACACTACTCGAAGCCGGACGTCCAACTGAAGCCGGGCACACACGAAGCGCGGTGGTTTGGGGCTGCCTCCTGCATGCCATCAAACAACCGCTCGTATGGGCTCCGATTGCGGGGTTAGCCATGGCGGCGGCCCACATCCGGTTGCCTGAAATGGCGCAAAGGTCATTTGCCCTGATCGGGGAGGCGACTTCGGGGGTCGCGCTCTTCGCTACGGGCCTGCTCCTGAGTGGACAGAAACTCCGCATCAGCAGCGCAGTCGCATTGAGCGTCACGCTCAAGAACCTGGCCCAGCCTGCCGTGATGTGGCTCATTGCCCTGCTTTTTGGGCTCACTACGTTGCATCGGCGCGAGATGGTCCTGCTCGGTGCCGTGCCGACCGCGGTCGGGCCGATGATGCTAGCGACTCACTACAAAGTCGACCTGGACGAATCGGAGGCGACCATCTTTCTCAGTACTGTCCTTTCTATGGGGACCATGGGCGCCTTCATTGCATTGACTTATTGAATCGCCGTGATAGCAAGGCGAAAAGCGGAATTCGATGCACAACGTAGATGCACAACGTAAAGGATTGCACCGATTATGGTCACAGAGTAGGAATCCTTTGCGAGTAAAAGGGGCCCCTGAGGAGGTTGAGAATGAGCGTAAGCCCCGCAGAAGAATTTTTGGAGGAAATCCTCCCGTATCTTGAAATCCTGGACGCTCAGATTGGTGTTCACTGGCTTCCCCCAACAACTTTATCGATTTGCATCCGGTTGTTCAGTTTCAGCCGAGGAGTAACGTCACCGGCGCTTTTGCCTGGGTCTGGTACTGGAGGGAATCAACTCACGACGGATCTATGCGTATGGTACTTCCGGTTTACCCGTCGTCCGGCAAAGAGTGACCGGTTGGTTTACTGGGTACAAGTCAACTCTTGGGAACGTCTGCGCGGTTCCACCATCCGCCGCCCAGCGCTTGGAACAACGCAGCCGTATCGGCATAGCGATTTGACTGCGCTTGTACCAGGTTGATCACGGCTTGCTGATAGCTCTGCTCTGCATTTAGGAGCGCCAAATAGCTCACATAGCCAACCTGCATTTGTCGTGTCGTGAGATCAAGCGTCACTTTCGCGGCATCTCTAGCAGCAACCGCAGCCTTTAGGCCGTCTGCATCCTGTTCCAGGGCATGGAGCGTGTCGGCGACATTCTGAAATGCGGTCAGCACAGTGCTGCGGTATTGCTCCTCGGCCTGAACGTAGGCCGCCCTGGCGGCTCGTTCTTTGTGCATCAAAGTTCCGCCCTCAAAGATAGGTTGTGTGACGCCAGCCGTTACATCCCGAAAGCCATTTCCGGCGGAGAATATGTTGCCGAAGGCGAGGGCCATGCTCCCGATATCGCCGGTCAAGGTAAAGCTTGGCAGCCGGTTTGCGCGAGCAACTCCGATCAGCGCACTGGCCGAATGCAGGTTCTCTTCAGCTTGAAGGACGTCCGGGCGCTGCTCCACAAGTTTGGAGGGAAGGCTCAACGGAAGTTCCTGCGGAAGGTGCAGGCTGGATAATTCAAACTTCTCAACCAGATCTTCGTTGGGGTAGCCGCCCGACAACACTGCCAGGAGGTCGCGCTGTTGCGCCAGTTGCTTGAGCAGTGGCGGCAAAGTAGCCGCGACTTGCGCAAGCTGTGCTTCCTGCGCTGCAACGTCGAGCCGGCCGACATAGCCTTTCTCGAACTGCCTGCGCAATATATCAAGCTGCTTGGTGTTGACTTCGATAAGCTGATTGGTGGCGTCAATCTGCGCCCGCAGAGATGCTTCCTGGATGGCAGCAGCAGCAACGTTGGAACTCAAGGTGATATTCGTTGCGGCTACAACGTAGCGCGCCTGCGCCTGCTGTGCCTTCAGCGATTCCACTGTCCGACGGTTCAGGCCGAAGACGTCGGGGGTGTAAGAGACGCTAACCTCCGGCGTGAACAAGCTGTATTGAAACGAGGTGAAGCTCGGAACAGGCGAAATTTCTTCCGAGGTCTTTGCCCGAGTGGCGGAGAAGCTTCCTGAAACGCTCGGATAGTATGCACCGCGTTGCGCCAAAGTGTTCTCGCGTGCAACCAATAACGCGGCTTGCGCCGACTTGAGGTCGGGATTGTTCTTGAGAGAGCGCTCGATCAGGTCGTTCAGCGGTTTCGAGTGAAACAACGTCCACCAGTCTCCGGGAATGTCGCGTCCTTGAGCAAACCTTTGTGCCTCCCCGCCGGTGACATTCGGACTGCTGCTCGTGGCCGTGGGTAGACTAGGCGCATAGCCAGGAACATTCGGTGCAGCCGGTCTTTTGAAATTCGGACCGACCGCACAGCCTGCGGTAATTAGTAACGCCAGGGCCGGAAAGAGAGCCGAGGTGACAGCAATGACGCGTGATTTACGAGTAAAAGTCATAGCAACTTACGGCTTGCGCTTCATGTTGGTTCCATTGATCCCTGCGGTGCCCCTCGCGGCTGTCAGTGGCCCGCCACTGATTGCAAGATGCGCGCCTGGATCGCGGGAATTCCTAAACTGCTGACCGTTAACGGAGACAGCGGATGAGGGAGCAGACAGGCTGCGATGGCTGACCGCTTGGCTTCGAACGGGGACAGCGGTCTTTGAGCTTGTCTCCTGAGGCCCGGTGATGGTCCCCGGAGTTTCGATCCGAGCGTCGTTCGTTGCCGGAGTTTTATTGAGCCGCCGCGGATGACTGACAGCCGGGTGGGAATTGATTGTGCTCGAAGGACGTTTGGTTGTGGTTTTCGCCAACGATGCTGGGCGTTTTGAGATCTGATCAGCTTCTCCCGAACGCGTCTGATGATTTTCGTTCCGAACTTCGAGATCTCTCTGATAATTACCGTTGGGTTTGTCGACGCTCTGCGAAGGCGCTTGTTGCGATGGATGATCTGCCTGGCGCGCAAGGCTTCTGCCCGGCAGCGAGACGGCTGCGATCATCATCACGAAAAAGAAGCGTACCGTTTTCATTCTGATTCCTCTTTTTCACTTGGTTCCGAGTGATCAACGGTCAGGTGATGTTCCCCGCCGAGGAAGATCAGCCGCAGGGCAGGCACCGCCAGAAGCAGCATGACCGGGCCCACCAGCATACCGCCCACGATTACGGTGGCGAGGGGGCGCTGCACCTGACTGCCGATACCGTTGGAAATAGCCGCGGGAAACAGCCCAATGCAGGCGGAGAGAGAAGTCATCAGCAACGGCCGCATACGCGTTGACGCGGCGCGATACATTGCATCGATGTGT
The DNA here is from genome assembly GCA_963782835.1 of uncultured Acidobacteriaceae bacterium. Lineage (GTDB taxonomy): Bacteria > Acidobacteriota > Terriglobia > Terriglobales > Acidobacteriaceae > Sulfotelmatobacter. The sequence goes on along the minus strand of CAWALR010000003.1, from coordinate 89,204 downwards.
GTCAGTCCGTGAGTCAGTTCCTGATGGTAGAACGTGATCATCAGGATCCCGTCCATCACGGAAACACCGAAGAGTGACACAAAGCCAATGGCAGCGGAGATGCTGAAATGCAGACCAGTGACGTAGAGTGCGAGGATGCCGCCGACGATGGCATCAGGAATGCCTGCGAGAGCCAGAATCGAGTCTTTGAAATTGTTGAACAGGCTGTAAAGAGCACCAGCAATCAGGATGAAGCTGATCGGCACGATGATCTCCAGTCGCTTCTTTGCTTCCTGAAGATCGCCGAACTCACCCGCCCAGAGCAGATGGTATCCGGAGGGAAGCTGGACGTTTTTCGCGATGCGCTCCTGAGCCTCTTCAACCGTGCCTCCGAGGTCGCGGCCACGGACGCTGAACTTGACGGGGATGAACCGCTGCACGCTCTCGTGATAAATCCACGACGCTCCAGTATGGAGAGTAATTGTGGCCAGTTCGCTCAAGGGGATGTAAGCATTGGCGCCGTTGGGAGCCGTGTAGGCAACCTTGATGTTGCGGATTTTGTCGATGCTGTCGCGGTAGTCCGGCGTGTACCGAACCACCAAATCGAACTGCCGGTCGCCTTCCAAAACCTCACTGGCCACCGCTCCTCCCATGGCTGCTTGAATTACCGCATTTACATCACCGGAGTTGAGACCGTAGCGTGCTGCTTTTTCGCGGTCGACTTTGATGTTGAGGTTGGGCTGGCCGAGGACCGGGAAGATGCCCAGATCGGTAACGCCACGCACCTGAGCCATCTGGTCGCGCACCTGGTTGGCGAGATTGGTCAGAACTTCAAGATTGGGGCCGACGATCTTGACCGAATTGACGCCCTTGACGCCTGAAATTCCCTCCTCGATGTTGTCCTCAATATATTGCGAGAAATTGAACACGATTCCGGGTAGCTCGTTATCGAATTCAGCTTGGATCTGGTTGGTGAGTTTGTCTTTGTTGAGTCCACGCGGCCATTGATCAAAAGGCTTCAGGGGAGCAAACAGCTCGACGTTGGAAAATGGGGAGGCGTCGCTGCCGTCATCTGGCCGGCCATGCTGCGAAACGACGGTGAGGACCTCAGGATGCCGCATTAGAATCTCGCGCATTTTCCTGGTCGCGGCTTCACCGTCTTCGAGCGAAAGAGTGGTGGGCATGGAGGCGCGAATCCAGAAATTTCCTTCTTCCAGGTGAGGGAGGAACTCGCTGCCGAGGCGTGGCGCGATCAGGAAAAAAGTTCCGAGCGAAATAGCCAGTTCGATTCCGACTACAAGAGCGCGATGAGTCAGGGCAAATCGGAGAGCGGGATTGTACAACCGGTGCAAGGTGCGGACGACGATCGTCTCAACCTCTTTCACGTGGGCGGGCAGCAGGTACGAAGCGATCACAGGTGTGATAGTGAAGGTCGCAATCAGGGCTCCGGCTAACGCATAGCCGTAGGTTCGCGCCATAGGACCAAAGATCTGGCCTTCGACTCCCTGCATGGTGAAAAGTGGCACGAAACCGGCCACGGTGATCAGTGCAGAAAACAAAACCGCCTTGTCCACTTGCATCGCGCTGACCAGGATGAGACGCAAACGATCCGTCCAGCCTTGCGCTTGGGTGATATGGTCTGGTGCCCGCGTCGGATCATGGCCCCAGAAACCGTCCGATAAACGCTGGAGCAGGACGTTCCGTTCTTCGGGCGGGCGTTGAAAGTTCTTGAAAATGTTCTCGACCAGAATTACTGCCGAGTCGACGATGATGCCGAAATCAACCGCGCCTACGGAAAGCAGGTTCGCGCTTTCTCCCATGACCACCAGAAGAATGGTGGCGAAAAACAAAGCGAAGGGAATATTGATTCCTACAATGACAGCACTACGGAGATCTCCGAGGAATATCCATTGGATGAGGAAGACCAGCAGACATCCGAAAATCAGGTTGTGCAGCACTGTGTGCGTGGTTAAGGCAATCAGCGATGAGCGGTCGTAGAAAGGAACTACCCTCACTCCCGGCGGCAGACTGCCATCGTGATTCAAGGTGCGGATGGCTGCCTCGACCTTGGGAATCATGTCGGCGGTTTTTTCTGTCCGCCTTTGCACCACGATGGCGCCGACCACGTCATCGTGCGTGTCCCGCCCCAGGATACCGAGCCGTGGCCGGTATCCAACTGAAACCGTGCCAACGTCCTTGACCAGCACCGGAACGCCGTTCTCCTGGCTCAGCACGACATTTTCAATGTCCTGAACTTTATAGCCTTGCCGCAAATCGTCGTTGCCACCGTCGTCGATAAGGCCAACGCCACGAATGTTGATCGACTGCTGACCCACGGTGATCTCGCGACCGCCGACGTTGATATTTGCGTTGCCCAGCGCGGTCAGAATCTGAGGAACCGTGACGCTGTAGGCTTCGAGTTTGTGCGGATCGACCTCGACCTGAAATGTTTTGGTAGGACCTCCCCAGCTGTTAATGGCGGCAATGCCGGGGATAGTCAGCAGGCGGCGGGCAACGATCCAATCCTGAACCGTGCGCAGATTTGTAATTCCAAAATGCGGCGGGCCGACCACCTGGTAACGGTAAATCTCTCCAGTCGAACTGTTGGCTTGGATATTGGGTGACACACCGCCGGGCAGGCTGACGTTCTGCTGCAGTGCGATCGCAGCCTGGCTATAGGCAAAGTAATAGTCGACCCCGTACTTGAAGCTGACGCGAACGAACGAGAGCCCATAGAACGAAGTGGAGCGGATGACCTCAATGCCGGGCGTGGTGTAAAGCCCAATCTCCATGGGGATCGTGTAATAGCGCTCCATCTCTTCGGCCGACAGGCCCGGGGCTTGCGCCGTAATTTCCAAAATTACGGGAGTGGGATTGGGATACGCCTCGATGTTCAACAGTTTGAAAGCAACGAAGCCAGCGCCGGCAAAGAGAAGCAATCCCATCATCACGATGGGTCGGCGGCTGAGGCAGAACGAGATCAGTGACTTAAACATGAATTATCTTTTGAGTGAAGCGGTATGTAGTGATCCGATCTAGTCGCTCGGCGGCGCCTGGAGCATATTGCTCAGAAATACCGCTCCGTCGCTCACCACCAGTTCTCCCCGCTGTAACCCGTCGAGAATTTGAACCCTGCCGTCATTGCGCAGGCCTACTTTGATGATTTTCTCTGTAAACGTGCGGCGATCGGTTGTCACCCACGCGCCCATCGTGCCGTCGGGTTCGCGGACGACTCCGTTTGCCGGGATCGCCGTGGCTTCGACCGGAGCGTCGACGCGGATGACAAAGTTAGCCAGCATTCCGGGTCGCAAGTCGTTCTTCGGGTCAGAAATTTCAGAACGGATGGTGACGCGGTGTGTATTCGGATCGACGGTCTCGTAGATCTTTGAGACTTTTCCTTTAAAAACTCGACCGTCATAAGCCAATGTCCTGACTGCCACTGGCTGCCCCACGTGAAAAAATCCGCTGTCGCTTTCCGGCACATTTGCCAGCATCCACTTCAGGTTCACATCAGCGACCGAATAGGGAGCCGGCGGATTTCCGGGCTGTACCAGAAATCCCGGCTGCGCGACCTTATAGGTGACCTTGCCAGTAATCGGGCTGCGCACGACCAGCGCAGGGTCGATCTTGCGCGAGGCGATCATTTGATCAATTTCGACATTTGTCTTGCCAAAGACGAGGACGGCATCTCGTGCGGCTTTGAGGGCGCCTTCCGCAGTTTGTTGATCGGAAATGGCCTGCTCCAACTCCCTCTGGGGAACGCCGACGCTGGTGGTGTATAGATCCTTCGCACGCGCCAGCTCTTTCGTGGTCAATTCGTAGGTGGCTGCAGCTCCGATCAGGTTTGACTCCGCTTGTATGAGATCAGGGCTCTTGATCGTATAGAGAGGTTGATCCTTATGAACTTCGGCCCCAAGTTCCGCGAAAGTCTTGATGATCGTTCCCTGATAGGTAGGAAACACTTGAACAGAAAGGTCTTCGTCGTAATCAATGTTGCCCACCGCTTCCTTCTCAACGGGAAATGCATAGCTCCCAACCAGCTCGATCTTGATCGAGTTCAGTTGGCTCGGCGAAAGGTCCACGCTTGCATCAGCGGTCGAATTCATGCTCGGCGCGGCCTTTGTATTTGTGGCTTCTCCCCGACTACAGGCTGATTCGAGAAGCGCAAGGGTGAGAACCATCGCCACGGTAATAAAAACCGCCGAACGGACCTCCGTGCGAATGTGAACTGGATATTTCATGATTTTCACTCGAAGTCGTTCCCCTGTTCCTGACGTCGGGTCAAACAGGCCCTCCCTGATTCCGAAATCCACGAGCCCGAGCATTCCGACGACGCCTCTTACGGTTATCTTTCTTTGACACGCGTCCGATAAACTCAACTAGGCCCGCGTAGAGCAAACCGATATACAAAAGCACTCCGAAAAGACCAATTGCCATCAAGACGTAGCCGTTCCATGCTTCGTAATTCAAGGAATCGCCCCATCGTCCGGCCCTGCGTCTCAGTTTGATTCACAGCTTCACGGACGACGCCTGTCCTCGTTGAAAGAAAAATGTGGACCGTGAGGTTCTTTGTATGGGAAGTATTCGGTTTGGGGGAGACACTAAAACGGCCAGGGCGAGTAGTATTTCGATCCCTATCGCGAGAGGTACGCAGCCAATTGTTTGATTGGGCTGGTGGAGTGGATCATTTGATTCGCAGCCCAATCTTATGGACAAATCGTTTTATTAGATTCCTTGCACAGGAGTTCGCGTGAGATAAGGGATGTGCGAACTAAATCCATGCCTCACTTGGAGATGATCTGGGATCGCCGGAACCGGACGGGTGTTCTGTTGGCCAGCAGCGTCCTTGTCGTGGCGATCGCCGCAGTGGATTGGTGGACGAAGCCGTACTTCTCCCTGGGCTTCCTCTATTTGTTTCCCATCATGCTGGCAGCAGGATTCCTGCCGCGATGGGCAATCGTTTTATTGGGACTTGCATGCGCACTGCTGAGTGAACGTTTCAGCAACCTCGACCCGGCGGATGCGAATATCCGGTTGGGATTCGAAGCCCTCGCTCTTTGCGGCTGCGGATTATTAACTTCCGAGGTGCTGCGAAACCAGCGTTTACATCGGGAAGCTCAGGAACGAACGCGCATACTCGTCGAAACCAGTCCGGCTGCCATTCTTACGGTCAATGAGGGAGGTATGATCGAATTAGCCAACCATGCCGCGACGGAATTGCTGGCTCCCCGCGATGGGCATCTGATCGGGGAACCAATCGCGGCGTTCCTGCCCGAGCTGCATCGCGCGCTGCGCCCTGAAGAGGGACCTCAATTTCGGGCTTCGATGCAGTGTCGTGGGCACCGCGGTAATGGCGAGTCCTTTCTGGCCGAGGTTTGGTTTTCCAGCTATAAGGAAGGGGCGACACCCAAGCTGGCAGCCATCATCGCAGACGTTAGTGAGGAACAGACCGTCCCGGCGGGAACGGGTTCTGCACCTCTGGATCAGAAAGAGCGGCCCTCCCTCAATACCCGGGAGATGGACGTACTCCGGCTGGTTGTTCAAGGCTTATCGAATAAAGAAATTGCATCAAGCATGAACATCTCGGAGAGCGCAGTCAAGAACACGCTGCAACAGCTGTTTGGCAAGACGGAAGTGAGAACTCGAAGCCAGTTGGTTCGTGTGGCTTTGGAGCGTTATAGAGATTTGCTGTGATTCCGCACTGACCGAAGATCGATAACAGATCGATCAGGCTACTCAGAGTGGATCGGCAAACCGGAAACTACCACTTTGCCCCTCTCTTGATCCGCAGTCCTGGATTCTTCTCATCCCTATCGTGTCTCACCTTTCAGAATGTTCGACAATCCGTACAGTATTCGCTTTATCAAGGAGAGACGACAATGGCGCAGAGACATCAACGCGGCTGGCTAAAAAAGGAAAAACGCACTCATGGCGAAACCTGGGTATTGTTCTTCCGTACTATTCGACAATCTGATGGCAAACGGGTGGAAAACAAAGCCCCTATAGGCTTGGTCCAACATTTTCCCGAGGCAAGCAGTGCATGGGCCGAGGTCGAACGACTCCATGTTCCAATCAACCGGGTAGATGTGCGACGCGGACTGATCTTTGGAGACTTGGCTCAGCACTATGCAGAACACAAATGGCTGAAGCCTCCGAATCAATCCGCCCCAAGGCGCACACAACCATAAAAGGCTACGAGCGAGTTCTCCGAAACCGCCTGCTCCCACGATGGGGAAACAGAATCGCACTTGGTATCGAACCATTGGAAGTGGAGCAGTGGCTGAGGACCTTGAAAAAGGAAGGACATCTTGCCAATCCGACACTCGACAAGACTCGTCGCGTCATGTCCTTGGTGTTACGCGTGTTTCAGATGCGGACCGACGACGGACTGAAGCCGTACCACTCAATTCAAACAAGTTCTTTAGAATGATGGTGGCCAGGGACGGAGTTGAACCGCCGACGCCAGCCTTTTCAGGGCTGCGCTCTACCACCTGAGCTACCTGGCCACGTGTCGAGACCTGCTTCTCCGCCGCAGGCTACGAGGATCGTTCGCTGCACGCTGATTGTCGCGGGAGTCCTTAACCGAGAAGCAGCTTCATCGCCGAACGTATGTGGAACGTGTCGATTATAGCAAAGCTCTGCCTCCGCTCAAGCTCCACGGACGACAGAAAATACATTTCACACATCTCGGAAGATGATTTACTTCGACTCATTGAACTGCGAAATCAAAGGGACTGGACAAATCTGCACTATCGCAGGACGCAAATATCCTTCCGATAATTTCTTACGAGAAATTCTCCGCAAGGGATCAGTTCCGCCAGGCCACCGTTCCGTTCATCACCGTCATCGAGCACCGATTCGCTCCGAACCAGTAAGGAATCTCCCGATAGTCTTCGACCGCAAAGACGGCTAAATCCGCGTCTTTCCCTGGTTCGATCGAGCCTTTCCGCTCCGCCACACGCAATGCCCACGCCCCGTTTATGGTGGCCGTCGCGATAGCCTCTGCGGGCGACATCTTCATGTGCGTGCACGCCAGCGACATTGCTATCGGCATGCTCAAAGTGGGCGACGTGCCCGGGTTGTAATCCGTTGCCAGCGCCACCGGTACGCCGGCATCAATCAACTTGCGTGCCTTGGGATATTCCTTCAGCCCCAGAAAATAATTCGCTCCCGGCACTAGAGTGGCGACGGTATCGCGTTTCGCCAATTCAAGAATGTCGTCGTCGCTCACGTGGTCCATGTGATCAAACGAAGCCGGGCCGAATCTCAAGAGCGGTTGCAGAACTGTTTCTGAGAGCTGGCCTACGTGGGCTCGGACGCTGAGACCGTAGTGTTTCGCGGCTTCGAAAATCTGGATCGTCTCGGCCGCTGTAAAAGCCCCTTTATCGCAGAAGACATCAACAAATTGGGCGAGCTTCCGCTTCGCAGCCTGCGGAATCATTTCTTTACAGACGAGCTCAACATATTTTTCCGAGCGACCTTGAAATTCTTTTGGAACGACGTGGGCACCCAGAAGAGTCGCGACTACGGTTCCCTGCCAACGCGTGGAAGCTTCGCGGATCGCCTCCAGTGACTTCAACTCTGACTCGACCGTCAGCCCATAGCCTGACTTGGCCTCAACCGTCGTGGTACCGTGCGCTGCCATCTCGCATAGCACGGCTAGAACTTTCTCCGCGAGTACGCTCTTCCCTGCTTCGCGGACGCCTTCCAAACTCGACCGAATACCGCCTCCAGCCGCTGCGATTTCTTCGTACGAAGCGCCCTCAATTCTTTTTTCAAAATCTACCAGACGAGGGCTGAGAAAAACAGGATGCGTGTGGGAATCTACAAATCCAGGAAGGACGACTTTGTCAGCGCAATCGATCTCGAGAACTTTCTTGCGGTTCTTCCTCAGCCACGGATCACGCAAGGCATCTTTCGTCGTGCCGACAGAAACGATTTTTCCGCCGAGGCAGAGTACAGCCGCATCTTCGATGATGCCCAGACGGCCCAAATTATGTCCGCGGCGTGGTCCGCCGACCGCTGGGGGAGAAGCACGGAGCGTTAGTAATTGACGAATGTTGAGAAATAGGAGTGCCGAATGCAATCGGACTGGCGATTTTGAAGTCGTTGGCACGCGAAGAAAAGTTTATCAGTTAGTACGCGCAATCAGAGGACCGAGACCTTCACCGAAGCGTCGACCTGGAAAGCTCATGCTGGTCCTCGAGCCGCTCGCGGATCTTCGCACAGTCATCGTGATTTTCCATCGGGACCAGAATTCCCCCATCTTGGAGAATGACCGCGACACCGTTCGGGCGCAGCCACATGTTCTCGGAGTGAATAAACGGCTTGATTTTTAATTGATTGGCGGGGACCGGTGATTTGCCTTCGCACGCCACATAGCGCCCTTCGTAAACTGTTGGTGGATTGAGCCCCCCGGCATAGAGTCTGCACCTGTTCGTTTGTTGATCTCGATCAGGCCAACAGCCAAGCCACCAACCGTGGTAGAACCCAAAAGGAACCGCAGGCGCGCTAACCCACACCGTGCTCGCGGCCGGCATGTCCGCAGGCCGACGCGCCTGATAGGCAGTCGTGCCTAAGGGAATAAGCACAAGGACTATCGCCCATCCAAGAGCGATAAGAATCAAAAGGTGACCTATCTTCATGGTCGATCGAGAGCCCGCTGCGGTTACCCCATCGGTATCTTCACTCCCGTCTTCTTCGCGAATTCCTTCGCCTCGTCGTATCCCGCATCCACGTGGCGTATCACGCCCATCCCCGGATCCGTCGTCAGCACACGCTCGATGCGCTTGGCCATCGCGTCGGTTCCATCAGCCACCGTGACCTGCCCCGCATGCAGCGAGTAGCCGATACCCACGCCGCCGCCGTTGTGAATTGACACCCACGATGCACCCGCAGCCGTGTTCAAAAGCGCATTCAGCAGAGGCCAGTCGGCAACCGCGTCCGAGCCGTCTTTCATGCTTTCGGTTTCGCGGAACGGCGACGCCACCGAACCGCAATCCAGGTGATCGCGGCCAATCACGATTGGCGCTTTGATCTTCCCTTTTTTCACCAGATCGTTCATCGCAAGGCCGAATTGGGCGCGCTCGCCGTACCCCAGCCAGCAAATGCGCGCCGGCAGTCCCTGGAACTTGATGCGCTTGCGCGCCAGATCAATCCAGCGCCGCAGGATGCGGTTCTCCGGAAACAACTCCAGAACTAAGTCGTCGGTCACATGAATGTCCGAAGGCTCGCCCGATAACGCCACCCAGCGGAACGGCCCCCGTCCTTCGCAAAACAGCGGACGAATATATGCAGGCACGAATCCGGGAAAATCGTAAGCACTCTTCACGCCGCGCTGGAACGCAAACGTACGGATATTGTTGCCGTAGTCAAACGTGACCGATCCCATCTTCTGCAGCCGCAGCATGCCTTCCACGTGCCGCGCCATCGCATCGAGCGATTTCTCCTGATACGCCTTGGGATCGCGCTTCCGCAGCTCAAGTGCTTCCTCCAGACTCATTCCATTCGGCACGTATCCATTCAGCGGATCGTGCGCCGAAGTCTGGTCGGTGAGAATGTCAGGTACCACGCCCCGTTCGGCCAACTCCGGAATCACGTCCGCGCAATTCCCTACCAATCCCACCGAGACATTTTCTTTCTTGCGCACGGCGTTCTTTAAAATGCGCAGCGCTTCATCCAGCGTGATGACCATGAAGTCGCAGTAGCCAGTCCTAAGGCGTTTCTTGATGCGCTCAGGATCGACATCAATTCCAAGAAACGCCGCACCTGTCATAGTCGCAGCCAGCGGCTGAGCTCCACCCATGCCGCCCATGCCGCCGCTCACAATCAACTTGCCCGCCAGATCGCCGCCGAAATGTTTCTCGCCGGCCGCCGAAAATGTTTCGAACGTTCCCTGCACAATGCCCTGCGAGCCAATGTAGATCCACGAACCGGCGGTCATCTGGCCATACATCATCAGCCCGGCGCGCTCGAGTTCGTTGAACTTCTCCCAGTTCGACCAATGGCCGACCAGATTCGAATTGGCAATGAGCACGCGCGGCGCATGATCATGCGTCTTGAACACGCCCACGGGCTTGCCGGATTGCACCAGCAGAGTCTCGTCGTTTCCGAGGGCTTTCAGGGATGCGACGATGGTGTGGTAGGCCTCCCAACTACGCGCTGCCCGTCCCGTTCCGCCGTACACCACAAGCTCCTGAGGACGCTCGGCGACATCCGCGTCGAGGTTGTTCATCAGCATGCGCATGGCAGCTTCCTGCTGCCAGCCTTTACAAGTGATCTGATTGCCGCGCGGGGCGCGAATCGAGGTAGTGGTCTGAATGGCTTCCGTTTCAACGGGCATGCTTAGATGTTAGTGCCTGCGCGATGCGCGCGCAATGCAAGAGCGTCTGCCCGGCACTACGACCGCTTCCAGCTTAGAACAGCATCCGCGCGGTAAGCACCAGGCCGTGGTTGTAGGTATGGAATTGCGAGGTCGCAATCTGCATCCCTCCGCCAACTAACAACGCAAGGCGATTGCGGGGATCGCGCTCCAACTTAAACTTGCTCAGCATCAATCCCGGAGTGACGAAGTTCTGCACTCGCCCGTCGTTCGGTCCGCCATGGTAGAAGGTCGCGTTGTTTTCGATCTCTGGCCAAAAAAATTTGCCGATGTGAAGTTGCCCCACGGCATTCCACACGACTGGACGTCCGAGTTTCGACGTATCGCCAGCAGGCAATACCGCTCCCAGCGTCGACTGTACATCGAAACGTCCGAAGCCTTTGCCAGCGCACAAAGTAGGGGAAACGGTTGCGGCGAGACTTCCATTCTTATAGCTTCCCGTCGGCAGCGTGCCAGCCCACGAGAAGCTCACCGAATAATCCCCGTTCTCCGCGTTCCCCGCTACTAGTCGGTATTTCAGCAACAAGGAAAAATCGCCTGCTCCATCTTTGGCCGATGAATTGTGCTGAATGTACGGCGGAGCCAAAGTATCGAATTCCACGTTATACCAAGGCACCAAAGAGACGCCCTTCGTGTTGCCATAATTCCACGTGTCTGTGCCCGCCGGCGCAATTTGGCGAACGAAGTCGGTGCGCGCTACCTGCAACAGTCCCGACGACGCGGTGATAACCGGAATCGGCCACGATGGCTGCTGCGCCAAAGTATCGCGCACTCGATCTTCCCACTTGGTGAAGAACCCGGACGGCTCATCCTGCGCAATAGCTGCGATGGAACCGACCATCATGAACACTGAGCACACGATCACAACCAGCCTCTTGGAAAGCACAGCGCCTCCTGGCAATTCAAGCGGTCAAGCTTTTTTTTTCAGAACCCAGTTGATACCCACAACAACGAGTTTCAGTTTTTTATCTGCTACGCGGGGAGGAGTCTATAGTCCGAATCCACTAGCGTGGGTATTGAGGTTGGGAACCTCGGGACAGGTACAAGTAAAGAGAAGAACAATTACAACTCAGAATCGTGATAACAGCGCTACCAACTGCTGTAAGCGGTCCCATCACTGCCGGTCGCGTTCGACGCCGAATGTACATCGCTGATGCCGGGATCTTGCTGGTCCACAGCCAGAAGGATATCTTCCTGCACCACTTCCCAGTTCGCTTCGTTTGTGGTCGGATCCTTGGGAACGGTTTTGATATAGCCTCCGGTTACCAGGTCATCGAGGGACTGGGGCGCTTTTTGCTTATCCAGTGTGTACTGCGAGATCAAAGAACGCAGCTCGAACAAATCCTGCCGCAACACCGACTCGCGCGCGCGCACCACCGACTGGTTATAGATGGGCACCGCAATCGACATCAGGATCAGAATCATGCTGATCACGATCATCAACTCCAGCATGGTGAAGCCGCGAATGCGCCGCGTTTTGAGCTTGCATGCCATTTACCAATCCTTATACTTCGTGCCGTCGAGCCCTTCATCTTGCGACTTGGTGTAGACGTCGAAGACGCTTTGCCCACCCCAGGAGTCGGAGTCCGGATCGTCCTGCATCGAACGAAGACCCCACTCGGTGGTGCCTGTCATAGGATCGATTGGAATCTTGCGCAGATATCGAACCTTTTTCCCTTGCACATCCACACCCTTCACCAGCGTCTCCAGATCGGGAGGATACCCTTGGCTATCCACCTTGATCTGAAAAGCCTGGCGATCGGCATCCAGCTTGTAGCGGTCGATGGCGTCACGCATCTCCCACAAGTCGGCTCGCAAGCGGCGCTCTTTCTCCCGCTTGATGCTGAGCCGCGCCATCGGCACCGCCATCGTCGAAAGAATCAACAGAATGGCGGTCGCGATAATCAGTTCCAGCAGGGAAAAACCCCGTACCGACTTTCCGCCCTGCCCCCGATGGAATCTACGTCGCATCATCTTCCTACTGCACCGTTTCTTACTGCACCGTGATCGACGCCTGCGCGCCGTTCACCGTGATGGCCTGCTGGCCGGGATCGCGCGCCCCGCCGCGAGTGATGGTCAGCGGAGTTTGGCCGCTGGCCTTCGCCTGGAACGTCATCGTCACCACGGCGCCCTGTCCTGAAACTCCACCTGCGCCGGGCGGCCGCGTAGCGGTAATCTGCAGGGTTCCGGTGGTTTCATCTTCGCGATGGACCAAGGCAACAGCTTGCCCATCCTGCGAGAGAAAACCTCCATTGGAGATGTTTACCATCTGCAGCTTCGCCGGATCGTAGTTCAACTGCACGGGCACGGAATAAACATTCTGCGCGCCCGAGATCAGCAGATTCACCACGAACGTGCTCCCTTTCGCCACCGTGATCTGACCCGGATCAAACAAGAAGTTCGCACTTCCCTGCCCACCCGGATTCGCACTTGGGCTGGATGGTTGGATCGCAGGTTGACCCGCCGGCGGCTGGCTGCCGGATGGCTGCCCTGCCGGGGCGCCTGGACTAGGTGCCTGCGCGGCGGGGCGGCTGATATGCCGCAGTTCAATTGCATTCGCCGTCCCAATGTCGATCGCACGCTGATTCAACTCGCTGAGGCTGGTTCCGCGAATGATGTGCGGCGTAATTGCAAAGACCGTCTCATCCGAAGAATGGTCTTGCGTCGTCTGCCCAAACAGGTATCTCAGGATTGGAATCTGCGCCAACCCCGGAATGCCGGCCAGAGACCGGGTCTGCGAATCGTCAAAGATGCCGCCAATCAGGCTCGATTCCCCATCCCTCAGCCGGATTTCGTGCTCAATTTTTTTCTGTCCGATGATGGGCTGGCTGATGCCGCCAATGCTCGACTGACCCACCACCGAAGAAATTTCCATCGTGATCTTCAGCGTCACTTCGCGGTCCGCGTGCACGTGAGGCGTGACGTCAATGTTCACGCCCACGTCGAGATATTGAAACTGAGTATTGACCAGAGGGTTGATACCGACGCCTCCGATTCCGGGCTGAAACGATCCGGTCGCCACCGGCACGCGTTCGCCGATCTTGAGCGTCGCCTTCTGGTTATCCAGGGCGCGAACCTGCGGATTCTGCAACATCTTCGTATCGCTGTCGCCCATGACGGCCGACAGGTTGGCGGAGCCAATCGATACCTGAAAATCGGTAGCGTTCAGGTTACCCAGAGTATTCAGTTCGAGGCCGGTGCTGCCCGTGCTGGACGTAGTAGTAGTGGTAGTCGTGGTCGTCGGAGTGGTATTGATGTTGCTCTGCAGGGTGACTGTCGCGCTCGCCGGCGGAAGTAATCCCAGGGTGCGTGACTTATCCTTGCTGATCTGCAAGACCGCGATGTCGACGATCACCTCCGGACGCGACTTGTCCAGATCGTCCACCAACTTTTCGGCCAGCGCGATCTGGTCCGGCGTGCCCCGCACCACCAGCGCATTTTGTGAGAGCAACTGTTGCACGCGTTGCACATCCAGCACGGCACGAATCGCATTCACCACATCCTGCAACTCGGTGGGTTGCGAAAGATTCTGCAGGTAGAACGTCTTCAGCACGCTCTGCTCCAGCTCCTTGCGCTTGGCAGGATTATCTTGCGCCACAAAAATCGTATTCGACGTCACCGGGCGCCAGAAGGTCTTCGATTCCAGCGCCGTAATCTGCAGCGCGTCTTCCAACGTTACTCCGTTCAGCTCGACCTTAATTCGCCGCGAAGTGTAGTCCGGGTCGAATAGCACGTTGACCCCGGCCAACTGCCCGATCGTCTGATAAATAACCTTGGAATCCTCGGTGAGTTTTACGGTGATGGGAACCACTGAGATGGGCGCCAGCTCTATCGGACCGCCCGCTTCCCTGATCTTTTTTTCCAGATTGCTGGGAGGTCCAGCAGCCTGAGGAGGAGGATTGCGGGCATCGTTAATCATCTGCAGCGTCCGCTTCAACTCCTGTTGCGCGCTAAACAGTGAGGGATCGATCTGCGCCGCCCTTTGAAATAACGCCAGCGCCTCCTCCGGCTTACCCTGTTCGTCCCGTAATATTACCCCGCGATGGACGATAGTCATGGCCGCTTTAGAACGCATTCGCTCAAACCCCGACCGGTAGCGCAAATCCTTGGGTTTCAGGTCGTAGGCCTGCTTATAAAGATCGTAGGCGGCTTCATAATTCTGGCGCGCCTCGGCGTCCTGTCCTTTTTCGTAAAGCGTCTTAGCCTTGTCGGCGATGGCAGGCAGGATGGCAATCAGAACCAGCAGCGCAACCGCCGCAGGCATCAGACGTCTCATTCGTCAGTCCTCTTCTAAAAATCTTTGCCGGAAGTCTTCGCCGGACAAGCAGACACTGCACTTAGGGCCGTTATTTTGGACCTATGTGACCAATCTAAGCATTTCTTTTGCTGCGATTATAGCATCGGCCTTCCTGACTCCCTATCCGATTGCACACGCGGCAGTTACACTCTTTAGTCTTAGTCCCAGTGGGGGAACGGAGGTTTAGGCTTCAGTTTTTGGGCTTCGGCGCACCGGGCTTCGCAAACCAGCGTTTCACGATCGCTACGAAAGGTTTTTGCTGAAGCCCGATGGCCGAAGCCCGCGTCATTTACTGCTAAGATAAAACCGAAGTCGCAATTTTATGCCCCGCCAGTCCACACACCAGACCAAGCCCAGCCCCGAAAAATCTCCCCGCCGCGATCCCACCGCCTCCGGCGAGCGCGATGCCGCCGTTAATAGGATCGCTTCTCATAACTATTTCTTGCTGGAAAAATTTGAGTGTGGCGTGGTTCTCACCGGAACCGAGGCCAAATCGGTTCGCGGCGGCCTTGCCAACCTCAAGGATTCTTATGGTTTAGTGAAAGATGGCGAACTCTGGCTGCTCAACGCCCACATTGGCCCCTACGAACACGGCAACATTCACAACCACGCTCCCCTGCGCACTCGCAAGTTGCTCATGCATAAGGAAGAGATCCGCAAGCTGATCGGCAAGACCCAGCAAAAAGGACTGACCCTGATCCCCGTCCGCATGTACTTCAAGAATGGCAAAGTAAAGGTCGAACTAGCCCTGGCCAAAGGCAAGCAGCTTTGGGACAAACGCGAAACTGAACGCCGCCGCACCGCCGACAAAGAAGCCAGGGAAGCCATCACCCGCAGCCGGAAGACCTAAGGGTTATCTACTGACAACTCGACCGGCAGCTGCGAAAATCTGATTCACGTCGGGATCAGAGAGGGCACGACTTCTGGCCCTGTTGAAGGTCATCAAACACGCCCGCGCTTCATCGCGCTTGCAACGGGGTCAATGAGTGTTATGGGGATGTTTCAACAACTAAACTCCAGATGACTCGCTACATTACCTCAGTCACTTACCTCTTCGCCGTTGCCTCGTTACGATGACGAACGAGATTTGCGTACACATTGAATATGCTGAGCGGGAAAGGAAGAACACGCATGAGTTCAAGAACCTTTGTCCGCGCCTCGGTTTTTGTTCTTTGCTTGGTATGTGTGGTTGGGGCAGTGGCTCAGGTGCAGCCTACTTGTGATTCCTTACTCAACTCGAAGTTAGCTGTGCAGGCAAATGCTAACGCTGGCGATGCTCACATGCAATTCTGCCTTGGCCTTGCCTATCAGGCCGGCAGACTTGTCCCACGCGACTACGCCAAGGCAATGGCATGGTATCGCAAAGCGGCGGAGCAAGGAGATGCATACGCCCAATACAACCTTGGCTCCCTGTATAACAACGGCGAAGGTGTAGCGCAGGATTATGCGCAAGCGGCCGCATGGTTTCTCAAGTCAGCAGAGCAAGGGCTTGCCCAAGCCCAATTCACACTAGGTCGCATGTACAACAACGGAAAAGGCGTACCTCAGGACTACGCGCAGTCACGGATTTGGTATCAAAAGGCGGCGGAACAGGGAGATGGCGGATCGCAAACCAATCTTGCCACCCTGTACGTTAACGGTCAGGGCGGGCCGCAAGACTACGCGCAGGCCCTGTCGTGGTTTCGCAAGGCGGCGGACCAGGGATGGTCGGATGCCGAATTCAGCCTTGGCCTCATGTACCACATGGGGAAAGGAGTACCCCAGGACTATGCTCAGGCAACGGCGTGGTATCAGAAGGCAGCAGAGCAAGGAAATTGTCAGGCACAATCCAACCTTGGCTTTATGTACAACAACGGTCTGGGTGTGACGCAAAACTACGCAGAAGCCTATTATTGGTTCGCCGTTGCGGCTCATGGCGAGACCGACAGTGGGAAACAAGAACAGATAATCAAATTGCGTGACGACGCTGCTTCTCACCTAACCCCTGCGGTTTTACTTCGTGAGCAGAAGCGAGTGAGTGAGTGGTTCGAGGACGGGGATTGAAGAGTTCCGCAGGTAGAGCACAAGCAGCGCCCCAAGAACCATTGCCAGAGGTCGGACGGCCCTCATTCCCAAGAGAATACGCTTGTCGCCATGCGATAGGAGTTGTAATCAGGCGATTACACTCATTCACCCTTGGTTCGGTCTCCCCGTTGGTCCTGGCCAGCAAGCTGAAAGCACGCATCCCACCCGCGAGGGCATGGGTGGTTGTGCCTTTGGTCACCTGGGGCTGGTACCTTTCGTTTGGCGCGGATTACACCTTTGGGACGCGACAGGGCGCGCCGGGCTGGGTTCTCCTTATTAGGGCGATCTTTGTCAGGACTGTCTCGGGCAAATCCTGGCAGAACGCTTTCCGGGAGGGCTTATGCAGCGGGTGGCTTGGCGGGTTTTGATCGTCGCACTATTACTGAGTGGAGCAGCAATAGCGCAGTCCCAGTCCGGAGATTCGCTGGGCGACGTGGCCCGTGCGAACCATGCGAAGCTGCAGGCACATGAAGCGGCCGGGACGCTGCCCAAGGTGATTACCAATCAGGACCTTCCCTCGGACCCGCCGGGAATCCCGGAGTCCTTGGAGCCGATGACCACGGTCTCCGGCATGAAAAGGTCCGTTGACCGCTATTCGGACCAGCGCGCGAATCAGCATTTGCTGGCCGAGCAGCGCGCCGGCGAGCAGTGGAGAGCACGGATCCAGAATCAGGAAGCACGCATTGCCGATCTACAGGCGCGCATCAACCGCGTAAATCAGGAGATGCGTGCGGCCGTCGGCACGGCACAGTACGATACCCCGGTCAACCGCTATCAGTCGATTCAGATGGAACGCCTGGCCCACATGCAGGAGATGATGGACCAGCAGCAACGCAGACTGGAGATGATGCAAGACGCGGCCCGCCTTACGGGCATGGGACAGTAGCAAATCCGCCGACAAAGAAAGCCGACAAGCCATCCAATCGCAGCCGGAAAACCTTAAGGTTATCTTATCAGGCGATGTCACTCATTGAGATCGGCCCGACCCAGGGTCAATGAGTGTAATTGCGATATTACGACAACGATGGCGGAGAAAAAGAGGTTTCAGTGACGTTCATGCAGCCGTAGCCGCGATTTCTAAGGACTCAGGTTTGAGGCTTCCGATGGCTGCACTCAGCTTGTTCTCGAATCAGCCCGCTATGATTCCCAGAGAGAGCTTGAAATCCGGGCCACCTTTGGTTAGGCCTTCAGCTTGCGACGTATAGCGCCAGCCAAGCCAGCCAGCCCAGTTCCGAGCAGTCCGAGAGTGCCCGGCTCGGGAACGGGCTGGAGGAACATGTTGCCGCTACCGATTGTGCCGGTAATAGCCCCGTTCCCGCCAGTCCCCTGAAGCGACCCGATGGAAATCTGCACGGAGCCTGTCCTCAACCCGGTGAAGATTTCCTGGCTCAACACAACAGTACCTGAGAGGAGGTAGGTCCCGCCAGCCTCCGGAGTCCAAGTAATGTTGCTGAATGTGCCGGGGATCGTGCCCAACGTGAAGGTTCCATTGCGGAACGTGCCAGCGAATGCCAGGCTAGCTCCCGAAAACGCTCCTGTCTTGAAGGTCTCCGGGCCCGTCGCCGGTATGAAGCAGGTTTCCCCGCGACCTGAGCAGCCGAGGATGCTGATCCCGGTGAGTGTGGAGCTAAGACTCAGGCCCGCTAAGGTACCCGTCAAGGTGCCGCCGGTATTGCTGAAATCCCATGTGTTGGCAGAAGCTGCCAGCGGTAACGCCAGGGCTAGTAAAGTCATCAAAACTATCCGCTTCATGACTACCCCCAGAACTCATGTCGAGAAACCCAGGTTTGTTGACTAGGCACTAAGCCACAAAAAGCTGACGGAGGCAGAATAATGAAAAGAGGGCGTTTCACGGTGGTTCTTCGTCACGCAGATCGCATTTTGAACTGATCTTGAGTCTATCGGGAGAACCTAACGCGTCCATACTCATGCCTGCTACGCCGCGATAAGCATAAGTAAAGCTCAAACTGGCCGTCATCCCTCATTCAGGGTATTTGTGCTTCGCGCCCAAGCCAGGCCGAACTGAACACCGCCGATTTGCCAGCCATGCGATCATTCTCGTGTGGGCCAAGCTGGAGTTCCCGACTGACGGTTGAGCAGTGTCTGCCTCTAATAGGTGCATTGGTCATAAGTGACGTTACCAGGCGATTCCACTCATTGAGAATTGACCGCTCCGGATCAATGAGTGAAATCGCGATGTTACGTCAATCGACTCGCGTCGCCCACCGCCCCGCGAAGATCACGGATGGTGGGACACATAGTCTTTACCCGATGCCGTGATCAGCCACGGCTCATCAGATGGTCGGTCGGCGACTGTCTTGAGAGTTGCCTTGGGGGACACGTCCTGATGCAGGCCAGTCATGGTGACCCAGAACTGTTGGTTATCCGCTGAGACGCAGTAGTAAATCACTCCGGGCCGCTCCGTCAGCGCGTCCAGCTTCGGACCATCGGCTCCGCCTATGACCACGATTTCGTACTGCAACACTTTTCCATTCTTCGCGTAGTCACTCTCCAGCGGGGGAGAACTCACCCTGAACTGCCATGCGGCCGGGCCCTGCTTGAGAGCGTCCTTAAACTCGGCTTCGTCCTTCGGAAACCTCTGGTGCGATTCATACCAGACCCCAAAGAAGGAATGGATGGCGCTTAGATAGTTGGTGTCATCCATCATGCTGCGCTGAACATGTGGAGTCCCGTCGGGAATGTAAACCAGCATGGCGAAGCCCACCACGAGCGGAATGATAAGCATGACTCCATAGAAAGTCCTGCGCCGCATGCCGTAGGCGGCACAAGCAAGGCTCAGCAGACCAATGCCCATCAGCACAAACGCAGTTAGCAGATATGGGTATTCTACGTAGTAGACATCGCCCGTGTGGATGCGAATGAAGCACCAGATGAAATAGAAACCGAAGATGAGAGGCGGCAGGGAAAACAAGCCTGCGACAATGGCAACAGCGATCCTGACGGTTTTGCGGACGATGCTGGTCACTACCGAAGAATCTACACCGTGATTGGGAAAATTCAAGGTTACTGTTGAGAACAGGCGATTACACTCATTGAGAATTGACCGCTCCGGATCAATGAGCGTAATCGCGATATTACGTCAACGAACGGGAGTCAGGCGTCGGTTAACGCCTCTTATCCCTTGCCATTCCTATTCCTTGTAGACAAGCGGAGGCCCGCTGACCTTATGGGCCTTAAGGGCGACCGATACCTCGACGCGGTCGCCGATCTTGACGAACGGGATGCCTTTGTTCATCCCGTAGTCCTTTCGGTCGAAGGCCATGGTCCCTTTAATGCTGCCCTCGCCTGTGCCCTTGCCGGTAAGTGTAAGGTTCAGCGTCTCGGGCTTGGAGACGCCTCGAATGGTAAAGGTCCCCTGCACATCGAAGGTGGTGGGACTGGTCTGCACAATCTTGGTCGAGTCAAACGTGATGTACGGGTCTTCGCTGGCGTTGAAGAAGTCTTTGCTCTTTAATTTCTTGTCTTTCATGTCGCTTCCGGTATTCACAGAGTCAGCATAAATTTTGATGTCGAGTACGCCCGAAGTGACGTCCGGGGAGGGAAAGGTCAGCGTGGCCTCCCACTTGCTAAACTTGCCGTCGATGGCCACAGAAGCCTTCACGAAGAACTTAACGTCGCTTTCTTCAGGGGTGATGGTGAAAACCGGACCTTGTGCTTGGACTAGCGACGGCAATAGTGCCGACGCCAAAACGCAGAAGACTGTCAATCGCATGGAATCCCTCCGTGTAAGGTAGCGCACGACGGTCGCAAGCCAGAAGAGCACGATTCAGTTTACGGGCCGCTCCCCATCGCGCTCTCAGCTGTGGTAGCCAAGCCATTACGCTGATCTATGTTTTGAGTCCTGAGCGATTCTTTCGTTGCAAAGTGAAGAATTTCCACAGACCTAGCTGTGACATCTAACCTTGCCCACACCACTTCACCTGCGCGATCATGGTCGAGGCCGTGACGGTTGGCACAAGCCACCTCGTCATACCTCGAAGTCCTTTGTTGTCTAGATTTTGACCTCTAAGCTCTTTGACTTACGGATTTTGCCAGGAATTTCCTGCTAACGTGGTGATTCCAGAGATAGAGGGGGGAGGGGGATACCCCGATTTTCAGCGAGGGAGCGAGCGATCCAACCCCCGCCGCAACGCTAGCCCAAACTTTATTTTCCGGTCGGAATCCACTGTGATCAAAACCGTAGACCTCAAGTCCGACATGCCGCAGGTCCACGAGGCTCTGCAGAGGATGGACCGCGAACTCGCGCTCGCCCGCCAAAGCAAGCTCAAACTCCTGAAGGTCATTCACGGCTACGGATCGACGGGCGCTGGCGGCGACATTCGCATCGCCGTGCAAAAGCGGTTGCTGGAGATGGTCGAGGGCGGACAGATTCGCGGCTGCATCTTCGGAGAGGATTGGACAAAGTCAGACGATGCAGCCTGGAAGCTTCTGCAATCGTATCCGGAACTCAAAAGCGACTCCGACCTCGGCCGCCGTAATCGCGGAATCACGATCATCTTGCTCTAGCAGAAGAAGGAGCGCGAAGTCTTAGGTGGGCACTGGCACAGCCACCGGTTCCAGCCGCGCTGTAAAGTGGCGCAAGAACGGCGCTTCGTAGCTCAACTTCATTCCCTGGATCTGATCGCGCTTCGCCCAGACCGCCAGGATCACTTCCACCACGTAGTCGATATGGCTCTGCGTGTAAACACGGCGTGGGATGGCGAGACGAACCAGGTCCATCGTTGCCGCCGCTCCGAACATCAATGTGCCAATCTCCACCGAGCGGATTCCGCCTTCGAGGTAAAGTTCGTTGGCCAGCGCAACGCCAGGGAAACGGTCGGGTGGAACATGCGGCAGGAAGGCGCGCGAATCGATGTAGATGGCGTGCCCTCCTGGCGGCTGCACAATGGGCACGCCATGCTCGGCAATGTGATTGCCGAGATAGGCGGTCGAGGCGATGCGGTATTCGAGATAGTCTTCGTGAAGAGCTTCCTGCACGCCGACCGCAATGGCTTCGAGATCGCGCCCTGCGAGACCGCCGTAGGTCGGATAGCCCTCGGTCAGGATCAGCAGATTTTTCTCCTGCTGTGCGAGCAGGTCGTCATTCGTACACAAGAACCCGCCGATGTTTGCCATTCCATCCTTCTTTGCCGACATGGTGCAGCCGTCGCCATAGCCAAACATTTCTTGCGCGATCTCTTTCGGCGTCTTCGATTCGTAGCCGCGCTCCCGCGTCTTGATGAAGTAAGCATTCTCGGCGAAGCGGCAGGCATCGAAGTAGAGCGGGATGCGGTGCTTCCGGCAAATCGCGCTGACCGCTTTCACATTTTCCATCGAGACCGGCTGTCCGCCGCCGGAGTTATTGGTCACGGTCAGCATGACGAGCGGAACGTGTTCGCGTCCCACACTTTGGATCAAGTGCTCGAGCGCCACGACATCCAGATTGCCTTTGAAGGGATGCTTCAAGCTCGGCTGGCGCCCTTCCGCGATCACCAGGTCTCGAGCCTCGGCGCCGACGAACTCCACATTGGCGCGGGTGGTATCGAAGTGCGTGTTGTTCGGGACAACATCGCCTTTCTTGCACATCACGCTGAACAGAATGCGCTCGGCAGCGCGTCCCTGATGAGTGGGAATGACGTGCTTGTAGCCAAAGATATCCTGCACCGAATCGCGAAAGTGATCAAAGCTGCGGCTGCCGGCATAGCTCTCGTCGCCTTCCATGATCGCAGCCCACTGATGCGTGGACATGGCGCCAGTTCCGGAGTCGGTGAGGAGATCGATGAGAACGTCATCGGCGGGGAGAAGAAACAGGTTGTAAAACGCAGCCCGCAGCAACTGCTCGCGCTGGGGCCGGGTGGTCCAGTGAATCGGCTCGACGCTCTTGATGCGAAAAGGCTCGACAATGGTGCGGGGCATGGCGGCTCTCACCCTACTCTGAATGTTGAGTGGATCAAAACCGCGCAAGCGGCAGATCTCTCTGTCCGGATGCTACGCCCCCTGCGTCTCCGGTGGTGTGCTCGGGATCACAGGAGTTGTGGTAGGTGCAGCCACCGGAACCGGCGTGAAAGGCTGCACTGCGATGGGTTCTACCATGTTATGCAAGTAGTAACTCACCGCAACGCCTCGCTGCCAGAAGCGCGGAATCAGAAGGAAGAGCAAGATCAACTGGCTGACCACAACCGCCCCGACAATGTTGTCCGGGGGCACAAACTTCATCCACACCCAGAGTCCTGCGACCAATATGATCGCGGCTACGATCGTGGTGACGACGTAACTTCCAAGCAGCTGGCCTAGATTCCGCCACATGTGCCGGAAGCCTAAGTCAATCGATTTCCGCACCGCCCGCTGATCACTGAGTACCACGTCGGTCTGGGCGAGATCAAACCAGATACGCAGCGCCGTCATCACCAGAAAAATCACCACTAGGCCCGCGAACTGTACTTCGGGAAGGAGTAATTCGTTCGTGCTCTCCGCGGCCTTTCTCTCCAGCACGCCATGCAGTCCGAACAGAGCAGCGGCCACGGCTCCCATCACGATGCCCGCCACAATCAACAACCGGATGAAACGCCACAAGTTCCGCCCACAGGCGCGGAAAAAATCCTCTCGCGGCAAGCGATACGTCGAGGCATAACCCTGCAGCACTCCGGGCAAAAAAAGTGCCATCATAAGTAGAAAAAACAATGCGAAATGCATCGCGGGCGCCGCCGAAGCCATCTTCGGACCGAATTCTGGTCGGGAAAGCATCTCTCTGAACACGGCAAGATCAAAACCGTTTACCAGTCCATCCGCGTGCAGGCTGTGATCCAGGATCTGGTGGACCTGATTATTGAATGCTCCCGCACCGAACCACGCCAGCAGAACATTCAGAATATAAAACCAGAAAATATAGCGCTTATTGTGCGTTACCCTGCTCCAGCCGCTGCTGAGCAGACCTTCGTTTCCGTTCATGAATTCGAATCCTCGATCTAGCCTAAACCGCCCACCACGCCAACGCCTGTGCTACCCATTGCGTAACAAACATCCAGTAATTTTCCAATTTGCGCGCTGGCTTCGGATTGGCTTCCGCCGTGTAGCTGTTATTGAAGTCGTTGCGGTCGATCTGGATCTTGTGGTCCGGATCAATCTCCGCCGACTCTACCTTGGCTTTCTTCTCGTACGTAAACCTGGTCCAGCGGCTCACGCCGTCCCAGTGCTCGCGAACTTTCTCGCCGTCGTCGAATTTAATTTCCACGTCCACCGGCATCACGAAATCTTCCTTGCGCTGCAGCCAGACGTAAGAGCGGTAGACGGTGTTCTTGTCTTCTTTCTCGAATGCGCTTCCCTTCTTTTCGTACCAGTTCACGGGATAAGACTCTACCCGCAATACTTTGTAATCCGTAACCGGCGAGCCGTAGATGGCCTGATCGAAGTACCATTTCAAATCTTTGCCAGAAACTTCCTGGATCGTATTCAGGAAATCTTCCTTGGTGGGGTGGGTGAAACGATACTTCATGAAGTAAGTGCGCATGGCCTTGGCCATGGTGTCTTCGCCGATGATGCTCTCAAGCGTCAGTAGCACGCTCGCCGTCTTGCCATAAGTAATTCCGCCGTAGGAGTTGAAGCTGTAGTAGTCGTAGGCTTTTTCTGCGATGGGGTCGAGATCGGCCACACCGATGTACCCCAGCCGTTGCTCTTCCCGCTCACCCATGGTAACGCCGGCAAGATTCATGATGGAGGTCTTCTTGCCGAGGATGGAATCAAGCACCTTCACTTCCGAGTAACTGTTGATGCCCTCATCCATCCAGGCATCTTCGAATTCGTTGGTGGCCACCATTCCGTACCAATACTGGTGCCCGAACTCGTGCTCGACCACCAGTTCCGGTATATATAGACCCTTTGGCATGAACCAATCCGTTTCCCCGGTAATAAACGTAGGGTATTCCATTCCGCCCGCCGCGGAATCCGGTTCGGGATCGACCAGGGTGATCGTCTTATAAGGATACGGCCCGTACCAGCTTTCAAAGTGCTCCAGCGATTCCCGCAGGATCTTTTCGTGCCGCTCCACTTGACTCCAGTGCGCGGGCTGCATCAGGATGCGCATCTGCACTGGCCCCATCTGTCCCTGGAATACGCCATCTTCCTTCACCTTGTAGCGCGGGCTCGCCGTCCAGGCAAAATCGTGAATGTCGTCACCGTGGTAAGTGACAGTCTTCGTGTTGTCGGCATTGTTTGCTTCGCCGAGCTTCACACCGCTCGCTCCGACTATTTCGAACTGCGGCAGCGTCAGTTTGACGTCGTAGACTCCAAAGTCAGCAAAGAATTCCGTGAAGGCGTGATATTGGTGACAATTCCAGGCTCCGTGCCAAAACACACCAACCTTGGGGAACCATTGACCGCCGAGCACGAAATCGCGTTTCCATCCCGAGCGCGCCTGGGTCTCGGGAAAATTCGTTTGAAATGCAATCTTGAACTGCACGTAGCCGCCCGGAGCAATCGCCTTTGGCAGGCGGACATCCACCACGGTCTTATCGTCTTTATTTCCGTCGTCGGGCTGAATGTATTGCACCTGCGAAGTCAGATCGCCCTGTCCCACTACTTCGAGGCTCTTGATCTCTTCCGACCCATATTCCTTGGCCTCCCACTTCTCGTAGCTGACATCCCGGCTGCCAGCTATTTTCGCTTCGCGAATCCAAGTCGAATTCGGCTGAAAGGCATTTTGGTAAAGGTGAAATGGAAAGTGATCCAGAGCCTGCCCCGTCAAATTGTGATAGGTGAGCACTTCGGTTGCATCCACGATATGTTTCGCCGCGTCATACTTCGCATTGATCTCGTAGTGCACCACCCGCTCCGACATGGGCTTTGGCGAATTGATGGCCAGCGTGGTGTCGGGAATCGCGAGCGACCCGGAGTTCTTCGAGGCTGCGGCCACAGCAGCAGACTTCGAAACAGGAGCCGCGACAGTTTGCGGAGATGCTGCGCTTGCGGCATGTTCCTTCACCAGCAGAGAAATTGCGACCACCGACACTACGGGGAAAAACAGAATCATCCACCGGATCTTCATGAAAACCCCTGTCTTCGCTGTGGGAAGGAATCATACCGCAGGTAGTCAGGCAGCGTCACCCCGCCATGGCATTGAGCTCCGGCGCACTATTCCGGATCAGGCGAGCTTATGGGAGCCGCCGTAGTTCCGTGGTTCACGAGTTTCATGAAGTTCGATTCTGCCAGGCGGGAGGGATGCACTTCGCCGCTCAGTCCGAAGAAGCGGCAGAAGCTCATGATCAGTGGGCGCCAGCGCAGCGGATCGATATGCGGACGTGGACCACCGTCCGCGAGAAGCGTTTCGTCGACGTGAAGCTTCATGATATGGACCTCAAACATATTCGCGCTCACATTCTTGCCGAATGGACGGAACTCGTGCACGATGCCTTCCATCTGAACCGGGCACTCGGCCACGCGCGGTGGCGCAACGCATAATGACTTCACTGCAGTAAGGCCGGCAGCGTCAAATTTATCCGCTTCGTGGCGATAGCCCCACTCGCGCTTTTTATCGGGCACCGGATTCTTCGCGGTGGTGAGGGCCAGGCGATCGACGTGGGTCACCAAATCTTCGGAGGGCAGGTTGATCACGCACTCACGAGTGCGGATCAGATTGTCGGAAGTCTGGCCCATTTGTCCGAGGCCTAGCATGCAGCTCCAGCCTAGCCACCACGCCGATGACATTGGCGCGAGGTTCGGCGTGCCGTCTGGATTTACGGTGCTGATCAGCGCTACAGGCGTTCCGAAATAAAGAATGGTTGGTTCAATCGTTTTGTGCATGAGTTGAAGGTAAGGGTTCGCGCATGGAGCGAGCTATCCGCTTCTTGCGGCTGAATCAATTTTTCAGTCAGTTTTTTCGCTCAACCAAAGAGGTCGCCCTTGCGCTTCCACCGCCTCGCCGACGATACTGGAAGTTCACACTAAAACGATTAATGACTATGAAAACAACACTCTCATTCTCCACGCCCGCTGAACTCGAAACCGAAACTCTCGTCGCCATTGCGCTGGATCACTCTGAAAAGGTAGCAACGGCTAACAAGCAGTCGGAATCGGCCAAGAAAGAAAAACCGCAACTCAAACTCGCCACTAGCGACGCGGCCGTGCAGTCCGTAGCCGCTGAGCTGCTGGCGAGCGGCGAAGTTAGCGGCAAACCCTTCGAAATCAATTTGCTGCACAAACCGGCGGGACTCAAGGCAAAGCGCCTGTTGCTAATCAGCGGCGGCCTGGCCAAGAAGTTTTCCAGCTACGATCTGCGGCGCATCGCCGGAACTGCCGTGCGCACTCTTAAAGGCCGCGGAATCCGCAGCTTCGCCTTCATTGCCCCGCCGAGCATTCCCGCAGAGGAAGCGGTGCGAGCCATCGTCGAAGGCGCGCTGGTGGGAAATTTCGATCCCGACTACTACCGCAGCGACCGCAAAGATCAAAAAATTGATGCACTCACCATCGTAGCCGGCGGAAATGCGGATCACTCAGCCCTGGAGAAAGCCGCGCAGGAAGCGCAAATCATTGGCGAATCGCAAAATTTCACGCGCGATCTGGTGAACGAGCCTTCCAATCGGATGACACCGACGATACTCGGCGACCGCGCCAAGAAGATTTGTCAGGAGGTCGGCTTGAAGTGTGAAGTCTACGGAGCCGACAAGATCAAAGAATTGAAGATGGGAGCCTTCTGGGGTGTCGCTCAAGGTTCCGACGAGCCTCCCGCACTGATCGTGATGACTTACGAGCCTGCTGGCGCTCCGGCAAAGCCAGTCATAGGCCTGGTTGGCAAAGGAATCACCTTCGACACGGGCGGAATTTCGATCAAGCCGGCCGACGGCATGGAGAAGATGAAATACGACATGGCCGGAGGCGCCACCATGATCGGCGCCATGCGCGCCATCGCGCTGCTGAAACCGAAAGTTAAGGTTATCGGCATCGTGTGCGCCACCGAAAACATGCCGTCCGGCAAAGCGCAGAAGCCGGGCGATGTGCAGATTGCAATGTCCGGCAAGTCGATTGAAATTATCAATACCGACGCCGAAGGACGACTGGTTCTAGCTGATGGTCTGTTCTACGCTCGCCAGCTTGGGTGCACGCATCTGGTCGATGCGGCCACGCTGACGGGCGCGGTGGTGGTTGCGCTGGGATACGCGAATGCCGGAGTCTTCGCTAACGATGACGCGATTTACGAGCGCTTCCACAAGGCGAACGACGAAGCTGGCGAAAAGATGTGGCGTTTGCCGCTCGATGACGAATACAAAGACAACATCAAGTCCACTATTGCCGACATCGTTAACTCTGGCGGGCGCTGGGGCGGGGCGATTAACGCGGCCATGTTCCTGAAAGAATTTGCGGAAGATACCCCGTGGATCCATCTCGACATCGCCGGCACGGCCTGGATGGAAGATCAAAAACCCTGGATTGCCAAGGGTCCGTCGGGAATCGCGCTGCGCAGTCTGGTGGAGTTTGTGAAGAGCTTCGTGAGCTAAGAAAAATTCAGCCACGGATCTCACGGATTTTCACTGATCAAAATCAGGAAATTCAGAAATAGAGGCGTATCCGTGAAAATCCGTGAGGATCCGTGGCGCTTCTATTTTGTCGTGGCCAGGTCAAACGCCTTCTCGAGATTCGTAACCAGCGGAGCTTCGCCCTGCTGCAGTCCGCTGCGGCCCATCATGCGCCAGCGATACTGATTCTGCGGCCAGCCGTGCGCGTCATAGACCGCCAGAACGTCTTCTGACGGACGACTCGTGACCATCAGCACGATGTCAGCTTGATAGGCTTCATAGACCAAAGTGAACTTTCCCCACTTCTGCATCGCATCCTGCACCGTGGCGATCGCCTGGCGATCTTCGGGAAGAAGGTTAGGATTGAACTGGTCACCGTCATAGCTGGTGACGTACACAAAACGGGCATTCACCAGCGTGCCGGGAAACGGCGGCACGCTCTGCGGGGTTGTCTTCGCCGGCTTCGGCGCGGCCCAGACCAGACTGGCTGCCAACAGAACCACAACCGTGATCACAGCTCGAAGACTCATTCGGCTTCTCATAACTGACAGGCTCCCCAGCCTCTTCACTGTTAGATGGTTCTACTCGGGCGCGAGATGCCTGCCTCACTTGAACAATTCTGTGCAAGTTATTGAATTTACTGTATCTGGCAGTTTATCGCCGAGAAAGAGTACCTCAGGAGCAGACACTGACATGACGTCGATCACTTCCTCAGACCCCGAATCGTTCGGCGGCGCGAGCCTTCGCTTTCGCTGCTTCTTCTTCTCGATTCTTCGGCGGCGCGGTGGTTTCCAGGGAGCGGAGAAGCCGGGCCGAGATGCCAGCGATTTCATCGATTGCGTTCAGAAACGAGGCTTCGTTTGCTTTCGATGGTTTGTTGAAGCCGGTAATCTTTCGCACGAACTGCAGCGAAGCCGCACGAATCTCTTCGTCGTTCACCGGCGGATCGAAGTTGAAAAGGGTTTTGATATTCCTGCACACTGGGCGTCACCTCCGATAGGAAATCGGCCTCTCTCTGCGATATAAATTTTGCCACGCCGGCCCGCGCGAAGACAGGTCTAGAAGAGTCTACCGATTGAAAAGTTTACCCGGCTTTTTCCCGTGGGGCTTACGCTGCCGAAGATGGCGATGGGGCCTACAATCGTATCGGCGATGAACCCGGCATTTAAGCTGCCGCGCACAATCAACGAATCAGGATTATTGAACGCCGAGCCCGCTTCATACCAACCACCCCAGTAAACTTTCTTCCCCACGAGTTGCGGCAGGCGATACAGCTCGCGGCGGAATCCAAAGGAAGAGTAGCCGTAATGGTTGCCCACGAACTCACTGGGCAGGTACGCGCCCAGGCGAAATGGTCCACCCAGCGAAAAGACTTGAAACTCACCTGCCGTTCCGTGAAATGTGGTTCCTCCTGACGCCGCAAGAAAGAGCGAGGTCTTTTCGCTGGTGGGAATGAAGGTGGACGTCTGCACCTCGAGCTGATCGATAGGATGGACGAGGCCCGGGCTTTGCAGCACGCGCGCAAGGCTGGCAACGATGCGCGTGCCCGCGCTGGGAATCGCGGGGCTATCTTGGCCGTCCCAGACATAGCGCGTGCGGAATTCTCCGGTGCTGCCGCTGAGGACGGGCAAACCGGCACTGCCGATGAGCGGCGCGAGTTTCCCGCTGAATATCTGATAGCCGAAGCGGAGTTCACTCCGGCGTCCGGAGTCATAGCCCAGATCGAAACCGCCGCCGGCGCGCTCATCGCCGAAGACGGCCACCCGGGTTTGTCCTTCGAATGAGTTGCGCGGCAACTTGGAAGCGAAGGCATAGGGCGCCATGAAGAAACGCGTATTGGCGATCGGCTGGTAAAACTCCGTAGCTGCCAGGTTGCTTGAGCCCAGCATCAGGTCGTTTCGCCACTCGCCGCCATGATGTTCCACGTCCATGAAAGTGATTCGGGCGCCGGCGGAAAAATCGAAGGCGGCCACGCCGGAGCCGTCGACATTGACCGCGAGATCGACGAAAGGCGGTCCATATGTCTTCTCATGTGCGGTCACTCGTAGGGCCGGTACACCGTCCTGGGTGAAGCCTTCATAGCCGAGGCGATCGAACTCACCCTGGCCGGCAATGCGCGTCAGCTGAGTTTCGAGTTTCGGCAGATTCAGCGGCACGCCCGTGTCTGACTTCAAACGTTGTTCGATTCTATGGTTCGTGTCGGAGTCTCCACCTTCCACGGTCACGGATTGCACTTCCTTTGGTGGAGAGCGCTTGCGCGCATTTCGTGCGGTGAGATATTCCTGCCACTCCGCGTCGTCTTGAATTGCGTAAGGCAGCAAGGCGGCAGCATGGCTGGCCGCGCTTTGGTAACCGAGTCGGATGAGATCCGAAACCCGGTCATAATCCGTCATGGAAAAATTTCCCGTGTCCACGGTGACGGTGGTATCGGCGAGTTTCAGCGACTGCCGCTCATTTTGCAGGATCATCACGCTCACCGCGCGTGAGAGTACGCCGGTAATAGTTTCCAGTTCCTCTTTGCCGCCAAGCGGCATTTGAAGGTCGATGGCAATGACTTTATCGGCATCCATTTCGCGGACCGCCTCGACGGGGATATTTTCGACCATGCCGCCATCGGCCAGCACGCGCCCGTCAATTTGCACCGGGGTAAAAACACCTGGAATCGCCATGCTGGCACGAACCGCTCTTGGCAGAGAACCGTCATGCAGCACCACGCGATCTCCGCTCTGCATATCAGTGGCCACGCAACGGAACGGGATGGGCAGGTCGTCGAAGCTGGCAATGCCGGACTCGGGGAAGGCGATGCGATCCAGCAGCAGACCGACGCCCAGACCGGGATCGAACCCGTTCGGCCCCTTTAACCCGTGTTTTACACCGAGTGCCGCCTCGATCTGGTAATCGCGGCGATCTTGCTTGCGGCGATAGGAAAGCTGACGGTAGTCGGGCTCGGGAAGCAGCGCCTCATTCCAGTCAATGCCTTCGGCAAACTTTTGCATTTCCGCAGGCGACATGCCCGTCGCGTACATGACGCCAATAATGCTGCCCATACTGGTTCCAGCAATGCGATCGACGGGGATGTGGTTCCCTTCCAGCCACTGGATCACGCCAATCTGAGCCAAGCCGAGCGCACCGCCCCCGCTAAGCGCAAGACCGATTCTGGGACGCTGCGCCGGCACAGATGCGGCAGGCTGGCGTCGATCCTCAACTGAAAGCGGATTTTGCGCCGATGCCAATGTGCTGAGCAGAATCAGAAAAAAGATTGTGAGCTGCGGCCCACGTCTGCCGGCGTACTCGAACGAAGACATTATTCATCCTCCGAAAAGGGAACGAGCGGAGATTATTGAGAAAAATTCACAGTAGCAGGTTTGACTGCGCACTGTTTGACACCGATTGCCAGGTTGGGGGTTTTAGTGCGAATCAGCTTGGCGAGCCTGATCCACAACTTTGCGGATGGCGTCGATCACCAGATCCGGCCGGTCGATCTGAATATAATGCCCACTATTCTTCGCGGCGACGTGCGTGCTTCTGCTGGAGAGTTGCGCTAACTCATTCTGCATCTGCCGCCAGGCATCGTTTGTGGGTTTCACCAGGTCTTCGGGCAAGTCGGGTTCGGGCTGATCGGGATCGTGAGAAAGGACAGCGAGAGGAAGATCGCCGAGTGAGCCGGTGGTGGCAGTTTGGGCGGCGCTTTCAGAAATCGCTTTCAGTTCGGCGACGCCTTCTTGCGTGCTGTGAAAATTGCACTCCGGGGCGCGAACCGCGCCGTCCTTGTCACAGAAACCCAACAGCCGTGGAACTCCGAAAGGCATCGAAAAAGCCAGAAACTCCTGCTCTCGCACCCAGGTTTTGTCCAGATCGTTCAAGGCCTGGGGAAAACGCTTTTCCTGTTCAGGGTGGGAAGAATCCACCAAAACCATGCCAGCGACTTCACTTCGATAAAGGCTGGCGAACAGGCGAACGTTATATCCGCCCATGGAGTGGCCCACGAGAATGTACGGCGGCGAGATGCCGGCATTTTGCAGAAGCGCGTGCAGCTCTTCGGCTATCACCTTACTAGTGCGCGAGCGCGGGCTGGAATCGCTGTAGCCAAGGCCCGCACGGTCGTAAGAGCAGACGCGCGTGAACAAAGCAATCTGGGGCTGCACCTTGTGCCAGGAGATGTAGGAGTCGCCAAGGCCCGAGTCGAGAATCACGGTCGGAGTGCCCTGCCCCGTGCAATCGATGTGCATTTTGTAGCCGCCGACGTCGACAAGTCTGCCCGGCATGGGATGGAAGCGACGGTCGCGGGCCTCGGAAATGTTTTCGTAGAGGAATCCGGCGATCGCAAGGAGAACGACGAAGGCGAGGGTAATTCGTAGGAGAATCCGGAGCCAAGGGCGAGGCTGAGCAGCAGGGAAATCAGCTTCAGACATTTTGTCTCTTCGGGCGAAAACACGGGCAAAAGTGTCCGCGCCACGCAGTATCTCTTTTCTACATGACCGCCCTACATAACCGGAGGTACGGTAATACCCATCACTTCCAGAGTGCGAATCAGTTCCCGACGAACCACGGCTACGGTAGCCAGAAGAAATTGTTTTCGCTTCTCATCCGGCTCGCTCAGGATGGGATATCGATGATAAAAAGTGTTAAACAGTTGTCCCAGCTGAAATGCGTGCTTCGCCAGATAAGCGGGTTCGGTAGTGGCGATGCATTGTTCCACAATGTAAGACGTCTTCGAGGCGGCGAGCCAAAGTTCCCAGATTTCGTTGGCGGCTTCGCCGGTAAGCAATTGGCTTAGATCGGCGGGAGAAATGCCGCCGGCAATATCCCGACAGAAGGCGTCGGCATCGATTCCCGCTTTCTTGAAGATGCTGGTGGCGCGGACGACGGCGTATTGCGCGTAGGGTCCAGTTTCGCCCTCAAAGCTCAGCGCTTCTTTGAAGTCAAAAGCGATCACCGACTGCTTGGTGAACTTCAGCATGAAGTAGCGCAGCGCTCCGATCGCGATTTGTGTGGCGATCGACAGGCGCTCCGTATCGGTGAGTTGCGGATGGCGGGAATCAACTTCATTTTTCGCAGAGACGATCAACTGGTCGAGCAGATCATCGGCTTTCACGCCGAAACCCTTACGGCCTGAAACCTCAATGTAGGAGCGCGTTTTGTCCTCTTCGCTGAGCGTGTAGCCGAGTTCGGCGGCGCAGCGCGGCGTGAGGGCAACCATTTCGTAAGAAAAATGAGTATAGTGGTCGGCCGCCTCGTTGTGGCCGAGTCCACGCAGCGCTTCGATGACAGTGTTTTGCGCCTCGGACTGGCGGGCATCGATGACGTTATAGATTTCAGCGACATCGCCAAAGTGAGGATGATCTTTCTCGCCATCGGTGGCGGAAATCCAGCAATCGTGCTGATTGGGATAGCGGTAGAACTTGCGATAGCCGAAATCGCGCCCCAGCAGACCAAATTTCCACATGTGATAGGCGATGTCTTTGCCGACGTAGCCTACGGTGCCGTTGGAGCGGACGATGACTTTCTGATCTTCTTCCGAAATTTCTTCCAATCCCCTTATCCCAATATCCACGAGCAAAGCATCCAGGTCGTCCCTCGGCGAGTCGGGAATATTTCGCGAGGTTCCGGCGCGGCGCATCACCCAACAGCCTTTGTTCTTGCCTTCGCTCTCGAACGTTAATACTCCAGCGTCTTTCAGTTTGGTGAAGGCTGCGTCCCAGAAGTGCAGGTGCAGGATTTCGCTCTCGCGGGGCAGGAAATCGTATTCGATGTCGAGGCGATCCATGGTTTCGAGGTGGCGACGCAGGACGGCGGTCGAGATCAATTCGGCGATGCCTGCAGTGTCGCTGCTGGCATCTTCGATGGCGTGAAGGGTGTCGCGTCGGGCTTGCAAATGTTCTTTATCCTGCTCGTACCAGTGCGAGACGCGGGCGTAGAGATCCCAACAGTAGTAGTCGAAGCGAGGTTGATGCGCCAGAGCTTCGATTTCAGCGCGCGACTTTTTCTCGATGTGCGTGAAGCCCACCACCACGTCGGCAACTTGCACGCCAGTGTTGTCGATGTAGTTCTGGACGTCGACTTCCCTGCCCGCGAAACGCAGCAACCGCACAAACGCGTCACCGAGAATAGCGTTGCGCAGGTGGCCGATGTGGGCGGCCTTGTTGGGATTGATGCTGGTGTGCTCGACCAGAATCTTTCCTACGGACTTGTCCGAGACCGGATTGTGGTCTGCAACCAACGCCGCCGACATCCAGGCGCGATCGACTCTGACGTTCAGATAACCCGGGGGCGCGACCTGCATCTCAGCGATGCCTTCTATTGGACCAATCTCGGTGCGGATCGCTTCGGCGATCTTCAACGGAGCTGTGCGCAGCGGCTTAGCAAATGGAAAGAGAGGAATGGCAAAATCACCGAGCTCCACCTTTGGAGGCTGCTCGATGACCACTCTCGGCAAGCTCGCCCCCGGATACCGCAACTGGAGAAACTCCAGAACCCGCCGGGCTAGACGTTGTTCAAGATGACGATACAAGGATTCCCTCTATGATGCTTATGAAGACAGTGATTCTAGCAGAGCGTAGAACAAGCGCTGGTTTGACGCAGGATGGCGCGTTCCCTATGATGAAAAATCAGTCTTTATTTCTATGCGCATAGCCTACCTTGAGTGTTTTTCCGGCATGAGCGGCGACATGTTTCTTGGGGCGCTCGTGGATGCAGGAGTTCCGCCTCAGACGCTGGAAGAAACGGTGGCTGCACTTGGAGTCGGGGCACGGCTGGGGATTTCGCGAGTGGTGCGTAGCGGGATTTCCGCCACCAAGGTGGATGTATGGGTCGATGGAGAAAAAGATCTACCGCGCGAGGAGTATTGGGAGCAGAAGCAGCATCGGCATGAGAACCAAGAGCATTCGCACGCGGAGCATGAGCATCATCGCCACTCGCATCCGTCTCGTGGCGAGGCTTCGCGGACGACGGCGTCGGCGACACTCGAGCACCAGCATTCTCACGGTCGCGGGTTGACTGAGATTCGGGGGATTATTTCCGCCGCTTCGATTTCGGCGGTAGCGAAGAAAACCGCCATCGCCATTTTCGAGGCGCTGGGACAAGCAGAGGCGAAGATTCACAATACTTCGATCGAGAGCGTGCACTTTCACGAAGTCGGCGCCGGGGATGCGATGGTCGATATCGTGTGTGCCGCCGTTGGCGCTGAGGCGCTGGGAGTTGATGAAATTATTTGTTCGCCGCTGAATGTTGGCGGCGGGACGGTGAAGTGCGCGCATGGGACGTTTCCGGTGCCTGCGCCAGCGACGGTCGAACTGCTGAAGGAGGCGCCTGTTTATTCATCGGGCCTGCAGGCTGAACTGGTTACGCCGACAGGCGCAGCGATCGTGAAGATGCTGGCATCGCGCTTCTCGGCATTCCCCGATGATGAAGATTGAGAAATCAGGATATGGCGCGGGAACACGGGATTTTCCAGGGTATCCCAACGTCGTGCGTTTGACGATCGGCGAGACTCCTTCATCGGCGTTCGCCGCGAACACCGCGTCCGACACGATCAGCGTGCTGGAAGCAAACCTCGACGATCTGAATCCGCAGGTCTTCGGATATGTCATGGATCGTTTGCTGGAAGAAGGTGCGCTGGATGTATTCGGTATGCCGGTGCAGATGAAAAAGAACCGTCCGGGAATGGTGTTGACTGTCTTGTGCAAGCGTGAAGATGAAGCGAAGTTGACCCAGATTGTCTTCAGCGAGACGACCACCCTGGGCGTGCGGCGGCGCGACGAAGCGCGGCAAACTCTGGCACGCCGATGGGAGAGCGTCGCCACTCCCTGGGGCGAAGTGAGGATCAAGGTCGCCAGCCTAAACGGAACGGTTACGAATTACGCTCCGGAGTATGAAGACTGCCGGCGGATCGCGGCAGAGCGTCGCGTGCCGCTGAAGAGGGTGATGGGTGAAGCGGTACAAGCTTATCTGCGCTTCAGCGGCGAAGAAAAAGCAGGTTCCGAACCGGCTTAACGCGGTCGGAATGACAAATATTTGGGAGAGACTATTTTAAGGCTACTAAAGCAACTAACGAGATGAGCAAGAAGTTCTACATTACGACGCCGATTTATTACGTGAACGCCCGTCCGCACATCGGGCACGCCTACACGACCATTGCCTGCGACACAATTGCGCGGCGGCAGCGATTGCTGGGAGCTGAAACATTTTTTCTCACTGGCACCGACGAACACGGGCAGAAGATTGAGCGGGCGGCCGAGGCTGCGGGAAAGACTCCGCAGCAATATGCCGATGAAATTTCAGGGGAGTTTCGGCAGCTATGGAAACGGATGGGGATTTCGAACGACGACTTCATCCGCACCACGGAAGACCGGCACAAAAAACGCGTGCAGGAGCTTTTTCGGCGCATTCGGGACAACGGCTATATCTACAAAGGGACATACACCGGGCAGTACTGCGTCTCAGACGAACTCTATGTCGATGGCGCGCAGCCGGGCGATCCCTGCCCAACGTGCGGGCGCATTACCGAGACGGTGCATGAGGAAAACTACTTCTTCAAGCTCTCAGCCTTTCAGGATAAGCTGCTCGCTCTCTATTCGAATCCGCACTTTATTCGTCCCGAGGCGCGGCGCAACGAAGTAATTTCCTTCGTGCGCTCGGGACTGCGCGATCAGTCGATCAGCCGTTCAACCTTTACCTGGGGCATTCCGGTCCCCGATGATCCCAAGCACGTGATTTACGTTTGGTTCGACGCACTGGCAAACTACCTGACCGCGATCGGCTACGGTTCTTCGCACGCCGGGGCGCAGGAGGCGTTCAAGAAGTTCTGGCCGGCCGATGTGCAGATGATCGGTAAGGAAATTGTCCGCTTCCATTGCGTCTACTGGCCTGCGTTCCTGATGGCGGCCGGTCTGGCTGAACCGAAAACCATCGTGGCGCACGGATGGCTGCTGTTTGAAGAAAACAAAATGTCGAAGTCGCGCGGCAACATCGTGCGCACGGAAACCATTCTCGATGTCCTGGGCGCGGACGCGCTGCGCTATTTTCTGCTGCGCGAAGTCGTGTTCGGACAGGATGGATCATTTTCCTTCGACGCGCTGGTGCAGCGCTATAACTCCGACCTGGCGAACGGGCTGGGAAATCTGGCTAGCCGCACGCTGACCATGATCAACCGCTATTTCAAGGGCGAAGTGCCATATCCGTCGCATGGGGCGTCAAAAACCAGTGCTGATGCGGCCATCGCCGAGGCGGCGCGGAAGACAATCCGCGAATTTGGGACGCTGTTTGATCAGTTCCAGTTTTCGCGCGCGCTCGAAACGGCGTGGGCGCTCGTGGCCGCGGTGGACAAGTACATCGTTGAGAATGAGCCGTGGGCGCTGGGCGAGAAAGCATGACGAAGATAGCCGCTCGCGTTTGGCCACCGTGCTCTACACCGCGGCGGAAGCCTTGCGTATTGCGACTGCTCTGGCCCATCCGGTAATCCCCGACGCGACCGCGAAGATCTGGTTGCAATTGGGGTTGGGAGACATCAAAAAGCTTTCTTTGAGTGAACTGGACTGGGGACAGCTGCCATTGGGAACGAAGCTGGGCGATATACAGCCCGTGTTTCCGCGCGCCGACAAGAGTGCGATTGAGAGGATGCAGAAAATGGAAGAGGAGCAGAGAGTGACGCCGGTGGCTGAGGCTCCAGCAGCCGCAGCGCCCGCGCAGCCAAACACACCGGCGGCAACATCGCCGGTTCCGGCGACCAATGAAAAAATCTCGATCGACGACTTCGCGAAGATCGAGTTGCGGGTCGGGCTGGTGAAGGTTGCCGAAAAAGTGCCCAAGGCTGACAAACTTTTGCGGCTGGAAATTGATATTGGAACCGAAGTGCGGCAAGTTCTGGCCGGAATCGCCGAAGCGTATGCGCCAGAAACATTGGTCGGGCGAAAAGTGGTAATCGTGGCCAACCTGGCGCCGCGTAAGCTGCGTGGAATGGAATCAAACGGAATGATCGTGGCAGCATCGCTCGAAGACGGGAAACCAGTGCTGGCAAGCTTTTTGGAAGATGTGCCTGTGGGCGCGAGGCTGAAGTAAGCTGCGGACCATTCATCGTTCGAGGAAACAGTCGAAGACGAGCCGAGTTTTCACCCGGCATGGACACCCGAGGGCGGCTGTCCCCACATAGACAAATACGAATGTTTGTAGACTCTCACGCACATCTCGATGGCGAACAGTTTGCTTCCGATCGCGAGCAGGTAATTGCGCGTGCGCAAGAAGCCGGCGTGCAGGCCATGGTCGCCATCGGCAACGGTGATGGTCCAGCGCATGTGGATTGTGGAATTAAACTGGCTGAACGATATGATTTCATCTACGCGACGCTCGGCATTCATCCCCATGAAGCCCGGCTCGCGGATGAAGCCGCGTACCAGAATATGGCGCGACTTGCGCGGCATCCCAAGGTAATTGCTTGGGGAGAGATCGGGCTTGATTACTTCTACAATCATTCGCCACGACAGGTGCAGAAGGAAGTTTTCCGGCGGCAGATGGATTTGGCAGCGGCTGCGAAACTGCCTATTGTAATTCACTGTCGTCCGTCGGAGGGTAGTAATGATGCGTGGGAAGACTGTTTCGAACTGCTACGCGAGCATTGGTCGAAGCATGGCTTAGGCGGAATTCTGCATTGCTTCACGGGAAACTGGCCGCAAGCCAAGGTCGCACTCGATATGGGCTTCATGATTTCGTTCGCCGGCAACCTGACATTTCCCAAGGCGCAGCAGATTCGCGACGCGGCGCACGAAGTGCCGCTGGATCGCATTTTGATTGAGACGGACTCCCCATACCTGGCTCCGGTGCCGCATCGCGGCAAACGCAACGAGCCGGCATTTGTGAAAGAAACGGCGCGAAAGCTGGGCGAGTTGCGGGGATTGACGGCAGAGGAAGTCGGACTACAGACCACGCAGAATTTCTACAATTTTTTCAAATTGGCTGAAACCGCTGAAAGCAAAGTTTCGGTGTCTTGACCCTCCTCCGAGAGTCTTTCTTCTGGTAACCTCAAGATTCAGATTCCATCATTTCAGAAAGAATTGAAATCCGATGCCTGATAACAGTTTTGACATCGTGAGCAAAATTGACTTGCAGGAGGTGTCGAATGCCATCCAGCAGGCTTTGAAGGAGATCCACACCCGCTTCGATTTGAAAGATTCGAAATCTAATATTGAGCTGGAGAAGGACACCATCGTTCTGCATTCCGCCGATGAATACAAGTTGAAGGCGGTGAACGACATCTTGCAGCAGAAACTGGTGAAGCGTGGCGTTTCGCTGAAGGGATTAACTTATGGCGCGGTCGAACCGGCCGCGGGTGGAACCGCCAAGCGCAAAGTGACCATGCAACAAGGCATTGTGATCGAAAAGGCGCGAGAGATCGTAAAGCTGGTAAAGGACTCGAAGAAGAAGGCGCAGGCTTCGATCCAGGGAGATCTGGTGCGGGTGAGCAGCAAGGACCGCGACACGCTGCAGGATGTGATTGCCATGCTGCGCCAGCACGATTTTGGAATCGACCTGCAGTTTACGAATTACCGTACGAATTAAGCACGAACCTTCGACGCCGATGACACTAAGAATTGCTGCGGAGGACGAAGCGAGCATTACGAGGGCCCCATCGTTGAGCGCACCGCCTCTCATTAACGGGAAAGAAGTCTTCGACCTGCTGCACGAGGATCTTGCGGCACTGGAGGGCGAGTTCGGGGAAGATACCGTCTCGGGCGTACAGGCGATCACCGAGATTGGCGAGTACCTGCGAAACGGCGGCGGCAAGCGGATCCGTCCCGCTCTGCTTTTTCTTTCGGCCAAACTATTTGATTACCAAGGACGCGGCGCGGTGCGCCTGGGTGCGGTGGTCGAGATCATTCACACCGCTACGCTGGTTCACGACGACATTATCGATGAGGCCAAGACCCGCCGTGGCCGGCCGGCCGCCAATACGCAATGGGGCAATTCGAAGTGTGTTCTAGCGGGCGACTGGCTCTACATGCAGGCGTTTAAGGTGGCCGTGCAGGAGCGCAATTTCCGCATTCTCGACACCCTGATCGAACTGACGCAGCAGATGGTGGAAGGCGAACTGCTGCAGATGGAAAAGCTGGGAAAGCTGATCACGCTCGAGGAACATTTCGATCTGATTTACCGCAAGACAGCGTGCCTTTTTTCCGTTTGCATGCGGTTGGGGGCGATCCTGGGGGGAGCCACCGCCGCGCAGGAAGAGGCTTTGGGCCGGTATGGGCACGACCTCGGCATGGCCTTTCAGATCGTGGATGACGTTCTCGATCTGACCGCATCTGAAGATGTGCTGGGTAAGCCGGTGGCCAGCGATCTGCGCGAGGGCAAGGTTACGATGGCGGTGATCCACGCACTGGAGCGCTGCACGCCCGAGGAACGCGCCAAGATCGAGAAGATCTTGCGCGACCGGTCTTTCAATGGTGTGACCCACGCACAGATTATGGAGATCCTTCGGCGTTACGGCTCGCTAGAAGCCGCAACCGCACGCGCCTCCCGCTACGCCGAATCCGCTGGTAAAGCAATCTGCAGTTTCCCGGATTCCGAGATTAAGCGGGCGCTCCTGTGGGCTCCTGAATTTGTCGTGGCCCGGGAAAAATAGTCACAAGCCACTTAGAAGGTCTCAAGTGCTATTCCTTGTATTTCCCGGATCATATTTCCGTCATGGTAGGCAACCTCTTTCATCCTCCCAGCGACAAATAATCAGATATTCACAGGGCGCACCAATCCGTTTGTCACCCCAAAAACGTTATCAGGACGACCGTGGTAAGAATCTGGCCAGGTAATCCAAAACAAAACTTTAAGGAGATATCCCATGAAAAACTTGCTGGTTTGTCTGCTGGCAGTGGCTTTCGCGATGAGCTTGAATGTTTTCGCGCAACAAGACAATAACATGTCGCAAACCCAGTCCGATCAATCCGCAGCCAAGGCGCCGCTCATGACGCTGAAGGGTACGGTCAAGGCGGATGGCGACAAGTACGTTTTCGTCAACGATAAAGATGGCAAAAGCTGGGATGTGATGAACCCTGAAGAACTCAAGGGACACGAGGGCCATCACGTTCAGCTCAGCGCTCACGTTTACTCTGACAAGGACCAGATCCATGTAATGAGCGTAAAGATGCTGAAGGGCGGATCTATGAGTAACGATTCCATGAGCAAGTGACTTTCCTGCTTCGAAGTCGGGCGGGGCGGCGCGAGCCGTCCCTTTTTTCTTGGCAATTCCCTAATCTTAGGAGGGCCCAGCCCACTCTCATCGGACCACCTTCGCCGATTTGATTTCCATCACACAAATCTGTGACTGGAACCACAGAAGTTTTTCTACAGACGGGACCATAATCCCGGCAGTTGGTGGGGGTGTCCGATAAAGCGGAAGGCTAACGAGACGCATTGATATGCGATGGATCGCCAAAGAGCATCCACCTGATCTCTCCCGGCACTTGTGAAAGGCAAGTCGCTCGGGTACCTCATCCGCAGCGGATACGCAGCCAACGAAAAAGGCGGCGGCTTCAGTCGAAGCTTTGCGAAAAAAGGCGCCTTGGTTACTAATCGACGCGCCGACCCCTATAGGGCCGAGAAACTCCGAGTGAAAGCCGCTGCCAGTTTACTCACCCTGCACGGGGGAAATCCTCCGGGAAACATAGCCTCCCTGTGACAGAGCCGGGCCTTGTCCTTCGGACGAAGCTCCGGCTTTGTTTATACTGAACCTTTCCTGGTTTTTCCTTATCCAAGATCGTCTATGAACCTGTTTTCGCCAATGGCGCATCACGGATACGCCTTGCTCTTCGGACTATTGCTGGCAGAAGCGATGGGACTTCCCTTCCCGGCCGCCATCGCCCTTGTGGCTGCGGGAGCGGGCGTAGCGGCGCATGCTCTGTGGGGTCCGTACGTTCTTTCGGCAGCGCTCGTAGCGTTGCTGCTCGGAGATTCGGCGCAATTCTGGCTCGGACGGTACATGGGGTGGGCCTTGCTGGGATTTCTATGCCGGGTCTCGATCAATCCGGAAACCTGCATTCTGCGATCCGCCGAATCGTTTTACAAGCGCGGCAAAATCACTTTGGTGGTGGCGAAGTTTATCCCCGGCGTGAACACCATGGCTGCACCGCTGGCCGGCAGTATGAAGATGCGCTTCTCGCAGTTCCTGCGGCTCGATCTGGCGGGCGCTCTGCTCTACTCCATAACGTATCTTACGGTCGGATTTCTTTCCCGCGATTTTCTGGCGGCAATCTTGCGCGGCTTTCACGCAGTCGGGAGGACCATGGAAGCGGTGATTATCGCCTCCTTGGTGGTGTATGGAATCTACCGCATAGTGCAATATCGCAAGAACAAAACCTACAGCGTGGTTCCGCGCGTGCAAGTGGAAGAATTAGCCAGGCGGCTGGCGTCGGAGGATGCCGGCCGGGTGCAGATTGTCGATGTCCGGAGCCACGGCTACTACGATTCAGGTGCGGCGCGGATCAGAAACTCCATCCGCATCGAGCCCAACAATCTCGAGGAAGAAATCAAGCACCTTCCTAAAGATAAGGACATTTACCTCTACTGTACTTGAGCGCGCGAAGCGACTAGCGCCCGGGTGGCGCATATGCTGCGGGAAAAAGGATTCAACACGTTTGTAATCGTCGGCGGACTGGCCGCGTGGCGCAAGGCCGGGGAGCCGGTAGAGATGGTTCCCGAGAACGATCTGGTGAAACTGCCGACGTTTAACTAGCTGGCGCGACTGAGGCTACCCGGCGACCGCCGCCTCGACTGTGCGATGGCACGACCGACAAGAACGGCCAAGACGGAATTGCAGGCTGAGTTCCACGTCCGTCATGGGCGTTCTTTGGTCGGCCAACGTAGAGTGGCTCTGCGACACTGCTATCCGACCTTATTTATCTTTATCCAGCCTTATTGCGCAGGCGCCACCGATTTCACCGCAATCGTATCGCCGTGGGGCGTCCCCGTGACTTTGGCCTGCTCCCAAGCCAACTTGTCGAGTTCATCCTTCGCAGCCTGACTTGAGGTGTCGAGGGTGTAGACCTTATCACCGACGACCAAAGCATACTTGGCGCCTTTGTTCACACACGCGCGAACGCAGGTCGCGGGGTCGATCCCCTCCTGATGCTTGGCGCCGCACATGGCGTCGCTGACCTTCCCCGTAAAGGTCTGGGTGCCCGCTGCCATCGCGGGTAGGACAGCCAATCCGGCGGACAACACGATCGCCGCCATCGAAACTTGCAACATCCGCAAACCGGACATAAATCCTCCTTGTCATGAGTGTTGCTCACGCTGTTATTTGGATGCCAGTGTGTGGAAAACCTATACTGGATTTTATGGCCCCCAAGCAGGAAATCGAGATCAAGTTTCGGGTCGCGGACTTACGGCGCCTCCCCCGCAAGCTACGCGCTGCGGGATTTCGCGTGGTGACCAGGCGGACGCGCGAGATGAACACGTTATACGACCTTCCCGGCGAAGTGCTGAGGGCTCGGCGGGAATTGCTGCGGTTGCGCCACTACGGCTCAGAGTGGACGCTGACGCACAAAGCCGGGAAGAAGACTGGACTTCACAGCAGCCGCGAGGAATTAGAAACTTCCGTGGACGACGGGAAACAGATGGATCTGATTCTGAGAGCGCTGGGATATGCGCCATCTTTTCGCTATGAAAAATTTCGCGCCGAGTGGACGGATGGCAAAGGCCAGGTTGTCGTGGACGAGACACCTATCGGCGATTTCTGTGAGATCGAGGGCGCTCCGCGATGGATCGATGCGACGGCGAAAAAACTGGGAGTGAGCACAGCGGACTACATTACGAAAAACTACGCCAGCTTGTTTCTGGATTGGAAGGCTCGAACAAGAAGCAGCGCTGAGGAGATGACGTTTCAGGCAGTCAAGAACCCCCACGAGTAGGCAGGAATCGACAGCGTGAGGCAAACCCAGGTGCGGATACATCAGCTTTATTTTTTAGGGGAGCAAGACGGCCCTCCCGAGCAGGAGCTAAAAGAGCAACTTGCAGCCCTGTTCGCGCGCGCGCAGTGGGTCCGAACCGCTTATCTTGCGCGCGTGACATATGAAAAGATGGGTCCTGTGAATGTGGCGCTTTGCGTTCGAGGCCAGCAAGGACAAAATCGAGTCTTTGCCCAACGTGTAGGTAGCGTTTTCGCCTCGATTTTTGGAAGTCACGAGCACTTGGATATCATCTGGCTAGCCCCGGAGCAGGAGGCCGCATTGACGCAAGTATGCCCGCCTTTCTTTCGAGCCGGCTAATGCGCTCACGCCCCGTGGCACTTCTTGAATTTCTTGCCGGAGCCACACGGGCAAGGATCGTTGCGTCCAACTTTTTCCTGGCCACGAACAACTTGTTGCACAGGTTGCACATCGCCAGAACCAGCCATGCGCGCCTGCTCCAGTTCGCGACGCTTGCGGCGCATGAAAGCCTCTTCCAGGTCGTCGGCAG
Organism: uncultured Acidobacteriaceae bacterium; assembly: GCA_963782835.1. Lineage (GTDB taxonomy): Bacteria > Acidobacteriota > Terriglobia > Terriglobales > Acidobacteriaceae > Sulfotelmatobacter. The sequence goes on along the minus strand of CAWALR010000003.1, from coordinate 44,539 downwards.
AAGTCGCTACCAACCGCGGCGGATGATGTCCGTTACCCCCGCCCTGTCGAGCCGGAACTCCCGACTCTGAACCTTGTCCTGCGAGTTCCCCTCCCTGCGGAGCAGCCGCGACCGTGTCCGGCGGTCGTTCGATAATCTGCATGAGATAGAGATAGCGCGCCGTGTCTTCCTGGAAGCGCTGCAACATGGCCTCAAACATGTCAAACGATTCCTTCTTGTACTCGACCAGCGGATCATGCTGGCCATAACCGCGCAAGCCGATGCCCTCCTTCAGGTGATCCATGCTAAGCAGGTGATCTTTCCACTGCGAGTCGAGCACGCTGAGCATGATCATGCGCTCGTGATGGCGCATGGCTTCCGCACCGATCAACTTTTCTTTCGCGTCGTATCGTTCTTTGAGCTTCTCGAAAATGGCATCGCCGAGTTCCTGCCGATTCAGGTTTTCTGGCTTCACGCCTTCCGCAATGAAATCCACACCGAAACGTGTGAAGACCGCATCTTTGAGGCCCTTGATGTTCCAATCATCGGCGTGGCCCTTGGGCGGGCAATATTCTTCCATCAGATCGCCAAGAATGGCAGAGACGTAATCTTCGAGGATCAGATCTTTCTGATCCATGCCCTCGAGCAGGCGGCGGCGCAGGCCATAGACCGCCTCGCGCTGCTTATTCATCACGTCGTCGTACTCGAGAAGATGTTTGCGCGACTCAAAGTGCTGGCCTTCAACCGCCTTCTGCGCCGTTTCGATACGCCGGCTGATCAGCTTCGATTCAATCGGGACGCCTTCTTCCATGCCCAGGCGCTCAAGCAGCTTCGACACCCACTCTTTGGCGAAGATGCGCATCAGGTCATCTTCGAGCGCGAGGTAGAAACGCGAAGAGCCAGGATCGCCCTGGCGGCCGGCTCGTCCACGAAGCTGGTTGTCAATGCGGCGCGACTCGTGGCGTTCGGTACCGAGAATGTGCAGACCGCCGACGGCAGTAACTTCGTCGTGCTCTTTATCGGTCTGTTCCTTGTAGCGGCTGAAAACCTCAGTCCACTTGTCCGTTGGAACCGTGTATTCATTTCCGTTGTAGTAAAAGATGGAAGTCGTGCCGTCTTCCTGCGGACCTTCGATCTTCCCCTGAGCTACACGCAACTGCTGCGCGATCCCCTTCTTCACAAGCTCTTGCTTGGCCATGAATTCGGGATTGCCGCCCAGTAAAATATCGGTGCCGCGCCCGGCCATATTCGTGGCGATGGTGACCATGGCTTTGCGTCCGGCTTGCGCCACAAACTCAGCCTCGCGCTCGTGGAACTTGGCATTCAAAACCACGTGCTGCTTCAGACCTTTCTTCTTCAGCAATTCGGAAAGGCGCTCAGACTTTTCAATGGAAGTCGTGCCGACCAGGACCGGTTGACCTTTTTCGTGAAGCTTTTGAATTTCGTCGGCTACCGCAAAATATTTTTCCTTCTCGGTACGAAAAACTACGTCGGGATTCTCCAGTCGCAGCATCTGCTTGTTGGTCGGAATCACGATGACATCTAGTTTGTAAATATTGTCGAATTCAGTAGCTTCGGTTTCCGCCGTGCCCGTCATCCCCGAGAGCTTCTTGAACATGCGGAAGTAATTCTGAAACGTAATCGTGGCGAGCGTCTGATTCTCGCGCTCGATCTTCACACCTTCTTTCGCTTCAATCGCCTGATGCAGGCCATCGGACCAGCGCCGGCCCGGCATCATGCGTCCGGTAAACTCGTCGACGATGATAACTTCGCCCTCTTTGATCACATACTCCACATCGCGGCGATACAGCGCGTGCGCTTTTATCGCAGTTTCCACGTGATGCTTGAGTGGCCAGTTCTCCGGATCGGCAATATTTCCGATGCCGAGAAGGCCCTCGACCTTCTCCCAGCCTTCATCGGTAACGGTAATGTTGCGGTGCTTTTCGTCGACCACGAAGTCGCCGGTAAGCTGCGCGGGTTCGCCGGGAGGGCCTTCGATTTCCTCGCCCTTTTCGAGCTTCGGAATGATGCGATTCACGCGGTAGTACTTATCGGTTGACTCCTCACTCGCGCCCGAAATAATGAGAGGGGTGCGCGCCTCGTCGATCAGGATGGAATCCACTTCATCGACGATGGCAAAGTTGTGGCCGCGCTGCACGCAATCTTTGAGGTCAAACTTCATGTTGTCGCGCAGGTAGTCGAAGCCAAATTCGTTGTTGGTGCCGTAAGTCACATCAGCCGCATAAGCGGCACGGCGTTGTTCATCATCGAGATCGTGGACGATCACGCCCACGGTAAGGCCGAGGAAACGATAAAGCTTGCCCATCCATTCCGAATCGCGTTTGGCCAGATAGTCGTTGACCGTCACGACGTGCACACCGCGTCCGCTGAGCGCGTTTAGATAGACGGGAAGAGTCGCAACCAGCGTTTTGCCTTCGCCGGTCTTCATTTCGGAAATCATGCCTTTGTGCTGCACCATGCCGCCAATCAGCTGTACATCGAAGTGACGCATGTTCAGCACCCGGCGGCCGGCCTCGCGCACCACGGCAAAAGCTTCTACCAGGATCTCATCCAGAACTTCCTGCAGCGCATCGTACTGCTCTTTCTCGAATCGCTTCGCCTGGTCGACGTCAACGTCGGAGTCAGCTTCCGCGTCGACCTCGGCGGTGGGTGCGTTGGCGACGCGGCTCAGCCGCTCCTGAATGATTTGCCGGAACTCATCCGTTTTAGCGCGGAGCTGATCGTCGGTGAGCTGCCGCATCTGCGGTTCGAGGGCATTAATGGCCGCGACCCTGGGCATCATGCTCTTGATGACCCGTTCGTTCTTGGTCCCGAAGACCTTGCCGATGAGAGTGTTTATCAAACTGTGAAATCCTTCAGAGGAAACTGCCCCAGCGTATCTCTTTTAGCCTAGCATATTTAGATGCAGCAGACAGGAGCAAGGAACATTAAGGGGAACTGATTCGGCGACGGGAACTTGAAGCGTCTTTAGCGATCAGGCGCACTCTGCGGTGAAAACCTTTTTCGTGTATATTCCCCACGACGCATGCCCACTTTCTACGACCGCTTTCTCGAATGTGAGGAACGCTGGCCGAACAACGTCGCCCTCGAACTCCAACGCAATGATCAGGTTGCGAGTTGCACGTACTCCGACCTCCGCCGCATGTCCGAATCTGTGGGCCGCTGGATCGGCGAAAATAAATTCGCGCATGGGTCGCGTCTGGCCATCGTGGCCGATAACCACCCGCGATGGGTGGCGGCATACTTAGGTATCATTGCCTCAGGCAGCATCGTTGTCCCCCTCGATACCGCGCTGCACGCCGATCAGCTCACGAAGCTGTTGAAGGACAGCGGCAGCTCCGTTCTTTTCTGCGACGCCCGGCATGCCGTAATCGCCCGGGAAGCGGTCGCGAACCTCAAGATCGGGCTCGTGCTCATGGACCCGGAGCGCTTGGCTAAACACTCCACAGAAGAACAATGGCTGGGAAATCTACCCTCCATCTTCGGCGGCGGCCCGGGAAACTTCCAGCCCGCGCCCTCGAAGGCGGATGATATCGCCTGCCTGCTTTACACGTCTGGAACCACCGCGGATCCCAAAGGCGTGATGCTCACGCACGCCAACATGTTGGGCGAAGTGGAGGCGGTATTCAATTGGGTGGAGCTCGGCCCGGGCGATGCGCTTCTAGGCGTGCTTCCTATGTTTCATGTGCTGGCGCAAATGGCGAACTTGATGATTCCGTTGGTCAAAGGGGCGCGCGTTGTTTATCTCGAAACGCTAAACACTACGGAGTTGTTGCGGGCACTGCGCGAGCGAAACATCACAGCCTTCGCCGTGGTGCCGCAGTTTTTCTACCTGATTCACCAGCGCATCTTCGAAGAGATCGAGAAACGAGGATTACTGACGCAAAGGATATTCAAAATTCTGGTCGCCTTGAATCGCAATCTGCGAAGGTTCCGCATCAACGCCGGACCGATTCTGTTTGCCAAGGTTCACCAGACCCTAGGCACGAAAATGCGCTACCTGGTTACCGGGGGGTCCCGCTTCGATCCTGTGATCGCCAGGGATTTCTACGATCTCGGCATCGACGTCCTGCAAGCCTACGGATTGACGGAAACCACTGCGGCCGTCTTCGCGAATTCGCCGGGCAAGAATGTGATCGGCTCAGTGGGCAAGGCACTGAAAGGCGTCGAGGCGAGGATCATCGACGCACAGCCGCAAGAAGACGGTGGTCCCGCGACGGGCGAAGTAGCGTTGCGCGGCGCCGTAGTGATGAAGGGCTACTGGAATCGTCCGGATGCCACAGCCGCCGTAATGCGCGATGGCTGGTTCAGCACCGGCGATCTTGGTTACTTCGACGCCGACCGTAATCTGTTTCTAACGGGTCGAAAGAAAGAGGTGATCGTCCTCAGCAACGGGAAGAATATTTATCCGGAAGAAGTTGAGGCTCATTATCTCAAATCGCCATTTATCAAAGAGCTCGCTGTGATGGGTCTCGAAGGGAAGCCCGGCGAGACTGGTGACCGGCTGCACGCGGTTATCGTGCCGAATTTTGATGTATTGCGCCAGAAGAAAATTGTGAACGCGAAGGAAGTCATCCGCTTCGATATCGAAAGCTTGTCGCAGCAGATCGCTTCCACCAAGCGCATCGGAAGTTATGAAATCTGGCAAGAGGACTTGCCGCGCACCACCACGCGCAAGATCAAGCGCTTCGAAGTAGAAAAGCGTGTGAAAGCAAATCAGGCACGGAAGGTTGCAGATGATTCGGAATTGCCTGCCGAACAGCCACTCACTCCTGACGAGTCCGCTTGGCTCGAACAGCCTGACGTGCAACGCGCTCTTCGGGTTGTGCACGAAGCAGCGCCTACCGCACCTGCGAATCTTCGGCCCGCTCATAATTTGGAGCTCGACCTGGGGCTCGACTCCATGCAACGGGTCGAGTTGCTCAGCCATCTCGAAGAACAGCTGGGCGGAAATGTCGAAGAATCGCAGCTTTCCGGAATTTATACCGTCCGCGACTTGGTGGGCGCGGTTCTGCAAAGCGCAGCCAGCGGCTCAGGCACGCGCGGAACGCGGCCTGCGTTCGCCGGGTGGAAAGCGATTCTGGCGGAGCAGCCAGATCCGTCCGATGTGATCCAACTGGCGCGACCGCAGCCGATCAGCGCGACATTCTGGTACTTGTTTTCCCGGCTGACGCAGGTGATCGCCCTCGACCGGTTTCATCTGCAAGTGCGTGGCATTGAAAAGCTTCCGAAGAGTGGCCCATACATTATCTCTTCCAACCACCAGAGCTATCTCGATCCCCTGATTCTGGCGAGCGTTCTTCCGCCGTCTGTCTTTGAAAAAGTCTTTGCCGTGGGAACCAGCGAAATCTTCGGGACGGGGTTCATGTTGCGGCTGGCACGTTCGCTGCGCGTAGTGGTCGTCGATCCCGACGCAAATCTGATTCCCGCGATGCGCGCCGGCGCGTTCGGACTCCGGCAGGGACGCCCGTTGATTCTTTATCCGGAAGGCGAGCGGTCAATCGACGGCACACCGAGAATCTTCAAGAAGGGTGCGGCAATATTGTCGATTCATATGCAAGCGCCAATCGTGCCCGTCGCGATTGAAGGATTCTATAAAGCTTGGCCGAGAAACAAATCGTTCCAGGGATTTGCCCGCCTGAAGATGGTGTTTGGCGACCCGATCCTGCCGTCGCCCGAGAGTGAAGCATCGGAAGCGGCTTATGAGAAGCTGACGGCGGAGTTGAAAGGGCGCGTGGTCGAGATGTGGAAGGATCTGCAAAAAGAGGATGTCCACGCGCACTGATACCTACTTGGCTCGTGGATGCGTCTGGTCGTACACCTGCAGCACGTGCTTCATCGACAGCTGTGTGTAGCGTTGCGTTGTCGCCAGCCGTTCGTGGCCGAGTAACTCTTGGATGGCGCGGAGATCAGCGCCTTCTTCCAGCATGTGCGTGCCGAAGGCGTGGCGAAGCGTGTGCGGGTGTACATCCGGAGAAAGCCCCTTGGCCACGGCAATTCCCTTGATGATACGGCCCACGCTGCGCGTGGTGAGTCGCCCGCCACGCCGGTTGATGAGCAACGCGTTTGAGGGCTTGGGGCCGGGAGCAAAGACTTTTTGCCGCTCCGGCAGATATGCGGCAAGAGCGTTCCTCACCGAATCTCCAAAGGGAACGTACCGCTCTTTCTTCCCTTTTCCGCGGATCAGAATAGCCTCCGCACTCAACCGAATGTCATCCAGATTGATTCCGGTCAGTTCCGAATTTCGAATGCCGCATCCGTAGAGCAATTCCAGCATAAGCCGGTCGCGCTCCGGGAAGGCCGCCACCTCCGGCATTTCGCCGTCGATCACCGAATTCATTTCTTCAATCGTGGGCACGCGCGGAAGTTTCTTAGGAAGCTTCGGCGTTGCAACCAGCTTCGCCGGATTCTGTTTCACCATCCCCTCCCGCGCCAGCCAGCGATACAGAGATCGCACGGCAGCCAGGGCGCGAGCCACGGAAGGCTTGCTCAAACCCTTCTCGTAGAGTTGCGAAAGAAATCCACGCACGGCAATATGATCGATCTGCTTCCACCCGCGGGAACCGGCATAGGCGGCGAACAAAGTGAGGTCCTGGCTGTAAGCCTTGATCGTGTGCGGCGAAGCGTTACGCTCCCGCAAGTGTCGAATAAAATCAGCGACCGCCTTGGCCACGATCGTTTGAGCAAGCCGAGGGCTTTCTCCTTGCCTCCGCGCCTCTCCGGTGGATCTCATCTCGCCTTCGCCCTCGGGTGATGCTTCTGGTACACGGTTCTGAGTCGGTCCAGCGCCAGATGCGTGTAAACCTGCGTGGTTGAAATATCCGCGTGACCCAGGATCGTCTGCACCGTCCGCAGGTCGGCGCCATTCTCCACCATATGCGTGGCGCAAGAATGGCGCAGCATGTGTGGGGAAGCAGCGCGGCCCGAGTTAGCCGACGCAGCCCGGACCATCTGCCAGACACGCTGGCGCGTCAGTTGTCGCCCTCCGCGCGCGATAAAAAGCAAAGGTGAATTCTTGATTGGCGTGATCGCCGCTCCACTTCGCTTTCCAGCCACCAACACCGTACGCGCTTTGGTCAGATACTCAGCCAGCGCATGTTGAGCCGATCGCCCCAAGGGAACCACGCGTTCCTTGTCGCCCTTACCGCGCACCAGCATGTATCCAGCTTCCAGCTTCAGGTCTTCAAGCTTGGCATTGGTCATTTCCGAAACTCGCAACGCCCCCGCATAAAAAACCTCCAGCATGGCGCGATCGCGGACGGCAAGCGCAGCCGCATACTCAGGGTTGCGCGCATTGCCTTGATGGTTCCTCGGCGCAGCCAGCGTCGCCTCCATCTCATCGCGAGCCAGCGCCTTGGGTAAAACCTTCCACTGCCGTGGGGATTCAATATCCAGCGTGGGATCGTAGTCGATCTTCCTGTCGAGGAGCAGGTATCGGTAGAGATGCCGGAGCGCCGAAAGTTTTCGCCCAACGCTCCGTCCGTCGACTTGATGGGAAAAAAGTTGTTGCAAAAATTCGCGTACATCGTTGCGCCGCGCTGTCAGCAGCAGACGCTTACGCTTTTCCAGGAACTCAGAAAACTGGCAGATGTCGGTGGTGTAGGCGCTGATGGAGAGCGGCGCTAATCCCTTCTCGATTCTCAGGTAATCGAGAAAGCTGGAGACTACGCGCGAGTTGGCTTCTGAAGCCATGCTGAAGGGAGAATCGAGTATGCGCGTTATCGGACGCTAGGGGAAGTAATCATAAGGATGCCAAGTGCAGTGGTCAGACACATCGCCTGCTATTTCTCTCCAGCACCGCGGAGCAAATCGACAGCATACAGCGCGCCTTCTGGCGTCTCCTCATGCTTGAAATAGGCGAAAACATCGCGACCGGCGGCCATATGTTCTGCAATCCGGCTGACCATACTCTGGCGCTCCTCCGCCGTGTAATTCGGCTTGCGAAATCGGTAATACACGAGCGGAGCCGTGGCTACGTCCGGCGTCGTCCGCTCTTCCGTCTCCGCCACGCACAGCGCAACACCGCGCGATTTCAACACATCCCAGGTGGAGTCGGCGAACCAGGACTCGTGGCGAAATTCAAATGCGGCTGGAAGCGCATGCGGCAAAAGCGCCAGGAAATCCTTGAGCAGCACGAGATCGATTTTCAGATTGGGCGGCAATTGAAAGAGCACCGGGCCGAGCTTCCCGGCGCTAGCCAGTGGCTCAATCGTGGCAAGGAATCGCGGTAGGAACTCCTCGGTTCCCTTCAAGCGCTTGATGTGGGTGATCACCTGGTGCGCTTTCACTCCGAAACGAAAGTGCGCGGGAGTTTCCTGAATCCAGTTCTGGATCGTCGTTTCCTTCACCAGTTGCCGAAAAGTAAAGTTGACTTCAACCGTATTGAGTTGTGTTGCGTAGTGGCCGAGAAACTTTTTCTGCGCGAGTTTGGCTGGATAGAAGTCAGGCTTCCAACTCGGATAGGCCCATCCAGAGGTCCCAACAAAAAGTTGCGGCATGACGAAGTCTCGAGGGAAATGTCGTAGCGAACTGGATTATACCTTGCGTCTGGACTTGCGCGTTGGTTGCGGCTTCCTGGCTTTTCGCGCAGCCTGACGGCGAGGCCGCGCGGGTTCTTCCGCTTGCGCAGCGATCGTGATCGGCTCCTCCATTTTCTCTGCAGCTGGAGCCGTAGCCGCCTTGAGGTCCGGCAAACGCTGCTTCAATTCGTTTAGAGGAGCAAACAAATCGCCCAACTTCTCCACTCGCGCAACCGCCCGCCGCGCTTCAAATACCAGCAGGTTTGCGTCTTTCTTCTTCAGAGCGTGCTCCACTTCCTCCCAACTCACTGGTGTCGAAACCGTGGGACGCTCGCGGGCGCGCAGCGAGTAAACGGCCACCGTGGTTTTGTGTTCGTCATTCTGACTCCAATCGACAAAGACCTTCCCGGTTCGAACCTGCTTCTTCATGTCGGAGACCACCATCTCCGGATGATCGTGCTCGAGCAGTTGCGCCAGCGCATGGGCAAAATTCTTGGTCAATTCGTATTTGGTAGGAGTATTGAGCGGCACGTATATCTGCAACCCTTTGGAACCGGATGTTTTCGGGAAACTCTGCAATTCAAAATGGTCGAAAACCTCGCGCAGCCACAATCCCACCTGGCAGCACTGCACGATGTTGGCGGGTGGTCCGGGATCAAGATCGAACACCATCATCGTGGGGCAAGTAATATCTTTCGCCAGAGCGAGCGACGGGTGCAGTTCGATCGCGGCCAGATTCGCCAGCCACACCAGCGTCGGCAAATCGTTGGCGAGAATGTAATGAACGGTGCGATGATTCCCTTCGCTCCAGACAGGAACGGTCTTCACCCAATCGGGCCGGTGCTGGGGCGCGTTTTTCTCGTAGAAAAATTCTTCGTCCACGCCGTTGGGATAGCGCTTGCGCGTAAGGGCTCGTCCCGCCAAATGAGGCAACATCGCCGGCGCGATGCGGACGTAGTAGTCGATCACCTGCTGCTTGGTAAATCCCGTGGCGGGATACAAAACCTTTTCCAGATTCGACAACTTGAGCTGCTTGCCTTGAACCTCAATGCTCGAATCCATTTGTGCGCTCCAGCAGGCATTGTGCCTCAAACCACGCTCCGCGCCAAATACAGGCGTCCCCCCACAGCATCAACTGGAATGAACGTACTTACTGGTTTGACAACGTCCCCGCCCGCCACGTAATTTCAAAGTTCCGCACGAAGTAATCTGCCGCAGATTCGTCCCGGTAGGTTCGCCCGTTGGAGGTCCGATGAAACATCGAATATTCGCGCTATTTGCATTCATTCTTTTTCTTGCTACGCTCGCCGCGGCCCAGGATGTGGCTTCTTTCGAAAAGCGCATTACAGTGAAGAAGCTCGACAACGGCCTGACCCTCCTCGTCTGCGAACGGCCGGAAGCGCCGGTTTTCTCCTTTTTCACGTTGGTCGACGCAGGTTCCGCGCAGGACCCCATGCGCCAGACCGGTCTGGCCCACATGTTCGAGCACATGGCCTTCAAAGGCACCGACAAGATCGGCACCACCGACTACGCCGCCGAAAAACCGGCTTTGGAAAAAGTCGAAACCGCTTACGCCGCCTACATCGCCGAGCGCGACAAGACCGTTGGGCGTGACGAGGCCAAGTTGAAGGAACTGGAAAAAGCCTGGAAAGACGCCATCGCGGCAGCCGACAAATATGTGGTGCCCAATCAATTTGGCAAGATCGTCGAGCAGAACGGCGGGAAGGACCTCAACGCATTCACCGATTACGACGAGACAGGCTACCACTATTCTCTTCCTTCGAACCGTCTGGAACTGTGGGCCTATCTTGAATCAGAGCGATTTCTTCACCCAGTGCTACGCGAGTTTTACAAAGAGCGCAATGTGGTGATCGAGGAACGCCGTCTGCGCACGGACAGCAATCCGATCGGCCGTCTTCTGGAACAATTCAACGCTGCCGCATTCGAGGCTCATCCTTATCATCGCCCGACTGTGGGCTGGATGTCCGATTTGAATTCCTTCTCCGCCACCGACGCGAAGAAGTTTTTCGATGAGTACTACGTCCCCGCGAACATGGTCGTCGCGGTTGCCGGCGATGTGAAAACCGAGCAGGTGATGCCGATTCTGGAGAAATACTTCAGTCGCCTTCCCGCCAGCCACAAACCCGACGAAACCACCACCACCGAGCCTCCGCAGAATTCCGAGCGCCGAGTGGAACTGATGGAACAAACCCAGCCGCTTTATCTTGAGGGTTATCACCGGCCCGATTACAGAACCAAGGACGACGCGGTGTTCGACGCCATCACCGATCTCATGTCGGAAGGCCGCACGTCGCGCCTCTATCGGGCGCTGGTGCGAGACAAGAAGATTGCTTCGTTTTCGGCCGGATTCAGCGGGCTGCCGGGAATTAAGTATCCGCACCTGTTTGCCTTCTATGCTTTTCCTCTCCCCGGTCACACCACGCAAGAAGTGGCGGATGCAATTCATGCGGAGATCGAGCGCCTGAAAAAAGAAGACATCAGCGACGACGAATTGAAGATGATCAAAACTCGGACCAAGGCGAACCTCATCCGCAGCCTGGGTGACAATGAAGGACTCGCAAACCAGTTGGCGAGCTACCAGACCAGATATGGCGACTGGCGCGAATTATTCCATTCTGTAGATCGCATCGACAAAGTAACCAAGGCTGACATCCGGCGAGTGGCCAACGAAACCTTCAATGACACTAACCGCACCGTAGGCGTGATCGAAACTTCTACGGGCACCAAACATGGCGTTGGACAAGGCTCTAACGACCAAAGCTCTGCCGACCAAGTTTCATCGGATCAGGGAGGTGCGCAATGAGAAGCCAGCGCAATGTCATGTGCTTGATTTTGGTAGCCGTCGCCACGCTGCTTGTGTCAACTCCTCGGGCCGCCTCGCAAGCTACCGACTGGAAGCAGATTCCGATTCCCACCCTCCCCAGTTTCCATCCGCCGCAACCGAAGCGCATTCAGCTCGCTAACGGCATGGTGGTTTTCCTTCAGGAAGATCACGAGCTGCCGCTGATTAATGGATCGGCGCGCATTCGCGGGGGGTCGAGCAACGAACCTGCCACTAAAGTTGGATTGGTCGAACTGTTCGGCGAGGTTTGGCGCACCGGCGGAACCAAGGCGCAAACCGGCGATCAACTCGATGACTTCCTCGAGGTGCGAGCCGCGAAAGTAGAAACCGGCGGCGGCGCCGACTCTACCACGATCGGCTTGTCCTGCCTGAAAGGCGATTTCGACGACGTCTTCAAAGTTTTCACCGACCTGCTGCAGCATCCCGAATTTCGCGCCGAGAAGCTCGACTTGGCGCAGAAACAGGTAGATGACAGCATCTCGCGTCGCAACGACCAAATCGGCGGCATTGCCGCCCGCGAATCCGCCAAGCTGGCGTATGGAGCTGACAACCCTTATGCGCGGGAGCCGGAGTACGCCACGATCGCCGCGATTACCCGCCAGGATTTAATTGACTGGCATAAAACCTACGTACATCCCAATCACATCATCCTGGGGATCAGCGGCGACTTCGATTCCGCGGGCATGGAAGCCAAACTGCGCGCCGCTTTTGAATCCTGGCCGAAAGGACCTGAACTGCCGAAGGATGAAATTAAGTTTCATCCGGCGACGGCAGGCTATTACCTGATTCCAAAAGAAGACGTCAATCAGAGCAGCATCCACATGGTGGCGCTTGGCACTACGCGCAACAACCCGGACTACTATGCCATCTCGGTGTTCAACGAAGCGTTCGGCGGCGGATTCTCTTCGCGCTTGTTCAACGACATTCGCACCAAACGCGGGCTCGCTTACAACGTTGGAGGCGGTATTGGCACGAACTTCGGCCATCCCGGCGTTCTGCAGTTCGTGGCCGGCACCAAGAGCCAAAGCACAATCGAATCTCTGCAGGCGCTCGATGAAGACATCGACAATCTGACGAAGAATCCCATCACCGATGATGAGATCAGGCAGGCCAAAGACGCCATCCTCAATGCATTCATCTTTCGCCTCGACTCCCCCGACAAAGTTCTCGCCGAGCGCATGACGTATGAATTTTACGGGTACCCCGCTGACTGGCTCGACAAGTATCCAGCGGAAATTCAGAAAGTGACCGCGACAGATGTAAATCGGATCGCTGCAAAGTATGTTCATCGCGATCAACTCGCGGTGCTGGTAGTTGGCAACACAAAAGAGTTCGACAAACCTCTCTCCTCTCTCGGGCCGGTGAAGGAAATCGATATCACCATTCCGCCTGCGCCGGGGGCAAAGGAGGGCGCTAAGGAAGAAGAGAATACCAAGCCCACCGCTTCGAACCCAGAAGGAAAAGCCTTAGCGGCGAAAGTAATCGCAGCCATGGGCGGCGAGGCCAAATTCGCGGCCATCAAGGCCGTCAAGGCGGACTACACTCTCACCCAGAAAACGCCACAAGGCGATTTCCCCTTGCAAATGGAAACCGTTATCGTTTTCCCCGACCATTTGCACGCTGAAATGCAAACGCCCGGCGGCACGGTGACCATCGTGGCCACGCCGGACGTGGCGTTCCTCGACCTTCCCAACGGAGACGTTCAGAATTGGCCAGAAGCGCGAAAGAACGAGACCCTCGAGCAGATTAAACGCGATCCCATTTTCATCGCTGCGCATGCGAAGGACCCGAACGTATTCTTTCGCGCAGGCGGAAGCGAAAAGGTCGGCGACACCGAGGTTCGCGTAGTGGACGTGAACGCCGCTGGCACGGCCATCCGCTGGTTTGTCGACCCGCAGACCGGACACATCTTGAAGGAGACCTACCGGACGATCGGCCAACAAGGTCCGGTGCAGGGCGAAACCGATATGGATGACTGGAAGCCGATCAGCGGACTAAATCTTCCGATGGTCCGCCACAACAAACAGAATGGGCAAGATTCCAGCACCGCACAGTACACAGCGCTGGAGCTGAACCCAACCGTTAACCCAAAGCTCTTCGAAAAGCCCGCCGAAAAATCGTCAGCCCAGCCGTAGCTCTGATGAAGACGCTGCTTGTCGAGTTGTCGATTGGTAGTCAATGAGTGTAATAGAGATTTATCGCCAAATGTTCCGGCAAGCCCCTCGGTGGCTCCCCTTCAAACTCGCGTCCGCAAAAGGAGCCGGCGTCCGCACACGCTCCCTTCCAAAAACGGGAGTGCCTGATCTCCGCGAGTTTGAGATCATGCTTCCCGCACCCCGCCAGACGGTTCCTCCGTCCCCCGAATCGCTTCAAGTTTCGCGGGTTCGGGTCTTCTCTTCTCCGAAGCGGGACTGACTATCTGCTCCAAGCGGGTCATGAGAGCTCGCAGGTTCTCCTCGCCGGTGTCTAAGACCTTCCGTAGTTCCGCGTTGGCTCTCATCGCTTGCTCGTACGCGTTCCGAGCCTTGTTCAGAAGCGGCACCTGTTCAATGAACGCATTGGCGTTCTTGGTAAACTCGTTCATCGCTTCCGTGTAGATCGCCATGGTGGTTGGCCGCACGGGTTGTGGACCCGCATGAATTTCCTGTGCACCGACTCCGAACTTCGCTTTTTCGGACTGGCCGCTCCGGTAAGCTTCCATCAGAGTTTCGCTAGCTGACTCCAAGGTCAAGTCCGGCACCTGGTTCGAGAAGGAATCGGGCTGCGCGCCCGGAGCATCATCCTGCTTCTTCCACATTCGCTTCACTCCTTATTTTTCACTTTGTTTTGGCGAAGTAGTGGCAGCTGTGGATTATGAACTTATTGGCCAATAGGAGTCAACGCGGTCGCTTATCAACGACGGGCTTCTAATTTGCTTCAAGTGCAGCGAGGATTTCCTGGTTGCTCATAACGGCGGCGATTTTATCTTTCATGTACTTCATCGAAATGTCATGGTGTTCTCGGTCGTAGGAATCGACGCAGTCCGCTGCCACAATAGTTTCCCAGTCTCTCTGATAGGCATCGATCGCCGTCACCCGGATGCAGGCATGCGTATTAATTCCGGCGAGAATAATTGCGTCAGGCTGTAGTCGTCGGAGCAACTGATCAAGCTCGGTCTGATAGAAGGCGCTGTACCGTTTCTTAATCAGCACGGGGTCCGATGAAGCAACGGCCAGATCAGAGGCAATCTGACATCCGGTCGTCCCTTTTATAGTGATCCGAATGCCCTTGGTTCTCATTTCTTGAAAGGCATCGCTGAGATCAGGCTCGAACTCCTGGCGAACCCAGACGATTGGGCAGCCACGTTCACGCAAGAGGCCAACGAGATCGTTGATCGAACGGACCAGCTGTTGCTTCGAGGCCGGTGCCCATTTTTCAAGAAAATCGTTCAACACGTCAATGACGATTAGGACCGGGCGTAGCATTACCGAAAAGTTCCTTTCAGCTGAAAGAGCCACTTTACCCTGGGCGCGGAACGATTGCGCGGGTCCGTCTAATCCATTTTCAAAGGGCCTCTTGACGGTTTGACAATATCAATCTAATCTAGGCGAACAAAAGGCGAACACATGCCAACCACAGTCTTGCCCTTGTTCCCCGCCCCTGAGAAGTCGCCGCTAGTCGGCATTGCCCGCCTCGCGTCGGAGGGGGAATCCCTTCGCGAGGGCCACAATGTTGAGTACTTCACCTTGCCCGCTCGTTCCCTGCTGAACCGATGCGTCAGCAACCGTCGGCTGCCGTTTACCTGGACCATCAATCCCTACCGCGGCTGCGAGTTCGCCTGCAAATACTGCTACGCCCGCTACACGCACGAATTCATGGAAATGCGCGATGGTGCGGAGTTCGAGCAGAAAATCTACGTCAAGCAACACACGGCGGACCTGCTGCGGCACGACTTGCGTCGAGTCAAGCGTGGAGAGGCAATTGCACTCGGCACCGCGACCGATCCCTACCAGCCAGCCGAGCGTCGTTACGAAATCACGCGGGGAATTCTGGAGGAGTTTGCCCGTCATCGCGGCTTCGAACTGGGTATCGTCACCAAGTCAAATCTTATCGTCCGCGATCTCGATCTTCTCCGTGCAGTCGCTCTGGATAACGTGTTGTCAATTCACATCACCGTGACCACGATGGATGTGGAGCTGGCGCGCATCCTCGAGCCGCGCGCGCCGCGTCCTGATCTGCGCATCGATGCGGTTCGCGAACTGAGCCAAGCTGGAATCAACGTGGGCGTGAGTGCGTCGCCGGTCCTGCCCGGGATCACGGATTCACCTGCGGGTCTGGAAGATGTGGTGCGTGCTGCCGCGGCCGCCGGAGCGCGACACATCTTCGCTGGACCGCTGTTTTTGAAACCATGTTCGGCTGCGATCTTCCTTCCGTTCCTCGAAAAGGAGTTCCCGCATTTGGTAGAGAACTACCGCCAGCGTTATCGAGACCGTTCATTCTTGCCGCCATCCTACGGCAAGCGCATAGCGCAACTTATTACGCAATTTCGGCAGAAACACGGCATCAGGCGCGCCGATCCGCGAGGGACGATCGACGCCAATAAATGGCCGGTTGAAGCTCCGGACGAGCAGCTGGGGCTGTTTTAGAGATTTCCAACTTGCGATTTTCAGTTACCGGTTTCGCGTAACGACGATCGGAAATCGAACCATCGGAAGCCCAGCGGCTCGCTTCCCTTCCTCTATAATCGCTGCATCTCATGGCGACCGCTCCTCCACCCACTTCGGTTGAACGACCTCCGTTGGGAGTGCGCTTGCACCGGTTTTGGCGACGGGTCACCGAGGGCATGGAACTCACCCAGCTCTGGTCGCAGTTCGAAACCGAAGCCCGCGCCAGCTATCGACTCTACTCCCGCGATGTTGCTGCGAAGACGCCCGAAGGACTTACCCGCCGCGGCCATCACCTGCACGTGGCCAAGGAGTTTTTCTGGGCGGTGCTCGAAAAACTTTCGCCGGCGCGCCGCGTCCTGCTGTTGGCCGCACTCGTCATGCTTGTGTTCCCCAGCAGTGGCTTTAGCTACCGTGGCGGGGACCACGAGATGCACGTCGTCGAATTGGACTTTCATTTCTGGGGCGGCCTGCTAATGTTCCTGTTGCTGATGCTGGAGATCGCCGACCGCGTCGTGATGAAGCGCGACCTGCAGATCGCGCGTGAGATACAGACCTGGCTTCTTCCTGGCGCGCCGCCGCAGATTCCAGGCATCTCACGTCGCTTACACGACCCGCCCGGCAAATACCGTCGCCGGGGACTATTACGACGTCTTTCCGCGTCCCGGCAAAACCAACGAGGAAAATCGCGTAGTATTCGCCGTGGCTGACGTCGCGGGCAAAAGCATTCCCGCGGCCATGCTCATGGCGACATTTCAGGCCAGCCTCAAAACGCTATCAACCGCTCAGGTCGCTCTACCCGAGCTGGTCGCCAACATGAACAGATACGCCTGCTCCAACAGCCAGGGCGGATTGCGCTTCACCACCGCGTTTCTCTCCGAATACGACGCGGCCCGGCGGGTTTTCACCTGCATCAACGCCGGTCACAATAATCCGATTTTGCGCCGCGCTAATGGATTGATCGAGCGCCTGGACGTCGGCGGCTTGCCGCTCGGGATTCAGCCCGAAGCCAAATACGAGTCTGCAAGCGTGTCGTTCGCCCCCGGCGATTGGCTCATCATCTTCACTGACGGATTAGTGGAGGCGGAAAATGCGCGTCAGGACGAATACGGCGAAACCCGTCTGCTAGCCGCCATCGCAGCCGGCGCCGCTGGCACCCCGACCGAGATGCTCAATCGCCTGATGGCAGAGGTTGATGTGTTCGCTGGAAACACGCCGCAGCACGATGACGTGACCTGCTTGCTGATCAAAGCGGAAGGACTCTAACCGCTTATTGTCGGCGTTTTTTGTTGGCAGTCGGCTTTCATCCACTCCGCATACATTCGATGAAAAGCGTGCACACCCTTTTCCTGCTTCACGCTGAACCGTCCCCGCGAATAGCTCCGCGATCGTAGATTTTTCTGGACTGTCTCGCAGATGCCGACATCCTCGATCTGAATCTGATCGCTGAAATCCACCGATGCCTTTGCTGCAGCACTGCCATGCTCTTGCTGGGGCAGATACCACTCGAAGATGGCGAGAGAACGCTCTGGCGCAACTGGCAGCACGATGTTTAAAGAAATATTGTCGGGGTAGCAGTTCAGCATCCAGTTGGGAAAGATCCAGAAGTAATCGGTGGTCAGATCCTCGCTCGCCTCCTGATAACGACGCGGCGTCGTATCCCCCGGCTGCGCCCCGCGAATCGGACTGAACTGCCGCACATGCCGCGCATACGGTTCCACCACGTATGCGTTGTAATCCAGTTCGCGGTTCAGTCCCGGATGCACGCTTGGCAAGTGGTATCCCTCAAGATAATTGTCGACATAAGTCTTCCAATTGCACTTCATCTCGTAGCTGCGGCGCTCGAATAGTTTCATTCCGGCGAATGAAAACTTTTCCGCTTGCTGCGGCAACTCACCGAGACTCTCGCGCAGAGGGCGCGCCTCGGGATCAAGATTCACAAAGATGAAATTGAACCACTCGTCCACGCGCACGGGCGCCAGCGCAAAATCTTCAGAGCGAAATCCTTCCACGCCGTCGATTTCGGTCGCGCTGATCAGTGCGCCGTTCAGGTCATAGGTCCAGCCGTGATAGCCGCAGCGAAACAGTTTGCGCGTGCCGCATCCCTCCGCCGGCGGTCCCGCGCGATGCCGGCACACGTTATAGAAGCCGCGCAGCGTTCCTTCGGCGCCGCGCACAATCAGCAGAGGTTCGCCCACCAGTTCCGTAGTGAAGTAGTCCCCTGCGTTCGCCACCTGGTCGTGATGTCCTACAACCTGCCAGCTTCGCGCGAGTATCTTTTCTTTTTCGGCAGCGAAGACGCTCGGGTCGGTGTAAAGAATTGAGGGCAGCGTCCAGGCCCGGGCCACATCAGAATCAACTTGCAGGGACTCAAGAGGGTTAGGCATAGGAAGAGCAAGGTTATTGTAAGCTGGGAATACCGAACTGCAAATTGTGCCCCAGCTTAAAGCTCAAAAACCGCCTGCCGCGCTGAGCACTCGCACCGAATGGCTTCCTCTCGTGGTAGTACTCTTCGCAACGTTAGCAACGTATGCGTCTACCTTCACCTTTGGATGGGTCTATGACGACCCGCCACAGATTCCACAAAATCAGAATCTCGAATGGAGCCGCATCGGCTTCTTGTTCACCCATCAGTTGTGGGCATCAATGGCTGGCACGGACGCGCGCTTTTACCGGCCCCTCCTAACGCTGTGGTTCCTGATCAACAAGACGGTGTTCGGTCTCAACCCTCACTGGTTTCATGTCACCACGGTTCTGGCTCATCTTGCCGCCTCGGCGCTCGCCTTCTTTGTCGCCAGCGCATTGCTGGAGGACGCCGGCTCCGCGTTGTTTGCTGCCGCAATTTTCGCCTTGCATCCTCTGCAGGTTGAGTCGGCGTCGTGGATCTCCTCCGTCAACGATTCGCTCGCTGCCGCCCTGTGCTTCGCCAGCTTCTTGATTTATCGCAGAGCGCGAATGAAGCAGCACAATTCCGCCGGTTGGTGGATCCTCTCCGGAGTCCTCTTCCTTCTCGCGCTGTTCACCAAGGAAGTGAGTGTGGTGCTTCCGGGAATTATTCTGGTTGATCTGTGGTTGAACCGCGGTACCGCTACTCGATCAGCATCTTCCCAACGATCTCTCCTGGCGGCAATTTTTCCCTACGCTGTGATTGTTGCAGTTTGGCTGGCGCTGCGATTCTGGGCTCTAGGCGAGACTGCTGGTGCTTCATCGGCAATCTCGTGGACTTCCTGTCTGCTGACCGCGCCCAAGATTTTCCTCTTCAATCTCTATCGCGTTTTTGTCCCTGTGGGGTTGAGCCCCCAGTACGACTTCCGCGCCGTCGAATCGCCCGCCAGCGGACAGTTCCTTCTGGTCATGATTGCTTTGATCGCTCTGGCCGCACTGGCTGTCAGAGTCGCAAAGCGCGATCCTCAATTGTGGGTAGCCTTTGCCTGGCTGATCTTTCCGATGCTTCCAACCTTCAACCTGCGCTGGATGAACCAGGACGATTTCGTCCACGATCGTTACATGTATATGAGCATGCTCGGCGTGGCGCTGCTTGCAGGCTCCGCCTATGGCTGGGTCCGAAAGACATGGCCAAACCTGCAGGTGCTTCGTCCTTTGGCAGCCTGCATCGCGGTGGTCCTGGCTTTTGCCAGCGCCATCCAGTCTCAGTACTGGGCGAACGACGTCATTCTGTTTTCGCGCGCCGTCAGCCGCGCTCCGGACAACGAGTGGGCCCAGCTGAACTACGGCTCCGCGCTCAGCGCTCGCGGCAAGTTTGCCGAAGCAGCGCCTCATTTTGTGCGCTCTTATGAATTGATGCCCGGCTGGCGCGCCGCGGATTTCGCCGGCTTCTCATTTCAACAGTCCGGAGATATGACTCAGGCGGAGCAATGGTTCAAGGCTGCGCTGCTCTACAATCCCTCCCTGGCGAACGCCTGGTTCGGGATGGGCCAGATCCGGCTGCAGCAGCATCTTCCAGAAGAAGCAATTCCCTATCTGAAAAAAGCCCTGGAGTTCGAACCTACGGCCGACGGCTTTCACTATGAAATGGGAACTGCGCTGGAACAGGTTTCTCAGAAGTCTAGCGCAATCGAGGAGTATAAGACCGAACTGCACTTGCATCCTTACCAGACCGGCGCACAAAAGGCCCTGGACCGGCTGCAAGCCAGCAGCGTCCCCGGCAGATAATTGGGCATGCTCGATCGTGCAAGAATGCGCGGAACATCACGTTCTAAATTGGAACGGTATGTGCCCCCTAATGACAGGAATTGTCAGCTCGGCGACGCAATATGGCACCGAACGCTCTTGCAAGAGGCTTAGAATAGAGACGGAAGTGCGACCTAATACTGAAAATAAAGCTGTTCCTACGGACCTTCCGGAACCAAGGTAACTATCGAGTTTGGCCCGGCAGGTGCGAACATCAGGATCGACTGCGTCATTCGTGACCAGAATGAATTCAACCAAAGTCAAAAACGAGGGGAAAATCGAGATGCGGAAACAGAAGGGTTTTTCACTAATTGAACTGCTGATCGTGGTGGCCATCATCCTGATCATTGCAGCCATTGCGATTCCTAACCTGATGCGCGCGCGTATGTCGGCCAATGATTCGTCTGCGGCTGCTTCCGAGCGTACCATCGTCACCGGCGAGATCAGCTACTTCGCAGCTTATCCTACCGTCGGCTACACCAGCTTGGCTGCCTTGGGTGGCGCGTCTCCTTGCGTGCCCCTGCCGGCAACAGCTTGCGTCATCGACAACAACCTGGCCTCGAACGGTACGCCTGCGGGCTCTGGTAAGAGCGGTTACACCTTCGCGCTTGCCACCAGCACGGCCGCCGGCAGCGCCGTTCCCAACCAGTTCTACACCACGGCTGGCCCGCTCAGCGGCGGATCGACCGGTACCAAGGCCTTCTGCGCGTTCGACGACGGCGTCGTGCGTCAGTCGGCGGCTGGCACCTGGGTCATTCCGGGTAGCTACGCAGCTTGCCAGGCTCTAACCCCGTTGGCTAACTAACTGGTTCTTGATCCAGCAAAGTACATGGGGAAGGTCAGAGGGCAGCGAACGAAAGTTCGCTGCCCTCTCTTTTTGCAACATCGTCCGTTCCTACTCATTCCCGTTCCTTACTCATTGACATCGTCTGTCTCCTCAAAACGACAATTGTTGTCACTCGGAAGCAATAAAACCAAACTAGAACGGGCAGCGTCTGTGTCGACCGCGCGCACGATTCGAATCTTGTTGAAAACACATGCCAAAAATACAACGGCGGTAACATCAAGATTTTCTTAGATCGGACCTAGACTTGCTTTTCAAACTGAGGAGAGGTCAACGGGCTTCTCGATTTCGCCGGGGGGCTAATTTCTAATGCGGAAACAACGCGGATTCTCACTGATTGAACTGCTTATCGTCGTGGCCATCATCCTGATCATTGCAGCCATTGCGATTCCTAACCTGATGCGCGCACGTATGTCAGCCAATGATTCGTCTGCGGCTGCTTCGGAGCGTACCATCGTCACCGGCGAGATCAGCTACTTCGCAGCTTATCCTACCGTCGGCTACACCAGCTTGGCTGCCTTGGGTGGCGCGTCTCCTTGCGTGCCCCTGCCGGCAACAGCTTGCGTCATCGACAATAACCTGGCCCAGGATGGAACCCCCGCGGGGTCGGGTAAGAGCGGTTACAAATTCGCGCTTGCCACTAGCACCTCCGCCGGCAGCGCCGTTCCCAACCAGTTTTACACCACGGCTGGCCCGCTCAGCGGCGGATCGACCGGTACCAAGGCCTTCTGCGCGTTCGACGACGGCGTCGTGCGGCAGTCGGCGGCTGGCACCTGGGTCATTCCGGGTAGCTACGCAGCTTGCCAAGCTCTAACCCCGTTGGCTAACTAACTGGTTCTTGATCCAGCAAAGTACATGGGGAAGCTCAGAGGGCAGCGAACGAAAGTTCGCTGCCCTCTCTTTTTGCGCCTTATTGCTCTGACATTTTCTGTCACTTTCCACGACCGTTTTTGCCCATATTGGCCGGCTTCGGATAAAGAGCGACACAGTGCTACAGCGGTAAGGATTACGCCAGGGGGGACCCCTCATTCTAATGGAGTTCTTAGCGCGAGAGAGTAATCACTGCACTATCAGTTTTGGAGTAAGGCCGCGCATTGGCCTTCCACGTGCCACAGTTTTTGGAGTGGATTAAGGCGAGAACGCAAGGCAGCAACAGACTCATGCGCAAACAAAATGGTTTCTCACTTATCGAATTGCTGATCGTGGTGGCAATCATTTTGATTATCGCTGCCATTGCAATTCCGAATCTGATGCGAGCCCGGATTGCCGCTAACGACTCATCGGCCGCCGCTTCCATCCACGCCATCAACGTCGGTGAAGCCGCCTACTTCGGTGTTTATCCCACCATTGGATTCCCGGCCACACTATCAATTCTGGGCGGAGCGGCTCCGTGCACGCCCGGCATGGCTACCGCCTGCCTCATCGATAACAATCTGGCGCTGAATGGCGGAGGGAGTGGTAAGAGCGGCTACAGTTTTGCGGCCACCGGCTCGGCCAGCGCCGGAAGTCTGGTCAACAATCAGTTCTATTCCACCGGCACACCCCTGGGCAGCTTTTCCGGGACCCGCTCCTATTGCTCCTTTGAAGACATGGTGATTCGTCTTCAGCCACCCGGCATTATCACAATTGTCCCGAGTTATGCAGCTTGCGAGACAATGAATCCGATGAGTAATTAGACTGACCAGTTCGCGACTCTCGTCTCCTGTTGCACCCGATAATGTCTCAGCAAGAGAATTTTCTGCGCACTGAGACAAGCCGGCAGTGCGACAAGAATGGTTCCGAACCGCTCCCGGCATTGACGTTCGCGATACAGGCGGTAACCATCGTAACCGCATCGCTCTACAAAAAGAGTGATGCCTTTCATATAATTTCTGGTTGAGTCGTTTTCCATTTCATCGATCGGAGTGTCATGCCTGCGATTGAAATTCTCGGCTTGGAAAAAACCTATATGCTGGGATTTTGGCGCAAGCGGCCGAAGCGTGCGCTCAGTCCTTTGCATCTTACGGTGGAAGAAGGCGAAATCTTCGGATTTCTCGGCCCCAACGGCGCCGGCAAGACCACAACCTTGAAGCTGCTGATGGGACTGATCTTTCCAACCTCCGGATCTGCGCGCCTTCTGGGCTGCGACTGGACCGACCCGGAAGTGAAGGCGCAAATTGGTTTTCTTCCCGAACAGCCCTATTTCTACGATCATTTGACCGCGCATGAATTGCTGAATTATTACGCGCAACTCTCGGGAGTTCCTGCCAAGGAGCGGTCCCGCCGGGTCGAAAGCACGCTGCAGGTCGTCGGACTTCCGGCCGTGCACGGGGTCCAATTGCGAAAGTTTTCCAAAGGCATGCTGCAACGCGTGGGAATTGCACAAGCCATTCTGCACGAGCCCAAGGTCGTGTTTTTTGATGAACCAATGTCCGGGCTCGATCCCATCGGCCGCCGCGAAGTGCGCGACTTGATGGAGCAACTGAAACACCAAGGCAAGACGGTATTCTTCTCCACCCACATTCTTTCCGACGCTGAGGCACTGTGCGACCGCGTCGCCATCATTCACCAGGGCGAACTTCGCGGCGTCGGGGCGGTGGAGGATCTGACCTCCAGCGTGCAGGGGAAGGTGGAACTCATCTGGCAAGGCACGCAGGTTCCGGCCTCAATGAAGGCGTTGGGCGCGGATTGCCACGTTACGGGAGACACCGTTCGCGCAATCATCGATGAGAGGCAGCAGGATGCGGCTATCGATGCTCTGCGCCGCGAGCGCCTGCGTCTGATCGCGCTTACTCCCGTCCGCACTTCCCTCGAAGCGTACTTTGTCGAGAAATTACAGCGCGCTGAGACCACGGCTGGGTCAAGAGCATGAGGAGGATGGGATGAACGCGCGCATCTTGCACATTGCATCAAACACTTTCCGCGAAGCCGTGCGGGACCGGGTGCTTTACAATCTCATCGCCTTCGCCGTCCTGCTCTCGGGAGCGGCCATCCTCGTTGGTCAGATCTCGATCGACATCGAAAAACTGGTCGTCATCAATCTTGGCCTCACCGCAGTTTCCCTGTTCGGGATCGTCATCGCCATTTTTATCGGCATCGGTCTGGTCTCCAAAGAGATTGAAAAGCGGACGCTCTATACCATACTTTCACGCCCGGTTCGGAGATGGGAATTCATCGTCGGCAAGTTCTTCGGGCTAGCGGGCACACTGTTCGTGAATACTTTTTTTATGGCCATCGGCGTCTTTGCCGCGCTGTTTTACGTCTCTCACAAGTTCGTACGCGCCGATGTGCTGGTTCTTGTCGCTTTGTATTTCATCGTTCTTGAATTCCTGATCATTTGCTCGCTGGCATTGCTCTTCTCCTCATTTTCTTCACCGTTGCTTTCGGCGGTCTTCGCGTTCTCGCTGTTCGTGATTGGCAGCTTCGCCGAGGATCTGCGGGGCTTTGCCGCGATGGCTCACGGATTCACCCGCTGGGTAGCAACCGGCGCCGCGTACCTGGTCCCGAATTTTTCCGCATTCAACATTGTCAGCTCCATTGCCCATGAACAGCCGGTTGCGATGCAACTCATCTGGCACAACACTCTTTATGCCCTCTTCTACGCGGCCATGGCGCTCAGCGGAGCCGTTCTTATTTTCGAATATCGGAACCTGAAATGAAGCAGCGCCGAAAGGTCTCGATCATTGCGGGCGCCTGTTTAATCTTTTCCCTGGCAGCGAGTGCGCTGCTGCTTCATCGTATCGATCAGCTTCGTCCGCAATCCACCCTCGAGGACGTTTTGTACATCAGCTCTCCGAAAGTGCTGAAGCGCGCTAGCCTTGGGTATGATGGGCTGCTTGCCGACATTTATTGGACCCGCGCCGTACAGTACTTCGGCTCTCGACATCACAATCAGGCCGGCCGGTACAATCTGCTCGCGCCTTTGTTGGAGATCACGACGCAACTCGATCCCCATTTGATTGTGGCTTACGAATTTGGCGCCAGCTTTCTCGCTCCGCCCCCGCCAAGCGGAGCGGGCCAGCCTGATCGCGCGATTCAATTGATGGAATATGGCATTCAAAGCAATCCTGACGACTGGAAGCTCTACTACGATCTGGGCTTCGTTTACTACATGAACCTCAAGGATTATCCGAAAGCCGCAGACGCCTTCGAGCGGGGATCGAAGGTACCGAATGCGCATCCCTTCTTGCGACTGCTGGCGGCGCAGATGGCGGAGCATGCCGGAGATTTCAGCACGGCGCGGATGCTGTGGTCCGCAACTTACCAGAACAGCCAGGACAAGCAGATCCGCGCGAATGCGGTGGAACATCTGCGAGCGCTGCGAGTCGACGAAGACGTTACCCATCTCCAGCAAGCTGTTACACGCTTTGGCGGACGCACGGGACGATTACCGACCAGCATGTCGGAGCTCGTGGCCGCAGAAGGATTGCCGGGAATTCCGGTCGATCCAGATCAGCATCCTTACAAACTGACCGCGGAAGGGCGCGTCGAAGTGCGCGTGCCGGATGACTTTCCCTTCGCTACCAAAGGACTTCCTCAAGGATACAAGCTCCAGCCGAAAATCCACGGCGAGCAGCCGTAATCTCCTCGTCGCTTATGATGGCGAAGTATGGACGGCAGCAACGATTCCGCTTCCATTTCGCCGCGCATCGGCGTGCTGCGCTCGGCGTGGCGTTGGTGGAGGGATATTGCAACTCGAGATGGCTCGATCGCAGCCACGAATCAGCTATTGCGCGCGCTGGTTGAGTTTGTTCGCGACTCCACTCCCGAACGGCGGCGGCAGCGCTACGGTGATGCCGAATATGATTGGGAGCATCGCGTCAACACCACGAGCGCGGCACTCGGGTGGCGCGATCAACTGCTGGGAGTATTCCACTCTCCGTATCAGCCAACGGAATCAGTTTTGTTCCATGAAATGATCGGTGCCTTAGCGGAACAAGTTGGTCTGGATTTCCGTGGATTCATCTTCATCGATCTTGGTTCGGGCAAGGGACGGACGCTGCTGATGGCTTCCGATTACCCCTTTCGCCGCATCGTGGGTGTGGAACTCTTGCCGGCGCTGCATCGTGCAGCTCAGGAAAACATCGCCAAGTATCGGAGTGAGTCGCAGAAGTGTTTTGCGATCGAATCGATTTGCGGCGATGCGACTGAGTTTGCTTTTCCGGCTGAGGCGATCGTGCTGTTTCTCTTCAATCCACTTCCGGAGGCCGGGTTGCGACGCGTGATCGCGAAGCTGGAGGAGAGTTTGCGGGAGCATCCGCGGAAGACTTATGTACTCTATCACAATCCGCTGCTGGAGCATGTGCTTGGCGCGAGCGACATGTTGAAAAAAATTTGCGGAACGCATCAGTATGCGGTTTACGCTGCTAGGTAGATCAGGATTCTAAAAAATCCAGATCGACATCGTAACATCTCTGGAACCAATAACTTGCGGGTATCGGCATGACTGAGATCCGCCTAAAATCCGGCTTCTAAAAGACTTAGCGGTAAAATCTTTGTTTCCACACGGTTGCCTTGGATTCTTCCATCAAAATTGAAAAAGAGCGGCCAAATTTCTCGCGCTGAGCGAAGAGATTTTGTATGAGTTTAGCCTGGCGGTGCGCGGAAAGATGTGACATGTGACCAGCAATGCTGTGGAAAGATCAAAATCCCCGCCCTAGCTCTGCAAGAGCGCAGAGACTAAGGACGGGGCACCCGCAACTTAGTTCTCCAAGGGTAGAATCGCAGTGATGACCAGATTTTCTGCAGTGGTATTGCTGATTGCCTCCGTGGTCACGGCGGCCGCCGGGGCGGAAGATGTTCACTCCATCGCGCAGGGAGTGGATGAGCATTACAACCATATGCGGAGTTTGCAGGCGGAGTTTACCGAGCTCTACAGCGGGTCGGGGATGGAACGGACGGAGTCGGGAACATTATGGCTGGCCAAGGGTGGGCTGAAAAAACCTGGCAAGATGCGGTGGGAGTACCGTTCTCCCAGGGAGAAGCTCTTTGTGAGTGATGGGAGAGATGCGTGGTTTTACGTTCCGGGCGACCGGCAGGTGAGGAGAACGGAAGCGCGGAAGCTGGATGATATCAGGTCCCCGCTGGCGTTCCTGCTCGGTAAGAGCAAGCTGGAAAAGGAGTTGCAGGGGTTGTCGCTGGCACCGGACGTTGCGCCGCTGGCAGGCGGAGATGTGATGTTGCGGGGCGTGCCGCAAGCGATGGCGGACCGGGTCAGTGAGATTCTGCTGGAGGTCACTCCGGAACATCGGATTGCGCGGATTGTGATCGATGATGTGGACGGATCTTCGACTGAGTATCGGTTCAGCGAGCAGAAAGAGAATGTGGCGATTCCGGAGGGACAATTCCATTTCCGTCCGCCAGCGGGGACGGAGATCGTGGAGGGGGAGTTGGGAGGCACTTGAGAGATGCCAGAATCGCGTCAGAGTGGGCTCCGGACACAGGTTACTTGCGATACTGGAAATGCCGGAAGTTGGAACGATCGGCAGTTGAGATGGGAAGGGGCGATGTTAGACTGAGCCAACGGGGTTGTAGACGGGCAAAAACCGAAAAGAACGGGTAAATGGCGGAATTTGTCGTAAAAGTCGCGGACGAACGGGGTCACCTGCACCAGCAGGTAGAGCAGGGCTACTCCGTGGCGGAGGTGCGCGACCGCTTTGCTTCCCAGGGGTATCTGGTTTACTGGGTGAAGCCGCAGGGCATGTTTTCTGGCGGGTTTTCGGGGCGAAGCCGGCGCAAACTCAAGCAAGGCCCGTTTCTGGTGTTTAACCAGCAGTTTCTGACGCTGATCAAGGCTGGTCTGCCGATTCTGAACTCCCTCGACCTGTTGATCAAGCGGCAAAAAGACGGGCATCTGAAGCAGATCCTGGAGAACGTGCGGGAGCGGGTCAAGGGTGGCGAATTGCTCTCCGACGCCTTCGCCAGCCATGCCATGGTTCCAAAGATTTACACCACCACGTTGATGGCGGGAGAGAAGAGCGGGAACATCGATGAAGTGCTGACCCGGTACATCAATTTTCAGCGGCTGGCGATGACGTTTCGAAAGAAGCTATTCGTGTCGTTGATCTATCCCACGCTGCTGGTGACGGTGGTCACGATCATGGTCATGTTTCTGTTCACCTACGTGGTGCCGAAATTTGCCGAGCTGTTCAATAGCCTTGACGCGAAGTTGCCGGCCATTACGTTGTTCATGCTGGCGGTGGGAAGCAACGCGCAGAAATATTTTCCGTTCATTGTGGGCGGGCTGGCACTGTGTGGATTTCTCTTCTGGCAATGGCGGAAGACGGATCGAGGAGCGGACCAGATTGACCGCTTCATTCTGAGTTTGCCGTTGCTGGGCGATATCCGGCTGAAGCATCAGGTAGCGACTTTTTCCCGGATGCTTTCGACTCTCTTGCAAGGCGGGTTGCCGCTGGTGCCGTCCATGGAGACGGCCGGCGGTTCGATGAGCAGCCGCAGGATTCTGAAGGGTGTGACGAGGGCGTGCGGCCGGGTTCGGGAAGGGCAAGGGCTGGCGAGCAGTCTGGAGGAGCAAGGTATTTTTCCTGACCTGGCGGTCGAGATGCTGGAAGTAGGCGAGTCCACAGGCGCGTTGCCGGCGATGTTGAACTCGGTGGCAGAGTTCTATGAGGAAGATGTGCAGACGGCACTTGGCGCTTCCATGGCACTGATTGAGCCTTTGATTCTGATGGTGATGGCGGTGTTTGTCGGTGGAGTGCTGATTTCGTTATATCTGCCGATCTTCACGTTGGGAGTGCACTAAATGGAAGGGTTGGCAAGGAAGCGAGCCAAAACGCGCGATTATTGCGTCGCAAAGGACGCGACGCAAAGCGCGGCTCGCCCAGATCCCTCGCTGCGCAGAAAACGCTTGCTCGGGATGACAGCAGTATCAGGGATGTGAGAGAAATGGCGACGGCGGACAAGAAATCACTTTTCGTACACGGCGAGAATGGCGGGCAGGTGGTGACGACGGGGAATCCGGTCACTGACCTGGAACGCGCTCAGGACGTGGCGCGGCGCTATCGCTGCGAATTTGTCGACCTCACGGACTTCCAGCTTCATCATGAGCTGTTCAAGAAATTCTCTCCGGAGTTGATGTTCCGCTACAAATTTGTGCCCTTGGAAGAAACCACGGATGGAAAGTTGGCGATCGCCATTGCCGATCCCAGCCAGCTGATGATGATCGACGAGATCAGCTTGCTGTTGCAGAAGCGGATCGTCACCAAAGTGGCGACGCTGAAGCAGATCGACGACATCCTCAAGAAGACGGAGCAGTCGCAGCGCGTTCTGGAAGAGGCCAGCGAAGGCTTCCAGATTATCCGGGAAGACGAGAACACGGGCGCCGAAGAGACGCTGACCATCGACAAGTTAACGGCGGCGGGCGATACCAGTCCGATCATCCGGCTGGTCGATACGACGATTTTTACCGCGCTGCAGCGGCGTGCCTCCGACATTCACATTGAAACGCGAGACGACTCGGTGGTGATCAAGTTCCGTATCGACGGCGTGCTGACGCAGGCCATGCCGCCGATCGGCAAGGAACATCATTCGACTGTAATCTCGCGTATCAAGGTGATGAGCGAGCTGGATATTTCCGAGCGGCGCGTGCCGCAGGACGGACGCTTCCGGGTGAAGTACAACGGACGCGCCATCGACTTCCGCGTGTCGATCATGCCATCGATTCACGGCGAAGACGCCGTGCTCCGCGTGCTCGATAAAGAGTCGATGAGCGAGAAGTTCCGCACGCTCACGCTCGACGTGGTGGGCTTCGACGAAGACGACCTGAGAAAATTTCGCCGCTATATCAAGGAACCGTACGGCATGGTGCTGGTCACGGGGCCGACGGGCAGCGGCAAGACCACCACGCTTTACGCCGCGGTGAATGAGATCAAGACCGACGAAGACAAGATCATCACGATTGAAGATCCGGTCGAATATCAGCTGCGCGGCATCACGCAGATTCCGGTCAACGAGAAAAAAGGATTAACGTTCGCGCGCGGGTTGCGCTCGATTTTGCGCCATGACCCGGACAAAATCATGGTCGGCGAAATCCGCGATACCGAGACGGCGCAGATCGCCATCCAGTCGGCGCTGACCGGACACCTGGTTTTCACCACAGTCCACGCGAACAACGTAGTGGACGTGATTGGCCGATTCCTGAACATGGGCGTCGAGCCTTATAACTTTGTCTCGGCGTTGAATTGCATTCTGGCGCAGCGGCTGGTGCGATTGATCTGCGAATCCTGCAGAACGCCGGTGAACTATCCGCCGGACGTGCTGGAGGCCAGCGGACTGGATCCGGCACAGTGGTCGAAAGTGCCGTTGTACGAAGGGCCGGGATGCATCGAATGTGCGGGCACCGGATTCCGCGGACGAACCGCGATTCACGAGTTGCTGGATTTGAGCGACCGCATCCGGGAGATGATTCTGGCCAAGAAGCCGACTTCGGAAATTCGGCGCGCCGCGCGGGAAGAAGGGATGCGATTCTTGCGCGAGTCGGCGCTGGACAAGGTCCGGCAAGGCTTGACCACGTTGAAAGAAATCAACAAGGTCACCTTCATCGAGGCCATGCGGTAGACAACTAGTGGTCGGTGCTCAGGGATCAGTGGCCAGTCTGGGCATTTACTGATCACAGGCCACTGTCCACTAGCTACTATCCGCAGTTCCCTTCCAGCTATTGCATTTGGAGCGGCGGGGCGTTTGAATTGTAGAAGGTAAGCTTGGGGAGTTCCTGAAATGAGTTCCGGATCGAATCCAGCAAAACCAAAACTGGCGTGTGAAATCGCCGCCGACCGCGTGCTGGTGGGAAGACTGGCGGACGATCGCCGCAGTCTGGAAGCGTGCGCCGCACGGGAACTCGCTCCAGGCAGCGTGATCCCGGATCTGGTGGAGGGAAATTTGCGCCAGCGCGATGCGGTGACCGCGGCGGTGCAATCGGCGCTGAGTAGTGTAGGGGCGCGATCTCACGACCTGATCGCGGTGGTACCCGACGCGGCAGTGCGGGTGGTATTGCTCGAATTTGACACCTTGCCTTCCGACTCCGAAGAGGCAGCCGGCGTGGTGCGGTTTCGTATGAAGAAATCTTTGCCTTTCGACGTGGACAAGGCGAGAGTTTCCTACCACGCGCAGAAGACCGCGGATGGGGTGCGGGTGGTAGCTGCGGTAGCCCTGGCCAGTGTGGTGGAAGATTACGAGGCAACTTTCCGGGATGCGGGTTTCAGTCCGGGAGTGGTCTTGCCCTCCATGCTGGCAGCGCTGGGCGCGGCCGATGGGCAGCGGCCTACGTTAGTGGTGAAGGTGGACGCGCGCACCACGAGCATCGCGATTCTCAATGCGGGCCAAGTGCAACTTTTCCGCACGCTGGAGAATACGCGGGGTGTAACCATCACGGGTGAGCAGTTGGCGGAGGAAGTTTATCCGTCCGTTGTGTTTTTTCAGGATACTTATCACTTGAACATTGAAAAGATTTTTGTTGCGGGCTTGTCTGACACAGGAAATGCGGCGCCGGCGCTGCGCGCGCAAACCGGCGCCGATGTGGACGAATTGGTGACCTCCTCGCAGTTGGGAGTGAGCACCGGAGGTTCGGTGCCGCGGTGGAGAATGGCCGGTGTGGTAGGAGCTCTGATTTCGTAACTGGAGTGGTCGGTGGTCAGTGATCAGAGGATACTGAACACTGGCAGCTGATCACCGGCCACCAAAATTAATTATGCGTCTTGATATCAATCTCGCCAGCCAGCCCTACGAGGATGCGCAGCAGTTCTGGATGCGCTGGGGAACGGCTCTTGTGGTCACGGCCATCGTGACCCTGGCGTTGCTTGCCGTTACGGTCACAGGCTGGTTTGATGCCCGCCGCGATCATGCCAAGATCGCCCAACTGAAGGCGGAAATCGCGCAGCGGGACCGGGCTCGGCAGCAGGCCGAGGATTTTCTGAATCGCCCGGCCAATCGCGCCACGCGGGATCAGTCGCAATTTCTCAACGAGCTGATTGAACGCAAGTCCTTCTCCTGGACGCGGGTGTTGGAAGACCTGGAAAAAGTCATGCCCGCCCGGGTGCACCTCGTATCCATTCACCCCGAACTCGACGAGGATAATCAACTCAAGCTGAAGATGCTGGTGGGGGGCGATTCCCGGGAGAAGGCGCTTGATCTGGCGCGGCGGATGGAAGACTCGCGGCACTTTACTCAAACCTATATCCAGAGCGAGCAGTACGGAACTTCCAGCACTGGAGACGTGGTCCAGATAACCTTGGTCGCAAACTACGTTCCGGAAACCGTGCCTGCGCCGGCGCCGAAAACCGAGATCTCGAAGAGGACTACTCCCTGATGCCAGACTTACGACGAACGCGGAAAAATATTAAGATTGCCTTGGCGGCGCTGGTCGGGGTGGATGTGATTGCGGTGATGGTGCTGCTTTCGCCGCTGGTGGGCTCCTCGGAGTCGCGGCGGCAGGAACTCAACCAGTTGTGGGGCGAACTTAAGTTAAAAACCCAGCAGGTTGAGCCTTTGGCGAATCTGCCGGAGAAGGTAGTGACGGCAAACCACCAGATCGACGACTTCTACAAGAAGCGATTTCCCACCCAGGACTCGCAGATCGCCACTCAATTTGGAAAGCTTGCGGCGGCCAACGAAGTGACCATCGAAGAGGCCAAGTACAAGCAGGGCGAATCGGAAATTGGACGGTTGCTGCCGGTCGAGGTAGAAGCGGATCTCTCGGGAAACTATGTTTCCCTGGCACGATTCATCAACGCTCTGGAGCGCGATGACATGCTTTTCATCATCAGCAGCGTCACGCTGGAGGGGGAGCAGAAGGGTCCTATCAAGTTGCAGATGAAGGTCGAAACGTATTTAAAGGCAGGGGCGTAGTGAAGCTGGGAACGGAAAATCGGAAGACCGTGATCGTGGCGGCGGTGCTGGGAGTAGTGGCCATCCTGACGGTTGTCTACGAGTTCATGCCTTCGTCGTCGACCATCGCTTCCACGGGGACAAGTACAGGCGTTACGGCAGGGTCCAGCAGCATGCTTCCGCGTCCCGCGGCACGTCATGGAACTGGAACTGGAGCGGGCAAGAAAGAGCGTGCACCCCAGAGTCTTGACCCGACACTGCAACTGCAGCAACTCGCGGCGACGGAACAGATCAAGTACGAAGGCTCGGGACGAAACATTTTTGTGGCGCAAGCGGACGTGGAGATTCCCAAGCCGCTGACGCAGGGGGCGACGGACGTGAAAAATGCGCCGACGTATACTCCGCCCCCGGTGCCGCAGCAAGCCCCGATTCCGCTGAAGTTTTTCGGCTTTGCGAGTCAGCCCGGAGAACCGAAGAGGGTTTTCCTAATCAAGGGCGAAGATACTTTCATTGCAGGCGAAGGCGAGATCATCGACCGACGCTACAAAGTAGTCCGCATTTCTCCGACGTCGGTTGATATTCAGGATGTGGTAGGCAGCGGTCCCCCACAAAGTATCCCGCTGACCCAGGGGTAGGGTAATTTTTACGATCGGGTGATGATGCGATCGGGCGATTGCAACTGCCGCCCCGACCCGCATCAGAATAGCAAGTTGCCGGAGTCCGATGGGTTTATTTTCAAACGCGCGTCCGTCAGCCAGCCGACCTCGCCGGGGAGAAGACGGCTATGTTTTGCTGACCCTGATGCTGATGGTCACGATGCTGGTGATCGCGGCGGCGGCGGTGATGCCCACCATCGCGTTCGAGATCCGGCGAGACCGCGAACAGGAAATGATCCACCGCGGCGTGCAATACTCGCGGGCCATCCGCAATTACTACAAGAAATACGGACGCTACCCGACGCGACTCGAAGATCTCGACAACACCAACAATCTTCGCTACCTGCGCAAACACTATAAGGACCCGGTAACCGGGCAGGATTTCAAACTACTGCACTATGGCGATCCTGGATTGACGATGACCGGCAGCATCGGCGGTGGCGGCATTGCGGGTGCAAATTCTGTCAGCCAGATGAATGGTCAGGCCGGAAGTGCTTCGGCCTTCGGCGGGTCTGGTTCCGCGTTCTCGCAGTCGTCGAGCTTCGGAGGAAATTCGAACAGCGCATTCGGCGGAGGATCGAGCTTTGGAGGCGGATCAAGCTTCGGTGGCAGCTCGAACAGTGCGTT
This sequence comes from uncultured Acidobacteriaceae bacterium, assembly GCA_963782835.1. GTDB lineage: Bacteria > Acidobacteriota > Terriglobia > Terriglobales > Acidobacteriaceae > Sulfotelmatobacter. The sequence continues at coordinate 10,376 of CAWALR010000003.1, read as the reverse complement.
CGGAGGAGGTTTCAGTAACTCAGGCAACTCTGGGACTGCCAGCAGTAACACAGCCTCAAGCGGAACCAGCAACTCATCGACCGGCTCAGACCCATCGCAAAGCGGAAACGGGAGTTCGCAGGACTCGACTACCACGTCTGGCACTTCGTCTGGCACTTCGAGCGGTCAGGGAAACAACCAGGTATTCGGTGGAGGACCTATCGTTGGCGTGGCCAGCGTGAGCAAGAAAGACACGGTTCGAGAATTCAATCACAAACACAAATACAACGAGTGGCAGTTTGTATACGATCCGACGCTCGATCGAGGCGGGCTAATCTTGACGCCCAACCAGCCAGCGCTGCAGTTGGGAGGAGGAACGCCACCGAGCCAGATCGGACAACCGGCCGGCTCAAGTTCGAGCGGCAGTTCGTTCGGGCAATCGGGGTTTGGGCAATCGTCATCATTCGGACAGTCGTCCGGCTTTGGCAACAACAATCCCGGACTGCTAGGCGGACCTTCTACACCTGCACAACCGCCGTCCAACCCGCCCCAGTAGGTACTGGAACAGAGCTCAGGAAAGAAGAAAGGCCTCATCAGGAGATGAGGCCTTTTTTGTTGTTCACGGCAACTTATCACGAAGGAACGAAGAAACGAAGAAACCTAGACGCTGAAAGACGATCCGCAGCCGCACGTGCTCTTGACGTTGGGATTCTCGAATTTGAATCCAGCGCCTTCCAGAGTCTCGACATAATCCACCAGGCAGCCGTTCAGATACATCACGGAAGTAGCGTCGACAAAGACCTTAAGGCCGTCCATCTCGAACGTTTTGTCCATCATGCCGGCGGCATTCTCGAACTGCATGGAATATGAGAAACCGGAGCAGCCGCCGCCCACCACGCCGATGCGCAGACCGGCGGGCATGGGATTCTGCTGTCCCATAATCTCTTTCACTTTGGCAACCGCACTGGCGGTAAGCGTAACCGGAGCGGTCTTCTTTACTTCAGGGACGTTGGTTGTAACGGGGACGGTGGTCGTAGCCATTTATCTCTCCTCGGCTCTGGAATCATTAAATTATAACAGAGGGGCGCAAGCTGGAGCAGCCTTAATCTGTGATGCAAGCTCCCGGGCTAGCAAGCCTCTCCGCAGTTGGATGCGCCCCGGGCGCGAGAGTCGCAGGGCCGGTTGGGGAAGGGAGAATCCGATCTTGCGCCGATTCCCCGGCAGGGCTTGCCAAGCGGGGCTATAATGATTTCCGTTAGGGCTCTGCGGAATTTCAAATGCGGTAAGTGGGGCGCCGCTTGTTGAATTCGGAGGGTCCCAAACAAGCTCGCAATCTGTCGAGGTGGCGCTATGACCTGGACGTGGACTCCTTTACTACTTGGGCTCGCGGTCGTGTGGGGTGTTTTCACCGTCGGCCTGATCATCCTCCTCATTTATCGCAGCACGCTGACGATGCATGAGGATGAGCAACTTTACCTGGATGACGCGAACTCGCACATGCAACAAGAGCAAACCGAACTGCTGGTGAAAGTGAACCGACTGACCAAGCCGGTGTGGGTCTTCGGGGCCGGGTCGGGCGTGCTGCTGCTTGTGCTGTTAGGCATGTTCATTTATCAGGGACTGAACGCGGTTCAGTAGCTGCTGCCAAATTGCAAAGCGGTGCCACGCCGAGTTACGCGATGACTGCGTGCTGCTGTGTGTGCTTGTGCTTTGGCACGCCTTGCTGCTGAGGTTTTGGAACGCTGCGTTTTTCGGGCGCGAGAAATCCTTCGGACTCCCTTCGAAGAATCTTCCTGATTTGTAATAATCTGGTTTGTATCACCCGGTTTGTATAATCGTATTGATGCGAAAGTGGCGGAATTGGCAGACGCACCAGACTTAGGATCTGGCGGGTAAAACCGTGGGGGTTCGAGTCCCCCCTTTCGCACCAAGAGTTTAGGGCCGATCTTCAATCGGCCCTTTTTCTGTTGTGCCCAGTTTTGTGCCCACCTAAGTTTTGCGTTGCGCCTGCTCGCCCGTCGCCGGAGGCGCTGCAAGTGCCACTTTCGCCGTCTGCTGAAAAGCTCGCTCAATCGCGTCTGCTTGGGGATGAACGTAACGCTGAGTAATCGTGATCGAGGAGTGCCCTGCGATTCTAGCCAGAGTAAACACGTCACAACCAGCTTCTGCTAGCCGCGTTAGAGCGGTGTGCCTCAGGACGTAAGGCTGGAAGGCAGTGAGTCCTTTCAGGCCATTCTTGTTCGCGCTCGCATTGACGCGGGCGAGAGCACGCTTGTGCTGGTCCTTCGCGGTGTCCTTGTTGAAGTGGCCCTCCCGCGACGAAGCTGGAAACACCCAGCCTTCTTCCGGGTTTCCTGCTGCTTCTCTTCTCGCCATCAAGGCTGCATAGACGGCTGGGACCATTGGCAACATACGGCGGGCGGCCTTCGTTTTGCCCTCTGTAACTTGCACAAGCCCGCCTGTGCCAGCCCTGCGAGAAGCCTCTATCCTCGTATCAGCAGTTTCTCTTTCCGAGGAAGAGAAGAAAAAAGTTCAGGAACTCACCGAGTCATTGCTGATAATCCTCAAGGCGAAGAGACTGAAAAAGTCTAATTAGTCCATCTCCACGCAAAAGCACCACCACTCAAAAGGTGCAAGTGTAGCGGAGCCAAACGGAACGAAAAGCCGCTCTGGCCTCACAAACGGCAAACGCCGTAAAAGCGTTCTCTTCGATCAGTTTGGCGTAGATCATCGGCTTCGCGCGCCAGCCAACCGCATTCATCGCGCTGCAAGATTCTGAACGCGAGATCCTTTCACGGCTCCCCCCGACTTCTGGCATCCTCCCTGGTGTTGAATTCGTCCGCTACACCGCTACAAGTGGCATAACATTGACGAAACCAGCACTTTTCGATCCGCTACAAGACGAAGCCGTAGCGAGCCGGAATCTTCGGTTTGACCCACTGAAAATGGGGATTGTAGCGATGTAGCGGATCGTCGCGACGGTTTTGGAAGGTATAACGTCCCACTCCACGTTCGTAGGCGGCCCAGCGTAAAGCTTATCGCGCTTGATTTGATACTTCATTTGCTCTGGGCACTGCTTTATAGCATTAGCCACCTGCCGCATTTGTTCTATTGCCTTTTGTTTCGTAGGGGGTGTCTCGGCAGTCGTCGCGACTTGACCCTGTTCAGGCTCCGTAGTTGGTGTAGCCTACGCGCCCGATTTTTCATCTACAAGATCCGCTCGAATGTTGATTTCCCCGCCAGTGATCTCGACGGTGCGCGTCCACTCCTTCTGACGGAGGACGACCCTCACAATGTGTTCTCTTGGCGAAAGCAAAATGTCCGAAGGAGTGTTTCCACGGAACTTTCCATCCACGTAGACCTCGCCACCATCCGGCGTTGACGTGACGTGAATCTTCGCTTTTTCGGGAGGACTATCTGGTGATTTTCGCTGTGCAAAAGATGACAATGAGAGCGCTGCTAATGCAGCGACGGTAAGAAGGCTCTTCATGGTTGCTCACACGAATTCCCGATGTCGAGGGGTACCAGCGTCCGCTGTAAACGTCTCGAACTGCTCTGTTGGCTATAGCCGATTTATCGGCGAAAGCCTACATCCATTATGGGAGCGTGTCCAGCGATATCTGTACCCGGTTCGGCAAGCGGCTACGCACTCTGCGGAAGAGTCGAGAGTGGACACAGGTCTCCTTGCAAGGCATGCCGACGACGAACGCCACATGAATCGTGTTCTAGCACAGGCTCTCAAGCTAGAGTGTCAAGCCGCCGACACCTTGGCCGACGATTATGCTCTGGAGCCCACACGCTCCCTATTGCACCGGAGTGCAGCTGCAATGGCTCTATCAAGTTTCGATACCAAGACTGCGAGGCGATACGTGGACGCAGCATTTGAGGGCAAACCACCCGCCGAAATAGGACGCGAACTTCAGATATTGTCCGAGCAAATCAAGATACTAGAAGCTGAAATGAAAAGTTATGCGTTGAAGGCACCCTCAGGACTCACGCTTGGGCAACAGGTCATCAGAAAATTTAACAGCAATCCGCCCACTGATATCGTTAGCCTTGCGAACGCATTGGGCCTGTCGGTGCTTTTTTGGGATATGGGAACTGATGCAGGCGAGATCGTTCGAGACATTAGGCGAGGGTTCAGCGGTTATAGCATCCGAATCAACACGAACGATCCGCACGTCCGTCAGCGATACACTATCGGGCACGAAACCGCACATTTCCTGCTTCACAGAGATCGAGTTCAGAACCGTCTGAGAGACGACCGAATGTATCGGAGTAGGCTCGGCGCCACGAGGGAGAAGGAAGCTGATGCTCTGGCTGCCGACCTCTTGATGCCTAGAAGAATCATCGGAGAGTTGAGGAAATCAGGAATGACCAACGTGGAGGAGTTGGCGGCGAAGTTCGACGTGTCAGTACTGGCCATGAAACGTCGATTGGGTGGTCGCCGCAAGATTTAAGAAGAGTTGCGTAAGCGTCTGACCATCACACCCGCTCGACAGATGGGGTCTGTATTGAATTGTGAAAACTTCGACCGCGTATGCAGAAGGAGCGCGAGGAGGTATTCAATGCACATAGAAGTACATATCGTCGAAATCTAGTGTAAATGCTGAGAATTCCTGTACCGCATCCAGGCCGAGATTACCACAGAAGTCGTCGTAATTCTTTCCCACTCGCTCAGTCAGAACCGGGACGTCGTGCAGTGTCGTACTGCGGCCGCCGACTTCGACTGGAACAGATTCCAGAGCGTAAGTAGAAATCGAGTGAGTGCCCCCAACGCCAGCCAGAGGTTGATCAATCGCCGTTTTCATCACAAAGTCGGATGTGTGCTCCCGATAGTAGCGCGCCGTGAGAATACTCCTCCGAATACCGGTATCAAACATAAAGAGGCAACTTGTGCCTCCGATTCGAGCAGTCTGTTAGCGGCGTCTGCTTTTCGATAAACAGGTTGTGATCTTTATGCGGGAACCGCTTGGTGCCGACATCGACCCCAAACATGCCGCTACGGTAAAACGTAATTCTGGCGAAAGCAGCCAGGACCGGATAACCAATGATTCCGTCGATCTGATAATGCAGTTGCGTCACCAGCAAGTCCTGGTCGTCTAGGAGAACAAAGACAACGTTATGCAGCCTGGCTTTTCCAATGCGCATCTCGGGAGCGACTGCGACGTGAATCGGCACCAGATTACCGCTTACTCCTTTCAGTGCGGCAGAGCCCTCTAGAGGCTGGAGCCCCAGACGGAGCGCTTCGCTTCTTGATATTGCAGAAATGTTCGCACCGGTATCCAGAACCCAGTACCGCGTTTCGCCGCGAATTTCGACGGGCGCTTCGAGAACCCCTAACAGGTTACGCTTTGTCGCTACCGTGAAGGCTGCGCTGACCGAGACGCTCTGCGGCGGGACGTGTCGGAGTAGCCCCCATTGCAGAGCCGCGTGTTCAACGTTAGCCTTTTCTTCCGCGCTCATCTGATCGCCTAAACGCTTTTCCAGTATCGCGTAGGTATCGGCGGCTTCTGAGTAGCGATACAGCCTCGAATATCCGTCTGCCAGCGTTTCCAGAGCAACTTGCTCGCGATCACGCGCGCCCTGTTTCTGAAGCATCGGAAGTGCTTGCTTTAGCAGCCGGATGGAAGTGCTTAGGTGGTTAGTGTGATTGGCCAGCACTCCCGCGAAGAATGCATAATCCTGCGTCTTTAGCCCAGGCGGATTCTTTAGCGCTGTCAAAAGCTCAGGGTACTTCTTCTCTTTGATAAGTGCATCTAGCTGCTCTGATCCCCTGGACGTACCTGTGGGCGGTCTTTCCGACGCAACGCTGGTGGCGATCACTAGCGTAAACACCAACGCCGTCGCAGTCAGAAACCGGATCCAGTGATGTGCAACTATGGCTGCATCGTGAGGAGCAATAAAGCAGTCGGTACACACCTCCGCATTAAGCGTATGATGCGGACCGCTCGGTCGGGGAGCAACGTGCATATCGCAGACGGATCTCATCCGCCTGAATTCTGACTACTCTATTGTGTCATTAGGGTATATGGCTTGATTTCGTTCCTCGAAAAGTTGAAGGAACTAGACATGGCTGATAAAACTCCTGGATCTCAAAACGTATATCCTTGCACCAGCCACAGATACCGCAAAACATCGGACGAGAGGTCTCCGCAACACACCCGGCCAAACGCTGAGCGGTTTCCAGCCTGGCGCAGATGGTAATACAAAGTCGATGACAAATGAGCAATTGGTGCGGGGAGAAAGGCGTTCACGACGCAGCGCTCGCTTTCTTTCGCGTCATGAAGTAGTAGATCGTCGGGGTAACGAACAACGAAAGCACCATTGCAATCAGCAACCCACCGATGACCGCAACGGCTAACGGCTGCAGCATCTCAGAACCAGCGCCTATACCCAGCGCCAGCGGGATCATACCTGCGACCGCAGCTATGGCGGTCATTACAATCGGCCGCAGCCTTCTGCGGCCCGCTTGAAAGATCGACTCTTCTTTGGAGTAGCCCGCATTTAGGAACTTCTCATCCGCGTCGAGCAGCAGAATTCCATTCTTGGCCACGATGCCTATCACCATAATCAGTCCCATGAAGGAAGACAGGTTGAACGTGATCCCGGTAATCAGCAGGGCGACGAAAACACCAGCCGTCGACAAGATCGCAGAAACCAGAATCGAAATTGGGGCCGAAAAGTTCCGGAATTCGAATAGCAGAACTAGAAACACAAAGACAATCGCCATGCACAGGACCATCGTCAAGTCGCGAAAGGACTGCTGCTGGGTTAGGTACAAGCCGCCGTATTCGATTCGGATGGACGCTGGCAGATGCAGGTCAGCAATTATTTTCTTCACCTCCGCGATGCCGTGCCCCATGTCCAGGCCTTCAAGCCGCGCGGTGACCGCGACGTAACGCTGCTGGTTGTCTTGCAAAATCTCGGTCTGGCCGGGCATTTCCGTCATCGTTGCCAGCGAACCCAGGTTGGCGGCCTGACCGCCGGGGCCTACCAGCATTGTGTTGTTCATGGCGTCAACCGAAGAGCGAATGGGCGCGGGATAACGGATGCGCACCGGATACGGACGATCGTCAATCACGACCGGTTGCAGCGCCTGGACGCCATCGAGCATTGCCTGCGTTTCGTCGGCCAAGGCTTGCGGGGCGAAACCAACATGCGCGGCCTTCGCCATGTTCACTTGATAGGAGACCGCGGGTCCACTTGTGGTCGACTCGATTCCGTTATCGATATCGACAACCGGGTGTCGTCCACCCACCTGGATCTTTGCGATTGCATCCGCGACTTGGGGCGCCCAGTCATCGAGCAGCTTGGCATCGGGGGAAAACATCATGATGTGGATCGGCTGCGGTGCGTTGGTCAGGTCTCCAATCATGTCTTGCAGCTTTTGAGTGAACTCCACTTGAACGGCCGGCTCCGCCTGAGCGACCTTCCCCCGGAGTTCGTCCATGATCTCCCAGATATCGCGGTGACGGTCGGTTTTCAAATCCACGGAAATATCTCCCGTGTTCGCTTCGGTCACCGCGGCCAATCCCAATTGGAGACCGGTACGCCGAGAAGTGCTTGCCACCTCGGGAAGCGATTGCACGATCTGCACGACATGCGAGATCATCCGATCGGTTTCCGCGAGCGAGCTTCCCGGCGGTGTTACATAGTCGACGATGAAGCTGCCTTCGTCCATCTTCGGCAACAGATCGGATCCGATGTGCTGGTAGCAGACGTAAGAAACCAGAATCAGAGCAACCGTAAGAACTGGAACCCAAACCGGACGCTTGAGACTTCGCCGGAACCATGCTTCGTAGAGGCGAATCGCGCGTCCGAAGAATCCTTTCATTAAGTGTTCTTCTTCGGCTTGCAGTAATCGATTTATCTCGACCTGTTTAACACCTTCGCCCGAGTTGCTGAGACCCTCTGGGAACGAGGCGGCCACCGCCGCGTGCTGCTCATCTCCTGCGGGGCGCTCTTCGCCGGCCGGTTTCTTCAACAGGTAGATACAGAGCGTCGGCGTCCAGGTGAGCGCGAGCGCGAGCGACGTTAGCAACGCGGCTCCGATCGTAACTGCCATCGCACGGAAGAAAACGCCGGTGACTCCCGTGATGGCCACTAAAGGCAGAAAGACCACGATCGGCGTCAGCGTGGAACCGACAAGGGGCAAGGAAAGCTCGCGAAGCGTCATCGCCACTGCCTCATATCTCCCCTCTCCCGCTTCACGGTGCAGCGTCACATTTTCCAGAACAACGATCGCGTCATCGATAATCAGGCCTACAGCGGCTGCCATACCGCCCAGCGTCATCAGGTCGAAACTCTCACCGAGGAGTTTCAAAACGATGAAGGTAACCAGCAAACTAATTGGAATTACCATTCCGGCAATAAACGAAGTGCCCCAATCACGCAGAAAGAGCACCAGGACGGCTGAAGCCAGCAACAAGCCGATCACAATTGCATCACGGACGCTTTTGATGGATTGACCCACGATCCACGATTGATCGTAGAAAGTGCTGACGTGCACGCCCGCGGGCAAAGACTTTTCAATCTGGCTCATCTCTGCTTGGACCGCGTCAGCCACCTGCAGGGTGTTGCTTCCGCGTTGCCGATTGATGTTGATCAGTACAGCAGGCTTTCCATTCGCAGTGACGATCGTGAAAGTTGGCGCAAACGAAGGCGTGACCTGGGAGACATCACCAACAGAGACGGGACTGCCGCCGGGAGAATTCTTCACAAAAATATTGGAAATATCCTGTGCGTTGTGCGCCTGCCCCGAAATCAAACCGAGATACAGCTTGTGGTTCTGCTCAAAGAGTCCGGGAGACTCGATGATGTTCGAGCGATCCACTGCCGCCAGAATATCCGAGACATTCACCGAGGCAGCGCGCAACTTGGCCGGGTCAGGAACGATGTGAAATTCCGGGGCCTCGCCGCCTTGGATCACGATCGTTCCAACACCTGACAGGCTTGCCAGCCGTGGTTTGATGTCATATGTCGCAATCCCCCAGAGCTGTCGCTGCGACACCGTATCTGAGGTCAGCCCATATCCCATGATCGGGAAAGTGGAAAATTCCAGTCTTTGGGTCGAAATCTTGGCCGTAGCCGGCAGAGTCCCGGCCAAACGTGCCAACGAGGCGTTGACGCGCTCCAGCGTGCGGAACATGTCGACTCGCCAGCTGAAGTACAAGTCAATGCCGGCAGACCCACGGCTGGTGACCGACTTCACATCCTGGATGCCTTCCACTCCGCTCAGGGCTTCTTCGATGGGACGGGTAATCGTGACCAGCATCTGATCGATCGGCATGACTCCGTTATCGACGGAAATCATGACCCGAGGAAAATCTGTGGTGGGAAATACCGCGATCGGAATGCTGAAAAGCAGGTACGCACCGATCAGCGCGAGCGTCACGATGAGAAAAATGATGGACTTATGCTCACGCGCAAACCAGTATTTGTCGGCTTCGGACTTTCGTAGTTGCGTAACCCTGGAATTTCTATCGTTCGAGTTCGCCATAGGTCGAGTTGGGCCTCAGTCTTTATCCTGTGGCTCGGCAGCTGGAGTTGAGATCGTCACCTTCGCGCCGTCGGTCAAACCGTAGGCGCCTTGAGTCACGACCTGATCGCCTGCCTTCAGGCCGCTCAGGACCTGCACTTCGCCCTCCTGCCGAATTCCTGTCTTGACGCTGGTCCGATGGGCGGTCTTATCCGGACCGATTGCCATCACGGAAGTCGCTCCGTCCGATGCGGTGAGAATTGCTTCAACCGGCACGACCAATGCATCTTTCACGGTGCTGGCAACGATCTTCAATCCGACTGTGGAGCCGGGCTTCAGCCGCCCACCGGGATTCTCGGCCTCAACCCAGACTTGAACCGTAGTGCTGTTGGGATCAAGCGCCGGGCTTACCACCGTGACCTTACCCTCGATCTCCGTGCCGGCGTTCGCGGGAACGAGAGCAGCCGCGTCGCCGACGTGCAACTGCGCCGCCTGCGCCGCGCTCAAGTACGCGCGAGCTACGACTCTCGATAGATCCATTACGGTGAGAATCGGAGCTCCAGCGGGCGGTGTTTCCCCAGCAAAGAAGGGACGGTCCGTGACCACGCCATTGATCGGGCTCACGATCTTGCTGTAATCCACCTGCGCTTGTGCGGCGGCCAGCTTGCCCTTGGCTGAGGTCAGCTGCCCCTCGGCCGACTTCAGGTTGTATTGCTTTTGGGCAAGACTGTATTGATTGCTGGTTTGCGAGAGCGCAATTTGCGCGTCCTGAACGTCTTTTTGCGATGCTGCCCCTTGCTTGTAGAGACTCACGCGGCTGTCGTACACGGATTGGGCAGCCTCGAATTGCTCTTTGGCGATCTGCAGGTCGTGCTCCGCGGACTGCAAAGCGCTGTTGTAAGTTGCCTCCGCTTGT
>CAWALR010000002.1:0-796583 GCA_963782835.1 uncultured Acidobacteriaceae bacterium | reverse complement strand
ATTCTGCGAAACAAGTTCGGTCTGACCAATCAGAAATCACTTGACCGCGCAGACGCTAACGCTGTGTCAGCACGTTCACGTCTGCTTCAGCTTAACCCACTGAGGGGGGAGTAGGTCACGGGATGCCCAATGCGCTGCACATACAAGGTCCACAAGCACACGCGTCCCGATTTCGTGGTTACTACTGCCTGTGAGCAGCACTTTCGCGAGAGGCGATGTTTCCTTGGACGGAAACGTTGGTTTGTGTGGCCTTATAGGCTGGAATCTGAACACGGGGAATGACGGTATAATCGTGGCATGGCTGACCATGTGATCCACATCTCGGAAGCGGAAGCCGCCAATGACTTCGCTGGGCTGCTCGCGCGGGTGCGTGCGGGCGCGGAAATCGTGATCGAGAGTGGGAAGCTGCCGGTGGCGGTGATCCATGCACCAGTCCCGCCGCGCCGGTCCATCTCGGAGTGCATCGCGTTGCTACCCGAGGACTCGACGGCGACCATCGACCCTGACTTCGCTAGGGATGTGGAAGCGGCTGTCGAAAGTCATCGTGAGCCGCTCGAACCGCCCGCATGGGACTAATCCTCGATTCCAGTGTGCTGATCACAGCCGAGCGCCAGGGGCAAAACGCGCGGCAGATGCTTGCCGCGATCTCGGGTAAGGCAGGGAATACCGATATCGCCGTCTCCGTGGTTACTCTGATCGAACTGGCCCACGGCGCGGCCCGTGCCGATACGTCGCAGCGAAAGGAGAAGCGGCAGCAGTTCATTCAGGAGCTTCTCACGGCCCTACCTATGCATCCGGTAACGGTGTCTCTTGCCCTTCGTGTCGGACAGATCGATGGCGAGAACCAAGCGAAAGGCATTCGTCTTCCGCTCTCCGATCTGTTGATCGGGGTGACGGCCTTGGAACTCGGCTACAGCGTAGCCACGGGCAATCTCCGCCACTTCCAGATGATTCCTGGCTTGTCGGTCGTGCAGTTTTAGTCTCGGGATTCTGCAATCACTTTGCAATCACTAGCGGCGAGGTAGACTTTTGCCACCGAAGCTAGCTGGCCACTTTTAACCGCAAATGTACCCACGCGTCGAGATCGGATGCGCGGAAACGCCATAATTTTCCGATCCGCATAGCGCGTATCTCGCCCTTACGGGCGAGCCGTTGAAGTGTCTTCGGGTGGATTTGCAGCAAGGCTGCCGCCTCGCGCGAATCGAGGAACCGCTCGAAATGAGGGAACGGCTGGCTGACTGGTGTTGCTTCGTGCATCTCGCTCATAAAACCTCCTGCAGCGAGAGTCGAGACCAGGCTGAAATCACCGCGTCGTCTGAAGGTCGGCTGTGGCGTCCGACTTCGTCCGACAGATTTCGAGCCCATTCACTACTCGGCTGGTGTTAGTCTTCGCGTCATGGGCGGACGAGAACATTATTCGTATAGAAACCGTACAAGACGCATTTGTTGCTTTCTCTCAAAGAATCTTTTTTCTTGTCGACTTCGAAAAAACTTCTCAAGAAGTGCTTAAAGTGCCTAAAGCGCCTAGAAGTGCTTTTAGGTACGTTTAGGGAATCCACGGGAACAGAGCAATGGCCGCACTCAACCGCCCGCCTCGTTAGCGAGGCGGTTCCATTGATCCGCCGCGAGATTTTCCCCTCTATGTATGAAAGGAACCTGCAGCAGGAAAAATGTGTCGAAAATATTTTGAACGCAGCTCGAACGGAACTGCACAGAATGGGATTGGAAGGAGGAGGTACGATCCCTTGTCCTGCGGAAGAAACGGAACTGTCAATCACTCCTGCTAAAAATTGTTTTCTTATGCAAGATCCCGATTGCTGGTCCGCAATTCCAGTCCGCACTCAACGTGTCATGCAGCTACTTACAAGTACTTGGCAGTCCCACGTGTCCTTGTAAGTTCTTAAAAACACTGGTTATACACACTCTGAAAAATCCAGCATGAAGGGCGGATTCGAATCCCAGGCAGCCAGCCCGCTATCGATGTCTAGTGATCAGCTTCGATTCTTCCCGCGCACATGCACATTCTCATTTTCGCAGTTGTGTCCATCTGTAAAAACGCTCATATCCGCTCATAATCTGCCGTGACTGAGTTGAACTGGCGGTGTTTTTGAGAACCTGAATCATCCCGTCCGTGCTTCAGGTTCAATGATTTAACTGCAAGCGGTTGTTCTCATAACCCAAAGGTCGGTGGTTCAAATCCACCCCCCGCAACCAACCTCAAGCACTTTGCCCTCAATCACTTGAAGCTGTTTGCCGCAGTTGCGAAAAATCGCAATCGGCTCCCGTTCGGCTCCCATTCGCTGAAACCTGCTGTTTAGGCGCTATTTTCGCACCTGACAGCACCATCTCCACGACCTTGCTGTTCGCTGCACGCTTCTGATCCGAGACCGCCTGCGTTGGTGAATGTCATGCGGATCCCGTGCTTCGGCCTCAGGATGACCATCGGGCGAGCTTCGATCCTTTGTCCCGGAGCCAACTGAAAATCGTACTTTCTGATCAGATCGCTCAAAATCATAAGGATCTGCAGCATCGCGTAATTTCCACCGATACAGCCTCGCGGTCCGGCTCCGAAGGGAAGATAAGCGAAGGGTGTGCGCAGCTTCTCGTTTGCTTTGATGAAACGCTCGGTGTCGAAGTTCTCGGGATCCTGCCAGTAGCGCGGAGCATGATGCACACCGTACACATACACAATGACCATCGATCCGCGCGGTATGGTGACATCGCCCACACGGTCGTCTGCAACAGTCATACGGTCGACCATCCAAAACGGCGGGTAGAGGCGGAGCGCCTCTTGAATGACCTGAGTCACGAATTCGAATTTGGGAACGTCGCTGTGGCTCAGGGGCACTTCGCCAAGCACGGAGTCAAACTCCTGCCGCACCCTTTCGAGGCAATCTGGACGCGAGCTCAAGAGATAAAGAAGCCACGATAGCGCATTCGACGATGTTTCATGTCCGGCAACCAGAAGCTGCATGCTCTCGCTCAGGATGAGTTCATCGCTCATGCCTTGACCATCACTGTAACGCGCATCCATCAAAGTCTGCAGCAGATCGTGGCCCGGTGGTTCGTTGCGGCGCTTCCTTATGTATTCGAGCAGAATGGCGTCGGCGCGAGTTCGCATGTCTTCGTGTCTGCGCAGTTCGCCCGAGATGGCGAACCAGGGATTCAGATAGGGCTGAAGGGTTTGCCGGACAATGAATTCCTGGACGGTGCAGATGGTATGGCTGACAAGATCGATGTCTTCGTCCTTCAACCGTGCGCCAAATAGCGATCGAGCGACCATCGCGAAGGTGATTTTCATGAGGTGGGGGTAAATATCCACCGGGCCACCCTGGATCTGTCTGTCGAAATCGCGCAACGATTCGGCGAGGGAGTCCTGCATGATGGAGGACAACGCATCGAGTTGCTTTCGATCGAAGCCCGTCTGGATGAGACGGCGCTGCGTGCGCCAGGCTTCTCCGTGGGTCGTAAGCAGGCCTTTACCCAGGAAGTGGCCCATCCGCTTCACTTGAATTTCGGATTTTTGGTAGTTCTCCGCATTGGTCTTCAACACGTGCTGAATGACAGCGGGATCGATGGTAACCATCGCCTCCTTGAGACCACCCAAACGGATCCAAAATGTGTCGCCGAAGATTTCGTTGTACCGGGATAAAACCTCCACCGGATTGCGGGCCATTGCGCCAGAATCCGCAAAGCAGCGAAATCGGGAAACAACGGGGACAGGGGTTGATGAACTCATACCCAGCCGTCCTGAGATTTGCCTCGAACCGGAGGAGTTTTCATGTCACTTGTAGGAAGTGGGCTGCGCCATGCGCAAAAGATAAAACGCTCAGAATCAGTTTTCATTCCCCAGTTGCTTCAAGAGTATCAGATGATGCCGGATTGCCCCGGTCATGGTGGGGTTCTGCCGATAAGAGACCCCGAACTCTTCGGCAGTCTCCTTTACAATCCTGGTCAGCGGAGCGTAGTGGGTATGGCAGACGAAAGGGCACAGGTGGTGGACGATGTGATGGTTAAGTCCGCCCACAAGCCAACCAACCAGCGGGTTTTCGGTGGCATAATCGGCCGTTGTCGCGAAGATGTGGTACACGCCGTTGTCAAACTCACTACGGTCCGAAGGAAAGTAGGTACTATCGATGGTGTGCGTCGACTGGAATACGAGCGTTACGGTTAAACCGACGGTCAAATTGACCAGTAGGAACGCCCCGGCAACCAGCAGAGGCGATTTTCCCAACACCATCACCGGCAAAATAAGCATGTAAGTGAGGTAGAAGCCCTTACCGGCAAAAAGAATCGCGTATTCTCGCAGAGAATGTTTGGTGCGTCTCAGATATTCGTGGGTCGGGAAGAAAAAGCATTGGAAGTCCCTGAAAAACACGTAATCGAGAGAGAACAGCGCATAGACGAACAGCACGTAGATGTGCTGGAACCGGTGCCACGGCAAGCGAGGTTCATAGGGCGTAAAGCGAAAGATGCCGCGTCCGGAAAGCGCGTCATCTTCGCCGTGGAGATTGATGCAGGAGTGATGGCCCCGATGATGGAGGATGCGCCACATGTAGGAACTGATTCCGCACAAATCGAAGACGTAGTTCAGGGTTTTGTTTACGAGCGGGCGGGATGAGATGGCGTTGTGATTGCTGTCATGGGCGATGTTCAGCAAAAGGAAGGTCTGCGCGAGCCCGCCTAAAAGGTAGAGGGCAACAAACTTCCATGAGCCGGGCCTTAGCGCATACAGAGCAATCCATGCGCCCGCGAGGACTGCCAGACCCATAGCGATCTTGAGCCACATTGTGCGGTCGGCTTTGGGAGAAATGCTCTGATCGGCAAAAAATCTATCCAGGCGGCTACGCAAGACTTTCGGGAATGAAGACGCACCGGCCGATTCGATAATCGGCGAAGCTGAAGTTTCCGATGGTACAAGGTCCGCGATGTCCGGCTGATGGGCAATCACCGCTTCGAGTTGGAACGTCACCGGCGCCTCCGCGATCATGGTAATGGGAACCCGACGCGTTCCACAAGTTACATGAGTGGCCCTGACCTGTGGTGAAATTATTGCCGCGCCGTCGACAGTCTCCCAGATGTATTTTATTGCGAGCCTTTAAGGGCACCAATAAAATTCGGGACGGACAAAGCATGGATGCTGGTGCCTCATCCCAGGAAGCGATGAGGCATGGTATTGTGCAGATGCTTTGCTAATATACCAACAATGAACCTTAGTGCACGGGGCCTCCTGCATGAGTATAGGAGCTCCACAAGTCTGCTTCGCGTCCTGTGCGGCGAGAAGGAGAACGTCCGTTCCCCAGCTAATCGAGCGACGCTTGTGGTGAGAAACAAATTACGCGTACATTCTCACAGTCCCACATTCAAGGTCTGCACTGCGATCTGCACTTTGAGACTCAATCATGTTTCACCTCGCTCGCTGGCGAGGTATCTTTCGTTTACTGACTTGCGTTCTATTCGACCTTGGAGGATCGCTGATTGATGACAGCGTCAATTCTGGACTACCTGGATAGGCTGGCAGATGAGCGCCCGGACAAACTCCTGTATTCATACCTTGACGTAAACGGCGATCCGATCGGAAACTACACCTACGCGTCGTTTCTCCACCGAACGCAAGCCATCGCCGGACATTTGCTGAGAGAGGGTCGTTTCGCGGCGGGCGACCGGCTTCTGCTCGCCTACCCGCCGGGGCTCGAAATGATCTGCGCATTTTTTGGTTGCGTGCGCGCCGGATTGATCCCCGTGCCGGTCTATCCACCCAGTTCGCGTGGCTTCCAGAGCGCCCTATACAAAACGGTCCACATCGCGAAGGATTGCCAGGCGGCTGGGATATTAACGAGCAGAGGCTACCATGCATCCCTCAAGACGAATCTTGCCAGAAGTGGAGTCTCCGCGTCCGGTGTCGACGTAGATTACATCTCCGGTCTTCCGTGGATCGCCACGGAAGATTTCGTGGACACGCTTTCGGACCGACCACCTGTCAGTCCTTCGAAGATCTTGTTTCTCCAGTACACGTCGGGTTCGACGATGGAGCCCAAGGGCGTGATCGTGACGCACGAAAACATCCTGAGTACCTATCCGCTCGTGATCGATCATCCGGAGCCTGTGGTCGTTTCCTGGCTTCCGCAGTATCACGATATGGGACTGATCGGGTGCTACCTATATCCAGCACTGAAAGGTGGCACGACGTACGGGTTCGCTCCCATGGATTTCATTCAACGGCCGATCCTGTGGTTCAATACGATAACCACCTACCACGCGACTGCGGCGGCTGCCCCCAACTTCGCCTACGACTATTGCTTGCGCGCAGGGAGGCTTTCCAAAGAAAACTTGGGGGCTTGTGACCTCAGCTCACTTCGCGTATTGATGTGCGCCGCAGAACCGGTAAAACCGGATACCTACACCCGGTTTCTAGAAGCGTTTCAGTCCTATGGACTCAAGTCCGAGAGTTTCCATGTCGCCTATGGGTTAGCCGAGAATACTTTGGCAGTCTCACTGGGTGGTCGCAACATCGTTTCCGTCAACAAGCGTGCCCTGGCACTGGGGAAGGCCCGCATGACTACTGAGGTCTCAGAAATCGGCGCCGCCACCCAGATTGTCAGTTGTGGAACTTCGCTCCCGGGGCTCGACGTTAAGATCGTGGATCCGGAAGGACATTTCGCTCTTAAGCCAGAGCGCATCGGCGAAATTTGGGTCGCCGGAAGCGGTAAGTGCCAAGGTTACTGGAATAATCCTGAACTGACTCTGAAGCAGTTTCGTGCTCGTCTCGTGGACGATACTCCCTATGACGACGGCTACCTTCGGACCGGCGACATAGGATTCATCCACAACGGTGAACTCTACGTCTGCGGCCGCATCAAGGACATGATTATTCTCCGCGGGCAAAACTATTATCCGCAGGACATTGAGAACGTCGTGGAGAAATCATCCAGTCTGATCCGGCACAATTGCGTCGCCGCGTTCCAGATTCAGGAAGACAGCGAACCTGCGTTAGCAATCGTCGCCGAGGTCAAAAATCCTAGAGCGCTTCCCGAAGCACGGAAAATTGCTGCTGCGGTCCGGAATTATCTCAACGTGGAAGTGGCGATGATTTCCTTCATCGCGCCTCGTGCGATCCCGAGAACGAGTTCGGGGAAGATCATGCGCCACAAGACGAAGCAAATGTGGCTGCAGGGTCAGTTCACCGTTCTCTCCGACTTTTCGCGAGAGAAGGACGCCGGGAACTCTACGTCCATTTCCGACATGCATTCGACTTTCGCCGAATTGAAAGCCAGGTACAACCTGACAGGTCTGGAATCGTACAACCTCGTCGAAGCCGGTCTGGACTCCCTGGATCTTGTTGTATTCATGCATGAGCTCAAGGAACTCCTGAAAGATAAAGGCGCCGAGTTGCTGGCGAGGCAGGTAGATATTGGTGTCATTCAGCGAGTCAGTGTAGCCGAGCTGTTTGGACTAGCCGAACAACTGGAGCGCGCTCCCGAAGAGGCGCTGGTTCATCTGCGCCAGTCCCTTGCGGCTTTCCGTGAAGAGCAGTGCGCCGCTGAGAAACAGATGATGAGCAACGACAGGAAGCTCCTCTTCGAGCCTCCGGTGCCTTCGCCCATGCCGGAGATACCGGTGCTGAATCATGTGCTGCTCACGGGCGGGACAGGTTTCATAGGACCATTTCTCATCAAAAGCTTGCTGGAACAGACACGGGCGAAAATCCATGTTCTCGTCAGGTCTTCCGACGAAAAGCAGGGCAGGCAGAGACTGAGAGCCGCAATGGAGTCAATGGGACCCTGCGAAGCGGGAATGATGGACATGTTCGAAGCTCGCGTGATCCCCGTCTCCGGCGATCTCGCGCAGCCAAAGCTTGGCCTGATGCAGGATGTGTGGGATTTCCTCGCGAGTGAAATCGACACGGTGTTCCATAACGGTGCAACCGTGAACTACCTCTTCAACTACGACTCGATGCGTGACGCGAACGTGCTGGGAACCAATGAGGTCCTAAGATTGGCGTTCGAGGGAAGGCCCAAAGAATTCAATTATGTCTCGACTACCTTCGTGTTTGGCTGGGCGGTCAAATCAGTCTTATATGAAACCGACCTGAACGAGAATATGGAGCTTCTCGATTTTGGGTACAGTCAATCGAAATGGGTAGCAGAACAGGTGGTCGTAGACGCCCGCAGCCGGGGACTTTCCGCGCGGATTTTCCGGCCGGCTCTCGTGAGTCCTTCGGTCACGGGCGGAGGTAACAACTTCGATATCGCCGTTCGCTTAGTTGCCTTTATGGTAAATCACGGCGTTGGCGTCGATACTCTCAACCAGGTCAGTTTTGTTCCGGCCGACATTGTGGCGAACAACATCGTTGCGATCTCTACCACTCCCGGTACCGCGAATAAGACTTACCATGTTGTTCGGGACGATTATTCGAACATGATGGATGTTACCGGGCTTATTACCAAAGCGACGGGGCGGCAATTCGAAAGATTCAGCCTTCCCGATTTCGTTCCCGAGCTGATCCGGAGATGTCGGAAGGAAGATCTTCTCTTTCCCCTGCTCGATTTTCTGGTGGGCTCTGTCGACAACATCTCCGCGATGGAGTTCAAACGGTATGACAGCTCTTCCTATCAAATAGCCCGGGATGCCTCCATGTGGGGCAAACCAGACCCCTCTCTGGAAGATACGGTCAACGGTATCCTGAAATTTATGTATCGCAAGGGGATCATTTCGGTCGCGGCTCGTGAGGTCAACGCGGTGTCACCGATCTGCGAGCCCGAACTGACCATCGAGACTCATAGGAGAAGTATCGATTGCGGGGCGGATTGCCTCCAATGCATGGCCGCTGCTGGAGATCCCGATTGTATCGAGAAGATTCCGAAGATCGAAGCCTCGGGGCGTTGAATGATCGCAGGGGGCAATGGACGAAATGGCCTGTCTACAACAGGGAGCCGTCTATACTGAGGCAATATGGCTAACCCGCCGAACGATACAACGCGCTACCGGAGCGATCGCCTTCTGGACTGACACGGATACATTCTCCGCTATTTCTTAAATAAGAGCTTCTCCGTTATCCGCTGCCCCGATTCCAACGTGCCTGTGGTGGAAAGCGTCATCTGTTGCCCATCCGCCGAAACCTGCCACCGATCCGTTTGAGTGACTTGCTCGTCCCGCCGGTAAATCGCATCCACCGTGTGAGGATCGACAAGTTCAAGCGTCACGGTATCGTTGCGCGAGTTCTTTAGATCGTATTGCTTCCCGTCAAAACGGGCGGTATAGCTGAAGTCACCCAGAAAACGGATCCCACCGCTCCCGTCCGCCTCGATCTTGAGCACTAAACCTTGCCGCAAACGGGTTTTGCTAAGATCCTGCGTCCACACGCCTACGAACAGGTCACTGGCGACCTTTGCGCCTCCGCTTCGCGTCCACACGGTGATCTGCTCGGCGTGGCCCGCGGTTGCAGTCGTGGTTGTCAGCTCGTTTCCATCCTTCGAAAGTTGTTCGCGAACCGTCGCCACAACCGTTCCGTCCTTTTTCTCCTTGACCTCCGCACGCCTCTTGTCGATCCTGTGCAGATCAATTTGATTGAACCCGAGATTGCCGGGTGCGGGTGAATCGTGTCCGTTCCGACTCGCAGTGAAATCGAAATGTTTTTCGCCTGACATGACTACATGCACTCCACCCTGCAGGTGTGTAATGGAGAGCCGATTCGGAGGATCCAGGCTAGACTGCGCTGCGATGAGCGTCCAGACGCCAAGGCGAGGGTCTTGCACTCGAGGTTGGACGGCGGCAAGCAGTCCGAACAACAGTAAGGTGGGAATTGATCCTCTCAAGCCGATGGGGAGAGTTTAGCAGATTCCCATAGCTTCCTATGTGAGCGCTGCGCAAGTGTATACTCGCGACACAAAGCGCGAACCTACGAACGGGTTCAGAATGAAGCATCTCTTTTTGCCTCTGCAGTGCTTGGGTGCCACCGCAGAGTTTCAGTGACGACGACTTTGTATGACATTATGAATGCGATGCATGTGCGCCGTTTTTGGGTATCAGGGATTGTCCTCGCAGTAGCCATTGCACTTCTTCCCTTCTCTTTTCATGCCGAGCGCCACTTGGAGACCGCGACCCGGGTTGAAGGGAGCCAAGCTGAAACTGTCCGGCAAGAGCTGGCCAACCGTTTTCGGTCGCCGTTCGTGGACCAAGTGGTCCTGGTGGTTCAAGGATTCTCGCCTGATTCCGAGGAAGGCGCGCAAGCATTAGAACCCATCGTTACAGCACTGAGAGAGCAAGCCGGGGTTTCGGGAGTGGTGTCCTATCTCGACACTCGCGATCCCATCTTCTTGGGCCGGGGAGGAGGGACGTTTGTTCTCGTGGGACTCACGTCGACCGACGGTCCCGTGGAGTTGCTTGTTCCGAAGCTTCACCAGCTGGCAAGCTCGCTTGAAAATCGACTGCGGGGCCGTTATCCGGCGGTGAAGCTCGAACTCACCGGCGAGATTCCACTGAATTTCGACATTCGGAAAGCGAGCTCCGACGACGTGCAGCGCGGCGAAAGTCTGGTGATCCCCGCGACCCTCGCACTTCTGCTGGTGGCTTTTGGAAGCCTGATCGCCGCCTTGATTCCATTGGCGGTTGGCCAGCTTGCCATCGCGACCACTATGGCGATTACGGGATTCCTGGCGCAGCGCTGGCACTTGTCAATTCTGGTTCAGAATTTGGCCACCATGCTGGGCTTGGGCCTGGGAATCGACTATGCGCTCCTCATGGTTAGCCGCTTCCGCGAAGCGATTTCCGCCGGGCACAATGGACCCGCGGCCTCAGTCATTGCGGCACGCCAGGCAGGTCGCACTCTCTTGATTTCAGCCTCAACGGTAGCCATCGGATTTCTAGCCCTCTTAACGGTTCCGATCAGCGAAATCCGCTCCATCGGTATCGCGGGATTCCTGGTGGCTGGAATGAGTGTGTTGCTTACAAATACCCTCGTTCCGACAGTGCTGGCGT
Source organism: uncultured Acidobacteriaceae bacterium (assembly GCA_963782835.1). Lineage (GTDB taxonomy): Bacteria > Acidobacteriota > Terriglobia > Terriglobales > Acidobacteriaceae > Sulfotelmatobacter. Next base: position 785,606 of record CAWALR010000002.1, on the reverse strand, counting down.
TGCTTGGTCCGCGGATTAATCTTGGCCGATTGCCCTTTACTCCAAAGTTGGATGCGCATCGGGCGGAGCGCACTGGCATTCGCTGGAGGCAATGGGGGAAAGCGATCGTGGCGCATCCCTGGCTTGCCCTCTTTGTGGCAGGCACTCCTTTGCTTCTGCTGGCCTGGCAGGTCAGACGATTGGATACCAGTATTCCGCGAGGCGATTGGCTTCCACCGGCGGCGGAATCTGTCCATGCCCTCCACACCCTGAGACGAATGGATCGGGAAGGCGTTGTTGAAACGTTGCGCATCATTGTCGAGCTTCCAATCGACTCCATCGCGCAAACCGACGCTGGATGGAATGTGCTGGATCGTCTCACCAAGCGCCTCGCGAGCGACCCTCGTTCTGGCCGCGTGATTTCTATCACTGCGATTGCGGAGGGCAAGCGGTCTTCCCTGCTTGACATCTCGCGGGAGACCCATCGAACATTTCTGAGTAGCGACGGGCGGGCGGCGCTGATTGAGGTCTTACCCGCGAGTTCGGTCTCCCTGCGCGACCAGGTCAACTGGGTGCGCGAGCTTCGGAACATGGGGGCGATAGCTCTCACCGGAGTGCCTGACGCAACGCTTCTCGTTGGGGGCATCCCGGCACTCAACGCCGATTATGAAACGATAATTAGGGATCGCTTTCCATCGGTAACGGCACTGGTAATCGGGGGGACGCTCCTTGCGCTACTCTGCGGGTTCCGATCTATCTTCGCCGCCTTAAAGGCCATCGTACTAAACCTGTTCTCGGTTGCCGCGTCGTTCGGAGCATTGGTTTTCGTTTTCCAAGACGGGCACGGCAGCAGATTCCTGGGAGTTCCTGAAGGAACGGGTAGCGTGTTTCCGCTTGTTCCGATCGTTGCCTTTGCAATCGTCTTCGGATTAAGCATGGACTACGAGGTATTTCTGGTTGCGCGCGTTCTCGAAGCGAGAAGGAGTGGGCTAAGTGAGATGGATGCGATCCCGGAGGGTCTGGCTAGAACCGCAGGCCTGATTACGAGTGCTGCCGCGATCATGATCGTGGTATTTGCGGCATTCACTTTCGGAAGTTTCCTGGTGGTCAAGATGATCGGATTTACGTTGGCGGTCGCCGTGTTGATTGACGCCACACTTGTTCGTATTGTGATCGGTCCCGCGCTCCTGCGTATTGCAGGTGATTGGAACTGGTGGCCCGGGGGCTTGTCAAAAGGAGCAAGGCGCGCTTGATGGCGAGTCACGGAATACGTCAAGCGCGGTTTTTTTGGGGAATGCGATCTGGATTGAGACCATCCCGAAAGCGTTACTCCCGCCTCGGGAGTAGCTCCGCCCTTACAGGTCTTCTCTGGAAGCACGGATCGCAGCATCCAGCGCGTCCAGGAACTGATGCGGCGTAGCGTAGATATGATCGACCGACGCAAGCTTTTTCTGTAGCTTCTGTGAGGGATGATCTGGCATATCTTTTTCCCTTCGCGGCACCCACACGGTTTGCATTCCTGCTTTCTTAGCTCCCTGCAGGTTGCCGATCGTATCTTCTGCCATGATTGTCTCGAACGGCTTAATCGGATCCGCCGCGTCGTGCATGTTGCTAATGGCGGCAAGCGCTTTTTCAAAAACCTCCGGGTGCTTGCCTTTTTTATAGGGAGAAATCTCTTCTAGCCCAAAAATTTTGTGCTCGGGAATTACCCCTTTGAGGCCAAGCTTTTCTAACTTTTCCATTGCCTGCCCTTCGCCCCGCTTGAACGAATGCGAGAGGACAGCAACCTCGACCCCAGCGTCAGTCAGCCGCTGTATCTTGCTTACCAGTCCGGCATCGGGCCGGATGAACCCGCTGCCCATGTGTCTATTCCAAAGCCGCGTAACCCCTTTTTCTCCCTCCAGGATTTTTCCTCGCAGTTCGTCGCGCGTAAGTCCTGCTTTCTTTTCGCTCCCGCGGTCCTGAAATAGCCTGAGATTAAAGGCCATGGCGATCATGTCTTTGTAAGGTGGGTCAAGAGAGTAATCATGCTGCTTACCTTCTTCGGCCCCACCCGAGCGCGCTATCATCCGGCTGCGACGATAGGCTTCCAGCATGCCGATCACGGAGGCACCGGGGTGTCCCATGCTTTCCAGGCGTTCCGCCATCTCACTGATGTGGCGACATAATGCGTCATCAGGATTCTTCTTCGCTTCTTCCTTTGCCTGTTCAATCAATTTCCGCGCTATTTTCTTCCGGAATACGGGAAGGCCGTATTCCTTTTCTACTGCCCGCCAAGCTCGCAGAACGGCCTTGCGATATGCCTTATCGTAAGGGTAGAGAAAGGCATCCAGGTCCAAGATAACGAGCCGCACCTTCTTTGGATAAGGCTTAGGGTCGAGGTAGGTTTTATTTTTCATGGACTCAGGCGCACGGGCCTGAGATTGGGCACAGCATGGTGAGTCCTCAGTCCCACAGCCATTCTAAAGGGGGAGCTCATCTCTTCGATGGGCCAGTAAGTACCTGGCTCATATCTCGCGCACCTGGCGGCAAACGAATTCGCGCTTGAATCATCCTTGACAATAAAACTTGTCAATGCTACCGTCTCCTCGTGCTTGACATCCAAGTCATCGATGATCCGGCAGCGGCGACGGTGGTTTTGGAGCCCATGCGGAGTCGACTCCTCTCCGAGCTAGTCGTACCCGCCTCGGCGGCGACGTTGGCCACGCGGGTCGGCTTGACTCGGCAGAAAGTCAACTACTACCTGCACGGACTGGAGGCGCACGGGCTAGTGCGGCTGGCCGAGGAACGCAAGTGGGGCGGGCTGACGGAACGACTGCTCGTGGCGACGGCCGCTTCCTACGTCGTTTCGCCGAGCGCCCTGGGTCCTGTCGCCGCGGATCCTAATCGGGAAATGGATAGGCTGTCCGCGAGCTATCTCATCGCCCTGGGCGCACGAGTGGTCCGCGAGGTGGGCGATCTTGTTCGTCGCGCGAAAGAGACGGGCAAACGCCTCGCGACCCTGGCGGTAGATACCGAGGTCCGCTTCCGGTCGGCGACGGACCGTGCGGCTTTCAGCAACGAACTCGCCGAGGCCATCACGAAACTGGTTTCGAAGTACCACGATGCATCTGCCCCCGGCGGCCGCACGCATCGCCTGGTGGTCGTGGCGCACCCTCTGCCGCAGAAATCCCCTCCCAAGGAGCCATCATGAGCGTGAAGAAAGAAGCTTCCGGACGCCGTTCAGTCCAGGTCGAAGTCGAAGTCCCGGGCACGCCGGAGGAAGTCTGGCAGGCCATCGCCACCGGGCCGGGTATTTCGTCCTGGTTCGTGCCGACTGAGTTCGAAGAGCGCGACGGGAAGCCGGTTGCGGTGAAGTTGAACTTCGGCCCGGGGATGGAGTCCAGTTCCGTCGTGACGGCCTGGGATCCGCCGCGGAGGTTTGCTGCCGAGGCTCCTGGCTGGGTCCCTGGCTCGCCGGTCATCGCGGACGAGTGGAGCGTCGAAGCGCGCGGAGGAGGCATCTGCGTCGTCCGCATCGTGCATAGCCTCTTCGCCAGCACAGACGACTGGGACAACCAACTGGAAGGCACCGAATCCGGGTGGCCTGGCTACTTCCGCATCCTGCGGATCTATCTCACGCACTTCCGCGGCCAACGCTCCGCGATGATGCAGTGGATGGCCCCCGCCGTGGGAACCGAAGCGGAGGCCTGGGAAACGCTGACCGCGGCATTGGGGCTGAAAGGCGTTAGCGCAGGGCAACGTTGGACCATTCCGGCGGGCGTTCCGGCGCTCAGCGGCGTGGTGGAGCACGTCAGCCAGAGTCCGTGCAACGCGCTGCTGCGGCTCGACAAGCCCGGGCCGGGGACCGCCGCCCTTGGCGCCATGAACTTCGGCGGCACGAGCATGGTCACGCTAAGCTTCTACCTCTACGGCGATCAGGCGGCCGGGACCGTCGCTCGCGAGACACCGCTCTGGCAAGCGTGGATTCAAAAACGCTTCCCGACGCCTTCGGAGACGAGCAAGAGTGAGAATGAATGATCGCGTGGTCATGGGAGTGCACTCCGGTTCGTTGCCTGGCTGTCGGGTTGCCCATCCCGGAGCTCAGTGGGATGTCTCGATTGCGTAGTGGTCAATCCACTCTTCATGCAGCTACTCTTGATGCATGGGTGCGGCCGTTCCGTCGGACCACTTTGCAAGCTTCGACTGCGAACACAAGAATCGGCGGCAGTCCTTTCGCCTGGGACGGTTTCTTCGACGATAAGAACCAGTAAGGATCGGAAACAACTGGCGAGCCAGCTGCGAAAGCCCCCCAATCCTTACCGTCCTTGAGCGCATTAGAGAACATAAGATGTGGTCGGTTGTGATCCCCTTCGTCGTATAGATATGCCGACTTAGACATCATGAACACCATATTGCCGCTTTCGAGATCTGGCAGTTGTTATTGTCGAACGCCGCCTTGGAGTGGCCGGCCATCACCACCGAGAGAGGCGAGGCCAGCGGATTCCTCGGATCGGTCTCACCCAGATAGGAGTGGACGAGCCCGGCGGTCTAGAGAGTGCAACCGCACCCACCGGTGCGATGCCACCGTTGAAAACTTGCACTGAAGCAATTGACCAAAAGCGCCAGCGCCAAATTACCTCCGGCCGAGTCGCCGCTAAGGGCGATCTTTGGCTGACTGTTAGGCCTTCACAAACTCGACATCGAGAGTGATGGTGACCTCGTCACCGACCAGAATGCCACCAGTCTCGAGTGCAGCGTTCCACGTCAGGCCGAAGTCTTTGCGGTTGATCTTTGTGGTCGCAGAGATCGCAACTCGGGTGTTACCCCAGGGATCCTTCGTAGGTGGAGTTGGCCCTTCAACCGCAAAGCGGACTTTGCGCGTCACCCCGCGGATAGTCAGGTCGCCTTCCACCGTCAATTCTCCCTCGCCCACGACGTTGATGCCCGTCGACTTGAAGTGCAAGATCGGAAACTTCTCCACATGAAAGAAATCGACGCTCTTTAGGTGGGCATCGCGCTGTTCATCGCGAGTGTGGATCGAGGCAGCTTCAATCGTGGCCTCCACGCGATCATTCGCCGGGTCAGATTCATCGCGGACCAATAGGCCCGAAACTTTGGAAAATTGGCCTTTCACATTGGCGATCATCATGTGCTTGACCTTGAACTCCGCGACGGAGTGAGCGGGGTCGATATTCCAGGTGGTGGTTGAGGTTGAGGTTTGCGGTGGAGCTGCGGTGGTCGTATTGCTCATGGTGGTCTCCTTTTATCCCATCGATATCACTTATATCGATGACGATATATCTGATATCGAGTATAATGGCAAAGATTCACATTTTTATGGAAGAGCGCAAAAAGCCTCCGGAAGCCCTGCATGCCTGGCTAATCATGCTGAAAGCCTGGCAATCGATGTCGCGCTACGTGTTTCCGACACTACTGGAGGAGGGATTAGGGGAGTCTGACTTTCGGGTCCTTGAAGTACTGCTCCATAAGGGACCGATGCCGGTGAATACCATCGGCCCAAAGGTGTACCTCAATCCAGGCTCGGTCAGCGTGGCCGTGGATCGTCTTTACAAGAAGGGGTTTGTCAGTCGCGTAGAGAGCAGCCGCGATCGCCGGGTGAGAACGGTGGCTCTGACCGAGAAAGGGCGGGAAATGTTCGTTCCTCTCTTTCGCCGGCACAGGGCACTCATCAGACGTGCGTTCGAGGACGTCTCTCCAGAAGAGCTGCAGCAACTTGAAGGGGTGCTGAAGAAGGTCGGTAAACGTGCCGAAAGGCTTGCCGAAAAGAAGGGTCATTCTCAGGTTGGGTAAAACCGTAATTGACCGTCCCGGAACCGCGGATGAAACCGCGAAGGCCGTCTTGCTCTTGGCCTCCGACGACGCGCCTCCGGCGGCTTGGCTCAGGTATAACCGGCGGTCTGCCCGGAACGAAGAACGCGATGCTAAATGTAGATGATCTCTTGAGAAAGAACCTGGAAGCATTCGGCGAGCGCGACGCCGAGAAGCGGCGCGCGGCCATATCGGCGATATGGGAGACTTATATTGCATGAAGAAAATCGGCTTCCTCTCATTCGGTCATTGGACACCCTCAGCGCAGTCACAAGCGCGGTCGGCGGCTGATGTGCTTCTGCAGTCCATAGACCTCGCCGTGGAGGCCGAGCGCCTCGGAATGGATGGAGCCTACTTCCGGGTTCATCACTTCGCACAGCAACTGGCATCACCGTTTCCACTACTCGCGGCGGTTGGTGCGAAAACGCGAACAATTGAAATTGGCACCGCAGTGATCGACATGCGGTATGAGAATCCTCATTACATGGCGGAGGACGCCGGGGCTGCGGATCTGATCGCTGGCGGCCGACTGCAGTTGGGAATCAGCCGCGGTTCCCCTGAGCAGGTCATCGACGGTTGGCGCTATTTTGGCCATCGCCCGATTGAAGGCGAGGACGACGCAGATATGGGCCGGCGGCATGCCGAAGAATTTCTTGAGTTGCTGCGCGGAAACGGCTTCGCTAAGCCTAACCCGCGTCCAATGTTTCCCAATCCTCCGGGACTGCTACGTCTTGAGCCGTACTCTGCAGGATTGCGTGAGCGAATCTGGTGGGGGTCTGCTTCCAACGCGACAGCAGGGTGGGCCGCGAAGCTAGGAATGAACCTGCAGAGCTCAACCCTCAAATTCGACGAGACCGGCGAACCGCTCCACATCCAACAGGCTGCCCAGATTCGGGCCTTCCGCGCAGCCTGGAAGAAAGCTGGTCACACGCGTACACCGCGGATTTCCGTCAGCCGCAGTATTTTTGCGTTGCTCGATGACCGTGATCGAAGCTATTTCGGACAAGGTTCTCGGGAAGAGGACCAGATCGGGTTCCTTGACGAAAACACACGAGCGATCTTCGGCCGTGGCTACGCTGCTGAGCCAGAGATTCTCATCGAGCAGCTTAGGAAAGACGAGGCGATCGCGGAGGCCGACACGCTATTGCTAACCATTCCAAATCAACTAGGTGTTGCCTACAATGCGCATGTCATGGAGGCTATTCTGACTACGGTCGCGCCAGCCCTTGGTTGGCGCTAAATCGGCGTTGGCTGAGCAGCCTAGTGCCAGAACAGCTCAGCTCACTGCCCCGGCCGGGCCCCCAGTATGATGTACGCGTGGACACTTTCAATGAGCGCTATTCCCGTCTGTCGACCAAACGACGTTACGAAGTCTGGTTTGTTCGTGTGGGATTGGCGGATGGCAGCGGAGCGTGGTGGTTCCGATATCTGCTGATGAATCCTGGGCGTGGCGGCTGCCCGAACGATCCGCGCGGAATGCCGGTTCAGGTGTGGGCCACGTGGTTTCCTCGGGAGAATAAACCGCAGAGTTTCATTCAGGGATTTCCTTTGGCGGACTTCGATCCGAGCGATCGAGGACAGAACCCATTCCGCCTGCGAATCGGCACCAACGAAATCGGCGAAACATCCTGCCGTGGAGGCTTGGAAGTTGGGGGACATAAGCTCTCCTGGAACCTGGAGTATCATTCGACGTTTCGCGTCACACTGAGCAGCAAGGGCTGGATTGGATTCTCTCGAACGCCGCATTCCGACGCATCTTTTTCTGGACAGATCACGTTGGACGAGCGGAAGTTTGAGGGAGATCCGCTGGGATTCGGAGTGCAGGGACACAATTGCGGATACCGACATCGTAACTTCTGGACTTGGGCTCATGCTTATTTTCCTCGTCCGGGATCGCCTGCGAGCACGCTGGAAGCATTGGTCTACGAGATGCCATTCGGATTGGTCTTCCGCAAAACCGTACTTTGGCACGATGGAAAGAAACATGAATTTCGAAATCTACAGGAAGTCGAAAGAGATCGAAGTCACCTTCGCTGGAGATTCAATTGTTGCGCGAAGGACGGACGCGGCTTGCAAGCCACGTTTGACGGCACGGGGCCGAGCGGTCACCGACTTCCCTATTTGAAAACTAACTGTACGGAGAGCTTCGAGGTCGCGAACAACAGCCTGGCAAGCGCGAGGGTGCGGCTGGATCTGCGCGGCGAGGCGGTCGAGACATTGGAAACAAACATCGGCGCAGTATTAGAGATGGTGGGCTAGAGTCATTCGGAACGCTGCGCTTTTGCCAACCGCTGGGCGACAATGGCGTAGGCCGAAGGATTAAATGCCATTCCAATGTGAGTGCCCGGCACTTCAAAGTCGCTTTCAGGATCTGTGGTCCGGCAGTAGCGCCAATCGACAATGCCATCATCGCGGGTGTAGATCGCGGTCTGGAGCATGGACTCGGGAACTTTACGGCGCAAGGAGTCAATAAAATTACAGGTGCAGCGTCCGGTGTAGCAGTCAGGAAGAACCCCTTTGCCATGTTCCTGCAGAATTCGCAGGCGAATCGCATCCGCGGCATGGACAACATTGCGGTTTGCGATTGTGCCACGAATCGGCGAAGCCAAAGTGATAACGGATGCAACGTCTCTTGGTCGCTGCCCGGCGATCGATCGCGCTATTACTCCTCCCAGACTGTGACCAATCAAGTGAATCGGGCGTCCGGTCTCGGAGAGCGCCCGTTGGACGGTCTCGATCACGTGGCGCTGAATCAGCAGGTTTGGGCAATCGGCGTTGATACCGATGCCAGAGAAATATGGGCGGTACCCGATGCGGCCGAGCCAGGCGTGCAACTCCATTAAGTAAAGATCAGTGCCTAAAAAACCCGGGATAATGATGACGGCAGAATCATCGCCGCGGGGCACGCCGAAGCCATAGTAGATAGGAGTGGCGTGCAGAATGAGAAGCTCAGCCGCGAAGAGGGCTTCGGTCCATGGCGAGATGTCAGCTTCGGAATGTGCCCTTTGAGTGTGCCGGCTCCGCGCTTTTGGTGAGCTAGCGGCCTTCTTTGCTTTGGTTCGCGACTTCATCCCGATCGATCCCCAATACGCACTTCGCGCGCGGTCTACAGAGCGGCGCCCCGCGCATTATACCTTCCCTTTTTGCTTCCGGCGCGAGCGCTGTTTACCTCGCGGAGTCTTCGCCAGTCCAGCTTCAAGCTCTGCCACCCGCCTGCGCAATGCATCAAGCTCGAGTTCGGCGCGTGGTTCAGCTGCCGGGGCTCCGCGCAGGAGTTGCCGCATCATATCCACCGGAGACAGGACGGCGGATTGAACTTCGCCCAGTCGACTTTGCACCGCATCCTGCACCCTCTGGTAGGTATCAAATGCGGACTTCAAATACCACATGATGAATTCCTGGCGCACCTCGTCGGACGCGACGATAAGTTGGCGCAACAGCTCGAGCGGAAGGCCGGTTGGCTTGTCTTTCGCATCTTCCGTAATGATTTGTGTCAGCGTGACGCGAGTCAGGTCCTGACCCGTTTTTGCATCCACCACCTGAACATCCTTGCCCGCGCGAACGAATTCAGCGATGTCGTCGAGATTGACGTACTTGCTGTTGGAGGAATCGTACAAGCGGCGATTTCCGTATTTCTTGATGAAAACCGTTACGGGCTTCATAGTCGGCTTTATAGTCAGTTAGTGCTGCGATGCACACTATACAAATATATATTGACACAGATGGCTGTGAATCGTATATTTATGTTGATGCTGCACTGCAGCAATTCTAAAGGCAGCAATCAGGGAGGTATGGAATGCCAACCACGGCAAAATCCGAGTCTTTCCGGACTCATTCCGGCGAATCATCTTTTGTTTCTCTTCTATCAGGCTGGGCGCAGCAAGGGGTACAGAGCTTCTTTGCCACACAAAGAATCCTCCTCGATCTCGCAATGCGCCAGAATGCAAGCTTGATGCACTCGTTACGGCAACAGCTGTCGGATCCTCATCATTCCCCCACCGCTATTGTGAGCGAAGTAACGGCTGAGGCGATCACAAACTTTATTGACGGACAAAAGATCCTTCTCGAACTGGGGCAAGAACAGAACGAACTGCTGATGACTGGGATGAAGGAGCGCGCGGGAGACTGGCCAGCGGCAGAAGCGATCACCGATCTGCTGCGGCGGAGCCTGGAGACCTTCATCAGCATGCAGCAGGAACTCCTGAAGACGGCCGGCAAACAAACTCATACATGGGTAGAGGCCGCCAAAAACGGGAAGCCGTACCAGGTCGATCACCTAGTGGAGCTGGCGCAGGAGTCGATGGAAACCTTTGTCAAGGCGCAGAAACAGTTCATGGACGTGATCGCTGAGGAAACGGCAAAAGCAACCAGCGGGAAGCATGCCAACAGCGCTCATAAGAACAAGAGGACTGAACTTTCGCAACTGGCGCGCAAGGCCACGGAGTCCTTCATCGAGGCGCAAAAGAAGATGGTTGACGTGGCTGGGCGTCAGATGAATGCCGGCGTCAAAACCGCGGGCAAAACTCTGGAGCTTTTTCGGCCATTTCCTTTCCTCCCGCTAGCGGAATTGACACGAGAGGGAGTAAAGAGCTACGTCGATGCACAGAAAGAATTGATGGCGGTCATGGCGAAGCCGGCTGGTGAGCGCAAGGCTACGCACAAAGTCGAACACCGCGCTAAAAGACCAGCGAAGAAAGCAGCGATGGCGAGTGCGTGAGGGTAGGTATGGGATGTAAAGCAGAACGCATCCCGACTTATGCTTACAATGCGGACGCAGTAGTGAGACGTGCCAACGTGTCCTGTTCTCCGAAGGGCACGTTGGCCTGATTGTCTCCATGCGAAGGTGCAGCTGATTGAAGACTGAATTCTCTGTGGGCTGGTAATAAGCTCGCCCTGGGCGGATATAGCTCACTTCCCCGTGTAATTACGCTCACAGCAAAGTGTGATAGCGGGTACCGACACAGCCCCACATCTGGTGCTGTAGTTGCCCTGTTGTTCCGTTCTGGGACGGTGAGGAAGTCCAATGGCATTACGCGAGTGGTCGAAATCGAATGCAACTTATGGCCGAAGGCTCGTCAATTCCGGAATCGAGGGCGTGCGTACTGGTCGAACAGCATTTCTTAAGGGCGAGCCTCTAACACCGTTTATCAGCAAGTCAGTTCGAAGAGCATGGAAGCCCGCGGCTGTTGGTGCGTGCCTTGGTATGTTGGGTGGTCATCCAGGAAACAGGCACAGATCCATCGGCAGCGCAATAGCAAGAGGCTTGCTAGGCGGTGCAATTGGCCTGGGTGCAGGAGTCGCTTGGGAAAGCCGCCATCTAACGGCAAGCGCGGCTGGTGGTGCTTTCAAGAACATTGGCCGCGTGCGCGACGAGCAGTGGCTGACCAGGCATCCGATCGATTACGCGTAGAGCTGAGATAGAGGTTACAGATAGAGTCAGCTCATCTTTCGGCGGTTCGCGCTCCTCGCTGTGCAAGACGAGAACATAGTGCTCAGCATCCTCCCCATACTCCGAGGTATGGCTTAAGGGGCAGTCATGGCCACGCGCGAAGCGGCGCCGCAGCGGGTTCAGGTCCCGCTTTCCACCGATAGCCCGAGTGAAGAACGCATCGCCTATCTGGAAAGATTAGTCCGTCAAGCCAAAACAGCAGCAGCCGTCTTTACTCAATTCAACCAGAAAGAGGTTGATGGCATCGTCAAGGCGATGGTCTTGGCCGGACTGGATCAAGCTCAACCTCTCGCCCGCCTCGCCGTTGAGGAAACCAAACTCGGGGTTATGGAAGACAAGGTCATCAAGAATATGGTGGCCACCGAGTTTGCCTACAACTACATCAAGGATAAGCGGACGGTAGGAGTCATTCGCGAGTTTCCAGATCGTAATCTGGTGGAGGTCGCCGAACCTATCGGCGTCATTTTCTCGATCACGCCAATTACAAACCCCACTTCCACTGTGCTGTTCAAATGCATCATGGCCGTCAAGACGCGCAACGCGGTGATTTTCAGTCCCCATCCAAACGCCTGGCGTTGTTGCTCTGCGGCTGTGAAGGTGATGTATGAGGCCGCGTATAGGCATGGAGCGCCCGAAGGGGTTTTCAGCTGCCTGGAAGAGCACACCCTGCAAGACAACGCCTACCTGATGCGAGATAAGGATGTGGGCCTGATTGACGCTACGGGCGGTCCGGGAGCGGTCCGGGCGGCGTACAGCTCCGGCAAGCCGGCGCTGGGTGTGGGGCCGGGTAACACGCCGGTTTATTTGGAAAAAACGGCGGACCTGAGAACAGCCGTGACTGACATCATCCTGTCAAAGACTTTTGATAACGGAACCATCTGCGCTTCCGAGCAGACAGTAGTGATGGACGATGAAATCTACGATCTGGCGCTGAAGAAATTTGCAGAGCTGGGCGCGCACATCTGTAATGACCACGAAGCGAAGCTGTTGGCTTGCGCCGTTATCGACTCTGAAACGGGGTTTATGCAAGCGGCTGCTGTGGGGCAGAAGGCTACCGATATTGCCCGCCTCGCGGGTTTTGCGGTGAAGCCGAGCACCAAGCTGCTGATCACACCGATCCAAGGCGTTGGTCGCAAATATCCTTTATCAGTCGAAAAGTTATTTCCAGTCCTCGCTGCCTACCGAGCGAGATCCGTCGACGAGGCACTCAAGGTGTGCGTTGACGTGAATCATGCGGGCGGGCTGGGGCATACGGCTGTCATTTTTTCGCACAACGAAGAGATCATCCGCAAGTTTGGCGAGGTAATGAATGCGGGGCGGATCCTGGTGAACTCGCCGGGCTCCGTGGGAGCAGTGGGAGGAGTTTACAACGACCTGCCGCCCACCTTTTCATTCGGCTGCGGCACCGGCGGCGGCAACAGCACCACCGACAACGTCAATATCTATCACTACCTCAACATCAAGCGTGTGGCGCGGAGGACCCAAGCCCATATGTGGTTTCGAGTTCCCAATCATATTTATTTCAACCTGAACGCGGTGGAGAATGTGCGGCAGTTCGCATCGCGCTCCACCGTCCTGGTTACGAATCCAGCTCTAGAGCAGATCGGCCATGTGGACCTGGTCCGGCGTTGCATTCCAGAAGGAACGCACGTCCATGTTTTGGTCATTCCCGATGCAGAGCCCGAGGTAAAGGTGGTGATGCAAGGCGTGGAGGCGCTCAACTTCTACAAGGCGGATCAGATCATTGCGCTAGGCGGCGGGTCAGTGATCGATGCGGCCAAAATTATGAAGCTCAAGTACCAGTCTCCGGAGGCAGACTTGGAAGAGCTGGCCGCGCCTTTTCTGGATCTGCGCAAACGCGTGGTCGAGTATCCGAGCGAGCAACCTAACCGAATTCGCCTGATTGCTATTTCCACCACTAGTGGAACCGGCAGCGAAGTTACTCCCTTTGCCGTCCTCACCGATAAAGAGCGGGCCCGAAAAGTGACGTTGGCGGACTACTCGCTCACTCCCGATGTGGCCATCGTTGATCCGCAATTTGTGATGTCGATGCCCAAAGGCCTCACTGCGGACACTGGTATCGACTGCCTGACTCACGCACTGGAAGCGGCAGTCTCCAGCTACGCCTCCCCATACACGGACTGTAATGCCATGCAGGCGATCCGGATGGTATTCAAGTATCTGCCTATCGCCTATGAGCATTCCCGCGACGAAGAGGCGCGCAGCATGATGCACAACGCTGCCTGCATTGCGGCCATGGCTTTCTCGAACGCGTCGGTGGGCGTGAATCACGCGCTGGCGCACTCTTTCGGGGTGCGTTTTGGCGTGGCCCATGGGCGGGCCAATGCCCTGATGTTGCCCCACGTGATTGCCTATAACGCGTCCGTGCCCACCAAGTTTCTGCCTTCGCCCTACCAGATGGGATATGTCGCGCATAAGAAATACGCGACAGTCGCCGATTTGCTGGGCCTCGGCGGTCACACGATTGACGAAAAAGTGAAGAACCTGGTGGCGGCCACGGAAGAGTTGCTGGACCGGCTGGCAGTTCCCCGCTCGATCGCCGACCTGGGAATCTCTCCGGGAGAATTCGAACGCGCGATGCCGGATCTTACGAAGTTGGCCTTTGATGATCCTTCCTGGCGATCGAATCCCCGCATGCCGCTCATCAGCGAACTGGCTGAGCTGTTTTGGAAGGCCTATGAGGGACGGAGCGCGGCAAAGTCGGCCGAAGCCGCTCAGGAGAAAACTGCGTAGGGACGGTGTCTATGGCAAACATCGCCGTGTGGCTCAAAGTTGATGAGAAGCGCATTGTCCAAACCTTACATGAGGCCAGTGTAAGGCTGGACGGTGTCGATGGCGAATTAACGCTGGACTTTTCTGCTGTGCGCCGGATCAATCCAAGTGAGGTCGCCGGGTTGGCAGAGTTAGCGGGCGTTGCTAACGATAAGAGGTTCAAGGTCGTGCTACGTGGGATCAGCGTTGAGATCTACAGGGTACTCAAGCTGGTGAAGCTGGCATCGCGATTCTCCTACGTGAGCTGAGGCCCACGCGGAACATCCGCCGACGTTCGCTACTTGAAATAGGACGGTTGAAATGCAAACGGATCAACAGAGTGACCGCCTTTCCTGGGGCGACAGCGTTTTCCTCCATCTCGAACGCGAGGGGATGCCCCTTAATGTTGCCTGCCTATGCATATTTGAGCGTGACATTCCTTTCGAAGCTTGCGTCCGGTTTGTCGAGTCGAAGCTACCGCTTATTCCTCGCTACTTGAAGCGCGTAGTATCGCCTCCGTTTGATATCGGCCTTCCGAGCTGGGAATACGACACAAACTTCGACATTCGACGCCATGTACGCGAGGCGACCCTTAAGCACGGTTCCGAGGCAGAGTTGAAGACGGTTGCCGGGAAACTCTTGAGTACGGTGATGGACCGACAGCATCCTCTGTGGGACATGACTCTCGTTCACGGACTGCAGGGGACTCGGAGCGGGCTTATCTTCCGCCTGCATCACTGCCTCGCCGATGGCATCGCAGGAGTAGGCATCATGAATGTGCTTATGGACGCGAATCCGGCGGCACCTCGTTTGCCCAGACGAAAGCTCCGGCCACCGGTTCCTCCACCTCCTGATCAGTGGGCTTCAATCACGAAGGGCTGTGTCGACTCCTATTCTGAAGTCGTCAAACGAATTCTTTCCGCGCTGGCAGACTTCTCAAGCATGGCGGAGCGCTTCGCGGCCAATGGCGGAAGCTTCGACACGGACGAGTTCACCCATCTTTTTCCAGAACTCACCGCGAACACCGAGCGGCTGCGCTTCAACGTTCTCTACCGCGGACCGCAGAAGTTTGCCTGCACGGAGGTTCCCTTGGCCGAAATTAAGGCCATAAAGCAGGCTTGCGGAACCAGCGTGAATGACGTGATTCTCTCGCTGGTAACGGCCGCGATCCGGCGCTATCTCGAATTGCATGGGGACAAGGTCAAAGGGCAGCTTTTCCGGATGATGGTGCCTGTGAATCTGCGTGGCAGTGATAGTCCTGGAGAACTAGGAAACCGCATTTCGCTAGTCCCGGTTACGGTTCCCCTGGGTATTGCTGATCCGCGCAAGCTCCTGGCTGCCGTCCATCGAAGAACCGAATTTCTGAAACGCGCACATACTGCCGAACTGGTGAGCCTAGCTGGAGGATTGATTGGAATGCTGCCGACTTCCGCCCAGGCGGTAGCCGGCCACATCATCAGCCGACTGCCGTTCACGCCGTTCAACATGGTGTGCACCAACGTGCCGGGTCCGCAAAATTCACTCTACCTGCTCGGCCACAAAATGCTGCAATGCTATCCCTATGTTCCGATCGGAGGAGAAATGGCGCTGAATTGCGCCATCTTGACCTACAACGGCACAGCCTATTTTGGGTTCAGCGGAGAAGTACATGCCGCACCAGACTTGCGGCGTCTGGAAAAGCTGCTGCAGTTGAGTTTTCTGGAACTCCGGGAAGCGGCCGGGGGCAAGACCCGCAGCAGAAGCAAGCTACAAAGACGGTCGAAGAAGATGCACGCGAAGGCGAAGGCGAAGGCGAAGGCGAAGGCGAAGGCGAAGGCGAAGGCGAAGGTGAAGGTGAAGGCTCGATCGATACCGGTATCCCAGCCGGTATCGGTTGCTTTATCCATTCCGCCCTCGCCTGTCGCTTCGGTCATAGCAACAGCATCAGTGCCCCCGGTTAAGGAGGGAGAAGTTCTTACGCGACTGATCGCGTAGCGGTCGTGAGTCAGCAGGAGAGTAGCGACGTGGTAGGAACCCAGTCAGCTGCGCAGTTAACCCCTTGCTTGGTCCCAGGCCGAGCCTTATTTCTGACGATTCATCTTCTCGGCCTTGCGGGTTTTTCATACATTGCGACAAAGCGCTTGATGCCGCTGTTTCGCGCGGAGCGTGATTTTCGTTTTGACCAGCCTTGGGCGCGACTGGGGAAAGTCTTCAAGTATTGGCTGGGGCAGTGGAAACATCCACGTTATCGGGTTGCAGGGATCCTTCATATCTTCATATTTGCCGGATTCATCATCCTCGCGCTGCGCGCCTTCACAGTCTTGATTGTCGGCGTCTCGGAAAACTTCGTCATGCCGGGACTTTCCGGAAGAGCCGGCGCATTTTACAACCTCATCACGGATTACGCTGCGACCATTGTCCTCCTCTGCATGGTGATCGCGATCGTTCGCCGCCTGGTTTTCAAACCAGCACGATATGCCGTACCGGCAAAATTCGGCAAAGCTCACACCGCCGATGCCATCTTCCTTTTGACGCTAATTGCGGTCCTGATGGTCGCGGACAGTCTTTTTGCAGGCGCCAGTGCAGCCGCTCAGTCACGGGCAGGGCAATCCATGGAAGCGTTGGCCGTCGGTTCGCTTCCGTGGATGTTACAAAGGGCGCTCATCTCAACTTCCCTGCCAACCCTAGGCGGCGTTTTTGTGGGCGCCTATCTTCTGCATGAAGTGACCTTTTACTTTCTGCTCTGCTACCGGCCCTTTGGCATTCAATTCCATGTGGAGACTTCCCTCTTCAATATCTACTTCGCCAAGCTCGACCGGGAGATTCTCAAGCCGGTGCGATGGGGCGTCAGCGATCAACATCTCGATCAGGTGAAATCGTTTGGAGTGAAGATTTTCGAAGACTTCACCTGGAAGCACATGCTCGATTTCTATTCCTGCGCGGACTGCGGGCGTTGCTCCGACAATTGTCCGGCCAATGCTGTGGGCAGGCCACTGTCTCCGCGATTCATCAGCATCAAGGCACGAGACTATGCCTTCCAGCACTATCCGGTTTTTGGACGCGCCCACAACGGCACGGCGCTCGTTGGCAGCAAAGATTCCGGAGCCATTTACTCCGAGGATGAAATCTGGTCTTGCACCACCTGCGGAGCTTGCGAAGAAGAATGCCCGCTGTTAGTGGAGTACATCGATAAGATCGTCGATCTGCGGCGCGGGTTGGTCGATCAAGGAAATGTGCCCCAGTCGCTGCAAAAAGCTCTGAAGGCTCTGGAGAGTCGCGGCAATCCCTACGGCAAGTTAGAGAAGAAGAAAGGTGAATGGGCGAACGCCAAGGAATTCCAGCAAGTCTGCCCAGTCAAAGCTCTCGGAAACAACGGCCACGCCGACACCTTGTATTTCGTCGACAGCATCACTTCCTACGATGACCGCATGCAGGCGATTGGGCGCGCCACTGCAAGGATTCTCAACGACGTTGGGGAGAATTTTGGAATCCTGGGCGCTGCGGAAAAAGATAGCGGCCATGAGGTCCGGCGCTTCGGTGAAGAGATGCTGTTCATCGCGCTGCGCGACCACAATACGGATGCCATTAAAGCTTCGGGAGTTCGACGGATTGTCACCGCCGATCCGCACGCGTACAACGCGCTGAAGCGTGACTATCAAGAGAAAGATATGCCGCCGGTCGAGCACATCAGCCAGGTGATTGCCCGCGCGGTGAAGGCCGGCAAGATCAAATTCCATGCGGTGGAAGACTCAAACAACGTGTTCACTTATCACGATCCTTGTTATCTGGGACGCCACAACCAGATTTACGACGAGCCCCGAGAGGTGCTAGATGCGATTCCGGGCTTGCGGCGGGTGGAAATGATCCGGAGCCGCGATCGCTCGTTCTGCTGCGGCGGTGGTGGGCTGATGCTGTTCTACGAGCCGAAGGAAGAACAGCGGATGGGAGTAAAGAGAGTGCAAATGGCAGCGGAAGCCGGAGCCAATGTGATCGTGACCGCTTGTCCATTTTGCATGACAAATATTGAGGACGCGATCAAAGTCGCTGGCATGGAAGGAAAGATGAAAGCTATCGATCTGGCGGAGTTGGCCGATCAACAGATCGTGCGTGAGGGAAAAGCAGCTTGAAGAGAGTTTGATGGAGGTGCATGTGGAGATTCTAGTTTGTGTGAGAAGAGTTCCCGACATTTCAGAAAACGAGATTCAGCTCAACCGTGCGGGAAGTGACATCGAGCGCGATGATCTGATCTATTCCATCAACGAAGCAGACAACTACGCTGTCGAAGAAGCCCTTCAGATGGTCGCTCGCGTAGGGGGGAATGTCACGGTCGCGACCGTCGGTGGCGAAGACGACGAAGAGGTGCTGCGCCGGGAGATGGCTATGGGCGCGCAGAGTGGCGTGTTGATCTCAGACGAGGCTTTCTCAGAATCGGATGGTCGCGGAATCGCCACCATCCTGGAGTCCTTCGTGCGGAATGGCAACTACGATCTGATTCTGACTGGCGTGCAGGCGGAGGATGGTGCCGCTCAGGTCGGCGGAATGCTGGCGGCTCTGCTCGATTATCCATTTGCCTCTCTGGTCAATTCAATTGAAGTGGTCGACGGCAAGGCGCTGAAGATCAGCCGGGAAATTGCTGGCGGCAACAAGGAGATGAATGAGATTGATCTCCCTTGCGTGCTTTCGATTCAGACCGGGATCAATGAACCTCGTTATGTCGGCATGCGAGGAATCCGGCAAGTCGCTTCGGTGCCTATTCCAACTTATGGCTTGGTGGAGCTGGGGCTCGACGCAGGGTCCGTTGGAGAATCGGCCGCGAAGGTGAGACGGGTGGATTACTTTTTGCCCGAACTCGGTCAGGGAGCCGAAATCTTGCATGGCAGCCGCGAGGAGAACGTCGACCGGGTGCTTGAACTCGTGGCGGCTAAAGGAGGCCTGAAATGACGGCGCGTATCTTCGCTTACATAGTACATAAGGATGGCATCGTCGACGATTGTGCGTTCGAACTGGCGGCGGCTGCGCGAAAGATTGATCCCGCAGCTTCGCCCACCGCCATCATCACGGGTTGGGGTGCGGAACTCGATGACGCCTGCACTGCGCTTGGGGCTGCCTATCCCGAGATTTGGAAAATCGCGAATGAGGCCCTGGCCTACCCCAATGCTGAATTGGTACGAAAAGCGCTGCTGCAGGTTCTGCCGGCGAAGAGCATTGTGATGGCTTCGCACGATCATTTTGGAATCGATTTGGCGCCCGGCCTTTCGATCAAGATGAATGCGGCCTTTGTGTCTGACGTGGTCGACCTCGCCCCGATAGAAGGCACCGGCCTAAATGTAGTCCGCCAGGAATTTGGCGGGCAGGTAAGCGCCCATGTTCGATGCGAGATTGCGGCGGGTGCAGTGATTACAGTACGGCCCGGAGCATTCAAGGCAGTGGAGATTGGCCCGGAGAGCCTTTTCGTCGTCGACAAATCCGCGGAACTCGGAGTCTTGACAGCCCGAAGACGCTATCTCGAAACCGTCCTCGCCGAAGCCGGTGATGTGGATATCACCAAACACAGCGTTCTAGTTTCCATCGGCCGCGGACTCCAGGAGAAGGAGAACGTTGCCATCGCCCAGGAACTCGCCGACGCCATCGGGGCAGCGGTGAGTTGTTCACGGCCCGTCGTCGACGCCAAGTGGCTGGAGAAATCACGCCAGGTTGGCTCGTCAGGAAAAACCGTCAAACCGAAGGTTTATCTGGCATGTGGCATCAGCGGCGCTTCGCAGCATCTGGCTGGTATTAAAGGTAGCCCGTTGCTGATCGCGATTAACAAGAACCCGAAAGCTCCCATATTTCAGGTTGCGGATATCGGCATCGTCGATGACGTACTGGAATTCCTGCCAGCCCTGACCAACAAAGTGCGCGAGATGCGAACCGTCGCAGCAAAGTGAGGCACCGCCCATGATCACGAATAAAACATTGAGATTGAGTTTGAAGTCGCTCCGGGATTTTGCCAAAAAACGTTTGCCCGACGAAAAACTTCTGGAGCTGGATGTGGCGGACGAATGCCCGCTGGATATCGTGCGGGATATGTGCAGTCCGGACCAGTTGGGGATTCAGCTGTTGTTCATTCCTGAAGAGTTCGGTGGCATGGGCGGCGGCGCCTTCGACGTGTATTGCGTGTGCGAAGAGATGGCGCGAATCGATCTTGGGGTTGCCACGGCCGTGCTGGCGACGTTCCTGGGCAGCGATCCGATCACGGTCGGTGCAACTCCGGAGCAAAAGAAAATCTGGTTGACGCGGATTGCCGAAGAGGGACTGCTGTTCGCCTACGGAGCCACGGAACCAGAAGCCGGCAGCGACTTAGGTGCACTCAAGACCACAGCGGACCCGGTCGTCCAGGATGGACAAGTCGTTGGTTACAAAATCAACGGGAACAAACAGTGGATCAGCAACGGGGGAGTGGCCGGCGCATATACCGTCTTGGCAAATACTCCCAGCGGCCCAAGTTGGTTCATCGTGGAAAGGGACGCGAAGGGTTTCACTCACGACGAACCGGAAGATAAGCATGGCATCCGCCTGAGCAACACTGCAGCGCTGGCTTTCGATGACGTCTATGTCGATGTCGATCGGTTGATCGGAGGAGTCGAAGGCCAAGGGTTGAATCAGGCTCAAGCTGTGTTCGGCTACACGCGCCTGATGGTCGCAGCGTTCGGGCTTGGAGGAGGGTGGGCTGCACTTGACCGGGCAATTCCCTACTCCACCAAACGCATCCAGGCGGGAGCGCCGCTCTCGCAAAAACAGGGATACACCCACAAGCTGATCGTGCCCCACGTGGCGCGGCTGGAGGCGGCTCGCTCTTATATCGAGGAAACTGCGCAGCGCATTGATGCGGGAGTGGAAGGGAGTCTGAACACTGAGGGCGCTATTGCGAAGTACATGGCAACAGAAGCTGGCAATCTGGCAGCCGACGCCAGTATCCAGGCACTCGGTGGTTACGGGTACACGCGGGAATACATGGTGGAAAAAATAAGGCGAGACGTTCGCATCACCACCATTTACGAAGGCACATCCGAAATCATGGAGATGACCATCAGCCGCGACCGCTGGCAGTCTCACCTCAAGACACGCGGACAGCATTATCACGAGCGCGCGCGAGAGTTCGAAGCATTGCATGGCCAGCAATCGGATGTGGGTGCTGACATGGCTGCACTGGCCTTTCACGCGTTGTCCGAAATTATGGAGAAAGCGCGCGTGGCGCGGCTGACGCGCTATCAACACATTCTCTTACGTCTAGGAGAGTTGATTGCCTACACCGAGTGCGCGGGCAGTCTATCCCACCGCGCAGCGCTTCTGGCTGAGGGCAAGCTCAACGAAAAAGCGAACCGTCGCTTCGATGCGACCGCACTGGCGGCGATCAGCCGAGTCTTTGCCCGCGAGGCCGCACTCAAGGTTGGCGTGGAAGGGCTGCGCTGGGTAATAGGTGCTGGTGGCGTGAACGATTCGGAGATCGCCAGCTTTGAAGCAACTCTTGGCTTGCCTGCCATCCAGCGCGCGCAGTCGGGCCTCATTTCAGATATGGATTACATCGCGGACGTGCTTTATAGCCGCGTCGCCAGGCCCACGGTCCTGGCCGCATAGCTTTCAACGACGAATTTCAGGAGTCTCGTCATGGAAAACACTTCTTATCGCGCCATTGCAATTGTAGGAGTAGGAGCGGTACTTCCCGATGCTTCGAACGTGCAGGCGTTCTGGGAAAACGTGAAGAACGGCCGTTACAGCATCACTGAGGTTCAGTATGACCGTTGGGATCCGGCGCTCTACTATGATGCCGATCCGGATGCGCCCGATAAGACTTATTCCACAATCGGCGGCTGGGTGCGCGACTTCGCGTGGGATCCGATCAAGTGGCATTTGCCGGTCCCGCCGCGCGTGATTGATGCCATGGATGAGTCGCAAAAGTGGGCCATCGCATGCACCCGCGAAGCGTTAGAGGACTACGGCTACCCCAAGCGGCCGCTGAACAATGATCGTACGGCAGTGATTCTCGGGAATGCGATGGCCGGGGAGAAGCATTATTTCACGGCGTTGCGCTTGTATTTCCCGGAGTACGCTCATGAACTCGCAGAATGTGCGAGCTTCGCGGATCTGCCGGAGACGCTGCGCCGCGACCTCACCCGTGAATTGCACGACCGGATGGCCAAACGGATTGCGGACGTGACCGAAGACACCATGCCCGGGGAATTGGCCAACTGCATTGCCGGCCGCGTTGCGAACATCTTCAACTTCCACGGCCCGAACTATGTTGTGGATGCGGCTTGCGCGTCGGCAATGGCGGCGATCAACGCGTCGGTTGAGGGATTGGTGGAGAACGATTTTGATCTTGCCGTCACCGGCGGAATTGACCGTAACATGGGCGCCTCGACCTACATTAAGTTCTGCAAAATTGGAGCGCTGTCGGCCACTGGTACGCGTCCCTATGCGGAAGGGGCGGATGGCTTCGTCATGGGCGAAGGCGCGGCTATCTTCTTGCTCAAGCGGCTGGCAGATGCGGAACGCGACGGGGACAAAATCTACGCGGTGCTAAGGGGCATGGGCGGATCGAGTGATGGCAAGGGCAAGGGCATTACTGCGCCCAATCCTGTTGGCCAAAAGCTGGCCATTGAGCGCGCGTGGCTAAACGCCGGGTTATCGCCGGCCACCGCGACTTTGATCGAGGGCCATGGTACATCCACTCGCGTGGGAGATGTGGTGGAAGTACAAAGTTTGATTGATGCGCTCACTAGCTTTCATCTTCCAGCGCACTCGGTCGCCCTGGGCTCGGTCAAATCGAACCTGGGACATCTCAAAGCAGCGGCGGGCGCTGCCGGATTTCTGAAAACGGTTCTGGCGTTGCGGGACAAAGTTCTGCCGCCGAGCGTTCATTGCGAGCACTCCAATCCAGATATCGATTTTGCGCATTCTCCGCTTTACGTGAATACCGAACTGAAACCGTGGGCGATTCCTTCGGACGGAGTGAGGCGCGCTGGGCTGAGCGCATTTGGTTTTGGCGGCACGAATTTCCACGCAGTACTCGAGGAATACGTTCCCCACCGGCTGGATGGTAACGGCAAACGGACGGTAACCGTCAGTGAGGCTCCGTCGGAAGTGAAAGAGTCAGTTATGAATGCCGTAGATATTTTCCACACTTCGACTCTTAGTTTTAAAGCGCCTTTACGCGGAGCACTGGTAATCGGGGCCGCTTCAGAAACCGCTCTGGAAGGACGTCTACGCGCGGTGGAAAAGGAAGCCAAGGCAGGCCGGGTACCGGAGCCGAGCGCGCCGTCTGAACGCGATCTGCGCGCCCCTGAGCGACTGGCCATTGACTACGCCAACGCCGTGGAACTGGCCGAGAAAGCCGCGAATGCGGTTAAAGCGCTAGCGGCGAATCAGCCGGCTGTATGGAAAGCCTTGCGCGCTCAAGGTATCTTCCGCGGTCATGGTCCTGCGCCTAAGGTGGCGTTCCTGTATACGGGGCAAGGATCGCAATACGTAAACATGCTTCTGCAGTTAAGGGCGGAGGAGCCGATCGTGGCCAAGACCTTTGCCGAAGCCGATCGAGTGATGACGCCGTTGCTCGGCAAACCACTCAGCGAATTCATCTTCATTGACAACCGGGACGCCAATGCAGTGGCCAAAGCGGAAGATGATTTGCGTCAAACTGCAATTACTCAGCCAGCAGTGCTGGCAACCGATCTGGCGCTGACGCGACTCTTGGCCGCTTATGGCATTAAGCCCGACTTCACGATGGGACACAGCCTCGGTGAATACGGAGCTCTGGTCGCTGCCGGTGCCCTGACGTTTGCCGATTCCCTGGAAGCTGTCAGCGCGCGCGGACGCGGAATGACCCAGGTGGCTATGAAAGATAACGGTCGCATGGCGGCCGTGTTTGCTCCTTTGGCAGAAATCGAACGCATTCTGAAGACGATCAGGGGTTACGTCGTAATCGCCAACGTCAACAGCAACCGTCAGGCAGTGATCGGCGGCGAAACTAAGGCTGTTGAGCAAGCCATGGAAGCATTCCAAAACGGTGGCTATGAGGTGGCTGCACTAACGGTCAGTCATGCCTTCCACACATCGATTGTGGGGGGCGCTAGTGAACCGTTAAGGCGAGTGCTGGAGCGCCTCCATCTTACGTCGCCTCGGTTGCCGATCGTCGCTAACACTAACGGCGAGTTTTATCCCATGGGTCCCGACGTTGTTCCGCAGATGCTGGACATCCTTACGCAGCAGGTTGCCTCTCCCGTGCAATTTGTTAAGGGCCTGCAAACGTTGTATGACGCCGGCTCGCGCACCTTTGTCGAGGTTGGACCAAAGAAGGCATTGCAAGGATTCGCGGAGGATGTGCTCGGCAGCCGCGGCGATGTGCTTTCGCTGTTCACCAACCATCCCAAGGTTGGCGACATGGTTGCCTTCAACCAGGCGTTGTGCGGGCTGTACGCGGCGGGATTGGGACGAGGGGTTGAGGAAACCTCAGCTGCGACTTCGCCGACGGCGGTAACAACAATTGACCCAAAGGCGAAAACATCGGAAGAGGGCCTCGTGGCGAAGTCAGCAACCAGCGCGGCTTTTTCCCCAGTCGTTTCATCGAATGGCAACCGTTACAGCGAGCTTGGACAATTGTTCGCCGGAGTGCTAGAGCGCGGCTACGAAATCTACCACGGCAGGAGGGATGTTTCCGAACACGCTCCCGTGGTTATTACCGGCGCGGCACTGGGACTGCCCGGAACCGACCACATCTTTGACGACGCGAACATCGGACGCATCCTGGGCGGCAATCAATTTATCGATTCGATCCCAACACGCTTTCGGCGCGCCATGCTCGACAAACACATCACCCGGCTGGTGAAGAGAGAAAACGGCGAGCCCACATTTGAGAGCCTCGACAATGTCGCAGATGTAATCAAGCTGGCAGGCCGTGGAGGCGCTTTCGATCTAGAAAATGAATTCGGCATTCCGGGCGAGCGCGTGTCCGCTCTTGACCGGGTTACGCAATTGGCGATTGCTGCTGGTATCGATGCATTGCGCGACGCCGGAATTCCGTTAGTCATGCGCTACAAAACCACGAGCAAAGGGAAGCAACTGCCCGATCGATGGGGATTACCTGAGACTCTGCGCGACGATACTGGCGTCATCTTTGCTTCCGCCTTCCCGGGGTGCGACTCGTTCGCCGATGAGATGACACACTATTACGCGGATCACGAACGGCGCGATCAGTTGGCCATGCTCGAAGGTTTGCTCATGCGTACCGTAGAAGCGAACGGTCACTCCGTCCTCGTGCAGGAGATTAAGCGGCGGATTGATGAATTGCAGGCTGTTATTCACAAAGAACCGTATGTTTTCAACCGGCGGTTCCTGCTGCGAGTTTTATCCATGGGGCATTCGCAATTCGCCGAATACATCGGCGCATGCGGTCCCAACACGCAAATCAACTCTGCCTGTGCGAGCACTACGACAGCCGTGACGCTGGCGGAGGATTGGATCCACGCCGGGCGATGCAGCCGGGTCGTCATCATTTCGGCCGACGACGTCACTTCGGACAACCTCCTCGAGTGGATGGGCGCGGGCTTCCTCGCAAGCGGAGCGGCAGCCACCGACGAAGCGGTGGAGGATGCAGCGGTTCCCTTTGACCGTCGACGACACGGCATGATTATCGGCATGGGCGCCGCGGCGCTAGTGGTGGAGAGCGCGGCAGCTGCACGGGAACGTGGAATTCAACCGATCTGCGAAGTGCTGGCCAGCGTGACCGGCAACAGCGCTTTCCACGGCACGCGCCTCGACGTTCAACACATTGGCCGGGTCATGGAAACACTGCTCACCAAAGCCGAAACGAGTGGCGGCATTTCGCGTCGGGAAATCGCGCCGCGGACGGTTTTCGTCTCTCATGAGACTTACACCCCGGCCCGAGGCGGCAGCGCCTCAGCCGAGATTCACGCGCTGCGTGGCACTTTCGGCGATGTGGCCGATCGCATCGTGATCGCGAATACCAAAGGCTTCACGGGTCACGCCATGGCCACAGGCATCGAAGAAGTTGTCGCGGTAAAGGCACTGGAAACTGGTTGCGTGCCTCCAGTCGCCAACTTCAAAGAAGTTGATCCGGAGCTGGGACGGTTGAACCTGTCGAAAGGGGGAGTCTATCCCGTCGAATACGCAATCCACTTGGGCGCCGGATTCGGTTCGCAAATCAGCATGATGCTGCTGCGTTGGGTGAAAACGAAGGACGGCGTTCGTCGCAACCCGAACGCTCTGGGCTACGCCTACCGCATCGCCGACGACACAAGTTGGAAGGCATGGCTGAGCGGGATCGCTGGACATGCGGTAGCCGATCTCGAGGTAACCAACCGCACCCTCCGCATACCAGATCAAGGTCCTCTGGCGCATGTCGCCCGAGCCGCTGGGCTATCGCAAACAGCTTCGATAGTAAAGCCTGTGCCGCAAAGACCGGCGCCCGCGCTGGTGGCTATTCACGATGCAACCCCGGCGCCGACAGCGAGGAAAGACTTGGTCAAAGAGAAAGTACTGACTCTGGTGGCCGAGAAAACCGGTTATCCGGTTGACATGCTCGATTCGGATCTCGATCTTGAAGCCGATCTGGGCGTCGACACCGTTAAGCAGGCCGAGGTCTTTGCTTCGATACGCGAGGCCTACAACATTCCGCGCGACGAGAATCGCAAGCTGCGCGACTATCCGACCCTGGCACATGTAATTCGCTTCGTGTACGACAAGCGACCAGACCTGAAAGCGCCGGACGCTGCAAGAACCGAGAAGCCGATTGCAGCGGCTGGGGCAGAAACAAAGCCGCTTGGACAGAAACCAGCCGTAAGTGCACTGCCTGTAGAGACCGGTTCCACCGATCCGGTGAAGGACTGCATCCTCGCTCTTGTTGTGGAGAAGACAGGATATCCCCTTGAGATGCTGGATGTGGACTTGGACCTGGAAGCGGATCTTGGTGTTGACACCGTGAAACAGGCGGAGATGTTTGCCGCCATAAGGGCCGCGTACAACATTCCGCGTGATGAAAATCGCAAGCTTCGGGATTATCCCACGCTGGCGCACGTGATCCGCTTCGTATATGACAAACGTCCAGACCTTGTTGCCCCGCAATCTGCGGATTCAGTGGCTCAGCTGTCGCCTGCACCCAGTGCAGCAGCACCCACTCCGTCTCCCGCGGCGGCAGGCGCGGCAACGGACGACGATCCGATAAAAGAAAAAGTGCTCGATATCGTGGCGGAGAAATCGGGCTATCCGAAAGACATGCTGGACATGGATCTCGATCTCGAAGCCGATCTCGGTATCGACACCGTGAAACAGGCGGAGATGTTCGCGGCCGTGCGAGCCGCGTACAACATTCCACGCGACGAAAATCTGAAGCTGCGCAACTTCCCCACGCTAGCTCATGTCATCAAGTTTGCCCACGACCGGCAGCCGGGTTCTGCGAAGCAGGTCACTGCCGGCGCTCTTGCCAAGCAAGAGACCCCGCAGAAAAAGCCGACGGTATCCGCATCATCGGGCTCGAAGCCCGTGACAGCCGCGCGCCCCGCCCCCCCCAGTTTCGACGCTGCCGATCGTATTCCGCGGCGTGTGCCGGTTCCGACTTTGCGGCCGCCGCTTGAGCTTTGTAAGTCAACCGGTGTGACGCTCGGCTCAGGCCGGCGCGTGATCATCATGCCCGACAAATCCGGGGTAGGAGATGCGCTGGCGGAACGGCTGGAAGGAATGGATGTAGACGTACTTCGACTTAACCAGACTCTCGATTCGGAAACATTACAGAATCGCCTCAAGGATTGGATGGCCGCGGCTGCGGTGCACGGCATTTTCTGGCTGCCGGCTCTGGACAACGAGGGTGACCTCAAGCAGATGGACCACGCTGGCTGGCGCGAAGCCTTGCGAGTGCGCGTCAAATCGCTTTATGCCACCATGCGAATTCTGTATGAGCAAGTTGCCGAGCGCGGGACCTTCCTTGTTGCTGCGACGCGGCTCGGAGGACAGCATGGATATGACGAGGCCGGTGCTATCGCACCGATAGGTGGCGGGGTGACCGGCTTCACGAAAGCCTACAAGCGAGAACGGATGGATGCTCTGGTAAAGGCAGTTGACTTCGAGGCGGAGCGAACACCATCGGAGGTCGCTGACATCCTCATCGCAGAAACTCTGCGCGATCCTGGCGCGGTCGAAATAGGGTACAAAGACGAACTGCGATGGACGGTGGCGTTGCGAGAGGAGCCCGCAACCGACGGCACGCCCGCTCTCACCTTGGACAGCAACACGGTCTTTCTCGTAACCGGGGCAGCTGGAAGTATCGTATCGGCGATCACCGCAGATCTGGCGGCCGCTTCCGGGGGCGCGTTCTACTTGCTCGATCTAGTGCCAGAACCTGATCCGAAGAATCCTGATCTGAAGCGCTTCGCGATTGACAAGGACGGTTTGAAGCGCGATCTTTTTGCACGAATCCAGGCCCGTGGTGAACGGGCTACGCCGGTACTCGTTGAAAAGGAACTGGCAGCCTTGGAGCGAGCGCAGGCAGCACAAGCCGCCATCGAAGCCGTTCGGGCTGCGGGCGGAACAGCGCACTACTTCAGCGTTAACCTCACGGATGCCGAGGCGGTGTCCAAAATCTTAGAACAGGTTCATCAGCGCAGCGGAAGAATCGATGTGCTCTTACACGCCGCTGGCATTGAGCGAAGCCACTTCCTTCCGGACAAGCCCGCAGGAGAATTCGATCTCGTGTTCGATGTAAAGAGCGATGGCTGGTTCAATCTGCTACACGCCATCGGCGACATGCCACTCGCATCGACCATCGTGTTCAGTTCGATTGCCGGACGCTTCGGCAATGCGGGACAAACCGATTACAGTGCGGCTAACGATCTGCTGTGCAAGATCACCTCGAGCTTCCGTACCGCACGCCCGGCGACTCGCGGCATCGTCATCGATTGGACGGCGTGGGGCGGCATTGGCATGGCCACGCGTGGTTCCATTCCCAAGATGATGGAACTGGCCGGGATCGATGTGCTGCCGCCTGAGGCCGGAGTTCCTCTGATTCGACGGGAACTCACTGCCGGTGGCACTCGGGGTGAAATTGTCATCGCCGGCCGTCTCGGCGTCATGGAAAAGGAGTGGGACTCTGCTGGTGGCCTGGACGCATCTGCTTCGGAAACTTTGCAGCGATCGCTGGCTTCGGAAACATCGGTCCCACAACCAATACTTTCCGGACCCATGATCGGCAAGCTTGCAGCTCTTGGGATGCAAAGCGGCATCACGATTGAAATGATGCTGGACCCAGCCGTTCAGCCGTTCTTACACGATCATCAGATTGACGGAATACCCGTGCTTCCCGGAGTGATGGGAATCGAAGCGTTTGCGGAAGCTGCGCTGTGCCTGCTTCCTGGATGGCATATCGCGGCCCTAGAAGACGTGAATTTCCTGGCCTCGTTTAAGTTCTATCGTAACGAGCCGCGCGCGGTGAAGGTCGAGACAATCATTCATCCTCAGAACAGAACACTGCTGGCGGCGTGCCGCTTGCATGGTTGCCGATCGCTCCCCAACCAGTCCGAGCCTCAAGTGACCACACACTTCACGGCTCAAGTGCGGCTCGCTAAGCAGCCGTCCCAAGTGGCAGCAGTTGTGGCGCCGCGGCTACCCGAGGGACACGTTGTCGAAGCCGTCGACATTTATCGTCTCTACTTCCACGGACCGGCTTATCAAGTTGTCGAGCGGGCATGGTGGGATGGAGAGCGAATGGTGGGGCTGATGGCTAGAGGTTTGCCGCTAAACCACATGCCATCCGAGCCGCCGACGCTTATGGCCCCGCGGCTGATTGAGCTTTGTTTCCAAACCGCCGGCCTCTGGGAGATGGGCAGTCAGGGAAGGATGGGTCTGCCGCAGCACATTGATCGCGTCTCCTTATTATTGCCCGTCCATGAGACTGAAGATACCCGCTTATATGCCATCGTCAAATCCGATGGCCGAGGCGGCTTCGACGCAGAGGTTGTGGATATGAAAGGAAATCGCTACGTAGAAATTAGCGGTTACCGCACCGTGGCGATTCCCAGCGCTGTGGATGCAGAAGGGTTAAAGGCACTACAGGCCGCGATGTCCCTGGAAACGATCGCGGCATAAGTACATAACCGGTTGTCCTGACGATCTTCAGATCGGAGGACTTATGGAGCTCCAATTCCAGCGTGTGGCCATCGTGAATCGCGGCGAACCCGCCATGCGGTTCATTCACGCTGCTCGCGATTTCAACCAGGAACACGGCACATCGTTGTGCACGATCGCGCTCTTCACCGAGGTTGACCGCCATAGCCTGTTCGTGAGGGAAGCCGACGAGGCGGTGTGTCTTGGTTCCGCTCAAGTCGTCGATCCGAATACTCAGCAGCTCAAGAGCAGTTACGTCGACTATGGTCGCCTGGAACGGGCGTTGGTTGCAGGGCACGCGGACGCGGTGTGGCCGGGATGGGGCTTCGTTGCAGAACACGCCGCATTCGCCGACCTTTGTCGCGAACTGGGTATCGTGTTCATCGGTCCTGATGGCGATGCAATGCGGCGCGTGGGTGACAAAATCTCCGCGAAGCGCTTGGCCGAGCAGGCGCGGATAACGGTAGTGCCGTGGAGCGGCGGGCCGGTGGAAACGCTCGCTGATGCGCGCGGTCACGCTGAGCGCCTGGGCTATCCGCTCCTTATTAAGGCCACAGCCGGAGGGGGTGGCCACGGGATTCGCCTGGTGCATTCAGCCGCCCAACTCTCGCAAGCCTTTGCGAGCGCGCGGGCCGAGGCGTTCAAAGCCTTTGGAGACTCGACCGTTTTCATGGAGCAACTGTTGCACTGCCCGCGCCACGTCGAGGTCCAAATTATCGCCGACCACTATGGAACAACGTGGGCTGCCGGCGTGCGCGACTGCAGCATCCAGAGGCGCCACCAGAAAGTTTTGGAAGAAGCACCCTCGCCGGCTCTTTCGCCAGAACAAGACCAAGCGCTGCGCGCGGCAGCGATACTCTTTAGTCAAACAACCAGCTATCACAACGCTGGCACAGTCGAATTCCTGTATCAGCCAGAGATCAAGGTCTTCTCGTTCATGGAGATGAACGCGCGATTGCAGGTCGAACATCCCGTGACAGAATGCACAACGGGGCTCGATCTGGTGAAACTTCAGATTCATGTTGCGCGTGGTGGCCGATTGGAAGGCGAGCCTCCACGGACGACGGGGCACGCCATTGAAGTGCGGCTAAATGCAGAAGATCCGGAAAACCGCTTTGCTCCCGCTCCGGGCGCGATTGAACGGTTCAGGATTCTGACCGGGCCGGGCGTGCGCGTCGATACCGGCGTTGCGGAAGGCGACGCCATCTCCTCAGACTTCGACTCGATGATCGCCAAGATCATTGCCTACGGCCAGAACCGCAAAGAAGCTCTTTCGCGGTTGCAGCGGGCGCTGCGCGAGAGTGTTGTCGTCATCAAGGGCGGAGCCAGCAACAAAGCGTTTTTGCTGGAGTTGCTGAACCGTCCCGAGGTGCAGCGGGCGGAAGCCCACAATGGATGGCTCGATCACCTGGCGGCAACCGGGGAGCATATCTCTAGATGTTACGCTGACGTTGCATTGGTTCAGGCCGCAATTGAGGCCTACGATGCGCAGCTAGCGGTGGAACAGGCGCAGTTTTATGCGTCGGCAGTGCGCGGACGGCCGCAAGTAAGAAGCGAGATAGGCCGGACTGCGGAACTACAGTACCGAGGCCACCACTACTTGCCCAAGGTTTTTCGCCTCGGCCCCGGGGAGTACAGAGTGGAGGTAAATGGGGCGCGCATCAACGCCCAGGTTGAGCGCTTGGATCTGTTCGAGTGCCGGCTCAAGGTTTTCGGGCGGCGCTTTCGCATCGTGTCGGTTGTCGAGGGATCAAGTTATCAGATTGAAGTTGATGGCGTTTCGCACCGGATCGATCGCGGTGATGGAGGAGTGGTGCATGCACCGGCGCCGGCCGTGCTGGTTTCCATTCTGGTGAAGCCCGGAGACACAGTCGCTATGGGAGACCGATTGGCGGTGCTCGAAGCCATGAAGATGGAGATGGAAGTGGTTGCTCCATTTTCCGGAAGAGTCCGGCAAGTAATGGCCATACCGAATGTACAAGTGGATACAGGAGCGCCGCTTTTGCAGATCGATCCCGCCTCTAGTGACGATAGCAACGTGGCAATCGATCGAGTGGTATTCGGTGCGTCCTCTGCTTCGACTGGAAAGACAGAAAGTACGGAATCCCATTGCCGCCAGAGCCTCGATGAACTGCGCAAGCTCATGCTGGGTTTTGATGTGGATCCAAAACAAACGGCCCAGCAGGTTGCCGAATGGAGTCACATCTGCCCAGTGCAGAGCGACGAAATAACAAAAAAAGAAGATCAGATCCTGAACATCTTCGTGGATATATGTTCGCTGTTCCGGCGTGAGCCGAACGTGAATCATCGTACCGGTGGCGAAGAGCCGAGCGCTGAGTCATATTTGTTCTCGTACCTGCGGATGCTGGAAACCCGCGGCGAGAAACTGCCACCGGCCTTCGTCAGCGCACTGCGCCGCGCATTGGCTCACTACGGCGTGCTATCCCTAGACCGCTCGCCAGAACTGGAATTGAGTCTGCTCTGGATCTACAAATCTCATCTCCGCATGGAGCAGCAAATCGCGCCGGTTCTGGTTCTTCTCGAACGACGTCTGCGACAAGTCGAGAAGCTACCCTCGCAGGGCGACGATTCTCTTCGAATTCTTCTCGACAGAATGATCTCCTTGACCAATGGGTTTTTCCCTGCCCTTACCGACTTCGCCCGGGAGTTGCGCTATCGCCGCTTTGACCAACCTCTATTTGAGCGAGCGCGACGACAAATTTACGAAGAGATGGAGAACCACTTAGCTTACATGGCAGCCCATCCGGATGCCGAGGACCGCCCTGAGAGGGTCCGCGCCTTGGTGGAATGTCCGCAGCCATTGGTCAGCTTGTTTTCCAGTCGTTTCGCAGAAGCTGACCAAGCCATGCGCTGGTTAATGTTGGAAACTCTTACCTGGCGGTACTATCGAATTCGAAAGCTCAGCGACTTTCGCTGCGGCGCATTGAACGACGAGCAATCCTGCGTGACCGCTGAGTACGATTATGAAGGAAAGCGCGTTCACCTCTTCACTACCCACGCCGAGCTACGACGGCTGACCGAAGCGGTGCGGGCGCTGCTCCCCGCTATCGCGCAAGTGCCTGAGGATCACGATGTTCTGATCGACTTTTATGTTTCCCACTCCGCGGGAGTGACCGATCCGGAAGCCTTGCAGCAAGAAGTGGAATCGATCATCAATCAGGTTGGAATTCCGCGGCTGATCCGCCGCATTGTTACATCTGTTACCGGTCCCGCTCACAACCATGACGTTGGAAGTACGCAGCATTTTACATATCGACCCAGCGCGAACGGGTATCAAGAAGAGAAGCTCTTCCGCGGAATCCATCCCATGATGGGGAAACGTTTGCATCTCTGGCGGCTCGACAATTTCAAGATCGACCGCCTGCCCTCCGTCGAAGATGTCTATTTGCTGCACGCCGTGGCTCGCGACAACCCCAAGGATGAGCGGCTGTTCGCGTGCGCCGAGGTCCGCGATTTAACGCCGGTCCGGAACCAGAACGGACGGATCGTTGAGTTGCCGCACCTGGAGCGCATGTTCACCGAAGCGCTCGCCGCAATCCGGCTGTTTCAATCACGGCGACCGGACCATCAGCGCCTTTACTGGAATCGCATTTTGCTGAATGTCTGGCCTCCGCTCACGCTCGATCCAGATGAATTACGTGATGTGGTCCACAAACTAGCACCCGCGGCCGAAGGTCTCGGACTGGAACAGGTGGTGGTGCGCGCTCGCATCCCTCATCCGGCGACGGGCGACTTGCGAGAAATGGTAATTCGCATTTCAAGCCCCTGCGGCACCGGTCTGCTGATGACTTCCCGTCCCGCCGACAAGCTGCAGCCCATTCGGCCGCTGCCCGAGTACGATCAAAAAGTCGTGCGCATGCGCCAGCGTGGATTCGTCTATCCATACGAAATCATCAAAATGCTCACACCCACTCGGGATCAAACCAGTGCAGAATTTCCGTGCGGCGATTTTGTCGAGTACGATCTCGACGCGGCGGAACGGCTCGCGCCCGTCAATCGCCCCTATGGTCAAAATAAAGCCAACATCATCGTTGGCGTCATACGCAACTTTACAACCAAGTATCCCGAGGGCATGACCCGTGTTCTGCTTCTTGGAGACCCAAGCAAAGAACTTGGTTCCATCGCGGAAGCGGAATGCCGGCGCATCCTCGAAGCCTTGCACCTTGCCCAGGAAATGTCCGTTCCCCTTGAATGGTTCCCCATCTGTGCCGGAGCCAAGATCTCCATGGAGAGTGGAGTGGAGAACATGGATTGGGTCGCTCGCGTCCTGCGGAGCCTCATCGAGTTTACGCAAGCGGGCGGCGAAATAAATCTGGTGGTAAACGGCATCAACGTCGGAGCACAGCCTTACTGGAACGCCGAGGCCACCATGCTTATGCACACCCGGGGTATTTTGATCATGACCCCGAAGGCGGCGATGGTACTCACGGGCAAGCGAGCACTGGAGTTCTCAGGCTCCATTTCCGCCGAGGACAATCAAGGAATCGGCGGCTACGACCGCATCATGGGCCTCAACGGGCAAGCGCAGTATTGGGCCAAGGACATTGATGAGGCCTGCCATCTGTTGTTGCGCCATTATGAGCACACCTACGTAGCTCCCGGCGAGCGCTTCCCTCGCCCGGCTGCAACTTCCGATCCCATCGATCGAGACGTGAGAGTGCATCCCCACGGAAAGAACGGCTACGGGGAAGAGGGCTTCGAACGGATCGGCGACATCATGTCGGACGAAACCAATCCCGGCCGTAAAAAATCGTTCGATATTCGCAAAGTGATGATGGCGACCATCGATCAGGATCACGACCCAATGGAGCGTTGGGCCGGGATGCGCGCGGCGGAGACTGCGGTGGTGTGGGATGCTCACCTCGGTGGCCACCCTGTCTGTCTGATCGGTATCGAATCCCAGCCGGTGCCGCGATTGGGATTTGTCCCAGCCGACGGGCCGGATCACTGGACCTCGGGCACGCTCTTCCCACAATCCTCGAAGAAGATCGCCCGCGCAATTAATGCGGCCAGCAACAATAGACCGTTGGTGGTCCTGGCCAACCTGTCAGGGTTTGACGGCTCGCCAGAATCGATGCGGCGGCTACAACTCGAATACGGTGCTGAGATCGGAAGGGCCGTGGTGAATTTCAAAGGTCCCATCGTTTTTTGCGTGATCTCGCGTTATCACGGAGGCGCATACGTTGTCTTCTCACGGGCGCTGAACGAAAACGTCGAAGTGGCGGCGTTGGAAGGAACTTATGCTTCCGTTATCGGAGGCGCTCCGGCGGCCGCCGTCGTTTTCGCAGGTGAGGTGGAAGCTAAAGCCCGCAAGGATCCGCGCTTGCAGGCCTTAACCCAAGACATAGCCAAAGCCGAAGGCGCAAGGAAAACTCAGTTGCGCGCCGAGTGGGACGAACTCTTCAAGGTCGTTCACTCCGAAAAACTCGGCGAAATGGCCTCCGAGTTTGACCGCGTGCACAGCGTTCAGCGCGCTCTTGCTGTTGGCGCTCTCAATTACATCATTCCACCCGCAAACCTCCGGCCATATCTCATTCACGCGGTCGAGCGCGGTATCAGGAGGATCGAAGAGTCCGAGTTTGCGAAGTCGGAGAACGAAATGTCGAAAGCGGCTTAATCTCGTCGAGGCGAGCCAGATGAATGTGTACTGGTTGGAACACGCAAAACAGGATGTACCAGAGGACGATGATTGGTTGAGTGAAGACGAAGCGGCCTTCCTGAGCGGACTACACTTTCCCAATCGCCGGGACGACTGGCGGTTAGGACGTTGGACGGCAAAACATGCGCTGTCTCTCTTTCTGAATATGCCGGCGCATCCGCTTTCTTTCGCGAAAATTGACGTACACGCAGCTTTTTCCGGGGCACCCGAAGCCTTCTTCCACAAGCGGCCAGTGGCAGCCACGATTTCACTCAGCCATCGCGCCGGCCGCGCAGCTTGTGCCGTCGCCATCTCGGGAGTGGAGATGGGTTGTGATCTGGAAGTGGCCGAACCGCGGAGCGACGCCTTTGTCGCTGACTATTTCACCGTAGAAGAACAAGCTTTGGTTGTGCGTGCTTCGGCGACGGACCGAGACCGGCTGCTGGCTCTCCTTTGGAGCGCGAAAGAGAGCGCGCTCAAAGCACTGGGCGCTGGGCTCCGGCTCGACACTCGATGTTTGGTGGTGAATCCGTTTCCATCGTCACACGACTTCGACGGCTGGAGCCGGCTGCTGGTTCGCTATTCCGGTGAGCATGGTATCGGAGACCGTATCTTTCACGGCTGGTGGCAACACGCGCACAACCGGCTGCGAACCGTCGTCGCTTCGCCTCCCCCAAATTCGCCAATTCTCTTAACCGTCCCGCCAAATGTTTTCGACAGTGCCTGCTGGCAGTGCGCGTAGCGGACAAGTGGCTCGCATGTAGAAGTCTCTATGGCGCATGGCAACAATCAATTCGATTTCGACTTTGTCGTCATCGGTTCGGGCTTCGGCGGCAGTGTGTCGGCGCTTCGACTGGTAGAGAAAGGATACAAAGTTGGCGTCATGGAAATGGGGCGGCGTTGGCCGCCTGATAATCTTCCGCACACCAGTTGGTCGATTCGCCGATGGTTGTGGCGTCCCAGCCTAGGATTGCGGGGCTTTTTCAATATTCAGTTCTTTAAGCACGCAACTATCTTTCATGGCTGCGCCGTAGGTGGAGGGTCCATCACCTACGCCTGCACGCTGCTACCTCCTCCTGTGAAAGTTTGGGAAGCTGGGTCCTGGAGAGCTCTGGCCGACTGGAAGGCGGAAATGCCCCGGCACTACGACACGGCATCCCGGATGCTGGGTGTAACGGAAAACAAAATTCTGGGGCCAGCCGACACTCTCTTAAAGAAGGCTGCAGAATCTGCTGGTTCTGGCCACACATTCTATTGCACGAAGGTAGGCATCTTTCAGCCTGTCGAGGGTGACCCCGCAGGCCAGACCTATGCTGACCCCTTCTTCGGAGGCGAGGGGCCGGAGCGAAGTACCTGCATTGCTTGCGGCGGTTGCATGATGGGTTGTCGCTACGGCGCGAAGAATACTCTGGACCTCGGCTACCTTTATCTGGCTGAAAAGCGCGGCGTGCAAGTCTTTTCGGAAACAAAAGTGGTGAAGGTCAAGCCACTGGACGGCGCCAGCGATGGCAGCCTGGGCTACGAAGTATGCACCGTTAAGTCCACGGCGTGGCTTCGTCGGCAGCCACAGCGATTCACCTGCCGCTCCGTCGTATTCTCGGCTTCATCGCTGGGCACCATGGAGCTTCTTTTTCAGCTCAAGGAAAAAGGTTCCCTTCCGGCCATCAGCGGCCAACTGGGAAAGCATGTGCGCACGAATTCCGAATCACTCATCGGAGTACGTACGCCCGGTTACTCTGAAGACGTGTCGCAGGGGATTGCCATCGGCTCGGGCGTCTACATCGACGAACACACGCACATCGAAGCCGTCCGCTATCCAAAGGGCTCCGACGCCATGGGATTTCTCACCACCATCCTGACAGATGGACAGCCGGGTCCGCGGCGTATCGCACTTTGGCTGAGGAATGTTTTTGCATCGATGCTCCGGCATCCGTTCAAGACTGTACGAGTCTTGCAACCGTTGGGCTGGGCGCGAGAATTTGTGATTTTGCTGTGCATGCAGGCGCTCGAGGGAGAGATTGAGATGCGCTGGCAGCGCCCCTGGTTCTGGCCCTTTAGGAAGTTTCTCGTCAGCCGAGGTGAGAAGGTGCCCACCTACATTCCGAAAGCCAACGAATTTGCGAAGCAATTTGCAAAACTGACCGGAGGATTCGCGATGAGCATGCTTCCGGAAATTCTTTTCAACGTTCCAGGCACTGCTCACTGCATCGGAGGTTGTGTAATCGCCGATTCTCCCAGCCACGGTGTGGTGGATTCTCAACACCGTGTGTTCAACTATCAGAATATGTATATCTGTGACGGGTCTGTAGTTTCAGCTAACCTTGGGGTTAATCCCAGCCTGACCATCACGGCGCTGGCTGAACGAGCGATGAGCTATATTCCTGCCGCTGCAGAGATGAATTGGAATGACAGCGACCGAAACGATCCTCATCCGCAGCCATTGGCTTAGGCTGGCACGGTTGGGGCTGTCGCGCCTTCTGGCAACAATCGGTTCACAATTGCCTGCTCACTTTGCAGCCATAGACGGCTGGTGTAGAGCAACGCACTGCATTGAAGCGTGATCCAATCCTTTGCCATCAAGGGCGAACGGAACTCTTTGCGATTCGCTATCCAATGTTGCGCAACATGTCGGGCGATGGTGAAACCCATGCCGCTGCCAGAACCGCCAACATCTTGCAGGATTCCATCGAGGGTGAACATGACCTTGGATAACATAATTAACGGTCCGGGAAACTTAATTCCCTTTATAGCAGCGCGTTCCAGCAATCTCATTGCATCCGCGCCGCTGGGCAGCCGCACCACGGGTAGCTCGTCGATGAATCGCCTCACCAGCTCTTCGATCGCTCGTCCTTTGGCCGAAGCAATTCGGACGCGCGGCTGACTGAGCGCGAGAACTTCGTTGCAAGCGCCCACCGGGTCCCGCAAGCTCACCATCAGAAACAGAAGCGCGAGATGACGGCGCTGGTCGCGGTTCAAGCGTTCTCTTAGTGCCCAATCGATGATCGTTAGTTCGCCAGATCGATTGTCATAAAGCAAATTACCTGCGTGAGGGTCACCATGAAAAATGGCATCTTCCTGGGCCGCCAGAAGAGGCACTGCAATCAGCGCCTCGATAAGTTGTTCCGCAACTTTCCTGCGACGTTCAACGGGCAGGCGGGCCGCAGCATTCGTCACCTTGATTCCCCGTTCCTCTGTGAGCGCCGTGATTCTCGATGTGCAAAGGGGTTGAACCAGCCGGGGCACGCGAACGCTTTTCATCGACCGATACAGATTCGCGGCCTCGAGCAGGGTTTTTTGCTCTCGTACAAAGTTGACTTCGTGCCGCAGCAGGCGTCCAACTTTCTTGAAGGTATCGGGGATTACTTGCCCGGCAAATCCATAATTATGTTTCCGGTCGCCAAAATATTGCGCCAGCCCGCGCAAGTACTCCATGTCGTCTGAGAAGTATTCGGGGATGTGAGGCTTAAGGACTTTGAACACCCCCCGTTCCCCCCGCCCACTTTGGAGATTTAGCCAGGTGAAGCGCATCACAGCACTGACACTGGCTTCCGAAAGAATGCTGGGTTTAATTTCAACGGAGTATTTCTCGATTTTTGCTCCGAGCTCGTGTCGAATAATCGCGACCACGTCCTCTGGCCGAACGTCGCGAATTCCATTCTCCAGTCGAGCCAGGGCATTGCGCAGCGCCGGGCGAAGATTCCGGTTGCGGGCTATCACTTGACCCAGCTTTTGCAGGCCGGGCACTTTCGCGATCAAGCGCAGCAAACGCACTTCGGCCGAAGTGTTCGAGGGAAGTTCGAGTTGCTCAAGTAGTTTGGGAGCAAGGCGCGAGGGCGAAAGATGCATCACCACAAACATCATGGCGTCTCTAACTGGCGGACGCCACTTGACGTAGGCGTTCGGAACTAGTCGGTCGACCGGGACAATTTCGTCAACGATCCATCTCGCCATCGACTCCCGCAGAGCTTCGCCCGCGGGGCTTCGCAAACCAAATTCAATAGCATTGA
Source organism: uncultured Acidobacteriaceae bacterium (assembly GCA_963782835.1). Classification (GTDB taxonomy): domain Bacteria; phylum Acidobacteriota; class Terriglobia; order Terriglobales; family Acidobacteriaceae; genus Sulfotelmatobacter. Next base: position 745,801 of record CAWALR010000002.1, on the reverse strand, counting down.
TCTGTGCGTCTGGCGTAGCGTTTTTCGGCAAGAAATCCGCTAGGGCTGCACGCAGTTGTTTCGGAGTTAGCCCTTCTAGCCTTTCAATGGCGGACGGGCCCGGCATAGGGTCACCTGTACTTTTCACGATAGTCCAGGGTGAGCGTGTCCACAGTGATTTGAGTCACCGTCAGAAGCATGCAAGGAGTCTGGGTTTTGCAACCGGTCCCCCAGACTTGCCGCACGCTCGCGATCATGCCTGAAGGCTCCGGAATTCACGCGCCAGCGGATCGGTGTTTGTGACAGCGCGCGAAAAGCCTTGTTTGCTGCTCACAACCCATTCGGGACGCGGTCATCGATTTATGAAGCCTGACTGGGCTTCCGATTCCAGACATTTCCCTCGAGAGTTTCGAGATCGGCAATCACTTCAGGGGGAATTTGAAGAGTCGAAGCCTGAAGATTCTCGCGAAGATGCTGGATGGAAGAGGTTCCCGGGATCACCACGATGTTGGGCGACCGCTGGAGAAGCCAGGCGAGCGCAACCTGCATCGGCGTGGCGCCGAGGCGCGCTGCAACATCAGACAAGGTACCCGACTGCAGTGGAGTGAACCCGCCCAGCGGGAAGAAGGGGACGTAGGCGATGCCGTCACGAGCAAGATCGGCTATGAGTGCATCGTCGGCTCGGTGCGCGAGATTGTAGTGGTTCTGTACGCAGACGACCGGAACGATCTGCCGGGCTTCTGCGACCTGCGTGGGCGTGACATTGCTCAGTCCGATATGACGCACCAAGCCTTTTTGCTGGAGCTCGGCCAGAACTGTCATTGGTGCCTCGATCGATCCCTCGGCGGGTTCATTGATGCTGAGCATACTGCGCAGGTTGACCACATCGAGCACATCCAGTCCCAGATTGCGGAGGTTGTCGTGAACCGCTGCGGTCAGCTCTTCGCGTGAGAAAGCCGGAATCCAAGATCCATCTTCACCGCGCCGGGCGCTGATTTTGGTGACGATGACCAGATCGTCGGGATACGGGGAAAGCGCCTTTCGTATGATCTGGTTCGTGACATGGGGACCATAAAAATCGGCGGTATCGATGTGGTTCACGCCACTGGCGACGGCCTCTCGCAGAAGAGCGATCGCTCCCTCGACATCTAGGGGAGGCCCCCATACCAACTTGTTACCATCTCGCCCGGCGAGTTGCATGGCCCCGTAGCCCACCCGGTTTACGGTCATCGACGTGCCAGGCAGCTTGAAGCTTCCCGCCAGATCAGTCTGTTCAATCATTCCGTTCCTCCTGGGACTATCCATTATTGTATTTCTAGAAAGGAAATCTAAAAGATTCTCCCACCAGCTCTTCACTTTTCTTCCAGAGCGCCTCGGCAGTTTTTGCATCCACCGCATATCCACGCACGCCTTCGTTTATGCCGACGGACAGGTTGTCCGCCACGACATGACCCACGTGGCAGTCCTCGCAGTATTGGCCCCCGATCTCGTCAGAGGAAGCAACGACAGCCGCCCACACTGAAGTTGCGGCTCCCTGGGGAACCGTCTTCCACTGGAAGGGACCTTTGCCTTCAGCTGCGCGCTGCTGATTTATCTGTTCGATCATCCTGGTGATACGGCTTGGATCCTGATAACGACCCAGTTCGGTCTGAATACCACCCGGGTGCACAGCGGCCGCGCGCACACCGCGGTCCCGGTGACGTTTGTCGAACGCAACGGCGAAGAGGATGTTCGCCGTTTTGGATCTGCCGTACGCAACGAGCGGATCATAAGGCATGCGTTCAAAGTTAGGATCGTCGAGGTCCACATTGGCGTAGCGATGACCCGCAGAAGACAAGTTGATGACCCGCCCGCCATTGCGGATCAGAAATGCAATTCGGTTGACCAGGACGAAATGGCCCAGGTGGTTCGTTCCGAACTGCGTTTCGAAGCCGTCGGCCGTGTGGCCAAACGGCGTAGCCATCACCCCGGCATTGGCAATGACCACATCGAACGGTTCCCCTTTCGCCAGAAACCGGTCGGCGCAGGCGCGCACGCTTTTCAGGTTGGCAAGGTCGAGTTCCACCAGTTCGAAGCTTCCGCCATTCGCGCCGGCGTCGTCTCGCAGCTGTTCGGTCGCAGCCTTGGCCTTGTTCAAATCCCGCGCCGCGCCTACAACCTGAGCACCGTGCGCGACCAGCGAGCGAGCGGTTTCCACGCCAAGGCCGGCTGAAACACCCGTTACAAGAATCCGTTTGCCCTTCAGATTTACGCCGGACAAAACGTCATCTGTGGTCGAAGTTGCCCCGAATGAAGTTGCCTCAAGTATGTTCGTCATTCTCTAGCTCCTTGTATTAATCCCTCTAACTGACTTTATCGCTGACGCGTTACCCGTGCGAAACCGCAGCGTCCGCAACGTGTTCGAAATATTTCATTGCGTTCAGATCGGTGAGGAGCGTGGGCCCGCTCGGGTTCCACCCCAGCTGTTCCCGCGTTCGCGCGCTGGAGACCGGGCTATCTCTCCCCGCGAAGAACCCGAAAAAGCCGAAATGCTCCTGGGCCTGTTCCTGTGAGATGGAAGTGACGGGCACGTTCAGGCCGCGGCCGATGGCGGCAGCGATATCTTTTAGCCGGACACCCTCTTCCGCGACGGCGTGATACCGGGCCCCTGCAGTGCCTTTTTCCAAAGCAAGCCGGTAGAGACGGGCGGCGTCGAGCACATGCGCGGCAGGCCAGCGGTTCTGACCATCCCCGACATACGCAGAGATGCCCTTCTCGCGGGCTACAGCGATCAGAGGGGTTACGAGGCCCTGTTTTACCGTGTCGTGGACCTGCGGCAGGCGCATCACAGAGGCGCGAACTCCGCGCTCCACGAGTGCGACAGCCGTCGCCTCCGATACACGAGGAAGGGATGGGGAAGGGGACAACGGTGGATCATCCTCGGTGGCGGCGCGACCCTGAGCCACTCCGACTCCGGAGGTGACGATGAACGGACGCCTGGAGCCCCGGAGCACGGCGCCGATGGCCTCGATGGCACGCTTGTCCAGTTCGCAGCTCTCTGCAAACCTCGACCAGTCATGCCGGAAGGCGGTGTGGATAACGGCATCACACGCGGCCGCTCCACCGCGCAGGTTTTCCAGGTCTTCCAGGTCGCCCCGATGCATCTGAGCGCCAGCCGCAGTCAACGACTGAGCACCCGCATCGCTGCGCGCGAGGCCGAGCACCTGATGACCAGCGTCAATCAGTTCTCGAACGACTGCTGTACCAATGAAACCTGTTGCACCGGTAACAAAAACACGCATATTCTTTTTCTCCTAAGCGTTTGTAAATTCGGTCGATAGAAACGAAGCGTTCACTCGGGTTGCGAGCCGAGCCGTAGCCTTCGCAGTGATCAATCGCCATTCAAGGGATGAAGCGGGCAAACCATCGATCTCGATCAACTCCCGCATCCAGTCTTCTACCGAACTTTGCGCCTGTTCCGACCCGAACAATTGGGTAATGGCATTGAAGAATGCTGACAGCTCTCGCTCCGCCATAGTGATACGGTCGGCGCAACAAGGCTTGGAATTGTTCGACGGTTTGTAACGAGCGAGTGAATTCATATTCCTCACCTCTCGAAGCCGGAGAACCCAGGAACGGCTATTGACAGGCCGCCGGGTTCCGGCTAAAACGGAGAGTGTCTCCGAATCACTAGATAAGATAACCGGAGATTGTCTCCGGTTGCAACTTTTTTTTCGTATGTCGACCAAGATCCAGAAAATTGCATCACGAAAACCGCGCACCGACGCGCAGCGGAACCGCGAGCGCATTCTGGAGGTCGCGAAGGCGGCGTTTACGCGCTCCGGGGCGAACGCCAGCCTCGACGACATTGCTAAAGAGGCTGGCGTTGGCGCGGGTACTTTATATCGGCACTTTCCCACGCGAGACGCACTGATCGAAGCGGTCTATCGGACTGAAGTGGAAAAAATGGCCGCAGCCGAGAAGCAGTTCTCCGAAAGCCTTCCTCCCATCGAGGCCTTGCGCGCATGGATGTTACTGTTCGTCGACTACATCGCAACGAAGCAGATCATCGCCCCTGCACTGAACTCGATCGTCGGAGGGCCTTCGAAGCTGTTTGAAGGTTCACGCGGTCAGATCCAGGGAGCGATTGATTCATTGGTGAGACGCGCAATCAAGAGCCGCGACATTCGTAAGGATCTGGAGCCGTTCGATCTGCTGCGCGCACTGATCGGCGTCTCCCACGTCGCGTCCGGTCCTGACTGGCAGCAAAGCGCCAGAAGACTCGTCGACATCCTCATCACCGGTTCGCGGCCAATCAAGTAGCTCTCTTGCAATTGTTTCGTTGCCTCGCTCGTCCGCATTTTTGCGCTGCTTCGCAGTTCGAATCTTTGAAGGCTATCTCGTATACTTGCGCGAAGTTCAGTTTAAAATACGGGCTGCCGAGAGGGCGATCGACATATACTCTAGTGCGTTAATGGCCTATATACATTGTAGCGAGGAGGTCATCTCATGCTGTGGAAAACTGATCCAACGTTCTATCCCTCCCCTAAGCTGGCCATGCAGGCGCCGGCAGAGAAGCTGGCATATGTGGCCGCTTTGAATGCCAATGGCGGCAGCCGTCCTGACGCTCTGGTTGTCGTAGATGTGGACCGTGAGTCGGACAAGTACGGTCAGATCGTGGGCCGGGTAGATATGCCGAACGTAGGAGATGAACTTCATCACTTCGGCTGGAACGCGTGCAGTTCCGCCTTGTGTCCCTATGCTCCGCATCCGCACGTAGAAAGGCGTTATCTGATTGTTCCTGGTCTGCGCTCGTCACGCATCCATGTGATCGATACCAAGGACAATCCGAAGCAGCCGAAGATTGTAAAAGTGATTGAGCCAAATGACTTGGCGGAAAGAACCGGTTACAGCCGTCCTCACACGATTCATTGCGGGCCCGATGGCATCTACCTGAGCGCTCTTGGTTCGCCGAGCGGCGATGGTCCTGGCGGAATCTTCGCATTGGATCACTACAACTTCGAGCCTCTCGGTCGTTGGGAGGTTGATCGCGGTCCGCAATACTTTGGCTACGATTTCGCGTGGCACCTGGGCCATGACATCGCGGTCACTAGCGAGTGGGGCACGCCGAACATGGTGGAGGACGGCGTGAATCCTGAGTTGCTGCTGGGCGGCAAGTACGGCCATAGCATGCACATATGGGATCTCCGCAAGCGCCGTCATCTTCAAACATTAGATCTAGGTGCGGAACAGCAGATGGTCCTTGAGCTGCGCGCGGCCCACGATCCGACGAAGGCTTACGGTTTTGTCGGTGTGGTCACATCGCTAAAGGATCTTTCCAGTTCCATCTGGTTGTGGCATCGCCCTCAAGGAGCATCGAACGGAGGGTCGAACGGAAAGTTTGAGATAAAGAAAGTGATTGAGATTCCGGCTGAACCCGCGGAACCGAGCCAGCTGCCTCCGCTGTTGCAGGGCTTCAAAGCTGTACCGCCGCTGCTTACGGATATCAATCTGTCTGTCGATGATCGGTTTCTTTACGCTTCGTGCTGGGGCACGGGAGAAATGCGGCAGTACGATGTTTCCGATCCCTTCAATCCCAGACTGATCGGCTCTGTTCATGTTGGCGGGATCGTACGTCGCGCATCTCATCCTGCTAAGCCGGGCGAGCCGTTGAATGGGGGTCCGCAGATGGTGGAAATCAGCCGCGACGGACGCCGCGTCTATTTCACCAATTCGTTGTACGCGGCCTGGGACAAACAGTTCTATCCCGATGGCATCCGGGGCTGGATGGTGAAGCTCGATGTTGCGCAGGATGGAGGCATTCAGCTCGATCCCAACCTGTTTGCCGAGTTCGGTGATCTCCGTCCGCATCAGGTCAAACTGCAGGGCGGCGACGCCTCGTCGGATTTCTACTGCTACCCATGAGTCGCAACTGGCCGTGGATTGCCTTGGCGCTTCTCGGGGCGTATCACGGTCTGAATCCAGCCATGGGCTGGCTGTTTGCGTTGGCTCTTGGCTTGCAGGAAAGGCGTCGCTCGGCGGTCGTCAGCGCTCTCGTTCCGATTGCTCTCGGACACGCCGCCGCGATCACGCTGGCGATTCTCGCCTTGCGCTTCGTTCAGCATTTTCTTCCGATGAATATTCTGAAATGGGGAGTTGCGTTATTTCTGTTCGCACTCGGTGTCTATCGACTCTTCCGCGCGAGTCATCCCCGAGGTGCTGGTATGAGAGTCGGAGGAAAGGATCTGTTCGTTTGGTCCTTCCTCATGGCGTCTGCTCATGGTGCGGGGCTAATGCTTCTGCCAGTTCTGATGGCACAACCGATGTCTGGGATGACCCACAGCATGGCGGGAGGAATGGCTGCAATGCCTTCTTCGTTGAGTGCATCCGCAATTGGATTCGCAGTGTTGCTACACACTGCAAGCATGTTAGCCGTCGCTGGAATCCTCGCGATACTGTTTTTTGAAACCTATGAAAAGGTGGGCTTACGGCTACTACGGCACACTTGGCTTAATTTTGACCTACTGTGGGCGATTGCGCTGCTGGTAGCAGGATGCGTGGTCCTGTTCTTTTAATCTGATCCCTGCTCAGTCGTCCAATCGTCGAGTCCAGTCAGCCGAACGTCCCCAACCAGCCTTGAAAGCGAGCTCGTCAGCGGTCTTCGCCTTTTGGGGCTCGGTCTCTCTTGCCTAATTTCTCCGCAAGCTCTGACGCATTGCCACGGTATCCGATGGCGGCGACTGCAAAGGGTTCAGGATCTTGAGGAATTGAAACTCGCGACGAGCCTTTTCCACATCGAAGCACAATTGGCGGCGACAAGGTTAACGGTCGAAGTTCGGTGCGATGGTCCGATTTCGTGTTCTGTGATTCAATCCAGTAATCCCCCGCCTCGAAAAAATTTGGTTGACACCAGAACCGTGGTTGCGCAATGGTTTTACTTTCAACAAACGATACGCGATTTCACTGGATGAAAGTGCAGACAGCGACGGCTTGAACCAAACAAGCTCTGGGGGGATACGTTATGCGTGCGCATCGATATAGCGGTCTTGTTGTGCTTGTGTTTGTGCTTTTCGCGGTGGTGCTCTGCTCTGCAAGTATTACCGGCAGCATTTCCGGAGTAGTCACCGACAAATCGGGCGCGGTTATTTCCGGAGCAACGGTGGTTGCGACCGATACCCAGACCGGCATCCAGACCACACAAAACACCGATGCCAAGGGGTTCTACAATCTTCCGACACTGGCGGTCGGTACCTATAACCTGGAGATCAAGCATGCAGGGTTCAAGACCTTTCGGCAGACCGGATTGGTGATCGATGCCAACTCGGCGCTTCGAGCCGACGCGAGTCTCGATGTCGGTTCCATCAACGAGAAGGTTGAGGTAAGCACGGAAGCGGCTCAAGTGGAGACCCAGAGCACCCAAATGGGCGAGGTTATCGAAGGGACCAAGATAACCTCTGTGCCCCTGAATGGACGCAACTTTATTGATCTGCTGACTTTGCAGCCGGGCGTTTCACCTTATCAATGCACATCAAGCAATTGCAATGACACGACCCAGGGAGTAGGCGCGGACGAGACGGCGGTATCCGGCGATCAAACCAACGGAACTCAATCCGTAAATGGGGGCCGGATTGGTTCGAATGGTTTCATGGTGAATGGAGCCGACGCGCAGGAAGGCGTCCACAACGGGGCGGCAATTCTTCCGAATCTCGACTCCATCTACGAATTTCGCATCATCACCAACAATTTCGATGCCGAATATGGAAACTTCAGCGGCGGCCAAGTCAATGTCGTTACAAAATCTGGAACCAATCAATTTCACGGAGACGTATTCGAATTTCTGCGTAATACGGACTTTGACGCGTCGCAATACTTCGTGGGGCGCGGGGATTTCATTCAAAATCAGTTTGGTGGAGTTTTTGGCGGTCCGATAAAAAAGGACAGAGCGTTCTTTTTTGGTGACTACCAGGGAAACAGACAAATCAAGGGCCAACCACAAAATTATCCGGTTCCGTCCGCACAGGATCGCCTCGGAAATCTAAACGACTTATTCACCCAGGCTGCGGGGAGTGGCTCCGTTGGTGCAGTGGAGGGTCCCAATTGGGCCGGGATTCTATCAAGCGAACTCGGGTACCCCGTGGCACAAAACGAGCCCTACTATGCGCCAGGCTGCGCGTCCACAGGCCCAAACCCCTGCGTATTCCCCGGCGGTGTAATTCCGATGGCTGCCTGGTCTCCAGTCGCGCTGAAGACGCTGCAATACGTCCCACAGCCGACGGGGACTCTTGATGGGCAACCTTTCTACGCCACCTCGGCCTATAACCAGCGCTTACGCGACGATAAGTTTGGAATTCGTCTGGATACGAATACGCACTTCGGTACTTTATTCGGGTATTACTTTTTCGACCAATTCTCAGTGAACACGCCCTACGCCCAGAACATCTCTGTCCCCGGGTTTCAGAGTAGCGTTCAGGGCCGCGCGGAGATGATCAACCTCGGCCTGACCACAACCATCAGTAATTCCACCATCAACGATGTTCGTCTGGTGTATCTGCGGGACCGTTACTTCGGAGGAATTCCAATTGGCGGCACAAACGTTCCGCTAACGTCTTTAGGCTTCACGGCTCCTGCAGGCACAGGTCCGAGTTTCAACGGAGGCATCGCTCCAATCACTCCAGCGCTGGAAGGAGTCCCCTCCTTCATGTTCAATAACTACGAATTCGGACTTCCCCAGGATGTTTTGAAGCAATACAACAACACCTACCAGATTATCGATAATTTCACCAAAATTGTGGGAACCCACACGCTTCAGTTCGGCGCAGACATTCATTACGATCAGATCAACGAGCGCAACTACGACGATGCCAACGGGGCATACACCTTTAACGGGCAAGAGACCGGCGTGGATTTCGCCGATTACCTGATTGGTGCTCCGCAGAGTTTTACCCAAGCCAGCCAGCAGCTTCTCGACTCACGCGACAAATACTTCGGAGTCTATGCGCAGGATAGCTGGCGCGCACGGCCAACCCTGACCATCAATTACGGCCTGCGCTACGAAATCATGACGCCGTGGTATGACACGCAGAACAAACTGGAAACCGTCATTCCCGGTGAGCAGTCGAAGGTTTTCCCCACTGCGCCGTTAGGATTGGTGGTTCCTCAAGACCCGGGGGTGCCGCGAACCTTGGCCCCAATTCAGTACCACAACTTCGCTCCCAGAATTGGATTCGCTTATTCGCCGAATAACACAGAAGGCTTGCTCGGCAAAATTTTTGGCGGGCCGGGTAAGAGCAGTATTCGTGCCGGCTACGGCATCTTCTACAGCGCCATTGAGGACGCCACTGGTTTTGTTGAGGTTGGGGACGCACCCTACGGTTTGTATTACTCCGCCGAATCAACGCTACTGGCGACCCCATTTGTCGCTCGCGCGAACGGAACCGTCGAGACACAAAAATTTCCCTTTACATTTCCGCCAGTGAACTCCTCGCCCAGTAATCCGGACACCTCTTTCAATTGGGCGCAAGCCACGCCCCTTTCCGGGTCTGACTACTTATATCCTCACGACAAAATACCGCAGGTGCAGCAGTTTGAGTTCTCCTTGCAACGGCAACTGGGGTCGTCTACGGTATTGGGCGTCAGCTACGTAGGATCTGTAGGCCGGCACCTCCTGACGTTCGAAGAGTCGAATCCAAGTAATCAGGCGCTCTGCCTGTTCTTGAGCAATCCGGCGAATCTTGCTCCGAATAGTCCGACGTGCGGCCCAGGGAACGAAGACCCAGGACCAGGTTCACCCATACTACTTGCTCCCGGCGTGTCCGCTCCCGGATATCCCGGGGTCACTTCGTTCGCCACCACCCGCCTGATCACGGGACTGACTACGCCGACGAGTGATAATTTCATCAGCAACCCGTACATGATCACAGCTGTCAGCTCGAGCTTTAACTCTCTGCAGGTAAGCCTGAAACACACCGAGAAATATGCCAATTTCCTGGTTGCTTACACTTATGAAAAATCGATCGACAACGGCTCGACTTCATTTGACGCAACCAACCCTCTTAACCCCAGGCAAGACCGCGCCCTGTCCGTTTTCGACGTCCCGCAAGATTTGACGGTGAGCTATACGGTCCAGATGCCGTTTGAGAAGCTGACTGGCGGCGCCCCGAAAAGACTCACTGAAGGGTGGGCGCTATCCGGCATCATGATATTGGCTAAGGGCGAGCCCGTTCAATTGATGGAAACCGATGACAACTCACTCAGCGGAACATTCGCTGATACCATCGATATACCCAGTTACAATCCCGGTAACGGACCTCTGTTTATAAACAAGAATCCACGCTCGGGGCAGCCGTATTTCAACCCAAATTATTTCACTTTTGAACCACTTGGGCAGGTCGGAAATGCCATGCGTCGGTATTTCGTTGGGCCGGGTATCTATAACTTTGACCTGGCTTTGCTGAAAGATACGAAGATCACCGAAAGCATGCAGGCGCAGTTCCGCGCAGAAGCGTTCAACGTTTTTAATCACGCTCAGTTCAACAATCCATCGGGAAACATCAATAACAATTTCGTGGGCGGCTTCGGATACGTAACTTCTGCCCTGCCCGCACGCGTCATGCAGCTCGCCTTGAAATTTATTTTCTAAGCCGTGTTTCGCCGATGGTCCCAAGCCCAAAATTACGTTCCATGCTGGCGGTATTCTTAGCCGCCAGCAGCCTCGCCGCCTGGTCGCAAGGGCCACAGCAAAACCTCCCGCAGAAAGACGTCAAGCCCGTTTCGGCCCGGGGCAAGCAGACTTTTGCTTCGACTTGTGCCGAGTGCCACGGACTAGACGGGAAAGGCAGCGAGCGGGCCCCAAACATCGCGGACCGGCAAAATGTCCAACGGTTTTCAGATGCGCAGATATTCCAGATCATTGAAAATGGCGTTCCGGGAACTGGAATGCCGGCCTTTCATTCCCTTAGTAATTCCCAGATCAAAACGTTGGTGAGCTACCTGCGTACTCTTCAGGGCAGAGAGAAGACCACCAGCGTGCCTGGGGATCCAAAGCGAGGGAAGACCATTTTCTTTGGCAAAGCGGGATGCTCAGGATGCCACATGGTTGCGGGCGAAGGTGGCTTTATCGCCTCTGATCTTTCCGCATACGCGCGGGTTCATTCGATCAAGCAGATTCATGATGACATCACGAAGCCGGCCGACGGTCAGAACGGGCGGGTGCGATTGGTGACCGCTATACTTCGTGGCGGCGAGAAATATGTCGGCAGAGTGCGCGACGAAGATAATTTCTCTCTGCAGTTGGAAACTTTGGACGGTGCATTTCACTTCATGTCGAAATCCGATATCGAGAAGCTGGAATACGATTCGAAACCGTTGATGCCCTCCGACTATAGCTCGAGGCTCGAGCCCGGCGAATTGGATGATATCGTCAGCTACCTCATGAGCTTGGCCGGTACCGGCGAGTCCGAAGCTCACACGAAAGTTGACGAGTGGGAGCAGTAGGCATGCTCCTTCCCTCAACGTGAAAGAGCGAAGCTGAAAACGTCACTCCCCGCTGCGATAGCTACGTATTGAACCCCATCCACCGCGTAGGTCATCGGAGAAGCGCGCATTTGCTGACCGGTATTGAAGTGCCAGAGAGCTCGACCGGTCGCGGCATCCACTGCTTCCAGGGACCCGCTGTCGTCTCCAAAAAACACTAATCCACCGGCGGTGGTTAATGTCCCACCCCATGAGTTGCCTTCGCCGGTTTGCGGATAACGCCAAACTGGTTTTCCGTCCGCAATCGAAAGGGCCAGCAGAATTTTCTGCGCGTGATAATCGGGCGGAAGCTTCGTGCCAGTGCCGTAGTAGGTGTGTCCCGGCGCGAACGGTTTCGGGTTTGCGAAATACAGATTGCAACTCTCGAGAGCCATCACATAGAACAAACGAGTATCGGGATTGTAAGAAGGAGAAAACCAATTCGTGGCCCCATCGATGCCGGGACAGATCTGAACGCCTTCCGCGGTCGGGATTCGACCGGAGACTGTGGGCCGTCCCGTCGCATCTATCCCCTTGGCCCAATTTAATTTTTCCACGAAAGGAGTCGCTTGAATGAACTTGCCATTGACCCGGTCGAGAACATAGAAAAAGCCATTCCGGTTAGCCTGTATCAGCAGATGAATAATCGTTCCGCTCTGCTCGACATCCGCCAGCACTGGGGTTTCATTGGAGTCGTAGTCATACAGATCGTGAGGGGTGAATTGGAAGTACCATTTCAACTCTCCCGTATCCGGGTTGAGCGCAAGAACGCAATCCGTATAGAGGTCGTCGCCGGGACGGGATTCTCCCACAAAGTCGGGTGCAGGATTACTGGTTGTCCAGTACAGGGTGTTGAGTTCTGGATCATACGTACCCGGCATCCAGGTTGTGCCGCCACCATGCAGATAAGCGTCGCCGGGCCAACTCGAGGAGCCGAATTCACCAGGCCCGGGTATCGTCCAATGGCGCCACTTCAACGTTCCGTTCGCGGCGTCGTAGGCAGCCAGGAATCCACGGACCCCAGAGTCACCGCCGGAGGTTCCGACAATCACCGCGCCTTTCACAACGAGCGGGGCGCTGGTCGCGCCGTAGTGTTTGGTTTTATCGGCGTATTCAATATCCCAGCGCAAGCCGCCGGAGCGAGCATCTAGACAGAGTAAGTGGGCATCGTCGGTTTCCACGTAAACAAAATGCTGCCACACAGCCACGCCGCGGTTCTTGTGAGCCGCAGCGTCGTCGAGAAGTCCTGAGCTCACCGGCCTTTGGTAGTGCCAGACAGTCCGTCCGGTTCCCGCATCCAGAGCAAATACATCATTGGACGAAGTTACCCACATTACTCCGTCAACGACTACAGGCGTTACCTCGAGACTCTGGGAGTTGCCGGGATGGAAGGTCCACGCCGCGCGTAGTTGTGCAACGTTGGCGACATTGATCTCACGCAGGTTGCTGTAGCGGCGCCCGGTATAGTCGCCGTTATAAGAGGTCCAGTTAGCCCCCACCGGCTGTACGAGAAGATCTTCTGTGCTCACCTCGCGCACAACCGTGACTACAGATTGCGCCTGCTGCTGCCCCACCATGGGCACTTCTGCGCAGATAGCCGCCAGCAATAATGGAATGAGTGCTTTCGAGGGCGATTTCATATCAGCGATTGTCGCCGCCACCCACTTGTACTTCCTGAAGCGAACCCCAGTCCACACCATGATCATCTTCCACGTGGAGAGAGACTCGCGCCGGTTTTCCAGGTGGGTCAACTTCCGTTTCCAGCACCACCGGTTCGACGGGACTGACATTCGCAATTGCTGTGGTTCCAAGGCTCGAACCGTGTTCGTTGTAAAAGTGAACGACAAGGTGCCCGGCACAGAAAACTCCAAAAGAGCCTGAAAGCTTGATTTTTCCGTTGTCCAGGCGAACGCTTTGCAGCGGGCGTATCACGATGCCGGCGTCCCTCGCTCCGTGAAATTCGTTTCCGGCCCGTGTCGGAAACCATTCCGTGTCCAGATCGCAAGACTCTCCCGGTCGCAAATGGCACATCGGACTGTTGATCTCCGCTTCAAGGTAGTAAGGGGCTGCGTCCGCATCGTTGCTCAGGGAAAGGATTCCTTCTTTGCTCAGTCTCGTTTCCGGGCCGTTGGTCCAGAAGATGACAGAAGCCTTGCCTGGGTACGGTTTGTTTTCGTCGAACCGGAAACGTTCAACCATGGCGTACTTGCTGCTGCCATCGACTACCGCCAGCCAGCCGTCCGTCGAGTCCAACCACAATTCAGCGGCCATGTGCACGTAGTGCACGGTAAAGAAGCCATCGTCTCTCACCGACACCGCGGAGTTCTGCGCTGGCCCGAAGCGAACATGATAGCGGTTCAGATAACTGCTGGATGGATTGGCGGGGGTGAAGGTCCAGAAATTCTGGTTGAAGGCGGAGGTAGAGGACGGATCGGAGGTGTTGTATTGCGAGACCGACTGCATCGACCATTCCAGAGTATGCCTGGTTACGTTTTTCATGGTTGCATGAAAGCGGATACGAGGAGAGTCGGCGTCCAAGCGAATCGTTCGTAGAAACTGGATCCCGGTCTGGGGATCGGCGGGACCGGTAAGTTCGATCTCGCACTGTAGTCCTTCCGAAAGCTTTCGAAAGGTGAAAGGCCCATCATCCAGCACATCAGAGTCGCCCACCCAATGTTGTTCGTCGTCGTTCCCCTCGGGCAAAAGCCACAACTTGTCTCCTCCGTAGTTGAACCACTGACCCGGGGTTGGCGGCCGATAGGTCCCGGCAAGTTTGGGATTGACGAACAGGTAGGGATGTCCCGCGAAAGTCACCTGCATCAATCGGCCGCCATTCTGCGGGACCACAATCAGCTGCACCCATTGATTAGAAAGCTGCTCTGCACTCCACCCCTTGTAATCTACGGCTTCCACGCGGCACCCTGTACTGGCCGGGGAATTGGCTGAACTCGGAGTCTGCGCGTGCGCCAAACCCAGCCCGCTCGCACCAAGGAACAAAACTACGGCCAGTCGTAGCATGCGATTCGCTAGTCGGTAATACATTGTCATTAGCGCACCTTTCCCTGTACCCGCGGAGTTGAGCCTAGCATGCCTCAGTTTTCAAAACGTGAAACTGGGCGAGACAAAACGGAATGAAATGCAATAAAACGAAAGATTTCGATTTGCGTCAAGCCGATTCTGTGGTATACCGAGTGGGCAAAGAAGTATGAACGCCCCTCCTCGGGAAACAAAGTTGAAAGCTCTGCTGTTGTTGGTGTTGCTCGCGCCCAATTTGTTGGCCCAGGACCGGACAATCGACCCTACCTGGTTACATCGTTACGTTCCACGTCTGAGCGAAACGAGAGCCGATCTTTCATCCCCGACTTGCCACTACGAAGCGATCTTCGGCGAAGGCGATGCGGATAGTCGAACTCTGCAGAGCGTTGCCCGTTTTTCCGAAGTCACGGTCGATGCCCACGGCAGTTGCCAGAGTTCGGTCTATGATCGTGAAGAAGAGATTTATTTCGTTCTGCAGGGCAAAGGCGATCTGCACTATGGAGAGCAGACGTACTCGATGCGTCCGAATGATTTTACCTATCTGCCTCCCGGCGTGAAACATTCGATTGCGAACAGCTCCGATCGACCAACGCAGGTCTTAGTCATGAGTTTCAAGGTGCCTGCAGAAATTTCCATCAGCGCGCCGTTGCCGCAGCCCAAGATCGTAAATCTGGACGAGGTCAAGGAAGAGACCGTTGAAGGTCATCCCACATCGGTTATGTACAAGCTGCTCCTCGGTCCGCGGAAGGGCAAGCGCGACGCGATTGACCAAGCATACGTTGTGGTCAGTTTTTTCTGGATGAGCTTTGCTCCGGGGGGCACGAACTTTCCGCACCATCATGAAGCCGCGGAAGAAATCTATCTCGTCCTCGACGGCGAAGGTGAAATGGTAGCTGGAAGTGGAGTGGACGGCGTTGCAGGCCGTTATCCAGCAAAAGCTGGAGACGCTTATTACTTTCGCCCTAATTGCACGGTGGGGTTCTACAACCAGAACAAACCGGGCGCCAAGGCGTTCATCCTGGCGGTGCGATCAAAGGTTTCGCTGCCTAAAGATGAAGACTAGATTGCCACCGTTTAGCTCGTTCCAACGTCACGAACAAGTTCAAGCGGTGAACTCTGCGTACTTTACAAACGGTTATTGAGGAGATTTCCTAATGCGAAACCAGAATTCCGGTCGGCGATCATTCATTAAATTGTTGGCGGCTGCTCCGCTGCTGAGCCAGATTGCGGTCCGAGAACTTTACGCCCAAGCCGCCATGGCCGTCGGCAAGGATCCTCGCCAGAATGTATACACCCAGCTGGGCGTAAAGACGGTTATCAATTGCCGCGGAACGTGGACCTATCTGAGTGGATCGCTTGAATTTCCAGAGGTTCGTCAGGCCCAACTGGAAGCATCGCAATATTTCGTTAACATGATCGATCTGCAGCGTGCGGTGGGCCGGCGTTTGGCAGAATTAACTGGCGCCGAATCCGGCATCGTCACCTCAGGCTCAGCTGGCGCAATGTCCGCGGCAACGGCCGCATGCATAGCCGGCAGCGACGACAAGTATATTTGGCAGCTCCCCGATACGACCGGGCTGAAGCATGAAGTGATCATGGTGGGAGGCCGGAGCGCGTTCGACAGTGCGATCCGGCTGGTCGGCGCCAAACTGGTGCTCGCATATTCTTCCGAGGAACTCGCCAACGCCATCAACGAAAATACCGCGATGATCTACACCACCGATCTTGGTGACAAATTACAGCAAGAAGTGGCGATTGCCAAAGCCCACAAGGTTCCACTCTTACTCGATGATGCCGCAGGCATACCACCCGCCGACAACGCCAGACTCTACGCCAAGATGGGCATTGACCTCTATTGCTTCTCGGGAGGGAAGGGACTCTGCGGGCCACAGTGCAGCGGCTTGCTCCTGGGTCGGAAAGACCTCATTGAGTCAGCCCTGATGAATTGCAATCCACGAGAGGGAGCGATTTGCCGTCCGATGAAAGTTGGCAAAGAAGAGGTGATTGGTTGCCTCACGTCGCTTGAGACGTGGCTGAATCTGGATGAGAAAAAGCTCTATGCCGATTGGAACGGCCGTGTGGATCGCATTCGCAAGTTGGTGGAGACGGTACCCGGCGTAAAGACGGACATCTATATCCCCGACGACGGGAATCGATATCCAACGCTCAGGGTGTCGTGGGACACGCAGGCCTGGCAATTCAGTATTATCGATTGCGTGCAAGAACTTCGTGCGGGCGATCCGGTGATAGAAGTGCTTGGGCCAGATAATCCCAGCCTGGTGACGGCGGTACGCGAGGGGAATCCGAACCGAAAAGAACGCAAGGAACCCGACCACATCGAACTAATTTCAATGACCATCAAGCCGGGTGAGGAAATCGTTGTGGGACAAAGATTGCGCGCTGTTCTGCAAGCCGCGAAGAAAAAATCCGCGGCTTAGGGCGCTCGAAGGGAAATCTAGTTGAGAAGAAGGCGTCAAAAGGTTCAAATGCGACTGCTACTGCTTCTATTCTTGCTTTCGCCAGCGCTCGCTGCAGAGGGACAGGTGCGGCCCATCGTTCCCGCAGGGACTTCCGCTCGCGCGAATCGTTTCTACTCGCCCGCTGTGGACGCGGGCGATTACGTTTACATCTCCGGTCAGGGGTCTCGTCGTCCGGACGGCAGTCTGCCGCCGACTTTTGATGCCCAGACCCGCCAGACGCTCGATAACCTAAAAGCGGTTGTCGAAGCTGCCGGGTTGACCATAGAGCACGTTGTCTACACCCAGGTTTATCTTGAGGACATCGGCGAGTACGACGAAATGAATCGAGGCTTCGCCGAGTACTTCGGGAAAACTCCACCGGCTCGAGCCGTCCTTGGCGTTGCTCGTGTTCCCGATGGGCCCATCCAGATTAGCGCCGTCGCAGTGCGCAGCCTGGCCGACCGGCGGGCCATCTATCCGCCAAACTACAGCCCAAGCGATTCTGCTTCGCCCGGCATTCTTACCCACGATCGGCTTTTCATATCCAGCATGTCAGGCAGCGATCCCGCGAGCGGCAAAGTTCCCGACGACCCTGCGGCGCAAGTGGATTTAGCGCTCGACCGTGTGCAGGCCGTCGTGAAAGCGGCTGGTCTCGAACTCAGCAACATGGTCTTCGTCAATCCTTACTTGACCTCGAAGATCCCGGCGCGGGTGATGAATGAACGTTACGCGCGGCGCTTTGAGTTCGGCAATACACCAGCGCGTGCCACGATTGAAGTGTCGAGTTTACCCGGTGGGGCCCAGATTGAGTACACGGGCGTGGCCGTTCGTGATCTTCGCCAACGGAAAGCGATTCGTCCCAAAAATATGCCGCCCAGCCCCACCGCCAGTCCCTGTGTTTTTGCCGGCGACACTTTGTATTGCTCCGCCAAAGACGGCTTTATCCCCGGTGCGCACGGTGGCATCTATGCCACTACTACGCAACATCAACTGCGGCAGAGCATGCGCAATCTCCTCGACAACCTTGAAGAGGCAGACATCAATTTCAATGAGGTTGTGAGCACCAACGTCTACCTGGACGATTTAGCCGACCTGCAAGGTTTTGACGACGTATATGCGCAGTATTTTGGCCCGGTGCTGCCCGCGCGAACCACGATTCAGCAAATTGCACCTACAGAACGCGCAGCCGACAAAGAGGATCACTTTCCTGGGCTGGAGCAAGTCTCGCTCATCGCGGTTCGAAGGGAGCACAGTCACTGAATGATTGGCTTGCACCCCTGCTCGTAAGCAGCTGAGCAAAACCAGTCCTGAGCAACCCGGCCTCTCCCCCGCCTTTATGAAACTTGCCCCCAGACTTCAATTAATTGACTTTTTGAGGTAGGCTAAGTCCGCTTTCGAAGGAGGCCTCTATGGCACAGAATTCTCCAGTCGAAGTAGTGCGGAACGCTTCGACTATTTCCATTTTGTGGGGCGTTTTACTGATTGTCTTCGGCATAGTAGCGGTCGGTTCGCCGTTTCTTGCCGCCGTCGCGGTCAACGCGGTCGTCGCCTGGCTGATCGTTCTAGCAGGCGTAGTCCACCTGATGCTCGCCTTTAGCGCCCATGGAGCGGGCAGCATGATATGGAAACTCCTGGTGGGCGTCGCGTATCTATGCTTCGGCGCGTACCTGATCGTGCATCCGATACTGGGTGTGGCGTCGCTTACTCTGGTACTCGCATCGCTCTTCCTGGTTGAAGGCGTTCTGGACATCGTTCTGTTTTTCAAGATGCGACCGATGCATGGGTCGACCTGGGTGATGCTGGACGGGATCATCACCCTGCTGCTGGGGCTGATGATCTACGCGCAATGGCCGTCAAGTTCCGCTTGGGCGATCGGCACCCTCGTTGGTATCAGCATGATTTTCAGTGGGGTTGCGCGGGTGATGATGTCATTGGCGGTGCGCAAGGCGACAGACAAGGCATCGTCGTCACCGTCGTCGTTGGCGGCTTAGTGGCCCGAAGCGTCTGAGGAAAACTGGCTCGTCGAGGTGTGCGCACCCTCGACGCCTCGGAAGAAACCTGCGCTGTGAGGAATGGAGGAAGACTAGATGGGAGGACTGATTCCGCTAGGCGACGCATCAAGGCGTCCCACACGTGTCCCCGTCATCACCATCCTCATTATTCTTGTGAATGCCTTGGTTTTTGTGCGCGAGCTGATGGGTGGCGAGGCTTTCGTGACTCGGTGGTCGGCAATTCCCGCAGAAATCTTCTCCGGCCATCACTGGATCACGATTCTGACTGCGATGTTCATGCATGCCAGTTGGTCGCACATCATCGGCAATATGATCTTCTTATGGGCCTTCGGTCCAGAGATCGAAGATGCGATGGGGCGATGGAGGTATCTGGTTTTTTATCTGGCTGGCGGAATAGTGGCCATGCTCGCCCAAGTCGCAGCCAGTTCGCATTCGACCGTTCCTAACCTTGGCGCGAGCGGGGCAATTGCCGCCGTAATGGGCGCGTTTCTGGTCACCTATCCCCGCGACCGGATCCGCTCAATTCTGCTGATCTTTGTGTTCGTAAAGATAACGTTCATCCCGGCCGCACTCTTGATCGGTTTTTGGTTTCTCACCCAGCTCTTCAATGCGGGCGCGGTGGCGCAGGCGCAAACGGGCGGAGTCGCTTATTTGGCGCACGTAGGTGGCTTCATCTTCGGTGCCGTCACAGCGCGCTTATTCGAAGATTCCGGTCAAATCGCATTGCGAAGGGGCCCCGAATGATTTTGAGGGGCAAAATATCAATCAACAGTCGGGGAGACCAGGGAGGCGGAAAACGATCGCGATACTGCGTTGACGTTGGGGCTGAAAATTAAGGATTATCATGCTGCGTTTTATTTCTCGGAACTGAACATTGCGAATGTGGACATTAGCGGTCTGACTAAACAATTCCTGGGTTTTCGGCAATGTTGGTATCGTCATTTCCTTTAGTTCGATCTGTTCGTCAGAAAAACGTGATCTTAAACTCCTCGTGGCGATGGAGGGCCTGCTTCATGATCGTCTGGAATTCTGGTTCGTCATGAAGGCTTTGTAGCAGGGGATCCCGCAGAAAGTAGGGATAGCAAAAGAACCCACCTCCGATGCTATGGCGCAGCATGTGCAGAGCAGAAGCTTTGTCCCCCAAGACTGCATAGGCTTCCGCAACTTTGTAGATGCTCTCTGCGTCGCTCACCCCGCGCTCTTCAATCTTGCTTTCCGTTTGGCGCAGGAGCTTCAAACCGCTGGCATTGTCATGCCTGATCGAGTAGCTGAGGGCTTTGCCGACGTCGGCGGGAAGGAGAGAAGGATCCATATCGAAAGCGCGGTCAAAGTTCTTGGCGGCCTGTTCACGATTGTTCATGTGGTACTCGCCGAAGCCGCGGTAGAAAAGAGTGTAGACAGAATCGTTAGCCGGCAGGCTCTCCAGGAACTTCTCATATTCACCGAGGTAAAGATAGCTGTTCAGCGCGGCGCTGTTTATTTTGACCTGGGGATTGTTCTGTCGTGCTTCCTCGCACTCCTCCACGGACTCTTTCAACATCCCGCCAAACCTGTAGGAGTAACCAAGCTCCCAGTGCGCCTCTGCACTGTTGGGACTATCGCGAAGAACCGATCGTAGCAAAGGAACTGCCTGCTCGACTCTTCCCGTATCGGTGAGCAGGTTGGCCTCGTAGATTCGAGGCTCAACCAGTGCCGGATTCAGTGCGATGGCCTTCTCATAGGCAGCCTGGGCCTTGCCATAGTCCTCTCGCCCGCCAAACTGAAGGGAAGCATTGGTTGTGTAGGCTCTCCCCAGATGCGCCCACGCGGGAGCATAGTTTGGCTCGAGCTTGGTAGCCTTTTCCAGCACTTCAATCGCCGCCGCAAACTGATTTAGAGAATAAAAATCGATTCCGCGCAGATAGTCTTCGTAGGCCGCGGTACTGATTGGCTTCTCAGGCTTGAGATTCGCAGCCTCCGCAGGAGAGAGACTTAGCTCCAGCCCCTTGATGATCTGCTGCGACACTCGGTCTTGCACCGTCAGCAGCTTGTCGTACTTCAGATCTATGGCATCGCGCCACAGAATCTTGTCGGGCTTGACGTCAATCAACTGAGTCGTGATTCTGAGCTCGTCGCCTTCCTTCACGAAGCTGGCAGTGAGCAGCGTGTCCACGTCCAACTCGGCTGCGACTCTCTTAGGATCGATGATCTGGTTGCGATACTTGTCAACAGAGGATGAAGGACGGACGGTGAGAGCACCAACGTAGCCCAGTTTGGTGATGATCGCATCCGCCAGCGAGAATCCGAGGAAGTCCGTTTCAGGATCCTGCTTGAGATTCCGAAACGGAAGAATTGCCAGGCTGCGCGGCCGCGCAGTTGCGACATGCGTTTTGGACTTTCTTATAAAAGGATAGCCGATGGCGAAAAGCACAAGCAGGAATGCTGCGAGTCCCGCTAGCCAGCCTCGCATCGAACGGGATTGAGCAACCGATTCGGGCTGGAGCGTCGCTTGCACTGGCAGGTGCGCACTCGACCGTCGATTAGGTGTTGGAAGATTGGACGGTTCCCGCCGGGACGAGCGTCGCAGGCTAGCCTGAAACTCGGTTTCTTTCTTAAAATCCTGAAGCTCAATCAGCAAATCTCCGACTGCCTGGTACCGAGTCTCGCGATCCTTGCGCAGGGCTTTGCAGATGATGCGTTCAAGTTCGGGTGGCACTTCTGGGGCGAATTCTGCGGTCGGCGGAGGCTCACCTTTCAATATCTCAGCAATCACATCACTTGCAGTCTCACCATCAAATGCTGCCCTTCCCGTGACCATTTCATAGATCACCGATCCCAGGCTGAAGATATCGCTTCGTGCATCCACGGTGATTCCCCGGGCCTGCTCCGGAGACATGTACCTGGCTGTGCCTCGTATCATTCCGGGTTCGCTCGTCGAGGACGCCAGGGACAAAGACCTATTACGCATCGGCGCCCCGACACGGCTATCGCTCAGCTTGGCGATCCCGAAGTCGAGGACCTTTACAATTCCATCTTTCCTCACAATTACGTTGTCGGGCTTGATGTCGCGATGAACAATTCCAGACGCATGAGCGGCAGATAGAGCGCTGGCAATCTGAATTGCAATGTCAATCGTGACATTCCATTCAAGTCTGCCATTGGCCATGCGCTGGCGAAGCGTCGCGCCCTCGATAAACTCAGAGGCAATGAAGCACAAGCCGTCAAACTGGCCGAACTCGTAGATGGTCAAAATGTTCGGGTGGTTTAGCGCCGAAGCGGCGCGGGCTTCCTGCTCGAAGCGGCGCAAGTTACGCTCATCACGGGTCAGTTCCGGCACCAGCATTTTGATGGCAACCCTGCGTCTGAGCCGAGTGTCCTCGGCAACGTAAACCTGGCCCATACCTCCGGCTCCGAGCAAGGAAATGATTTCGTAGTGGGCCAGCCGTGTGCCGGCGGCGATGGCACCGCGCTTTTCTTCCATCATTTGGTGAGCCGCTTCGGCCACGGGCTGGTGCAGGAAGTCGATGGGTTTGTCGGCGGACGCCAGAAGAGTTTCAATTTCTTTTCGTAATTCCGCATCTCCGTGGCAGTGCTTTCCGAGGAACTCCGATCGAGCTTCCGGCTCCAATTCGAAAGCCTCGTAGAATAATGCCTCGACCTGCCGCCATCGTCCTGACGAAGAAGCCATCACATTACAATCCTAACGACATGCCTTGCGAACGTGACTTTGAAACCGCGCATCGCGTCTACTGCACGCCG
Source organism: uncultured Acidobacteriaceae bacterium (assembly GCA_963782835.1). GTDB lineage: Bacteria > Acidobacteriota > Terriglobia > Terriglobales > Acidobacteriaceae > Sulfotelmatobacter. The sequence goes on along the minus strand of CAWALR010000002.1, from coordinate 723,087 downwards.
TGGCCAAGTTCACGATAGAGCCACGCCTTAGCCAACGTGAGTTCCCTATGGACCGTCGCGGGAGAGATCTTCAACGCAGAGGCCGCCTCGTCATAAGTAAGTCCGCCGAAAAAAAGCAGTTCGATCAGCTCGCTCTTCCTCTGATCCTGAGCCGCGAGGCGTTGCAACGCGTCGTCAAGCTCCACGATGCCTTTGTCGCTCCGTGGCCCCACGAGTACGGCTTCATCAAGAGGAATCTGCTGAAATTCACCACCGCGCTTTTTCCGGTTGTTCGACTTGGCGTGATCGACCAGGATACGGCGCAACATACGGGCCGACACTGCAAAGAAATGCACACGGTCTTCCCATGCCACCTCGGAGTCGACCAGGCGCACATAGGCTTCGTGAACGAGCGCCGTAGCTCGCAGAGTGTGGTCGGGACGTTCTGCTCGCAGGCAGTTTGAGGCCAGCCTTCGGAGCTGGTCATAGACCACCGGCATCAGCTGGTCCAAGGCTTGTTTATTGCCGCTGCTCCATTGCCGGAGCAACCGCGTCACTGCCTGGCGGTCCGGAGACACGTCCATTTTGTCTCCCCGTGCGATTCAATAGGTTTGCTGGAGCGGACCGGATGTGTTGAGCGGCGCTCGTTCTCAGAGTACAAGCGCCCTTTGCGCCAACCACCCGGCGCTTTTCGTGGGAGCATTATACCCCACAACCATGGATGACGATGCGAAGCAGAACTGCTGTTACAAAAACAGAAAATGACTGGCGGTCGGGTCGTGAGTACGGGACTGGCTGCTCCCGCAACTTTTTCTTGGTGAGCATGAGGGAATCCAACGCGAAACGTCGCCTTTATGAGTGGCGGAAGAAACAACCGCGAAATCAAAGCGCCATGTGCGCAACATCAAGGAGTGAGAACAATGAAAACGAATCTAATCAATGGCGCGGTTCATGGCCGTGCGAATGTGGGCGGAATTTCGAAGAGCGTTGTTGGCAGAATCGGGATGTTCCTGCTGGGACTGCTGGTGTCTTTCAGCGCAGTCAACGCCAGCGCGCAGACGGGCTCTATTCTGAATGGGCTGGGGACTCCGCAAGTGCTCTCGACCATCCCCTCCAACGGCGACGTCAATCCCTACGGAGTGGCGTTTGTGCCTGCCGGATTTCCGACCGGAGGTTTGCTTGATGCCGGCGACATCCTGGTCTCGAACTACAACAACAACCAGAATCTTCAGGGGACAGGGACGACGATCGTGGATTTTCGTGGCGGCGAACAAACCTTATTCTTTCAGGCTCCTGCGGGCTCAGGACTCACGACGGGGCTGGCAGTGTTAAAGGCTGGCTTCGTGCTCGTCGGAAACATGCCGACTGTGGACGGAACCTCCGCCACAGTGAAACCGGGGTCCCTGATGGCGATCAACCCTCAAGGCCAAGTCGTCTGGACCCTTGCGAATAAATCGGAAATCGACGGTCCCTGGGACTTCACCGTCTATGACCAGGGCTCGAAGGCTACGGTGTTCGTATCGAATGTTCTGTCTGGCTCGATTGAGCGCATCGTAATCGGTCTCAGTCACGGAGCGGTTTCGGTGTTGAGTACTACCGAAATCTCTTCCAAGTATCCGCATCGCGGCGATCCGGCAGCTTTGGAAGTAGGCCCCACAGGCCTGGCTTACGACTCGGTTCGCGATACGCTGTACGTTGCCTCTGCCGATGATAATGCGATCTACGCGATGGCTGATGCGACCCAGGTGGCGGAAAATGGTCTGAAAGGATACCGGATCTACAGCGACAGTCTGCATCTGCACGGAGCGCTGGCGATGACCCTCGCACCGAACGGCAACCTCATCTGCAGCAACAACGACGTAATCAATGTTGTAGCTGGCCAGCCTAGTGAACTGGTCGAGTTCACCCGCGGTGGCGTATTTGTGGCCAATCACTCCGTCGACCCCAATCTCGGTGGCGCGTTCGGACTCGCCTTCGGAACGGTCAACGGCAAGACCACTTTTGCTGCGGTCGACGACAACACGTCTTCGCTGGAAGTCTGGACGGTGAACTAAGACAGGGGAGGAAGCCGGACCTGACATTCTCCAGCTGTTACGCCCGCCTGAATTACGAATCCAGGCGGGCTTTTTCTTGTCTTGCTGGCGATTGCTGCCTGCCAGATAATCATTTCTCTGGTGCCGCGTTACCTCTGAACTTTGGCTTTGGGCGTTAGCCGGCGCAGGATGAACTCCTGAGCCAGGTTGGCCGCAGCCCGCTGCCCGGTGTTGATGAAGAAATTCCCGAAAAACAGTCCGAGTCCACGATTAGACGGGGGATAGTAGGCATTAGCAATAGCAGCCGAGGCGAGATCGCCCCCGATGGTCGAATAGTTCGCCTGCCACAGTCCATTATCCCCTTTGCAAACGAAGGGGCTGGTAAGTGCGTGGACCGCGCGAGACTTATTAGTTCCCGCGCCCTGGTAGAAGTAGCGCGGGTCCTGGTGCAGAAGCGATGGCAGGATGGCACCACCGATCATAATGTCGGTGAAGCCGTTAGCATAGGCAGCGCCATAGCGCTCACCGTAGCCAATCCAACCCTGGCGGTAGTTGGGGTTATCACCCGCCTGCTGGCTGGCCGCAAGCAGGCCTACGCCAAAGAAGGTGACTGGATCGAAGGAAACCTTGAGGGCGAGCTTGAACTTCAGCTTCGTCGTGAGCGGAGCGGCATTTTGATCATAGGAGACATAAAAATTAGGGATGAAGCCGAAAATGCGCTGCTGTTCCTCAATCTTGACCTGCTGGGTGGCGAGCTCCTCTGCGGAATAGCCCACCGTGACCTTGGTTAGCGCCTCGGCGATGCGGAGCTTGGAAACTGTCAGGATCAAGTACTGGCCTGGCTTGAGAGTGACGTCGGGTGAACTCCAGCTGGCAAACCCCTGGGCGCTGATGGTTACATGATATGGAGTTCCCGGCTCGAGACCATTGAATTCAAAGAATCCGTTATCGTTCGCCACGACGGTCAGGGGATCTGTGAGAATGGGGCTCTGAAGAGCCACGGTCGCGCCGGGAACGGCGTCGTTGTTCACATCGACCACAGTTCCTACAATAATCCCGGGTTGCGCCTTGGGCGCATCAAGCAGCGCAGTCGGCTGCTCCTGTGCCCGGGAAGTGCTCGATACACCAAGAAAGAGGACGAGTACAAAGGCAGGCCACTTCATTCCAAGTCTCCCTGACTGACGGAAATGCCCAACATCGATCTCTCAGGAATTTGAGGGAGTAGACGCAACTAACCCGCCAATCCGTCGCGCTAGGGTCGGTTTCGTAAATCGCTGGATCTAAACACGATAAGGAAGATCAGGCGGGGATAGTGTCGACAAATGTCGAGGCCATGCTTCGACAGATGTCGAAGATTGGTCACGACCGGCAAATGAGAATTTGTCCTCGCTGGCGTAGGTTGTGGGCATTGTCCTCGGCGCCGGACCGGCTATTGCCGGTCCAGCGCCTGGGACAGTCAACATGTCTCTGAATCGTCTCTAATTTAGTCAGTGTCCGGCGGATCTACCTCAGTGGTGGCGGTCGTGGTGAAGAAGCTTCCCGCGAGCGGAGCTGGAATTGTTTTGTATACCGACGGTGTGTGATGAAAATCAAAAAATTCGTGGAGATCGTTAGTCGCTCGCGCGTCGGCAAAACCGAGGCTGCCCAGGCCGAAAATACCCTCGATCGCCTTCACGATGCTGCCGAAGTCATATTTCAGGTTGTTGATATACCCGGCCCTGGGCGAGTAGGCCGAAACCACGATCAGGGGCACACGAAAACCCAACTGATAGTCGTTCTGGTCCGCTCCGCTTTGGAATACTGGCCGCACGTGGTCGTACCATCCTCCCCAATCGTCCCACGTAATGAAGATGGCGGTATCGTTCCAGTAGCCGGTGCCGTCGTCGCACGTTTTGTTGTCCCCGATAGCGTTGACGACGGCAGCCACCCACGACGGCCCCTGTCCGCTGTTGATCGGATGGTCGGAATACTGCCCTGCTGGCGTTACCCAACTCACTTGCGAGAGTGTGCATTTGGCGATGTCGTTTAAGACATCGGGTGGTGAAGTGTCGACATAACCGTTCGATTCGCCTTTCGTCCAGTCCGGTCCGGTGCATACTCCCGCCAATGGTATGCAGATGTTGGAAAGCGAGTTCGGCGCCACCCAGAGACTACTCTGCCCTTCTGAATAGTAGGTCCACGTAATCTTAGGATCCTGCAGACTGAACAAGTAATCCATGGCATTGCGGGTGAAGCATTCGACCGTTTTGTCGCCAACGGTTTCCGTGCCAAACGGCAGCCGTGAGTTCCCGCTCGGTCTGATCAGTTGGACCGATTCTCCAGAGCCACAGCCATAGATTGTGCTGGGACCATTCTCCGCGACAAAGACACCTATCGCGTCGTCGGCCGCGGTAGGCGCCGAAGTAGCGCCAAAAATAAACTGATGCGCCGGATAGCTCGGGCCCTGGTTGGTCTGGAACATCCGGTTCGCCCATCCATAAGTTGTGGCTAATGTGATGTAGGGATCAAGAAGGCCACCCTTGCTGCCATCGGTATTCGTTACCGGCGTGTTGTAGACGTACATGAACTGAGAAAAATTGTTAGCCGGAACGACGCAGCCAAAAACGTTGGCGGCGCAGAGTGCCGGAACATTGGCTGCAGGCTTGCCGCTGATCCCCTGGTTGTTGTACTCGAAATTCCACCCGCTGATGGTTCCGTTGAGGTTTGGGCCACCGTGACTGTGGTCCAGATCAAAGTTGGTAGCCAGGCCGACTGGTTGCAATGGCACCGTCTGGCCGTCCGAATTTACATAAGTCGATGCGATATCGTACGCTGGCCCAGTCGACGTGCTACATCCCGGCACGCCGCCATTTGCGGTACACAACCCCTGAAACAGATTGTCAGGCGTGCGATTTTCCTGAAAGATCACGATCACGTGCTTGATCGGCGTCGCGCCATACTGCGCATGCGCTAGAGATGCGACGAGCCCGGTACCCATAAGTAGCCAAACTCTGAGAGTAGATTTCATGGCAATTCTCCTTGTTGACGGAAAACCGTAAAGCATCAAGGGCGGAGACCGGATACTCCAACCACAAACAACGACTGGTTAGGAAGTGGAACCCTGGCGGTTTTGAAAAGTTTCCCTGCGAGCAAACAAGACTTGGAATGAGAGCATCTGAAGCCGTGCTCGGCGGCGGCGGCGCGATCAGCGTGGTTCTTGAATGTTGCCACTCGACGAAGGAAGACCGTGCGAAGTGCCCTCAGCCGTATCCGGCCGGGGATTTATGACCTCGCTGGAAAAGCGAGACGGCTGTGGACGATACCCGTTGCGAGTGCGGATCTTATATTTTTTCAGATTGTCGCCCACCAGCTTCACCGTGATCGCGCGCCAGCCAGAGTTGGGATTGGCCTTCGGGTAGTAGCTCAACGAATAGAGATGCGCCAGGTCGTCCCGGATGGCCGCAAAAGCGCGCTTTTCATCTCTCCAGTTTTTAGCAAAGTAGGCCTTGCCGCCGGTAGCCGCAGTCATGCGATCAAACACGGCGGTGGAGACGGGCTCCAACCTCGCTTCCTGAGTGCTGATCATGTATATCGAGACGCCAGCGGACTGAGCGAATTCGGCGACATCCTCGGGAGGCACGACGCTAGAGTTGTCCGGACCGTTGGAAAACACGACGACGACTTTCCTGCCCTGATACTGCGTCGCATCCTTCAACGTGAGCAACAGGGTGTTGTAGAGTGCTGCTTCGTCTCCGGCGACCGTCGAGCGCACGGCGTGCAGAATCTGGGTCCGGTCAGGGGTAAGAGTAGCTGCCCGAGAAAGATCCCGGTTGTAGGAATAGAACGCAATCTTGTCCGCGCTCTCCAGCGAACGAACAAACTCGGAAATGGCATCTTGCGCAAAAACGAAGCCGCGATACATGTAGTTGCTGGTATCAAACAAAACAAATACATTGGCGCCAGCTACCAACGAACTGAGAGTCTGGGGCGAGCCTCCGAAAGAGGCACCACTGGTCAAGCTGGTGGCGGGACTTGTAGAGGCTTCGGTCTCTGGCTGGTCAACCACGCGAAACGCAGGTCCATTGCCTTCCGCGAAGGTGGCAACCTTCTCTGTGATTCCGTCCTCAACAACGGCAAAATCCTTGGGATGCAAGCCGGTAATATACTTGCCATCTTTGTCGGTCACTGCGATATTGAGTTGTACCAGGTTGACGACCACGTGAACATCGGCGCTCTCCTGAGCTACAACCCCGACGCACAGCCCAAGCAACAGAAAGAGAAATCGAAGAGAGTTCGTTGCCATAATGCCTCAGTTCCTACTCCGATAGCCCGTTTGTCAGGTTCATTCATTTCGCGGTCAACATCAATTGCAAACGCTTCATGGGCGAGTCGCACCCGCAGCTGCAGGGGAAGCCATCTTGCCCTTCTGAAAATCTTCGCCCGTTTCGTGCATCGCGCGAAGCAGCGCTGGCCAGTCTTCGAAATCGGTGGCGGAGATTTTTTCCACCATGTGCCGGGTTAACTGCGGCACCAAATGATTCAGCATCACGGCGGATTGCCCACTTTCATCGGCCAGACGAGCCCAGTAGAGATTGGGCGAATCCCAAGACTCCGCCAGAAAACGGCTGGGACTTCCCTCGAATGCGGGCAGAAGTCCGATGTTCAACAGCTCACGACCATAGCTTTGAGCCAAGCTGGGATGCGGCACACCAAAATCGTGCGACAAACGCTTCCAGTTGACCTGTTCGGGATGCTGGCGCGAGAGATCTTGAAGTTCCTGAGTCGCCGTTCCCCACGAACGGGTTTCTTCCGGGTATCTGCGCTGAAACTCTGCGGTCAGATAGAATGTGTCCGACGGCGCCATGCGAGTGAGCACCTCGGTTACGTGACCCGCCCGCAGACCCTGCTCCACTTGCTCTGAGCGCTGGGGGTTAACACGATCCGACAGGATCGTCATTACCTTGCGGCGTAGTTCTTCGTCCTTCGCGGAAGCGGAAAGAAGTTCTTCCCCAGTTCGCTGATAGAGCGTGACCGCGTGAAGCTCGTTCTGGCTGACGTCCCACCAGCGCGGCAAGACTGCATTGGTCAACAGACCGGGCGTCAATTCTTTCCAGATGAGAGCCTGGACATTTTCCGGCGAAATAAAATCTTCTTCCAGATCCGCAAGAACATATGGCAGGTCGGCAAGAGAGCCAACGAAATGAGCGCCTCCGCCGGCGGGGGAGCCTTGGCCGAAGAGCTGCGGAGCCTGCCATACCGTCTTGATGCCGCCGACGGTTTCTGCGGCGAAATCATGGGAGCGGACGAGCAGCGGGTTATTGTGCAGAGCCTGCGAGCCAGGGGGCTCGTAATAGGCATAGTTCAAACCAACCAGTGTGTCCCGCAAGAAAGAAGCGAGCTGACCGCGTGCTTCTTCGAGTTGTCCGTGCGAAGGCGCCGGAGACTTCAAAACCTTCGCCACGTCGGTTCGCATCTGCACTTCGGTGTGACGGTTGTTATAGATTCCCGCAGCCCATTCGGTTCTCTCCCCGTTGGTGAAGATCGGCCGCGGCATCTCAAATTCCCGTATCTCACCAGCGCGATGAATCTCGAATTCGTTCAAAGCTTTCCCTTCGCCCTTTTCGGTCAAGGCATCGCCCAGCGAAAGCAGTGTATCCAGAGAAACCAGGCGCTGATCGTCCAACACAGAACGCATTCTGAGAGCGAGTTCGTGATGGATCTTCATTCCTTCAGGGTTGGTTTGCTGAGGTCCGGCCAGCAGGTCGATGAGTTCGTCCTGAGAGACTCTTGTTTCCCCAGTAGCAAACCGAAACGCTTCCCCGAGGGAAGCTCGCCCGGCGTTATATAACTGGGCCGCCGACCGGCTTCCGGCAAATGGCTTGATCACCTGCTGCCACGAATCATTCAGCCGCGCATTCGTGATCTGTCCCTGCCGGGCAAAGATCTGCCAGATTCCGACATCCGCCTGAAACATGCCAAGCGCGTTGCCACGCAAGGGATTGGGGAGATTGTTGAGCGCTTCGGCCGTTTCCATGAACAGGACAATGGATGCGTCGTTCAACTCCTGAAACTCGGAAAAGATCCGATACTGATCACTGAACTGGTCAAATTTGCGCACCAGCAGGCGCACCGTCGCGGGAGCCAGGCGATGTTCGGGAGATCGTCTGCTCTCGAGTGCGCTGGTTGCCAGGTACATCTGTACCGGGCCTTCATCGGTTGTCGCCCGCGAGAGTGCGAACATTGCTTGAATGAGTTGATCCGGATTGTTCAGGCGGCTAATGTGCGTGCCCGGCTCGCGCAGCACGTTCTTGTGGCGAAGAATCTCTTTCCAGACGTCGAGATTTCCGGGCACCAGCGGTTCCCCGGTGGGCTCCAACTGGAGCCGAGTGACCAGAAGCAAAAGCGCAGGGGCGGGCCTGAATATCCCCATGGTCGCACTTGAGGAAGAATCTGGACCTCGCAGAGCGTCATAGAAGATTCGTAGCCGGTGCGATTCGGTGAAATATTCCTGCTGACTTCGATTTACTCTTGACAGGACGTCAAAGTAAGCCATCAGCCAACCCTTGTCTCGAGCCAACAGCTTCTGGACGAAGGACGCGGCTGTTGAGGGGCTTGCTCCTACCAAATCCTTCCACGCAGGTTCGGCGCCCGATCCTCCTGGAACGATAACCCGGTTCGCTCGAATGCAGAGGTGGCTCCCGTAAAAATCAAGAACGCCCGCGTAGGGCAGCAATTTCCTGATCCCAAACGATCGGTACAGAGAGTCGTCGGTTTGAGAATCCAGCTTGGACAGGGCCCAGTACAGGCGTGCTACTGCGGGATCGCTCAGGATCGTATCAATCAGATCCTTGCTGGCTTCCTTGTAATTTTTCCCGCTTGCCATGGTCCAATCGCCGGTGGCGAAAATCACCGGCACGGCAGACGCAACGTAGTGGTACTCGAAAGGATCACCTCCTTGCAGCGTGCGTTCCAGTTCGAGGAGAGGAAATCCGGAATCGATCGTCAGGAAAGCCCGGTCAGCATCCGCCGTCTGCAAGGAGGTGTCGCGCGTTCCACAGTCCGGTCGGGCACGATAGCCGAGGATGCGGAGAAGCGGTTTCGCATCGTCACAATTCGAAACGCGAATGACGCCTCCGGCGGCTAGGGCAGACAGTTCCCGGGCTTGTACGACGTAGCGGCTCAGTAGGACGAGAAATTCCGTCTGTCTCTTGGAGCTGTCATAACCCTCCATAAAAACATTACGGCTCAGCAACGGCAGCACTTGTTCTGGCGCAATCTTCTGACTGATACCCGCCATGCGGAGAAAAGAGCGCAACGGCCCCGGGATCATGAACTCCGCCGGGGAGGTGACCGGCTGGTCGCCCGGAGGCGAAGTCGCTGCGGCGTCGGATACGCTCGAAGGAGCGGAATTAGCAGAGACTGCTGCGCTGGCAGATGCACAACAGCAAGAGCAGACTAAAGCAACGACAAGAATGGAGAGGCAAAGAGGGAGTTTCACAGCTGGATTCCCCTTGGAGCCGGCCAAACCTGACGCAACCAGGAGTACGTCGCGGAGAGCAGGGGTTGTAAATCATCCGCCGAATCGACTCGTGACCATTATCGAGTTTGTGCTTCCCGGCCCCTTATTTCCAATGCCGGTCAAAATAACCCATTTCTCGGGATTATCCAAGCAGATTCGTGAATTTCTTTACAAGTTTCTTACAGCGTGGGAAAAGCAGGCCACGCTTTGAGCGGCGGAGCGCACGACTTGGCAGGCAACTTCCCCGCAATCGCAACCAAACTAGGCCATAGTTTCCGCAGGTTCACCCAGGGTAATCTCAGTCTCGCGCCGCACCGGTACGCGAGACTTCGAGACAAGCATATAAATGGACGGCACCACAAATAGCGTGAAAGCCGTACCGATGATCATTCCGCTCACCAGCATGATACCGATGCTGTTTCTCGCGCCCGCGCCGGGGCCTTTCGCGAGCACGAGTGGGAAATGCCCGAAGACGGTAGCGGCCGTCGTCATGAGGATCGGACGCAATCGGGTACTTGCCGCGCCGATAATCGCATCAAGCTTACTCAGGCCGGTTTCCTGCAAGTGGTTGGCAAATTCTACGATCAAAATTCCGTTCTTCGCGATCAGACCAACGAGAGTGATTAATCCGACCTCGCTGTAGATGTTCAGAGTGGTAAAACCCAGGAACGAGAATACGAGAGCGCCCGAGATCGCCAATGGAACGGAGCCCGCCAGAATGATGAACGGATCGCGGAAGCTTTCAAACTGCGCCGCGAGCACCAGATAGATCAGGATCGCCGAGAGCAAGAAGGTACCCAGAAACTTGCTGCCCTCCACTCGCAACTGGCGAGACTCACCCGCGTAATCTACCGTGAATCCCTGGGGCAGGATCTGTTTCGCCTGGTCTTCCAGAAAAGTGAGTGCTTTGTCGAGTGGCACGGGCGGTGGAATGACGCCTTGAATGCGCACTGCATTCAATTGTTGAAACTTGTTGAGCGATCTCGGCTCGGTCGTTGTCTTGAGGCTGGCAAAGGTCGAGAGTGGCACGAGCTGGTCCGAAGAGCCTTTTACGTAAATCTGCGAGAGCTGATCGGGAGTAAGCCGCTCGACGCGCTTGACCTGCGGGATCACCTTATAGCTCCGTCCTTGAATGCTGAAACGGTTGACGTAGTTTCCGCCTAGCATGGTGGAGAGATCCTGACCGACCTGGCTCAGGTCCACACCCTGGGAACGCAGTTTATCGCGGTCGAACACAACTTCTGTCTGAGGCTGGTCAAACTTCACGTCCGTGTCGGCGAAAATGAACATGCCGCTGGCCATCGCCTTCTGCACGATCTGCTCGGCGAGTTGACTGACCTGCTGTGGCTCCGCAGCCGATACGATGGCAAAATCGACGGGAAAGTTACCTCCTCCGGGAAGCGGCGGGGGCGTCAGTGGAATGACGCGGACCCCAGAAATCTTGGACAGTGGGCCGGTGGACTCGACCAGCAATTCTTGCGTCGTCTTCTTGCGTTGGCTCCAGGGCTTGGTCACCATACCGCCGAAGCCGCCACTCGGATTCGTGATCTGAAAGATGCTCGCGCTCTCCGGAAACGAGTGGTACACGTTGTAGACCTGATCGGTGAACAGGTTGGTTTGATCGAGAGTGGAGTTGGCGGAAGATTGAATAACTCCGAATACCACCCCTTGGTCTTCGGACGGCGCCAGTTCGTGCTGGGAAAACATATAAAGCGGAATCATCGCGACAGCCACGATCGCCCACAGTGTGAGTACGACCGGGCGGTACTGCAACGTGCCCGAAAGCAAGCGCACATAAAGATGTCGAACGCTCTCGAAACGCCGGTTGATGATTCCAGCGAAGCCGCGCTCGGTGTCCCCGGCACGCAGCAGCTTCGAACCCATCATCGGCGACAACGTGAGCGCGACAATACCCGACACAATAACGGCGCCAGCCAATGTGAATGCAAATTCGCGGAAGAGTGCGCCCGTCAACCCTCCTTGAATACCGATCGGCGCATACACCGCAGCGAGCGTGATCGTCATGGCAATGATCGGTCCCACGAGTTCGCGCGCAGCGTCCTTCGCCGCCTCGAACGGCGTCTTGCCCAGATGCAAGTGACGCTCGACGTTCTCTACCATCACGATGGCATCGTCAACGACAAGGCCAACGGAGAGCACAATCGCGAGCAGCGTCAGGAGATTGATGGTGAAGCCAGCGATGAGCATGAGGAACACGGCTCCGATGAGCGAGATCGGAATCGCGATCACCGGAATCAGCACAGAACGGAACGAACCGAGGAACAGGAAGATCACCACCACTACGATCAGCAGCGTCTCAACCAACGTGTGCAATACTTCGTTGATCGCATCCTGGATATATTCCGTCGAGTCGTAGGGAACTCCAAGCTTCATGCCAGTGGGCAATTGCTGTTCAATCGCCGGCAATGCCTTACGCACGTTGCGAATCACCTCCAGTGAATTCGCTGTAGGAAGAACCCAAATGCCCATGAAGGTCGCGGTTTCCCCGTTGAAGCGGACATCCTGGTCGTAGTTCTCGGCGCCCAGCGAAACGTCCGCGATTTCCCCGAGCCGAACCACCACGCCGTTCTGCTGTTTCACCACCATGTCGCGAAACTCCGCGGGAGTTCGCAGGTCGGTGTTTGCGATCAAGTTCACGGACACCATGGAACCCTTGGTGCTTCCGAGAGCCGACAAATAATTGTTTTTCGCCAGGGCGTCATGCACATCGGAAGGCGAAACACCGCGAGCGGCCATCTGCTCGGGCTTCAGCCAGATTCGCATGGCAAACGTGCGGTCGCCCAGAATGTCGGCGCGCTGCACGCCGCTGATCGCGCTCAGCTTGGGCTGAACAACTCGAGTCAAGTAGTCGGTGATCTGGTTCTGATCGAGGTCAGTGGAAGAAAATCCAAGATAAATCGCAGCAAACTGATCATCGGCAGTTTGCAGATCGATGACAGGGACTTGAGCATCGGGAGGAAGGTCATTGCGGACCTGCGCGACTTTCGCCTGGATCTGAGTCAGAGCCGCAGTGGTGTCATAGTTAATCTTCAGGTGAACCTGGATGGTGCTCAAACCCTGAGCGCTGGTCGACTCCATGTAGTCGATGCCGTCGGCGCTGGCGATGACGCGCTCGATCGGCGTCGTAATGAAGCCGCGCACAAGATCTGCGTTCGCGCCAACATAGACGGTCGTAACCTGTACGACGGCGATGTCGCTGCGCGGATATTGCCGCACGCTTAGAGAGCGAATGGCCTGCAGCCCGGCAATCAGGATCACCAGGTTCACCACGATCGCCAGAACCGGACGCTTGACAAATAAATCCGTGAACTTCATGCGCGCTCCTCCAAGAGCAAACTGATTTTAGCTATCACGTTTAGCTATCCTCAGGCTTGGGACTGGCACTGTTTTCGGGCTTGACCGTGTTGTTCACAAGAACGGGAGCGCCGTTGCGCAGCCGAAAAACTCCGGAACTCACAACTTCGTCTCCGGGATTAATACCGGAAGTGATCGCGACCTGATCGCCACGCGATCCCTCAACTTTTACAACCTGCTGGCGCACGCCGCGATAGGTGTTCCCTTTTGCATCTTTCATTTCCACGACGATGAACACGGAGTCACCATAGGGAGCATAGTTGATAGCCGAAGCCGGTAACGGGACAACTTGACGCGGCTGACCTAGAGGGAGCTCGACTTGCACAAACATTCCCGGACGCAATTTGTTTTCCTTATTGGTAACAGTGGCCTGCACTTGAATGTTTCGCGTCTGCTCGCTGATGACGGAATCGAGCGCCGTAATCCGGCCGCTGAACGCCATGCCCGGCAGATCGCCGTTGGTAACGCGCAGAACGTGACCGGGTATGACCTTGGGCGTTTCCTGCTGCGGCACGCCAAAATTCACATAGATGGGACTCAGAGATTGCAGAGAAACAATAGCCTGTCCGGCCGCCAAGTATTGCCCCAGGCTGACCTGACGAATTCCCAGGAGTCCAGAGAATGGAGCGTGAATCGTCTTGCGAGCGATGGCCGCGCGAATGTCACCGACCTGCGCCTCCGTCGCCTTCTGCTGGGAATCGGCAGTGTCGTAGTCCGAACGGGAAATGACGCCAGCTTTTACCAGTTCCTGGGCACGGCCGTAGTTGATGCGGGCCAGATCGCGCTGCGCCTCAAGGCTGGCCAACTGCGCTCGTTCCTGGCGAGTATCGAGTTCTACCAGAATGTCTCCCTCGTGCACCCATTGGCCCGAGTCAAAGTGAATTTTGTCGATGGTTCCTGGCAAATCGGCGCTCACCGTGACCCCCTGAATCGCGGCCGCCGTACCGATTACCGACAGAGTAGAAGGCCAGGTCTCCCGCTGAGCAACCACCGTGGTAACCGCAGTGGGCGGAAGCTGGAAGCTTGCGCCTTGGGCGATAGCGGCCTCAACCTGCCGGAATTTTGCAAATCCGAGGCCCCCTAAGATAAGAGCCATCACGACCAACATCAGGACCATTCGTTTCGCCATACATTCTCCGGATCTGAAACAAAACACTTGGGTGCTGTCTGGACGACGCGGTCATCAGACGCGCAAAAAAGCAGTTGTTTCGTATAGATTTCGCCATTTCGAAAAAAGATTCAGAGTTCCTGGGGCCTCGTTTGCGTTACTCCGGTCATGGGGGTCGCCCAATGCAAATTCCTTCGTAACCTTCTTCGAAATTAGTCTCCAGAACGGTTCCGCTGGATGACTCTCTCTCGGGGGCCGGATTTGCAGCGGAAACACCATTCATTAGCAGAAGCCGTAAATCACACCCGACACTGTCACCGGGATGGGTCTGCGGTCTTTAGCTTGGTGCCCTGAAACGATGGCCCTACTTTCAGCACTATCGCTATAAGAACAATCTGGTTGGGGTCACGAGGTCGGACGAGACAATTCGAAGTGTCAATTCCAACGAAACCACAGCTGCATAACACGAGCATCGATCCATGCTGGCGAAATCTCTCGGTCGCAAAACTTTCAGGTCGAAACGTGTCGAGCACATAACGCCCGGCGCTATCCGGACAGATAGCTCGCTAACCAACGCGATAGGTCGCAAGTATTTCGATGAACTCTTTATGGCGCTCAAAAATCGTCAACCCAATGTAAGAGAGGTGGTTATCGAGAGCACTAATTCGGCTGGAGATGGTCAGCAAACTGCTTGAATTTGATTTGCACACGGTTGAATTCATAACTTCCCAGACAACAACCTTCGGCCAACAGCTCCATCGGTATTCCTTGCAGCTCAAGGAACACGTGAACGTAACAAGTTTTGCCCTACCTTAAACCCTCACTGAGAATTTGAACTGTACTAAGAAGGAGGAAACAATGAGCGACACCAGCCCCAGAGCTTCTATCAAGCTACCCAGTGACTTCGTATTCGGGCAACTTCGCCCGGATCATACTAAGCCCGCCCCGCCCACACCACCGCCACCGCTTGGTCCACTCTCCGCATTTGTTGGAGATTGGGTCGGGAACGGCTTCAACACCATCTTTCGGCCCGATAGTGCCGCTACGCCAACAACGTTACCGAATCCGGTTCCCCTGCCCCCGCCTCCCCGCGACAACATTTTGGAATTGAACTTAACCTCTGAGAGCCTCTCGTTTTCACCGCGCCTGGGGTCGGTTCCAAATCGCGGCACCGGAACACAGGCAGACGCTTTTCTCAACGGGGTACCTTATCTCCAGACGATCAACGATATTACGATCCATGGCGAAAGTGTGGGTATCCACGTCGAGCCCGGAATCTGGATTCATGTGCCTCCGACTACGATTCCGCAGCTGGGAGAGACTGTTACGCGCATGGCCTCCATTCCTCACGGGTCGACGATCGAGGCTCAAGGACTCGTCGCGGCAGCGACGCCTGGGCCACCCACGATCGCCGCAGTGGACATTACGCCGTCGGTGACGGGCAGTAATCCTGTGAAAAAGGTGACGTTCGCCAGCCAAACCGCCAGCAATCCGAACACGCCTAGAATCCCTCAAGACCTGGGCCCGTTCATTACACGCGGCACCATCACGCAAGCCATGTTGGACGATCCCAACAGTTTGCTGCGGGCCCAAATCAGCAAGCAAAACATCGTCAGCACCACCACCATCTTCGTTTCCACCGCCCCGCCCCCACCAGTCGGACTGTTCGGCGGTGGAACCGACAACATCGCATTCCTGTTAGGCCAGGCCAACGCGTCTGCACCCAACGCTCAGGCCACGCAGATGACAGCCGTCTTCTGGATTGAAACTGTCGAAGAAGTTATTAAAGTAGGGCCCTATAAGGTAGGTGATCCGCCGCACTTGATCAAAGCCAAACGGAGCGTTTCCGGTCAACGCGTACCGAGGTTCTCCGTCACACCGCCGTTTGATTTGGACAAGGAGCGCGAGATCACGGTTACGTTCACGCAGATTCAGTACAGCCAGACGGTGCTGCTAAATTTCGCCGGTCTAACTTGGCCGCATGTCTCGGTGAACACGCTGGTGCCCGCCGATGACATCATCGTTCCTCCTTCCGTATGGAAGTGAGCCGGTTGGCTATTTCGGGCGGCGGCGGCTGTCCTTCGCGGCGGCCGCTGCGGCCACACCTCGAAACTTGCTCAGCTCGAGCGATTCTCCTGTTCGCGCTGTGCCTGCCTGATAGGAGGACCCATGAAACCCTGTCACTTATGCCTGTTCATCTGCACATTTCTTTTCGCGCCCACCAACAATTGCGTATGCCAATCGACCATGGTGCCGTGGCTTACCCGTTCTGCGGATAACTCAAGAAGCGGCTGGAACCCGCACGAGACTCAACTGACGCAGGCGTTGGTCGAGTCCAAGGGAATTGTCCGAGCGACTATTATTCCAGTGTTCGGTGATGCGCGAGGCATGGAAGCGCAGCCACTTATCTTGCCCAACGTGAAGCTTCCCGACGGCACCATCCACGACGTCATGGTTCTGCCGTCGATGGCAAATATTGTGCGCGGCGTGGATGCTCACGACGGTACAGCTTTGTGGAGCGTGACCTTGGGTACACCCATCAACGGAAACACAGCCATCGGGCCCAAGAAGACTGCGCCGGACGGTTGCGTTGGCGACTTTCCGACGATTGATTGTCACGCTATCAATGACAAGTGGGGAGTGCTAAGCACCGGCGTCATCGATCCTGACACGCAGCGAGTGTATCTGGTCGCGTGGACATCCTCCGATGGCACGCCACAGAACGGAAAACATTTTGTGTTTGTCCTGAACGTGGCCGATGGAACTCAGGTGGTGGCACCGGTTCTGGTAACCGGTACCAGTCTCGGGCAGTCCTACAGCAGTACCATGCGCAAGCAGCGTAGTTCGCTGGTGTTGACCAATGTGAATGGCCGTAAGACGGTCTTTTGGGCTTCCGGGACGGTGCAGGAAACTGGAAATAAAGCCGCCGGATGGATCTTCGCCTTTGACTGCGCTACCAATTCGATCGCCGCCGCTTTGACGACGTCGGAGGGCGAAGGCGCCGGTATATGGATGGGCGGACAAGGGCTGGCGGCGGACGATAAGGGGTTCCTCTACGCGATCACTGGAAACGGGGATTTCGATGGCCAGACCGAGTACGGTGAATCGTTCGTGAAAGTGCAGTACACACCTGCTTCAGGAGGAACGCAGGCTAGCTTTAAGGTTGTCGACCACTGGACACCTTGGACGGACTTGGTGCGATCCGGGCAAGCGCGGCTGCCAGCTACGAAACTGGCGGGGCAAAGCGCGCCCACGGAAGCCGCCAAGCCGGTCGGGAGCAGGATGAACGTCTCTATTAAGGATGCAAGACTGGAAGGGCACATCAACGAGCGCGGCAAGCCGGTCCTCTTGGTCTTTCCCAACATGGCCAGCGGAAATTGGTCGGATGAAGATTGGGGATCGGCTGGTCCGGCCTGTATCTTCTCGATTGGCGTTTGCATTGCCACCGGAAAAGACGGAATCGCGTACCCGATCAAGACCGCGAACCTCGGCGGCACTACACCCGCAGACCTAAGCAATGCGAAAGCAAACTGCGCAAAGCTCGCTGCACCTCCCGTCTGGCTTACGATGAGCCCCGGGCCAGTCGATCCGTGTCCCGCCAATCCCACCACGTTGAACTTTTTCCCGTGGGGCGACACGGCGCATCTTCATATGACTCCGGTACAGTTTTTCGATCCGGTTCTCAAATCGTGGACGATTTTCGCCTGGGGCGAAAATTCGCAACTCCATAAATGGAAGGTGAGTTCGAACGGAGCTTTAACCTACATCGCGCAGGGTCATGAATACGCCAGCGCGAACGTTCGGGACACTCCCCCGGGAGGAATGCCGGGAGGATTTTGCTCGGGATCGAGCAACGGATCGGACGCTGACTCTGCGATTCTGGTCTGTACCATTCCCTACGGCGATGCCAACGCAAACGTAGTGAACGGCCGTTTGCTCGTCTACGACGCCGTACACCTCGCTGCAGACG
Source organism: uncultured Acidobacteriaceae bacterium (assembly GCA_963782835.1). Taxonomy (GTDB): domain Bacteria; phylum Acidobacteriota; class Terriglobia; order Terriglobales; family Acidobacteriaceae; genus Sulfotelmatobacter. The sequence goes on along the minus strand of CAWALR010000002.1, from coordinate 705,124 downwards.
GATCGCTAAAAGTCTTATGGGATTCGCAAAGCTTTGCGATCACGTTTCTGTTCAACAAGTTTGATCCTCCGGTAATCGACGGAGGCCAAATCTATGTGCCGAATTACAACGGCGGCGTGGATCTTTACCGTTTGGCGCAATAGAAGCGCCATCGTTGGGGACCACCACAGCCGAAGGTTCAGCTTCGTCCCTCGAGTTTTCAGACCAGCTTCGTTTTCGAGAGGGGCATCTCACGGATACGCTTCCCGGTTGCGGCGTGAATGGCGTTGTAAAAAGCCGGAGCAAAGGGCGGAACACCCGGCTCTCCCACGCCAGCAGGAGGAGCATCGCTCTCGACAATGTAAACGCTAGTGTGTTTCGGAGCGCTGTCCATGCGGACCAGTTCATAGTCGTTGAAGTTGCTCTGGTTCACGACTCCATTGGTAACACTAATTTCGCTCATGAGGGCAAGGCTTGCCCCAAAGCTGGCTGCTCCTTCCATCTGGTTGCGGACATTGTCGGGCGCCACAACTGTTCCGGTATCGACCGCTGTCCAGACATTGGGAATGCGGACTTGACCTTTTCCATCGACTTCGACTTCCACTACCGTGGCCACGTAAGTGAAGAAAGCGCGGTGCGCAGCGATACCGAATCCATGTCCGTTCCCGCTGGAACGCTTTCCCCATCCTGATTTTTCGGCAACCAATTCCACGACGCGACGCAGCCGTGCAGTGTCGAGTGGATAGCGCTTCTGTTCTTCCTGTTCGTCGGGATCAAGTTGCACCGGCACGATACGCGGCGGCCCAATCAGTTCGAGGAGGTACTGAACCGAATCCTTATTGGCGGCATTGGCCAGTTCGTCTGCGAAAGAATGGATGGCGAACGCGTGATAGACGTTGGCGACGCTGCGCATCCATCCGATGCGCACATGAGCATCGGCCGGCCCGTTCTCTGCCCGGTGATTCGGAATGTCGAACGGTAGGTTGTTCCAGCCCAGGCCCATTTCGTCGTCAGCGTATTTGGCGTTGACGTCGAAGGTGGAACCGATCGGAGGATAAACAGTGCGCTGCAGCCACGCCGTTGGTTTGCCGTCGGGTCCGATCGCGGCCTTCATGTACATGGCGGCAACGGAATGATAGAAGTCGAACTGGATATCGTCTTCACGAGTCCAGACAACCTTCACCGGCTTGCCGAGTTGTTTCGAGAGAACGGCCGCTTCCGCAACCTGGTCGGGTTTCGATTTCCTACCGAACGCTCCGCCTAGCAGAGTGACATGGCAAGTGACATCCTCTTTTTTAATGCCAAGTACACCAGCAATGGTTTCCTGTACGGCTTGCGGGCTCTGAGTCGGAGCCCACGCCAACACTTTTCCGTCTCGATACTCGGCGACGGCGACCGGCGGCTCCATCGAAGCATGCGCGAGATGCGGAGTATAGTATTCCGCCTCGATGATCTTGCCGCCCTTGGCAAATTCCGCGTCCACGTCGCCCAGATTGCGCACCACCTTCCCCGGCTGACGCGACGTGGATTCCAGAGTCTTGCGGAATGGATCGGAATTGTAAACAGAGTGCGGACTGGTGTCCCAATCGATCTTGAGTGCCTTGCGCCCCTGGAATGCGGCCCAGGTGTTGTCGGCGATGACGGCGACGCCGCCCAGCGGTTGGAAGTGATGCGGCGGTTTGAAGGTCTCAATGGTCAGCGTCTGCTTCACGCCGCGTACTTTCAGAGCACCCTTGTCGTCATAGGATTTGATTTTCTGTCCGAGGACAGGCGGATGCTCGACGGAGGCGTAGACCATGCCGGGCATCGCTGCATCCATACCGAAACTGGCTTTGCCAGTGACGATCTCCGGCAGATCGAACAGAGCGTTGTCTTTGCCGATGTAGCGCCACTGCGACCGGTCCTTGAGAGGCACGTCTTCTTTCTTGGGAACCGGAAGTTTGGCGGCAGCCGAGGCGAGTTCGCCGTAGCTGAGCTTGCGGTTGGTCGCCTTGTGGACAACGAAGCCTGGCTCGGTAGTGCACTCTTTTTCTGGCACCCTCCATTTCTGCGAAGCAGAGGTGATCAACATGGCCCGACCGGTAGCTCCGACCTGCCGCATCTGATCGAAGAAACTGCGAACCGAGTGCGAGCCATCGGTATCCTGATCGCCGTATTTGGCGTCGCCAATTGCCTGATCGATCTTGATCTTCGCCCAATCGGCATCGAGTTCGTCCGCCAGGACTAGAGGAAGCGCGGTGCGGCTGCCACAGCCCATCTCGGAGCGGGAAGCAACAATGGAGACGGTGCCATCACTCGAAATCGAAAGAAAAATGTCGGGCTGGAAAACGGGAGGAGTGTCGCTGGAAACGCCGGCCCAGAGCGGCCTAGGGACAAGCTGTACGCCCAGCACAAACGTTCCGGCCACGAAGGCGTTCTTCAGAAATCCACGCCGGCTTACATTCTGGATGTTGTTCATACCCGCTCCTTCGCAGCCTGATGAATTGCGGCACGAATGCGCTGGTAGGTTCCGCAGCGGCAAAGATTGCCTGACATTGCCTCGTCGATCTGCGAATCACTGGGATTGTGATTCTTGTTCAGAAAAGCGACGGCCTGCATAATCTGGCCCGCCTGGCAGTATCCACATTGCGGGACCTTGATCTCCATCCAAGCTTTTTGCACGGGATGCAATCCGTTGGCAGAGATTCCTTCGATCGTGGTGATACTCGTTCCGTTGACCTCTTTCATCGCGACCGAACAGGATCGCACCGCTTCCCCATTTTGATGAACGGTGCAGGCTCCGCACAAAGACATGCCACAGCCGAACTTTGTGCCGGTAAATCCAGCGACATCGCGCAAATACCACAGCAATGGCATTTCAGGATCGCCGTCATACGTCCTGTCCTTACCGTTCACTTTGAAGCCGATCATTTCTCCTCCGGTTTACGAGCAGATAGAGCTAGCTGAACGTCCTATCGTAGTCACTCGCGGGGTTTGGTTCAACAGCGTAGAAGAATGGGATATCGTTTGTCGGGTCGTTGCCAACTCTGTCGACGCCTGCGGTGCGAGGCAATTGGCACAGCAGATTGAGTAGACAAGTCTCAGCAAGGCCAGCTGGGTAGTTGTCCGCAAGATTCTAAAATTCGAATCGCAATCCGAATTGGAAGTATCGCGGCAGATAGCCATTCGCGTCTGATGTAATGGTGCCGAAGGCCGCATCTCCAAGTGCAGCATCTGGCTGGGCAAAGCGCGGATGATTCAGCAAGTTGAATATCTCGGCCCTGAGATCGATCGTCATCCCTTCTTTCGGTATGAATGACTTGTAGATATTCATATCGAAGTCGTGAATGCCGTTCACGCGCAGGCCGGGAAAATAGCGGGGAGCGTCGCCCGGATTCTGATCTCCGGGATCGGCGAGGCAGTTGGAGTTGATAAATGACGCAATCGGAGGGTTCCCGTTTCCTTCAGCTGCTGAGTTCGCCTCCCAATTCGTGGCGACATCCTTCATGCTGAGACCGGTTTTGAGTTGAGAGCAGACAACATCCGGACGCTGACTACCGTTGGCGAGCCGGGGATTGCTCATGCCAATCGCGAGGGGCTGCCCTGATTGTTCAGTGACCAGGGTGGCGATTGACCAACCTCCCACGACCGCGTCGAGCCCGCGATTCATGTTTCCGCCAATCCAGTCATTGCGGCCAACGGGCAAAGTCACCACGACCGCGGCCGCCAAGCGCTGCGGCGCGTCATTGGCGCTGATACTGTGTTCCAGATTCAGGCGGTCGAGTTGCTGCGGCATTCCGCTGCTCAGCGATCCTACCCAGTTATTTCGGCCTGCCGAGGAATTATCGGTCAACTTGGAGATCGTGTAGTTTCCTTCGAAACTGACATGATGCGTGGTTCGCTTCTGGAAGCGAATCTGCATCGAGTTGTACCACGAACTCGCTTCCTCCAACATCAAGCCTTCGAAATCTCCCGTGAACTGCGGATAGGGATTCAGCAGATTCCCCAACGGGACTTGTCCGGTGCTGTACAGCGAATCAGGCTCATTGAAACACGGAGAAGTAGGAGTGGCTGTGCACGGCTGGGTGAACATCGCCTGGAACGGGTTCGTCACCGGATTTTGCAGGAAGGTAGACACGCAACTGCTGTTATCGCAGGCCCCGATGCCGTTGTTTTGAGTGACGTCGTAGTTGTAGCGAACGGCCTGCGAGATCTTCGCCAGCAACGCCGACGACATGAAGTCTCGGTTGTTGGTGCCCGCCCAAGGGAGGTGGGTACTGCGGTTGGCGGAATAGTCGACGCCCAGAACGATCTGGCTGGGAAGTTCGCGCTGGATTCCCACATTCCACTGGTAGAGATCGGCGTCGCGCGCCGCCGTAGTGCCAAGATCGTTGTTGTTCCCGTATCCCCACTCGGCAAACTGGCCATACGCTTTGCCCTGCGGCCCGGTAAAGCCGCCGGGAAAGGGATTTTCCAGCGTGGCGGACTGCGTTTCAAAATTATTATTCGTGAAGAACATTGTGGCCGTCTTGCTGAAAGCTGTTCCGGGATATTGAAAATTTGTAGCTGGGCTCATTCCGAAATAGATACCCGCGCCGCCACGCACCACCGTTTTCGAATCGAAGGTATAGGCAAATCCCAATCGCGGGCCCACATCGTTGCGGTATACCGGAACATGTCTCATGCTGGAAGTGGGAAACTCTGTGGTGCCGATCAATTGCTCCGAGGAAGGATAGTTGAGTCCGACGGAGGCTAACGCCGCTTGGGCGGGCGTTAAATCGAGAGTCACTCCAGTGGGCGCGGTGAAATTGCTGAACTGGATGCGGTTATAGCGTTCGTCGTAAGGCGTGCTCCATTCATAACGCACGCCGAGATTGAGGGTGAGCTTCGCAGTGACTTTCCAGTCGTCCTGGAAGTAGAAGCCAGTCTCAGCCGACCTATTTGCGACGGAAGGCAAGACTTGGAGCGCAGTCGGCTCGGAAGGAAAAGGGTTGATATTGTCGGCGTATCCAAAGAGCGTGCTGGCGAGCGGGTTCCCGGTCGGATTGCCGTTTGCATCCACATCGTTGTTCGGCGTCGGCGAAGTCACGTAGTCGGTAAAGTTGAATACGCCGGTCGGATCCGAGGGCTGAAAGAAGTTGTTGTAGAAAAGTCGCTGCTCTCCACCAAACTTCATAAGGTGCGAGCCCTTGGAAATCACAACCTGAGAAGAATAACTATAGAGCGTATGCGCGAACGTAGTATTGGCGCAGCATTGATCGTAAAGGTCGGTCCATGGCGCAGTTTGCCCGCCCGATGACATGTAGATCGCCGGCATCCGATCGATTCCGTTGGCTTGCTGCAACACGGCTGGCAGGGAGAAACCGGAGGGCAAAGTAGCATTGAAGCTGGAAATCGTGGGAATCCCTGGTGTTTCCAGCTCATGCACCCGATCGATCGCGAAGTGGCTCGTCCAAACAATACGGGAATTCACCGTCCGGGAATATTCGATCGAACCATTTTGTGCCAGCGTAGGGCTGCCCGCGATTCCATCTCCGGAGCCGTTGTTGTCGAAGCTGTCTCCCAAGATCATGGGGGTGTAGTAATTCGAGGAGCCTCGGCTGTAGCGTCCGCTGATGTGGTTCCGGTCATTAATCTGGTGATCAATTTTGATATCGAACTGATAATCAGGAGCATGCGCGATGCCGCTGAAAATGTAATTATTAATCGGGCCCGGCAAATTGGGTTGAGGATAGAGATTGAGAATGGCCTGGCCGATGGGGTCGATTTCGTTCGGGGGAATCACGTTTGGGACCCCGTTGTATTGCACCGGCGGCCTACACATGCCGGAGGCGCAGGCAACTAACGGTTGCGTCGGGTCGTAGATATAAGGGATTCCAGGCGTCGCCAGTTCCGAGAAATTCCCTTTTCGTTCTAGGGCAGTGGGTACGGTCGCGAGGCCGTTGAACGCGCTGTTGCTGCGTACTTTTTCAAAGTCGGCGAAGAAAAAAGTCTTGTTCTTTCGGATCGGGCCGCCAATGGTAAATCCACCCTGGTCGCGCTTGCTATCCGGTTTCGGATTCGGAGCAGGATTGAAGAAATCACGCGCCGCGAGTTGCGAGCGCTGAAGAAAGTACCAGCCGCTGCCATGAAAAGCATTGGTTCCGCTCTTCAGAACCATGTTTACGACGGTGCCGCCGTTGTTGCCAAATTCCGCCGAAAAACTGTTGTTCTGAACCTTGAATTCCTGCACACCCTCGACCAGCGGCTCGTAGTAAACATTCGAGTTTCCGCCCTCACCCTGCTCCGGCGCGCTGATCAGCGAGCCATCGATCCGCACCTCCGCAGTCGCGTTGCGCTGTCCGTTGGAAACAAAATTGGTTCCTGAGGGATAGTTATCCTGCGTGCCCGATCCCGCCACCTCTGTCACGCCGCCGGAGAGGAACGTCAAGCCGAAGAAGTCGCGGTTAATGAGCGGCAACTCCTTCACGTACTCGTTGGTGACGTCCGTGCCTAACGTTGCGTTGCCCGTATCGAGCAACGGCGCCGTCGTCGTGACTTCCACAGAAGTCGACACGCCCGCCAAATCTAGCTTGAAGTTCAGCGACGATTCCTGATCGACCGCCAAAACCACGCCGGTGCGCTCAGCCGCGCGAAAGCCCGGCGCTTCCGCCTTTACGTCATAGGTGGACGGACGCAGTCCAGTGAAGAAATACGAGCCCTTGTCATCAGTGCGCGCGGAGCTGGAAATGTTCGTGCCCACGTCCCGGATGGTGACCCTCGCATTCGTGACCAGGGCACCGCTCGCATCGGAGACCACACCGCGCAACTGCGCCCGGTAATTGCCTTGCGCCACTAAGAAGGTCGCACAGCCTGCGAGGACGGAGATGTTCAGAATCCAGGAAAGGACCTGCCGAGTCAGCCGCATGAGATCCTCCGATCACATTCGAATTCGGCCGGCACCCACTCGCCAGCGCAATCCGCAGAGCTTGCGAATTGTTACGATTTATTACGAAACCAATCTTTTACTGGGTAGGGCACTGCTTGTCAAGAGGGAATGTCGGGAGGCGCAGCGCATTTACGAATGATTTGTATTTGCCGGTCAATCGGCATGTAACCAGAAGACCGCACCTTTTGAGATAGGCGGCAGCGTGTACGTGACGGTTCCTTGCTTCGACGCGCCCTCCAGCCTCTGAGCGTTCCCGAGAAACGGCAGGAAATACGCCGACTCGCCGTGCGCACCAGGCAGGGTAATGGTGACGGTCTGAGGAGTCTGGACGGGATTTCTGCCGCCCACCAGTCCGGCGAAGTTCGCCAGAAAAACGTGGGCTTCACCGTTCACGCGAGCTATGGAAGAGGCGACTTGGGGCGATGCTAAGATTTCGATCCCTGCGTTGGGCGGAAGACTCTCGAGAAACGCCTGCTGCAACTGTGGAGTTGCCTGATCAAAGCCTGCTTCCAGGGACGCGATGTATGCTTTCCCCGGGCACGCGGGAAAGCGCGTGATCTCTTTCGTATTGCCAGATTCCAGAGGGTTATTTCCTGTAATGATGAGCTTCTTCCCTCCCGCCGCGTACTGCTCGAGCCACGTCCGCTCGTCCTGGCTCAGAATCCTAACGTCTGGGAGGATGAGAGCGTGGCCATGAAATTCATGCAGAGTTCTAGGCGTGACGATCTGGAATTCACGATGGGACTGCATCAACAGAACTAGAATTCCGCGATAGGATCGGAGGAAATCCTCCGCGTAGTAATTTCGCGTCTGCGGCGAGAAATAAACTCCAATCGGATTGATCGGCGTACGAGGCAGGTAGAATGTTTTTTCGTTCTCTTTAATCCAGGAGAAAATCTTCTTGCGGGTGGCAGGATCGTTCGATCCGGCCATGGAATGACCAGGCGCATCCCAAAAATTTGCTCCCGCCATAACCTGGGACATCGCCAGGTTCATCATCGCCTCTCCACGATCAACGACCTTATCTCCATCCCACGAATAGTTCAGGATCCAGGTCGCCTTCCCTTCTGCGAAGGCTCGGAAGGAGTGCATGCCGACCTGATAGTAGAACCAATTCAGGGGCGTGCGAGACGATGCCATGTGATCGCCACTACCAAATTCGTATTCGTGCGCGATGGCGTCGACTACGGGATAAAGGCTGTAAACATCGGCTCCCACTCGGACTGATTCCTGCTCGATGCCGGGATAAATTTCGGGGATGGTCTTGATCTGCGGATTCACCGATTTGGCGTTGTGGTCAATCTCTTGTAAAAAGTCGGTGAAGGTCTGAATGCGAAAGTCAACCCAGCGGCGAAAATTGGGGTCGGAAAAGTCTCCCAGTTTCAAATCTTTTTTCGCATCGAGTCCCGTCTGCTTTTTGAACGCTGCCACCGTGTAGTCATCAAAGCTAGCCCAAGTGTCCTCCCAGCCATCGAAGTGGGTCATCCAGTAAGGAATATCGATGTAGATACCATCAATTCCGGTCGCGGCAACCTGCCGGACGCGCTCCATGTAAGTTTTTCGCCACTCAGGGGCATAAGGACTGACCCAAACATCCTCGTCGCCGGCAGCGATCCAAAACGCGCTCCCGCCGCCGAAGATCGCGGGTTCCCCCGTAATTTTGCGCTGCAACCAGTCGGGATGATCCTTGGCCAGCGTGTGGGCGACCTTGTCGCCATGAGCGGTGATGCATTCGGTTCCAGCGATGTAGACGAAGGCGAAGTTCCCCGCAGCATGCGCTTTTTCTGCCACGGCATGTATCGCCTGCAGCTTCGCGGTTGGATCAAGAAAGCTCTCGTAGCGGCCGGGTATATCGTTATCCACCTCAATCCCGAAGACACCTGTTTGCTGGGCGTCCGCGACGATCTTATCCGCGCTGTTCCTCGCAAGACCGTAAGCCCCGATGCGCACATAGTTCGTCCAGTTTTGTTCGACAGCAGTTGGAGACGCCGATGCCGCTACAAAAATGACGAGAAGAGAGAATGCAATTCTTTGTTGGCGCATGCCAGATCCATTCATTCGCTTAGAAGTAAAAACGTTTGTTACATCCTCAACTCGTCCGCATTCCGACGATCTAGAAGGAGGACCAGTCTTTCCGTTAAGGCGGAACAACACTCTAACCGTTTACGGCGACGAAGGAAAGTGATGTGGCGGAAGCGGAGGGAGTATTATGCGGATGACTGATGGAGTATGAAACGGAGTGAGTAATGCCCGAGTCCATTGACTGGCCGCCGCCGCTTTTGGGGCGGCCTCGCCGTAGCCGCCGCTTTCTTCTCATTCTCGTTGTGCTGGCCGTCATCTTCTTTGGCTGCCGGGCCGTGTTGTCCTATTTCGTAGACGTACTTTGGTTTCGGTCGCTAGGTTATGAGGGCGTTTTCTGGAAAACCCTGAATCTTCAGTGGGAAATTTTCGCAGCTTTTGCAGCCGCCACTTTTCTCATTCTGTACGGATCGTTCGTCGCGCTCAAGCGGGCGCATCTTCCCGATCTGCCGGACGGTCAGACGATTCTGATCGGGGGACAGCCGGTGAAGCTGCCGGTGGAAGCTGTGCTGCGGCTCATTGCGCTTGGCGTTTCTCTCGCTATTGCCGCTGCCAGCGGCGCCGCCATGATCGGGGAGTGGCCGACGCTTGCGCTGTTTTGGTACGCACCCCATGCTACCGGCGGCGTAGTAGACCCGATTTTCGGCAAGCCCCTGAATTTTTTCCTGTTCGCGTTGCCAACATGGGACTTGATCGCCGGGTGGCTTCTTACGCTCGCCGTGATTCTCTGCGCGCTTGCCGGTTTCTTCATCCTCATCGCGGGCGGAGCTCGTGTGCTCGCGGGACGCCTCAGTCGCCATGTCACTTTACCCTGGCGCGGGTTGTCGATCACATTTGCGTTTCTTTTACTGGTCCTGGCCATGCGCGCATATATCGGCCGGTTCGAGCTGTTGCTCGAAGATCACACGATCTTCGGCGGCGTGACCTATACCGATGCACACGTCACCCTCACTGGGATGCTTGTAGTGTGCGCGGCACTCGTCCTCGGCGCCGTGATCGCACTCGTCAATGCCGTGCGCGTGCCTCGCGGTCGCTGGCTGGTCGCGGCGATTCTTCCAGCTGCGGTCTGTTATATCGCGGTTCAGGGGATCGCATGGTACGTCAGCAGCTTCATCGTGAAACCGAACGAACTGGTTCGCGAGAGGCCCTATATCGTCTTCAATACTGAGTTGACGCGGCAGGCCTACGGATTGAATCGAGTCTCGCAGCGCGAGTTCCCTGCTGAGACGACGGTTGAGGCCGCGGACCCAGCAAACAATCAGGCCACACTTCAGAACATCCGGCTGTGGGACTGGCACGCACTACAGGACACGCTGCGCCAGATTCAGGAAATCCGCACCTATTACGACTTTCCCGATATTGACATTGATCGATATACCATCGAGGGCACGACTCGAGAGGTAATGCTCGCAGCGCGCGAACTGAATGTCGATAAGCTGCCTGAGAGCAGCCGCAACTGGATTAACGAAAAACTAATCTACACCCACGGCTACGGCATCACGATGAATCCGGTCAATGGATTCACGGCCGAAGGCCTGCCTACCCTGATTTTGAGCAACATGCCGGTACAGAGTACCGTGCATAGCCTGAGCGTGACCCGACCGGAAATTTATTTCGGCGAGTTGACCAACACCGACGTCTACGTGAAGACACGGCAGAAGGAGTTCAACTATCCGCAAGGTGAGAGTAACAATCTCACTTCCTACGAAGGCAACGGCGGCATCGTGCTGGGCGGGTTTCTGCGCCGGATGATCATCGCGCTCGACCAAAGCGACCTGGCGAAACTACCGTTCAGCGATGACGTTAATAAAGACAGCCGACTGCTGATGCGGCGCAACATCCGCGACCGCGTCGCGGCATTAGCGCCATTCCTCACCTTCGATCCCGATGCTTACATCGTGCTCGGCGATGATGGACGGCTGTCGTGGATCATGGACGCGTTTACCGCTTCCGACAGCTATCCATACTCGACGCATACTCGTCTCGACAACGCCTCCATCAATTACATGCGGAATAGCGTGAAGGTGGTCATCGACGCCTACGATGGCACGACAACATTCTATGTGTTCGATCCGGAGGACCCGATCATCGACGCATACCGGCGCATTTTTCCGACCCTGTTCAAAGATGCTTCCATGATGCCAGCGGACCTGCGGAAACATGTGCGCTATCCGGAGTTGCTGCTCAAACTGCAGGCAGAGATTTACGGACTCTATCACATGACGGATCCGGAGGCGTTCTACAACCGCGAAGATCTGTGGACCGTCGCAACTGAGGTCAGCATGAGCCAGGGTGGGGAGCAAGTCACCCAGCCGATGCAGCCCAACTTTGTGCTGATGAAACTGCCGGGCGAAAGCGGCGAGGAATTCGCAGAGATTTTGCCGTTCACGCCGGCCAACCGGAATAATCTGATTGGCTGGATTGCCGGGCGCAGCGACGGCGTACAGTACGGTACGTCAGTGGTCTACAACTTTCCGAAGACGAAACTGGTCGATGGCCCGCTGCAAATCGAGGCGCGGATCGACCAGAACGCGCAGCTTTCCGGACAGCTGACCTTATGGAATCAGCAAGGCTCGCACGTGCGGCGAGGTGCCCTGCTGGTAATTCCTACGGGCAAGGCGCTCTTGTACGCGGAACCCATTTACCTGCAGGCTGAACGAAGTCCGATGCCCGAGTTGCGCCTGGTGGTGCTTGCGCTGCAAGATCGGCTGGCATACGGACCAACCTTCGAATCAGCGATGGCGTCGCTTTTTGGGGGAACGGTGTCGTCGTTGAGTGCCTCTTCAACGACTTCAGCTGCCATCTCCGCCGAACCGGCGCGCAGTACAACCCAATCTGCCTCGCCATCCCAGGCCACGGCGGACGTCAATGCGCTCATCGCGGAAGCCGCGAAAGATCTCGCCGATTACCAGCGCCTGACTGCGGAGGGTAAGCTCGCCGAAGCTGGACAAAAGCTTGAAGAATTGAAACGCGCACTCGACAAGCTGAACGCACGATCCAGATGACGACGCCGTAGTGTCGCTGGCGGGTTATTCAGTAAACCTCACAAATAAGGAATTACTTAAGTACTCCCGAGAAGGTTGAATTGTGCTGCCAGAGCACTATCTCTATGTTTACCTGTAGGTAATCTGAGCTTGCAAGGCATCCGGAGCGGACATTCCCTTTTGTCCACCGAACGACATGGATCACCAAACGAGCCACTCAGTCCTGGGATGCTGTTCATGTATTCGCGCCGTACGATCACTCGCCACGCTCTGGTTTCCCTGTCGTTCGTGCTGCTATACCTGCTTCTGAACCGGCCCGAGATCGTCCTCTTTTCGCACATTGGATTTGTAGCCTGGTATCCCGCCATCGGTTTAGTGATGGCCCTGATGTTGGGCGTCAGTCCGTGGTATGCGCTTCTGGCCGTCTTCACCAATGCTTTCACCAACATCGCTCTTTATTCTCAGCCGGTGCTTTCGTTCAGTAATACCATCGGTGCGGTGGGAATCTCTGCCAGTTATGGGATTGCTGCATATCTGCTGCGTGGGACTCTAAAGATAGATCTTGAACTACGACGACGCCGAGATGTGGTCCGCTACCTTCTAGTAAGTGCAATCGCAGCGGCCAGTGCGGCTCTTTTTGGAGTCGCAACTTTGATTGCGGATCATGCCATTACCCGGGGTGAGTGGAAGTCGTCCGCACTTGGGTGGTTCTTAGGTGACGCTATTGGCTTGGTGGCTGTCGCCCCTTATCTCCTGGTACATATCTTTCCGCGTATTCGTAAGTGGCTCACAGAGGCGTCGGCAGAGGTCAGGCCAACCAAAGCGCATTCGGGAAAAACGAGATTCACTTTCGGCGCGGTCGCAGAAGGTAGTGGCCAAGCTCTGGCAATATTAGCCGTATGCTGGGCGATGTTCGGTGTCAATGATGGTCGATATGGTCATTTTTATACCTGCTTTGTTCCTGTGATCTGGATTGCAATGCGTCAGGGAGTCCGGCGAGTTGTAACCGCAGTGCTGGCGTTAAATTTTGGAATTGTAGTTGCGCTGCATCTATTTGCTCCAGGCGAAGTTGTGTTCACCAAAGTCGCTGTGTTCATGCTGGTAGTGTCGGCAGTAGGACTCATCGTCGGCTCGGAAGTTAGCGAGCGACACCGGTTGGGAATTCATTTGAATGAGCAAACTACTTACCTGGACTCTCTGATACAGAATAGCCCGCTGGCGATGGTTGTGCTTGACCGGCGTGGCTCGATTGAGCTGGTGAATTCAGCTTTCGAAAAACTTTTCCAGTATGACCGGGACAATCTTGCTTCGATTGATATTAGTACCCCCGGGGTACCCGGTGGTGAGACATCGGATTCCGGGGAAGTGGTCGAGCATATCTTCGAGGGAGAGGCGGTACACCGGACAGTACGACAGCGGCGAAAGGACGGGAAACTTCTTGACCTTGCACTCCACGGAGTCCCGCTGCAAGTAGAGGGTGACATACGGGGCGCCTATCTCATCTACGAGGACATTTCGGAGCAGGTCAAGGCGATTGAAGCACAGCGGCAACATGCCGAATCACTGGACCGTCTACTGAAAGAACAGGAGCTTCATACCAAACAGATCAGTCTGCTAAATGAAATGGGATCGCTGTTGCAGTGCAGTGGAACGGTTCAGGAAGCTTGCGTGGTGGTAGCCAACTTTGTGCAAAGGCTTTTTCCTGAAGTTCCTTCTGGAGCTCTCTATTTATTGAGATCATCGCGGGACTTGGTTGAGGCAGGAGCGCGGTGGGGCAAACGGGACGCATTGACGCCGACATTTCCTCCAGACGCGTGCTGGGGCCTGCGCCGTGGCCAACCTCACTGGAGCGAGTCTCCAGGCGGCGGCGTCGCCTGCCAGCATTTGACCAAGAGTTCGACCACCGAGTGCCTATGTGTACCGATGGTCGCGCAGGGGAACACGGTTGGTATCCTACATCTCGAGTTCGACAGTGCAGCGCGGCTCCTAAGCGATTCGAGCACGGAAAACCTTCGAGAGTCTCGTCAGCAATTGGCTATGACTCTCGGATCTCAGATCGCCCTTTCCCTGTCTGGCTTGCAATTGCGTGAAAGCCTTCGTGAATTGTCGATTCGTGATCCGCTCACTCGCCTGTTCAATCGGCGCTTTCTGGAGGAATCTCTGGAAAGAGAGCTACAACTGGCGAACCGGAAGAAGCAGGCAATCGCCATTCTTTTCCTCGACCTTGACCACTTCAAGCGGTTCAACGACACTTTCGGGCATGCCGCAGGAGACATGGTTCTCCAGTCCCTTGCCGATCTGTTTCGCACTTTCTTTCGGGCCACCGATCTATGCTGCCGCTACGGCGGAGAGGAGTTCGCGATTATCATGCCGGAGTCCACTTCACAGGACGCAGCTGTTCGCGCGGACGCATTGCGCTCAGAGGTGAAGCGGCTGCGGTTGCGGTATAAGAAAGAGACGCTGGGACCATTTTCGATCTCGGCAGGCGTTGCCGCGTTTCCGGAACACGGTTTAACATCCGATGAGTTGCTCAAGGTCGCGGATCAGTGCCTCTATGAATCTAAAGCACGAGGCCGGGATGTTGTGACCGTGCCTTCTCCGCAAAACGTGTGAGCGTCTCTTAGCCCTTTGACAGTCGCGAGACCCGGTCGCATGCAGAACGCAGCTGACGCGACCATGATGGTCCGGAGATCACGACTTATCCAGCCATCCCATCTCCTTCCTTGAGCTTCATCCGTGACAAAATCTGGTAAATCGTTGCGCGACCGATCCCCAGGATCTCGGCGGCTCGAGGCTTGCTGCCTCCGACTGCCTGGAGTACGCGCAAGATGTGACGGTTCTGCAGTTCATCGAGAGTCAAGAACGTTTCATCTGTAGATACGTCGTCAATGGGTGGACGCCGAAGACTCTCCGGCAGATCGTCGATATCAATCAGAGATCCATCCACCATCATGCAGGCATTCCCGATCACATTCTCGAGTTCACGGACGTTGCCTGGCCAGGGATACGTTGCCATTCGAGTCTGTGCCCTTCGGGTTAGGCCGGCGATGGACTTTCCATAGTCGGTAGAGAATCTTTCGATGAAATACCTTTGCAGCAGCGGCAAGTCTTCGCGGCGGTTTCCGAGAGTCGGCACCGGGATGTCGACCATAGCCAGGCGGTAATAGAGATCTTCTCGAAACTGCCCGTCGCGCACCATCGTTCTCAGGTTGCGGTGGGTGGCAGCGACGACCCGCACATCGATGTTATGCGCGGTAGGAGATCCAACCCTCTGCACCTGACGGTTCTGCAAAACCCGTAGTAATTTGGCCTGGGCCGGCAGAGAGAGTTCACCGATCTCATCCAGGAAAATGGTGCCGCCGTCTGCGTGTTCAAATAAGCCGGCTTTGTCATGCGTCGCGCCCGTGAAGGCACCGCGGACGTAGCCGAACAGCTCACTTTCGACCAGATTCTCGACGAGCGCCGAGCAGTTACAAATCACAAACTCGCCTCGGGCCGCTGGGCTAAGGCGGTGCAGAGCTTGGGCCACAAGTTCCTTACCCGTCCCCGTCGCCCCCGTAATCAAAACCGTTCTGAAGTGCGGGGCGACTCGCCGGATCTTTGCGAATACCTCCAGCATCAGGGGACTGCGGCCGACCATGCCTTCGAATTGACAAGCGTCAAGCAGTTCTCGATCAAGGTGCAGGGTTCTCTGTCGTCTTTCCGCATCGGCCAGAAAACCCACGATCCTGGAACGCAGTTTTCCGACGTCCAGAGGCTTAGTGAAGTAATCGCACGCGCCCTTCTGGATTGCTTCAACAGCTGATTCTGGAGAGTAGTGCGCCGTCATCAAAATTATGTCCGCTCCTGGATCGGCTGCGATCATCCGTTCGAGCAGTTCCATTCCCGTCACTTTCGGCATCACCAAGTCGAGTAGAACGATTCTCGGCCGAATCTGCAGAAATAGCTCGAAGCCGGCTTCGGGATCTTCCGCCGTTACGATTTCCAGATCCAACTGCTCGAGCGTGGCGCGAATCAGTTCTAGATTCTCGGGAGTGTCATCGATGGCCAGCAGCTTCAGAACCCTCGGCGCGCTCATTGACCTCTCCCGTCTGGGGCATAGGATGGGAACACAGCAGCGGAGCCGAAAACAGCTGCAGGGACCAGAACACAGCGGCCAAGTTCTTGCCGCCAACCCAAGCTCGCTAACAGCTTAGGTGCCAGATTGATTGTAGAGTCGGATGTAGTTGGAACCGATAACCGGTACTTGGTCCATCGGACTGTGAACATCGCACTCCTTCCCTGCGATCTGACAAGACGCAAGGCCCACCGCGTCGCAAAGCAAAACACGACGCTTACCTGAGATTACGGTCAGGCACACCCCACACTAGTAGCAGCGAAGAGAAGTTCTAATATGACGCTTATCGCAAAGCCTCATTCGAGTCAAGCAGGAAGATGAAACGCCTCGTAACGAGGGTGGTGACCGAGGAATGCCACAGATGCAACTCTCACAGCATTTCAGGACTAGATGAGATTGTGGGCAAAGAGGCCCTCGGGAGCTAGTCGAACCAAGACTTGCAGATCGAAGCCAACTGACCTTGTGACTTCGGTAATTAGGTCCTTTTAATCTTCTGTGCCACCCTGTGCAGGAAACGGATGTTGATTATGCAGTCGCAGTGCCCTCAATCAGTAACGGGGACTATCTTAGTCGCCGACGACCAAGCAGCCAACCGAGAGTTGTTGCAGGAACTCCTCACCCTCCATGGATTTGAAGTTATCGCCGTGCCGGATGGAGTATCCGCACTGGAGAGGTTAGACAGCACGAAAGTCGACTTAGTCCTATCAGATGTAATGATGCCTCGACTTACCGGGTTTGAGTTGTGCGAGAAGATCAAGAGTAACCCCGAAACTTACTTAATCCCAGTTGTGCTAATCACGGGACTATCTGCCAAAGAAGATCGGCTGAAGGGCATTCAGTGTGGCGCGGATGACTTCCTGACCCGCCCCGTGGACCGAAGCGAACTGCTCGCCCGTGTGAGGTCGCTTTTGAGACTCAAGCTCCGCACCGACGAACTGGAGCGGGCAGAGTCGGTCCTGTTTTCCCTGGCGCGGAGCATCGAAGGCAAAGATCCTTACACACACGGTCATTGTGAACGCTTGGCGGAGTACTCCACCCGTTTGGCACGGCAGATTGGACTGAGCGAAGACCACGTTACGGCGCTGCGTCGAGCGGGAATCGTACATGACGTAGGAAAAGTTGCCGTACCCGATGCCGTCCTTTTGAAGCCTGGGCGTCTCACCGAGGAAGAATGGAAGATTGTCCGCGAACATCCGGTGGTTGGTGAGCGCATTTGCTCTCCGTTAAAGTCATTTCGCCTGGTTCTTCCTATTATCCGCCACCACCACGAGAAGATGGATGGCTCCGGTTATCCCGACGGGCTGCGGGGAGATGCCATTCCAATTACCGCACGCGTCCTGCAGATTGTCGACGTTTTCGATGCTCTGACCACGGAGCGGCCTTACAAGAAGGCCTTTTCCACGGCCGAAGCCCTTCAGACCATGCGAGAAGAAGTAGTAAAAGGTTGGTGGGACCCGCACATTTTCGATCACTTCGAGCGGTTTGTCCGAACCGGAGCGGCCGATCTCCTCTCCCGCGGGGCGGGGGCCGGTGCCTAATACTCGGTCGAGTCTGGGGCAAAAACTGAAAGGTAAAGATAGCGAAAAGCGGAAATCACGGCGACTAGCCGTGCTGAGTTGCTAACGATGAGGGATCGATGAAAACGCGAGCCAAGATTGCGATCTGGATATCCAGCAGCCGACGGCGTCTATACTCCTTGTTTCTGCTGCTGATGGTCCTGCCGATCGCAGTTTTCGCCTATTCCGTGGGTCGAGTACTAGGGCACCAAACTGAGACCCAAGCCGCCAATGAGAGCACTCAGATCGCACACGTTTCAGCGACTCTTGTGGAGGAGAATTTCCGTCAAAGCACGGCCTTCCTGCAATCGATTGCCACCCGCCGCAGATTTGTCCAGACATGGAAGAAGCGCGATCTGGACGGAGTCGAATGGGACTTGAAAGAAGCAAGTAGCTTGCGCCCGGATCTTGCTTTCGTGAGTGCATACGATCTCGATGGAACAATGCGAGCGGTCTACCCAAATCAGCCCGCTGTGCTGAATCAGAATTTCGCATACCGCGACTGGTACAAAGGCGAGGTTCGCGATTGGCAACCTTATATTTCAGAGGTTTATCAAACTGCCATCGCGCCTTACGAGTTAGTCGTTGCCATTGCGGTTCCAATCAAGGATGAGGCTGGGAAGCCCATTGGTATTCTCATGGCTCCATACACGCTGGAGACGATGAGCAGCCGCCTTGTTGAGACCAAGATGGGGAGTGCTTGGACCATTTCTCTGGTGGACCAGCACGGTCATCTGTCCGCTCGTCCGAATATCGATTCTCATTCGGCCCCGATTGACCTCAGCGGGTATGAACCCGTCAAGCTGATGCGGGAAGGCGATTCTGGCTACGGGGCCTTCGTGCGCGGAGGCGAAAGCTTTTTCGCGGGATACGAACCGGTGAGTGGCTGCGGTTGGGGAGTTCTCGTGGAACAACCAGTGTCCACATTGCATGCGGGCCTGTGGGCGGTTGACCGGCGCGTATGGTTCTTGGGTTTGGTATTGGTTGTGGTTGGCCTAGGAATGAGCACTTTTATGGCTGCTCTGTATTCCAGGCTGGAGACGGGAAACCAATTCATCGATTTGTCGATAGATATGTTTTGCATCGCGGGCTTTGACGGATATTTCAAAAATCTGAACCCCTCGTGGGAGAGGACTCTGGGCTTTACTCAGGCAGAATTAAAGTCGAAGCCCTATTTAGAGTTCATCCATCCCGAAGATCGTCGGGCAACGACAGCCCAGGCTACTCGGCTAGAGAACTCCGAAGTGACCTTTGCGTTTGAGAATCGCTATTTGTGCAAAGACGGCTCTTACAAGTGGCTTTCGTGGAATGCGATTTCAACGCCCGAGAAGAAAGTTATCTATGCTGCGGCGCGCAACATTACAGAACAGAAACAGGCGGAGGAGCAACTGCGGGAGACCGAGGAGCGGCACCGAAAGTTGTTTGACAACAATCCGCATCCTACCTGGGTTTACGACCGGGAAACATTGCGATTCCTGGCGGTAAATCGGGCTACGGTGGAAAAGTACGGATATTCCAAAGACGAACTTCTCGCGATGACTATTAAGGATATTCGCCCTCCGGAAGACGTACCCCGATTACTCGAAAGTGTGGGCACGCTCAGAGATGGGATTGAGAAATTTGGGGTGTGGCAACATCGCAGGAAAGATGGAAGCAAAATCGATGCGGAGATAACCTCGTATGCAATGAGCTTTGCGGGGCGTGCGGCAGAGGTTGTGGTCGCAGTTGACGTGACACAGAGAAAACGGGATGAAGCGGAAAAGCGCAAATACACTGAGAAGCTGGCTGCGAGCAATCGAGAACTGGAGCTCCGCAATCGCGAAGTGGAACGCGCCACGCATCTGAAGAGCAAGTTTCTCGCCAGCATGAGTCATGAGCTAAGGACTCCGCTGAATGCGATTGTGGGTTTTTCCGATCTGCTGGCAGACGAAACTCCAGGTGCGCTGAACCCCAAGCAGAAGCGATTCATCGGTCACATCAAACAAGGCTCGACCCACCTGCTGCAGTTGATCAACGACATTCTGGACCTTTCCAAGATTGAGGCCGGACAGCTGGAGCTGCGTAGCGAAGAGTTTCTGGTGCAGCATGCGTTGCCGGAAGTACTCTCTACCATTGATCCTTTGGCGATGGCCAAGAACATCCGGGTTGAGCAGAAGGTGGAGAGCAAATCTCTGGTGAAAGCCGACCGCGTGCGCTTTAAGCAGATCCTCTACAACCTACTCAGCAACGCAGTCAAATTCACGCCCCAGGGCGGTCAGATCAACATTGAGTGCGTCGACGACTGGGACTTCGTCTCGGTGTCAGTCACGGATACGGGAATTGGCATCCGGCCTGAAGACCAACAGGTTGTCTTCGAAGAGTTCAGGCAAGTTGAGGGAAATGCCGACAGCAATCATCAGGGCACGGGGTTGGGACTTGCAATCACCAAGCGGTTGGTTGAGCAACAAGGCGGGCAGATTTCCTTGCAAAGCGAGCCGGGAAAGGGCAGCCGCTTTACGTTCACGATTCCTGCGGTGGAACCAACCTCCGAAGTCCATCCTTCGGAAGAGCCGGTAAAAACCTCTATGAAGGCGACGTCAGGTCGTCTCACCCCGCTGGTGCTGATCGTGGACGACGAGGTTCCGGCGCGTGAGCTTCTCTCCAGCTATCTCGAACCAGAGTACCAGGTGGCGACGGTGGAGTCAGGAGCCGGAGCTCTTAGAGAAGCTCAACGATTGCGGCCAGACGCCATCACCCTGGATGTGATGATGCCGGGAAGCAATGGCTTCGAAACGTTAGTAGCACTGAGGAAAAATCCGGAAACAGCGTCTATCCCCGTGATTATCCTTTCGATCGTCGATCAAAAGCAGGTCGGCTTCGCTCTTGGCGCCGACGACTATCTCATCAAGCCAGTTCGCAAACCCGCGCTGCTGGAAACCATTCGCAGGCATGTGCCGTCGCCGGCGGACGATGATTCGTCCATTCTGCTGGTGGACGATGATCCTAAAGCTTTGGAGTTGATGCAGGAAGCCTTGCGTTCTGCCGGGTACGAGACGCAAGGAGTGCGCAGTGGGACGCGTGCCCTGGAGGTGCTCGCCAACAAAGTGGTAGGCGCAATCCTGCTCGACCTTCTGATGCCAGGTATCGATGGCTTTCAAGTTATTCGGCACGTACGACAGGAGCCAGCGTTGAAACGACTGCCTATTCTTGTAATGACAGCCAAGAACCTTACCCCACACGAGATTGCTCTTCTCCATCGGGAGACCCAGGGTCTCCTGCAGAAAAACGGATCCTGGAAACAACAACTCATTGCTGAAGTCGATAGAGTAGTCCGCGGTCGAACGCTGGCGAAGGGCGCGGGCCAACCATGACACGCATTCTGGTGGCTGAGGACAATGCGGTAAACCGGGAATTGCTCCGCGAATTGCTGGAGTTGCGGGGATACACCGTGCTTGAAGCGTGTGACGGTCAAGAGGCGCTCGAAACGATTGAGCAGACTCACCCGGAATTACTACTACTGGATATTGGAATGCCGGTGCTGGATGGTTTCGCAGTTGTCCGCAAAATCCGCGAGAATCCCAGCCTGGCAGGGCTGCCGGTAGTAGCAGTCACCGCGTATGCTATGCGAGGCGACCGGGAAAGAATCCTTAGTTCGGGCTTTGATGGTTACTTGTCGAAACCTGTCGACCCGTCTTCCCTCACGAAGGAGCTTGATCGTCTTCTTACAAAACGAGACACTCAGTCCATAAATTAGAAACAGGCTAGGCTGGCAGTGGTACCGAGACCGCCGATGAGGTCTTTGTTCCTAACGGTCCATGTTCTCGACTTCGGTCATGAATTGACGAATCGACTGCTGACTCTGCTCACTTACCCTCATGAATTGGACTCCTTGCCGCTTCTCAGTCGCCCACACGACGACGCCGTCCGCGTCAATGGCGGCTCCAGAAGTTGGCAGTTGAAACGACAGTCGGACAGTGTCTTTGGGTTTCAAGTCACCCACTTCCACCTGCATTCCTCCCATGCTGAGGTTCCAACTAACGCCGCGGACGGTTCGGGAGCCCACTGTGCATGAAACATCCGCCTGGATTGGGACGCGCGTATACTTGCGCCGGTTCTCGAGCATACCTCCGCTCACCGTTCGGAACAGGACGCTCAACTTCTGCCGGTCCACGGGCTTTTGAATAAAGAAGGTCGCTCCGATCGCAAACGCATCTTGCATCGTTTTTCTCTCATCGCTTCCGGTTACGATCACGATGGGAGTTGACTTATTCCACGAGGACTTGCGGATGAGGCGTGCGAGGTCGAAGCCACTCAGCGTCGGCATTTCCAGGTCCAGGAAAATTCCGTCGAACTTCTCCTGGTTGACCATTGCAGCAGCCTTTTCGCTTTTGCCGACGGCGCGCACTTCGGCCTTTAAAGACGTGAAGACCTCAGTCATGAGTTCCAGGCACGCGGGGTCATCCTCGACAACCAGCAGTTTCAGTGATGGCATACATCGACCTTCTTCTGGAACCACCTTGCCAAACCATCATACGTCCCACGTCAATATCGCTGCCGATTGGAACTGGGATGTGCGAAGACCGGGATCAATATGAAGACGAGTGGTGAGAGCTTTCCGCAGCGCAATCTAGTTACATCCCCGAGCCCTTCGTGGAGCATTCCATCAGCGTCCTGCAACGTCAGTCCCCGGGAACCTTTGCTTGGAACTTGCCTCCGAACATAAGGCCGGTCTCTACCTCGAGTGGCTTTCCGTCGTGGATATATGGCTTGAACTTCCATTGGCCGAGTGCGTCGGAGATGGCCTTTGCCTGATCAGGAAATGCGCTGAGAAAGTGGACGTGCTTTACTGTGCCTTTTTTATCGATGATGATTCGGACCGGAACGGGGTTGAACCGGTGCTCAGTGAAAATAGGATCGACTCGCGAAATCACGTTCTCGCCGCCGGCGTAGTCTTTCACACAGACAGGAATGTCGTTCCCGCCCATGCCGGCTGTGGGACTGGCTTCAGCGGGCAACTGCATCGTATTCATGTCCTGGATTAAGGTCTCCAGCAATTTCGGATCGCGGCTGGTCAACACGAACTCCACACTATGGCAGCGGATTTGGGTAGCCAGATCGTACCAGTGAAGCTCTGCCACCGGAGACCAATACGCGAAAACAATAAATGAATGGCCAGCAATCTTTATATCTCTCGGAGCTGTTTCAACTTTGTAGTCGGACGCCAAGTTTTCCTTCGAGTGATTGATAAGCTCCAAGGCATTCGCGGCCGGGAACGGCGTAAAGAACATATCTTGCGCGGTGATCAGGATACTGCCTCGCGCAGGTCCTTTGAACGCGTCTCCGGGACTGACTTGCGTCGAGCACGTAGCGACCGCTATCAGACGGCGGCGGGCCCTTGTATTTCTCGATCCAATCCGTTGGGAGAGGGTAGGTGATTCGAAAATACGCGCTGCTGAAGGCGCCGCTGGTTATGCTCGCGTCTTCCGGAACGGGAGTTATAGAGTCGCTTGCGCTCGACCAGGCACCTTTGACCAGGATAACTTCAGACGGCACCTTAGCCTCTGGCTGTGCTGTGCTCGTTATTTCGTCGCCCGCCTGTTGAGCATCTTGCGATGTGGAGTATTGGCTCAGTGCGAGCAACAATGCGGCTAAGAAGAGGACGAGCAAAACAC
Source organism: uncultured Acidobacteriaceae bacterium (assembly GCA_963782835.1). Classification (GTDB taxonomy): domain Bacteria; phylum Acidobacteriota; class Terriglobia; order Terriglobales; family Acidobacteriaceae; genus Sulfotelmatobacter. The sequence goes on along the minus strand of CAWALR010000002.1, from coordinate 681,851 downwards.
ACTTATAACGAGATAGCATAATTTTTCTGCGCGGATCGACCACGGATCACTTTTGTCTTATTAGTTGGAGAGCTTGGCGAGATACCTTCGCATCTCGCCAAGCAATTGACGTGAGAGGATTACAACGAACGCAAGAAATCGAGTATTTCCTGCTGCTGGCTGGGCTTCAGGTTGAAAAACTGCTCCTCAACGAAGCTTGCTTCACTGCCGCGGCTCGCGTGATCCTTGATCGCAGTCAGCAAGTTCGTCGTGCGGCCGTCATGCATGAGGAAGATACGCTGTCCCAAACCCCACAAGGGAGCCGTGCGGAATTGATCACCGCCGGCAGCGCCCTGCGAGACATTATCTGCCAAGCCCGTACCCATGTGATGGATCTCGAGATCGGAATAAGCGTTCACTGGAGCACCGCTCAGCGATCCGGTGAAGTTCGACATCTGGGTTATCCCTACCGTGGGATTGTGACAGGTCGCGCAGCCAATGGAGTTGAACAAGGCGGCGCCTGAAGCGATCGCGCTTGAGAGCACCTGCTGCCCATTCAGCAAGACACCGCCCTGTGGCGGAGGAGCGAGGAACCGCATGAAATTGGCGAATGCCGAGACGTCATCGAGCACAGCTGAATTCGGTGTTGCCGCGGGGTTGGATGTATCTTCCGGATAGCCAGTACCGGCGAGATTCAGACAGTTCGCTGGCAGCCCGGTGGCATGCTGGTCTTCCCCGGGAGACGGACGCTCTTGGGGGAACAGTTCGTTGCTGACGCCCATCTCGACGTTGTAGGCTTCGCCGGCAAAAATATGAAGCGACTTGTTTTGTGCTTTCCAGCCAAAGCGAGTAATCGTGCCATCGTTGCCGTTGTAGTTGAAGGAGCCTGAGATTCCAAGTCTGTTGTTGTTATTGGCTAGCTGATTTTTCAGCAAAGTTGAATCATCGAGATTCTCAATCAACCCCACACCAAAGGTCGGCGTGGGGATGCGGAAGATAATGTTATTCGCGGCCAGCGCTGCACCGAAATTGGGCTGTGGCAGATTGCAAGTGCCGGCATCGGGACGGCCTGTAACCGTGAACACGTCTTCCACCCCACCATTGGGAGAGTTGGTGTTGACGCTTCCGTTGTTATTGAAAAAAAATGGAAACCGTACTTCGAGGGTGGGTCCATTGGCAGTGATGAAGGATGGAATGGTGTTGCCGGGCGCGGTCCCGTTGCTGACGAACTGGAATTGAGGATTGACGGCGGCGCCTGTTCCGCCGACCGCAGGTTGTGCGTGACAAGAGCTGCACTGATTTGAGTTGAAGCGCGGCCCCAGACCATTGTTGCCTGCGGTGCTGTTAGAAACGGACTCCACGGCTTGAAAGCGGGCAAACCCATCGTTGAAAAAAGTCAAGATGCCCGGGTTGTCGTCCGCCAAGACCGAAGGAAGCGCGGCTCCCGTGCCGCGGCTGGCGCTCTGAACTCCCGGGTCGGTCTGGGCAGATGCAATGCCTGCGACGAGCAGCAAAGCCGAGGTTAGAACTGCCGTGAGCGGAAGAAATGATCGTTGGCGTTGTGAGCGGTGAAAATACCAGAAGTTGAAACAGATCCGCGCGCTCTGGGTTAGATCATCGGTCTCGGGGCACACTACGGCGCTACTTGCGTTCAAGCTTTTCATTTTGCATCTCCTTAGTTGGTGAGTAACTCCGGCTCACGCCGGCCGAAAAGGAGACGATGGGCGCGTCAAACTTTAGAGGTCGCAAACGAGCAATGACCAATACCTGCAGACGTTTTGTTCGTGTTGCAAATCGGCGGTGACCTGGGATCTGAGCAATCCCGAGGCTGGAACACCGCTGAGAGCGGTACAGCAATGATTGGGTAGAAACTATCTTCGAACGCCGATACCGTCAACGTGCCATTAGTGCACGGAGAGCCTTGACCAGAAGTCAACTTTCCGTGTCCAAGAGTCGCATCGCAGATACGATCGCGGAGTACAGTCCCCGTTTGGCATTCGGAACACAATAGCGCCGACCAAGGTCGAGTAGCGAACTCGATTGTGCCACAAGCGATGCGGTCTATCAGGCGAGCTCTAGATCCTTCAATTCGTGATGGAGCGCTTTCTCCACCTTCTTCTGAAGATCTGGCGGAAGCTTCTTGCTGTCTGAAGTCAAGTAGAAGGTATCAATTGCCATCTGTCCTTCGGTATCGATCAGGGCAATTTCAATGTTGCACTTCTGCTGCGAAAGGCATGAACTGATTCTGTGCAACAAGCGCGGGCGATCCTGAGCGATGACTTGTAGCAGAGTGCTCGTCGAAGAACACTCATCGTCGAAATCGATCCGCGTCTCGACCACCACTTTGACCTTGCTGCTTTTTTCGCCGCGTTGCCGGTCGCGCAGCATTTTATCGAGATCGGCTTCCCCAGCCAAAACTGCAGCGATGCTCTTCTTAAACCGCTCCCACTCCGACAGATTCAATTCCAGGGTGCGGAAGCGATCCGTGAAATAGAGCGAGTCCACCACTGTTCCTGCCTGGTTCGAAAAAGCGTTGGCCTTCACAATATTCATTCCCCAGGCGGCGAGTACCCCGGTAAGCGTCGCGAACAGCGACGCACGATCCCTTGTGACCAGCGTGAGTTCATACCAATGCCGACCGCGTTTTAGATCTACCTGTACGGAGTCGTGACCCAACTGCTCCGCCATTTCCATGTGACGCATCACTTCTTCGGCGGAGTGAACCTGCAGATATCTCTGCGGAAACCCCTCCACGAAATTCCGGAACTTCGCCCCCGTGACCGGGGCGAGGCTGTGCAGACGCGCAACTTTTTCGTCGCTCAGATCGCTGTGCACGCGGTGATCCGCGCTCCGGTTCAAGTAGTTTGCAGCTCCAATGTAGAGCTGCCAAACGTTCTCCGCCTTCCATGGCGTGAGCGCCTCCGGGTTCACTGCCTTGATATCCGCATAGGTGAGTAGACACAACATTTTCAGCCGCTCCGGCGTTCCCATCTTCTCGGCAAAGGCCGCCACTGTCTCCGGATTGAAAATGTCACGCCGCAGTTGCGCTGACATTTCCAAGTGATTCGCGATGAGAAACAACACCACGGCGCGCTCGCTCGATTCAACGTCCAGACGGTCCAGACAATGTCCAGCAATCTCCAGGCTGGCGTCTACGTGATTCGCGCCGGGCACTCCTTTGCCTGTATCGTGCAACAGCAGGGCGAGGTAGAGCAGTTCTGGATCTTCGAGCTCGCCCAGCAACTCCGCGTAACGTTTATCCCACTCCGATTTCGATTGGTTCAAGCGGTGCAGACTCTCGATGGCCAGGATCGAGTGCTCGTCCACAGTAAAGCGATGATAGAAATCCCTCACAACCAAGGAATCAATCGGCTTCAACTCCGGCAGCAACAAGGTCAACAGCCGCAAGGAGTGCATGGCACGAAGTGCCTCGGCGGCATGCGGCTGCAGCAGAGTTTCCTGTAGGTAAAGCCATAGTTCGGCCCCTCGGGGCGGAGTTACGGCAAGAGCGGGAAGCGCCTGCTCAATGCGGTGCTCCGTGGTCGCGCTCAACTTCAGGCCATGATGGGCCATAAAATGAAAGAGTCGCAACAGCATTTCGGGATCCTGTAGCGATGAGGACTGTTGCAGAAAAATCATTCCATCGACCACGGAAAAATCCGGATGCGAGGGCCGAGATCGCCAACCCTGAAACTGGCGTCGCAAAGAAGACCAGGACTCTTGAATCTCTTCCATTAACTGCGTGACGGCGCGCTGCACGGCGCGTGCATGACCGAAATAAATCCGCATCCAGTCCGCCGCGGTGAGGTCCGCCGAATCAGACGCGCCAATTTTTCGCGCGGCTGCTTCGTCCTGCGCCTCCCAGCTGAGCGCGTTGTCGTCACGACCATGGCGAAAATGCAGGAAGCACCGCGCCGCCATCAAGAACTCGAGCGCAGACCCCAGTTGCTTCCTCACCGGCGCCCGGAGAGAACTAGCATCAGGCCAATCGCCCAGCTTGCCCATGGCTGAGATCAGCGCCAGCCAGGAGGCCACATTGCAGTCGCGAAGACCGCCCGGGGTCTCTTTCAGATTCGGCTCAAGATGGAATACGGTGTGCCCGAACTTTCCATGTCGTTCGCGGGTCACCTCGGCGAGCCCCTGCAGAAGGGGTTTCGATTCCCGCACTACCAGCTTGGGGATCACTTTGTCATGAAGCCGGGTAAACAACTCGGGGTCGCCAGTGAGAAAACGGCAATCGAGAAGAGAGATAGTGAATTCGGTATTGCTGGGATCAAAGCGATCGCACTCCGCCAAGGTCCGCGATGCGGGACTTAACTTGAGCTTCAGGTCCCACAGTTCCTGGGAGAAACGTTGAATCGCCTCTTTGTGAGCCGCCTCGCACACCCGATCGGCACACAGAAAGAGCAGATCAATATCGGAGTAAGGAAAGAGCCAGCCGCGCCCGAAGCCTCCCGTCGCCACCAGTGCGAAACCTCGTGGTCCGCTTTCCTCGAGAGAGACATACTCCCGCCAGAGCCGTTTCAGGATGTCTTCGATGAGTAGCGTGCGGTGAGCGACTGCGGTGCGACCGTCTCCGCTTGCCGCGAAGTCGCGCGCAATTCGCGCGGACTCTTCGGCGAGAGAACCTCGCAGTTCACTGATCAATAAAGACGCCGCCGTCATGACGTTGAGTCAATGCTCTCACGCTTCGTGTCCTTGCAAGATAGCCTAAAACACGATGCCTTTAAGATGTCGTCCGGTCGCGTCCCGGTAGAATGCTGCCCTGGGTTCCCCCGGTATCTTTTGGCCTAGATTTCTTTATACGAGCGTTTCTTTTTTGCGCGGCGAGGCCAAATCGCCAGCGCCTACAATGCTCCCTCGCCCCGCTCATCGTTGCGAATGCGAATGGCTTCGTCCACGCGTGTCAAAAAGATTTTCCCATCACCGATCTTGCCCGTGCGCGCAGCCGCCACTATGGATTGCACTGCCTTCTCCACCATCGCGTCTGGAAGCACCACTTCCAGCTTGGTCTTGGGAATAAGGTCCACGCTGTACTCGCGCCCGCGGTAGACCTCGGTATGTCCCTTTTGCCGACCATGGCCGCGCACCTCAATCACCGTCATGCCTTCGACGCCAATCTCTTGCAGCGCGCTCTTGACCGCTTCCAGCTTGGAGTTCTGGATGACTGCTTCAACTTTCGTCATGATGTTGTTCTCAAACTCGGACTCTTCCCTACCGCGCTTGGCGATCTCGCGCGCAAGCCGACACCAGTATTATCCTCCCTTGTTCTGCTTCGGCAAGTCCAAGCGCAGGATCGTCTTCATTTTTTCACCCGTGACCGAACCCATCGTTAAGTGCGCAGATGCAGCCGAAACCGATTGAACACAAATCAGCACGGGCTCACTTTATCGTCTACTGTGGTTTTAAGGAAATCGAAACAATTGATCGGGTCAATCGCGATTTTATGGAATGGACAAATTCTGCTTTTCCGCCAAGGGCGACTGTCATCAAGTAGATGTCAAAGCTAAAGGATTGCATGTAAGTTATTGCTGAAAAAAGACTTGACGCAGCGAAATACGGTTCACGAGGGTAACAGTCGACTACCCCAGTTCAGTTGTGAACGTGGAGAGTGATGACGAGGGGCATCTCGTCCAATAGCAGACTGACTTCCACAGTTGGCGCTTCTGGCTGGGAATGGATGGTATAGTCGTCGCCGGTGATGACTGACGGTGGCGAGAGCATGCAACCGTCGCCAAGACCGGCAATCTTGTTTTTGAAATTTCCCGCCACCATGTTACAGATTTCGCCCAACGCGTCTGAGATGTCCGGGCCTACCTTGTCGATTTCCACTCCCAGCATCTTCGACGCCATCAGGGCCGCCGCGTCATGTTGGCAACGTACGCTCATCACTCCGCAAAGCATCCCTGCCAGGCCCACCATTGCAGTCACGTTTAGTGGACCCGATGGCTCCGTTGTGGACGAGGTCAACTGGGACGCGAGCATGGTTTCGAAGACTTCCCGTGTGGCCAGTTCGAGCACGGGAAGCCAATCCTTGTGGATGTCTTCGGCAGCCGGAATGAGATTCCTGGTATTCACAATTGCCTCCCAAGACCGGGGTTCTCGTACGCAGCCGGGCGGGCAGCGTTACTTCTCCCGTTAATGGCATATCGGCACGAAAACGGACGAGCTTTAGCAAGCAGGCGAAGCCTGAACGCGCCTCCAAGAGCGAGCAGCCAGCCTTTGCTGATAATCTCAAAGCAGATATTCAGGAGAGTCCGACCCGTTGCCGCCGATTATTAATGCACAAGCAATCTCGAAGTCTTTCGGAGCTAATCCTTTGTTCCAGAACGTATCCTTCACGGTCTCGGAAGGCGACCGCGTTGGGCTGATTGGTCCAAATGGCTCCGGAAAATCTACGCTCCTTCGGATTCTCGCCGGCGACGTAAGCCCCGACAGCGGAGAAATTGCCGTGCGTAAACGAGTTCGGCTCAGCTATGTGGAGCAGGATTCGAAATTCAAGCCTGGCGATACCGTTCGCTCCGTGGCGAAGAGTGCGATGGAGCGCGCTGGCATGCCGGAATCGGAGCGCGGAACTCGCTTTGCCGAGACCCTTGGCCGCGCCGGCTTCGAAGATCTTGATTTGGAAGCGGTCGCATTGTCTGGCGGCTGGCAGAAAAGGCTGGCGATTGTTGAAGCAATCGTTCAAGGGCCGGACATCCTCTTGCTGGATGAGCCGACGAATCATCTGGATCTGGCAGGAATCGAGTGGCTGGAAGGCCTGCTGGAGGCTGCGGCGTTCGCCTCCGTCGTGGTCAGCCATGATCGTTACTTCTTGGAAAATGTCGCTACCACCATGGCGGAGCTCAATCGGACTTATCCCGACGGACTGCTGCGAGTTGCCGGAAGCTACAGCCGGTTTCTGGAGAAGAAAGAAGAATTCCTGCACGCCCAATCCAAGCGCCAGGAAGCGTTGGAGAATCTGGTTCATCGGGAAATCGAATGGCTTCGCCGCGGAGCCAAGGCCCGCACGCGCAAGTCGAAAGCGCGCATTGATAAGGCCGGGGAGTTGATGGGCGAACTAGCGGACCTCAACGCGCGAAGCCGCACTGGAACCGCGCAAATCGATTTTTCTGCGACGGACCGTAAGACGAAGCGACTGATTGAACTGGAGAATGTCTCCTGTCAGGTGGGCGGCAGCACATTATTCACGGGGCTGAACTGCGTGATTACCGCCGGAATGCGAGTGGGACTGGTGGGTCCGAACGGCAGCGGGAAGACCAGTCTGCTGCGGCTGTTGCGCGGGGAAACCGCACCAGCAGAGGGTGAAATTGACCGCGCCGACTGGCTGCGCATCGTCTATTTCGATCAGAGCCGGGAACTTGACCCGGATGTAACTCTGCGTCGCACTCTGGCTCCCGAAGGCGATTCCGTTGTTTATCAAGACCGGTTGATTCACATTGCATCGTGGGCGGCAAAGTTTCTCTTCACCGGCGAGCAACTGAATCAGCCTGTGGGCAAACTCTCCGGCGGCGAGAGGGCGCGGGTTCTGATCGCTCAACTCATGCTGCAGCCGGCTGACGTTCTTCTGCTGGATGAGCCTACCAACGATCTCGACATACCGACGCTGGACATTCTCGAAGAGAGCCTGCTGGAATTTCGCGGTTCACTCGTCTTGGTGACACACGACCGCTATATGTTGGATCGCGTCTCGACCGTGGTCCTGGGGCTTGACGGACAGGGCGGTGTAGGACTCTTCGCGGATTATTCGCAGTGGGAAACATGGCTTGAGCAGCGTCAGAGATCGGCGCGAACTGTAGCCACCAAAATCGGCGCCAGTTCCGCAGGCCGCACCAATGGTGGACCCGAGCGGCAATCGGCCACTAAGAAGAAGCTATCGTACCTGGAAGCACGTGAATATGAGGCGATTGAGCAGCAGGTAGCCGACGCCGAGGAATTACTGCAGCAGAAGCGCGTGCTGCTCGAAGATCCTGAAATTGTCAGTGACAGCCAGCGTCTGGTCACTGCTCACGCCGAGATGGAAGAAGCCCAGGAACAGGTGGATAAGTTGTATGCGCGTTGGGCTGAACTGGAAAAGAAGAAAAGCTAGTTGGATCAAATTTCACTTGCGGCGGCCCTCTCAGGATGCGAGACAAAAAGGGATGATCGTGTTTCCGCGAGCTCCCGTAGACTTTTCAAGCTCCTCCAGCAGCACGGATTCCAGGTCGTCGGGATCGGGCTTCATCTCGCAGGCGGCGATTTCCTTGTTCGTCGCGCCGTGAAAACAGAGCTCACACACGCCCAAGCCATCTTCGGAGCGAACCGGAGGACCAAAAACGCGACATGTCATGGGCCGCGCTTCGTAGAGTTCACAGTTGCCGGTTGCGGGATCGAGAGCGGGACACGGCTCGTCATTAGCGAAATCGGCAAAAGCGTCTGCCGCTTCAATTCCTTCGTGGAGCAAGCCAGTTGCGAAATCGCCGGGAAACTTTGGCGAGAGGCGAGCGACTGAATCCCGGGCACGAGCGCGCACTTGTTCAGCCCGCGCCGGTGCGCGCACTTCGAGGTCAGTCAATCCATTCCTTAATCGTGCTGCATCGAGCTGATTGATGGGAAATGCGCCGATGCAGCACTGTGTACATCCGGGACGGCAGACCAGCCAAGCCCCGCTGCGACGCGTCGCATCCGCCAGGGCCAAGTCCACAATCTGGATCAGCGCATGATCCTTGCACCGAAGGTCGAGCCGCATGATGTTTTCTGATGATACCGCTGAAGCGGCAGGCGCGTGAAGCTGCGGAAATTTCGAAAGGAGTGGAGCGATTCAGATAGTCTCCCGAAAGCGACGGAGCCGCATACTGCTGGCTCCAGTCGCCGAAAGCGCCCACCCTTCCCCCCGGCGGCGTGACGCTTCCCCTCGGGATCCCGTGCTCATCGGAAACCGTCTGCCGGAGCTCACCCATGAAACTCGGCTGATGGAAACCCATGAGCTAGTTACAAATTGATAGTGCTGGATCCGCCCCAATCGTTTCATTCAAACGAGACTTTTTCCTGGGCCGAATGCCGATTCAGAGTGGCCCGCCAAGTATTCCGAATATCCGCCTATACGGGCGACCGTGATTTGGGTAAGATAGCTGCCACCGAACCCTGCACCCCCCGGGAGCAAGTCGTGCAGTTCCACTCTTTCAACCAGAATTATTTAGAACAGCTCAGGTCCGGAGACTTCCGGACGCAAGAGCACTTTGTTTCTTATTTCAGCGAACTGATTCGGCTGAAATTAGGGAAGCGCCTGCATTCCCGCACGGAGGTGGAAGATGCCCGCCAGGAGACCTTTGCCCGAGTCCTGACTGCACTACGAAGAGAAGATGGGATCAGGGAACCAGAGCGCCTGGGTGCGTTCGTCAATTCCGTATGTAATAACGTTTTGCTCGAATACTATCGTTCCGCCTCTCAGGAAACTCCTAGCGACGATGAAGAAGCCGAATCCAATATTCCCGACCCTGCTATGAGCGTGGTCGACGTAATCGCGAACCGGGAGATGCAAAGAAATGTGCGCGAGATTCTGGACGAACTTCCCGAGAAAGAGCGCCGCTTGATCAGGGACATATTCTTGGAAGAACGGGATAAGGATGAAGTCTGCCGGGATTACGGTGTCGATCGCGAGTATCTGAGAGTTCTGCTACACCGTGCCAAGAAATCGTTTAAATCCCTGTACCTAAAGAGGATGGCGGAAGGTACCGTGCCCCGGTAGTCCAGGTACGGACGACCTGCCCTGAAGCTCTCTTCTACTGCCAACTCGACCGATCGCCACAATATAAGGACAATTTCCGAGGGAATCCAGGCAGGCGCTGGCATAGAATAGCCGTTCGGCAAATCGTGTCCTATGAGCGGTTTAATCGACACCTCGAAAAAGTGGGAAGGCCGCGTCCTCGACGGAAAGTTCCCTCTGCAGCAGTGGCTTGGCGGATCTTCGCACAGCGCCGTATTTCTGACGAATCGCGGCGTCACTGGATCCGAGAAGGCCGCCATCAAGCTGATTTCTGCGGAGTGCTATGAGGCTGAGAAAGGTAAAGACGACGCTCAGCTTCTTCGCTGGGCTGATATCGCGAAACTGTCTCATCCGAATTTGATGCGACTATTTGAATCTGGCCGTGGGCGCATAGACGACGCCAATCTTCTCTATATCGTCATGGAATATGCCGAAGAGAATCTGGCGCAGGTTCTTCCGCAGCGTCCACTTGCGCCCGAGGAAGTCGAAGAAATGCTTCCGCCAGCGGTTGATGCTTTAGTTTTCTTGCACCACGCCGGATACGTGCATGGGCACGTGAAGCCGACGAATATCATGGCGGTGGATAACCAGCTGAGAATTTCCACTGACGGTCTTCGCAAGACTGGCGAGGCCGCCGAGCGCGAGACCAGTGCGTACGATGCTCCTGAAGTAGATGCCACGGGAGTGTCCCCTGCGGCAGACGTGTGGTCCCTTGGCGCAACGCTGGTCGCTGTTCTCACGCAACACGAGCCCGAGATAAATGATCGCAAAGGCGCACAAGGTGCGATACCCGACAGCGTTCCCGAGCCTCTCCAGGAAATCGCGTGGAGATGCCTAAGCGCGGATCCGCGACGGCGCTGTAGCCTGAGTGATGTTGTAGGACTGCTTAAAGGTCAAGAACGTCAGACCACAGAGTTCGGTGGGACATCTGCAAAAACCAAACATAAAAGGTGGCGGAGCGTTCTGGCAATCGCGGCTGCATTGCTGGTTGTCGCAGTATTGTTCGGCCGCAGATTGGTAGTTCAGCGGCCGCCGAGTGCACCGGAGGAAACTCGTTCGGCAGAACCCAAGAGTGCTCCTGCAAATTTACCCACCGCGCAATCACCTCCCCCATTCGCAGAGAAAGCAGAGCCTGCCCAAACAGGAAATACTCCGGGCACGGTGCTGCGGCAGATTTTACCGGAAGTCTCGCGGAGTGCCCAGAGCACAATCCACGGTCGAGTGAAAGTGAGCGTTCAGGTTTCAGTGGACTCTTCGGGAAACGTTTCTCAGGCAAAGCTAACTTCGCCGGGACCAAGCAAATACTTCGCCAACCAAGCGTTAACTGCGTCGCGCCATTGGAAATTCAACCCGCCCCAAGTGGACGGGCAAGCGTCCAATAGCGAGTGGATGCTACGATTCCAGTTTGGCAGGACATCGACCCAGGTTTTTCCAACACAAATAAAACGCTGAGAGGATCGCCTCAAACTTCTACGTTTTCATTCTCCTTTTTGTTCATCTTCCAAAGCATCTGGCGCAGCATGCCGAGTAAGAATTCTGCATCCCCTTGCTGCAATCGCAGCCGCCGAACTAACCGGCGGACTGCCGCATGAAATGTCTTCGAGGTATTCAACTTCGGGTATTCGCTGGCTCGGAGCGCGTCGAGCAGAGTATCGGTAATGCGCTCGACCTCGGCTGCCGACGCAGACTTTCCCTTCGTTCGTTTCGCCACCGCCCTCGGGTCGCGGATCAGTTCGTACAGACAGACGGCGACGGCCTGGCCTAAGTTCATCGAAGCGTGTTCGTCGCGAGTGGGAATGTGCATCAACCAATGACAATGGCTCATATCCAGGTTGGAGAGGCCGAATTTTTCGGACCCGAACAGCAGAGCGCAAGGACCAGTCGTGAGGTGCGTTCGCATTAGCCTAGCGCCCTTCTCCAACCGGATTAAAGAATGTTGCAGATCGCGATGGCCAACCGCGGTGGTTCCAACCACTAAAGAGCAGTCGGCGACCGCTTCGGCAACGGTTTTATACACTTCGGCACTCGCGAGTGTGGCTGCCGCGCCCACCGCCGAACGAGCGTCCCGGAATGCTACGTCGTAGGGATTTACCACTCGCAGATGCGGAATCCCAAAGTTGCTCATGGCACGCGCAGCCGCACCAATGTTGAGGGGATTGCGAACGTCCACCAGGACCACGCGTAGGTCGTCGAATTCGGCACGATGAGGCAACGGTTTCTATTTTACGGTAGCCATCACTGCGGCGATTCTTGCCCTGCAAGCCTTCTGCCGGAAGGCCACTTTACATCCCTGTGCAATTGTAAAAAATTTGTCAAACGATGCCTCTTGTCCAGAAATTGGGCAAAAACCGTTGTAAGCTTCATTTGTCAACGGCATGGGGCGAATTGCCGCAGCTCTTAAAGGCCAACCCCCAATCTAGTCAGGATGGCTTCTCATGGGTCAAATCGCAACACCGCTAAGCACCGCCAGATCGGCTGATCCGATGAACTCCATACGACCAGCGGGAAGAATTCTCGTGGTTGAGGACGATCCTTCGGTTCAGAAGGCTTTAAAGCGCTTGTTCGAAACCGAAGGATATGCGGTTGAGGTTCAAGGCAATGGAAGGTCGGCGCTGGAGAGCTTTCAGGCCGCCCCGCCCGCCGTCATTATTCTTGACCTTCGATTGCCCAAGCTTTCCGGCAGCGATCTCTGCAAGGAAGTCAAAGCTCAGGCGCCTACTCTACCCATCGTTGTGTTAAGCGCAACCAGTGACGTCTCCGACAAAGTTTTGTTGCTGGAGTTGGGCGCGGACGATTATGTAACCAAACCTTTCAGTCCCCGCGAGCTTCTGGCTCGCGTGCGCGCGGCGCTGCGGCACACTTCACGCACGGCGAGCGTTAGCCAGGTGAGTTTTGATGGTATTTCAGTCGATTTCAAGAAAATGGAAGTTCAGCGTGATGGCAAGGTTGTGATTTTGACGGCCCAAGAATTTAAGACCTTGCAGTTCCTGGTGCAGAATGCGGATCGCGTGATCAGCCGGGATGAGCTGCTGAACGAAGTTTGGGGATACCAGAATTATCCTTCCACGCGCACCGTCGACAACCACATTCTGAAGCTGCGCCAGAAGTTGGAACGCGATCCGGCCAGTCCAGTACACTTCCGCACCGTGCACGGAATGGGTTACAAGTTCGTCCGCTGAGATCCCTTGGACCCAACATCAGAATCCGCGTCGCAAACTTCTCCAACCCAGCCTGAGGCCACACTTGTACATCGAACCCGGCTGCGCACGCGCTTTCTGCTTTCCATGCTGATCATTACGGCAGGGCTCACTGCCATGAGCCTTCTCGTGGTACGCCACAGCGTGCAACGCCATGTCCGCGATGGAATTGTTCAGGACCTGCGAAACTCCGTAACCACCTTCCAGAATTTTCAGCACGATCGCGAAGTGATGCTGACGCGTTCCGCGGAATTGCTGGCTGACCTTCCGATCACGCGCGCTATTATGACTCCCCACGACCCGGCTACGATCCAGGATGCTTCCAAGGACGTGTGGCAATTGACGGGCAGCGATCTGCTGGTTCTTGCGGATCGCAACGGTGCGGTGGTCGCCCTGCATACCAAGTCTTCCGGATTCAGTCGCGAAGCGGCGCAGCAATACTTCCAGCGTTCGCTGAACGAAGAGGACTCAAGCCATTGGTGGTTCGGCGCCCACCATCTCTACCAGACATTTGTTCAGCCAGTGTATTTCGGCTCTAAGACGGAGGGCTCGTTGCTCGGCTTCCTCGTCATCGGTTACGCCATCGACGACCGCTTGGCCCACGAAGTAAGCAAGGTCTCCGCAAGCCAAGTCGCTTTCTCCTACGGGGACGAAATCGTTGCCTCAACGCTGACTCAGGATCAGTCCCGAAGCCCGTCGTTGCTGGCGTTCTCGACGGGATCCTCGCAGAACGGCCCGCGCGATGTTAAAGTCGGCCACGAACTTTTTCTGGCCACTTCGCTGGATCTATCGAGCCAGCAAGATACACCGGTGCGTTTAACTGTGCTGGGGTCCTACGATCAGGCGGCAAAATTCCTCGACAACTTGAATCGGCTTCTGCTGCTGCTGGGTTTCACAGCGGTTCTGCTGGGCAGTGGGCTAGTGTTTCTGATCTCTCACACGTTCACCCGTCCGCTGGCCAGCCTGGTGGAGGGCGTGCGCGCGCTGGAACACGGCGACTTTCATCATCCTCTTGATCCCCGGGGAAGCGACGAAGTGGCGGAGCTGACTTCCGCCTTCGATCGCATGCGCTCCAGTCTGCTCAAGACTCAACAGGCTTTGCTCGAGTCTGAACAGCTGGCCACGATCGGACGCATGGCTAGCTCCATTTCCCACGACCTGCGCCATTCCCTGGCTGCAATCGTCGCCAACTCGGAGTTCTTGTGCGACGGGCGGCTGACGGCGGCGCAGCGGGAAGAGTTGTATCAGGAGGTTCGCATCGGCGTGAACCAGATGACCGACCTCATCGATTCACTGCTCGAGTTTGCTAGAACCAGAGAGTCTCTTAGCCCAAGTTACGCGAGCATTGTGGAAACTGTGCAGAGGGCTATGCAAGCTGTCCGTTTGCACCCGCGACATCAGGGAACTCTCATTGAGGTTGAGAGCAATGGTCAGGGCCTGGCGTGGTTTGATCCTCGCAAACTGGAGCGTGCACTTTACAATCTCTTGTTGAACGCTTGTGAGGCAGCACCCAGCAGTGACGGACGGGTTCGGGTCACGATCGGCCATGATGGAGCATCCTTCACGATTGCAGTTTCCGATAACGGTCCGGGCATCGCAGAACCGATTCGCGATCAGCTTTTTCATCCTTTTGTGAGTTACGGCAAAGAGAACGGCACGGGACTCGGACTTACGGTAGTACAGAAGATCGTGCAGGATCACGGGGGAAAGATCGTCATGGAGCGTACGGCGGATGCTCGAACTGTTTTTCGGATCACGATCCCCAGCCGTTCTGCGCCAGGCTCTACCGAAGTAAACGTCGATAAACGGATGACTCGTCCCTTGGTGTCATCGAAGCGTGAGGGTGCGAGCGAGGATCGAGCGAGCAACAACACGTAAGTGAAGAGTCAATACGACATTCGGACAAGCAGTTCCCGGTTCTCCTTTTCCATATTCACGACGATCCGCATGTCGCACGGGGAGGGTGTGTGAATAGTCCATGGATCCTTGCACTTCGTTCCAGCACCGTAATAATGGCCTCGTTTGTGGTCTTTAGCGCCAGCGGGCTGGCACAGGAAAGTTCGCATCCTGCAGCATCTCAGGGGGGCGATACAGCAGTGCGCGAACTCGGTTCGCAAGTGCGCGAATTACGGGCAATGGTCGAAGAGATGCGCGCCGAGAATGCCCAGTCGCGCGCCGAGATGCAGGAGTTGCGCCAGGAATTGCAGGACACGCGCAAACTTCTTATTCCCCTCGCGTCCTCGATGAATCGTTCCGTCGAATCGGCTGCGTCCGCGAATTCTGTCTCCGCCGCTTCGACAACAGAAGTTCAGACTGCTACGGCCGCATCAAACCCTATTGACTTAGGAACGCGGGTTCAGAAACTTGAAGAATCCACGCAGTTGCTCGGCTCGAAGATTGATGAACAGTATCAGACGAAGGTTGAAACAGCGGCCAAGTATCGCGCCCGGCTCTCCGGGATTATCTTGATGAATGCCTTTCGAAACGTAGGCGCTTCCGACAACCTTGACTTCCCCGACTACGCGCAACCGCCGGTGGCGGGCAGTACATCGCAGGCTAGCTTTGGCGCGACATTGCGGCAAACTGAAATTGGCCTGGAAATCTTCGGCCCAACTGTTGCCGGTGCGAAGACTTCCGCCAATGTACAGTTCGACTTTGCGGGAGGATTCCCTGCGACTCCCAACGGAGTCAACTTTGGCATCGCGCGCATGCAAACGGCCAGCGTGCGCCTCGACTGGAGAGACACCTCTGTAATTGCCGGCCAAGATTCCCTTTTCATTTCACCGCTTTCTCCCACTTCCTTTGCTTCGCTTGCGACTCCAGCTTTTGCATACAGCGGGAATCTATGGGGATGGACGCCGCAACTTCGCATCGAGCATCGCTTAGACCTCGCTGACCAACAGACGCTAACGCTCCAGGGAGGAATTCTGGACAATCTTGACTGGGAGCAGCCGAGCGATTCCTACTTCCGTTCCGCGACCGCTGGCGAAAGCACCGGTCAGCCCGCCTACGCAATTCGCACCGCGTGGTCGCGGCCGCTATTCGGCCATCCCTTGAGTTTCGGCACGGCTGGCTACTATGGCCGACAGAACTGGTCCTGGGGCCGCTATGTCGACGCCTGGGCGGGAATGACGGATTGGCAGATTCCGATTCTTCGCCGCCTGATTCTCTCCGGCGAATTCTATCGAGGCCGCGCTGTAGGCGGCTTGGGCGCCGCAATCGGCCAAACCATCGTGTATGGCGGGAATCCGATGTATTCGTCGACCAGCATTCGGGGGCTCAATTCGGCTGGAGGATGGAGCCAACTCAAATTTCAACTGACTCCCAAGCTGGAACTGAACGGTACCTTCGCTGAAGATAACGCGTTTGCCGGTGACGTTCGTGGCTTCGCCACCGACGTCAACAATTTCGGCCCGATTCTAGGACGCAATCACGGAGCGCTCGGGAATCTGGTTTACCGGCCGCGATCGGATTTGCTACTCTCCGCTGAATTCAGGCGATTACACACCTTCCCCATTTTTGACAGCAGCAGCGTGACGAACCAGGTCAATCTCGCCATGGGGATTCTTTTCTGATGGCGCGCTTCGCTCTGCACCGTATCGCCGCGTACATCCTGTTGTTGCCCTCCGCCTTGGCCTCGACCCAGCAGGTTGAACTCCGGGGCAAAGTGGCGCTCACGAAAAGCGGACATCGCGTAAAGGATGCTTCAAAGCTTGTAGTCTGGCTGACTCCAGTTGGGAATACGCCTGCCCCTGCAATGCCTCAACAGCAGACCTCAGAGATCCCCCAACTTGTGCAGAAGGACAAGTCTTTCCACCCTTCGCTGCTGGTTATTCCTGCAGGCGGGAAGGTTGAGTTCCCCAACCACGATCCTTTTTTCCATAATGTGTTCTCGTTGTTCGACGGAAAGCGCTTTGACTTAGGACTCTACGAGAGCGGTACGACCCGCTTCGTCCAGTTCGATAAGCCTGGCATTTCTTTCATCTTCTGCAATATTCACGCCCAGATGCACGCCGTGGTTATCGCCTTGAACACGCCGTACTACGGGATGTCGGATGGGCATGGCGACCTCAGCATTAAGGATGTCGCGCCGGGTCGATACCAGATGCACCTCTTCCATCCATCGGTCTCGCCGGATGCGTTACACGCGGCGGAGCGGGAAATTACCGTAACTCCAAACGACACTTTCCTTGGAACTTTTAGCCTTTCCGAATCCGATCTGGAACTCGCCCACAAGAATAAATACGGACGCGATTATGATCGCCCGGATCCGGATAGTCCCGCCTATGCCCGGCCTTAGTTGTTGGTTCTGAACTTTCCTGGAAATAAGAAGGGCGCGCCGGTTAGCACGCCCTTCTCGCCTCTGACCTTCACTTCGTTTACAGCACCTTGCCTAAATCAATGCGCGAGTCTGCGCTCGCTGCATAAGCCCTAGTGGTGGCCTCCGCCGCCGGAATGGCCGCCGGAACTTGGCGCGCTATGAGAGCCCCCGCCGCTGTATCCGCCACGGCTGCCGCCGTAGCTCGGCGATCCGTGATAGCCACCGTAGCTCCCCGAAGAGCGCGGCTGCGCGATGGGCTGCCTCATGTTGAGTTGCGGACGCGAACCGCCGGCGCGGTCATAATTACTCGCACCGTATCCACGTGAGTAACTGGAACTCGGAGCCGTGCGATTCCAGTAGCTCCCGCTCTCGCCCCGGTTCGCGGTTTCGGCGCCGCTCCCGCTGCGGCCCGCCGATTCACTGCTGTGCGACGGCGGCGTAAACGTCTTCCACTCGCTGCGGTTCGGTTCGCCTCGGTTGGAGGACGCCGATTCCGATGCGCCTCTGCTCGCAGAATTACTCGCTTCTCTGCCGGATGCAGATGTACCCGCGCTCGGCTTTCCTACAGCCGCCGTCGTGGTCGCATGAGATTCCGCAGTGCCAGTACTTCGTCCCGCTGTCACTGGGCTAAAGTGACTTTGCCGCATGGACTGTTGTAGACGCGCGGTCTGCTGCTGGAACGATTCTGGCCGCGAAGAACTCTGCGTGCCGTAAAAATGCTGCGATGCGCCGCTGTGAATCGTGGAAGGCGCCGCTGCCCGTCCACTAGCCGACAAGCTAGCCCGCGACGGAACCACCGGCAGGTTGCCAGTCATCATGTGAGCGCTGCTCAACTGTTCGTGCGTAGCCGCCACCGCCGTTGTGTGACCCGCTCCGAACTGCCCCGCGCCCACCGTCGATACCGCCCGGCTGATGTGCGCATCGTTGATATGCGCTACATTCGAGAATTGAGTTCCCGCGTGCAGCGGCGCAATCCCGCCATAGCGGTTGTAAGCGCCAAATCTACCAACCCCTACCACTCCGAACCTTCCGCCATATCCGCCCCACCACGGGTAGAAGCGATCGCAAGGCCCGATGGGCAACCATCCAAAGCCACCCCAGCCTCCCCATCCAAAACCGAAGCCAAAGCCCCACCCACCTCCGAATCCAAAGAACGAGACGTATGCCGGCGCCCAGAACGGACGATAAAATCCAGCACCCCAAACCGGTCCCGGCCACCATGCCCACGCGCCGCCATACCACATCCAGCGCCCGTAGTGATAGGGCGCCCAACCCCAAGGCTCGTAGCCAACCCACGTCCAGCCGTAGTACGGTTCGTAAACCCAGCTGCCATCGCGATACGGGGCCCAATCATCCGGCTCGTTCGGCACCCACACCTGACCGTAATCCGGTGCATCCTCCCATCGGCCGTTCGCGTCCAGATCCTCCGACCCCACGTAATATTTGTTCGTGTGGTGCCAGGCGTCCGCATTGTGAATCATGCGATCGCGATCGCTGTTCCAACGGTCCCAATCATCCCGCTCCGGAGCCGGAGTAATCTTGTAGCGCGCATCGGCTCCAGCACCGCGCACGGTCACCATGTCCCCCTGTTTGATATTGGCGATGCCCTGTGGGGTTGAAATTTGCGCCTCGCCCTTGCGCACGATGATGATGCTGTCCCCATCGGGTCGCACTTCAATCCGATACACGCCATCTTGATGGGCGGGATGCAATGCAACGTTCGGCGTGTCAATCTCGGGCTCAGCTTCGCTTTCCCCGAACACCGAGTAATTCGCCAGGCCCTGAGCGATCTGAACCTGAATGTATTTATGCGTGAAGTTCGCGATGTTGGCCTGCGCATTCGACCCCAGCCGCAAAATGTTGGCGTAGTCGAGTTGCACTTCGGCGCGTCCGCCCGCTGCGGTAGAAACTTTGTCGCCATTCACCACCGGCTGATTCAATACCGCAGCCGACCAGGTGCCCGAATCTCCGCGCTGGGTCGACACCTCGCCATGAATCATGCTGATGCGGCCCACGCCCTGATCAACTCTTGCAGGTCCTTCGCCCGAGGGACCTCCCGGCTGGGCTTCTGGTCCCATCTGGGGCGGTTGACCGGGCTGATGCGGCGGTGGTCCGGCTTGACCCGGCGGTCCAGACGGAGGCGGAGGCACGGATTGCGGCTGTCCGATTTCCATCGGCGCACTCGGCTGCTCCGACGGACCACTGCCTTCCTCTGTCGTTTGCGCCTTCACTGTAACGGTCAGCGCTCCGGCTAGCGCCAAAATCAAGATTGCGAAACTTCCTACAAACTGGTTTTTCATGACGAGTGTCTCAGTTGAACTCAGCTCTGTTTCTGCCTAAATCTTTCAACCTCGAAGAACGATTCGATATTGTACGAAGCAAATGCCATGCCAAATTCTGGCCTGCCACGAGCGCGGTAACACTTTTGTTTTCAGGAGGTAGAATCGACTTTTTCAACTGAAGAAGCAGCGGCTCCAGAAACCGGTGGCTAGCTACAGCCAAGGTGGTGGTTTTCAGCCAGCAGAACTCGAATGCCCCCAGAATTCCTATTACGTCTCCTTCTCGCCTTCATCCGCAATCCCGATTTTCGACAGCCGGTAGCGAAGCGCATTTCGCGACAACCCCAGCAACCGCGCCGCCTGGCTCTTGTTTCCATTTGCCCGCCGTAGCGACTCGCGAATCATTTCATCCTCCCATTGCTCCAACGTCATACCTTCGGGAAGGAAGCTACCCATCCCATTCGCCGCCCGCGCCGGACGCGTGTCCAGATGAATGTCCTCCACCTTCAACACCGTGCCCTTCGCCAGCGCACAAGCTCGCTCGATGATGTTTTGCAACTCGCGCACATTCCCCGGCCAGTGATAATTCACCAGAATCTGCATCGCCTCAGGAGTAATGCTTTCCACGGGCTTGCCCGAATCTCCGGCAAAGCGGGAAATGAAAAGATTGACCAGATCCGGAATGTCTTCCTTGCGCTGACGCAGCGGCGCAATATCGATGGGCACCACATTCAAGCGATAGTAAAGATCCTCGCGGAAAGTTCCCTGCTCCAACGCTTCGCGCAGATCGCGATTCGTCGCTGCGACCAGCCGAACGTCCACTTTCACAGTCCTGGTTCCGCCCAGTCGCTCGAACTCCCGCTCCTGCAGCACGCGCAGCAGCTTCACCTGGATCGCCGGGGGCACATCGCCGATCTCATCCAGGAATAATGTCCCTTTATCCGCCAACTCGAACTTTCCTGGTTTGCTCGCGTTCGCCCCCGTGAATGCACCCTTCTCATAGCCAAACAATTCGCTCTCCAGCAGATTCTCTGGAATCGCCGTGCTGTTGATCTTGATAAAAGGTCCTGCTGCCCGTCGCGACTTCTCATGAATCGCGCGCGCCACCAAGTCCTTGCCGACGCCACTCTCGCCACCCAGAAGCACTGTCGAATTCGTCGGCGCCACACGGTCTACCGTGGCCAACACTTCTTGCATCTTCGGACTCCGTGCCACGACGTTCGGATGCGCATACCGCTTGCCCAGCGCCTCGCGCAGCGAACGGTTTTCTTCGCGCAAATTGCGTACGTCCAGCTCCTTGTGGATCACCATTCTCATTTCGCCGAGCGAGAACGGTTTCAGCACATAGTCGCTCGCTCCTGACTTCATGGCCTCCACGGCGGTCTCGACCGTGCCGAAGGCCGTCATCACCACCACGGGAAGCGCAGCGTTCTGCCGCTTGATCGCCTGCAGAAACTCGAGGCCGTTGATCCCAGGAAGCTTGAGATCTGTCACCACCAGATCGACGTTGCTGTCCCGCAAGAGTTTTAGCCCACTCTCGGCGTCTCCGGCGGAAAGAGTGTTGAAGCCGTCCTCCCCTAGATTCAATTCGAGCAAGCGCCGCATTTTGGCTTCGTCTTCGACGATCAGAATAGTTGGTTTATGGTTCTCCATGGCTCCGCCGCTGCTGCATTTAAGATGCGACTTCCTCGCTTATTGGGAAGAAGATTACGAATCGAGCTCCCGCTGAATCTCCCGCCTGCGAGCCGCTTTCGACGCGAATGGTTCCGTGATGGCCATCAATTATTCGCGATACGATCGATAACCCCAGCCCCACACCAGTCTTCTTGGTGGTTACAAACGGGTTGAAAATCTGTTCCCGCAGCTCCGCGGGAATTCCCGGCCCCGTATCTTCCACTCGCACCTCCACTCCAGGGCGGTTCCCGTTGTTTGTCCTCGCCGCGCTCACTCGCAACGTCCCACCACTGTTCCCCATGGCGTCGTAAGCATTCTGAATCAAGTTCACAAATGCTTGCTCGGAAAGACTCTCGTCCAGAGGAACCAGGGGCAAATTCGGCTGATACTGCCGCTCCACGTGAATCGAATCGTTTTGGTGCGTCATAGATACAGAGTGCAGCGCTCGATCCAGCACCGTGGTAATTTCTTGCGGAAATAACTCGGCATGCAGCGGCCGGGCAAAATCGAGAAATCGCGTTACCAGAGCGCTCAGGCGATTCGTCTCACTCGATATATAGCCTGCCAATTCGGTGGCCAGCGGATTCGACTCCCCGAGCTTCTGATGCAGCATTTCCGCCGACCCTTTAATCACTCCCAGCGGATTGCGAATCTCGTGTGCCAGTCCTGCAGACATTTGTCCCAATGCAGCCAATCGCTCCGAACGCCGCGCCTCTTCCTGCGCCTGCTCCAGCCTTCGATTGGTCTCCGCCAGCGTCTCCGCCAGCTCCTGGTAGCGTTTGATCTGCCGCCGATTCTCCACCACAAAGCGGTTCACGACCATCGCCGCCAGGAAAAAGAAAAGAATGCGGATGGCTAGTAGTCCGTAACTCTCCGCGTTAATTTCATATTCCTGCAGCGCCGGATAAAGATAGGAGCAGTAAGCGGCCGAGGCCAAAACTGTCCACAACAGCGTAGCCAGCGGACTAAAATACTCCGCCGCCGTAACCGCCGGCAGAAAATAGATCGGCCAGTAGCTACTGTTGATGCTCAGCTCACCGGTATGATCAATGAGCAGTGTAGCCAGTGCAATCTTGAGCAGGACAACGTATGCGGCACCCCGGTGCGGCGCCTTTTTCAGAACCCAACTTTCACTTAACTGGACAACGCCAAACGCCAGCAAAACAAGCTGCTTGTGAATTTCTCGCACCGGCGGGAGCACTGCGAGTCCGGCCAGGAACAGCAGCCAGAGAACATCCATCCAGTTCATTGAAGGACGCTTCTGTTCGTTCATACTCGGAACTCGAAAAACAACGACGCCGGGATCGGGTAGCCTCCCCGTCTCCCGGCGCTATTTTCCCTCTCTCGTTTCGCTTCTGTCCGCTTGCTCATCGCAGCGCATGCGAACCTATCAGACGCCAGCCGCGCAGTTCGCGTCAATGTCCTTTCTTAGGCGAACTCTCGTGACTCGTCGTTGTGGTATGCGAATTTGGCTGCGAATGCCCTGAAGCCGATGCCGGCTTCTGTCCCTGGTGCCACGCGCTGTACTTCTGTTCCTCTTCCCGCTGCTGCTGTCCGTTCCCTTGTTGCACCGGTGCCACCGGCTTGGCCAGCGGATGGGACCACTGCTGCGCCGGTCGGGAACTCGCGTTCGCAGATCGGTTCGCGGGTTGAGCGTCCGGGCTTCGCTCCGGTTCCGGCGTCCCTTGCGCCTCCCATACTCGCGGCTGCGTTTTCGTCGGGCCGCTTGCACTGGCGGGTTGGCCAAACGAGCGGAAGCCATCGCTGCCTTGTGGCTGTTGCCGCGTCACTGGAGCCGCCTGTACTGGCCGGCCCGGCGCCTGTTGGCGCACTAAGGACGATTCCCGGTTCAAGTGTCCTCCCGCCTCCGCCTGCCTCTGGGCAAACGAACTCGGCATCGGAGCCGGTGTCCGTAGCGCCACCACCGGACGGCTCATCACCACCGCAGGCGGCCTGTTCGACACCGGCCTTCCTGAGCCCATCATGCTGCTGCGGACGGGTTCGACCGCGGCTATATGGGACACTGGCGCCGCCGCGAGCTCCCTCGCCGGAACCGATACCACATTCCGCGCCACTGAACGCGCATTCACGAACGTGTCGCGCGACACCACAGTCACTCCCCCGTTCACACTGCGATTCGCATACGTGATGTTGTTCACAGTTATGTTCCGGTTGATAACCACGGTGTTGTAGACGTTTGTCACTCTTGAAACATCCACACGTGTATTGGTGAGGTTCACACTGTTCACATAAACACGGCTCACACGGTAGCCCGGAATAAATACTTCTCCCGGAGCCAACGGGAACCATCCCACTCCTGCGCCAAACGAAAACGAGAAATTGAATCCCGGTCCACCGCCAACCCATGCCACCAAGGCAGGCGCATATATAGGCCGGACCACGCTCGGTCCCGGAACCCAGAGCCATCCTCCGCCGGCAAAGGCCCATCGGCCGTAGTGAAATGGAGCAAATCCCCAAGGCTCATCTTCCACCCACGTCCAGCCCCATGGCCCTATCCAAGCCCAATGGCCAAAACGATACGGAGCCCATCCTGCCACCACAACCCGTGGCCGCCAGCTCATCCCGTAGCCCGCCACGTAGCTCCAGTCGCCATACTCATCAAGATCTTCATATCCGGTCATCTCGCGCGAAACATAGTTCGCGGAATCAGACTGGTCTTCGGTCCGATCTCGATCCAGGGCCCAAGAATCGAATCCATCGCCGCCCGGAATCTGGCCGAGTTCATAGTCCAGATGATCGCTGCCTGTAAATGTGGCGTATTGATTCGCAACCACGGTATAAGAAGAGCCACCGCCTGTGACTTCACCGCGTCCGCGCCACACCGTTACTTCTGTTTGATTGCCGTCCCCATCAACATCGATACGATAGTCTCCCGGCTGCATCACAACGAACGCCACGTTCGGCGTGTCGATCTCATAGGAGTCTTCGTCGTCCACGTGCCGGACCTTCACAATCAGCGATCCCTGCGCCAGCCGAATCTGCGCTGCCCGGTCGCTTACTTCCAACAACGTAATGCCTGTCTTTGGGCCAAGCCGTAGCGCGGTCGATCCGATGTGCACCTCGGCGCGCGAATTTTCATCGGCCCAAAGGTTGTCGCCGGTCACCAGCGGTCGATTCAGCACCGCAGCCACCCAGTCGTTCTCTCCACCTGGCTGGAACGATACCGAGCCGTCCATGTAATTCAGCCGGGCAACGCGGCCCGGAGGATCCTGCGTCGCGTCCTGCGAATCTTGTGGCCCTTGCGCCGCCTGCGTATCTGGCGTGACTTGGGCGTCCTGCGCCTTC
Organism: uncultured Acidobacteriaceae bacterium; assembly: GCA_963782835.1. Taxonomy (GTDB): domain Bacteria; phylum Acidobacteriota; class Terriglobia; order Terriglobales; family Acidobacteriaceae; genus Sulfotelmatobacter. Next base: position 657,350 of record CAWALR010000002.1, on the reverse strand, counting down.
ATTCCGAGAGGCGACTGCAGCATGAATGCCAAGCCCGCCACTACTACTGCCCAGCTCCACCACTGCTGATGTGTCTTCATAATCTCTTCCCCGATGGATACAGAAGCGCCATGGCACCAATTTTATCCACACAGGAATAAACACGAGTAGATACCTTTAGTTTCTTGCCGTTAGATGGTGGTTCTCGGCCAGACCTCGACTAATAGCAGGCAGTCGACGGCCTTTTTAAAATATTGGTTCGCTGAAAAGTTCGGAAATCGGCAGTTCGAAAATGCGGTCGAAGTTACGCGTGCCGTCCAAGTCGCGATCAACACTGCGCTGAACGCGATGATCCATACGATCTTCGCTCGGCTCGACGTGACTGACCTCCGCGATACCCTCGCCCGATGTAGCCGGAGCAACAGCCAGGCTGCCCTGCGGATCAGGCGCCATTTGGTGTGATCATACTTCCTTACCTCACTGGCCGATAATGCTTTCGAGCAAGCTCAGCAGCCCCATTCCGCTTCGCCCGGCTGGGCAAAATACGGCCGCGACTTTTTCGGTTCGCTGGTCATCGACTCCAGCTCGAGCAGCGCTAGGCGCGCTGCCGCCACCAGACGGCTCTTCTCTGGTTGCGGAACTTCCCTCCACGAGCCGCGCCCTTCGCTGCCTTTGCCCGAAATCTCCGGCATCAGCGCCTGATGATAGTGATGGAAAAGCTCTGCCAACCGCTCCGGTGCTACTTCGTTAATCCACATAACCCTTGATCTCTCCAATCTGTAGCGTTCCCGAGGCCTATTCTTTCCGCCTCACGATCATTGGACACGGAATCGCAGAAAGTTCGAATAAAGGGTGCATAAAATGTTTGTAAAGGTGCAGAGGAATGGAAAACCGGTAGATGCCCTACGAACCTGGTTCGAAGCGATATCCGACCCAAGGCTCGGTCAGCAGATATTTCGGCGAGGAAGGATCACTCTCAATTTTCTTTCGCAACTGGCCAATGAAAACTCGCAAATACTCTGGCTGCTCGGTGCTGTTCGGTCCCCAGATGGCCGCCAAAAGCGTACGGTGGGTCACCACTTTGCCGGGACGTCGCGCCAGATACACCAGCAAATCGAATTCTTTCGGCGTGAGATGAACTTCATTGCCAGCCACCTTCACCGAACGCGCATCCAGATCGATCGAAAAATCTCCCGCTGTGATCACGCTGGGCTGCTCCTCGATCTCGGGACTCCGCCGCAATTGCGCCCGAATTCGCGCCAGCAGTTCGTTCATGCTGAACGGCTTCGTCACGTAATCATCCGCACCCGCATCCAGCGCTTCCACCTTTGAGCGATCCTGCCCGCGCACGGACAGAACAATGATCGGCACCTGCGACGTCTGTCTGACCTGGCGGCACAAATCAACGCCATCCAGATTCGGCATGGCCAAGTCCGTGATCAGCACATGGGGCGTCCAGTTCTTCATCAACTCCAGCGCCATCTCGCCATCGTTGGCCACCCGGATGTCGTAACCCTGAGAAGACAGCGTCGTCCGCAGCACCCTCGTGATCTGGGGCTCGTCATCCACCACTAAGATTCGCCGGTGCTCGTTCGTCATCTCTTACTCACCGCATTTCCTGAGTCACAATGTGAACGTCCACTGCGGGCGTATCGCGCAGAAACTTGTGAATTGCGGAAAGATAGAAATATCTCTTCCATCCCTTCGTAGCCGATCGCCCGAAGACCACTTGTGTGATGTGATTCTCGCGCACGAATTCGGCAACTTTTTCCGCCACCACTTTGCCCTCGGCCTTCGCCACCTTCGCGCCCACACTCTCGGCGAAGCGAATATTGTCCGCCAGAGTGCGCTGGTTTTCGTCACTCTCGTCCGCGCCGGTGTCCACGTAAAACACATACAGATCGCCATCCAGGGCCTGCGCCATGCGCGCCCCACGTGCGATCAAGTACTGCGCCGCAGGATTCGAACTGATACACACGGCAATCCGCTCGCGCACCTGCAAGAGTTGACCGTCCTCGGTTTTCAGTTCCGAAAGTGTGCGGTCGACGGCCTGCGTCACCTGACGTAGCGCCAGTTCGCGCAGTGCAACCAGATTTGTATTGCGGAAAAAATTTGCCAGAGCACGTTCCACGCGCTCCAGAGGGTAAATATCTCCGCGGCGCATGCGGGTCTGCAGAGCCTGCGGAGTAAGGTCCGCCATCACAATTTCACCCGCCCGCCGGATCACCCAATCCGGCACCGTCTCCCGCACCTGCACACCGGTAAGTTCCCGAATCGTCGGCGCCAAGCTCTCGATGTGTTGCACATTCAGCGTAGAGAGAACGTCAATCCCAGCATCCAGCAACTCGAAAACATCTTCATAGCGCTTCGCGTGTTTGCTGCCTTCGATATTCGTGTGCGCCAGTTCATCCACCAGCACCACATGCGGCTTGCGTGCCAGAATCGAGTCCACGTCCATCTCTTCAAAGATGGTTGCCTTGTATTCCAGCTTCTTGCGCGGAACCATCTCCAGGCGGGAGGATAGTTCCACGATCGGTTTGCGGCCGTGCGTTTCCACAACTCCAATTACCACTTCTTCGCCGCGGCTGGCCCGCCGCACGCCCTCGCTCAGCATGGCATAGGTTTTTCCCACACCGGGGGCATAGCCTAGAAACAGCTTGAACACCGCCGGCCTCTGGGCCGTGTCCACTTCCTTAAGCCATTCTTCGGGACTCTTAGTCATCGCCGCTATTCTCCACGCCCGAAGGAAAATTGTCGAATCCTGAGTTGTGCTCCGACGGACAATCTCACCGTCGCGACACAGAAAATCTCGAATTCCTTTTCTCTTGAGTCAATACTCGTTTTCTCTGCCTCTCTGTGACTCTGTGGTGAAAAGCGTTTCTTACGGTTACAATCGTGCCCGTGAAGCCTCGCTGGCCACAGCACTTGTTCCGCTACACTGCTTGCCTGATAGCCGCTGAACTCGTGGCGCAAATCTGCCGGCGCATCGTCCACGTAAACCCGACCACGGTAGCTCTAACTTTCCTGTTGATGGTACTGTGGGTCGCCGCCTATTGGGGATTTCGGTTCTCCGTTTTTCTCGCCGTGCTCGCCACCCTTGCCTTCAACTATTATTTTCTTCCTCCGATCGGAACCTTCACCGTCGCCGATCCACAAAACTGGGTAGCGCTCTTCGCTTTTCTCGTAACTGCCGGCATCGCGAGTGAGTTAGCAGACCGGGCCCGCCGGCAAACCGCCGACGCCATTCAGCGGCGTCGCGACGTTGAACGACTTTACGCTTTCAGCCAGCGCCTGCTCGCCACTGACAACGTAGCGGAATTGATGAATGCAATCCCCGCCTACGTCTGTGATGGATTCGCTGCCAAAGCCGCCGCCGTTTACTTGCTCAGCTCGCAGCAGGTGTATCGCACCGATCCCAAGGCGACCTATTTTCCGCTGCAGGATCTTCAAATGGTAAGTTCGCGTGGTGAGCCGGTCATCGATTCCAAACGCGGGATATCTCTCACACCCTTACATCTAGGTACTCGCACCACTGGAGCCGTCGGCATCGCCGGTGCCGCCCTCTCCCGCGCCACTCTTGAAGCCCTTGGCAGCATGATCGGCATCGCCATCGAGCGCGCCGGAGCCATGGAAAAACTCTCACAGACCGAAGCCGCTCACCAGAGTGAAAACCTGCGCGCTGTTTTGCTGGATTCCGTAACCCACGAACTGCGCACTCCGCTCACCGGAATCAAGGCCGCCGTCACCGGCCTGCTTTCCGATTACAACCTCGACGAGGCCCAGCGCAAGGAGTTACTCACCGTCATCAATGAAGAAACCGATCGCCTCGACCGTCTGGTGGGCGAAGCCACGGAGATGGCTCAGCTCGATGCCCACAAGGTGGAACTACACATGGCTCCCGTCGATGTCGCTACTGTGATCGAGTCGGCCGTGGAGGAATCCAGGACGGTCCTCGCTCAGCATCCGCTGGAAGTGTGTGTCCCCTCATCGTTGCCTAAAGTGAAGGTAGACTCTGATCGCATTGCGGAAGTGCTCAAGCAGTTGCTGGAAAATGCCGCTAAATACTCCCCGCCTACTGCCCCGATCACCATAACCGCGGAGCAAAAGGGAGATCGCGTCATCACCAGCGTCACCGATCATGGGCCCGGCATCGACGACTTTGAGCAGTCCCTGGTCTTCGACAAGTTTTATCGGGGCCGCGATCAGCGCTATAGCGTGCAAGGCACCGGCATGGGATTAGCCATTGCCAAAGCCATCGTAGAAGCCCATAACGGAGTCGTAGGCGTCACCAGCCAACTCGGCCGCGGATCGGTCTTCTCCTTCGAACTACCTGCTGCGTGAGGCCGTTTCAGTTCTTCAACTTCGGTCTCTCGCAGGTATCGACAATCTTCGTCGGATCGATCGCATCCTTATCCACCTGCTCTTCCAGAATCTTCCCGTCTTTCCCAATCAGGAAGTTCACCCGGCGCGCGGCTTTGTACTTGTCCACATAAATACCGTACTTGCGAGTGACCTCTCCGCCCCAATCGCTCAGCAGAGGAAACGTAACTTCGATTTGATCGGCGAAGGCTTTATTGGCGAAGGCGCTATCCATGCTCACACCCAGGACCTGGGTATCGGTAGCTTCCAGCCTTTTCAAATCCTGCTGGAGAGCTTTCATTTGCTTGGTTCAACCACCGGTGAAAGCAAAGATGAAGAATGCCACCACCACGTTTTTCTTCCCGCGGTACTGGCTCAAGGAAACGGGCTTCAGGTCGTTCCCGTCAAAATAGTTCAGGGTGAAATCCGGCGCCATGTCTCCTACCTTGGGCATCGACATTGACACATTCTCAGCCGGCTTCGCTTGCCCCAAGGCCGGAGTGGACGAAGCGATCGCCAACGCTCCCAGAAACAAAGATGCAGCCAACACGTTCGGTAGTCTTCTCCGCATTACGTTCCTCCTGGCTGAATGATAGCCCACAGTTGCCGAGACATTGTAATTTCCAGTTAGCGAGACTGCACCAGACACCAGTCAGTACCTGCCCTCACATCCTTTCGCATTGCCGAATGAGACCCGAAACCAGTAAATTCAGTTTCAGACAAACCTACGCCCCATGAGTCTCACCACACTGAACGACATTTTCTTCGTCGCCGCAGAGCGCAATCTCGAGCGCGCCATGCTCTACCGTGATGCAGGAAAGTGGCTGCCCATTTCTTCGTCAGACTTCAGCCGCAACGTTGCCGCCACTGTGAGCGCTCTGCAACAATGGGGCATCAAGAAGGGCGATCGCGTCGCGATTCTTAGCGAGAATCGCCCGGAGTGGTCCACCGCCGATTTCGCCATTTTGTTGCTCGGCGCCGTCACCGTGCCCGTCTACGCGACGCTCACTCCTGAACAGACCGCGTACACCTTGAGCGACTCCGGTTCCGTCGTGATCTTTGTCTCTACGGAACACCAACTCCGCAAAGTTCGGGCCATCCTCTCGCAAACTCAAATTAAGAAGATCGTGGTTATGGATCATCTTCAGATCCCCAGCGACCTCGCCTCCACTTGCGTGCTCATGGATGCATTCATGACCCAGGGTCCGCTAGCGCTCGATCCTCAAACGGAGTCCCGCGCCCGCTCGATCCAGCCTGACGACCTCGCTACCATCATCTACACCTCAGGTACCACCGGAACCTCGAAGGGCGCAATGCTCACCCATGGCAACATGGCGTCGAACATCTCCTGCTCGCTGCTCGGCTTCGATATGCGCCCCGGACTGGTCAGCGTTTCGTTTCTGCCGCTCTCGCATGTCACCGCGCGCCACGTCGATCTCGCCTTGCTCTACCACGGCGTGACTCTGGCGTATTGCCCATTCATGGAGAATCTCCCACAAACTCTTTTGGAGGTGCGGCCAAGCCTCTGCGTTTCTGTCCCCAGGGTCTACGAAAAAATCTACGCCAAAACTGAGACGAAGGCACATGGCTTCCCCCGGAACACCATCTACCGCTGGGCGCTTTCGGTTGGCCGCGCCCACAAGCCTGAAATTCTCGCGGGCGAAACTCCCGCCTCTCCCAGTTGGAAACTTGCCAACAAACTGGTCTTCTCGAAAATTCGCGCCGGCATGGGTGGCAAGGTTGAAACTTTCATCTCTGGAGGTGCGCCCCTGGGACGCGAGCTCGCCGAATGGTTCGCCACCATCGGCATCCGCATCCACGAGGGTTACGGCCTGACGGAAACTTCCCCCGTAATTGCCGTCAACACACCGATCCACCATCGCATCGGTACGGTGGGCAGGACCCTTCCCAATCTCGAAGTCCGCATTGCCGAGGATGGCGAGATTCTGGTGCGCGGCCCCTCCGTCTTCAAGGGATACTGGAACCGACCCGAGGAGACTCAAAATGCGTTTCAGGACGGTTGGTTCAAGACCGGCGACATCGGCAACATCGATGCCGATGGATATCTCTCGGTCACCGATCGAAAAAAGGAACTGATCAAAACCTCCGGGGGAAAGTTCATTGCTCCGCAGCCGATCGAGAACTCTCTGAAGCTGAATCCCCTGGTCGGAGCCGCCGCTATCATCGGTGACAGGCGTAAGTTCGCCTTTGTCCTCATCTCCCCGAACTTCGCGCTTCTCGAAGAATGGGCTCGTTCGAACAACGTTGATTTTTCTTCGCGTGCCAAACTCGTCGCTAGCGCCAAGGTCCAGGCGCTTTACGATGGAATTGTGGAAGAAATCAATAGGAGTCTCGCCCGCTTCGAAAAGCTGAAGCGCGTCTTACTCGTCGCCGACGAATTCACCGCCGATAACGGCGCTCTGACCCCTACTCTGAAGTTGCGACGCCGCGTAGTCGAAGAACGCTATCGCCGCCAGATCGACGATCTCTACGCCCAGGCAGAGTCCGAAACTACTCCGTGAGGCAGTGCCGCCGCGGGCCGCAAGTCGAACAACCTCGACATTTATCCCACTCGGTTTACAATGAAGGGTCATGACTGATGCCCTTCATATCGCCGACCGCTCCTTTCGCTCCCGCCTGATCGTCGGTACGGGAAAATACAAGTCCTTCCAGGAAACCGCGCGCGCTCTCGAAGCCAGCGGAGCCGACATGGTCACCGTCGCCGTACGGCGCGTCAACCTCGACCGCAGCAAGGAATCGTTGCTCGACTACATCGATCCCAAGAAATATTTTCTGCTCCCCAACACCGCTGGTTGCTATACGGCCGACGAAGCCATCCGCGCTGCGCGCCTCGGTCGCGAGGTCGGACTCTCCGACTGGGTGAAACTCGAAGTGATCGGCGATCAAGCGACGCTTTACCCTGACGTGCAGGCTACGCTCGAAGCTACGCGGGTTCTGGTTGGCGAAGGCTTCACCGTCCTGCCCTACACTTCCGACGATATCGTCTTCGCCAAACGTCTCATCGACGCGGGAGCCGCCGCGGTAATGCCGCTCGGCGCTCCCATCGGCAGCGGAATGGGCATTCAGAACCAGGCACACATCCGAATCCTGCGCGAGATGATCACGGCTGTACCTCTCATCGTGGATGCCGGCGTAGGCACCGCATCGGATGCAGCGATCGCCATGGAACTCGGCGCCGACGCGGTCCTTATGAATACTGGTATCGCCAACGCGCAGGATCCTGTGCTAATGGCAGAAGCCATGCGCCATGGGGTGCTCGCTGGACGCCAAGCCTATCTCGCGGGTCGGATGGCGAAGAAGCTGTACGCTACGGCGAGCTCTCCACTCGAAGGCGTGGTCCGTTAGCCTCCAAAAAGGTTTGTCTCGCCAGGGAAAAGTGTATCCAACAACAAAAGGGCGGCCGCAGCCGCCCTCTTTTCAGTCCACTTAACACTCAGAGCATCTTCGCGCTGTCCACGTGAATGCTGTCGCCCATCACATGTCCAGTCGCGGCGATGTGGTGTCCCACATGGTCCTTGAGCGCATCCGGATTGTCCACCATCAGAACCTTCTGATCTTTGTCAGTCACGATCACCATCTTCGCGCCCGCGGCCAGGCACTTCTTGGTGCACGCCTCAGCCTTATCATTGGCGCCCTTGGCGCCGCACTTATCATCGCTCACCCAACCGTTGACGGTAGTGGCCTTCCCCATATTGTCAAACGCCATCGCCGTCAGGGCGAACACAAAACACATAGCAAGAGTCAGCACTAGAACTTTTCTCATGGCCGGTTTTTCTCCTTTTAATCTTCCGATCGCGGTCCCACGCCGCAGGTGATAGGAGGGATTCTAATCGCGCGCCCGGCAGCAACTCAATCTTCCACCGATTCGTCGATTGCCGGAACTATACCACAGGGGATGTTCCGGATTGTCATACGCTGCAGGAGGTTAATCGTCCACCAGCTTACCTTCTCGCTGAGTGACTGGCTGGCGGCGCTGGGTTCGCTGGAGCCGGTACGTACACCAACTCGCCGGGACGCGCGTAGTGCAACTGCTCTCGAGCTTCTTTCTCGATGGCTTTTTCGTCCGTCTGCAATCCTTGAATCTGCTGCGTATACAGCTCGTTTTCCTTCTGTTCCTGCAGGATTCGCTTTTGCAGCGATTCATACTCAGCCCGCTTCTGCTTGTAGACAACCATCCCGTTGGCGCCAAACATCACGTGCACGAACAGCAAGCCTGCCAGTACCGCAACCGTAATGGTAGCCATCCGCCGCCGCAGAGCATACAGTCGCGCGAAAACCGGGCGTCCCCTTTCCACCCAGGCGGCGGCCATCGCCTCGGCCCGAGGCGCTTGCTCGGCCATCGCCCGCAGCCCCTCTTGTGGCGTGGGAAATCGCCGGATATTCGTCAGCTTCTTCTTCATTCGAGAATCCAGTGCATTGGCTGCCGTAGTCAGTCTCCAGACCGCATTCTCTCGCGGCAACTACTCAGTGAACGTCCCCTTCCCTTGCGACGTCAAGGGGAAGTTCGCCGCTGTGAATAGAAGGAATCAACTTGGTTATATATTGCCTTCAAAACGAATTACCCCTCGTGAACAAGCGTGAGGTGCTAGTCTCTCCACATTGGTTGGTTTCTCGCTGACCGCTGAAGGCGGATTTCATATGACCGACAAGCGAATCGTTCTCACTACCGCCGGCTCGCAAGAAGAAGCTCAGATGATCGCGCACCATCTGGTGGAAGGGCGCTTGGCCGCCTGCGTCAACATTGTCCCGCAAATCGCATCTATTTACCGCTGGCAAGGCAGCATCGAAGAGGCCCGCGAGTCCCTTCTGGTAATCAAAACCACAGCTGCCGCGTTTAAAGACGTACGCCAAGCCATCGCCAAGCTTCATTCGTACGAGCTTCCCGAATGCATCTGCCTGACGGTTGAAGACGGATCACCGAATTACTTGGCATGGCTTGGCGAATCTGTCGCTGCCGCAGGCGAGGAGGGTAGTTCCTGAGATAGGTGATCCCTGCAGATCCGGGCCTAAAGGCTTCTATATCGCAGCCAGCCCGACTTCCAGATCTTCCAGTATGTCCTCCAAATCCTCGATCCCGACGGAAATCCGTACCATTCCGTCAGTGATCCCGATGGCCTTGCGCCCTTTTTCGCCCAGCGCCGCGTGCGTCATCGTCGCCGGATGCGAGATTAGCGTTTCCACACCACCCAGCGATTCGCCGAGCGAGCACACCCGCAATTTCTTCAGCATCTTGTTGGCATTCTTCAGCGATCCCGTTTCAAACGTAATCATCGCTCCGAAGCCGCTCATCTGCCGCTTTGCCAACTCGTGCTGCGGATGATTTGTTAATCCGGGATACAGGACTTTCCCCACTTTCTTGTGCTTCACCAGAAAGTCCGCGACCGCGCGCCCGTTGCGGTCGTGGATCTCCATCCTCGCCGCCAGCGTCTTCACCCCACGCAGCAACAGGAAGCATTCAAATGGAGAAAGAATGGCGCCCGCGCACTTTTGCAAGAACGCCAGCATCTCGGCCTGCTCCGGCCTGCTGCACACCACCACGCCCCCCAACCCATCGCTATGTCCGTTGAGAAATTTTGTGGTCGAGTGCACAACCATATCCGCGCCCAGCGCCAGCGGTTGCTGAAAGTAGGGTGACATGAACGTGTTGTCCACCACCAACTCAACTTTCTTGCGCCGGCAAATCTGGCTGATCGACGGCAGATCGCTCAGGCGCATCAGCGGATTCGTCGGCGTCTCAACATGCACCATTCGCGTATTCTTTCGGATCGCGCGCTCTACGTTCCTTGCATCGGACGTATCCACATAGGAAAACTCCAGCCCGAATCCCGTCAGAACCTGGTTAAACAGCCGTGGCGTCCCTCCATAAAGATCGTCGCCGCACACCACGTGGTCGCCAGCCTTCAGCATGCTCGCAATCGCATTGATCGCTGCCATGCCACTGCCAAACACTCGTGCCGCTACCCCGCCTTCCAGCGAAGCCAAGTTCTCCTCAAGCCGATCCCGCGTCGGGTTCGACACCCGCGAATATTCGTAACCCTTGTTCTCCCCGATCCCTTGCTGAACATAGGTCGAGGTCAGATAAATGGGCACGTTGACCGCGCCCGTAAGAGGATCGGGCTGTTGCCCATCGTGGATCGCGCGGGTGGCAAAACCAGCCTGTCTATTTTTTTTCATGAATGTATTCTTGAATAGCCGACGTTCTCAGCGTTTCTCCGTGCGGACTGGAGCATCCGTTGCGATTGAGTTTTTCCTAAATCCCACCTTCAAAAATCTTCTTCGACAAATAGCGCTCCGCCGAATCCGGAATAATCGTGGCCACCCGTTTCGTCGCGCCCAGCCGCCGCCCCACATCCAGGGCCGCGAACACCGCCGCTCCTCCGCTCGATCCCGCCAGCACGCCTTCCCGCGCCGCCAGCAGCTTCACCGTGGCAAAGGCATCCTCATCCGTCACGGCAATCACTTCGTCACACACGGAGCGATCAAATGTCGTGGGAATAAAGCTCACCCCGATCCCTTCCACTTTGTGCGGCCCCGGCTGGCCGCCAGCCAGAATCGAGCCCTGCGTCTCCACCGCGAACGCCCTGACCCCTGGTAGGTGCTCTTTCATGTAGCGCGCAATACCAGTGAACGTTCCACAAGTACCGCAGCCCAGAACCACAGCATCCACTTTCCCATCCATCTGCTCAAAGATTTCCACCGCGGTAGTTTCATAGTGATAGTCCGGATTCGCCATGTTCTCAAACTGTCCCGCCATGAACGCTTTGTTATCGCTGGCCACCAGTTCTTTGGCACGCCGGATCGCGCCCCGCATGCCCTCTTCATCTGGAGTGCGTTCCACCTCTGCCCCCAAGGCGCGCATGATGATCACTTTTTCTTGCGAGAAGTTCTCCGGAACAAACAGTTTCACCTTGTAGCCGCGATTCACCCCGATCAACGCCAGTCCGATTCCCGTATTTCCTGCCGTCGCTTCCACAATCGTCCCGCCGGGCGCGAGCTTCCCTTCTTGTTCCGCTCGCCGGATAATTCCGATGGCCGCGCGATCCTTCACGCTGCCGCCTGGGTTCAAGTATTCAAGTTTGGCGAAGATGTCGGCCGAACCGGCGGGAACCAATCGTTTCAGCCGCAACATGGGAGTTCCGCCGACCAGATCCGTGATATCGTCAGCGACTCCGAGATGGGATACTTCAAGATTTTTCTGGTGCACGTTACAGGGTAAGGGGGACGGTCTGGAATCGTCAATGGAACGAAAGCCCGACAACTAGATATGTCGATTTCTGGCGTCTCTCGAAAGCTGCTAAGGACAGGCTTTACTTTGTTCCGGCCACCGTTTGCGTCGCATAATACCCGCTCTTGGTTCTCACCACCATCTTGCCATGCCCTTTCGCCTTGGCTTCCACCCGGATAGTGCGGAATCCCCCCGAGCCTTTAGGATTCGTCGGCTTGTAGCCAATCGTGTACTGGTTGCGGATGTCGTGCGCTACCTGGCGGCTGATCTCGTCCACTTCGTCCAGCGTCTTCGGAAAAAATGCCAACCCTCCGGTTCGCTGTGTAATGATCTCCAGCGCGCGCTTGGCGCGTTTGGGATGCTCTTCATCTCCCAGAATTCCGATCGCGTACACCGACGGCCCGTTCTCCTCCTGCAGTTGCTTCACGGCCTGCTCCAACGTTTCCCGGCTGGCGTTGTCTTCTCCGTCTGTCACCACGAACAATACTTTCCGCTCCAGCCTCGCGTCTCTCTTCAAGTGATCGGCAGACGCCACCACCGCCTCGTAGAGCGCCGTACCGCCCCGGGCATCGATTTTCTCCAGAGCCTCCTTCAACTTCAGCAGGTCGTTGGTGAAATCCTGATCGAGATAGTATTCGTCGTTAAAATTCACCACGAATACTTCATCCTGAGGATTGCTCGACCGCACCAGATTCAGCGCCGCCTGATTCACCTTGGCGCGCTTTTCCCGCATTGATCCTGAGTTGTCAATCACGATCCCCATCGCCACCGGAATGTCTTCGTGATGAAAGGAAATAATCGTCTGCGGCTTGCCATCCTCGTACACAGAAAAAGCAGCCCGGTCCAGGTCGGTCACAATGCGTTGCCTGTCATCCACCACGGTTGCATGCAACATAACTTCATCGACGTCTTTGCGGATGACAAAAGTTCCGTTGTCCTGAGGTTGCTGTTGGCTCGAAGGCGCCGCAGTTACCGGCGGCGGAGGTTTTTGAGCTGGAGTCTGCGCCGCCTCAGGTTGGGCTTGTGAAGATTGGGCCAAGGAAGATCGGGTTGCTTGGCTCCGAAGAGCCTGCCACTCCCCGTACCCGGCAACCGGCCGGATCAGAACAACAACAACTAGGGCCGCCAACGCGCACTTTAGGAAAATAGAGTAGTTCGCTCCCTTATTCTTCGGGTGCGTAATATCCAGTCCGGGCATACACTCGCAGCGGTGGCAATCCTTTCGGAGGCAGTAACTTCACCTTGATCTTACGCCATTTGCCGTCGCGCGAGCCGTTCTGCGGACGATACCCCAGCACGTACTGATTGCGCAGTTCCACCCCGATCTTCGTGGCCACGTCCGCGAGATCGTTCGGATTTTCTACCGTAAAGGCTCGCCCACCCGACAACTCCGCTATCTCGCCCAGCAGCGCGGGACCGAGCCGTTCTTCTTCCGTGGGGAAGTACCGGTCATAAATCCCAATCGCGTATACCATCACATCCGCTTCCTTCACCAACGCCTTGATTTCCCCCTCGGTGTAGCGGCTGTGATTGTCTCCACCGTCAGAAATGATCAGCAGAGCCTTCTTGCCATACTTGGCCTGCCGCATCTTGGTAACGCCCATATAAATCGCGTCCAATAGCGCGGTCCGCCGGCGGGGCACGGTGAACACCAGCTTGCCCTGAATATCATCCACTGAACTGGTAAAGTCGCTGACCACCTCGGGTTCGTCCGAGAACGTGATCATGAAAAACTCGTCCTGCGGGTTGGCGGTTTTGAAAAACTCGATCACCGCATCCTTGGCCCGGTCCATCTTGCTGCTCATGCTGCCGCTGGAATCGAAGATGACTCCCAGCGAAACCGGAGCGTCTTCACTCGAGAACGACTTGATCTCCTGCCCCGTGCTGCCTTCAAACAGCTGGAAGTTTTCCTTCTCCAGCCCGGTCACCAAACGGTTCATCGGATCCGTGATCGTAACCGGAACCAGCACCAGGTCCGCGTTTACCTTCAAGGGGCGGATCTGCGTCTTCAACGATGGAGAAACGATGCTCTCCTTCGGCACTTCTTCCGCCTTGGCATTTTCTACGGTTCGCGGAGCCACGTGGACGTCATTCACATCCGTCTGTCCCGCGGCGGGCAGCACTCGACCCAAGCACGCGCCAACCGCGAGCAACACTAAGATTTTCGACAGACAAAACGGAAGAGAAAGACCGCGCAACATTGTCCCCCTCCGGACAGCACTCAGGTTCGAGGGTCGAACCATACCGGACTTCCCAGCTCGGGCCACAGGGCAAGATAACCGGCGCTCATCCATGAAGGACATAAGCACCCCATTTGGCCGCGATAGTATCACAGCTTTCTCCGGGCGGCTGCGGTATTTTTGTCAAATCTTGGAGATAATCCCCGATTGGACGCGCCTTTTCAGTCGGTTCGTCCCAATCCCGTGATTCTCAAGCCGGAAATCCGCCGCTCCCTTGTTACAATCAAAGGTTTCCATGGCTGACATTCATCCCTTTCGCGCGTTTCGTTACGATCCCCAACTGACTTCCCCAGCCCAGGTGGTGACCCAACCCTATGACAAGATCACCCCTGCTCTGCAGGAACGCTACTATGCAGCCAGCCCGTACAACCTCGTCCGCATCATCCTCGGCCGGCATGAAGCGCATGACAATCAGGAAAATAATGTATATTCGCGCGCCGCCGCCAGCTTTCGTGATTGGCGCCGGCAAGGCATTCTCCGCCAGGACACCCGACCGTCTCTGTACGTCTATTCCCAGCGCTTCAAGCTTCCGGGTTCCGACCAGGAATTGGAACGCCGCGGTTTTATCGCCTTAGGCCGCATTGAAGACTATTCTGCGGGTGTCGTATTCCGCCACGAGCACACCTTGGCCAAGCCCAAGGCCGACCGCCTCGACCTGCTGCGCGCCACCCGCGCCCATTTTGGCCAGATTTTTATGCTTTATGAAGATTCCGGTCAGGTCGAATCCCTGCTTGCCTCTCCCGCGAGCCCGGAGATCACCGTCACCGATGAATATGGCGTCATTCACCGCGTGTGGCAAGTCTCTGATCCTCAACTGATCGATTCCGTCCGCTCCGCCATGAGCGATAAAAAACTCATTATTGCCGACGGCCACCACCGCTACGAAACCGCACTCAATTACCGCAATGAGCGCCGGAAGAATAACCAGCAGGCCGCTGATTCCTCCGTAAGCGCTCAGCCGAGCGTTGCACCCTACGAGTGCGTCATGATGACCTTCGTCAACATGAACAGCCCCGCCCTCCTCATCCTGCCCACGCACCGTGTCGTGCACAGCCTACCTTCCTTCTCGGAAGAAGCTTTCCATAATTCCGCCCGGGCATTTTTCGATGTCGAGGAAGTCGACGCTTCTCTCGACGCTCCCCGCGCCTCGGCCATGCTTCGCGAATCCGGACGCGCCGGCTCCAGCATCCTGGCTGTCACTCCTACCCGTGCATTCCTGTTGCACCACCCCAATCCCAACGCCGCGCACGTCTTCAATGGACTCTCGATACGCCAGCAATCGCTCGACGTGGTGCAGTTGCACAAGGTCTTGCTGGAAAATGTCTTGCACCTCACGGAAGAATCCATTCGTAACCAGCAGAACATCGCCTACGTGCGCGACGCCGCCGATGCCCTCTCGCACCTGGAAGCGAGCCCTCGCGCCAACATTGTTTTCCTGATGAATCCCTGCCGCATGGCGCAAGTCCGCGACATTGCCTTCGCCGGCGAAGTCATGCCCCAGAAATCCACCGACTTTTACCCTAAGCTCCTCAGCGGATTGACGGTCTATGCCCTCGATTAGCGGGCCTCAGGGGGGGACAGCCGCCTTTGGCTGTCCTGCCGAGCAAGCCCTAGCATCTCGCCGCTGCTCTCGCCCGCTCCCGCTTCGCTCGAACACCCATGCAGGGTTTCAACTACTGTTCGCAATCGGTACCGTCCTCTTCCTCGCCGTTCCGCTTTCCGCTGCACCACCGGAAAAACATCTGTCCGTCTACTCCACCGCCGCAAACTATTCCCTGCCCATCGTTCAGCGCCAGGGCCGGGACTATGTTGGACTGCTCGAACTGCTTGAACCGCTTGGCACCGTCAGCGCCAAAGTCGATGGCCAACGCTGGCGTCTGCACTACAACAACGTTCTCGGGGAATTTACCGCCGATAAAGCCCGCGCCCGCGTCCAGGGACGCGACGCCGATCTCTCTGCAAAATTCATCCTTGAGAACGGGCGCGGCCTTGTTCCCCTCACCTCCCTCAATTCCCTTCTGCCCCGTTTCTTAGGAGGTCCCGCAACCCTCCACGAGCAGTCGGACCGTCTTTTTATCGGTAGCGTTGCCACTCACTTCACCGCCTCCGTCGCTTCGGACGATCCTTCGCGCCTCGTTTTTCAGTTCACCGCTCCCGTCAACCCCTCCGTCGCCAGTGAACCCGGCAAAGTGCGCCTGACGTTTAACCACGAACCGGTTACGGCACCCGCTTCATCTACACTCACCTTCTCCAGCAAACTCGTCCCCTCCGCCACCTATTCGGAGAGCAACGGCGCCGCCGATATCACGGTCACCACCACCGTTCCCTTGCTGGCCACCTTCAGCAACGACGGCCGCACCATCACGCTTGCTCCTCCGAAATCGCAAATTGCCGGCAACACGGCCGCGAAGCCTCCCACCACTCCTCCGGCCCAAAGCGTTCCCGCCGTACAGCCGCCAACTCCGCCTTCCGCTCCACGCCGCTATTTCGCTGTGGTCGACGCCAGCCACGGCGGGGCCGACCGCGGCGAAGCCTTGAGCCCTTCGATCGCTGAAAAGGACGTGACCGTCGCCTTCGCCCGCCTGCTTCGCCAGGAACTCGAGAGTCGCGGCATCGCCACGCTCGTCCTCCGCGACTCGGATGCCAACCTTTCGCTCGACGACCGCGCCTTCTTCGCCAACACTACCCACGCTGCCATCTATATCGCTCTGCACGCCGCTTCCAGCGGCCATGGCGTTCGCCTCTACACCGCGATGCTTCC
Source organism: uncultured Acidobacteriaceae bacterium (assembly GCA_963782835.1). Lineage (GTDB taxonomy): Bacteria > Acidobacteriota > Terriglobia > Terriglobales > Acidobacteriaceae > Sulfotelmatobacter. Next base: position 640,765 of record CAWALR010000002.1, on the reverse strand, counting down.
CTACTCCGATGATGAGGCCCGCGGCCCCTTCCGCTCCTGGCCTACGGCTCAGTCTTCATCCATCCTGCTCAGTCAGGCTACGGTTGCAAGCGTGGCGGGAATGTTGAAAAGAATCCAGGTTCCGGTCCGGACTCTCACGGCTCCGCTCCGTCCGCTGAACAACGTCATCACCGCCGCAATTGCAGTTGAGGTCGCCCCGCCTGCATCCGACGTATCCGCCCTCAATTCGCCTGATTACCAGCAACTCATTGCTGGTGCCGTGGCCAACGGAATTGTGGCGATCCGCTCGCAACTCGGAGCCGCGCCATGATTCCACGACACTTCTTCATCGCGCTCTCCATCCTCCTCGCTGCCGTGCTTGCCATGAGCATTTACGCCTGGCACATGCGCGGACGCGCCGCCGCCACTCCTGTCGCCTCCGTCGACACTCGCCCGGTTGTCCCACCCGTTGCCGGAGCCACCGAACGCGTCACTCTGTACGTGGCCTACGATGACATCGGCATCCTGCGCGCCCAGTCCGCGCAGATTCCCATGCCGTCCGTCCGCCAGGAGCGCGCCGAGGAAGTCCTTCGGGCCCTGATCGCTCTTTATCTCGATAAGACTTCCCCCCACCCACTCCCGCCCGGCTCCGATATTCGCAGCGTCTACCTTGTTGATCCCGGTCTTGCCGTTATCGACGTCAATGCCGCTTTCGCCGATGGCCACCGCTCCGGCGTGCTCGCCGAGGAACTTACCGTCGCATCGCTTATCCAGACGCTCTCCACCAACATCCCAGGCATTCTGAAAGTGAAAATTCTGGTGGAAGGCAAACAGCGGGAGACCCTGGCGGGTCACGCGGATCTATCCAACTTCTTCGACGTTTCGGCCGTCAATCAACTAGCGTCGCAACTGCAGTCGACGCAGTAGTCGTTGAGCCGGTCCTGCCTAGCACCCGACAAAGTCCATACAACCCACACCAAGCCGGAACCGTCCACACGTACCAGAATGTCGTCCGGTGCTCCAGAATAAGCACCAGCACGATGGCGTTCATGCCGACATATAAGATTGCAAGCCCGATCGCGTTGGATCGGCGGCTTGTCGTTAGCCATTCCGCGGCTTGAAACACGCACGGTAGAAGAACAATCTGGTCGAAAAACCATCCGTACGAAGTCGTAAGAAGCGAGGCCATGAGCAGGATGGGCATTTCTTCTCGCCATTGCCACCCATCGCGCGCCCTTCTCCACCTGAAGAGAAACCAGAGTAGAGCCAGCACCGCAGGCAATGCTTGCACCCAGTGATACTGCGGCAACCATAACCGCAAAACACCGCCTATGGTAGGACTAAGCTCCCCCAGCACCCCGCCGTTCGTCAGCAGACCGAGGTACTGAGCAAAAATTGCGTGGTCCAGAGCAATCGAGATCAAGCTTGCCAAGAGCGTAACCACACCGAATGCCGCCAGAGTCCTACCCTTCGATTTTCGGATCGACCAAAATAGAAGTCCTATCCACAAAAGAAAAACGAGATGCGGCTTGAGGGCAACCAGATATAAGAATCCTCCCGCTCGGCCGAGGTTTTGTTTCTTTTCGAAATGAAGGAATCCGGCGATTCCCAGCAGTACCAGAGGACTCATCTGTCCAATCGCCGAGGCCACGGCGACGGGCAAAAATGCTGCTGTGGCCAGCCACGGAGTCCAACGCGACTCTCCCCTTGTTTGATAGACGCCCCAGAGCCACCGCATCGCGATCAACACCGCGATCAGGTTGCCCACCAACCAGAGTTCTTGAGCCACGCCAAACGGTAACAATCCGAAAAGAACGATAACGGGCACAGCCCACGGGGGGTTGCGCATGATGAGAGGTTTCGGCTGCGCAAAGCCAAGCTGGCGCTCCAGCGCGAGCACAGGTCCGGCGGCGTAAGGATTGTGGCCCCCAATAACCTCATATGCGGCTGTCCAGTAAGCGATAAAGTCATTGACGCTTCCACGAGTTGGCTTCCCTGGAGTCAAGGACGCCGCCATCACGAGCACCGCAATCGCCGAGCGTCGAATCGCGGATATCCAATGCCCGCCTTGAGCGATCACAGCATGCCGAAAGAGGAGCGACATTCGTCCTATTCCACCTTCTCCGCTACCCACCTCGAAATTGCCGTCACCAATTTCCTCGGTGCAAATCTCACCGATTCCGCCACCAGCCAATTTTGCACGCCGGAAATCATCAACGTCTTTCCCGCCATCAACCCGCGATATCCATCCCCCGCTACAACTTCCACGTTCATCGCCCCTATTTTCTTGAACAGACGGGAGCTCTCCATCCCAGCGCGCTTCTGGAAACCCGTGTCGGTGGCTCCCGGACAGAAACAGCTCACCACCACTCCTGAGCCTGCAACCTCATTCGCTAGCGCCTCCGAGAACGAAAGAACGTACGCCTTGGTCGCATAGTAGACCGCCATCAATGGCCCCGGCTGAAAAGCTGCAGTAGACGCCACATTCATTATCTTCCCGCTACGCCTCGCGACCATTGACGGCAGAAATGATCGAGTAAGCTGCGTGAGCGCCGTGATATTCAGCTGAATCTGGCCGAGAATTTCCTCCTCCTCCATTCCTGCAAATTCCCCTAAGACGCCGAATCCGGCATTGTTTACCAAAACATCCACCACTACTCCTTCGCCCTGCACTTGATCGAACAGAGACTTCCCCGCCGGCCCTGCAGCCAGATCCAGTGCAATAGTCTTTACCGTAATGCCAAACTGCCCTTGCAGTTCGCCCGCAACTTGGTTCAGTTTGTCGGCGCTGCGCGCCACTAACACCAAGTTATAGTGGTCGCGTGCAAACAACTTGGCCAGTTCGTAACCAATGCCCCCGGACGCGCCAGTAATCAGCGCGGTCTTGCTCTTTCCGTCCATTCCAAGTCTCCTGCGCAAATCCTAACAGGCGGTGAGTTCAGCACCCGCAATGGTATAGTGGTATGACCGCTACGATTTCCCTTGGCCCCTGGTCCAGGCAGACAATAATGCGAACTTGAATTTCCAAAACTCTTTCCATCCAATTTTTAAGGACGAACCATCATGCCCATTGCCACCATCAATCCTGCTACTGGCGAAACCCTCCAGATGTTTCCAGCTCTTTCCAGCGCCGAGATCGAACAAAAGCTCCAACTCGCCGTGGCCACTTTCCACGCCGAGCGCAAGACTCCTTTCTCTGAGCGCGCTCAACGCATGCGGAAGGCAGCCGACATCCTCGAACGCGACAAAGACAAGTTCGCCCACCTCATGACTCTCGAAATGGGCAAGCCGTACAAGGCCGCCGTCGCCGAGGCCGTCAAGTGCACCACGGCGTGTCGATATTATGCAGACAATGCCGAGAAAATCCTCGCCGATGAAGTCATTGAAACCGGTGCGAAAAAAAGTTTTATCCGCTATCGCCCCATCGGCCCCATTCTCGCCGTCATGCCGTGGAACTATCCCTTCTGGCAAGTGATCCGTTTCGCCGCTCCTGCTCTCATGGCCGGCAACGTTGGTCTCCTCAAACACGCCTCGAACGTTCCCCAGTGCGCCGTTGCGATTGAAAAACTTTTTCTCGAAGCCGGATTTCCCGCCGGCGCATTCCAGACCCTCCTCATCGGCTCGCAGCAGGTGGATGCCATCCTTAACGATCCGCGCGTCGTCGCCGCCACGCTCACTGGTAGCGAGCAAGCCGGGATTGAAGTCGGAATCGCCGCCGCAAAACGGATTAAGAAAGTTGTTCTCGAACTCGGCGGCAGCGACCCTTTTATCGTGATGCCCAGCGCCAATCTCGATGTCGCCGTCACCACCGGCGTCGACGCCCGCACGCTCAACAATGGCCAGTCCTGCATTGCCGCCAAGCGCTTTATCGTAGCCGACTCGATCGCCGACGAATTTCAGCGCAAGTTCGTGGACCGCATGAAGAACCTGCGCGTGGGAGATCCCTTCGACGAGAAGACAGAACTCGGTCCACTTGCCACCGCTAGCGCCGTCAAAGACCTCGATGCCGACGTGCAGAAAACCGTCAAAGCCGGCGCCAAACTTCTCACCGGCGGCCACAAACTGGATCTTCCCGGCAACTACTACGCGCCCACGGTTCTAACCGATATCCCGAAAGAATCTCCCGCTTACCGCGAAGAATTCTTCGGCCCAGTCGCATCGCTCTTCCGCGTCAAAGATATTGACGAAGCCATTCGCCTCGCCAATGACAGCCGATTCGGCCTCGGCGCCAGCGCCTGGACCAACGACGATCGCGAGCGCGAACGCTTCATCAACGAACTCGAATCGGGCATGGTTTTCATCAATAAAATGGTCGCCTCTGATCCCCGCATTCCGTTCGGCGGCGTAAAAAGTTCCGGCCACGGCCGCGAGCTCGCCGCCAACGGCATCCGCGAATTCATGAACATCAAGACCGTCTGGATCGCGTAAGCTTCTCTCGGAGCAGTATGGAGCGCAGAACTTTCCTGGCTCTTTTGGGAACTACGGCCTGTGCCGAGTGGGCCCGTCGTATGGGTCTGCAAACCACGCCTGAGCATTCCAAGGCCGACATAACCATTCGCATCTCGCCCGTCGAGATGGAACTCGCGCGTGGAAAGTCAGTCAAAACGACGGGCTACAACGGCTCGGCTCCCGGCCCGGTGTTGCGGCTGCGCGAGAACCAACCCATAACCGTGGATGTATTCAACGAGACCAAAACTCCAGAGCTGGTTCATTGGCATGGCTTGTTTGTTCCTTCCGAGGCGGACGGTTCCGAGGAGGAGGGAACACCAATGGTGCCGCCGGGGGGAATGCGGCGCTATTCGTTTGTCCCTCGTCCGTCGGGCACACGCTGGTATCACAGCCACATTCATGCCGGCCGCGATATGAAACGAGCCACTTACACCGGGCAATTCGGATTTCTCTACATTGAACCGAAGGATGATCCAGGACAATACGACGCGGAGGTCTTTCTCGCATTGCATGGCTGGGATCCTTCTCTGAATAGCCAAGGCGACGAGGGCAATTTGGAAGTAACTTACCCCATCTATTCCATCAACAGCCACGCCCTCGGTGCAGGCGAACCGCTGCGCGTGAAACAAGGTCAGAAAGTTCTTTTCCGGATCTTGAACGCTAACGCTACAGATCAACATCGCATCGCTTTGCCCGGTCACAAATTCAAAATCATCGCCCTGGACGGAAATTCTGTACCTGTGCCGCGGGAAGTGGACGCGATCGAGATGGGTCCGGCCGAGCGGGTAGACGCTGTCGTCACAATGGATCGGCCGGGCGTGTGGATTCTTGGCGAGTCGAATGATCAAGTACGCAACGCCGGGCTGGGCGTCGTGGTGGAATACGCGAACCGCAGCGAATCGCCGCAATGGAGAGTGCCGGGGAATGCTCCTTGGGATTACACGATATTTGGACGCGAAGTTGAGACGCCGGAACCGACGGGTGGCATCGTGCCACTAATCTTCCGCAAGAAATTCGCTGGCAACCGCTGGGTGGATCACTGGACCATCAACGGGAAATCATTCCCCAAGACCGACCCCATTCGCGTCCGGGCCAATCAGCGGTATCGCCTTCACTTCGACAACCAAAGCGACGAAGGTCACCCGGTCCACCTGCACCGGCACAGCTTCGAGCTAACCCGGTTCGCGGGCAAAGCGACAGCGGGCGTCGTGAAAGATGTAATCGTCGTGCCGGCCAGGAAGCAAGTCGAAGTGGATTTTACGGCAGACAATCCCGGTCCCACGCTTTTTCACTGCCATCAGCAATTGCACATGGACAACGGCTTCATGACGATGGTGCAATACGAGGGCTGAGACGGTCGGATGAGATTTTATCCTCCTCCACTACTGCCTTAGCGTCAGCCCGCTTAACACTGCCTGCTGCTTCGCAATCAGCGCCTGCACTCCCTGTCGCGCGTACGCCATCATCTTCGCAAACTGCGCTTCATCGAAGGCTTGCCGCTCCGCCGTTGCCTGCACTTCCACCATTTTATAAGCCGCGGTCATCACAAAATTCATATCTACATCGGCGCGCGAGTCTTCTTCATAACAAAGATCAAGCAGGATTTCGCCGTCCACCATCCCCACACTGACCGCCGCGACGAAATCCTTCAACGGAACCGATGTCAACGTGCCCGCCTCCACCAATTTTTCCAGCGCGAGTCCGAGTGCCACGAACGCCCCTGTAATCGAAGCGGTTCGAGTGCCGCCGTCTGCCTGAATCACATCGCAGTCAATCCAGATGGTGCGCTCACCCAGCCGCGTCAGGTCCGTCACCGCGCGCAACGACCGGCCGATCAACCTTTGTATCTCATGGGTACTGCCGCTCTGCCGCCCCTTCGACACTTCTCGTGAAGTTCGCGTCAGCGTCGCCCGCGGAATCATGGCGTACTCGCTCGAAATCCATCCCTTGCCCGTGTTCCGCATAAACGGCGGCACCGTCTCTTCAATCGACGCAGTACAGATCACCCGCGTATTCCCTACTTCGATCAGCACCGACCCCTCTGCCGTCGTAATAAAATCCGGAGTGATGATGACCGGCCGCAATTGATCGACAACCCGATTATCCGATCGATAGAACATAAGCGAGGATTGTAAATGATGAAGCTATGGCGTGAAGTGGAGCGCGGTTCTGAATTCCCCAACACGTGATCCGAATCACGTCGGCTGACAGACCTTTACAAAACTCCTCATACCTTTTCACTCGTACACGATTCTCTATACAACTTTTCGGCTTACACGGCATTTACTGTTTCAGAGAGCAGATTCGGTGCTCTCAAAGCGCCGCAGAACGGAAGGTTCACGCGCACCTTCAGGAGGTATCGCCGATGTCTCCGAAAAAGCTTCGTTCTTGCTCCTTCTCAGCCCTGGCCAATAGCAAAACTCTACAAAATCATCGCGCTGACAACCGCGATGCTCGTCTCGCTAAACTCGCTCGCCCAAACACCAACGCCACCGCCCGCAGGACTCCTCGGTTGCCTCGGCAAATCCTCCGAGCACCCCAATCACAGTACCTGCCGGCACGAGCATCGCTCTCGTGCTCATGCATCCCATTCAAAGCCGCTACGTCCATCGCGGAGATGATATCTACGCCCAAACCACTTCCCCGGTCGTCGCCGGCACTGAAGTCGTCATTCCACCCGGCACATTTGTTCAGGGCAAAGTTGACAAACTCGAACGAAAAGGCGGCCGCGCCGAACTCTATCTTCAATCGATGTCGATCACTTATCCGGATGGCCACGTCGCTCCGGTCACCGGCCCGATCACCCTTGAAAGCGATGACGGCTACGCCCTCAAAGATCCCGGCAAGGGCCGTATGATTGGAGCCTTCGTTCTTCCAGCAGCTGGTCTCGGTCTCGGCACATTGATCGGACGCGCCCTCGTCAGTTCCCAGGGCACCACCATCACCAACACTCTGCCGCCAAGTTGCGGTGTCCCAACCCCCGGCTGCATGAACAACACTTCCACCTTCACCATTCCACCAGACCGAGTTAAGGGTATGGCCATTGGCGGTGGAGTCGGCTTGGCAGCGGGCGGTATTGCTTCACTGGCCCTGCTCCTTAATGCCCGTAATTTTTTTCTCGACGTAGGTTCGCCCATCGAAATGACTCTGCAACACCCGCTCACTCTTGAGCAAGATCAGGTAGCCGCCGCTATCCGTGACGCCGAGCAGCATCCCGCGCCCCAGCAGCCGATCTCCCCGCGTCCGCAACCTATCCCACCCTCGCCCGATAATACCGACACCGGCATTTGTTACACTCCTGGCACGCCCGGCACGCCCGACATCGATATCCCCGGAACCCCCGCCGTCGGCGACTCTCCAGGCACTCCACCGATCCACATCCCCGGCATCCCGCCAACCCCTCCTACTCCTCACCCCTGCCCGTAGCGCTTCATCAAGTTTGCGTATACATGCGGCGGAGAGTTTCCTTCGAACTCTCCCCCGCATTAAACTCTTACCTTCGGATTAAACTAAAACCATCCATGCCCACTCTGATCCCACAGGCCACGCGCATTCAATCCGCCGGTAACAAACCCAAACTCATCGACGAATACATTGGACGCGTCAACTCCCAAACCTCATCCGCCAGCGTCGCCCACATGCGCAGCCCTGCCGGATGGCTCGAGCCGGGCCAGACGCCTGCCTTCGACGAGTTCACCGTTGTCCTCAAAGGCAACCTCCGCGTCGAACACAAAAACGGTTCTCTCGACGTCGTCGCCGGGCAAGCCGTCATCGCCCACGCCGGCGAGTGGATTCGCTACTCCACTCCTCACGAAGGCGGCGCAGAGTACATCGCGGTCTGTCTCCCGGCCTTTTCTATCGACACTGTCCACCGCGATCAATCTTGAGAAGCATTCATTCGATAAAATAATCTCGACATGTCCAATCGCTCGGTAGCAGTCTTCGATCTTGGCGGCGTTCTCATTGACTGGAATCCGCGTCACTTATATCGCAAACTCTTCGACGGAAACGACGGCGCCATGGAACATTTCCTGGCCACCGTCTGCACGCCCGCATGGAACGCCCAGCAAGATGCCGGGCGCCCTTTCGCCGAGGCCTGCGCCTCCCTCAAGTTGGAGTACCCCGCTCACGCCGAGTTGATCGATGCCTGGATCCAGCGTCAAGAGGAGATGGTGACCGGCCCAATTCGCGGCACCGTCGAAATTCTCGCGGAGCTACGCGCTCGCGCAGTTCCTATTTATGCACTCAGTAACTGGTCCGCGGAAACTTTTCCGATATCTCTGAAGCGATTCGAATTCTTGCGATGGTTTCACGGAGTGGTGCTCTCCGGTGAAGTGCGCCTGCTCAAACCCGATCCGCGCATCTTTCGACACTTCTTTGAGACTCACGGCATCGACCCGGCCGATGCCGTCTACATCGATGACCTGAAATCGAACGTGGACACCGCAACTGCTCTCGGCATGCATGGCATCCTGTTCACCGATCCCCCTGCGCTTCGCAACGAACTGGTAAAACTCGGACTGCTCGATTCGGTTGGACGACATGTGGCCGCACGAATCGACCATGCCGCTGCATGGGTCGGCGATCTCGAGCGCGCCCGCGCATTTTACGAACGTTGGTTCAAGGCCAAGCCCGGACCGATGTACTCCAGTTCGACGCGCGACTTCAAATCCTATTTCCTGTCGCTCGGCTCCGGCGCGCGCTTGGAGCTGATGACTGCGCCCGGCGAAGCTCCGCGCCCGGCGCACCTCGCCGTCTCTTTAGGCTCGCGCGACGCTGTAGATCATCTGGTGCAAGAAATGGAAAAAGCGGGGGTTCGCATCGTAAGCCGGCCGAGGACTACAGGAGACGGATACTATGAAGCGGTAATCGCAGACTCGGAGGGGAATCTATTGGAAATCACTGCCTAACTTGCGGGTGCCCCACCCTTCAGCTTTATCGAGGGTGGGGCATTTGATCTCGCCTACAGCCTAGAGCGAATGGCTAAACGCTCCATTCCTACTCCCACTCAATTGTCCCCGGCGGCTTCGACGTGATGTCATACACCACGCGATTCACGCCCTTCACTTCATTCACAATCCGCGTGGAAATATTCTTCAGCACTTCGTGCGGCAGAGGAACCCAATCCGCGGTCATGCCGTCCTCGGAACTCACTGCCCTGACCGCGCAGGTATACGCATACGTGCGCATGTCGCCCATTACCCCCACAGACATCACTGGCAACAGCACTGCGAACGACTGCCATATTTTTGTGTACAGTCCCGCATTCTTAACCTCGCTGACCACAATGTCATCGCACTCTCGCAACAACGCGAGGCGCCCAGGCGTGACTTCCCCGAGAACGCGCACCGCCAGCCCCGGCCCCGGGAAGGGCTGCCTCTGCAAAATCTCCTCCGGCATGCCTAGGTCGCGGCCGATTTTGCGAACCTCGTCCTTGAACAAATCTTTCAACGGCTCGATCAACTTCAACTTCATTTTTTCCGGAAGCCCACCTACATTGTGATGCGACTTGATCACTTGCGAAGGCCCTCGCACGGACCGCGATTCGATCACGTCCGGATACAGCGTTCCTTGCACCAGCCACTTCACTCTCCCTTCTTCCTTCTCAATGCGGCGCGCTTCCCGCTCGAACACCTTGATGAATTCGTTGCCGATAATTTTGCGTTTTTTCTCGGGGTCGCTGACCCCCTTCAGTTTCGCAAGAAAACGATCCGTGGCATCGACCGCGTCCAACTGAAGTCCAAGCTTGTCGTGCAAAGTCTTCTGCACCTTCTCGAACTCGTTCTTGCGCAGTACGCCATTGTTCACGAAAACGCAGGTCAATCGCGATTTGCCCTTCGCGTCGCGCAACGCACGGTCCACAAGTACCGCCGCAACTGACGAATCTACTCCGCCCGAAAGCGCGCAGATCGCTCGCCCGCTGCCCACCTGCTGCTTGACTTGTTCAACCGTCGAATCGATGAAATGCTGCGGCGTCCACAAAGGCTTGGCTCCGCAAATCTCAAACACAAAATTGCGCAGAATCTGTGTCCCGTTCCGCGTGTGATGAACCTCGGGATGGAACTGCACCGCGAACCACTTCTTCTTCAAGTTCTGAATTCCAGCAACCGCATGCGCGGTCCTGGCCGTGAGCTCAAACCCGGGTGGCAACTCTAGTGCCTCGTCTCCATGTGACATCCAAACCGCCTGCCGCTTCGCTAATCCCGCAAACAGCGCCGACTCGGCGATGATGTCGACTTCCGCATGACCATACTCGCGCTTATCCGCCGGACGCACCTTGCCTCCCAGCGTGTGCACCATGAATTGCAGACCATAACAAATGCCGAGCACCGGCAGACCCAGTTCAAACAGGCGAGCATCCGCTGGCGGCGCATCTTTGTCGTAGACCGACCACGGCGCGCCCGAGAGCACGATGCCTACCGGCGCATAGCTTTTGACTTCATCAAGCGAGGCAGTGCAAGGGAGCACAACGGAAAAAACGTTCTGTTCGCGGATGCGGCGCGCGATGAGCTGCGTGTATTGCGCGCCAAAGTCGAGGATGACGATGGATTGGTTTTCCACGGATGAGTCTCTCAAATCGGTGGGCTTTGTGTAAAGAAGCAGTTCGTCGAGGGTGCAACCAGCTACGGCTGTACTGCCAGGTGCGGAAGATCGCTCAGAATGAGTTCGTCGCGATCGATCGTGATCTCGCCCGCTTCGATTCCAGGCAATGTCGGCGGGACCACCGGCGGGACCAGCAATGTATCCGGCGTTTCCATGAGGCAGATGTACCCGGCAAGGCGCGCCATGTAGAGCCAATCGACAACCGCGAAATACGCGAGTGTTACGAGAGCAATGCCGGCGATCACAAGACGCCACGGCGCGACTTGAATGAAGGCGAGGGGCACCGACGCCGCAGTCGTAGCAATGCTGAAGGCGACACAATGCGCCAGCCCGGTCCATGTGCTCACCGCAATCACTGCACCAGTGTGATCGCGGAAAAAACTGACGGCTTGGGAAAATGCTCCTAGTGCGTCTTCGCCGTCGCGAACCACGAACACCGCAGCGAATGATAACCACCAGTTCAGAGCCCAACCCGCAGTACAAATACCTCCAGTCAGCAGCACAAACAGAACAAAAGCCAGGCCTGGTCTCGGTTGGGAATCGGTTGAAACCAAACTAGAGAGAATGGCCGCCCCGCCGACGGAGAGCAACATCGCGAGCGCCAGCGCAACACGAAGCAGATTCAGATGAATCATGGCGCGGATCGGCCCCGGTTTTCCTACGCTGCCAGTTCTGTCTGACAGATTATTTGCGTTCGTGCTCCGGAAATAGGCAAGCAAAGCGTCTACCGTGGCAAGCCTGCCCACGGAAGCGGCTATGCTCCACAACAGCGAAAGTCCTACAGCCAGTACCAAAGCGGCCAGCACAGCACGATTCAGGCTGCCATGAAAGATATGCTCAATCGCTCGTCCGATGAGCGCAGGTTGTCTGGTCGACAGGAGAACCAAGTCGGCATGACTTACGGGCAGCGTGTTGAAATATTCGAAAAAATAAACAAACAGTAATGCCACCGCAGTTGCGCCCGGCGCCCAGCGCCACGCAATTTCCGCCAAGGTAAGGGACGGACGCCGAAACGCGACGCGGAATCCTCCGATTGTAGGTGATGCTGCGGACATTACATTTGTGCTCGCTGACTAGGATAGCGTAACGCAGTCAACTTGCGCGCAGGTGCAGTTTCGCGTGGACCAGGATATTTGTTCGCGAGATTTACAAATCTATACGTACCTCGCCCCACTTATCTGCAACCGACCCTGATGGGCGAGCATCTGTTGAAAGAAGAAAGCAAGAATAAAATCGTCAGGAGAACCATAAAATGAAATTCGTACAGTGCTTCGCTTCATTCACCGTCATAGCGGTCGTACTCTCAGTGAGCGCCTTCGCTAAAGACAGTCATTCCGGGAATTTTACTTTAGCTGATACGGTACAAGTTGGTTCGACACGGCTCGCGCCGGGCACCTACAAGGCGGAATGGGATGGTCCGGCAAACGATGTAAAGATCAACATCATGAGTCATGGCAAGACTATCGCGACCACCGAGGGGAAAATCAAGGACTTGCAGAAGCCCGCTCCCTATGACGCGGTAGCGATCAAGACGCTGCAGAACAATGCAAAAGCGCTTGATGAAATCGAGTTTAATAACCGCAGCGAAGCTTTGGTTCTGGCAGGCGAGTAGGACAATCTCTTCACACAAAGCGGGCCCGCACGTAGCGGACCTGCTTTTTCGTTTAGATTTTGTGCGGACTTCTATTTCACGACAATATTGACGAGCTTCCCGGGGACGAAGATTTTCTTCACGATCTGCTTCCCGGCGATGGACGATCGCACTTTTTCATCGGTGAGCGCGCGGTCGAGGACAAAGTTCTCGGAAGCGTCGGCCGGCACGGTGACGCGGCTGCGCAATTTTCCGTTGACCTGCAAAGGGATCTCGAGTTCTTGCTCTTTGGCGAGCGCCGGGTCATATTTCGGCCAGGCAGCTTTGAGAAGGTTTCCCTTTTCGCCGAGCATCTCCCACAGTTCGTGCGCGAGATACGGCGCGAAGGGCGCGAGCAGAAGAACGAGATCGTGCTGGACTTCCACCAAAAGTGCCGCTGAGCTGCTACCTGTGCTTTGAGACTCCGCCGTTGCGCTCTCCTCATAGGCGTAGAGCGCGTTGACCAATTCCATGATGGCCGAGATGCAGGTGTTGAAGTGCCAGCGGCCCTGAAAGTCGTCACTGACGCGCTTGATGGTCTGGTGGAGTTTGCGTTGGATCTGACGCGCTTGCGGCGAGAGGGGTGTTGCGGATGGCGACTCGGCCTGCGCCCTCGCAGCAGACGCGGCATTTCTTGTCACGAAACGATAGACTCTGCCCAAGAATCGTTGGATGCCTTCGATGCCGGAGTCCTGCCAGTCGAGGTCGCGATCGGGCGGAGCGGCGAAGAGGCTGTAGAGGCGCGCGGCGTCCGCGCCATAACGCGCGACCATTTCGTCTGGACTGACCACATTGCCCAAGCTCTTCGACATTTTTGCGCCGTCTTTGATGACCATGCCCTGTGTGAAGAGGCGCTCCACGGGTTCGTCGTCCGTGACGAGTCCGAGATCGCGCATGAACTTGGTCCAGAAGCGCGAATAGATCAGGTGTAAGATGGCGTGCTCGACGCCACCGATGTACTGATCGATGGGAAACCAATATTCCACCGTCTTCGAGTCGAACGGCGCATAATCGTTGTGGGCATCAGTGTAGCGATAGAAATACCAGGACGAATCGACGAAGGTGTCCATGGTATCGGTCTCTCGCCGCGCCGGGCCTCCACACTTCGGGCAAGTGACGTTGACGAACTCCGGCACCCTTCCGAGCGGTGATCCGCCGGCAAGAGTGATATCGACATTGGCCGGCAAGATGACAGGCAAATCGTTCTCTGGCACGGGAACGATGCCGTCTTTCTCGCAATAGAGCATGGGGATCGGCGTTCCCCAATAGCGCTGGCGCGAGATTCCCCAATCCTTGAGGCGATAGGTAACGGTGGGTTTGCCGAAACCCTTCTCTTCCGCGTAGGCGGACATTTTCTTGATGGCGTCTGCACACTCAAGCCCGCTGAACCGGCCAGAGTTGATCAACATGCCTTCGTGCGCGATGAAAGGAAGACGCGGTTCAGTAACGGTCTCCTCCGGATCGTTGGAAATCGGAAGAACGACGAGACGTATTTCGAGGTTATATTTTTTCGCGAACTCGTAGTCACGGTCGTCGTGGGCAGGTACGCTCATGATGGCGCCGGTGCCATAGTCCATGAGGATGTAATTCGCCACCCAGACCGGAATTTTTTCGCCGTTGAAAGGATTAATCGCGTAGCGTCCGGTGGAAACGCCGTGCTTCTCAATTTCGCCGATATCGCCCGCTTCTTTCGCCTTACGTTGCTCAGCAATGAGTTGATCGACCTTGGCGCGGAGATCAGGATTCGACGCGGCGAGATCGGCGACGATCGGATGCTGAGGTGCAAGCTGCACCGATGTCGCGCCGAAAATAGTATCGATGCGTGTGGTGAAGACGCTGATGGTCCCGCCGGCAGGGCCGAACCCGCTGCGGTCTTCGGCATAGTCAAGCTTGAAGTCGACGACCGCACCTGCGCTGCGGCCGATCCAGTTGCGCTGCATGGTGCGAACTTTTTCCGGCCAGCCGTCAAGCTTTTCGAGGTCGCGCAATAGTTCATCTGCGTATTTCGTTATGCGCAAGAACCACTGCTCGAGCTCGCGTTGCTCGACGAGACTATCTTCGTGGCGCCAGCAGCAGCCGTTGGGGAGAACTTGTTCATTTGCCAGCACAGTGGCGCACTTGGGGCACCAGTTGACCTTGCTTTTCTTCCGATAGGCCAACCCTTTCTCATAGAACTTGAGGAAGAACCACTGATTCCAGCGGTAGTACTCTGGTAGACAAGTGGTGACTTCCCGCGACCAGTCGTAGGCGAAACCGAGGCGCTTCATCTGCGCCTTCATTTTTGCGATGTTGCCCAGCGTCCATTCCCGCGGCGGAGTGTTGTTCTGGATGGCAGCGTTTTCCGCGGGAAGCCCGAAGGAATCCCATCCCATGGGATGAAGAACGTTGAAGCCATTCATCCACATGTAGCGTGCAAGTGCATCGCCAATCGAGTAGTTGCGCACGTGTCCCATGTGGAGCGCGCCGGAGGGATACGGCAACATTTCGAGAACGTAGTATTTTTTCTTGCTTGAGCTGGCCGCATCCGCGGCGTAGAGCTGGGGATCACTCTGCCAGCGCTCGAACCATTTCATCTCCACTTGCTGGGGGTGGTAGCGGTCATCATCGCGGTCGGCGCGATCCTTCCGTGGACCGACACTACGCGATAGCTGTTCCGACCTGTACTTTGTCTTGCTGCGGCATAAGGGGATCGTTGCGCGTCGCGGATAAACCTTAGATTCTACAACGAGGAGGCAGGCGTGTGCTTGGAAGATTGCAGCTTGGGCAACGCAATGCGGCCTTCGCATTACCGACGTCTGGCAAACTCGAGGGGGGTTATTTGCTAGGCGAACTTGAAGCGTGCTCATGGCGCAGCTTGTTGTAGTCGCGGGCATAGACGCGCAGTCCGAGTTCGGGAGTGGTTTTGGCGTAACCAGCCACGAGCTGTTCTCTGTAGTGATCCAGATAGAAGTCGAAGGGATCGCGGGGGTCCATGTCGATCAGAATCAAATCCGCATCCTTCATCGTGAGTTTGCCAAAGCCTAAATCGCCATGGCGATATTCCATGTAATTGCCGGGTCCCTTCGTGGCGAAGCTCGAAGATTGCAACGCACCGAACACTTGCACGATCTCGTTTCCTTGAATCCGAATCGCGGTTATTCTCCCGTGAATCTCAGGCGGAGGAAAGATTTGCTCCGGGTTGAGTATGAGGTCATCTTTGTCGGCGGAAACGCCGGGAATCTTCTTCGTATTGATCATGCGAGCCATGTCGATCCCCAACAAATCCATCAGACCTTTCACCGGCAGGTGTGCGGTCTTGAGATGTTCCGTGTGCAACCGGACTCGTCCATCTCCTTCCACCACGAGCGTACCCGTCGTTTCAAAAGGAACATCTCCTTTTTGGTGAAGCTTGCCCTTGATAATCAGCTGATTGTTCCTCGCCGCGATCGTGACCTGCTTGATTGGGGCATTGGCGGCTGAAAAAAGATTCTCGTTCAAGACTTGCGCCAGAGAATTGCAGCCCAGGACAATCTCCGCCGACGCTAGATCAAGCGAATACGAATTGCTGTTGTCTAAAACGATAAGCCCTTCGGGTTTGGTTGGAGTCAGATAACCCTGCAACTGGACGATGTGAACTGCAATATGATCGGTGAAGTGATATGTGACGTTCTTCATGGCGACCTGAACCGTGTGATTATTGGCAGCTTCATTGGACTGAGCTTTGGCGCGCTGGGGAAACGCTGGAAAGAGGGTGATCGAGACCAGCAACAAAAAGCAGATGCGCCAACCGACTCTCGTACTCATGGGAAATTAAGATGCTGCCATTTTCAAAATGGTAGACCCCTAGCCATGTCTTCGACGTTCGACCTTGAGGCCGTAGGGGTCACTAGAGTCCGGCATGGCTGAGAATCTCCCACAGACCCCAGAGAGTGGCGATGGGGCCTCCCCAAATGTACAAAGCTGACCTCACGTTCAGCTTGGCAACGAGCTCTCGGGGGCTATCGGTGGAGATGACAAACGGGCCGTCGCCTTTCATCAAGATCACCGGGGGATGTAAATCAAACTCGTTCGCCGCGGCTAAAGCTGCTCCCGCAGGGAGTTTGGGATCCAGGTATGGATAGGCTTCACGACGTATTAGATCGGCTTCAGCTGCGCCCACAAATCCTGGTCCGATCCGAGACAACTCATTGCACTCGGCAATCGGATCTTTTTTCGACCACGGATTTTCCAGAAGTGTTCCCAGGACAAAAATTGTATCCCCAGGCTTTATGCAATATTCCTGGGCAAACTCCGGGCTCCCATCTGAAAACCGTGTGAATGCAAAGGCTAGCTTCCCATACTCCGATCTTTCACTCGACGGTGGCATCTTAAGTTCCGCGCCTTGTGGGTAAATCATCAGCGTACCGGTGCCATCGTCCAAGAATAGAGGTGAGCACATCTCGTGGATTTTGTTGCGAAGATCGCCTTGCGGGTTCGATTCAACGGCCAGGCGATAGTAGAAGCAATCGGCGTGGCTCAACGGCGCAACCAGAGTGTAAGGACCCACCACTTTGCCGGCGAGTTCCACTTGCCCCAGCGCGGCGCTGCGGATGGTTGAGCGCGGCGTATCCATGATGAGCCGCTTATGTTGAAGCTCACGAAACCCACGCCAGAAGAAGTATGGCCCAAACACCACGCCTAACCCAGCCCAAAACAGGGGCTGGCTCAGTAACCAGATAAGAAGGCGAATCATGGGCCGAGCCAGAATACAGTAAGGTAGGGAGGAAGCAAGGCAGGGTCAAACCACGAGCTTCTTCAGTGCCTGTATGTTCCTGCGGTCGTCGCCGGGCTTCGCAATGGGAGTCTCGGCGATGAAAGCGGCGTGAGCGAGCCGTAGATCGTTCAGCAGGACGCGAAACGGCTGGAGGCCGATCGTTCCTTTCCCGATTTGCTCGTGGCGGTCGAGCTTGGATCCGCGAGGAGATTTGGCGTCGTTGCAATGCACCACCTTCACATTGTTCAATCCGATCGTCGCGTCGAGTTGCTGCAGCGTCTGGTAGATCCCGTCTTCGGTGACAATGTCGTACCCGGCAACGTGGGTGTGGCAAGTATCGATGCAGGCTGCAATCGGGACGATACCTCGGAGCCGGTCTACAACCTCAGCGACTTGCTCGAAGCTGCTTCCCAGGGAGAATTCAGCGCCAGCAGTGTTTTCAATGAGAATAGTGAGCCCTGCGGCAGCCAGGTCGAGATCCCGAGTAGACGCGTCGATGGCAGCGGCAGTTTGGAGCAAGCCAGCTTCGCGGTCCGATCCCCGGAACGAGCCGGGATGGAGCACGAGATAATCTGCACAAACCGCGAGGGCGCGGCCGATTTCTCCGCGAAACGCTTCGATCGATTTCCTCAGGAAAAGCGGGTTGGTGCTCGCCAGATTGACCAGATAATTTGTGTGGATAACCAGGGGCTTGAGATCGTATCTGGCGCGGAGGCGGGTCATCTCTTCGCATTGCAAGTCGCTCAATTCGTAGGGGGCCCATTGGCGCGGGCTGGAAGAAAAAATCTGCAGCGTGTTGCAGCCGAGCCGGTAGGCGCGTTCCGCCGCGTTATGGATTCCTCCCGCCGTGGAGGTATGAATGCCGATGCGACGCGAAGTGAGGCGGGGCGGGCGTTTAGGCGCAGGACGAGCAAGGATATCCTGTTCGCGCGCCATGGATCGGGGCATGAGGAAAGTATAAAGGGCATGCCAAAAGCTGCCACGTTTGCGGTGCAGCAGTGGCAAGGATAGACTTGATATGCTGGCTTTAGGGCGCCGGCGCTGGAAAGCCGGTTGAGCTTGGCCCGACGCGGAAAGGCCGGCGCGGCTGTCCCCCACTTGTTTCATTAAGAGGAAAACATGTTAGTCGTCATGAAAGCGCACGCCACCGAAGAGCAGGTGCGCAGCGTTTGCGAAAAAGTCGAGCAACTCGGATACCGGGCACACCCCATGCCGGGAGCACAGCGCACCGCGATTGGCATCACCGGCAACAGGGGCGAGGTCGAGCAGGGCACTCTGGAAGAGATGGCGGGCGTGCAGGAAGTAATCAAGGTTTCGAAGCCCTACAAGCTTGTAAGCCGCGACATTAAGGAAGACAACACCGTGATCCGTTTCGCGGGGACGGCCGCAACGATTGGCGGGCCGGGGTTGGCAATTGTGGCGGGACCGTGCGCCATCGAAAGCCGCGAGCAGGCGTTTGCGGTTGCGGAACGCGTTCATCGCGCCGGCGCGCAGTTCTTTCGAGGTGGGGCTTATAAGCCGCGAACTTCCCCTTATTCGTTTCAAGGATTGGGCGAGGAAGGCTTGCGCATCATGGCCGACATCCGCCAGCAGTATGGGATGAAGATTATCACGGAAGCGATTGATAACGAATCACTTGATCTGGTGGAGGAGTATGCGGACGTGATCCAGATCGGTGCCCGCAACATGCAAAATTTTTCGCTGCTCAAGCGCGCTGGACGGGCGAAGAAGCCGGTGCTGCTGAAGCGTGGCATGTCGGCCACGCTGGAAGAATTTCTGATGGCAGCGGAATACATTTTGAGTGAAGGCAATTACAACGTGGCGCTGTGCGAGCGCGGCGTCCGGACGTTTGCCGATCACACACGAAATACTTTGGATCTGAGCCTGATTCCCGCAGTGCAGCGCTTGAGTCACTTGCCGATTCTTGTCGATCCCAGCCATGGGACGGGCAAACGGAATAAAGTTACTCCGCTGTCACGAGCCGCAGTGGCCGTGGGCGCGGATGGATTGATGGTGGAAGTGCACAACCAGCCAGATCAGGCGATGTCGGATGGTCCACAGTCATTATTTCCCGACCAGTTCGATGAATTGATGAAGCAGGTGCGCCAGATTGCAGCTGTGGTCGACCGGACCGTCCCGGCGATTGGAGTAAGAGAGACGGTGGGGGTGAAGTAGGTTGGAATCCTAGGTTCGGAGGTCCAACATGAAAAGAATCCAAAAAGCTCTAGTCGAATATGCAGCCTGTGCCTGTGTGATTGCGATTCTCTTCGCGGGCACCGTCGCATTTGCGCAGGGAACCTTGGAAAGGGTTCCCAACGGTGATGCGAATCAGAATTCTCCCGGCTTCCACCCCGGTTCAAACCAGATCGCGCAGGTTGGTGAGATGGAGGTCTTGAACGGCCCCATTAGCTTCCACACCAGAAATTATCTTGCTTTTGGTCTGCTGGCCAACATCCGGCGAAATTGGCAACAGATGCTCAGCGAAAAAGGACTTGTCCCAACCGGCGGCCAGAAATCCTTCGCGGTCGAGTTCACCATACTGAAAGACGGCACTCTCGATAGCAGAAGAGTAGCGGAGAGTTCTGGAGACGCGGAACTCGACCGGACAGGCTTGGATGCAATTGCAAAATCGGCTCCGTTTATGGCTGTCCCTGCCGAATTCGAAGGCGACTTCCTCAAATTGCGATGTCACTTCTACCTCAATCCTGGCCGGAGGATTCGGTCTCTTACCCGCGCTGGGTTGGACGACGAACGGAGCGATATCAACAGCCATAGAAGCACTGCCGCTGAAGGTGCCATCCACGGAACTGAAGGCACAATTCACGGAAATGGGGCCACTAAGCCTCGCGCGGTTTATTCTCCGTCACCGCCCTACACCGACCAGGCCAGGAAGGCGAAGATCGACGGGACGGTGCAGCTGAAAGTAACTGTGGCTGCGAATGGCGATGTAGACGACGTGCGGGTCGTCAAAGGCCTTGACCGCGGCCTCGACGAACAGGCCGTCGAAACCGTTCGCACATGGAAATTCAATCCGGGGACTATGGATGGAGCGCCCGTGAAGAGCGATATCGATGTGTTAGTTAGCTTTCACCTTTACTAGCAGGGGCGGCGTTCCGCCTCCATCATTCCTTACTTGTGCAAAGAACTGTAAAGGTTGTGGCAGTTTTTTCAAGGATGAGCCAAGCTTGTGATGCTTGCTGTTAAGCCTCCTCAGGAGGGGATTAGCATTTCTGGCTGCGATGGAAACGCCCTTCGGAGGCCACAGTGATGCCGAGTCGGAAGGGATCTTGCGATTGCACGAGTGCTTCACTTCGTGCAAGCAATCGCCCCGCTCAAGATGACGAATTTTCGGACGAGTCCGTGAGAGACTGGCTTATGTTTTGCGAGGATAGCAGTTCAAGAGTAAGGGCCATCGTTGTGGCGGCGGCTCTCCTGGCGTGTCCATATGGAATGCTGGCCCAGCATGGCGGCGGAGGTGGGCATATCGGTGGCCCCGCAGCCGGGGGCGGTGGATTGAGCGGAGGCAATCGGGCTACCGGCATCGAAAACAAAGATGACTTGAGGGACTTCCACGAGATCATGGCGGTGCAAGCCAGCAATGAGCAGAAAATCGCGTATGCCGCTATGCTGCAAAGCACATCAGTTGCCGATACCGAGTTGAAGACTTTTATCGAGCAAATTGGGAAAGAAAACAACGCACCGCAAGTTGCGAACCACGATAAAACGCTGGAGGATGCCGTCGAAACAGCGCGAACTCTGAACAAGAAGTTTCTGGAAGGATTCTCCGAAGCGCAGAAGTCCGGGCTGAAAGAAATCACCAAGAGATTGACCAAGTCTGACTCCGAACTAGCGCAACAGGCCAAGGTGGTAGATCAGGGAGTGGAGACCAACGCTCAGGCGGCGCAGATGTTGATTTCAGCGCAGAGTCTCGATCGCGCACTCAGCAGCTTTCAGCGCGCACAAGTCGATCTGGGCGAGGAGATGAGCATTGAGAATCCTAAAAGCGATGCGAACTTTGCCTACAACCTTCTGCCGGTGAAGAATTCGATCAACTTAGCCAACCAGCCCATGGCCATCACCACCTCGGGAGTCGTTTCGAAGGGCGTGGCGCAAGGTGACCAGAACACCTTCGCCGTGCAGCTGACGACTGATATGTCGGACCTGCAGTTAACCATTGCCGATGTGCTGCGCGCCCAACTCAACAAGTCAGATCGCTGCGGGGAGCGGATTGCGATCCAGACTGTGGCTCTGAACCCACAACCGCCGGCCAGCCTGGCGGAGGTGCAGCTGCATTTTGAGCGCTGGGCGTGCTTCGGCCGGGACACGATGAACGAAATGGCGGAAGGTAACGGTACGATCGAGGTGAAGATGACGCCGGCCGTAGGACAGGATGGTACGCTCCAACTGACGGCACAGATTGGGCGCATTGATGCGGAGGGGTTGGTCGGCGAGTTGCTTCGCTCAGGCTCTTTGGGCGCACTCGTGCGCGATAAAGTCGCGGCATCCACACTTGCCATTTTGCATCAGGGTGTGGACTTCAAGTCCGTACTTCCCCCGGGCGCCCGGAGCTACGCAACGCTGCAACGCGCGCAATTTCAGGGTACGGGTTCCGGCAAGCTGCTGGTGGTATTGGATGGAGAGATCCGCGTTTCCGACGACAAGCTCGCAGCAATAACCGGCGAGTTGAAGGGACAATCGTCATCGGTTCAATCCTCGCGGCCCGAACTGACTTCGCGTTAGACTAACCGCTGGAGAGACTCCTCTCTGGTAATCTTGTTTACTTCCTGATTGCTCTCAGGGAAGCATCTTTCATCTTGCGAAAAATCCTGTTCATCCTTGTTTTGATTCCACTGCTGGGTGCAGCCGGGTGGTGGTATTTTCGCGAGCAGGCTTTGCCGGATTATGGCCCAGCTTACCGCGAATACGCTTATGTAACCAACGGCAAGAGCAACACGGTCAGCGTGATCGATCTGCGGACGTTCGAACTGGCAAAGACGATTGCGGTCGGAACGGATCCGACGGGCGTTGCGGCCAACAGCAAGAAGAATGAAATTTATGTGGTGAACTCGGGATCGAATAACGTCACCATCATCGACGCCGAGAAGAATGCTGTGGTGGCCACGATCGGAGTTCACGGCCGGCCATATTTCATCGACGTTTCCGAAGACGGGAGGCGCGCTTATGTGGCGAACTCCGGGTCGGCGAATGTTTCGGTGATCGATCTGGAGAAGCGCACGGTGCTGGGCAATGTGCGGGTGGGCTCATCCCCGGGCCTGGCGCGGCTTTCCCCTGACGGTGGAACTGTAGTGGTGTCGAATCGCGCAGACAATACAGTTTCGCTAATCGATGCGAAACTGTTGCGGGTGCGGGCGACGCTGCCTGTGTGCCAGCAACCGGAAGATATCGCGATCCTCCCGGACTCGAGCAAAGCCTTTGTGGCGTGCTCGGGCTCCTCGCAGGTGGCGTCGATCGCACTGGCGTCGAGTGGGGGAAAAGGTGTTGACCCCGCCAGCGACCGCGTTCTGGCCTTGCTCGATGTAGGACGAACACCGGTAAGTCTCGCTCTGAAACCGGATGGCGGCGAGTTGATGGTGTGCGATTTCGATTCCGACAGCGTTTCAATTATCGAAACGGGTAACGATGAGGTGGGCAGCAGCGTGCTGATCGGGCAACATCCCGCGCGCGGTCTGGTCACACTGGATAACTCACGTCTATACGCGAGCAATTTCGGATCGAACAGCGTTGCCGTGTACGACATCGAGATGGGCAGGCGAATCGCCACCATGCCCGTGGGCAGTCATCCGGATGGGCTGGCTCTTTCGCAGGATCAGAGATATCTGCTCGTGCTCGACACGCAGTCGGGGGATGTAACGGTGATTCAGAAGCGCACGGCCCGGAAGCTGGAGCCGACCGAGTATTCACTGCTCACGATGATTCCGGTGGGCATGCAGCCGAACGGAATTGTGGTGAAGTCGTTTATGGTGGGCGGAGCAGTCAAGAAATAGCAGGTAGATTGCACGCTCTCTCCGAGAGCGACCAAAATGCTGAACAGCTATCCTGAATTAAACTGTCGCGGGTCTGGCGCAGAACTTGTCGAGAGCCGCTTTGAGGTCGGCGGCAATCGCCGGAGCCTCGCGGGACTCGATATCGCGGCGGGGCATCATGTAGACGAGTTGCCCGTCGCGCAGAATCGCGATCGACGGCGAGGAAGGCGGTTGTCCGGTAAAGTAGCTGCGGGCGCGCTCGGTCGCTTCCATATCTTGACCAGCGAATACGGTGAATGCTTTATCGGGGTGCGTCGCCTTCTCCAGCGCCATCCGGACAGCCGGACGCATGCGGCCAGCTGCGCATCCGCAGATGGAATTCACGATTACGAGTGCCGTTCCGGACTGCGATTTCAAGGCATGATCGACAGCATCCCCCGTGCGCAGTTCCTCAATGCCTAGTCGTGTTAATTCCTCGCGCATCGGGATCACCATAATCTCTGGATACATTCGTCTGCTCCTTGGCCTTCGAAACAAGTTCAGAGTGTTGTGTCTTCATTCTAATCTAGAACCCGACTCGTCCGCTGGCCGAGCGAATAAATCCCGCAACCCCTTACATCAAAAAAATCGCCGCAGCGTTTTGCCCTCCGCTGCGGCGTGCGAAGCTCAAACTTCGACTCCACGTTATCTTGATATGTGAGATTTTGCACTCCGGCAAGGGACAACACAGGACAACTCAGGACATTTCATGACACCCTGTGGAAAACAACAGAGAACGCTATTTATTCGGTTCAATTTGGAATTTCCGGGCGGTTAGATGCTGTGCCGGCTTGGCCGCCGCATGCAAGATCCTGCAGCTCAGTCACAGAATGAGCAACCCGCAATAGCTTCCGAGCAACGAAGTCTGAAGTGCTTTTCGTTCCTTGGGGAGTGTAATTCGTTAGAAGCCGGAGCTCGAGGAGGAGCATTCACCGATGGATAGCAAGTCCAGATTTCTCAGTTCATGTTTCCTGGCCGCCACGCTGGTGTGCTCAGCAATGGGCGCGGGATGCGCCCACCATCATTACTACCGGGTTTATGATCCCTATTACAGCGATTACCACGTCTGGAACGATAACGAGGTTACCTATTACCACACGTGGGCCCGGGACAATCACCGCGATCCCGACCGTGATTTTCGCAAGCTTCCCCCTGAAGAACAAAAAGAATACTGGACCTGGCGACACAGCCACGGAGACCACGACCATCACTAGATAAACTGCAGCTTTCCATCAGGCAGGCGTAGCCACTGGGCTCGCCTGTCTGCAGCTCTATTTGGCCGTAACTCGTCCTAATTAAGATCAGCATCGCTTCCCCACATACCACGGGGCACTGACGGTAAAAATTCGTTCATTGCCGCGGGCCAGCAGCACCCACTCCAGAAGCCGTCCCCGCTGGTTATGCAGAAAGTATTCGTACCACCGGTCCTCCACCAGCTCCGGTATGACGACGACGATGCTGCGATCCGGATGTTTCTTCGAAAGATCAAGAATGAACTGAACAAACGGGATGATGATGAAACGATATGGCGACGGCAGAAGGTGGAGCTGCGGCGGCTCCTTGCCAGCCGACTGAAAGGGCTTTTCGACGTAGTTCTCCCACTCTCCTTCGAGCAATTGAGAATGTTCGTTCGGCTCGACGTGCACCGCGATCACTTCCGGGGAAAGGCGGGAGGCAAATTCAATCCCCTGCCGCGTGATGATGCTCCAGCGATCGATCGCGATGACGGCAATTGGATGCTCGCTCAGGCCGGCCACGTCAATCGGAGCCTTACAGCTGGTAAGCATTTTCACGTGGTGATAGTGGCGACGAACCAGCACAAAGAAGAAAATCGTGAGGGGAATAAAAAGCAGCGTAATCCAGGCACCCTCCACGAATTTAGCAACCAGTACGACGATCGTCGTTATGCCGGTGACGAGCGCTCCAAGTCCATTCACAAATGCGCTTTTTAGCCAGTTCGGTCCCCGATTTCTGACCCAGTGCATCACCATGCCAGCTTGCGACAGCGTAAACGCCAGGAATGCTCCGACCGCATAAAGGGGGATAAGCCGGTCAGTAACGCCCCCGAAAAGAATCAGAACCCCGCCGCACAACACCGCCAGAACCACGATTCCGTAGGTATAGACCAGCCGCCTCCCGCGATAACCGAACACGTGTGGCAGGTAATTGTTCTGAGCGATAGCTCGGCAGAGGCGTGGGAAATCGGCGAAGGCCGTATTGGCGGATAGCGAAAGAACAACAAGAATCGACCCGATCGTGAGGTAATAAAAAATTCCTTTGCCAAACACCGCTGAGGTCAGCATGGAAAGGACGCTCTGGTAGCCCGGGGCGCCCGGATCGGTAGCGGCAATTCCGTAAGCCTTTACGAGGTAGGAAATACCCGCCAGCAATACTGCGAGAAGAAAAATAATCACGGTTAACGTGCGCTGCGCATTTTTCACCGTAGGTTCGCGGAAAGCCTTCACCCCGTTGCTGACGGCTTCCACGCCAGTTAGGGCCGTGCAGCCACTGGCGAACACCTTGAGAAGAAGCCAATAAGTGACGGCCACCGTCGCCGGCGGAGGAGCCGGAAGTGGACCGACCGGAGTGGGATGCCCTCCGCTAAACAAAACTCGCAGAACCCCGCCCCCGATGGTGATGAGAAGTGTGCCCACAAATAAATAGGTAGGAATCGCGAAAACGGTACCAGCCTCGCGCACGCCGCGGAGATTCAGAATGGTGATCAGAATCAGGATTCCCACGCACAGAGTAACCAGATGTGGCAATAAGGACGGCACGGCCGAGACTAAGGCTCCGACTCCCGCGGAAATCCCCACAGCCGCCGTGAGAATGTAGTCGGCAAGTAGCGCGGCAGCCGCAAGCAATCCAGCGGGCGCGCCAAGGTTGAAGCGCGCCACTGTGTAGGAACCGCCGCCCGAAGGATAGGCGGCGATCGTCTGCCGATAAGAGAAATATACGATCACCAACAACGTAATGATGGCAACGCTGACCGGAACGATATAGCGAACACCCAGAAGCCCAAGCGGAATCAGAAGGCTGAGAGCGGCTTCCGGACCGTAGGCGGCCGAACTCAGCCCGTCGAGACCAAAGATCGGGACTCCCTGCGTCGGACCGATTTGCTCGGCGCGTTCGTCTGTGGTTTTGATGGGTTTTCCGACAACGAGATCTAGTATGTTCATGGAGTCGTTTTCCGATGGGATGTTATACAACGCGTGCGGGTTGATCGCCTATATCTGTGTTTACGGGAAGCGCACGTCCAAGCTGTAGATTTCCTGCGTACTCTTATCGCGCATCAGGAGTGGCGAATCATCCGGAGCAAGGCCGACCCAGAACTCCCAAGGATCGAAACCGCGCGGAATTTCCTTTAAAGTGAATAAACGTTCCATCTTGCCATTGGTCACGTTCACACGAACAATGTCATCACGCTTGTCGGGATAATCTTCCGCATATAGATATTTTCCATCGTGTGACCAGTTCTCGAATGCGAACCGGGATTCGGCAAGCTGCGACCACTTCTTTTTTTCGACGTCGTAGAGCATCAGCCTGGTCGAGTTCGCGGAGAGGGCTGCCACGTAACGGCCATCCTGCGAACAGCGGGGGCTGAAAAGATTCTCTGAATCCGGAAGATCCGACATCTGCGAAGTCTTCACGTCCACCATGTGAATGTTGGGACCAGCCGTATTGCCGTATTCCAACCAGGGCATTCCCGCAAACACGATCGCATCGCCGCCCGCAGTCCAGGTAGGATCCCCCTGGTTTCTGTCTCCAGCACTCACTTCACGCGGCGTGCCACCCTCGGCCGGCATCACAAATATTTTCCACGGCTTCCCCGGGCGCGACGCCATGAACGCGATCTTAGTTCCATCCGGCGACCAACGCGGCATGTGAGCCAGCATGGGGCCGTAAGTAAGTTGCGTCCGAGAACTTCCGTCCGGCTTGCTTCGCCACAATGTGAGGTCGGGATGCGATACATAAACGATCCACCCTCCGTCGCGCGTAACATCGGCTTCGCCTGCAGACACGCCCGGAAGGTAGATTGAGAACTGCTGCGAACTGCCGTTCATGCGAATGAGATCGAAGCGCCGCTGCTGCCCGATCACGAACAGTTTCTTTCCATCTGGGCTTGGAGTCGGATTGCTGAACATGAGCGGGCCCACAGTCAATTGCATGGGATCGACAACAGCCTTGCCGAACAGAGGCTTATGCTCGTGGACCGCCCAGATATTCTGGGTATGATCGCGAGTACTTTCAAACAGAAAATACTCTCCATCTGGTGTCCAGGTTCCACCAAACTCCTGCGGCGGCTTGTTCCAGTCCGGCAGGACCGGATGCAAATTCTTCCCGTCCGGCGAAGTCTCCCATAAAGACGACGTGTGTTGGTCCGTATTGCGGATGGTGAAGCGCAGGCGATGACCATCCGGAGAAAAGCGAGGCGCAAAGGGAACTCCGGAGACTGTCACCAGCACATGCGAGTCGCTCCCGTCTTCGTTGCACGCGTACAAGTTGGAGTTCCTGGCATACACGATATGTTGGCCATCAGGAGTCCATGTGGCCGCATGTGCAAGAATATTTCCCACAGGCCGCAACGATCCCGCAGGCAGCGGCAAGATCCACACCGGCGACTCCGTATCCGAACCCTCTGCCACACCCTTCACGAGTAATTCGGCCCGGCCTGGGAAAAAATCGTAGACGTCGGCACTAGGCAATGAGATAGGTACAGGCGCTGTCTCCCCGCCAGCCGTGGAAACTTGCATCAGAACTGAGTGGCCGCTCACATATTCAGAAAAATATAGCCGCGTGCCGTCTGTGACCAGAGATCTCTTCGACGTTCCGTCATTTGTAATCTGTAGCGACGAGATCACGGCAGGCGGGGACTCCGGTGATCTCAGGAAAAAAACAACTGCAAAAAAAACTACGAGTGCGACCAGCCCCATCACCAGCCACGGCACCTTGCTTGACTTAGGGTGCGCCGCAGCAGTGGTAAGAGCCGTAGCAAACATGGCGCGGATTCTATCTTTCGAATCCGGCACGGGCCGGACGACTGGCGTGGTCACGGCTTGTCCGGACTCGACCTCTCGGCGCAGGCGCTGCAAATCAGCTCGCATTTCCCCCGCGCTTTGGTATCGTTCCCCCGGATCTTTCTCGAGCGCCTTCCGCACGATCCGTTCAAGTTCTGTGGGAGTCGCAGAATTGAAGCGCAAGGGCCATTCGGGCGCGCTGTGAATCAGAGAGTCAAAAAATGCAGCCGTGGTCTGCCCCGTGAAAGGCAGAATTCCGGTCGCCATCTCATAGAGGACGACTCCAAAAGAGAACAGGTCGGTGCGGGAGTCCAGAGGCCTGCCCAAGGCCTGCTCTGGCGACATATAGGGAATCGTTCCCAAGGCGAAGCCCGGACGCGCGGGGTCTTCCGGCGCCTGCGTGACCTCACCGAAAGTGTTGCCGCTCAGAACCGCTTCGTCGCCCTCCGTGAGTTTGGCCAGGCCGAAGTCAAGAACTTTTGCGTGACCACGCTTGGTCACAAAAATGTTGATCGGCTTGATATCGCGATGAATGATGCCATGCATGTGCGCCGCATCGAGAGCGTCCGCGATTTCCACCGCCAGCGAAAGCAAGGTTTTCAGGTCTAGCGGACGGCCCCCGATGCGGTGTTGCAGGGGCAACCCGTCCAGAAACTCCATGGCGATAAAGGCCTGACCGTCTTCCTCGCCGATGTCGTAGATCGTACATATGTTGGGATGGTTCAGCGCGGACGCGGCTTGCGCTTCGCGTTCAAAACGGGCGAGTGTGCGCGGGTCGCGGGCTACCGCGTCAGGCAAGAATTTGAGCGCTACAAAACGGTGCAGGCGCGGGTCTTCGGCCTTGTAAACCACGCCCATTCCGCCTCCGCCGAGTTTCTCGATAATCCGGTAGTGCGAAATGGTTTTGCCGATCACGCTGAAAAATCCTACGTCCCTGGCTACTGCAAGTCAATAAAAGCGGAAAAACCTCGGTCTCTACGGCTGGATCACCCAGCATTCGCGTTCATCGAGCCGCGGGCCAATCTTCAGCGGAGGAAGACGTGCGCTGCATCCTCCACGTGTATGTTCGATTTCCGGCGCGTTCCGCCGGCAACGTTATATGCAACCAGCAAGTGATCCTCCACGATGAGGATTTCTTTGTCGCTGATCCACCCCACCAGCGCGGCATGGGGCAAGAAAGCAAGCCGCCGCGGAGGCTCCCCTATACTCTTCACCTCGACCGCCTGGAGATCCAGCAAAGCTTTGCGAATGCGTTGCGACTCTTCAGGATTGGCCTGTCCCTGCTCCGCCAGTTGAATTGGCGTGTTGGGCTTGGAGGTGGCATCGATCGTCATGGCCACAGCTTTGAGGTCGGGCGACAGCTTGCCGTTCTGCGTGTAGAAGCTTACGTCGTAGTCGGGATTTTTGTATGCGGTTAGTTCATCGAACACCGTCAATATATCTCCAGCAAGGTGCAGCAGGGTTTGATCGTCACTCTCGTTCGCCCATCCGCAGCAACCGGCGTCAGGAATCGCCTCCAGGATTGCGCCCGGATTGGCGGCGTCCAGCACAATTCGCAGCGCCGGATCGTATGCCGTCGCCGCCCATTGGCCGGCATTCTCCACGTACACCGATGTCGATTTATAAATCGCTTGCGTTTGTCCTTCCACAAATAGTGTCAGAAGAAAAAACTTGCTAACGCCTTCGTCAGGAACCCAGACTTGTCCGTAAGGGCAGGTCTCCTCGCAACCCCCGGTAGTGCACGAGCATTCGGGCAGCGAGATGGAGGCCATGTCCTGACGGCCCGCGCCCGTAAGATCCGTCCTCCAGCCTAGCCAGGTTGTCTTGGTGGAGAGATCGACGCCATCGCGCTGCAGGCGTCGCGCCTGATTCGAAAACCAATAGAGATGCGTGCCATCCGCTGAGAGAAATGGTACGGGAGCGGTCTCACTGATAGAAAGATTTGATCCTGCCGTAGAGGTAATGCGGGCCAGATCTCGCGAGATAACAGTTCCCGTGTGGCCGTCCCAAACCCACACTTTTCGCTCGGCGGAGAGATTGCCGTCCGACAAAGGCAGTGCCGCCGGTAGGGCGAACAACATTTGCCCAAGAGCATTGACGGAAAACCTTAACGGCGAAGCGACCGCTTCCGGAGGAATCTCCACCTTCTGCTTCTCCGCGAACGTGGTGATATCGTATTCCGCCGCCTGCCCCGGCGTGCGCAGCACCCACAGGCGCTTGTTCTGCGCCATGAGCAGAGTTGAGAAGGTAAGGACGTATGCAATTAGAATCAGTTTTCGCATGAAAGAGGTCGACGCATTCAAAGTGTCAGATCGATTGTAAATCCTGGATTCGCCGCCTCCGCGGCTCTTGCGTACAATAGAGGCTGAAATCATGAGCCCACGTCCCGAGAAGCCAATGACCACCACAACAGCTCCCCATCTGCATCCGCAAGATATCCATTCGCAAACTGCCTCGGCAGAAATTCCCGAAGTTCCGCTTACCACCGAGGGTTATAGCGTACTGCATCAGATGATGCGCTTTCGCAGGACCGCGTGGCGAGCCTTGCCGGAGGACGCGCGGGCGGCGATCGCTCAGGAAGCCGCAGCGGTGCTGGGAGAAATGGAGCAGAGAGCGGAAGGACAGTCTGCTCTTTTTTCGCTGATCGGCCACAAGGGCGATTTAATGCTGGTGCACTTCCGCAACTCCTTCGCCGATCTGAACCAGGCGGAACTGAAGCTGGCCGGTTTGCGCCTGAGTGACTATCTGGAACCGACTTCCTCGTACCTTTCGATTATCGAGCTTGGGCTTTATGACTCGACTCTGAAAATCTACAAAGAACTCTCGGCTCAAGGCATCCAACCTCATTCCGACCAGTGGAAGGCCGAGATCGAATGCAAGCTCGGCCGGCATCGGGAGGCGATGCATCCGCGCCTGTTTCCTCAAATCCCGCAGAACCGTTACATCTGTTTCTATCCCATGGACCGGCGCCGGGGCGAGGACAAGAATTGGTACACCCTCCCCATCGAAGAGCGTGCCCGCCAGATGAACGAGCATGGACTCGTCGGTCGCCGCTACGCCGGCGAGGTGAAACAGATTATTACTGGCTCGATCGGCTTCGACGATTGGGAGTGGGGTGTCGATCTATTCGCGGATGATCCTCTCGTGTTCAAGAAATTGATCTACGAAATGCGCTTTGATCAAGTCAGCGCCGTATATGCGCTGTTCGGCCAGTTCTACGTAGGAGTGCGCTGCCCAGCGGCGGCGTTGGAAAAACTGCTGAGTGGAGAAGTTCCGAACTAGTTTCCCGTGAAACAAGACCCGTCACCGCAGAGACACAGAGTCTCAGACAAGAGCTGTTTCAACGTGTTTTCTCTGTGCCTCTGTGACTCTGTGGTGAATTAATTTCAGGTAATGGAGAACTCATGTCAACACTTGGACTCATCGAATACAAAGACGCCAGCCCCGAAGTGCGTGCCATTTACGACGACATCATGGCCACGCGCAAGACCGATTGGATCAATAATTTCTGGAAAGCTATTGCGCACGATCCCGCCACGCTGAAGCGCACCTGGGAAGATATAAAACAAATTATGGCTCCCGGCGCCCTCGACCCGCTAACCAAAGAGTTGCTATACGTCGCCGTCAGCGTGACCAACCAGTGCCATTACTGCATCGCTTCGCATACCGCGTCCGCCCAGAAGAAAGGCATGACCGATGCCATGTTCAAGGAGTTGATGGCCGTAGTCGGCATGGCCAATGAAACCAACAAAATGGTGACTGGCTACCAAGTCGAGATCGACCAACAGTTCAAGAAGTAGCGCCTGGAAAAGGTACGTCGTTCCCGTCAACGCTTCTTCGCCGCTCTTCCCCGGCCAAATTTGAATTCGTGCGCCTTCATATCCACCCTCCGCCCGCGGAAGCGAACGCCCTCAGATTCCAGCCGGAACCGCTGCTCCATCGCCGAATCGCCTCGCAGCTTGATTTCTCCGCCTGCGCCTAACACCCGTTGCCAGGGCAACTCGAATCCGCGATGCAACACCTTCGCCACTTGCCGCGCCGCTCCCGGAAACCCTGCGGCGCGTCCAACCGCTCCGTATGTCGACACTTTGCCTTTGGGTATACGTCGAATAGCAGCCTCAATCCGTATTCGCATCTTCGACGACTGATCAGGAATCGACCTCAGCGGACTTTGCTTTCCCACCCGTTTCTTCGGCGACTTTTCGCTTCCCTTCTTCACAACGCAATCCATCCGATGCGAATCAGCCACAGCGATCCCACCGAAACCAGCAGCCATAAAATAATACCTTGCAGCAACGGCCGGTGCCCCACGCGCTTGATGGTTGCCATCGAGATCCCGCTACCAATCAGGAAGAGAGTAGCGGTCAACCCAATTTTTGCGATCTTCACCGCAAGAGAGTAGCCGTGCGCGCCGGCAGGGAGATACGTGTTGCAAACCGCTGCGAGACAAAACAATCCGATGAACCACGGCCACTGAATTTTCGCCTTCGCTCCTCGCACGATCGCAGTCGCGACCGAGAGTGGAACAATCCACAGAGCCCGCGCCAATTTCACGGTTGTCGCGATGGCTAAGGCTACGGCTCCATACTTTGCCGCTGCTCCCACGACTGAACTGGTGTCATGTATGGCCAGCGCTGCCCACAATCCAAACTGTGATTGCGTTAGTTTGAGCACCGTCCCGATAGTGGGAAAAATCAACAACGCCACCGAGTTCAGTACGAAGATGGTTCCCAGGGACACGGCCATCTCTTCGTCGCTCGCCTGCGTGATGGGCCCCACAGCGGCTATGGCGCTACCGCCGCAAATTGCAGTTCCGGTGGAAATGAGGAATGCCGGCACGCGCTGCACCCCGAACAATGTGCCGAGGCCCATGCCCGCAAGCAGCGCGAAGCTGATGCCCAGCATGGTATAGACGAAGCCGCTGCGCCCGGCCTGCACGACCTGGTGAAGATTCATTCCGAAACCGAGTCCCACCACGGAGGCCTGCAGAAGGTATTTGGAACCATTTTTCGCTTCCCCACCATAGGGATGCGGCAAGGTCAAACCAAACGCCAGCCCGAGAGCGAGCGCCGCCGGTGGGGAAAGAAAGCTGCTGGCACTCGCCAGCAGACACAAAATAAAAATGATACGAGAAAGCATTCGAGGAGAAGTCGATGGTTCTGTCGAGGATGTAGCGGACGATCACCGGCCCCCATTCAGGAGCCTGAACCAGCGAGGCGTGGCTAGGCCGCCTTGCGGAAAGATTCGATGGCTTCCGCCTCGGAGTCGTATACGTCGAATACCGTGAGTAACTTTGTAACTTGCAGCAAATCGCCCACGCGCTTGGTCAGATTCGTTAATTTGATCGTGCCACCGGCATTCTGCGCCGTGGTGCGCAGTGCAACCAAGGTTCCCAGCCCGCCGGAATCGATGTAATTCACTTCGCCCAGATTGAGCACAATGCGATTGTTCTGTGACACGGCCTTCTTTACCGTCTCCCGCAACAGCGATGACTCTTCGCCAAAGACAATACGGCCGCTGCAATCCACGATCAAGATTCCGTCTTTCGTTTGCGTCATTAGCTTCAGTTGCATTTTGCTCTCCTAAGGTCCGACGCGATAGGTCCGGCGCGATTTTCGTCGAGACATGATCATTCCTGCACTCGGTGGCGACGTTTCAGCCTAACGCTGCTCTGCGGCTTTAGCAAGTTCTCGGCCCATCTTTGTTCAAACAAGGAAAAGCCCGGATCACTCGATCCGGGCCCTCCATGCCAAACCTTACCACCGAATACCGAAACGTCTCCGGCTCGCTACTGCGTGACCGTAACGGTGACCGTAGTCGAGTGCGTTATGCCACCGCCAGTGCCTTTGATAGTGAACCCGTGGGCTCCGAGTGGCGCGGCTTTGGGAACCGTGATGGTCAGAGTGGATTTCCCAGCTCCCGGCGCGGGTATGGGGTTCACGCTGAAAGATGTTCCGGAGGCTCCCGACAAGGTGATTGCCGAGTCGAAACCGTTGCCTACCTTCGTGGTTATCGTCGAGGTGCCAGTGCTGCCCCTCGCCACGGTGAGGGTGTTGGGCGAAATCTTGATAGCGAAGTTAGCCTTCGGCACTGTGGTCACCGTCAGAGTCACCGTGGTGGTGTGGCTAATGCCTCCACCCAAGCCGGTAACGGTGATCGGATATGTTCCTGCCACGGCGGTTGAGGCCACGGCCATGGTCATGGTCGAGGTGCCAGAACCAGGTGCGGCGATTGACGTGGGATTGAAAGTGACGGTTACGCCCGTGGGTTGGCCCGTTGCGGACAAACCAATGGCCGAATCAAAACCGCCCGAAACGGCGGTCGTGATGGTCGATTTGCCACTGCTGCCTTGCACCACCGAGACGGCAGTGGGCGAGGCAGAAATGGTATAGCTGGCAGACGATGTTCCGACCAGTGCGTTGATCAGGGCGCTTCCGTTCGGACTGCCCCATCCAGTCGCCAAATCGTACCCCACTGTCGCCGGATAGCCGTTGCTTCCGCTGGTGATGTCATGGAAATCGGTGTCATAGCTCGAGCCCAAACCTATCGTATAAAGGGCCGGATTAATGAAGCCGAGAGTGGGTTGTCCGTTCGAGACTGCCTGCTGATTGGCAAGAGCCAGGTAACCTGCCCACATCGGCGCCGCAAAACTGGTACCACCGTAATAGTTGGCGCTGCACGTAGTTTGATCGGCGCAAACGTAAAAGGTGTAATTCGCGTTCGCTGAAACGTCTGGTCCGTTGCGATAGGTTTGGGAGCAGTCCGCGCAGCCGGCAGCCGTGGCCACCTGCCAGGAGGGAATCGCAAGCTTATTCGTCGAAATGCCCCCACCACCGTCGGCCCAGGCGGTTTCCGAACTCCATGGTCCGCCTGCGCTGCTGGTCTCCAGGTCGGTCCCGCCAACCGACGTGAGAAACGCACTGTCCGCGGGCCAAACAAATTCGGTAGATGCGGTCCACTTGCCGCTATCGCCGGCTGCATCAAACAAATTCTGACCCTGCGCCGCAAACTCTTCGAAGTACGGGTTGTCGGTGCTGGGGTCCACCGGAAGCCACGCCCAGGAAGAACTCAATTGTGCGTTCAGCGGTTTCGCGGTCGCCATCGCGTTAAAGATCGCGGAATCGGTTGAGCCCACGTACATCACCAGGCTGGACAACCCTGGGGCCATGCCGAGCGCCTGCGTCATGTCTAAGGTCTGTTCCGTATCATCACAGTCCGCCGATGCCAGACAACTTGTAGAAGTTCCGTCGGTAGAGAGCAAAGTGATTGGGACATTGTTGGTTTGCTTCGCGTTTTTGAAATACGTGTTCAAGTCGGCCAGATCTGTACCTACAAACTCGAACAGCCCCACAGATTGGCCGGCTCCGGTCAGCGCTGTTCCGCCGTAGTATGCCGCCCTCATGTCGCTGCCGCAGAATGACTGCGAAGGGCAGGAGCCAGTGGTCGCCTTCGACGTGGCATTGGAACGCACACGCACCAGGGGACGCGGAATCGAATAGTTATCCAGACCCGCCACACGCCACAACTGAACCGCCAGGTCCATCGTAAGCTCACGGTCGGGGGCATAGAAGGTGCGGTTTTCGGTGGGATGTTGATAGACGCCCATGTTTACATGCAAAGCCTTTTCAATGCTCGCGACCGGCCCGCTGACATCGAGGTTCATGCGATTGCGGGAGGTTCCAACCACCCTGAGGCCGTTCGCTTCTGCGAAGTGAATCACAGAGTCATAATCTTCCTGGCTGGGACCAAACTTTTCTGTGAACTCTTCAACGGTGAGGAACTTGTGGTAAGACGGGCTGAAAGGATCGTAGAGTTCCTGCAAGAAGTTCTCTAACTCAACCTGATTGCGGTGCGGCAGAACAAAAACCAGGCGCATGGACTGGGTTGCAGGCAGCCTTCCAACAGGCTTCGCCTGACCATTGAGAACCTCATCGCGCACAGTGCGAGTTAGTGTGGACTGCGACTGAGCCTGGGAAGCAACGGTCGCGCCCAACATCATCGCGACGATCACGAGCAAGAACACACTGAGCCTTCGAATCACGATCTCTCCTTGCGATTAGCCGGGATTTCTCTTTCAACAGTCTTGGGGAAAATAAAGGTAAACTCCCGGGCGGGACTTTAGCTTGCGGATAGTACTATCTTTCTCCATTCTTTGACAGAAAAATTAGAGGAATGTGCCGGGCGAGTCACAGCTATCTCAAGGGTGCGCAACAATTTGCGTAGTTCCTACCCATCGCACCCGGCACGCCATTCGGGTCAACAACTCCATCGCTGTTCTCATCACGTATAATCGTTTCTTCCGGCTCATGAGCTACACCGTCCTGGCGCGTAAATACCGTCCACAGAAGTTCTCCGATGTGATCGGACAAGAACACGTCACCCGTACCCTGCAAAACGCACTTGAACAGGGACGGACTGCTCACGGCTACATTTTTAGCGGCCATCGCGGCATCGGAAAGACCACCGTGGCTCGGATTTTGGCCGCGGCGTTGAATTGCCGTTCGTCCGACAAGCCTGTGGCCGAACCTTGCGGCATCTGCGAATCCTGCACCGAAATTCGCGCCGGTAACGCTGTCGACGTGATTGAGATCGACGCGGCCACCAATCGCGGCATTGACGAAATCCGCGAACTTCGCGAGGCCGCTCGTTATCGCCCGGCGCGAGATCGTTTCAAGATTTATATCCTCGACGAAGCTCACCAGATTACCGACGCGGCCTTTAATGCCTTGCTGAAAACTTTGGAAGAACCGCCCGATCATATCGTTTTCATGCTGGCGACCACGCAACCGGAGGATATCCCGCAGACGATTCGTTCGCGCTGCCAACACTTCAGCTTCCGCGCGGTAAAGTTCGATGCCATCGTCGGCCAGCTGCGCGACCTCGTCGGACGCGAAAACATCGAAGCAGATGACGATGCTCTCGCTCTCCTGGCCGAGGCGGGCGATGGCTCCATGCGCGACGCATTATCGATTCTCGATCAGGCCATTGCCTCTTCCACCGGACGCATCACGGCGGATTCTGTGCGCAACCTGGTCGGCGCCGCTCCCGCGCACATTCTCGAGGAAGTGATGCAGGCCATCGCTCGCAGCGCCAGCGAAGATGTGTTGAAGCAGGTCGACCATCTCATCAGCGAAGGCCACAGTCCCACGCATTTCGCGCGCCAGATGGTTCGCTTCCTGCGCAACGCCACGGTTGCCAAAATTGCGGGAAAAGACTCTTCCCTGCTGCAGATCTCAAGCGAAGAGCGCGAGCGCGTGGAGCGTGTCGCCGCTCTCTTTGAGGAAGAAGATCTCACGCGTCATCTGCAGATCATGCTGCGCACTCACGGCGAGTTGGGATACAAACAGGAGCAGCGTTTCCATCTCGAACTCGGCCTGCTCAAGATGGCGCACGCGCAGCGACTACTGCCTATCGAGCAATTGCTCAGCGAAGTGGCCGGTTCTTCGAGCACCTCGGGCGCTGGAGCAAATGCCACCAGAAATCCCGCGCGGCCCTCTATCGTGGGTTCGAGTGCAGCCGAGCGGCGCACAGAAGCGGTTGCACCAACCCGTCTAAATCCTGTTTCGCCGTTCGCGGCAGATTCCGCACGCAAGGGTGGACCTCGTCAGGAGTCGTCTGAGCCGATTTCCGCCAGCGCTGCCCGCGGATTCGGAGAAGCAAGTTCGTCGACACCGGTGATTATGGGTGCTACGGCACTGGCTAATCTCGAATCACCTCCCGAAGCAAAGTTGCAGACTCCTTTCCAAGAATCTCCGACGCCCTTAAGTTCCGCGGCAGTGGCCGCGCCGATCGAGAGGCTACAGACTGCAGTGCTACAAGCGCTCACCGACGGAAATCAGCGCATCCTGGTCTCGATGCTCGAGGCAGGCGAATGGACCGTCGAAGGAAACGAGATCGTCATCAAAGTTTCTGAATCGCAAACCGTAGTCGATATGTCGCTAGGTGCTGATGCAAGGCGGTTAGCCGTCGCCTCGGCCAGCGGTCTTCTGGGACGGCCCGTCAAACTGAAGATCGTTCCAGGAGCGGCTGTGGCGGCGACAGAAAAGCGCGACGGATCGCCGAAAACAAATGGGGCTAGTTCCGGAATTGGCGGCCGCGGCCGCGCCGGGCAGGATCCCATCGTGCGGCGCCTGCAGGAAAAATTTGGCGCCCAGATTCGTACCGTGATTGATTACAAGGAGAAGCGGTAAAGCTATTATGGGCGGATTCAATCTGCAAGAGCTGATGTCGAAGGCCAAGTCGCAGTACGAGAGCCTGCAGAAAAAAATGCAGGAGACCGTGGTGGAAGCCTCCTCGGGCGGAGGAACGGTCACGGTGAAGATGGATGGGCGCAAGCAACTGCTCAGCGTGCGCATCGACCCGGAGGCCGTAAAATCTGGCGATGTGGAAATGCTGCAGGATTTAATCCTGGCTGCCGTAAATGAAGCCGCGCGCAAAGTGGATGGAGCAATGCAATCGACCGTTGGCGGTATGCTGGGCGGACTGGGCATCGGCGGACTGTGAAGAATTGGGCGATTGGGCAATCCGGTCATCTGGCCAATTTGCCCAATTCTTGAATCTTGATTTAAAAACCCCCGATGACCTAATCACGCAGTCACTCAATTTCTTATGTCTAAATTTGCTGAGCCGATGTCCCGCCTGATTGACGAATTGAAGAAGCTGCCGGGTGTGGGCACGAAGAGCGCACAACGGCTGGCTTTCTACATCCTGCGCGCAAGCGATGATGATGCCGAGGCGCTGGCCGCGGCGGTGCGCGACGTCAAAGCCAGCCTGCGGCTGTGCTCCGTGTGCAATAACATAACCGACGTGGATCCGTGCGTTTATTGCACCAGTGCGACTCGAAATCAGCGCCTGGTGTGCGTGGTCGAAGAGCCGACCAATATTGCTGCCATTGAAAAAACCAAGCACTTCAACGGCGTCTATCATGTGCTGCACGGATCGCTTTCGCCGCTGCACGGCGTGGGCCCGGAGCAACTCCGCATCGCGAACCTCATTGCGCGCGTCGACGCGGGGAACGTGGATGAAGTGATCGTGGCCACCAATCCAACTGTCGAGGGCGAAGCCACTGCAACCTACCTCTCGCAGCAACTCAAACGCGCCGGCGTGAAGGTGACCCGCATTGCGATGGGCATTCCGGTCGGCAGCGATATCGAGTACACCGATGAGATCACCATGCTGAAGGCCATGGAAGGACGTCGGGAACTGTAGAGAGATCTTCTGGCTTCTAGCTGCTGGCTACTCGTTATGCCGTCAGATCCGGTTCCAGGAATACATTGACCTCTTCCTCGGCAGAAGTGAGTCCTTCCGGGAGGGTGCCGCGGTTGTATTCGGCCATGCGGTTCTTCCACTTGAGGAAATCGGTAATGCTTTGGGGTTCAACGCGGACCTCAACCCGGCGCAGGCTGGCGAGCAGTAGATTCATTTCGTAGCGGAAGCCTGTGGCGCTGCGTAAGTTTTTCGCCGAAGAGTGCGTAGTTTCAATTCTGCCGCGACGAAGCTCCAGCAGACCCCAGCCTGCGGGCAGTTCTTCGCGTCGAATCAGTCCAACCGGTACTAAGTAGAATCTTTCGCAGCCCACTCCCTGCTCAGGCTTCAAGCGGAAGGGCTTGGCTCGATCGGCCAGGAAATCAGAACGCGTAACTTTGCACTCAACGAGAACAGAATGGCAAGCGCGCTTCCAGCCGATGGCATCTGGCATCTCGCCGCTGACGCAGGCTTGCTCGGAGAGCACGACCCCGCAGCGGTAGCGACGCAGCCACTGGACGGCTTTTTCGACTAGTTGGGCGTGAGTCATGGATAGTTACGTTGTAGCCTCCCGAGGCGAGGAATGGAAAGTAACCGGGAGGCTACCGGCTGGCATGCGGTCCAATCGGGTTCCTCACCGGCTTAAGAACTACTGGCCTCCGCAGGACGGTTTCCAGCAGGTGACGTTCGGCAGCGATAGTTTGAGCGGAGGCTCCGAGCGGCGAGTAGCCTTCAGCCACGACGATCAAAGCTTCGTTCCCTCTCGCTTGGTTCCGAGCATTTTCAATTTGAATGCGGCGGATGTGACCGTCGTGTCCCGCGTCCAAGGCGTTGGCCAGGCGCAGAACGGCAGCCAGTTGAATGGTTGCTTTCTGCTCGTCAGGCAAAAGATCGCGCAGAGTCTTGTGCTTTCGGGTGGGCAGCTTTCCGCGGTGAAAACGCGCAACAATGGCTGCGCGTGCCAGGTCTGCGGCCTTCCAGCCTAACGGATTGCCGTGGGCACGAATCAACTCGAAGGAAGTTTTTTGATGGCCTTTCTGACCTTCGGATTTGCCGACATCGTGCAGAAGTGCTGCAGCGAGGAGACTGGACCGGGCGGAAGCGGCGTCTACGGCAGGTTGCCATCCCCAGGCTAGAAGGCCGTCGTAGAGTTGGAGAGCCAGGCTGGCTACGCGCTCAGAGTGCGGGAAGTCGGGATCGAGGCCATTCGCCCAGAGCTTCATCCGGCGCGTGGCCAGCAGTTGTATCTGCTTACCCTGGGGCAGCGCGGCCCGCCACACTTGCCAGAGAGAATCGGGGCCAAGCATTTTGGCGCGGTACTGATCGATGCGCTTGGTGCGCTCGGAGAGGATGCGCTCGTGCCAGTCGTTATGAGAACCCACATTGGAAAAAACCTGGCAAGAAACGGCCGTGGACCACAGCACGTCGAGATCGTGAACCTCACCGAGCAGATCCTGGATTTCCTTGAGGTCATCGCTCCAGGCCTTGTGCTCGACGGGAAGAAAATTCTCTACGATATAACGGAAGCGTTTGATTCCTATCCGCAGGCTGTGGAACGCGACCTGGGAGCGGTTGCGCAGAGCACGGGCGTGGAGTTCGCGGGCTGCGGTCCAGCGCTCGAGAGCGAGATGTTTAAAGAGCGCGCTCCCCGGACGGATGCGCCCGGCGCGTGCGGGAAGAGACTTGCTCCAGGATCTCCACTGTTTGCGATCGAACTCTTCAAGAGCGGCTTGAGCCTCGTGCTGCTGCTCGTTCTCACGGCGGTGGAGGATCTCGAAAAGTGCGTGGGCGACGGGATCGGCTGAGTCTGGCGTCAGCTCCTGATGCGATTGAGATGCCGGTATCGCAGGTGAACCTTCCCTGAACGGAGCCGATGGCTCGCCCTCATCCGAACGAGTTTGAACTACAGCAAGTTTTTCCACCCACTCCATCATGACGTGGACGTCGCGCAAGGCGCCGAGGCGCTGGAACAGGCGCTTGCCGGCCTTCTTCATCGCCTTCCAGTCAGGGTCGGGATCGAGGGCCATCAATCCATCGGCTAGCGATCGGCAGCGGCGCAGAGAGACGCGCAGATCATGGACCGGATCCGGCCCGAAATCGGCGGACACGCGCTCGCATTCCTCCAAAACACGCAGCATCCAGTAGCGAAGGCCAGTGATCTTTTTGGGGCGGGTTGTGCGAGCGATGGAGGAAGGCACGGGAGTTTGGGAGCTGAATCTTTGCATATCCATTTTCGCTGCTGTTGGCTGGGAACGCCA
Source organism: uncultured Acidobacteriaceae bacterium (assembly GCA_963782835.1). Taxonomy (GTDB): domain Bacteria; phylum Acidobacteriota; class Terriglobia; order Terriglobales; family Acidobacteriaceae; genus Sulfotelmatobacter. The sequence continues at coordinate 598,829 of CAWALR010000002.1, read as the reverse complement.
GTGCCGGGGAGTGTCCCAATCCCTTCCCTACTGGGAGTACAGGGCCTATAGCCGGGCAATTTTCCATTACCTCCGTAACGTGCGAGGACTTACCTTCTGGATTTACCTTTTACTTGCAGAGTGTAGTTCGAGGAGTGCTCTATCACGAACGCAAGTACATTTCATGCCAATCGCGCGGCATCGGCGCGGGCCTTCGTTCATAGCCTGAACATACTGATCAAGTATGCGCGGATGTACGGCTATGAGCACAAGCGCACCGAAGCGCAGTTTGAAGTCACGTGGAATGAGCTTCAGCAAGGCCTGCCTACAGCCGGCGATGGCGGATTTCTGCTGGGAGTTTCGGACAACAAGCTATTGCTGGACGGCGTTCCGCTGGAAACAGGTCAAACCGAACGTAGCTTTGGTCAGTTGCTTACCACCGCTGGCCTGGCCAGCCTGCACTTCTCCAAAGACGTTACGGTCGAAGACTTCACACGTCTAGTGCGCGCTTTTACGTTAGCGGGCTCGAAGGCCCAGGATGTATCCAAGCAAATCAAAGAAGCTCTCAACAGCGGGACCAAGCAAAGCACGATCAAGATCAATGAAGTGAAATTTGTGGCCGCCGACCCGCTCACCGGAGATATCAGCGTAGCCGCACAAATCGCAGCGCAAACCCTTGGACCGGAATTCAAGCAATGGTTGAACGATCCGCAAAAACTTCTGCAATTAATTGCGGCAGCCGAGGGTGCCAACGCCGGAGGCGGCGGACAAGGACAAGCCGGCGGCGTTGTAGTTCCATTCGGAAGTGTTCCGAACATTCCCGGCGGCACGGGACCAGCTCAAACACCCGGAACCGGTACTGGAACCGGAACGGCTCCAGCCTGGGAGGGCGGGGTGGTCCCTCTGCAAGAAGCCGAGGTCGTACAGGCGATCCGCCTGCTGACTCGATTTGGACAAGTGCAGGGCGACCCGAACGCAAGTCCCGAGGTTCTGCAGAAAGAGCTCACCGAGACCGACCCGAACACGCGGTTGAACTTGCAGCAGTTGCTGGGGACGCTTGCTGCGAAAGCAACCAGCGAGCAGGAAGATACGCCGCTGTTAATGAAGGCGGCCGAGCACATGGCGATCCGCTTCGCTCTGGAGCGCTACCAGAAGGGCGAAGTCAAGGTAAATGCCGTCCATCAAATGATGGAGCACATGAGCCGGCAGATGGATTCGCTGCGCCAGATTCTGAAGCTGCAAGAAGAAAAGATGAACAAGGCCGGGATCCTGGTGGAATCGCACGCCGATATCCTTGACCGAATGTTCTGGGCCGAAGTGCCCGAGTCGGGAAAGAAGACGGTACTGCTCTCCCATGAAGCTCCCTGCGTTCCACCGCGCAATGTGCGCCAGTTCGTGGAAGTGCTTCTCGACCGCGATGACAAACAAGCGTCCGCCGAAATTCTGAATAACTATTCGGGCAGCCTGACCAACAAGGAAGCCGACTCGCGTCGCAAAACGGCAATTGGATTGAGCCAGCTGGCCGATCTCTACGCAAGACTCGGCGGCGAGGCGATGGGCGGAGCCATCCGAAAAGTCTCTGAGCAACTATGCGTGGAAAAGGATCCCGAGCTGCAAAGCTTGCTGAGCGCGGCATTCGTGCGGTTAAGTCAGGAGGCCAGCGAAGCCAGGAACTACCAGGCGGTGAATGAAGTATGTTCCGGGATGGAACTGTTGCTGCAGCAGCGGCCCGTGATGGTGAATGACCTGAGGCCGCGGGTGGGGGTGGAAAACCGGATTCCAGAATTTATTGAAGAAGCCCTGCGCCTGGATCCGATACCTGCGGACCTGCTGGTGGTCCTGCGGCGCACCTGCCAGTCTGGAGCGGAACATCTGGCGGACCGGTTCTTCCGCTGCATGCGGCGGGACGAATGCGATCGGATGGTTGAACTGGTCAAGGAGATGGGATCTCCTGCTCTCACGCAGCTACGCGAGATATTGCGCACGGGACAGTCGCGGCAGGCTTCGGCGGTGGTGGGCCTGTTAAGCCGTCTGGACGTCGGCACGTTGCTGGAACTCCTGCCGATCCGTCTGCCCGAGTGGAACCGCTTCTACCATGACATCGTAGTGCGACAGGTCGCATACGGAGCTGCGCCGGACCGCGGCAGAACACTGCTGGAGCTGGCGGAAGTATTGGATTCTGTAGTGCTCCCGGAAGCGATCGATGAAATCGGGATGAGCGGCGATCTGAGCGCGGCGCACTCTCTGATGGCGATGGCCAAGCCGGGCGAGGCGGCTTCGCGGTCGCCCTTTGTGCAGTTGAAGGCAATCGAGTCGCTGGGACGCCTGCGCGACACAGAGGCAGTCTCTCTGCTCCGTGAGATCGTCGAGACGAAGAAAACGTTTGGATGGGTTTATCATCGCGAACTGCGAATTGCTTCTGCTCAGTCTCTGTCGAAAACCGATCCGCGCTACAGTGCTCAGATTCTCTCCGATAGCGGGATCGAAGCGGCAGAGCTGGCGATCGCGCCTCTGGATACGGCTCCGGCATGCCCTTGGGTGCGGCAACGACGCTACGAACGGATGGTGCTGTCGCGCGCACTGGGAGCCACGATCGGCAGTTCCTGGGGAAAATCACGAATTCTGATTCGCGAGCTAAGCCTCGGCGGCGGTATGGGTACGAAGGAAGACAATCTCCGAATCGGCAGCGAGGCTGATCTCGAGATATCTCTGGGCATGCGGTCGAAGATCAAAGCTCACGTGCTGCTGCGCCGGGCGCGCGTGAATGAAGTGGGATTCGAGATCGTAAGTACTGATCTGGAAAGCCGCTACCGGCTGCGCCGGCTGCTCGTGGATGCTCTGAGTCATATTCCACAAAAGAAAGATCAGGAGTGGAGCGGGGATCGGAAAGTATAAGCTCTCCGTGGTTTGAATATTCCAGAAGAAAACAAAAAGCCTCTGCTGATGAGCAGAGGCTTTTCACTTCTCAAAATGCTTACTTCACCTTGGCGAAAATGATGACCAGGGTGTAGAGAGCGAGAGACTCGATCAGGGCCAGGCCCAGAATCAGCGCCAGCTGAATGCCGGGACGAGCGGCTGGATTGCGGGCCAGACTCTCGGCAGCAGACGCGGTCGCCTTGCCTTGTGCTAGAGCGCAAATGCCGGAGGCAAAGGCCATCGAGAATCCGGCAGCGATTGCGACCCAGTTGACTCCGCTCTCGGCTCCGCCCTGCGCGAAGGCCGGGACGGCAAACGAAAGTACGGAAAGTACCATGAACAACTTGCTCAGCTTACTCATTGTGTTTCTCCTCGTATGAAATACCGCCAGTGGGTGGTTGACACCATACCTTGCAGGCGCCCTCACGCTGAACGGCTGAAAATCAGTGGCCGGTGATCAGTGGTCAGGGGTCAGTAAGAGCCTTGCAAGGGCTAGCCGAATTAGCCCTGGAAATCTAAGCTCTCACTGATCACTGCCTTTCAGTGCTCTTCCGAAACCGCGCCCTGCAGATAGACGGTAGTCAGCAGAACAAAAATGTACGTCTGCAGCAGCGACACGCCGATGTGCAATCCCAGAAAAATGATGGGTACGCCGATGGGAACGAGCGAAAAGAAAACCAAGGTGACCATGTCGCCGGCGAACATGTTGGCGAACAAACGGATGGTGAGCGAAAGCACGCGGGCCAGGTGACTGATGAGTTCGATGGGAACCATCAGCGGCGCCAGCGCGGGCATGGGCCCCGCAAAGTGCTTCAGGTAGCCGATTCCGGCATGCTTGAACCCTTGCACCTGGTAGTAGACGAAGGCACAAATCGCGCAACCCAAGGGAACGATGGGCACGGCGGTCGGCGACTCGAAGCCAGGAATCACGCCAATCAAGTTACAGAACAAAATGAAAAAGAAGAGGGCGGCGAGAAATGGTGTGTAACCTTCGCTGTGGTGGCCAATGATTTCTTCGCTCTGACCCTTGATAAATCCTTCAACACCCTCAAATGCGTGTTGCAGCGCGCCTGGGCTCTCCACCGAAAGCCGCGAGCGTACCAGAAGAAACATTATCAGAAGGAAGGAGAAGACAATGACTTCCATCGCGAACGAGTTCGTAATGGGAGCTGCCGGGTATTTCGGCGGGAGATGCAGCGCCTGCAACAGCGCCGTGACGGAACCCGCGAACAGGCGATTCAGTAGCGCGGTGAACCAGAGTTGTTCAGGCATAAAGAAGCTTGTCGTTCCTGGCTTTTAGCTCTTAGTTTGGCCGTGGCTAGTCCGACTTTCCAGCTACACTCCACGCACCAAAGCTGCGTACAGTTCGTAAACCGCTTCGCAACCGATGGCGGCAACGGGCAAAAATAAGCCCGCAAGAAGCCCGTTCAGGCTCGCGGGTGAAACAGTCAATATAACATAGGCGCCGACCGCCATCAAAAGATATCGGACCAGAAATCGAAACACGATTCCACTTCCGGATTGCGACGTAGCAGTGCCGGTGGCGCGATCGACAAAGCCGGTGATCACGCGCTTCAACCAGTGGAAATTGACATAAGCGATAGCGCAGCCGAAGGCAAAACCAACCGCAGGACGTAGACCAAACCTCCACCAAGCGGCGGCAATTAGCACCGGAGCAAGCACCGCCATGAAGCGGCGAATACGAAGCAGCGCTCCGGAGTAGAAGTATTCAGCGGCTTCATCACCTGCGGGGTTCACTTCGGGTTGGGCCGAGTCTGGCATTCCAGGGGATCGCAAACATTCTGCCGCACCCATGGTAAGCGATAGGCGAACTGGCGGAACCTTAACTTCGCTCGAGGGCAGCGATTACTTCGTGTCGCGCAGCACGGTGCGGATCAATTCGATGAAACCCGCGGCGATCCCCAGGAGGATGCCAGCCAGATAAAGCCAAGTGGTGTGCAGCCAGCGGTCAAGAGCCGCGCCGATCAACCATCCCACGACGAGAGCTGCAGGCAATATGAATGCCAGTTGGCTGTAGCGGCCAGCCTGAACCCAGAAGTTCTCTTTCCCTCTGGAATCTTCAGGACGCGGCGTTGGATCAGATGGAGGTGTGGACATCGGCATGGTTGCTCGTCCAAAATCCGTAATTCGCGAGTTAGTTGACGAGCTTCGCCGCAGGACTCTGCACGATCACCAGCGACCAGTTCACTATGTTGATGAAGCGGTCCGGCATGATTCCGATAAAGAGCGTGGCGAACGCGGTAACACCAAGTGCGGCACGCATCGTCCAACTCACGGGCAGCAGGCTCGTCTCCTCGGACTTGCCCATGAACATGGCATTGGCCATCTTCAGGTAATAATACAAGCCGAAGACGGAATACAGCACGCCCAGAGACGCAAGCGCGTAGTGTCCGGTTTCGATCAGGCTGAGGAATATGAAATACTTGCCCCAGAAGCCGGCCAGCGGCGGGATTCCAGCGAGCGATAGCAGAAAGATCAACATGAGCACCGCTTCGACCGGCGCGCGCAAATAAAGTCCATTGAGGTCGTCGAGCTCGTCGCCAATGACGTTGCGGTGCCGCAGCGAGGTAATCACTCCGAACGCGCCGAGGTTCATGAAGGTATAGACCAGAAGATAAATCAGGATGCCCTTGACGCCGTCCGGACTGAGCTGAGTAGGAGTTCCTGCGATCAAGCCGAGCAGCATATAGCCGACGTGCGCGATGGAAGAATAAGCCAGTAGGCGCTTGGTGTTGGTCTGAGTCAGCGCGGCAAAGTTTGCGCCGGTCATGGTAGCGATGGAGACGAAGACAAACAGCGGAACGTAGATCGGCCGCATTGCTGCGAGACCCAGCACGACGTTGGGATAAGAAGGATAGGTAGCGCCCATGATGCGCAAGAGCATGGCCCATCCCGCGGCTTTGACGGCAACAGACATAAAACCGGTGATGCTCGTCGGCGCGCCCTCGTAGGCGTCCGGCGCCCACTGATGAAACGGAACGGCGGCGATCTTAAACAGCAGGCCTGTCGCCGTGGTCAGTAAGGCAACGATCGCGATTGGATTGTGCGGATCTCTGGCAACAATCCGGCCAAGCCGCTGGCCAATGTCGCCCAGGTTCGTGCTCCCAGTAAGACCGTAAAGCAGGGACAAACCATAAGCGAAAATACCCGAAGAAAATGCGCCGAGTAGCAGATATTTCAGCGCGGCTTCGTTCGAGCGGCGATCACGCCGCAAAAACCCCACCAGAACATAGGTAGAAATCGCCATCAGCTCGAGACCGATGAAGATGAGCACGATGTCAAAACCCGCCGCCATGCACATCATGCCCACCACCGAGAGCAACATCAGGGCATAATATTCGCCGTGGTTTTCATGCTCGGTCTTCATATACTTCGCCGAGATGAGAATCGAAACCGCTGTGGCGGCCAGAAACAGATACCAGAAATAAATAGCGCAGCGGTCCACCAACAGGGTGTCCATCATGCCCAGGGAACCCGCCGAGACCGAGCGATTCAGCTGCATCCAATGCTGAATGGTCCATACGCCTCTGACGGCAAACAGCACTCCCACAAACGCCAGAAGCGGGTTCACCCACTTCTCTTCGGCGGGAAGCATGAGGTCGATGAGGAGAATGCCGAGGGCGAAAACGGTGAGCAGAGTAATGGGAAGGACCAGCAAGTAGTCGTTTGCGTTGAATTGGGAGAGAACGCCCACTATTTCTTCCCTTTCGCCGCCGGATTCTTCACGGCTGCTGTTGCTGCAACCGGCGTGGCCATCGCTTCAGGCTGAAGCGCGGCATTCACTGCGTCGCCAGGCCGCTGCGCGTGCACATTTGCCACGATCTGATTCACCGGCTGTTCGAGAATCTGGAAAAACGGCTTGGGATAGAGGCCGATCCAAAACGCCATGATGAGGAGAGGAGCAAAGGTCAGCACCTCGCGCGGCGTCAGGTCGTGCAGTTTTTCATTTTTCGGATTCGTCACTGCGCCGAAGAAAACGCGCTGGTAAAGCCACAGTAGATACGCTGCCGCAAGAACCACGCCGGGCACTGCCCATGCGCCCCACCGCCAGTTCTCCATGAACGTGCCTTGGAGAATGGTGAACTCGCCGACAAATCCGTTCAGCAGCGGCAGTCCCATGGAAGAGAGAAACATGATCATGGTGATGGTGGCGTAGACTGGCATGACGTTCGAAATTCCGCCATACTCGGCGATTTCGCGGGTGTGGCGTCGTTCGTAGAGGATGCCGACGATCAAGAACAGTGCGCCGGTCGAGATGCCGTGATTGATCTGCTGCAACACCGATCCGCTCAGGCCAGCGGAGTTGAGCGCGAAGATTCCAAGAGTGCAGAAGCCGAGATGGCTGACAGAGGAATAAGCCACCAGCTTCTTCATGTCCTTCTGCATCAGCGAGACGAGCGCGCCGTAGATGATGGCGATAATGGAAAGAGTAATCATCCAGCCGCGGACTTTGGTGTGCATCAGCACGTCGGGAAAGAACGGCAACGAGAAGCGAATGAAGCCGTACGTTCCCATCTTCAGCAGAACGCCGGCCAGGATAACGGAACCCGCGGTGGGCGCTTCCACGTGGGCATCCGGCAGCCAGGTGTGGAAGGGGAACATCGGAACTTTGATCGCGAAGGCGAAGAAGAAAGCAAAGAAAAGCAAAGTTGCGACGGTGGGGCCGTAGGCCGGATCAGAATAAATTTTCGGCGCGGTTTCGTAGAGTGCGGTGAGGCTGAAAGTATAAATTCCGGTCAGCGCGTGGTGGTGGAAATAGAGGAACAGAATGCCCAGCAGCATCAGCACCGAGCCAGCCAGCGTATAGAGGAAGAATTTAATGGCGGCGTAGAGCTTGCGTGGGCCACCCCAGATGCCGATCAGCAGATACATCGGAACCAGCATGGCTTCCCAGAAGACAAAGAAGAGGAAGAAATCGAGCGCCATGAAGACGCCGAGCATGCCGGTCTGCAGAATCAGGAACCATACGTAATATTCCTTGACGCGGTTCTCAATGGCGGTCCAGGAAGAGAGGATCGAGATCCAGCCCAGCAGCGTGGTGAGCATGATGAGCAGGAAGGAGATTCCGTCGATGCCGATCACGTAGCCCGCGCCAATGGAGGGGATCCAGTTGTTGGGCGTGCCTTCGATAAACTTGAAACCGGGCTCGAAGCGCTGCGCCCAGAACATCGGTACCAGCGGCAGCGAGATCAGGAAGCCACCCAGCGAGAAAAAATTTGCGATCCAGCGGATGGCGCTCTTGTTCTCTTTGGGAACAAACAAGAGCACAAGCGCGCCCAGCAGCGGCGTGAAGAGAATGATGGACAGTATGTGATTTTGCATGAAGTTCAGCTTCTAGCCTCTGGCTTCTAGCTCTTCCTGCCTAGCCGTTCGCGATTTGCTAGAAGCCAGGAGCTAGCAGCTGGAAGCTTTAGTGGTACACGTAATAAAACACAAACCCTACTAATCCCGCGGTCATCACCAGCGCATACCACTGGACCAGACCCCATTCCAGCAGCCGTGCCGGATAAGAAAGCATGCGCGCCAAAATCGCTGGACCGTTGACGCCGATCCCGTCGATGATCCATTTATCCCACCAACTGGAAATGGTTGCGGTCAGACGAGTAATCCAGCCAGCGGCATTGACTGCTCCGTCGATCACGTGGGTATCAAACCACGACGACGCTTCACCGAGTCCCAGCACGCCGAGACGTAAATCTCCGATCTTCCGGCGACCGGTAAATACGTAGTCGTAGCCCTCATCCACGTAATACTTATGGAGGAGGAGATTGTAGCCGCGCGGAGCAGCGGCAGCGATGGGCTCCGTGTAACCCTTGTCGGCGTGGCGATAGCTTCTCCAGGCCATTCCCCAGCCGAGGCCCGCGGCGCCTAAAGATAGCGCCATCAGCAACCATTCCGTGCTGGTGTTGTGCTCTTCTTCCACTCCCGCCACTAACTGGCTGGTTCTGCCTTCTACCTGAAGGACGCGAGCTTCGGGAGCGAAGACGGGCTCGAGGAAAGCTGTGAACCGGTCGGATCCGCCGAGGCTGTGCGGCCAGCCCAAGAATCCGGCAAAGACGGCGCAGATGGCGAGCACCACCAGCGGCGCTGTCATCGAGATGGGCGACTCGTGAATATGATGCTCGACCTCATGGCTCATGCGCGGGCGGCCGTTGAAGGTCAGATACATGAGGCGGAACATATAAAAGGCGGTCATCAACGCGGTGACATAGCCAACGGCCCAGAGAAGGCGGTAGGCGCCACCTTCTCGCGACCAAGCTTCCCAGAGAATCGCGTCCTTCGAGAAAAATCCGGCGAACGGGAAGATGCCCGCGATAGCCAACGTGGCGATCAACATGGTGCGATGCGTGATGGGAATGCGATGGCCGAGGTCGCCCATATTGCGCATGTCCTGCTCGCCGCTCATCGAGTGGATCACCGAGCCAGCGCCAAGGAAGAGCAGCGCTTTGAAAAACGCATGCGTAAAAACGTGGAAGACACCGGCGGCGAAGGCTCCAACCCCGAGTGCGAGAAACATGTAGCCAAGCTGCGAGATGGTGGAGTAAGCCAGCACGCGCTTGATGTCGTTTTGGACCAGGCCGATAGAGGCGGCGAAGATTGCGGTCAGCGCGCCGACGATCGCGACCGTCTTCATCGACGTAGGCGCCAGCACGAACAAAGCGTTCGAGCGCGCCACCATGTAGACGCCCGCCGTGACCATGGTCGCGGCATGGATGAGTGCAGAAACTGGAGTGGGACCTTCCATCGCGTCGGGCAGCCAGACATAGAGCGGAAGCTGCGCTGACTTGCCGCAGGCTCCCACGAAAAGAAGCAAGGTTGCGGCGGTGATGATGGGATCGCCGATTACAAACCGTCCGCTATGCGCGATCTGCGTGACTTCAGTAAACCGCAGCGAGCCGAAGTACCAGGCAATGAAAAACATGCCCAAAAGAAATCCGGCATCGCCGATGCGGTTCACGATGAAGGCCTTGGCGGCGGCATCGCTTGCAGACTTGCGATGGAAATAGAAACCGATCAGTAGATACGAGCACAGCCCTACGCCTTCCCAGCCCACGAACAGCAGCACGTAGTTGTTGGCTAGAATGAGGGTCAGCATGGAAAACATGAAGAGGTTGAGGTATCCGAAGAAGCGGTAATAACCGCCCTCATGCGCCATGTAGCCGATCGAGTAAATATGAATCAGCATCCCCACACCGGTAACGAACAGCAGCCAGATGCTGGAAAGCGGATCGAGCAGGAAACCGGCGTCCGCCTGAAACGCGGCCGGAGAGCCATCATGCGTCCTGTAGTTCATGTGGCCGGTGTCGGTGCCGAGCCAGGTGTAGAGAATCGTCTGATAAGGCTGGTGGTAATTCTCTGGCGTGGACGACCAGGTTGAATACTGCCTGACTGCGCCGCAGGCCATCACGAACGCGAGCACAATGGTCCCCACGCAAACAGCGCCGACCGTGGCCTTCTGCAGCCTTCGGCCGAAGAAGAACATTACTGTGGCCCCGAAGGCCGGTAGCAGTGGAATCAGCCAGATGTATTTTAGAAATAGCATTCAGCTCTCGAAATCAGCTTCTAGCTTCTGGCTCCTAGCTAAACTTCAGCCCTCAAGATCTGAGCCAGTGGCTAGAAGCTAGCAGCTAGGAGCGTCCTTCCTACCACTTGAGCAAATTCACTTCGTCGATGTTCACCGTCTCCTTGTTGCGGAAGAAGGCGATCAGAATGCCGAGGCCGACCGCAGCTTCCGCGGCAGCATCGGTGATTACAAAAATGGCAAACACCTGGCCGTGCAATCCTCCCCATAGGCGCGAGAAGGCGACCAGGTTCAGGTTCACGGCGTTCAGAATCAGTTCGATGGACATCAGAACAATCACCACATTGCGGCGGGTCAGCACGCCGATAACGCCGAGCAGGAACAAGGCAGCGCCGAGGACCAAATAATGTAGCGTCGTAATGTGCAGCATCGATTCCATAGCAGCTTCCAGCTTCTAGCTTCTTGCCTCTAGCTAAAAGCTAGGAGCTAGAAGCGGTTTTTCAGATTCTCTTCTTCGCCATCACCACCGCTCCGATGATCGCGACCAGCAGCAGGAGTGATGCGATCTCGAAGGCGAACATGTACTGTCCGTACAACATGGTTGCTATCTGCTGGGTGTTATCGTTTTCCACCATCGGCAGTGCGTGCTCCGGAAAGATATTCTGACCTTTCGTGTAAACGGCCATAAACAGCCCGCCGAGAGCAGTGGCCGCGATCATCCCGACCACCCACTGGCTATTGAACTGCTTCTCCTTCACGGAGCGGTCGATGCTGACCAGCATGATGACGAACAGGAACAACACCATAATTCCGCCGGCATAGAGAATGATTTGCACGCCAGCGACGAAAGGCGCATACAGCATCAGGTAAATTGAAGCCTGCGCCAGCAGTGTCACGATCAGCGCCAGCGCCGAATGCACCGGATTCTTGCGCGTGATCACCAGGATGCCCCCGATGAGCATGATCCCGGAGAGCAAGTAAAAGAAAAATGGTGTGGCTACGGGTGCCATATCTTCTCTTGAAGCAGCGCTACACTGGCCGTCAGAATCAAAACGCCCAAGCCCAGAGGCAGAAGGACCTTCCATCCCATCCGCATGAGCTGGTCAAACCGATATCGTGGGAACGTGCCACGATACCAGATATAGAGGTACATGAATCCGGCAACCTTCGCCGAGAACCAGAAAATGTCCTGAATGCGGCCGCTGACTACCGGAATAAACAGAATCAGACCGATTAAGCCGAGGACGACGCCAAATCCCGCGAGACCGATGGTTTGCACTCGAAAGAGCGGATGCTTCGGCATCCGGACCGTATTGTAGAAGCACATGGCCGCGAAAAGTAGAAACGTGACTCCCGGAAAAAGAGAGAAGACCTGATCCCAAATGTGGCCGCTAAGCATATTGGGAAACGGTCGCAGCCATCCTCCAAGCCAGAGTGTGACCGCGATAGAAGAAACCGCGATCATCGCAGAATATTCGGCGAGGAAGAACAATGACCAGCGGAAGCCGCTGTATTCCGTATGGAAGCCGGCGGTTAACTCCGATTCGGCTTCGGCCAGGTCAAAGGGCGCGCGATTAGTCTCGGCGACCATGGCAACCGCAAAAATGAAAAAGGCGATCAGTCCCAAGGGAAAGAATTTGAAGATGAACCACTCGCCTTGCGCCTGCTGAGCCTGAACGATGCCAATCATGCTGAGCGTTCCGGTTCCCTCGGCGTTGAGGCTGGTCATCAAAATGGCCGAAACCACGGCCAGTCCCATGGCAACTTCATACGACACCATCTGGGCGCTGGAGCGCAGCGCGCCGATCAGCGGATAGTGCGAGTTGGAAGCCCAGCCCGCCATCACGATCCCCAACACGCTCAGCGAAGAAACACCGAGCATAAAGAGGATGCCAATGTTCATGTCTGTAATAGCATGCGTGGGCCCAAACGGGACCACCACAAACACGGTAAAGGCCGCCAGCACCACGACAAACGGGGCCACCCAGAAAATAAGGCCGTCGGCCTCGGCGGGCATGATGTCTTCTTTAAGCAGGAGCTTGAGGGCATCTGCGATAGGCTGCATCAAGCCGTGCGGACCCACTCTCATAGGGCCGAGGCGCACCTGCATGTGAGCCAGGATTTTTCGCTCGAGCCAGTTCATCGCGATGACAGCGACTGACAGTCCGACGAAAACCAGCAAGATATAGACGAGCACCCAGAACATGTTTCCCGCAGCGCCCGGCGTCTGGCTGCTGCTGAGGTAGGACTGGATGTATTGGATAACCTGCCCCATCAGCGATCCACCTCGCCGAGAACGATATCGAGCGTGCCGATCACGGCGATCACGTCGGCCACAAGTTGTCCGCGGCACATCAGATCGAGAGCCTGTAGATTCACGAACGAGGGCGGACGCACACGCACACGATAGGGCTGAGTGGAACCATCGCTGACGATGAAGTATCCCAGCTCCCCTTTAGGCGCTTCGATCGAGTGATAGACCTCGCCCACCGCCGGTTTCATCACCTTTGGAACCTTGGCGATGATCGGGCCTTCGGGAATTGCATCAATCGCCTGCTCAATGATGCGTACCGATTGCCGCATCTCGACCATACGGACCAGATATCGATCGTAAGTGTCGCCGTTCTGTCCGGTAGGAATATCGAAATCGAAATTCTTGTAGTTAGCGTAGGGCTGGGCCTTACGCAGATCCCACTTCACGCCGCTGGCACGCAGCACGGGCCCGGTAACGCCGAGCGCGATGCAATCTGCTCCCGAGATTTTCCCGACATTCTTGGTGCGCTCCACCCAGATTCGATTGGTAGTGAGCAATTCCTCATATTCGTCGATCTTGGGGCGAAAGAAATTGAGGAAATTCTTCACGTCCTTTTCGAAGCCCGCGTAGGTTTCATACTGCAGGCCACCGATGCGGAACGCATGCGTAGTCAGGCGGGCGCCACAATATTTCTCGTAAATCTTGAGGATCTCTTCCCGATCGCGGAAGGTGTAGAACAGCGGTGTGATCGCGCCGATATCTAGCGCGTGCGTGCCCAGCCAGAGTTGATGGCTGGCGATGCGGTTGAGTTCGGTCAGAATTACGCGAACATATTGCGCTCGCGGTGGCGCCTCGACGTTGAGCAGCTTCTCGACTGTTTCACAATAGCCCAGCCCGTTCGAAACCGCAGCGACGTAATCCATACGATCGACGTATGGATTAAACATCGTGTACGTACGATGCTCGCCAATCTTCTCGACGCCGCGGTGCAGATAGCCGATCACGCATTCCAGGCCGAGAACCTTTTCGCCGTCTAGGCGCAGGATCACGCGCAGCACGCCATGCGTGGCGGGATGCTGCGGGCCCATATTGATGACCAGCTCGTTCGCATCAAGAAACGGCTTCTCGGGAGTTTCGAGATCGAGGTTCGAGAGCGAAGTGTTCCGGTCGGTCATTCTGTTTTCACTGGCCGCTTTCAATCCCAAGGTTGATCTGCACCCACTCGTTATCCTGCTGCAGGATGCCGTAATCCTTGCGCAGAGGATATCCCTTCCATCCGTCGGGCAGCAGAATGCGCTTCAAGTCGGGATGCCCATCAAACTTGATACCGAACATGTCGAACACTTCGCGCTCCAGCCAATTAGCGGTCGGCCAGATGGGGACGGAGCTCGGTAAGCTTTCGCCATCCAAAATTCGCGTTGTTAGCCGGATGCGCTCGTTGCGCGCAAAGGAATACAGCACCCACACGATGTCGAACTGTTTTTCGCGCTTCGGGTAATGCACTGCCGTGACGTCGACGCAGTAATCGAATTGCTCTTCGTTGCGCAGCACTTGCAGAATTTCAGGAATCAGTGAGCGATCGACCACCATGTAGTTCTGCCCGGCGTAGGTCAGCGGCTCGATGCCGGATCCGTATATCCCCTTAAACTTCGAAATCATTGGCGAATCCCAGGGAACCGGAGCGGGGGCCGCTGCCTTCGCAGCCGCCGCGGGCTTGGCTGCCGGAGTGGATCCAGGCGCTGCAGTTGCAGGTTTTGCTGGAATTGAGGGTGTTGGGGGTGCGGCTGGAATTTCAGTAGAAGTCTTGGTGTCGGGTTGAACGGAGCCGGAAGCAGCTGCTTTCACGCCGCCGGGAACGGCTGGTTTGTCCGCCGTCGGCTTCGGATCACCTTCCGGCGGCGATGTAGAGGGCGATTTGATTTCGTCCGGCATTAGCGGCGAAGGCGCAAACCTCAAGCCCGCAGGGTTTCGGAGAGAACGATAATTTTTATCAGCTTGAGCATGCGGTGTCAACGACGTGGGTCACAAAAAATGGTCTGCCGCTTTTTCCACAAACGCCGATCTTGCTTGCTACGCGCGCGATTTCGCCTGATAAGACTCGATCAAGTCGCGAATGCGTTGCGCATCCTTCTTGCGATGGCCGTGACTGGTGATGGGATCGGTGCCGCCGGTGGATTCAATCCGAATCTCTGCCCAAAGTACGCCAGTGGAAATGTGCACCGACGCAATTTTCGACATGGCGATGCTCTCGTCGTTGCTGCCAAACCAGCGCGATTTCACGCGGCTCACGCGCAGAGGACTGACGACCAGGCGAGTGGGAAAAAGAAAATTGCCCTGAGTCCAGCGGCTGGCAGTAAAGGTTTCGGCCAAGGACTCAGCATCAGGCGCAGGCGGCGTTACACCCATTCCAGCGCACCTTTTTGCCAGACCCAGATGTAACCGACGATCAAGATCACGAGGAAGATGAGGATCTCGACCAATCCAAATACTCCGAGGGCCTTGAATTTTACCGCCCAAGGAAATAGAAAAATCGTTTCCACATCGAAGACCACGAACAGGATCGCAATAATGTAATAGCGCACCGTATAACGGCCGCGCGCATTGTCGATGGGATCGATGCCGCATTCATAAGGCATCAGCTTGGTTTTACTCGGATTGTCGGGGCGAACAAGCTTGGCCAACAGCAGCGTGAACGGAAGAAGTATGCCAACCACTGCCATGAAGATGAAGATCGGAACGTAGTTTTGCGGCATTGAGCGCCTCGCGCGGCCTATTCGCTCGCGTACTCCCGAGCCCGCAATCTTACCGCCGATCACGGGCGACTTCAAGAAGAGATGTTTGCGGCGCAGCGCCGAAGTTGTCTTTCGCTACTTGGGACGCTGAAGATACAAGCTAATTTGTTCCTGCCAGTCGCGCATTTTTCCGACATATGCCTTGTCCGAAAATGCCTCCAACAGACTCTTCGCATGTTCCCCGAATGCAGTCACCGTGTAGCTCACAACCACCTCGCTCTGTTCTGCCGCGAGGGATTCGATTTGGACCACGACGTGTGCCGTATGGGAGCCAGGAGCCACGCGCACATATTCTGCCCGGTGCATTTTCCAGTCCGCATCCACGATTGTCCAAACGGCCTCCTCGCCAGCTTTCCCCTCCCGAAAGACCGTGTCGCGGGCGAATGCAATTCTTTCGGGAAATACAGGCTTGGGATCCCATCCCTTCACCCAATCCCGCTCGCCCTCGGGACTAAACAGCGGAAAAGCAGTGTCAACTGCACACTGCAGCTCGAAACTTCCAGTGCGGCTGACCTGCTGCGCGGTTTCCTGCCCAAAGGCGGCGTTTGCAGCAGTGAAAAGCCAACTCGCAACCATTATTTCGAAAGCGATCATGGGCGTTTCCTTTCCGTGGGTCTGGGACTGCACTAATTAGAGTGTGAGCGTCGTTTCGCTATCCGTTCTTGCCGACGGCAACAGCCCAAGCCGCGGCAGTATATATGGCAAGATTTCCCACTTCGTACATGCCGTGCAGAAGATGAATGACGATGGCCAGGCCGAAAACGGTCACCAGAAGCCATGCGCCGCGGATGGTCGTTCGCGGGATCAGCATCAGGATGCACCCGGCGATCTCGCCGAATCCAAGCGCCAGGCGCACTACGTTCGGCATGTGAGTTTTGGCAAAGCTGTGAGCCGCGCCCGGCATCACAAAGAGGATCGCCTCGATCAGGATCACCAGTCCCAAAGTCCATTGCAGTCCAGTCAAAGCAATTTGAGTGCGTTGGGTCGTCATCATCGATCTCCGCTATTTGTCGGCACTTCGCTTGCGCGGCGGACGCGACTTGATTTCTTTCAAGCGGTGACTGGCGCCGGAATCGAGGTCGAACTCGTAAAAGCGCTTCAACTCTTGAATCCGCTCGAGCGAGGCCGAACTGAACGGGGTTTTCCCGTCAAAGGCGTGCAGGACGATGCCTTCCAGCAGATCACCGAGGGTCATGTCATGGTATTCGGCGAACGCCTTGAGCACTTTGAGCAGTCGCTTCTCCATGCGCACTCCGGTTTGAACACGCTCGACCAGCAGCTTCGAATCTTCTGTCATGTGTACCAATGTATCATAGTACATAGATATCTGCAAATCGCGGGGATGGCAGGCGCCCGGTCCCGCACGTCTCCCCGCAGCGTTGTTTATAATCGCGTTTCACTCTTTTCATGAGCTGAGCGCCGGCAAGGCGCAATTCCCTGCTAAAAGGATTCTCTTGGCATTCGACGAAAATGTTTACGAGCTGCGGCGGCAGAAGCTGAAACAGATCGAGGCGCTCGGCCAAACCGCGTACCGCAGCAAGTATGAATTCACGCACACCATTCCGCAGATCCTGGTGGACTACTCCGACAAGACTGCGGAGCAACTGGAGGCTCCGCGGATCAACGTGCGCGTGGCTGGACGCATTATGGCGATCCGCCTGATGGGCAAGGCCGGATTCTGCCATCTGCAGCAGGATGGAAAGCGCTTGCAGATTTATGTGAAAAAAGATGCGGTCGGAGACAAGGGATTCGAGCTGTACAAGCTGCTTGATCTCGGCGACCACATCGGTGTCAGCGGCTATTTATTTCGCACCCGCACCGGCGAACTGACGATCCACGTTGAAGAGATTACTTTTCTTAGCAAGGATCTGCTGCCGCTACCCGTGGGCAAGGCCGTCGAAGGAGATGCCTCCAACCCCGAAGGCGCCAGGAAATGGAACGAACTCGCGGACGTCGAACTCCGCTACCGCCAGCGTTATGTCGATCTCGTAGTAAATCCGGAAGTGCGGGAAGTTTTCCTGAAACGCAGCAAGCTGGTGCAATCGCTGCGGCGAACGATGGAAGCCCATGGATTTGTCGAAGTAGAAACACCGATGATGCAGCCCATCGCCGGCGGGGCGGTAGCGCGGCCATTTGTGACTCACCACAACACGCTGGATATGGATTTATACCTGCGCATCGCGCCGGAACTTTATCTGAAGCGCCTTCTCGTGGGCGGATTCGATCGCGTATACGAAATCAATCGCAACTTCCGCAACGAGGGACTGGGCTGGCGATGGAATCCCGAGTTCACCATGCTGGAGTTTTATCAGGCCTATACCGACTACCAGGGCATCATGGATCTCACGCAGGAGTTGATCACACAGGCCGCAATAGACGTAAATGGTGGGACGAAAGCGAAGTGGGGCGATCGGGAAATTGACTGGGCGGACTGGAAGCGGATGACAATGCGGGAGGCGATCATCCATTACTGGCCGGAAGCATCGGGTACGAAGCCAGAGATGAGCGACTTCTCTTCCCACGATGGCGTGAAGAAACTGGTCGAGCGCTTCAACCAGGCGCACGCGCATGTGGCTTATGATCCGAATGAACCTTTGGGCAAGACAATTGCGAATTTATTTGAAGGGGCGGCCGAGGAGCATCTGACGCAGCCGACCATCATCTACGAATTCCCTACTGCGGTTTCGCCGCTCTCGAAGCAGAAACTGGATGAGCCTGAGTGGACCGAGCGCTTCGAGATCTTCGCCGGACAGATGGAAATCTCCAACGGCTTCAGCGAACTCAACGATCCGGAGGATCAGCGGCGTCGTTTTGAGGGCCAGTTGAAAGAACGCGAGCGCGGCGACGACGAAGCGCACCAGATGGATGAAGACTACATCCGGGCGCTCTCCTACGGGATGCCGCCGGCTGGTGGCTGTGGCGTCGGTGTAGATCGCCTATGCATGCTGCTGACCGATTCCCACACGATTCGCGACGTGATTCTGTTTCCGCTGCTGCGACCGGAGAAGAGCTCCAACGCAGAGCTCGCGGAGGAGACGGACGAAAGACCTTAGGGTCTCTGATGAGCTTTGCGGTATTAACTCCCGAGTACCCTACAATGCACTAGAAGCGGAGCAACCGAGTTTCTATACTTTTCCCAGCAGTTCGGGCTCAGATAATGGCAGCGCTGCCGTAATGTCCCAGCCTCTGGACATTGGGTCGGTAGCGCTTTGCTTTCCCCCTGGCATTCCTAATCCCCATTTTTTCCGGAGCCGTTCTTGTTTGCCGTTCTCGGCGGATCATAGGCAGGTTTGTCAGGACTGAAGTTGGCGCTCAGATAATCGATCAGCGCATCCCGATCGGCAGGATCGACCACCGCTCCCCATTTCGTCATCTTGTCGACTTCTTTTGTCCACGCCGCTTTGCTCAGACGCTGCTGCAGGATGATCCGCGCTTCATGACATTCCAGGCACGCCGTAGTGGCCTTCGCCTCCATCGCACCAGCGGGCAGGTCCGCGGTGACATTCGCCGGACCAGGTTTCTGCGCCAACAGAGTGGTCGTGATCGCCAGCTGTGCGATGGCCGAGGCTATGGGAAACATGATTTTACGAAACATGAACGTTCACCTGATCGACAGCGTTATAGAGATAGCCGCTGGGATTCCATACAGGCGTCCGAGGCTGCATGCGTCCCTGGCTATCGGTAGCCCGCGACTGGATTGAGTAATCGCCACCTCTGCCAGGCTTCCAGTCATAACTCCACAGACGCCACGCATAGTGCGCCTGATCGTGGCCGAGTTTTGCAAGATTCCAAGTCGTACCGCCGTCGACAGAGATTTCCACTTTCACAACGTCCGCTTCTCCGGCCCAGGCCGCGCCATGTACAGTCACCTTGCCCATCTTCAGACTGCTGCTATCGATCGGCCCGGAGATTACTGACTTCACGCTTAGCGCGGTGACCGCGTGCGTGTCTTCCGGCTTCACGGCATCGCCGGGCTTGATGGGCTGGTTGGGCAGCCGGTAACCGGGACTCATGAAATTGCCTACGAATTCCGCATCGAGCACTTTGATCTCGGTCAGCCATTTGCAAGATGCCGCGCCGATCCAGCCGGGGACCAGAGCACGCGCCGGGAATCCGTGATGCTTGGTCAGCGGAGATCCATTCATGTGCGTAGCAATCAAGGTATCGGCGTCGAGAGCTTTCTCAATCGGAATGCTGCGAATGAATGGAGGCACTTTCCCGGGAACTTCGTCGAGCCCGCGGAACATCACATGTTTGCCCGACGCTTTCACTCCGGCACGCTGCAGAATGTCGCGCAGGCGAGGACCCGAAAAACGGGCCGTGCCCACCGCGCCTTTGCCCCACTGTATGCCCGGAACCTGCGGACGATGCAAGCTGCGTCCGTTGCCCGCGCACTCGAGCGTGTTGACCACAGAATGGGTTTCAAGTTTAGAAAGTTCCGCCAGGCCCAGCGTGAGAGGCTTTTCCACCTCACCGCCAAGCGAAAGTCGCCAGCCGCCAGCGTCGAGCTCAATCGGCTCGTGCATGTGATTGCGCACAAAGAAGTGCGGAACCGGAGTGAGCCAGGTATTGAAATACTCAACTGGACTTTCCAGATCAACGAAGCGGAACGAGCGAAGAATCATGCCATCTTCGCCGGGGAACGGAACGGCTTGTCCCTGCGGGAGAGCCCAGGTCAATAGGGATGGCGCCGCGGCTGCGGCAAACGCTGCCCCGGACATTTGCTTGAGGAATTTGCGTCTGGAGTTCATAGTCCTCGCGAGCACGCTTGCAAAGAAATCGCTTTCGAAATATCTCATCCGGGAAGTGTTAGCGTAAATTCAAATTAACACCACCGGCCCGGAAAAGGAGAGTAGCCGTAACCGGGCCGGCGGCGCTTTCGAAGGGAAGGCGCCCCTCGAAAAGTGGAAAAATCCGCGGAAACCTGCTGGTCCCGCGCCGAAAACTGACGCGGGACCCTGCTTGCGGCTTACGGCAGGATGTAACGGAAGGAAGTAAAGACCATATTGTCGATTCCCTCCGGTGTCACGCCAACTCCCTTCGTAAAGCCAACGCCCGACCACGTATCACGCGTCAAGTACGAGTACTGCGAGCCGAACTGGAACCTTCCTCTGGGCCCGCTGTAAAAGCGATACCAGAAGCCGACAGTTCCCTCGATCACGGCGCGGGTATCGGCCGTGCAGTTCGTAAGGCTTGTAGGAGTGAAGCCGGTGCTCACCGCGGGAGGTAGTTCTGTGTAGCACCCCGAGTTATTGAACAAGGGCGCTCCATAACCAACTTCCTTCCCCGTTATGGGATCAAAGCTGGAGGTCCGCTGAGCGTACTCGACACCACCGTAGCCGTAAATATCGAATTTCTTGGCTTTCCATTCAAGTGTGGTGAGCCCCTCCAAGTTCTTAACCAAATGAAGGGTACCGTCGCCGTTGATGGAGACGTCCGGAAGCCCTGCTGGGGCATAGCGACCAACTCCGCTGCCGCCTAATCCTTTCACACCGAAGACCAGGTGGTGAGCAATGGTCCAGCGGGCACTCGCGCCAATGCCGCCTCCATCCTTGGAAGCATTATGGGCTCCGAGGGCGTTGGGACCAGGGACGGTGCTGCCGCCACAGAGAGTGGTTGTTGCCGAAGCGACCTCTCCGCAGGGAAATATGCGGTCGGTGAACCGGTCGTACAGACCGAAGATCTCGTAGTGCCCAAAGCCGGGATCAAAAGCGGCTTTCGCGATGATATCCGGCGAAGGATTGAAAGTATAAGTTGAGGTGGTGTTATAGCTGTTGCTGGCGCCCGCCTGGCCGAGAAGGAAATTATCTCCGTTGCCGTGCGTGGTGAGCGTGCCTTGCGCATTCTCCATGGCGACGGCGAATGCAACTTTATCGCCGAAAGTCTTAGTGAGCCGGATTCCATACTGGCGCGTGAAAACGAAGCCAACGTTGTAAGACGGGTCGATGGTCTTAGGTCGGGCGTCGTTAGTTCTGCCCAGGTCGTCGTCCGGAGAGATTCCCTTCCCGTTTTCCGTCGCCAGACTCCAAGCCTGGCCGCCGAGGAAGCTCCAGCCATTGTTGAACTTTGCCTGCGCCCACGCTTGTCGCAGACGGAGAGTGTAACTGTTGGTTGAGGTAGAAGTGGAGGTGACGCCGGCAGAAAGGAAGTCAGCAGATACGTAGCTGGAAAGATCCACGTTCTTCAAGCGGCCGTTGACATAAGTGGTGATCTTAGACTGGCGGGCTGAACCGAAAAACTCCGACACCTGGCTCTGCGAGGCGCCGGGCATAGTCAGGGAATTAAAGGGGGTCGACAAGTCCGCGGACAGAGCCCGCGAGCGGCGCACAAATTCAGCGGCCGCATATCCGCCAGGGGTAATGTTGATACCGCGGAAGTGTATTGTGAGCGGACCCTCGATTGGGCTCGCATTGGGCTGCGTCTGCGTGTCTTGCAGATTGAGGTTCGGAGTGGTGCCAACTTGCTGGGCCGAGATAGCGGTTGTGACCTCTGCCACTTGTTGCTGCGGTAGGGTTCTCGGATCCGCCTTGGTAGCACTTTCCGCAGCAGCCTGCTGTGCCTGCTGGCGTTGCAGCTGCTGCGTAAGCCGGTCGATTTGGAGTTGCTGCGCGGCCAAAGCATCTTTTAGTGCCTGAACATCCGCGGCCGTGACGGCGGAAGGCGCAGGTGTTGGGGCGGGGGCAGGGGAAGTCGCCGCTACTCCGTGTTCTCCGTTGGAAGCCAGCGTAACCGGGCTGTACGTTTGAGCCCAGGCGCTGGCTGAAAATGCTGCCAGAGTCAGGGCTGCTAGAAACACATTCTTCGTTCGATGCATGGAATTAAATCCTCTCCTTTTTCGAGTTTTATTTGGACAACACTTCCTGGGGGAGCAACAGAAAAACTCTTTTTTGCGATCTGGTGCTGGGACAGGCACCCTCTCATTCTTGTTCGCCGATTTTCTCGAGCATTCCCCACCAAGGCAAAGCGAGGCAAAATTAGAATCGCCTTAACCCAGGCCTCGATTGCCGAGAACGGGACGGTCTTCGCGAGGAGTCCAGCGTGTACCTATTATCATAATTGGTTTACTAGTGATTCTCCGCAAATCTACACGTTCCTTGTTAACGGCGAATTAATTTCTGAAAGCCGGGGGGATTCTTTCGTAGCTGCGAAGGCCTAGGTTGAGGATGTTAACCCCCACCTGCGTTGCAAGCGGCTTTCCATTGCTTTGAACACCAAGCCATCCACCACATAGCCGATGGCAATAATCAGGATCATCACGGCAATGACCGCGCTCATATCGTTCAAGTCGCGGCCCATCATCAAGACTTGTCCCAGTCCCAAACTCAGGTAAAGCATCTCGGCGGTAATCAGCGAGCGCCAGGCGAAAGCCCATCCCTGTTTCAAGCCGGACACGATGAAGGGCAGACTCGCGGGCAACAGGACGTGCCAAAACAATTGAAATCCGCTGGCACCGAGGTTGCGACCAGCCATGCCGTAGATCTTCGGCATCTGCTTGCGTCCATCTTCCATGGCCAAGGTGACGGACAAGAACGACCCCATGACAACCACGAACAGAATCGCGTTTTGGCTAAGCCCAAACCACAGCAGCGCCAGAGGCCACCAGCAGATGCTGGGCAGGCTCTGCAAACTCACCAGCAACCCGCCCATGGTTTCTTCGAGAAACTTGCTGCTGGCCACGCCCAGTCCAAGAATCATGCCCAGAACAACCGAGATGGCATAACCAATCAACACTCGGCGCATACTGACCGCGATGGCGATCCAATAGCTGTGATCCTGAAATCCAGCGTACAGTGCCTCGCCGACACCCCATGGGGTGGGGAACAAATAGGGCGGCCAGATTTTCAATTCGGCCAGCAGAGTCCACAGGCCAAACAGTCCGGCATAAAAAATGATCAAGCGAGCAGACCGCTTCATGGCTCAACCACCGTTTGCACGTGAGGTTTCACTCCCGCCTGGTATTCCACTTCGAGGGAACGGTTAATCTCTTCACGCAACTCGCCGAGGATCACACCGGCCGTGCGGGCCAAGTTCAAGTCTTCGAGCACGCGGGGCCGCGGCAAGTCGATGGCGAATTCTCGTTTCACACGCCCTGGCCGAAAGGTCAGCAGAGCGACGCGATCACCCAGACGGATCGCCTCCCGCACATTGTGCGTCACGAAAATGATGGTGCGCCCAGTCTCCGCCCAAATGCGTTCGAGTTCATCGTGCAGCAGGTCGCGGGTCTGGGCATCGAGCGCGGCAAAAGGTTCATCCATCAGCAGGACATCCGGTTCGGTCGCGAGGGCGCGAGCCAGAGCTACGCGCTGCCGCATGCCGCCGGATAGCTGGTGAGTGTAGCTGTCTTCGAATTGAGAGAGGTGCACCAGACGCAGGTAATAGCGCGTCTTCTCTTCCCTTTCTGCCTTGCCGATGCCCTTCATCTTCATTCCAAACTGAACGTTATCTGCGACCGTGAGCCAAGGGAAAAGACCCAACTCCTGAAAGATCAGAATGCGGTCGGTTCCTGGTCCTTGCACGGGCTTTCCATCTACGAGAACTTGGCCTGAAGTCTGTTGATGGAGACCCGCGATCAGATGGAGCAGGGTCGATTTGCCGCAGCCGGAAGGCCCCACGATACAAAGAAACTCTCCCGCCTTTACCTCGAGATTGATGTGATCAAGCGCCAGCATACGTTCGCCGGTCCGCGTCCGATAGCTGAGAGAGATGTCGGTAAGGCCGACCTTCGGAATATCCGCAACTCCGCGTATCGTGTGCGCCGCTACAGCCAGACCTGCTTTTCCCCGGGAAGCGCCGATGCGCGACGGTTTGCGAGGATCACTCTTCCGAGGATCAAAGGTTGGGACCGGAAGCTGCGACGGAAAATTGTGCGCATTCGTGCTCATAGAATAGCCTTCCTTCCCTTTTCTGCCAGGACCTGATTAAGAAGCGTCAGATCGTAAAGCCGCGAGAGATCGGGCATCTGGCGGCCGAGGAATCCGTCGTCGAAGGCTTGTTGCGCCGCAGTGTTGAGCGCACTATGCAGCGGATCATAGGTAACTTGCATGCGGGCAAAGGCCTCGTCGAGAACCACGGGCGGAAGAGCCTTGCCCGTCTCCGCCAGAATCTGCTGGTTCAAGAGTTTCTTGGCTTCTGAGGGGTGATCATTAATCCAATCGGTAAGATCGACGTTCGCCCGGATCCAGTTCTTGACCAGGTCGGGATGACTCGTCAGGAACTTTGCATTCACGACTAAGACCCCGATGACAAACTGCCCATTCGGCCAAAGGGTGCGTTCATCGACAAACAGGCGGCCATTTCCCTCGTGGATCAACCGCGTAGCCCACGGTTCAGGAGCCCACGCCGCATCCAACTCCTTCTTCAGGAACAACGTTAGTTGATCGGGATTGGCCATGGGGATGATCTGCACGTCGCCGCCTTTGTCGTTCGTCTTCATCCCATGACTCTTGAGCCAGTTGCGGAGCGCCACATCCTGAGTGTTGCCGAATTGCGGCGACGCCACTCGCTTGCCGTGGAAGTCCTCAGGCTTCTGAATTCCGCTGTCGTTCCGCACGATCAGCGATGCGCCGCCGCTGGCCGCTCCTGCGACTACTCGCAGAGCCTCTCCGTTGGAACGCACGAAGCCGTTGATTGCCGGGTTTGGACCTACGTAGGTCATGTCAATCGCGCCACCAAACAAGGCTTCAATGGCGGAGGGACCGGCGTTGAAGCTGGTCCACTGCACTTTGACCTGCGGTCCCATGGCTTTGTCGAACCAGCCGTTAGCTTTTCCCACCATGGCTTGCGCGTGCGTAATATTGGGAAACGCGCCGACGCGAATGGTAGTTTGCGTCCACCCAGGAAGCGCGGCGACCAACGCAACCATCAGCCCAAAGATAAGTCTCTTACTCACTCTTCTTTCCCCCGACGACCATGGGGAGGAGCGCCGCCTTTTCTTTCTCTTTTTTCTTGGCCGCCTTGGTGACGCGCGGATGCGGCTCGGCGATGAGGTCAGCCAAAGTTCTATTTTCCAGGATATGCGCTGCTGCATCGCGCACGTCCAGGAACAGCTGGTAAAGCGCCCGGTGCGGCAAATCGCGGACAATCAGCGCACGCAATTGCTCGGCATCGCCAAACGGCGCCAGCGGACCATCGATCAAGCGTATGATTTCGCTCAGCCGGATCTCAGCAGGATCGCGGCGCAACTGGTATCCGCCCTTCGCTCCACGCACACTCTCAACGATGCGCGCATTCTTTAGTTCAAGGAGAATCAGCTCCAGAAATTTCTCGGGCAGATTCTCTTCGTACGCGACTTCGCGGATCTTGATGGCACCCTGATGGTAACGGCGCGCCAGCATCATCATCGCCTGCAGCGCGTAAAGTCCCTTTTGCGAAATTTTCATAGCGCGGCCACTATACCATAAAGTCCATTGTATTAATAGACTTTCTAGAAGATCAAAGGAGCAATTATGAAGCCATCGCAATAGTCGCTTCGGGCACATCCAAGAATTTTGCTTTCAGAGGGTTAGGCGAATCCAGGAATGGTTCCCGCCAGCCAATGTGCATTAGATTGCAGCTCCGGGGAGAAGAGAAGAGCTTCTTAGAACATCAAGACGGAGTCGAGAGGTGGATCTAAATCTCGGGCAGAATACGCAGCACCTGCACGGTGATATTGTCTGGCCCGCCCCGCTGCCGAGCCAGCTTTACTAACGTCTCACAACACTCCGCCGGGGCATTTTTGCCCGCCGCCATCTCCAATTCTTCATCCGTCACGACGCCCCAAAGTCCATCGGTGCAGAGCAGCAGATCGTCTCCATCCTGCAACATCGTTCCGTATTCGACGGCATCCACTGCAACTTCCGTACCGGCTCCCAAGGCACCGGTCAGAATATGGCGTTGCGGATGCTTCTCCGCATCCTCGGCGCGGACGATGCCGCTTTCCACCAGCCGGCTCACGTAGGAGTGGTCGCGCGTTAGCCGCGATATGCGAGCCCGACGCACCAGATACAGGCGGCTGTCGCCCACGTGCGCAAAATACAATTGTCGATTGCGAACGACCAGAGCGGTGCAGGTCGTCCCCATTCCGTGAAGCTCGGGATGCTGCAAAGCGTAATTCTGAATCCGGTTGTGAGCCGTGGCAAATGCCTCCAGCAATGCTGCGCGCGGATCCTCCCGCACCATGGTGTCGTAAACTTCGCGCACGGTTTCAACCGCGAGACGGCTCGCCTCCAAGCCGCCTTCGTATCCGCCCATGCCGTCGGCGATTACGGCCAATCTTCCCTTCCGCTGGAATTCGCCCTCAGCCGCCGGCTCCCAATAGAGGTAGGAATCTTCATTATTGTCGCGTTGGCAGCCCACGTCGCTCAGGCTCGCCACTTCCACTCCAGGTTTCACGTTCATGCAGTCGACCGACATTCCTTGGTTACCTACAACGCAACGTCGAGTACGAGAGTACGGCGAACCGTTGCAGTCCACGGGCATGGCCCCAATCTGCCCCGGTCATTATAGACAAGTGCCAGCGTAAAGATGCAACGCTCTCCCCTCGTGTTACGAAAAGCAAAAAAGCCGCGGCCATCCGCGGCTTAGGTCCTGAACTTGGGGAGTCAGACGCTCGAACTACTTCCCATCATGCTTATCTTTATAGATCTGCTTGCTCGTACGGTTCTGTTCCCGGTTGAGCTGTTTCTGCTCGCCCTTGGTCAGATGACCGTTGTGAGCCGCCATATCGGCCTTCTGCTGGTTCTCGATATTCTGTTCGCGATTTTCCAGGCGCGAAGTCTGGCCGGGCGTCAGCGTACCGTTTTTCACGCCATTCGCGATCCGGTCCTGCTGGTTCGTCTCGCGGCCATTAACTTCGTTGACGCGAGGATGACCTGGATCAACCTGGCCCGGACCCGCGCCGGACGTGTTGCTGTCTTGGGTTTGAGCAGCGGCGGCACCAACCAACATCAGACCACCCACTGCCAGGACTAAGAGCGACTTCGTGATTTTGTTGTTCATGTTGGGTCTAAACCCTCGTGTCGCAGTTTAGTTGTGGGCCGCTAAACATCGCCAATTACGAAAGGCGGCGGCGAATCCTGAGCCAAAAGACACAATGTTCAAAGTAACCATCTGGGATTACTGAAGTCACCCGGCGCGATGACCAAGCCTCAAAACGAGCCCACTCCGCCGGTTTCCGCAATGGCGTATTCCCCAGTCGAGTGCGACAATAGCCGATTCATGAGGGCTAAAGCTACGCGGCGACTTCTTATTGTTTTTCTTCTGCTTGCCTTTGGTCACCCGCTTTCCGGCCAATCTGCTCGTCGCACTCACTCAGCGCGAGTCCCGGAATACACATTCAAAGTCATCCAAACGTTTCCCCATGATCCGCACGCCTTCACCCAAGGCCTGGTATTTCATGGTGGATTCTTGTACGAAGGCACCGGGCTTAAGGGCAGATCATCGTTGCGCAAGGTGCGTCTTGAAACTGGAGAAGTCGTTGAAGAAGTCGATCTGGCGCCCGAACTCTTCGGCGAGGGAATCACCATCGTCAAAAACGAAATCGTACAACTGACCTGGCAGTCCCAGATAGGATTTGTCTACAACCTGGCCGATTTCCATTTGCTGCGGCAATTCTCTTACTCCGGGGAAGGATGGGGTTTAACCACCGATGGCCGTGAGATTTTTATGAGCGACGGTACGCCGGAGATCCGTGTCTTGGATCCCGTCACGCTGACCGAAAAGCGGCGTTTCACAGTTCACGACGGAACTACCCAGATCAAAGAGCTGAACGAGTTGGAATTTGTCGAAGGAGAGATTTTCGCTAACGTCTGGCAGACCGATCGAATCGCCCGGATTTCTCCGCGGACCGGCGAGCTAATCGGCTGGATTGACCTCGAAGGTTTGCTAAGCCCCGTCTATCGCCTGGAATCAGGCGCTGTGTTGAACGGAATCGCCTACGATGCAGAACGCAAGCGATTGTTTGTCACCGGCAAGTTGTGGCCAAAGATTTTCCAGATCCAACTCGTTCCGAAACCTTGAGAACCGCGCTGTTTGTCCTACAGGCTAACGGACCTTCTCGCGTCTCAGACCTTTTCATCGAACCATTAACCCTTAAGAAGAATCACACTTCCCGCTCGCGGCATCCTAAACTAGTTATTCTAAGGAGATAAATTCATGGCTGTCGCAACCGAAACTCTCACTCCTCTCTCCGCCGAAGAACTGAAAAAGATGGATGCTTACTGGCGAGCTTGCAATTATCTATCGGCAGGAATGATTTACCTTCGCTCCAATCCCCTGCTTCGGGAACCTTTGAAGCCGGAGCACATCAAGAACCGTCTTCTCGGCCACTGGGGATCCGACCCCGGTCAATCGTTCGTATGGATTCATCTGAACCGACTCATCAAGAAGTATGACTTGAATGTGATGTACATCTCCGGCCCGGGTCACGGTGCGCCGGCCACACTGGCAAACAGTTATCTCGAGGGCCACTACTCGGAGATTTATCCGGATAAAAGCCGCGACCAGGCAGGCATGCTGAAGTTCTTTCAGCAGTTTTCTTTTCCTGGCGGAATCGGCTCGCATTGCACACCGGAAACGCCCGGCTCGATCCACGAAGGCGGCGAACTTGGCTACTCCATCTCGCATGCTTATGGAGCGGCTTTCGATAATCCTGATCTGATCGTTACCGTCGTGGTTGGCGATGGCGAAGCGGAAACCGGTCCGCTTGCGACCTCATGGCATTCCAACAAATTCCTGAATCCGATCCGCGACGGAGCGGTCTTGCCGGTGCTGCATCTCAACGGCTATAAGATTGCGAATCCAACCGTGCTGGCGCGTATTCCGCGGCAAGAGTTGGAGTCGTTACTGATCGGCTACGGCCACAAACCTTATTTTGTCGAGGGCGACGACCCAGCCGAGATGCATCAGAAGATGGCTTCCACTCTTGAGGAATGCATTCTCGAGATTCGCTCGATCCAGCAGAACGCCCGCGCCAAGCAAGATGCCATGCGTCCGTGCTGGCCCATGATCGTTCTGCGATCGCCGAAGGGATGGACTGGACCGAAAGAAGTAGATGGCCACAAAGTGGAAGGCACGTGGCGCGCCCATCAGGTTCCGGTGCTCGACCC
Organism: uncultured Acidobacteriaceae bacterium; assembly: GCA_963782835.1. Taxonomy (GTDB): domain Bacteria; phylum Acidobacteriota; class Terriglobia; order Terriglobales; family Acidobacteriaceae; genus Sulfotelmatobacter. The sequence goes on along the minus strand of CAWALR010000002.1, from coordinate 569,261 downwards.
CGTGACTAACAATCAACATCTCAAGCTAGTCGAAGACTGGATGCGCAGCTACAAACCAGAAGACTTGTTCGATTCCAACGGAACACTCGTGCCTGAGCTACAACAGCTCGCGCCGACCGGCGAGCGTCGCATCTCCGCCAACCTGCACGCTAACGGCGGATTGCTGCGCAAAGAGCTCGCCATGCCGGACTTCCGGGATTATGCCGTAAAGGTGAAAACTCCGGGAGCGATGTACGCCCCGCCGACCGACGTGCTGGCACACTTTCTCGCGGAAGTGATGCGCCGCAATATGAACTCGTTCCGCGTCTTCGGGCCAGACGAGACCGCGTCCAACCGGCTCACTGCGATCTACGCCGCTTCGAAGAAGACATGGCTTGCCGAATACAAACCGGATGACGCCGACGGCGGCGAACTCGATGTCGCTGGGCGCGTTATGGAAATGCTCAGTGAGCACACGCTCGAGGGATGGTTCGAAGGCTACGTCCTCACCGGCCGTCATGGCCTGTTCTCCACCTATGAAGCCTTCGTGCACGTCATCGATTCCATGTTCAATCAGCACGCCAAATGGCTGGAGAAATCGAAGAAGGAAATATCCTGGCGCGCCCCGGTTCCTTCGATCAACATTCTCATTACATCTCTGGTATGGCGGCAGGATCACAACGGCTTCACCCACCAGGATCCGGGATTTCTCGATGTGGTTACAAATAAAAGTCCCGACATAGTCCGGATCTATCTGCCGCCGGATGCGAACTGTCTGCTCAGCGTGGCGGATCATTGCCTCCGCTCGCGCGATTACGTCAACGTCATCGTCGCCGACAAGCAGGATCATCTTCAGTATCTCAGTATGGACGAAGCCGTCACCCATTGCACTAAGGGCATTGGCATATGGGACTGGGCTTCCACTGACGATGGCACCGACCCCGACGTGGTGATGGCTTGCGCCGGCGACATCGCGACTATGGAATCGCTGGCCGCGGTCCAGATTCTGAAAAAGCATTTCCCTGAGTTGAAAATCCGCTTCGTCAATGTTGTCGACCTTTTTCGGCTCCTGCCGGAAACCGAACACCCGCATGGGCTTTCCGAGCGCGACTTCGATTCTCTCTTTACCACCAACAAGCCTGTGATCTTCAACTTCCACTCTTATCCCTCGCTCATCCACAAGCTCAGTTATCGCCGTACCAATCACGACAACATTCACGTGCGTGGCTATAAGGAAAAAGGCAACATCAACACTCCGCTCGAGCTCGCCATTCTCAATCAGGTCGATCGCTTTGACTTGGCCATCGATGTAATCGACCGCGTCTCGCGCCTGCATCCCAGCGGCGCGCACGTCAAAGAATGGCTGAAAGATCAGATCATCGAGAGCATCAATTACGCTCACGCGGAGGGCATTGATAAGGAAGAAATTCGCAATTGGAAATGGGCAGAATAGGCGTGGCGACCGGTTTAACCAAGAACCACGATTTGATTCTTGCTCTGAACAGCGGCTCGTCGTCGCTGAAGTTCGGCATCTATCGCCACGGGGCCAGCGATAGTGATGAAGAACCGCTGCTGACCGGAAGCGCCGATGGCATTGGTCACGACAACGGCTCCCTGCATATTCGCTCCGGCGACGGAAAGTCGCTCCTACAGCGCGAATGTATTCATGAATCCCAAATCCATGCGCTCAGCCTGCTCGCCACCACGATTCGCGAGTACATTCATACCAGTCCAGTGGCTGTCGGACACCGGGTGGTGCATGGAGGTCCCAAGCTTGTCAGGCACCAACTCATCACCGTGCAAGTCCTCGACGAATTGCGCGCTGCAACTCACTTCGCACCTTTGCACATCCCGCAAGCGCTGAAGCTGATCGCGTCGGCCCAGTCGATTTTCCCTGAGGCCGCACACTTCGCCTGCTTCGACGACGCGTTCCACCAGACGATTCCCGAGGTCGCATCGCGATTCGCTCTTCCCCGCCACTATTTCGACACGGGAATTCGGCGTTACGGCTTCCATGGCATTTCCTATGAATCGCTAGTCCATCACTTCGGCAAAACGCTTCCCAAGCGAGCCATCTTTGCCCACCTGGGGAATGGATCAAGTCTGTGCGCGCTGCGGAATGGAAAATCGATCGACACCACGATGGGCCTCACGCCCACGGGCGGCATTCCTATGGGGACCCGGTCGGGGGATCTTGACCCCGGCGTGATCATTTATCTTCTGCGCAATGAAAAGCTCGACGCTGACAAGCTGGAAACTCTGCTGAATCATCAGAGCGGATTATTCGGACTCTCATCCGGCCAAAGCGACGTCAAGACGCTAGAAGAGCGCGCTCGCTCGGGTGACCCGGAATCTGGACTGGCGCTGGATATCTTTGGGGTCGCGGTTCGCAAGGTGATCGGCGCATACATGGCTCTACTGGGTGGAATCGATGTGGTGGTCTTCACCGGCGGCATCGGAGAGCACAGCAATCAGATTCGGTCGTCGGCCACGCACGGACTCGAAGCCATGGGGCTCACGGCAGACAAAATTAAGATTTTCCCCACTGAAGAAGAACGACAGATTGCCCGCCACTGCCGCAGCCTGATAGCGCAGAACAAATGATGAGCGCAGGCTCAGGCTGAAGCGCTGGATTGCGCCGGAGCCTTGGTAGCGCACTCTCCGTCACACTGCTTGTCTCCCCACATCACTCCCAGGGAATGGAGGATAAGCGAGTCTCCGGTCGTCAACTTACTCGAGTCGGTCACGATTTGATAAGCATAATAGACAAGCTGATCCCGCGTGATGCACCAACGTTCGTGGCGGATGACACCTTGGCAGTGCTCGCAAGCCGCCTGCGCGTTGTAGCGGTTGCAGTGGTACTGAAAACTCGGAATGCCATCGGACATTGAACCAGGCCTTTTATCAACGGAGTCGCCACGATTGCCGGGAAACCCTCGGAAAGTTGCTTTCTGATGGCATCCTATGGCGTAGCGAAACTCCGAAGAATGGCGGCTATCACGCGTCTTTGTGACGGGGATCACTCAACGCTCTGGATGTGGGGACGAGAAGGGTGTGATAGGGAGTTTGGATTGTGCGCAAAACAAAAGCGCGCGTCCGTGACGGACACGCGCCTTAAATCCGTACACTGCTAACTAACAAGCAGCGACTCTATCGGCCGTAATATTTGGCGTTCAGCTCGGTGAAGGAGTTCCACTTTTCCGGGAGATCATCCAGCGCGAAGATGGCCGAGACCGGGCAGACCGGCACGCACGCCCCGCAGTCGATACACTCAACGGGATCGATGTAGAGCAACTGCTCCGTGGCGTACTTGGGTTCATCTTTCTTAGGATGAATACAATCCACCGGGCACGCGTCCACGCACGCTGTGTCTTTGGTGTTGATGCAAGGTTCTGCGATTACATAGGTCATGACGGTGTCGGTCTCCTGAACTGGATGCAGGTATTTTACTACGGCGGTGCGCGAAAGCGCACATTCTAGCAAGAAATCGCGTAACTCCGCAAAAGCGAAACGGCCAGCAGCGCTGGCTGCCGGCCGTTGTCAAATCTTTCCGAAGACATCACCGAACCTCCGACCAATATCCGATTACCGGTGTCCGCCGCCTCCGCCGTGTCCACCACCGCCGCCACCGTGGAAGCCACCACCACCGCCACCGTGGAAGCCGCCGCCTCCGCCATGGAAGCCACCAGCAGCGCCACCGTGGAACCCTCCTCCGCCGTGGTAGCCGCCGTAGCCGTGTCCGCCAGCGTAGCCGTGTCCGCCGTAGTAACCGTGTCCACCGTAGTAGCCCCGTCCACCATAGTAGCCGCCGCGGCCGTAGCCCCAGCCGCCACGGCCGTAGCCCCAGCCTCTACCGTAGCCCCAGCCACCACGCCAGCCCCAGCCACCGCCCCAGCCGTACCACGGGCCGGCGCCGATGAACACGCCATTCGCAAACCAATCAGGTCCGTAGTAGCCGTAGGGGGCGCAAGCATAGGGATAGTAGCCATAGTATCCGTAATCGCACACCGGCGCCGCGCCAATCCCGATACCTACTCCTACCTGCGCGTGGGAAGGCTGCGAATAAGCTAGCGGCAGCGCCAGAACCGCAATCAAAGCTAAATTTCGTAAGTACCGCATGGTGAATCCCCCTTGTCTCAGACCCGCCATTTCCCACCGCCGAGCCTATCGGATCTGAGGCCCTTCTGGATTTCTCTTCTATCCGAAGCGCCTACCTATTTGAACTCGCCACTTCGGGAAAAGTTGCAGTTCCCGCAGTGGCTGATTTCGGCCACCCGTATGAATTCAACCACTTGCAGACCACGCCCTCCACCTACGCTCCCACCAGCTCTTCACTCGGCTCATATTCCACAATGTAGCCCGCGACCGCGCTGGCAGCAACCGTTAGCGGCGAAGCCAGATACATCTGCCCCGGTCCGCTCCGGCCGGGAAAGTTGCGGTTCTGCGCGCTGATCACGACCTGGTCTGGACGTGTGGAAACCCCCGGCCCGGCGTTAATGCAGGCGCCGCAACTGGGCTCGATCACGTGCGCCCCGGCCTTTTGAAATACATCAAGATAGCCCTTGCGCAGGCAGTAGTCGCGCGTTTCCTGCGACCCAAACTGGATGTAGAACTTCACCGAGTCCGCCACGCGCTTGCCCTGCTTAAGCGCATCAGCCAGCACCCGGGCGTACATGTCCATGTCTTCATTCTTGCCGGCGGTGCAGGTGCCACCATAGGCAATCTCCACCGGAACCGGGGTGTTCAGGTCCCGTACATACTTTCCGTTGCCCGGATCACCCGGCGTCGCAACCATCGGCGTAATCTCCGCCGCATCCAGTTCGATCACATGTGCGTATTGAGCTTCGGGATCGCTGTACAGGCCTTCGATCATGGCTTGGGCCTTCGCACGGTCCATGCCCCGCCGCTCTACCAGGAACTCGACCGCTTTGTTGTCCGGAGCGACAATGCCCGTAAACCCGCCAATCTCGGCCGCCATGTTGGTCATGGTGGCGCGCTCGTCCACGCTAAGTTCTTCGATGGCCTCGCCCGCGTACTCCATTACTTTCGCCAGGGCCTTGCCGCTGCGCACGTAGTCGAGGCTCAGAATCTTCAGGATGAAATCTTTCGCCGTGGCATTGGCGTGGCGCTTCCCGCGGATCACGATCTTCACCGATTCCGGAACCTTGACGCGCACGTCCTTCGTGATCCAGCCATTGAAGACGTCGGTCGTGCCGATGCCAAAAGCGACGCAGCCAATCGCGCCCACGTGAGGGGTATGCGAGTCCGAGCCAATGTTGAGTTGCCCCGGAAGCGCATAGCTCTCCAGCACAATCGAGTGGCAGATTCCCTCCGACCCCTTACGGTCTTTCAATTCCCCGTGCAGCTTGATTCCCTGCTTGGCGGCGAAGTCCTGTTGTTTTAGCTTGAGCTGCGTTGCCAGATCGAGCAGGCCCAGCTTCTTTTTCTCCTCCGAGATCACTTCATCAAGAAAGGTCAGATGATCGCGGAAAAAAATAATGCTCGAGGCATCGTTGACCTTCGCATCCTTGCCAACGTAGTGCTCAAAGAAGATAGCTGCCATCGGAGTGACGTATTCGTGGCTGAAACGCAAGTCAGCCTGGGCAAATCCGGTATCACCTGGCTTTACGCTGGCCACGCCAATTCCGCCGCTTTCGTTCACCATGTGCCGCGCGAAGATTTTCTCCGCTACCGTCATCGGCCGCTTGTCAGTTCGTATAGGTGGCAGGAACACCTTCTTTTGCATCCGCGCCACATTGAAGGGAAACAACCCGCCGTACTCAATCACCTGTCGCGTGATCTCATCTTCCCCTGCCGTGAACTCGCTCAACGGAATCTCTTCCCCGCCCCGAATCCTGTCGATCAGCGAGAAGTTGGTTGACGTCAGCACTCCCAGGTTCTGGCAGTTTTGCTTGTAGATTCGCTCAATGTTTTCTGCGATCACCACACGAATTCCGGCACACATCTCGGCATACGGCGACTGCTCGCGGCTCGATCCCTTGCCGCGCCGCTTCCCGCTCACCGCGCACACAAATCCGCCGCGCTTCACTTCCCCGCGGCCGATGGGCGTCACGCTGCCGCACTTTAGCCCAAGGTAAGGAATCTCGCCGAGTGTCTCATCGAAGTAAAAACAGTAGTGCGCAGGTGTTATTTCATCGGTCGAGATGTCATCTCGCAGTTTCGGATTCTTCGCTGGGTTCTTCGTATCCCACGGCACATCTTCACCGGCTAATTGCCGCTTGATCAGTTCGGGATCTTCGGTGAGAAAGAGAATGCGCCCCTGCAGCCGGACTTTGTCCGGCCGCTTTTCGATTTTGCGTTCCAGAAGAGAGTTGATCACGTTGCGCCTGTAGGATTGAACGATTTATCGGACAGGCAGAAGCGGCTACCCAGTCCCCAGTTATTGTAACGCGGGATTCGATCCGCCGATCGAAGGTTAAGGGTGCGCGTGCGCGGACTTGTCAAACTTCTCACCGGCCGGGATCGCCACCGTCAACCGGTTCTCCTTCGGCGCCAAAGGACAGGTAGCATAAGGCGTTACCGCGCACGGAGGATTGTAAGCCCGATTGAAATCGAGCGTAACTTTTCCATTTACCACCGGACCGGTCTCCAGAAAACGCCCGCCAGGATAGGTATCGGTCTTTGCCGTCAGGTCGTTGAAAACGAAGAAGAGTCCCTTCGAAGGATCGCCGCGGAGATCGGTCAACTCCACTTCCTGACCGTTGATCTTGAACACCACCGCCCCCGCCACTCGGATCGCAGTCACATCTCCCAAGACATTGGGGACATCGATCGTCTTTTTTCCATCGGACGGCACCCACGTTGCGGCGATCTGGTAATTCATATCCAACGGATAAAACATCAGCCCGTGAAAATTGCGCACTGCAGAGCTGTCCGCGTCCCTCAGGCGAACGCCAACGCGCTCTGCGCGTACGATCACGTGAAACTGCAAGCTTCCAATCTCGACCGTCGACGCGATGCCCGGAAACATCAGGTTCCATCTTCGTCGACCCTGCAAGAGGCTTCCCCTCCAACACGGCGTGCACCTCAGGAAGCAATTTGATGGTGACGTCCTTGCCCTCGAGATCGAATTCTCCAGCGTGCCCCGGGCCCTTGGGAAAAACAACCGCATTCTCCGCCGCCGACCCGAAGCTGTTGTCTCCCGGCTTGAGCCAGTACAGTCCGGCCAACGGCAGCCAATTCTTTTTCAGATCCTCGATCTGCTCCGCCTTCCATTTTTCGAACGACTGCACATAAGCCGCGTCGGGTGCGGAAACGGGTGGGGTCGGGTCTTTGTCCGCTCCCTGTAAAACTGAGAACAGAGCGGCCACAGAAAGAACGGTAATAGCAGACCGTTTCGAGAGATCCATATTCTCCCTTGATTTCACCGCTCGTGCTGACGCGGGTCCGGCAATGGCTCCATTCCTCTTCCCGCGAAAATTTCTCTAAACTCGTTCAGCAAGGCCTCATGCACCAGACCATTCGACGCCACAGTTTCCCGGCTGTTGAGTTCGAAGGGCAATCCGTCGAAGCGCGTTACTTTGCCGCCAGCCTCCTCCACGATCAACACGCCCGCCGCAGTATCCCAGGGATTCAAATTGAATTCCCAGAAGCCATCGAAGCGCCCTGAGGCAACGTTGCATAAATCCAGCGCGGCGGACCCTGCGCGGCGCACTCCGTGCGAGCGCAGCGTGATCTGGTGATAGAAATAAATATTCGGATTCTTGTGCCGCTTCTGGCTGGGAAAACCCGTGGCCAGAAGACTCTCCTTCAACGTCGCGGTCTTCGAGACGTGAATGTTCTCTCCGTTGAGCCAGGCTCCCCTTCCTTGTTCCGCGGAGAACAGTTCGTTGCGCGTCGGGTCGTAAACGACCGCAGCAATGCGGCTGCCCAGCTTTCCGGACGAGCTTTGTTCTGGCGTCTGGCGTTCCAGTCCCTGGTGTTCCAGTCCCATGGAAACGCAGAAGACGGGGTAGCCGTGTGCGAAGTTAGTTGTGCCGTCGAGCGGATCAACATACCAGCGATACTCGCTCCCTTGGTCGCTGAGGCCCTGCTCTTCGCCCAGAACATCGTGGCTGGGCCAGCGCTGGCGTATGCGATCCCGGATCATCGCCTCGGCAGCGCGATCAGCTGCCGTAACCAAGTCGGCCTCGCCCTTGTACTCAATCTTCAAGTGCTGATGGAAGTAATCCATCAACAGCGCGCCCGCTTCGCGCGCAATCTCTGACATGGCAGGAATAAAGCTGTCGTAATTGGGGGAACTTGAAGACATCAAACTCTGTTGAAGGCTTCCCGGCGGCGGACTCCGGAAGCCGCAGCTACTTCTTCACGCCGCCATCTTCGGCAATGTACATGATCTCGTGCTTGAAGATGAACAGGTTGGGCGCACCTTCGCGCGTCAGGCGCACCATGTGCTTGTCGTAATATTCGATCCATCCGTTCACGGTCTGCCCGTCCATCAACTTGACGCTCACCGGCCGCTGCTTCTCCCCCAGGCCTTTGAGAAATCCGGCTTCCTCGAAAGTCTCTTCCGGAGGCGGAGTCCGGCCACGCTTGCCGGCGTTAGGGTTTCCACGCAAGGCCATGTTCGCATTGTACACAAGGGACGATGGGCTCGATGTGACCTTGCCGCGCTCGCATGCGCCCGGACAGTATGCTCAACTTTCGCGCAAGCTCCGCGGGACGATCCGGAGTAGAATTGCGAAAATTTCTCCTCTGTCAGGAGGCCCCGTGATTCGTTTAACTCTTTGTTTGGGAATACTCTTCTGCTCGCCTGCGCTGCTTGCCCAGCGCCCAGGCGCGCCCAGTCTGAACCAGGGCGAACAAGCCGAGGCGAAAAGCCAAAGAGACATGCCGCCGCCGCTAAATCAGCGGGCGCCTATCGACCTGGTCAAGCTCAAGCGCGATGCCGACGAACTCGCCTCTTTAGCCCAATCGGTCCCTCCCGAGATCGATCAAACCAGCAAAGGGCTTCTGCCGAAAGACCTGACCGAGAAACTCAAGCGGATTGAAAAGCTTGCCAAGCAGTTGCGCTCGCAGATCTCGCAGTGACTCTCACGCCGATGCTGCGGCACGCCTCCTCCGCGCAGAAAAAAGCCGTGACGCGATAAACGCCACGGCATGATCGTGTTACTCAGCTCGGTTAGAACGCAACGCGCAGTCCGAACTCGATTTGGCGTGGAGCGCCCAAGGCGTAGGTTCCAGACTGGAAGCTAGCCCGGTACGGCGTCAAGCTTGATCCCGGCGTCACTCCGCCGATCGTGGTGGGTGCCAAGAACCCGCCCGACCCCGGTGACAGCGTTCCCGGGACACCTCCCGGCAGGTTGCCCGGTAGGAACGAGTTAGAGAAGTTGAATAAGTTGAAGATGCCGGCGCTCGGTTCGATGGTCACGCGCTCTGCGATTTTGATAGGCCAGCTCGCCTTTAGGTCGAACGACTTCAGCCACGGGAATCCGAGTGCCCCCGGTTGAACGTTTGCCAGAGTGGGCAGCGTCCACGCCAAAGCTGTCATATCGGCGCTGGTCATCACCCCGCCCGTCACTAGCGCGGTACCAGCGGGAGTGAGCGTGCCAGCGACGCGGCCGTTGTAGTTGTTGATGAAGCTCTGCAAATTGCCAATATTGATACCTCGCTGGAACGCTCCCAGGTTGGTACCCGGAACTGGTAGACCAGCCTGTCCGCTTGCGTATCCACCGCCTGTCCAATCGGTGGAAAATATCTCGCCACCGGCAGTCGACAAAGGCAGCGAGAGATTCTGCGGAAGCGGGCTATAGAAGTGCCCAATCAAGCTCAACTTTGTGAAAAGCGGAAGATCGAAGGTACCGCCGAAGGAGAATTGATGGGTTCGATCCAGCGCGTTCGGTCCGGTGAACTGAAGCGGGTCGTTATTATTGACGGCAACGTTGATGAAGTCCTGGTCCTGCACCTGGCTGATGAACTTCGAGAGCGAATAAGAGAACTGGAAGTTCACCGCCTTCACAGCAGGCAGAGGATTCTTCACCTGATCCACCAGTTTCATCTGCAGGCCGTTGTAAACCGACCGGCCGATCGGGTTCAGCATGTCGAGCTCGCCAACCGTGTCAGGGTTGCTGCTCCCGAGGGGACTCACGCCTCCCGGCTGCGTATATCCAGGGAAGGCGCAGGTCGGACAGGGCGCACCACCAAATGCGTTGATCGAATCTAGGCCGGCGCCGGAATATGCTGCCTGAGCTCCTGCTACCCCGAGCGCCGAAACCATGCAACTCGCCTGGCCAGGGCCCATTGCACAATGGTTTGCTGTCTGTGCAGCGTCACGCGCAGCCATGGCATTAGCCGCGTTAAACGATTGCACCGAACCGCCGTGGTTCATGTCTTGGGCGATGAGATAGTGTTCGCCGATATTGCGGATGAAATCGGCGCTGAAGACCATTCCAGGACGAATTTCGTGCTGAATACCGATGTTCATCTGCCACGAGCGTGGAGTGCGGTAATTCGGATTAAATACATCGAAGCCGTTGATGTTAGCGGCGTTCAACGTTGATCCCACAAAATTGCCGTTGGGCTGCAAACCAACATTAGCTGCTGCCGCAGACTTAAAGGCAGTGCTGAGCGCCAATATCTGAGAACCAACAGTCGAGATGGTCCCGTCGCAGAAGTTCGGCGTAACTTGTGTCGCACTGGTTACGGTTCCTGCCCCGCCCGCAACCGAGGCACCGACTGCCCCCAGACTAGAAGTGCCACCGGGCCAGTTGAACGCGCTAGAGCCTCCGCCAGCGCACACCAGGGGAGTGTAGGCAAAAATGCCTTGAGGAATACGCGCGGGGCTATCGAACAGTACGTTATTCCAGATGGAGTTCTCAAAGAACAAACCGCCGCCGCCGCGGATTACGGTTTTTCCGGTGCCGTTCAGATCCCAGGCAAAGCCCACTTGAGGTCCGAAGTCGGCCCCGGGAGTGCGTACCCGGTCGCCCAATCCGGTGCCCCACATATTGAGAGCGGGCAATGGACCCAGGTCGCTATCCACACGCCCCGTATCGCGCACGTAGTGCAAGCCCAGCGAAAGTGTGAAGCGAGGCAAAATCTTCCAACCATCCCCGAAATATGTCTCGAAGCGGTTGTCCGGTCCCAAGCCGCCGCCCGGGAAGTTGAAGGAAGCCTTGGCGGTAGAGAAGCCGATGCCGTTCCCTAAGAACACCCACTCCGCCGGATAGGAAGTTGGATCGGACGGCGTGGCCGTGGTTGGCAGATCGGAGGTACCCACTTGCGGGAACGTAAAAAACGCAGCTAAGCCTCCGCCCTGTAGGTGATTAAATGTCACTCCGTAACGGATAATGTGCTTGCCAATAATCTTGCTGCCGTCGTACTTAATCTCGTGGTCGCTCTGAATGGTCTGCTGTGGCGCCAACAGGTTCGGCCCGCCGCAGTAGGCTCCGCCGCCACTCAATACGCAACTTCCCGCAGTGGTCGCGTCAATGTTAATGCCCAATCCAGGAATGGGGTTATCAAAGCCGGTTATACTGGAGGTGCCGTCCCCAATTCCGTTGCGGAATTTGAGGTACTCAAAACGAATGCTGTGGGTGAACGATCCCGTGCTGAAATCGACGCCTGCGGCGTGGGTCGCGGTGTGGTCGGCGTTCAAGAATCCTTGCAGAGAACTGGCCGAACCAAATGGGCGAACGCCCCTGTTCTGGTCGAAATTGAAGCGATAAAACGCCCGCGTGTTGCCCTTAACGTTCCAGTCCACGCGCTCGTCCGTGTTGAATTCGCGGTAGGGGTCAACCAGGGTGGTATTCAGAGTATCGAAGGGGGCAGAAAAAGGCTCGGCACCCGTCAAGTCTTGTTTCGTGCGCTCGCCGTCCAGGAACCAGAAGAGTTTGTCCTTGATAACAGCTCCGCCCAAGTTCCCGCCAAATTGCGCACGTTGGAACGGCGGCGCCGTCGGTCCAGGCAGCGCTGCTGCAAGCTGATTACCGCGGAAGTACCCGAATCCCTCGCCGTGGATGGTGTTGCTGCCGGAACGGGTTGTAACGTTCACCGCTCCTGAGGACGTTAGCTCGGTTGACAAGTCAAGTGAAGACTGCGAAAGCTGGAATTCCTGGATGGCGCTAGCCGGAATGTTCTGGGTTGTGGTGCCGACCGTCTCGTCGCTGACATCTACTCCGTCAACCTCGATACGCGCCGTGCGGCCGAACCGGCCCTGAAAGGAGATGGACGAAAAACCGTTCTTTGTTGGGTCGAACGTGCTGCCTTCCTGAATCTGGACGCCCGGCTCGAGCTGCGCAAGATCAAGGAAGTTGCGGCCATTGACAGGAAGATTCTCGATCTGGTCGACGTTGAGCACTCCCTGCACTGTTGCCTGCTCGGTGTTAACAGCGACTGTGCTTCCCTGAACCTCAATCACTTGGCTCTCTTGCCCGATCACAAGCTTTGGGCTGACTGTGGCTGTGTTGCCGACCTGTACGGTGACTGTTTGCTCTGTGGTCTTGAAGCCCTTGGCTTCCACCCGCACCACATATTCTGCGGGTTGAATGCGGGCCGGATCGAGTAGGATCCAGAAGACGAAGCAGTGAGCTGAATCGTCGCGGCCGTCCCTTTGTTCGTAATCGTCACCTTGGCCCCGCCGACGACCGCACCGGTTTGATCGGTCACAATACCCTCAATACTGCCCGTGCCGACGGTGGACTGAGCGAGCATGAGGGCAGCGGTGAAAACAATCAGGGCAATACACGCGACAACTCGCCTCGCAAATTGGCGGGAGCAGCTAAGCTTCAACATCGTAAACCTTCCTTTCGGAATTGTGGTCATCGGGAAAATTGTTCGCCAAACCGCTTCAGGAATCTGAAGCTGTACCAGAAACCTCAAGATTAAGAACTATTGACCAACGGGTTCGGCGGGATGCAGATCCGAACCTCCCGCCAAGAAATTAAACGTATTCCCACAAACAGAAAAATAGCTCTGGCAGCGTTAAAGCAATTTTCCAACCAGCCCCATGCCGAAACGGTAACGTTCCATCAACTATATGTGTTTCATGTATTTACGGATATCATCGCTGACGAAAACCTAGACGGTACAGGTTTCCCCGCCTCGTCAAAATACCAAAAACTGTAGATTCGTTCTGTAAAAACAAATCTAAGTTTGTTTACTGTATCGCTAACAAAGTGTCTCAGGGGTTATGTTGGGGGCCATCCAAGCGGACAGGGGGAGCCGTTGCGATTCGGCAGCCGGGAGATCAGAAGTCAGACTTAACGGTGTAATAGCCTGCTCTATGCCGCACTCGATAATTCGCAGAGTCCGGCGGGCCGGAAACGTTCACCTGGATCCGGCGGAACTGGGAGTTCGAAGTCCGCTCGGAGGGGTAGTAAGCCAGCAAGTATTGAGTTCTTAGCTCGTCGCTGATCTGGCGGAAAGCATCGTCGAGCTGTGACATGGAGGTGGCGTAGTAGTACTTGCCTCCCGTGTCTTCCGAAAGCTGGATCAAAGCGTGCTCGCCTCCGGTCTCGCGCCCAGCACTGCTCTCAATCGGCACGACAATGATGCTGTAGACGGTGCATTCCGCCTCTTCGGCGGCACGGACCGCCTCTTTGTAATCCACTTTGCTGACCGTATCGCCGCCGTCGGTAATTAGTACCAGGACTTTTCTTCCTTGCCGGCGGTCGAGCGAGCGCGAGGCCAGATAGACCGCGTCGAACAACGCCGTGGCCGCACCCAGCCGGATGTGGTCAATCCCATCATCAATCCGCTTCAGGTCAGATGTGTAACCGAAGGTGGACTGCAGCACTGTTTCACTAAACCCAAATACTGATAACGCATCTACGGGTCGCATGATCGTCCGCGCGAAGCGCTTGGCGGAGGCCTGCTCCAATGGGAGATCATGCCGCGTGCTCAGGCTGGTATCAATCGCCAGCGCAATCGAAAGCGGGACTGCTGATTCTTTATCGAACACGGAGATCGTCTGCTCGCGGCCATCTTCCTGCACTATGAAATTTTCTTTCTTCAGTCCACCAACCGGACCCCCGTGAGCATCCGTCACCGTGACGTAAACATTCACCAGCTTTACATCTACCTTGAGTGTGCTCGGTTCGTTTGTGGATTGTTTTTGAACTGGAGTTTGTTGCGCGTGGGAAACAGCGCAGGCCAGCAGCAAAATCAGGGTTGCAGGTTTTCTCATTCGCTAAAGAAGTATACGTGGCGACAGCCGCACGTTCGACTTCCCTCAAAGCAGTCTCTCGGCTGTCCTGGCGCGCACAACCAGGCGTTCTCGAATGCAGATCTCGGCGCTGAACGCGGCCTAGCCCGTTCACTTAGATGCATCGTCCGCCGCCGGGCTGCCCGGGGCTCCGCGATCTGACTCCAGAATCTGTGCTACCGGAATTTACCCGCCGGAATTGGCGCGGGGAATCTCGGCTGGAAACGGCTCTCCATCAGCCCAGACCGCGCCATCCTCAAAGTATTCTTTCTTCCAGATCGGCACTGTGCGCTTGAGTGTATCAATCAGCCAGCGGCAGGCATCGAAAGCCGCGCCGCGGTGCGCCGACACAACAATAATCAGCACGCTGGTTTCGCCGATCTCGAGCCGCCCCAGCCGGTGAACCAGGACTGCTTCGCGGATTTGAAACTGTGTCAGCGCCTGTTCAGCCAGGCTCTCCATCTGTTGCAGCGCCATCTCCTCGTAGGCCTCATAGTCAAGGTAGAGCGTCCTGCGGCCGCGCGTCTGGTTGCGAACCACCCCTTCGAAGACAATCGCTGCCCCGTCCTCACCACGCTTGAGGTTGGCAAGCACCCGCGACGTATCAATCGGCTCTCGAATAATCGAGGCGCGTAGCTCCGGGAGCGCGTCGCGCTTCGCCTCTCCTGATCCGCCACTCACCGGCGGGAGTAACGCGACCTCGTCGCCGGATCTCAGCACAGTCTCTGCGCCCGCATACTGCTGATTCACCGCAATCGCCAACGAGGTCATCACGTCTTTCAGTCGCGGAATCCGGGATTCACAGTACGTAAGCACGTCGCCCACCGTCGCGCCCTCGCGCAATTCCAGCGTGTCATTGGACTTTCCCGCCAGATCCTTCAACATCCCGAAGAAGAGAACGCGCACGTGCATGGGTAAATTGCTCGTTGCAAGTTTAACGCGCGCCCGTCGCTCAGCGCACAAAGCTGCAATTTCTTGCAGGACAAAAAAAAAATTGCCAGCCCGTGAGGACTGGCAACTGAACACTGGCACTGCGCTCTTACGCTCGCGCGAACGCCTTATCGTGAACCGCATCGGCCTGCGTGGTCAGCAGCTTCGCAGCCGCCGACTCCGCCACCTCCGGCAACGAGACGCGCAGTGCCTCTTCAATCGTCTTCACGTAATGAACCTTGAGATTCTCGAGTTGCTCCTTGGTGAGATCCTCGTCAACGTTCATCTTATTTTCCGCCGGCAAAATCACGTCCTTGACTCCGGCGCGCTTGGCGGCCAGCACTTTTTCTTTAATGCCTCCCACCGGCAACACGTTGCCGCTGAGTGTGATTTCGCCCGTCATGGCCAGCAGCGGACGAATGCGGTGCCCGGTTAGCAGCGACACCAACGTGGTCGCCATGGTCACGCCGGCGGATGGACCATCCTTCGGAATCGCTCCCGCCGGAACGTGCATGTGAATGTCGTGATCCGCGAAGAAGTTTTCCGCGATGCCCAACTGTGCGGCGTTTGAGCGCACCCACGTCAGGGCCGCCTGCATGGATTCCTGCATGACTTGGCCAATCTGCCCCGTCATGGTGAATCCGCCTTTGCCCTTCATCGCGTTGGCTTCGACGAAGAGCACGTCCCCGCCCGATGGAGTCCAGGCCAAGCCTACAGCCACTCCCGGACGTTCCGTGCGTTCCTCAATCTCGCCTTCGGTGCGAATCTTGATGCCGCCCAGAAATTCCTGAATGATTTCCTGGGTCACCACCAGCTTCTCGGTCTTGCCTTCCGCCAGCCGCCGCGCTTGCTTGCGGCAGATGGTTCCGATCGTCCGTTCCAGGCTGCGTACTCCAGCCTCTCGCGTGTAGTGGCGAATAATGTAGCTCAGCGCCGCCTCAGGAAATTCGATCTGCTCTGCCGTGATTCCGTTCTCTTCCACCTGCCGTGGAACCAGATAACGGAACGCAATGTGCAGCTTCTCTTCCTCGCTGTAGCCCTGCAGTTCGATGATCTCCATACGATCGCGCAGCGGCTCGGCAATCGGGTCGAGCATGTTCGCGGTCGTAATGAAGAGCACCTTCGACAAATCAAACGTAACGTCAAGATAGTTGTCGCGGAAGGTTGAATTCTGCTCGGGATCAAGCGCTTCGAGCAATGCCGAAGCCGGATCTCCCCGAAAATCGCGGCCGACCTTGTCGATCTCGTCCAGCATGAACACTGGATCCTTGGTCTCCGCGCGGCGAATGCCCTGGATGATTTGTCCCGGCAAGGCGCCAATGTAAGTACGACGATGTCCGCGGATTTCCGCTTCATCGTGCACACCACCGAGCGACAGCCGGACAAACTTCCGCCCTAATGCCCGTGCGATCGATTTGCCCAGCGAAGTCTTTCCTACTCCAGGAGGTCCAACGAAGCACAGGATCGGCCCTTTCATGTTCGGCTTCAAGCGCCGCACGGAAAGATAGTCAAGGATGCGATCCTTAACTTTCTCCAGGTCGTAGTGATCCGTATCCAAAATCTCTTTGGCCTTCGGGATTTCGATTTCCTGCCCGGAAGTCTTGGCCCAGGGCAACACCGCCAGCCACTCAACGTAATTACGCGTGAGTGAATAGTCGGCGGCCATGGGAGACATGCGCGAGAGGCGTCCCAATTCCTTGAGCGCTTCCTTCTTTACTTCTTCCGGCATACCCGCGTCGTCGATTTTCTTTTTCAGATCTTCAACGTCGCGCTGCCCTTCATCCTGCTCACCCAATTCCTTTTGGATGGCCTTCATCTGCTCGCGCAGGTAATACTCGCGCTGCGTCTGCTGCACGCGATCCTGCACTTCGCTCTGGATCTTGTTGCGCAGTTGCTGCACTTCCAGTTCTTTCGCGAGATGCTGGTTGATCTTCTCGAGACGTATGCGAATGTCAAGAGTTTCCAGCGTGTCCTGTTTGTCGGGCGTGGATAGCGACGGCAACGAGGAGGCGATGAAATCCACCAGACGGCCCGGCTCGTCAATGTTGAGGGCAACCGTGGAAAGTTCGTCCGACAGCGTCGGCGAACCGGCGACGATCTGCTGGAACAGGGTCAGCACGTTGCGCTGCAGCGCTTCGATTTCAGAACTATCCGGCGGCGCCGCTTCAGGAATTGGTGAAACCCGGGCCCGCATGAACGGCGTCAATTGCGTGAACTCGCCTAAGCGTACCCGTTCCAGCCCTTCGGCAAACACAAACAGGCTCTGGTTGGGCATCTTGACAACTTTATGTACGACTGCGGAAGTACCGACCGTATATAGGTCGCTGGGTTGGGGGTTGTCGACGCGCGCCTCGCGCTGCGCCACAACGACAATGGTCTTATCCTCCCCGAGCGAATTAATAAGCTGGACGGAACTATCGCGCCCTACCGTTAACGGCAGGACGGCGTGCGGAAACAGAACGGTATCCCGCACAGGAAGCACGGGCAAAGCCCGTACGTCATTTATTTCCCGATGCTTAGCAATCGGCTCGGAAAGCGGTGGTTGATTCATTGGCTCTCCTTGAGTGTAACTCACTCAAGCTTAGATGTGAATCCTCTGGAAAGGTTTCATCCTCTCTCTTGTACTTGAGGCTTCTCGATTCTATCGGCATCCTGAGTTGCCCGACATGATGCCCAAGGTACCAAGGCTAATGCGGCTGGTCCCGCCCCCGCCTGGAACGCGGGCATTGTATGGTGGCGACTCGTCGTCCAGCCGTGGGACGGTTAGAGGAATGAAACCGGTGCGTGATTTCCCTTCAGGCTCTAATCAACCCGGAGAATCATTTGCATTCCACTCTCTAATTTCACATTGTGTTTCTTGGAAGTCAGCACGGAGTCCTGCGCGGCTTCGCTCAACTCCACACCGGACATGCCAACTGTTCCCTTGGCATTGAAGGGCAGTTTGGCATCGGGATTACTCCCGCCGCCGGGGACAGGCATCCGTTGTCCGCCATACTGGCTTGGCTGACCGCTGCCCGCACCGATAACACCGCCAGGAGGGTTCCCCACACGGATCCCAGGACCACCTCCCATTTGGCCAATCTGTTCCGAGTTTGTTGCGGGATCAAATTGGTCGGCAAATCCGACCGCTTTGATGTTAGCCGGCAGAGCCATTTCGGAACCGTTCTTCAAGATCATTTTGTCGAACGCAACTTTCAAGGTGGAGGGAGAATCCCCCTGGTGAGGCACCACCTCGACGACGTGTCCTATGATTTTGCAGCCCTTGGTCGCCAGGCCGGGTGGAGATGAGTTTAGATCATCAGTGGTTTTGGCCAGTACTTGGTCTCCCACTTTCGCTTTCTTGGCATCGATCGGCTTCTCCAGCTCTGCGCGAATCAAGGTTCCGGGCGTAAAATGCATTTCGATCGCGGGCTGCTTAGGCGCAACCGATGCTGGAGGTGTTTCCGGGGATTGCGGCGGAGCCGCGCTCTGGCTGAAAGAAATTCCCGTGAGCCAGGCTCCTGCAACTACAAAATAGAGCATCTTTTTCATGAGAGTACACCTCACGAGTGCGGAGTATAGCAAAGATTCTGCGGGACGGAGCGTCTCGAAATTCGCTGCTCCGGCAGCTCAAATTAGGGCGTGCCTTAAGCCGCCGGGTAAACCCCTAACACCTTGACGAAATCCGCGATCTCGCCGAGATGCCGCAGGGCATTCCGAGCCGGCTCATCGTCGCCGCGAAGAAAGTCGACGTAGAAGACGTATTCCCAGGGACGTCCACGCATGGGACGCGACTCGATCTTGCTCAGGCTGATATCGCGCAGGGCAAACACGCTCAGCGACTTGAACAGCGCTCCCGGCTCGTTCTTCACCTTGTATGCCAGAGAAGTTTTGTTCGCTCCGTGGGGAATCAGGCGCTGGTAGCGTCTGGCGGAGGCAGCGCTTCCCTTCCGTCGCGAAGTGGATGCTTTCGCTTTATGTATCAGGAGGAAGCGCGTGAAATTTCGTTTGTCGTCTTCGACTCCCGCCTGCAGAATCTTGCCTGAGTATTCTCGCGCGGCATGGCGGCCGGCGATGCCCGCCGCGTCAGGAAGCTTTTCCGCCACAACATGCTTTACGCTTCCCGCCGTGTCGTAGAACGGAACCGGCTCAATCCTGGGGTGGTGGCGAAAGAAATCGCGGCACTGATCGAGAGCCACCGGATGCGAGAATACGCGCCGCACTGCCGCGAGTTTCACACTGGGCGCGGCAATCACGTTGTGCACGATCCGCAACAAAAATTCACCCTGGATGAACACATCCCGCGCAACCAGCAGATCGGCGTGCTCGGCCACGGTTCCAGCCAGCGAGTTTTCGATCGGAATCACCGCGGCGGAGACCGATTCCTTCTCCACGCGTTGAAAGACCTCCGCGGAATGGGCGCAAGGGACCACGGTACAGCCCGGCAGCATGCGCTCCGCTGCTTCGTGGCTGAAGGAACCGAGCTCTCCTTGAATCGCGACTTTCTTCGCTGCAACTTTCATCACAAGGCAAGGTAGCTGGAGAAGTGGGCAGAGCGCAAATCCATTCGGCGGAGCTAGCGATGTCTCATGCGCTAAACGAGATTTTTTTCCAGCACCAAGGCGTCCATCCCGTTGGAATAGTAGCGAGGGAAAGTCCTGGTTACGTTAAAGCCGTGCCGCTTGTAAAACGCTAGCGCGGACGCGTTATCGACGGCGGTTTCCAGTTCCACCACGCGACAGCCGGTCACAATCAAACGGTCCTCCGCAGCACGCAGCAGCAAAGACCCTACTCCAAAGCGGCGCGCGGCAGCAATCACGTCAATCGTGATGATGTGGCCGCGGGC
Source organism: uncultured Acidobacteriaceae bacterium (assembly GCA_963782835.1). Taxonomy (GTDB): domain Bacteria; phylum Acidobacteriota; class Terriglobia; order Terriglobales; family Acidobacteriaceae; genus Sulfotelmatobacter. The sequence goes on along the minus strand of CAWALR010000002.1, from coordinate 549,363 downwards.
ACGGCTGCCTGCTTCGGCAACCAGGAACCCGGCAATTGGGGAATCGGCTGTCGGAGAAGGAGAATGCTTTTCGTTCTTTGTGGAAGCCGAACCTGCCGAGGCCGAACTAGCCGCCCCTGCTCCATCCACACTCGCTGCCACCACTGTAAAGGCGGCGCGGCGGCGCATATACAGTCGCAGCTCAGCCCGGGAATAGGAAATTCCGGGAGGGAAACAGCTCTGGTCAATGCGCCACAGCGTCTCGAAGTCGGAGGGCTGGAAATCGCGAATGGTGAAGGGCACGCGGCCATTGTAACGGCCAGTGCGAAGCTCATTCCGCCTTATGAAAGCATTCGGTCCCAGGTTTTCCACAGATATGCGCCGCACGGCGCCGTGAGCGCCGAAAATGGGTGCGATTGCCCCCTTGCCTCACCCGCAACCTCGGACGTACCATGAGCATCAGAGGAAGCGTTGTGGGGCGCCTTCTGCTGATTGACGTGGTCGCTTCGGTCGCCGTTTTGGGGCTGTGGTACCTCGTGTTTTCTCATTACAACCGAAAGAAGGGCGCCGCCGTCTTGCGCTGGGTCCAGTCCGCATGCGTCGGCAAGGGACGCATCCTCGAATCGAGTTGGATGGGAACTTCCCGCCTGCAGGCTCGTCTTCATTTCCCCTCCCGCTGGTTTGATAACGCCCGCGTAACCGTGAAGTTCCGGCCGCGCGCTCTTCCCATTCAGTGGCTGATCAGCTGCTGGCATAAGCAAAAAGAAACTTTGACCTTTGAAGCCGATCTGGACGGCTCCCCGAGTTTCCGTCTGGAAGTGGTTCGGCATCGCTGGTGCGCTCATAATCGCGGGATTTCTTCTCCCAAGCGCGACGACCGCGAGTGGGATGTCTACGAACCCGGCGCCGTGATCCTGACCACCCGGACGCACTGGAAGCAGGATCCCTCAGCAGAATTGAATGCCCTGATGTCGGCGCGCCGGCAGGAGTTTCTCGAGGTGCATTTCCGTCCGGAATCTCCACAATTCTCAGCCGTCGTCCACCTGGAATCCCTGGCGGATCCGAATGCCGCCACAGATTTTGTCAGCGCGCTGCGCGAGATTGCTGCTGGAGCTTCGACCCACCGCCAGTAACCAGGTCCGCCCCGCCCTGAATTCCCTTCCTTCACTCCACACGCTATGCTATCGTTCCGGCCCATGAGTCCCGCCCGCTTCGACAATTCCGCACCCGGCTCTTCTCCAATTCAGTTCGGCACCGCCGAATATCTCGGATCGCCTGGAGCCGATCACTGCCAGTTCTGCCAGCAGCCCATCACCGGCACTTATTACCGCGTGCATGGCGCCATGGCCTGTCGAGGCTGCGCCGAGAAGGCGCAGAGTGAGCTGCCACAATACAGCCACGCCGATTACGTACGTGGGGTCCTCTACGGAGTGGGCGCCGCGATTGCCGGACTGATTCTTTACGCCGCCTTTGAAATTGCGACCAGTCTCATCATTGGCTATGTATCGCTGGCTGTGGGCTGGATGGTTGGTAAAGCGATGATGAAAGGATCGAACGGTCAAGGTGGCCGGCGCTACCAGATCACCGCCGCGTTGCTCACCTACGCGGCCGTCTCCATGGCCGCGATTCCCGTCTGGATTCGCTACGCGGGCGAGCACAAGCAAGCCCAGCATGCATCCCAGCAACAGCAATTAGCAGATGAACAACGCGAGTTGGAGAGAGACACTGGAAGGCCTCAAACTGCGGCACCCACCAAGCCTGCCGCGAACATCGGCAAAGCGTTCGTGACATTAGCAGTACTCGGATTGGCTTCTCCGTTTCTGGAATTGGCCGATCCTCTCCATGGAGCGATCGGACTCTTCATCCTCTTCATCGGAATTCGCATTGCGTGGCAACTCACTGGACAGAAGATCCCTGTGGTCGATGGGCCGTTTCAATCCTCGCCTCGTCCGCCGGCTGGAGTTAGCGCCCGCTGACGGGCATAATATCTATAGCTGTGTCCTCCATCACTCCCGAACTGATCCGAAACTGCAGGCGCTGCGCCAGCGAGCTCGCGCCCGGAGCACTGGTCTGCGATCAATGCCACGCGCTGGTGCATTCCGAACAACTCGATCGCCTAGCCGCGGACGCGAAAGCACTTGAGGCCAAGGGAGACTTGCGCCAGGCACGCGACCGCTGGCTCGCCGGACTTCCTCTCTTACCACGAACCTCCAAGCAGTACGACTGGATCAAGGAACACGCGCGAGCCCTTGAGGTCGCGGCGGATGAGGCACGCCTTCCAGAGCCAACGGACAACAAGTGGGCCAAGCGACTCGGCCCAGTGGGTCCGATCGCCATCCTGGTGGCCAAGGGCAAGACCATTCTATTTGCACTCTTCAAGCTGAAGTTCCTGCTCAGCTTTGCCGCTTTCATCGGACTCTACTGGGCCCTATGGGGAATGAAGTTCGGGATCGGCTTCGCGGTGCTGATTCTGCTCCACGAAATGGGCCACTTCATCGACATCAAGCGTCGCGGCTTGCCCGCCGACATGCCTGTGTTTCTGCCCGGCCTCGGCGCCTACGTTCGCTGGCAGGCGATGGGCGTGCCTCTGGAGACGCGCGCCGAGATTAGCCTGGCCGGACCGCTGGCCGGTTTTCTTGTGGCCGTGGCTTGCGCTGTCCTGTGGTGGCAAACAGGCAATCCGCTATGGGCCGCACTCGCACGCGCTGGCGCGGTCCTGAATCTTCTCAATCTGATTCCCGTCTGGATGCTCGATGGTGGGCAAGCCGTGCTGGCCTTGAGCAAAACAGAGCGCATCATCCTGCTCACCGCGTGCCTCGCTCTATGGCTGGTGCTCGGCCAAAATATGTTCTTCCTCGTGGCCTTGGGCGCCGGATACCAGGTCTTTTTTGCGGGGGATCTGCCGCCACATCCCAGCCGCGCCACCACCATCTATTACCTCGCCGTCCTCACCGCATTGGGTGTGATCATCCACCTCATGCCGGGACAAGGCTTGGGTGCGCCGTAACAGCACTCGTCAAACACGTGTCTCTTTCATAGCTCGTATCAGCTTTTTCGATTGTCGGGACTCCAGACTCGCGCTATTCTTTCGGGTACACTCCCAACCGTTTCACCATGTCTTGGTGGCATTGCTTTGCTGAAATTATATTTTGCAGACTACGAATAGGAGACTGACGACCATCCATGTCTAATGAACTGCGCAATTTTCTGGCACTTACCTATGACGAATTGGAAGATCTGAATCTGAAGGCAAAGGAACAGCGCAGCAAGCGCGTTCCCATCCACAAGATCCAGGAAGAGCGGTTGAAGTACCTGACCGACGAGAAGCGCATCAAAGCCGTGACCGTGCTCTTCAGCGATCTTGAGGGCCGGTTGCACATGCTCGATTATGACAAAAAGTTCCTCATCAAGAGCTGGGACAATCTCACCTTCGACGGCTCATCCATTCGCGGCTTCACCGCGCAGCGCGAGAGCGATCTGCGCCTGGGCATCGACTGGGCCGCGTTCTACTGGGCTCCGTCCGATGTGTTCGGTTCCGGCAAAGTGCTGGTCTTCGGCGAAGTCATCGACAAGGGCGGCACTTCCTACACCGCCGACATTCGTGGCGTGCTGAAAGGCTACGCCGAGGCGCTCCACAAGAAGAAGGGTTACACCCTTAACGCAGCGAACGAAATTGAAGGCTTCCTGTTCAAGGGGGTAGACGCCGAGCGCCGCTACAACGAAACTGGAAAGTTCGAATACGTAAACACCGGCGGATACTATCACTCCCTCCCCGGCGACGCGCTGCGTACTTTCATCGATACCACGGCAGAAGTGCAGCGCTCCATGGGCTTCCAGAATGAAAAAGACCACCCGGAAGTTGCTCCCTCGCAATTCGAGATCAACTACGGCTATGGAGAAGTGGTTGCCGCCGCCGACCAGATTCAGCTCTACAAGCTGATCTGCCGTCAGGTCGCAACCAACATGGGATTGACCGCGTCGTTCCTCCCGAAGCCAGTGGTGGGAGTCAACGGCAGCGGCATGCACACGAATGTTTCGATCAGCGAGAACGGCAAGAATCTCTTCTGGGATGCGAAGGGCGAAGAGAAGTTGAGCAAGATCGGTTGGGCTTTTCTCGACCGCATCCTCACCCATGGCAATGACATCTGCCTGCTGCTGAATCCCAGCGTGAACGCGTATCGTCGTCTGGATCCGCACTTTGAGGCGCCGAACCAGATCAAGGCTTCCGCCGTGGATCGCGGATCGATGATCCGCATTCCCATCGGCAACGAGAAGAGCATGCGCGTGGAAGTTCGCTCGGTGGCGCCGGACGCGAATCCTTACCTGGTAATGTTGTCGATCTTCAAGAGCGGAATCGACGGCCAAACCTCGAAGATCAAGAACCTCCGCCAGGCCGAGCGTTACCTGCCGGACAACATTTACACCGCGCTCGAGGACTTCCGCAAAGCCGAATGGACTACCAAACTTCTGGGCGAAGATGTGAAGGGCCGTTACGCCGACTTGAAACAGGCCGCCGCCGACCGCTGTCCGCGCCTGCTGGGAACTTTTGTAAAAGCCCCCGAAGTGCAATATCACCACGACGTCTACAACCAATTCCTCTGGAATTTGTTCTAACCCGCTGCAGTTCTGCCAAGGAAAGCGCCCCGCTCGCAAGGCGGAGGCGCTTTTCCTTTCTTTTCTTTCTCAGCACTCGTTTCTGACTCGGACAGCGTTCGCCGGCTGGATGTGCCTGTGCTAGATTCAGGAGTTTCATGGATCTCGCTCCCACCATCTCGACTCAAGCCCTGACCCGCCGCTTCGGAGAACTCGTCGCGGTCGACGGCATTGACCTGCGCGTGTCTCCCGGACAATTCTTCGGCTTTCTTGGTCCCAATGGCGCCGGTAAATCCACCACCATCAAAATGCTCACCGGACTCCTTGCGCCAAGCTCCGGGCGAATCGAAATCCTTGGTCTGGATCTCACCGCACATCCCGTGGAAGTGAAGCGGCAAATCGGGGTTGTCCCCGAAGGGATGGCGTTGTTCGGACGGCTGACCGGCTCGGAGTTCCTGAACTTCGCCGGCCGCATGTATGGACTGGATCGAGACACGACCGCCAAACGCACCGCTGAGTTGCTCGACTTCATGCAGCTCGCCGATCAGCCCAGGAAGCTGGTCACGGACTACTCGCACGGAATGCAAAAAAAATTGGCGATGGCGGCCGCTGTCATTCACGGTCCAAAGGTGTTGTTCCTCGACGAACCATTCGAAGGCGTTGACGCCATCGCCGCCGGAACGCTGAAGACCATGCTGCAAGGCATGATCACGCGCGGCGCGACGATCTTTCTCACTTCGCATGTGCTGGAAATCGTCGAGCGTCTATGCAGCCACGTCGCCATCATTCATCAGGGACGCTTGGTGGCGCAGGGATCGCTCGAGGAATTGCGCACTGGCGTAGAGGCACAGACACCCGCGGGCTCCGGCGATGGTTCCGTGAGGTCTGGCGAAAAGATGACGCTGGAGCAAATTTTCCTGCGCACCGTCGGCGGCTCGCGCCCAACGGATCAGGAGCTTTCCTGGTTGGGATGAAGAGTGCGGCGGATGGTTTCTTGATCGCCCTGTGACTGTGAAAAAATAGGTCTCGTATCGGATGACCGCCTCAAACAGCCATCTCGGTCAGCTCTCAGCCATCGCATGGCTCCGCTGGCGCCTCTTCCTGAATGCTCTGCGCACCACCCGCGGCCAGTTGGAATTGATCTCGCACATCTTCGTCTCGCTCGCTTTCGCCATCGGGGGAGTCGGCGGAGCAGTGTTCATGGGAGTCGCGACCTACTTCTTGCTCTCGTCGGGCAAGCCAGAGATGCTGGCGCTGCTTCTCTGGGCCATCTTTTTGTTCTGGCAAGCCTTTCCGATCATGGCCACAGCTTTCACCAACAATCCGGATTCTTCCGACTTGCTCCGCTTCCCGCTCAGCTACCGCTCGTATTTTCTGGTGCGGCTGGCCTATGGCGCATTCGATCCGGCAAGCGTCCTGGGCGGTCTGTGGTCGTTCGGAATCCTGGTAGGCGTGGGCTTTGCCAAACCAGCGGTGCTGCCCTGGACGCTGCTTGTGTTGCTGGCATTCGTCGCCTTTAATCTTCTATTCATGCAAATGGTCTTCGCCTGGGTAGAACGCTGGTTGGCGCAACGCCGTACCCGCGAGATCATGGGCGTTCTGTTTGTTCTGCTGATGCTGAGTTTTCAATTGATCGGGCCATTGACCAGGCATTTCAACAAGCGGACGCATCCCCAAGTGCAAAAATTCGTCGCGGTTCTTGCTCCGGCGCAAGGAATTCTTCCGCCCGGCCTTGCCGCTGACGCCATTGTCCAGGGAATCTATCCCCAATTTCTAGTGGCCCTCACTTCACTCGCTTTGTTAGGCGCATTTCTGATGCTGATCGGCTGCGGCCTGCACATAAGATTGCTGGCGCAATATCGCGGCGAGAGCTTGAGCGAGGCCGTCGCCCCGTCCGCTCCTCGGCAAGATCGGCCGCTCCGCCCGGGCTGGCATCTTCCCGGATTCGCGACGCCGGTCACGGCAGTCTTCGAAAAGGAAATTCACTATCTCCTCCGCAGCGGCCCCATGTTGCTCACCCTGATCATGCCGATTTTTATGTTGCTGGTCTTCCGCTTCGGCTCAATGAACTCCGTCCGGCATTCCAGTGGATTTTTGACTCGCGCCCCCAATCTGGCATTTCCCGTGGCTGCGGCCTACACGCTCTTGATGCTGACCAACCTGGTTTACAACAATTTTGGCGGCGATGCCGGCGGCATCCAGTTCTTCTACGCGGCTCCAGTGAGTTTCCGCCACATTGTGCTGGCCAAGAATCTCACCCACGCCGGCATTCTGGCCGTCGAAATAGCCGTGGCGTGGATCGCGGTCGCTTCCTTCTACGGCCGGCCCGCGCTCAACATCACTGATCGCCACCCTTGCCGGCCTGCTATTCGCAGCACCCATGAATTTTGCCGTGGGCAACGTGTTATCGATCTACTCGCCGAAAAAACTGGACTATTCCAAGTTCGGCCGCCAGCGTGCCTCTCAGGTGACGGTACTTGTGAGCCTCGTCTTGCAGTTGGTCGTCGTGGGCGTAGGCGTCAGCGCTTTTGTGACAGCTCGCTACATCGGAAATTTGTGGATTGCGACTTTGCTGCTTCTGCTGTTGGCGGGAATCTCGCTGTCGCTCTATGGAATGGTACTGAACCGCATGGATCGCCTGGCGCTGGAGCGCCGGGAAGCAATGGTCGCAGAGCTTTGCCGGGCATAGCTTCGCGGATTGGCAAACCTTAATTCTTTTCCGGATTCGCAAGGAACCGATATCCCACGCCGCGCACCGTCAGCAGATGCCGAGGCTCCGCCGGATCGTCTTCGATGTAGCGCCGCAGGCGCACCATAAAATTATCGATGGCGCGCGTGTCGGTGTCTTCGTGCAGCCCCCAAACTTCTTCCAGAATCTGCTTGCGCGAAACCACCCGGCCGTCGTTCCGCACCAGATAACGCAGCAGTTCCGATTCCATCAGCGTCAGATGGATCACATTATCGGCTGTGCGCAGTTCGAGCACGCCGAAATCGATAGTCTTGCCGCTGAAGGAAAATGTTCCGAAGTCGCCCACGCTCGCCGCGTCAGACGCCGGTGGCGCATTTCCCGCTGGATGGTCGGCTCGCATCCATTGGCTGCGCCGCAGCAGCCCCTGCAACCGCGCCAGCAAAATCGACAGGTCGAACGGCTTGGGCAGATAGTCGTCCGCTCCGGCGGCGAAGCCTTTCAGCACATCCTCAGGGCGGCTGCGCGCCGTCAGCATCAGCACCGGCACATAATTCCGCGCCGCGCGCAGTTCCGAAACCACGCTGAATCCATCCTTGCCCGGCAGCATGATATCGAGCACGACGGCGTCAAAATTTTCCTTCTTGCCGAGCAGACGATCGGTCGCGGCCTCGCCATCGCCCACAACCTCAGCCGAATAACCTTCCGCCTGCAGATTGAAGCAGAGGCCCTGCGCCAGATGGGCTTCGTCTTCGACCACCAGAACCCGGCTCATGCGTTCGACCTCGGCAGTTCCATGGTAATCGTAGTGCCCTCGCCCTCGCCCTCGCTCGCGGCCGACACTTTGCCGCCGTGTTTCTGGGCGATCGCTTTCACAATAAACAGGCCCAGGCCCGTTCCTTTTACGTGGGCCAGCGATCGATGGGTGACGCGATAGAAGCGCTTGAAGATGCTCTTCAAATCATCGGAAGGAATACCGACTCCGTGGTCCTGCACGCTGAGTACGATGCGCTTCTCGTCGGGCGTATCCAGACGCACCCGCACATCCACGGTGTCGCCAGAATATTTGATGGCATTATCGAGCACATTGAAGACCGCGGTACGCAAGTCCTCGGCACTCCCCATCACGCGCATCCCCGCGCCGTTGCTCGACCCTTCCTCGTACTGCAGCGCTTCCGGTGGCAGATGATGCCGGACCCGGGCGGCCTCCATGCACGCGCGCACCAGTTGCCGGAAGTCGACCGCAGATTTTTCCCGCCCCGCTTTCTTGTCTCCGGCGCGGCCAGCGCGCAGCACTTGTTCCACGGTCTCTGTCAAGCGATCGGTATCGCTGAGCATCAACCGGTAAAACTCCTGCTTCTGCACTTCTGGCAGATCCCTGCGCTGCAAGGTTTCCAGGTGCAGGCGGATGGAAGCCACCGGCGTCTTCAGTTCGTGCGTAACTGCATTGATGAAGCTGTCATGCTGCTCGCTGCGTCGAATCTCGCGCAGCAGAAAAGTTGTATTCACGATCATGCCCGCAATAATCAGCGCAAAAAAAATGATCCCAAAGAACAGCAGCACGCCCTCGCGCCAGTTGAGGATGATCCAACCAACATTCAGCGCGACCGCCAGGGCAACCAGGCCGATGCCCAGGCAGAGAAAGAAGATGATCGTTCCGCGGCGGCTCGTGATGCGCATGGCTTCACGCTGATTCTACAACCGAATCTTCAAGCTGGAGCCCACAGGCCATCACAGGGTAACCCTCGAAGGAATTCCCTCTGTGCTCCCACGCTCTCTATTTAAGCTTTTGTGTGTAATTTTTGGCGGACAGCAAAAAGCCCGGACCAGTGATGGCCCGGGCTTCAAGAAATGCTTGGTGATTAATCTCCCGCTACCGCCGCCTCCGGCAGAGCCACGGTAACCAGCTTGCCATTCGGCGTACCCACCAAACCCTTTTCCAGGTCAGCCAGCTTCACCCGTTTAATGTCCCAAGCCAGGCCCAGCTGCTTCAGTGCCCAAATGCCGTACCAGTTCATGTCGATTTCGTACCACGTAAAGCCATGCTGCGCCGCGGTCGGATGCGCGTGGTGATTGTTGTGCCAGCCTTCGCCAAATGTCAGCAGTGCTACCCACCAGCTGTTAGTCGAAAGATCGCGCGTGGTGAAGCGGCGCGTGCCCCAGGAGTGCGTAGCCGAATTCACCAGCCAGGTGGCATGCAGGCCAACCACGGTCCGCATGAACGTTCCCCACAAAAGAAAGGGCAGTCCGCCAATCGCAAACAGCACCACGCCCAGCACAATCTGCGGTACGTAGTGATATTTCGTGATCCAGACGTGAAACTTATCCTTGGCCAGGTCGGGGACGTAGCGCGCCAGCGTGGTCGTGTCATGGTGCATCGACTTGCCCATTAGGATCCAGCCCATGTGCGCCCACCATTTGCCGTCGATCGGCGAATGCGGATCGCCATCCTGATCGGAGTATTGATGATGAATGCGATGCGTCGCTACCCAAAAAATCGGCCCGCCCTCAAGTGCGAGCGTGGCGCAAACCGTCAGGAAATATTCCACCCACTTCGGAGTTTTATAGCCGCGGTGCGTGAGCAGGCGGTGATAGCTCATCCCAATGCCCAGGCTTCCGGAGACCCACCATAGGAACATCGCAACAAACAACGCCTTCCAGGTAAAAAAGAAGAGTGCAGCGATGGCGCCCACGTGAAACGCCATCATAAAGATCGCCGTCACCCAGTTCACTTCATTTCTTGCGGCTTGTCGTTTTTCCAGGCTTTCCAGTTGCATGTCCAAGGAGCATCCCCGATTCGTCTGCTAAGTTCGATAGCGTACATAGCTAACGTATCAAGGCGTAGAGAAAATCACTGTAATACTTGTGTAATAGCGGGAATCCCGCACCTTACCGAAGTAACCCGAAGGCAAAACGAAAGGCGCGACCACTGGCCGCGCCCTCGAAAAACCCGGCAAAATCCATGCTTCAGGCACTCTTCGGCATCTGCTTCATAAACTCTTCCTGCGCTTCTTCGATTTCCTCCATCGACATATCGCGCTTGTGAGTCGCGATGGACCACTTGTGGCCGAACGGATCCACCAGCTTGCCATAGCGGTCGCCCCAGAACATCTCCGCTACCGGCATTTCTACAGTCGCTCCCGCTCCAATCGCCTGGTCAAACGCCGAGTCCACATCCTCGACATAAATGTGCAGTCCCGTTCCCGAGCCGCCAATGGTCTGCGGCGACACAGATCCAAATTGCGGGAATTCGTCGGCCAGCATGAGGAGAGAGTCGCCGATGCGCAACTCGGCATGCATGATTTTTCCGTCCGGCCCTTTCATCACGCCTTTTTCGACGGCGCCAAAAGCCTGCTTGTAGAACTCGATCGCGCGCGCAGCGTCGCGCACGGTCATGTATGGTGTAAGGGTGTGGTAACCCTCCGGTATCGCTTTCGCGGTCATGTTCGCCTCCTTCAGCGAAAATTCGTGCACCAGAGTTTACACCGAAATTCAAAGGCTGATTGTCAAAGGAGTGTTACAGCAAAAGCGAGCTGCGGCAGGGTTTTGCGCCTTGCTGCAATCGGCGTCTTGGCTCTAGGGGAACAAACTCAGAAGAACTTCGTGACGCCTTCTTCCAGCACTACCACGCGGTCTTCAATTCCAGCCGCGCGCGCTTCCTGCTCCAGCAGTTGCAGCGGCTCATCGACCGGTTCGTGGGACAGGCGAAACGTCCCGTAGTGCATGGGCACCATCCAGCGCGACTTCAAATCGAGGAAGGCGTGGGTTGCATCGGCCGGATTCGTGTGCACATTCCTGAACGTTGGCGGATTGTACGCGCCGATGGGAAGCAGTGCTAATTCCGGCGACAGGCGACGCCCAATCTCGCCGAAGCCGGCAAAATAAGCTGTGTCGCCCGCGTGATAAACCGAATGCTTCCCCGCTTTCAGCACATAGCCGCCGTAGCCGCGATGTGAGTCCTTGAGAATCCGCGCTCCCCAATGCCGGGATGGAACGTGCGTCACGGACACACTGCCATGCCGCGAACTATTCCACCAATCAAGTTCGATAATTTCGGCAAAGCCTAGATCGGAGACCAGATCCGTAACATGACTGGGAATGATGATAGCCGGCGCCGTTCCGCGCTGGCGCAGATTGTTTTGTACGATCGCCCGTAACGATGGCCGGTGCAGATGATCGAAGTGCGCATGCGTCACCAGCACGAGATCGATGGCCGGCAAATCGCGGACGCGAACTCCCGGACGCCGCAGCCGCTTCAGCACAAATAACCAGCGTGCGAAGTTAGGATCGATCATTACGCTTTGCCCGCCAATTTGCACCAGGAAGCTGGAGTGGCCAATAAAAGTGAGCCCAAGTTCGCCGTTAGAAGCCAGACGGGGCAGGTGCGTCTCTCCGCAAAGCGGGGTCACGGCCGAATGCCGCACCAGGCGTCCGAACTGCGACGCACGCTTGCGGAGGGCCGGGTTGCGAAGCGTTGCCTTGATCATCCTGAAACAGCCTGCTTATTGGATGAAATCTGGAAGCGGCTCGCTCTATTTTAGTTCAGTGCCGGTAGAAAGGCGCGTAATTCCCGCGATTCCCCCTGAGCTTTTCTCTCGGCCGCTCGCACCCGCACAATCATACGCCAGTTTGCTTGACCTCCATCCTAGCCCTCATATCTAATCCAGAGCGGGTCCGATTGTTCGAACAGGAGAATCTCAGCGATGCGAGTTGCTTTCTTAGGTCTGGGAATTATGGGCCACGCCATGGCCACGAATCTGGCTAAGGCCGGACATGAAGTGACGGTTTGGAATCGCACTCCGGGCAAACTTATAGAAGGTGCAGGCGTCGCCCCCACTCCCTCCGCCGCCGCGCAAGGTGCTGAAGTCGTGTGGCTTTGTGTTTCCGATACCAACGCCGTCGAACAGATTCTGTTTGGCGCGGATGGCGTCGACCAGTCGCTCGCCGAGGGCGTGATCATCGCCGATTCCAGCACCATCTCTCCATCCGCCACCGTGAAATTTGCCGAGCGCGTTCGCGGCAAGGGCGTGGCTTACGTCGACGCTCCTATGACCGGATCTAAAATCGGCGCCGCCAACGGCACCCTGATTTTCATGGTCGGCGGCGACGCATCTACCATCGATCGCCTCAACCCCTTGTTCGCCGCCATGGGCAAGAAAATTTTCCGCATGGGCGAGACCGGCAAGGGTCAGGCCACCAAGCTCGCCATGAACCTCCAGATCGCGCTCATCTTCGAAGGTTTCGCCGAAGCCCTCACCCTCGCCAGCAAACTCGGCGTCGACCCCAAGCAACTTCTCTCGCTCATCGAAGCCACCATGGTCCGCTCCGGTGTCGTCGATTACAAAGGTCCATTCATCCTGCAGCGCGACTTCACGCCCAATTTTCCATTGCGCCTGATGCACAAAGACATCCTTCTCGCCCTTCAGGCCGCCAAGGAAGCTCGCGTGAAATTGCCGGCTCTCGAAACCGTGGAAGAAATCTATGAAATGGCCAGCGAAGAGGGTAATGGCGACCTGGACTATGCCGCGACCTTGACTCTTTTAGAGAAGTGGGCCGGAGTGCAGGTAAAAAGCGAAGCGGCTTAGTAAGCCAGAAGAAGTCGCAAGTCTCTCAAGTTGTTCCCGGTCGGCCCAATCTCGATCGCATCCCCGAGCGAACTGAACAACGGATATGCATCAAATTTCTCCAGTGCCGCGCACGCGTCTAGCCCAGTTGCCTGAGCGCGCATCACAGTGCTTCCATCCGCAACCGCGCCGGCCGCAGGACTGTTCCCATCCACTCCGTCCGTCCCCGCGCTAAGTACGGTGATATTCTCACCCGCAATCCTCGTCGCGCACGCCAGCGCAAACTGCTGGTTGCGTCCGCCCATGCCGCCGTTCGTGACCTTCACCGTCACCTCTCCGCCCGAAATCAGGCAGACTCGTTCGGATTCTTTTCTTAGCTCGCGCAGTCTCTTCAGCAAATACTCAGCCGCGCTCTCGTAATCCCAGTCGTCGCAGGAATTGTCCACGTGCACGGCGAATCCCGCGCGTTCGGCCACCGCTTTCGCCCCTTCGACTGCGGTTTGATTCGAAAGAACTGGCCACCACCGCGAACGGCAAAACGCCGGATCGTCTGACTTCGGCGTCTCTTCAAGCACTCGCCGCTCGAAAAGCTCGCGCGTGGAATGCGGCAACTGCGCCACCAATTCATGTTTCTCCGCGATTCGGTAACAATCCTCTACGCTGGTGGAATCCGGCATCGTCGGACCCGACGCCAGAGCATCCGCCATACCCTCGGGAACATCAGAGACCAGCAACGAAACCTGTTGCGCGGGAAAGGCCGCCTGCGCCAGCCGCCCACCTTTCACTGCCGACAGATGTTTCCGGATGGCGTTAATTTCAGTGATGGGCGCGCCCGAGTGCACCAGCGTGCGATAAGTTGCCATGAGGTCGTCGAGAGAAATCTCATCGTCGATCGTCTTTTCGACGATCGACGACCCTCCGCCACTCAGCAGAAATATCACCAGCGAAGCCGCAGTCTGAGCATCCAGCGCTTTCAGAATCGCTTTCGCCGCGAGAATGGATTCAGCGTTGGGTGTCGGATGTCCGCCACGAAAATAACGGAAACCGCGCACTTGTGCCGAAGCCTCAACCGAACTCGCCACAATGCCCTCGAGCGCAGCCGCACCCATTTGCTGGGCCAGGGCCTCCACCATCGTGTGTCCGGCCTTGCCGATGGAAATTACCAGCACCCGCGAATACGCCTGCAGATCGTAAAGGTCTTCGCAAACCCGTAGCACCCCTCGCTCGCAATGCACGTGCCGCGCAAACCCCTTGGCAATCGAAGCCTCGGCTAGCGCGCGAAGAAAAATCTCGCGCGCAGCCTCGCGCATTTGGCGAAACAGCGAATCACGATTGGCATCAAACATGGGAAGAATTATGAAGCAGTGTTCCGAACGATTTCTTGCCTTACCCAGCCTTCGATCGCTTCTCGCAGCTCCCGCAACCGGCCTTCAAAGAAATGATCCGCTCCCTCGATCACAACCAGTTTCTTCGGCTCCGGCACGGACGCAACCAATTCCTCAAGTTTTGCCCGCGGACCAAACTGATCACGCGCGCCACTCACAAATAATTTCGGCTTCACGCAATCACGCAAGAAATCAAACGTGTAAATCCGAGGTGCTTCCGTGTCCGCAGCCACCGGAGCTACCGGCGTTCCCACGCCGACCAACGCCTGAACCCGTGCATCGGAAGCCGCGGCTCGCATTCCAACTGCTGCACCAAAAGAAAATCCCGCAAATATCAAAGGAAGATGAAACTCCGCGTCGAGCCAGTCGAGCGCTGTACGTACGTCTTCCATCTCCCCGTTACCGTGATCATGCTCGCCATGGCTGAGACCAGTACCACGAAAATTGAAGCGCAGCACCGGAAAGCCAAAGCTGTTCAGCGCCTTCATGGTATGGAAGACCACTTTGTTATGCAGCGTCCCGCCAAACAACGGATGGGGATGACAAACCACTGCCGCATGTGTCGCATTCTCGGAGCCTGCATTGAGCAGCGCTTCCAATCGTCCTGCCGTACCTTCGAGGAACAGTGACTTGATGGTTGTATTCTGGGCAATCACGCCATTCAGATTACATGATCGGCACAACTCGCGGCCTCTGCGAACTTCGTAGTTTATTCTTCTTCCATGGACGCAATCACGCTCACTCGCCAACTCATCGACATCGAATCCATCTCCGGCAACGAAGCTGCCGTCGGAAACTATCTCTATGGCGAGCTCACCCGCATCCGCTACCAGACCAGAAGAATTCCAGTTGAAGGCGACCGCTTCGATATCTACGCCACCTCGCCCGAGCAGCCGAATCCGGAAGTGGTCTTCTCCACCCACATGGATACAGTCCCGCCGTTCATCCCCTCTTCCGAAGATGCCGCGCGAATTTACGGCCGCGGCTCATGCGACGCGAAAGGCATCATCGCCGCGCAGATCGCCGCTGCCGAACGCCTCCGCCAGCAAGGAATCTACGTCGGTCTGCTTTTCGTGGCTGGAGAAGAGCGTGACAGTCTGGGTGCGAAAATCGCCAACGAGTTTGCGGCAACTCAGCCAGGACATCGTTGCAAGTACTTAGTCAACGGCGAGCCCACTGAGAACCATATTGCCCTCGCTTCGAAAGGCACGCTGCGCGTGGAAGTCACGGCCTCTGGTCGTATGGCACATTCCGCTTATCCCGAACTCGGCGAGTCTGCCATTGACAAACTCATTGCCTCACTCACTCGTCTGCGCGCCATGCCGTTGCCAACCGATCCCGAGATTGGTCCCTGCACGCTGAATATTGGATTGATCGAAGGCGGCCGCGCGCCGAATGTAATTCCTGATTACGCTCACGCAGATTTGCTCTATCGCCTCATCGGGCCCTCGAAGGATTTGAGAAGTCAAATCCTCGCAACGGCCGGCGATCAGGTAAAAGTCGATTTCCCCCTGGAACTTCCCTTCCTGCGCCTCCGCACCGTCGATGGTCTGCCGACGATGATCGCCGCTTTCACCACCGACATTCCAAGGCTGACAAATTGGGGCGAACCGCTGCTAATTGGCCCCGGATCGATTCACGTGGCGCACACCGACGGTGAGTTCATCGAGAAACTGCAACTTGCAGAAGCGATCGATCTCTACTGCATGATCGCGAAGAAACTCATTTAGCTCATAAAGAAAAGTCTGAATGCAATAACGATTTGGGTCACAACGACCGCTGATCCCACCGGCCCAACATCAACTCGCCCGGTGCATTTAGACTCTAATGATCATGACCACCGCTACCCTCAACTCCCTCGCCCGCGCCTCTTCTGCCTACCTGCGTTCCGCCATGCACCAGCCAATTCGTTGGCACGAATGGGGCGAGGAGGCGTTCGCTTCCGCGCAACGGGAAAACAAGCCGATGCTCCTCGATATTGGCGCGGTGTGGTGCCACTGGTGCCATGTGATGGATCGCGAGTCTTACGACGATCCCGAAGTGGCGGCCATCGTGAACGAGCATTTCATCGCCGTGAAAGTGGATCGCGATGAGCGCCCCGATATCGACATCCGCTACCAGGCCGCAGTCAGCGCGGTCAGCGGGCAAGGTGGGTGGCCGCTCACGGCGTTTCTTACGCCCGATGGTAAGCCGTTTTATGGCGGCACTTATTTTCCTCCGACCGATGGCTACGGGCGCCCCAGCTTTCGGCGTGTGTTGTTGAGCATCGCCAATGCTTACAAAGAAAAGAACGGCGACGTCTTGGAGCAGGCCAAGATGGTGGAGAACGCCATCGCGCAGGCAGAGTCTTTCGCCGGACGCAGCGGGCGGATATCACCCGCCATCATTACAGCGATTCAGGAATCCGCTTTTAAAATGTTCGATCCCCAACACGGCGGATTCGGGCAGGCGCCAAAGTTTCCTCATCCTTCAGTATCGGATCTGTTGATCGAGCAGTTTGTCCGAACCAAAGATGAAAGCCTGCACAACTTGATCGTCAGCACTCTCGAGCACATGGCCAATGGCGGGGTTTACGACCAGCTGGCAGGAGGATTTCATCGTTACTCGGTCGACGAGCGCTGGGTGGTCCCCCACTTCGAGAAGATGTGCTACGACAACTCTGAGCTGCTGAAGAATTACGTGCATGCTTATCAAGCAACCGGATCGGAGTTCTTCGCCAATGTAGCCTGTGACATCATCCGCTGGATGGATGCATGGCTGAGCGACCGCGAGCGCGGCGGCTTTTACGCCTCGCAGGACGCCGACATCAACATGGACGACGACGGCGATTACTTCACCTGGACTCTTGACGAAACCCGTGCCGTGTTAACCGAAGAAGAAGCGCAGGTCGCCGCGTTGCGCTATGACATCAACGAAGTGGGCGAGATGCACCACAACCCGGCAAAGAATGTGCTGTACATCAGCGCGTCGATCGACGAGATTGCGCGGCGCATGACCCTCAGCGATGAGCGCGTCAAAGAACTGTTGGCGTCTGCCAAGAAAAAAATGTATGCCGCCCGCTTGCTGCGTCCAACTCCTTACATCGACAAAACGGTCTATGTGAACTGGAACAGCATGTGTGTCTCGGCATATCTGGAAGCGGCGAAGGCGCTCAACCTCACTGAGGCGCGGCGTTTCGCTCTGCGCTCTCTCGACCGCATCCTGGCACAGGCTTGGAAGGCCCACGCAGGAAGTGCAAGTACCCACGTCGCACAACCACGGTTATTGCACGTTGTCGCTTACTCGGATCCTGAGGCCGGGCACCGCGAGGTCCTCGGCATGCTCGAGGATTACGCCGCGACCGCGCTGGCCTGTCTCGACGCCTACGAAGCCACGGCCGATCTCAGCTATTTCAAATTTGCCCACGCCATCGCCGACGCCATGATTGCCAGATTCTTCGACCCGGTTTCTGGCGGCTTCTTCGATGCAGAACCGGCAGCCGATGGCAAGAGCCTGGGCGTCCTGGCAACGCGCCGCAAACCGCTTCAGGATTCACCGACCCCGGCAGGCAACCCCATGGCAGCGATCGCGTTGTTGCGCCTGCATCACTACACGGGCGACGCCGCCTATCGCGACAAGGCCGAACAGACGCTCGAAACCTTTGCCGGCGTCGCCGGACAATTTGGAATTTTTGCCGCGACCTACGGAATCGCGGCGGTGCATTTCCTGGAAAACCCAATTCAGGTCGTCGTGGTTTGTGAGAACGACGCCGACGATGCAGGCTCTACTCTAGCCGCGGCCGCCAACGCGTCCTTCGCGTTCAATAAGAGCGCGCTTCGACTCACTGCAAATCAGGCTGTCGCGAAGAATCTTCCTGCGGCGCTCGCGTCGACCATCCCGAATCTGCCCGAACTGAAATCCGGCAAGGCGTTCGCCGTTCTTTGTTCCGGCTTTACCTGTCAGCCTCCAACCCGTGATGCTAAGGAACTGCGCCGAACCCTGGAACTTGCCGTGAAGCGGCAGGATTAACTATCGTTTTCCCAAAAAAACGGGGCTGACGGTTTATGTATGAGTCCGTCAGCCCAAAAATAGCGAGCCCAGGTTCGGCCCAAGTTACCACAGGTTACTTTGGTGATCTTGCCTTCAACCCTCTCCTCCGATTAACTACTACTTCATCATCGGTGGAAGCTGAACGCATCTGGTCTGCAGTTGTTGTTGTGGTGGGCACACTAGAATCGGGCCTCCGTCCGGGGCGGGAACCTGCGGAACGGCGGCTACGACATAGGTGCCCACTAGTCCACACATCAGGATCGAAATCCTGATTGCTTGCTTCATGGGTTTTCTCCTACCGCGTCTACCCTTCAAGGGAAGCTAACTTGACGCGGGGGGAGAATTATAAGGCACAAGTCAATCCCTTCTACAGGAATTTCCCTACATCATTTACTGTAGCCGGCTCGTACTCTCGGTCCAGCCTGTTCTGCCTCTAAAGCTAACCATTTATCGTCAACAACTTAAATGATTAACCCTGAGGTGATTAAACAACTAATGGGGATGGGGTTCAAAGAGACGTGGAGCAGGAAAGAAATTTACGAAACGCGAAATGGAGGCGCGAACTGCAGCGAGAGTCCTAAGAAACCGGCAGGCAGCACATCAGTGAATCTATCTCCTGGTCGACCCAGTGCCGGGAAGTCCGGTGAATCCCACGGCTGCGGGAGCGCCTCCGGCATGAGCAGCCGCGGCTTTGGTATTAATCCTGTCCTCTTGCACCAGCGACGGCGAAGCTTGAGTTTTCGAGAGAGCTCGATCCACCATGCCTTCGAACATCGGGATCAAGGAGTCGGCAGGGAGCGGGTGATGAATGTCGGTCAGGCTCTGTTCCCAACGCTGCGGCCGTAGCATGTTTGACGGAGCCTCGCGGGCAGGGCTCTTCGCCAAGGTGTATCCCAGCCAGATGAGCAGCGTGCAATTGTAGGCCGCCATGTTTACCAGGCCCATCGAAATATTATTCAAGTGGTCGCCCACCCAGGACGCCACCAGAGAAAGTTCTACCGTAGCGAAGCACCCGAACCCCAACGCTACGCCGAAGCTGTACTGTCGCCGGCTCACTCCCAGGTAGCGGGCAAAGAACAGCAGGAAAAGTACCATGCCGATTTGGATAATTCGTACGCAGCGCTGCGCCGTGAGAATGGCTTGCACCCACGGAGCGATGTCCGGCGAATCCGTGGACACTGAGACTACTCCAGCCACCAGCAGCATCACCAGCCCTGCCCACTTGAACAGGACCGTGCCCAGATCTCGCAGTGTGTGGAAGGGCCGGAAAGCATCGAGGAAGGCCTCATGAATTACCTTGAAACCCAAAGCCACGCTGACTGCGGTACTGATCCAGCTAAGGTAAACGCATGCGGCAGGATTATAGCGATATGTCGGAAAAACCACGGCAAAAGCCGCAATCTGCGCGACGATGTAGGCAAAAAAATACTTGAAATGCTTCTGCCGCCCCAGGCGGAACATAGCCACAGCAATGGCGGTCTGCAGGATGGGATGAGCAATCCAGAGAACGTAATAAAGAATCCTGATTTTGCTCATCGCAACAGTTCTCCGGACCTAACTCGATCAAACAAAGGCAAGAAAGAGGCAGTACTTAACTGGCGTACTAATTAAGAGAAGTTAAACCTTTTTGCGCAGGTGTTCAATGTACTCGGGTAACCTAAAGTAACGTTACCATCGTGCCATATGCCCGATTCTCAGGACCTGCGCTCGGCAGATCCTTGCTCAAACGTGCCAATATACACGTTCAGCGCTGGCGCGCGGAGTGCATCGTCGGGCACGCTTTAGGCGTCGGGAACTGAGTGGATGTAGGCCCGCATCATGCGCACTTCGTCATCCTTTTCATTCAAGTCATGTAGCAGGATGTCGCGCAGCGAGACGATGCCGACCAGTTGTCCCTCGTGGCAGACGGGCAGATGACGGAAGCTATGCCTCCGCATGAGGGCCATGCAGTTTTCCAGGTCCTCGTGCATGCTTACGGTGAGCGGGTCGTCCGTCATCACTTCCGCCAAGCAGGTGCTGCGAGGATCGAAACCCTCAGCCACTACGCGCTTCATCAGATCGCGCTCGGAAAAAATCCCCACTAGTCTGCCATTGTGCAAGACCGGAACCGCGCCGATATTGCGTTCCACCATGGCACGCACCGTTTCTAAAACCGTTTGCCCCATCTCTGCCTGGTAGGTTACCTGATCCTTGATCAGCTCGCAGATACGCATTGGATCCTCCCAGATTGTTATCTTCCGAGCACCCACAAACCTCTAACGGGGGGCGAGTATATTCCCAAATCAGATGCAGGGGAAGGGTTAAACAGTTGGGAGAAATAATATTTCTGCTCCAGGCTCATTCCGGGACGGAGCGGCGCAGACCGCTTTACGCTTTCGGATGGCGAGGCGAACCTTCGGCGCCGAGAAACACAAAGTAGGAGCAATTCCACCACGAAGTCGGCAGGCTGCCATGTGGCCTCGCCGTCAGCACGATGTTGTATTCGCCGCTGTTATCCAGGCCAATTTCCCTCAGATCGATTTCTTGCTTGATTCCGGGCCGCGGCGCCTGCCCCGAGTGCGTCGCTCCCACCGGCTCGATCACCGCTAACTGCGCCAGGAATTCGTGGAGATCCACGCCCCGGCCTTGCCCCGGAATCACAAATGAGACTTCCGCATCTTGCGTGGAAAAGTGCCACCCCAACGATGCCGCCAGATTCACCGCTTTCTCGTAGGCCTCATCGGAGATCATTCCCGCCGGCGGATTATCGAAGACAATGCACAGCTTGCGCTCATCCTCGCGGCTAAACTCGCGCACCTTCAGCGATCCCGATTTCGCCGTTGCCTTCCAGTCCACATGGCGCGCCGAGTCTTCCGGCATGTACTCGCGGATGCGGTAGAGATCGGAGCCACGCCCGCGCACAAAGCTTTCCCACTCCCCACGCACCAGCGGCAGAATCTCGAACAGCTCTTCCGGCGCCTCAACCGGCGGGTAGACCAGTATCTCGCGCTGCAGCGCAATCTGCCGCGTCTTCGTCAGAAAGGCAAACGGAAAGCGCGTGGCCAGTCCAAAATTCGACTCGCAGTAGCGTCCGCGGCGATCAAATAGAAGTTCCAAATCCGCCGCCAACTCAGCCTTCGCGGGCAAGTACGGAAAGTAAACCATGCCCTCGAAAATTCCCGGCGGAGCGCCCGGCAACTCGACCCGCCGCACGCGATAGTCGCGCAGCCGCACCCACTGATTCTGTGGTGGACGATTCAGCGGAAAAACAAATGTGGTCGGCTCCCAACGCCATTCCTTGCGGATTTTCTTCTCTTTGCGCGTCGGCACGATGCGAATGGAAAACGACGGCAGCCAGCGCCGCGCGTTGCGCAGCACAATGTGACCCATGACCGCCCGCCCGGCAAAAACATGCTCGGGAAGTCGCACATCCAATTCCAGGCCGCGCAGAACCATGGCCGAAACTACGCCTGACACCAGGATCGCCGCCAGCATGGCCGCTACCACGATGTACAGCAGATTATTTCCTGTGTTTAATGCCGCAATGCCGATCACCAGCGTGACCAGCACATATACCACCCCCGCCCGGGTCACTTCATAGTGAAAGGTCTGCCGTAGCCGCTCGAGCGCCACCCGCCGCGCCAGATACGGTACGGTAACCAGCCCCACAAATACCGCCATCAACAGCGCCACCGACGCCAGAATCACCGAGGCCCATAAATGTCCAGCCTCGCCCGACGCCGTGGAAAACAATGCCGTCCCGAAGGCCAGACTCAGTCCCACCAGCGCCAGCAGAAATTTCGCCCACACCTCCGCCGTCGCCGATTGCCACCACGCTCCCACGCGGCTCGCGGCGTCGCCAGAATTCACAGAATGGATGGTTGTGGAACCCACTGTCGCCAGCCTAGCATCGCACTCAGGAACGATCAACGAGAAGCGGCTTGCAGAGAAAGCGGCGGTAACTTGCCCGGCGCCGCTTCTCTTCTGAGCACCCACCCGTCTGGTCAGACTGGACTACCCACCTAACCACTCAACTCCCGCGGCGTTCTTCCCGTCTCCACGATGTAATCGTGGAGCAGTCCCTTGATCTGCTTCCGCACTTCATTCATATCCACATCCATGCTGGGCGCGCTCGCCCGGACTTCGGCTCCCTCAACGGCGGCAGCCGGCGAATCGGCCTCCGCTACGTTGTCGTCCCCGCTGTCTTCCTCTTCCTCCTCTTCTTCCTCTTCCTCGTCTTCGTCCGATTCAAATTCTTCCGGATCCCATTGCGGGCCACCGATGTCGGTCAGTTGTACGTCTTCGCGAATGATGACTACATCGGTCGGCTCGTCGGGTTCGAAGTCCACGTAGGTCAGGTTGCTGCTCGCGGTCTGCAGACCGTAAAGCAGCAGTCCCGCCATCTTGTGATCCATTTCGCCCCAGGCCAGCAGTTGCATCACTTGCATGAGCGCCATCTGCACCGCATTGGCATCCTCCAGCAGCGGCAGCACAAAGCGGGCCTGCTTGAACTGATCCTTCACAATCCGGTTATGCTGCTCCCGCGCCCGCTCATGAAAAAAGCATTGCCTCCTTCGGTGCAGCGCGGGAGAGCCGCACTGGATTCCATTCATCTTGATATGCTGACACCGAGGAACATTTCCTAAAGCCATATTCTCTTCACTCCTCCACCCTTGACTGCGCCGGATCGAAATCCGACGCCCCACAGATTCCAAAATTGTTGTGAAATTCCGCCCTATTCTCAGTATTCCCTATCTGGAATTTTCAGCAAGGTTAAGTGAACCTTGCAGCAAGAAAAGTTGTGGAAATGCCAAAGTTTTCGGAATTATGCGGGTGCCCCGTCCTTGTCTCTCCGTTTCTTGGAGAGACAGGGCGGGGATTTTGATCCTTACTCGCCCTCCCCTCGCCAACTCTTCCTCACCAAATCCACAGCTCCCCGTGACATCTACCCTTGCGCCCCTCCTCAAATTCGTTCCATCATTGCCAAGCAGAGCCAGCACCACTTAGATCGATAACTCAAGGAACTCCCGACCGAATGCCAGCCACAACTCCTTTGTTCCCTAGATTTTGCCCCTTAAGCCGTGCGCCCTCTAGATTTTGCGAGCATTTTCTCGCTAAGCCCAACATTTCAACAGACCGCCCCTGGGAGGGGGTATACCCTCCACGGCCTCAGTTCCTCTTTCTGCAGCGTCGTGCTAGTCTTCTTCCCGCACCGAACACGGGCCCCTGTGGTTTGAAATAGTTCTCGCGACCAAGGAGATCGACATGCCCCTCAGCAAACGTGCCATCGCGGAATTTTTTGGAACCTTCTGGTTGGTTTTTGGCGGATGCGGCGCCGCACTCTTCTCTGCCGCCTTCCCCGCGCTCGGCATCGGATTCACCGGAGTTGCGCTCGCCTTCGGGCTGACCGTCGTGACCATGGTCTACGCCGTCGGTCATATCTCCGGCGGCCACTTCAATCCAGCAATCAGTTTCGGCCTGGTCGTCGGCAAACGCTTTTCCGCTTCCGATCTTCTGCCCTACGTGATCGCTCAGGTCGCGGGCGGAATCGCTGCCGCGGGCGTGCTCTTCGTCATTGCCAGCGGAAACGCGAACTTCGACGTCCACGCCGGCTTCGCTTCGAACGGATACGGCCTGCATTCTCCCGGCGGTTACACCGCGCTCTCTGCCTTCGTCGCCGAAGTCGTGCTGACCGCCTTCTTTTTGATCGTCGTCATGGGCTCAACCGATAGCCGCGCGCCAAAGGGTTTTGCCGCACTCGCCATTGGCCTCTGCCTCACCCTGATTCACCTGATATGCATTCCCGTAACCAACACATCAGTCAATCCAGCTCGCAGCACTGGACCGGCAATTTTCGCCGGGGGCTGGGCATTGCAGCAGTTGTGGATGTTCTGGGTCGCCCCGCTCCTAGGGGGCGCGATTGGAGGCGGCATCTACCGCGTGTTGTTTGCGGAGTAGACGATCCCGATATCGATTCTTCATCTCAAGAAATTAAGAGGGCCGCGCCTGAAAAGACGCGGCCCTAAAATGCAGTGGGTTGTTCCGGTTATTTCGAAGACTTCAAGTTCGCGGCCTGTTTCAGCCCAAAGATCTGCAATTGCTTGTTGCTCGCGACGTAGACTTTGCCGTTCGCTACCACAGGCACCTGATTCAAGTTTCCGCCGTAATTCGGCCAGGAGCCAGCGTCAGCCTGAAAGAGCAGAGTCATCTTTGCCCCTGAATCGGGGTTGAAGGCATAGAGCCCAATGCCAGGGGAACTATGCGAGGCTGGCCGCGTGAGTGCCCAGATAATCGGAGTCGCATTGCCGTTGGAAGACACGCTGGTGAAGAAGCCTGGCAGTTGCCCGCTTTTCAACGCCGGCGAGCGCGTGACACCAACCAGCTTCGGACTCGGCGACGTCTTCACCTTCCAAACCTTCACTTCATGTGCGCCACTGCTCACGACTCGCGCTAGGCCATCGGTCGGATCCACAAAGTAAGATTCTCCACACCAGCACGCGCCCACTGGATAAGTGCCCAGAACGTTATTGGTGGTGGTCGAGTAGCCTCCCAGTTTGTCTTCATTCATCAGATACATGCTGCCGTACTTGCCAGCCGCCACAGCCAGATGCGGCGTAGAACCTATCTGATCCGGCAAAACCAGCACGCCTCCGGAGCCAAAATCCGTATCCCCCTCGATCGAGGTTGGATTGGTTCGAGGGCGTAAACAAGTCGACCACCGTCGTCAGATCGGACGACACCTTCACCACGCTCTCCTGAATGTTGCTTACACCATCGTAAGTTGTCCCGGAGTAATCGGAGTTTCCGGTGACGAATACGACGTTCCCGGAGTCATCCGCAGCAAGCCCATAACCCGACATCCAGATTGACGAGAGAAAGAACGTGTTCGGAGAAGTCGGCTGCTGATCGTTCAGCCGGTTGGCGGAAAGCGGCGTCAGCGTCGCCGCATTCCAACCCAGCAGCCAGCCACGGGACAGGTTGGCCGAGTAATCACAGAAGCTCCCAAAGCCCGCATAGATGTTTCCGTTCGCCAGCAGCAACCCCGGGCGTTGCCGCTGGTAGGTGGCATTGAAAGTGAACGTCGTTCCGTCAGTCAGAGTATGAGACGCACTCACCACCATCGGCGTCACTTTGTCGGTCAGGTTGCCCAGGTCAAGCGCATGAACCCGATAAGCCGGCCCCGTCGAATCCTGTGTATACGCGATCAAATAGATCGTGTTGCTGCTGACGTCGATCACCGGAGTCGAGTCGATGCCGACATTTGGGCCGTTGTTGTTACAGCCCAGCGGCCAAGTCACGGGCTTGCCCAAGTTTTGCCTTAACAATACAGTGCCGGCATCGGCGTCGATCGCGTATACCGTGTCATTTCCTGTCACGATATAAACGACGTCGTGAACCCCCTGGTTATTACCCGCCGTGATGGTGACCCCTGGAACCACAAGCGGTTGCCCATCCACTTGATCATCCACTGCAACTTTGGCCAGAAGTCCAAACGAAGAAGTGTTCACGGTGCTCGGTGTCAATACGGTCTCGGCCGAGTTCCAGCCCGTGCGGTAATTGTCGTTGTGATAAGTGGTAACGGCGGTCTGCGCCGCGCCGATGTGAGCAACCAAGAGAATGGAAGCTAGGGTGGCGATTCCTGCCAGCCCACGGACCTGAGCTTGAAGACGAAGCGGCGTCATCGGAACCCCCAAAAGTGGCGACTAATCTTAGGGGTATCGCGAGGCTCTGGTCAATCGTGGAAGGAACACCCGGAGATGGAAGGCTCTATGCCGCTCTGGGCGCGCAGTTCGGACCTTCGCCGGGCGAACTCAATACTCGGCCAGCTCTTTCATAGCTCGAAACAGATCGTTCGCCTGCGGCAGAATCGCATCTTCGAGAATCGGCTGGTACGGCACAAACGCATCCGCGGCGGCGACCCGACGCACCGGAGCATCAAGATGATCGAAGAGTTTGTCAGCGATACGAGCCGCGATCTCCGCCCCGTAGCCCCAACTCAACGTGTCTTCGTAGGCGACGATCACCCGATTGGTCTTTGCGACCGATGCCGCAATCGTCTCCCAGTCAAACGGATTCAGGCACCGCAAGTCGATCAACTCGACTTTCACACCGTGCTCGCGCTCAATTTTTTGCGCCGCCTGCAGCGCCCGCGGCACCACCGCTCCGTAAGTGATCACAGTCAAGTCCGTCCCCGGATTCACGATCTTCGCCTTACCGAACGGGATCATGTACTCGGGTCCTGGATATGGCGCGCGTCCGAAGGTTTCGCGGTACAACCGCTTGTGCTCGAGAAACAATACCGGATCGTCGCAGCGGATCGCGGTGCGCAGCAACCCCGCGGCATCGAGCGCGTTGGAGGGGAATACGACCCGCAGTCCCGGCATATGCGTAAACATGCTCTCTCCGCACTGCGAGTGATAAATCGCGCCGCCGGTAAGATACCCGCCGATGGCCACGCGAATCACCACGGGACAAGAAAATACATTGTTCGACCGCCAGCGGATCACCGATAGCTCATCGCGAATCTGCATCATTGCCGGCCATATGTAATCGAAGAACTGAATTTCCACCACCGGCTTCATGCCGCGCGTGGCCATGCCAGTGGCGCGTCCAACGATCGCAGCCTCGGCCAGAGGCGAGTTGAACACGCGGTCGTTGCCGAACTCGTTCTGCAAGCCGAAGGTCAGTTTGAAGACTCCGCCCTTCCCTTTCACCAGCTTGCGCTTCAGATATTCTTCGCGGCTGCAGTCGGCCACATCTTCGCCGAAAATTACGATCCGTTCGTCGCGCTTCATTTCATCACGCAGCGTGACGTTGATCAGATCGGCCATAGTCTTCGCCGCTGGCTTCTTGCCGTCGGCCGAATCAGGGCCAATCACCGCCTGCGAGTCGAACGCCGCCGATGTCGGATCGATGTCCGGCGAATACACATACTGCATCACGCTTTCGGGCGCGGGAGGCAGCGCTTCCAGGGCCTGATCGACAGCGATCTGAAGTTCCTCTTCTACTTTCTTTTCCAGATCGTTAATGCCTTTTTCGTCGAGAATGCCTTCACGCAGCAAAAACATCTGGGTCCGCGACACGGGATCGCGCGCAGAATCCCGTTCGCGCTCGGTGTCCGGACGGTACAACCGTTCATCGTCGGAAAGCGAATGCGAGTAGGGACGAATCACATGGGCATGCACAAAGGCCGGCCCGTGGCCCTCGCGGCAATATTGCGTCGCTCGCTGAAAGGCTCCGTAACTCGCCACCGGATCGGTGCCGTCAACTTCCTCAAAATGAAAATTTGGAAATCCCGAGACCAGCCGCGAAATGCTGCCTCCCGCGGTTTGCACTTCCACCGGCACAGAGATCGCGTAGCCGTTATCCTGCACGCAAAAAATGACCGGCAACTTGTTCAACGCAACCGCGTTCAGAGCCTCCCAAAATTCACCTTCGCTGGTGGTGCCGTCGCCCAGAGAAACATAAGTGACTTCATCGCCGCGAAAGCTGACGTTCTTGAACTGGCGGTAGTCAAGCTTTTCGCCATTCTTGGAAGGCGGAACCTCGGCAGTTTTCGGATGCTGGGTAAAATATCTCCCAGCCTCGGCGCATCCCACCGCCTGCAGAATCTGCGATCCCGTGGGCGACGATTGGGTCACCACATTCAGACGCCTGTAACCCCAGTGCGAAGGCATCTGGCGTCCGCCCGAACTCGGATCGTCGGCCGCTCCCACCGCTTGCAGAAACATCTCCAGAGGCTTCGCGCCCAAAGCCAGGCACAGAGCCCGGTCGCGGTAGTAAGGATAGAACCAGTCATAACCCGCCTTCAGCGCCATCCCCGCTGCCGCCCCAATGGCCTCATGCCCAGCCCCCGACATCTGGAAGAAAATCTTCTGCTGCCGCTTGAGCATGATTTCCCGGTCGTCGATCCGCCGGGAGGTGTACATGATGCGGTAGGCTTCGATGAGCTGTTCGCGCGTAAGTCCCTCATAACTGCGCGACTTCTTTGTGCCTGTGAGAGACAGTTTGGGGTCGGTTTTTGTAGTCGCCATCCGGTTCCCTGATGAGTGCCTTATAAAACTTTACCGCTTATTAGATGCGCCTACCGAGATAAGGTGCAACGCGCTATGAAGCAGGTTGCATTGTAAATGGGAACAAGGAATTGGAAAATATGCAAGTTCCTCCCTCGCGAACTCAGGAACCTTAGTCACCCTAAGAATCGCCTCGATTACCCCAGACTTCCCGCAGGCTATGCTCCAAGTCTTCAAGCAAGTCTTCCGTATCTTCCAGCCCAATGTTCAGCCTAACAATGCGGTGCCCGTAATCCGGACGCCCTTTCGATCTCTGGAAGTCGTAAGCAACGGCGAGACTCGTCACTCCTCCCCAGCTATAGCCAATCTCAAACAACTCCAGCCCATCCACAAATGCAAGCACTTGCGCTTTCGTAGCAGCAGGTTGGAAGACGATGGAAAAAACTCCTGCCGACCCGGTGAAATCGCGTTTCCATAATTCATGTCCTGGCGAGCCTTCCAGCGCCGGATGCAGCACGCGTTCAATCTCCGGCTTAGCCGACAGCCAGCGCGCGATCTTTAACGCTGAATCTTCAATGTGTTTGAGCCGCACTGCCATCGTCCGCATGCCGCGCAAAGCCAGACTGCAATCGTCGGGCGAGGCAGCGTTGCCGAGAAGCTGCTGGGTTGCCCCTAGTTGCTGGTATAGCTTCGGATCCTTCACCGTCACCGACCCCATCAGCAAGTCGCTGTGGCCGCCCACATATTTCGTCAAGGCCTGCATCGTGATGTCCACACCATGCGCGAACGCATCAAAATACACGCCTGCGGCCCACGTGTTGTCCATCGCGATGAGCGCTCCGCGGGAATGCGCGGCCTCGGCAATCGCCGGCACATCCTGCACTTCCATCGTGATCGATCCCGGGCTCTCGCACCACACCAGCCGGGTATTCTCGCGCAGCAGGTCTTTAATCCCGGCACCAATCTCCGGAGGATAGAACGCGGCCTCCACGCCAAACCTCCGCAGCACGTGATAAGCGAGCTTACGAGTCGGAGCGTAAACACTCTCGGGAATCAAAATGTGATCCCCGCTCTTCAGAAACGCCAGACTGATCAGCGAAATCGCGCCCTGACCTCCCGGCGTGATGATCGTTCGGTAGCCCTTTTCCAGCTCGCAGATTTTTCCTGCAAGTTCCAGCGTGGTCGGAGTGCCATAGAGCCCATACGTATAGCCGACTTCAGGCTGATCCCAACTGTCGTTAACGGAAGCGGCATCCGGAAACAACGTGGTTGAACCTCGAAACAGCGGACTCGCCAGCGACCGGTATCCCTCCGGAACTTTCACATCGGAATGAATCAACCGCGTCTTCCAGCTCTTCGCCATGCCGGAATTATACGGGCACTGCGCTGCGTTGCAGATCAACCGGTAACACTGTGGGAGGGGCTAGAAGCGCCTCAGCCTCGCAATCATTTATTCTAGAGACAGATGATTCAGATTCGCCGTGCCTTCGACCCGCGCTCGATCAAGCTGGTGATCTTTGACCTCGACGGCACGCTGATTGATTCACGTCTCGACCTGGTGCACTCCGTCAACGCCGCGCTTCGGCACATCGGCCGGCCCGAGTTACCGGATGACGTCATCGCCAGCTACGTCGGCGACGGAGCACCGATTCTGATCCAGCGCGCGCTCGGCGGTGAAACGGTCGACGAGGCCGTCGTGCGTCGAGGTCTGCAGTTTTTCCTCGCTTACTACCGCGAACACAAGCTCGATCACACCACCGTCTACGCCGGCATTCACGAGGCACTCGGAACTATTCAGAATTCCGCGCACAGAACTTCTAACGGAAGTGCGCACCTAGGAGCGGCGCGCCAGATGGCCGTTCTCACCAATAAACCCGTCGTCCCGTCGCGTGCCATCGTCGAAGCCCTTGGTCTGAGCCCATTCTTCACGCAAATCTATGGCGGAAATAGCTTCGCCACCAAGAAACCCGACCCGGAGGGCGCGCGCAAACTTCTCGACGAGCACCATGTTCGCCCGGAAGAAGCCGCCATCGTTGGCGACTCCCATGTGGATGTCGAAACCGGACGCAATGCGGGCCTGTGGACCGTGGGCGTCAACTACGGCTTTGCCCCTCATACGCTGCTCGAGAACTCCCCGGATGTGCTGGTAGACGCGCCCCGCGAACTGGCCGAGTTTTTCGTTCCTCTCGTGTAAACTCATGCGACGATGAGCGATTCAAACAGCTTCACCCCTTCGGAACTTCGCAAGCTGCGCAGCATGAAAGATCCCCACGGCATCCAGAAATTTCTCGACGATGCACCGTATCACCTCGCCGACACCGCCTGGTCTCCGCGCCGCGTGTTGGCCGAGCGGACTGCGCATTGCCTGGAGGGCGCTATCTTTGCGGCCGCGGCGCTTCGCGCCAATGGATATCCCCCGTTGCTTCTCGACTTTGAAGCCGAACATGACACCGACCATGTGATCGCGATTTTTCGCCAGAACGGATGTTGGGGTGCTGTGGCCAAGTCAAACTACACCGGATGCCGCTGGCGCGAGCCGGTTCATCGCACACTGCGCGAACTGGCGTTGACTTATTTCAACGCCTACTTCAATCTGCGCCGCGAGCGCACGCTGCGCCGTTTTTCGGTTCCTGTAAATCTGAAACGCTTCGATAGCCAGAACTGGATGACCACCGATAAGCCCGTGTGGTTTATCGTCTTCCACCTGTTCGATGTCAAGCATTACCCGCTCATCACGCCGGCAATGGCCAAGCATCTGCATCGAGTGGACGAGCGCCTGTTTCGGGCGGAGTGTATGGGAAAAGCGCTGAAGAAGGACGAGTAGCGGCGAGGGCGGGCCAAGACAGAACGGCGGAACGATTCGTGAAACCATCGTCCCGCCGTTTTCCTTCACTCAATTCGATGACATAAACGCAATCACTCCGAAGGTCCCGGCCAGATTGCCGCTCGGACCGGCGGTAAAGAACAACTGGTTCGTTCCCCCGTTGCTGCCCGTACCGTCGCCAAAACCAACTCCCCAAAGCTGGTCAATGTGAATGACCTTGTTGTTTGTGTCCTTGACGGTTCCAACGAACTTCCCCGTCGTCCCGTCAAAGGCATTGATGGTCCCGCTGTTGGTATTGTTCGAAATCAGTAACGTATTGCCCAACGGGCCAAAGTTTTTCGGGGCTGCGGCAATCCCCCAGGGCTGGTTGAGCGGCGACCCTTGAATCAGATGCTGCCCCGGGGTCACAGGCGTACCGTCTTCCTTAAATACGTCAACGAAGCCGCCACTCCCACCGGTAGTACTAGCAAAGGTCACGTAGACCAGCCCGTTTATGTCTTGGACGCCGAATGCTGCAAAGCCCGCGGGCACGGCAGCGTCGATGATCGAGGTAACCAGGTTGAAATTTCCGTCGTATATGTCCACTTTATTATTCTTGTTGTCAGCAGCGTACAAGAAGTTCCCTGACGCGTGGTTCGTGATGGCCAGGCCCGCATAGACCGATGGAGTCGTACTGGTCGATGTGTCCACTGCCACAATCGCCTGGTTGACATTCGATTTAAATGTCCAGCCGCTGATGGTTCCATCCAGCGTGGCAAACAGGAAAAGTGACGGCCATCCCTCCACCTGGAATTCGCCGGTCGTCGATGCACTCCACACAATCCCTGTCGGCGAGCCTGGGCCATTTGTCCCGGTGGGCGAATCCGGACCGCCTCCCGCGGTTGGGATCAATACCCTCAGTCCCTGCGCCACTCCGGCGCCATTGTAAAGCGTCGACCATCCGGAGTTATTGTCGCTGACCCACCAAGCGTTACCCGGGGCGTGGACTAATCCCCACGCGTTCACCAGCAATGGATCCGTGTGTTTCGCAGCTTTTACCTGGTTTGAACTTAGGTTTGTGACTTGATATTGTGCCGCAGCTGGGCTGGAAGCAAGCATCAGCATCAACGCGACGAAAGACGTGACCGCTAGGACGCGAGCCGGCAAGTGGCGCATATGCAAACGGGACATTGTGGTTCTCCTTCGAGGCTGAAATGAGAGGGCTCGGCCGAAGGCAGATTTATTTTTCTGCCCGCGGCCTAGGAAAGACTAGGTCGGCCACTCTTTGACCTTGTCACCGCCCCGTAATGAGTTTGTACAATTTGTGTCTTTCGCACGCCGTCGATTCACTTCGATTTCTCAACCGTGCTCTCTTGTTCCCTGCGATAAAATGTGCGAGTGGGTTCTCGCGTCTTTGTTTCCTTCTTGCTGCTCAGTGCTGTGCTGGCTTTCGGCCAGGAGGATCGACCTGCGTCCGCAGCGGCTCCTATCAAAACGACCACCGACGCGCCGGACCCGTCTTCCCTGCCCGATCTGAAGCCCGACGCCAACGGCAATCTCTCGCAGGAGCAGATGCAGCAACTCTTACGCGTGGTCGCCGACAAGGACATGGAAAACGACAAGCGCCTCCGCGATTACACCTACATTGAACGCGACGAAGAACATAAGCTCGATGGCAAGGGAGAGGTGAAATCGACGGAGGCTAAGACTTATGAAGTGATGGAGCTTTACGGCGAACAGGTACAACGGCTGATTGAGAAAGACGATAAGCCGCTCGACGCCAAGGATGCGGCGAAAGAAGAAGAAAAAATTCAGAAGATCCTCGACAAGCGAAAGAACGAATCAGAGGACGAGCGCAGGAAGCGCGAGGACAAAGAAGAGAAAGAGCGTGAAGAGGACCGCAAGTTCGTGAAAGAGGTAGCTGACGCCTACAATTTCAAGTTGGTCGGATCAGAACTTGTAGGCGGACGGGACGCCTGGGTGATTGAAGGCGAGCCGCGGCCCGGCTTTGTGCCGCACCTGAAAGAATCAAAGTTTCTGTCGAAGTTCCGCGGCCGAGTCTGGATCGACAAGAGCGACTTGCAACTCTCCAAGATGGATGTGGAATGCCTGGATACGATTTCCTGGGGATTGTTCCTGGCGCGCTTTCATAAGGGTTCTCGCTTCATGCTGGAACAAACCCGGGTAAACGAAGAAGTGTGGCTGCCGCGCCAGCTTACCGCCAAAATCGACGTTCGTCTCGCCCTGCTCAAGAACTTCAACGTGGATGTGGAACAGACATTCCGCGACTACAAGAAGTTCCGCGCCACTTCGCGGATTCTGGCAGTCGAAGACGTCCAGAAAAAATAATCCGCCACGCAACCGAGAATCCGGCGTTTCGATGCGTCCGAAGCCTCGAGTTTGTCATCTACTAACCCTTCGGGCCTTTCGATTTCCTCTTGCCAGGAGAACCCATGTCGACTCAGCTCATACCGCTGGCCGCCGATATTCGTGGTGAGGCTTTCCCCGTCCTCACCGAGGAGCAGATCAACCGCATCAGGCCCCTTGCCAAGATTCGAAAAGTGGACGTCGGCGACATCCTTTTCGAGCCCGGCCAGAGCGACATTCCATTCTTCGTGCTGCTTTCCGGAAGTATGGAAATCGTTCAGCCCGAACTGCGCGGCGAAAGCCCCATCGTCAACCTTGAAGCGGGGGAATTCACTGGAGAAATCACCATGATCTCCGGCCGCCGCTGCCTGGTGCGCGGGCGCGTCACCGCGGCCGGCGAATTCCTCGAAATGAGCAGCCAGGATGTGCGGACCCTGGTTGCGCGAGATGCGGAGCTGAGTGAGATCCTCATGCGCGCCTTCATCCTGCGCCGTGTGGAGTTGATTAACCGCGGCCAGGGAAATGTGATCCTGTTGGGCTCCCGCCATTCGGCCCCAACGCTGCACCTGCGTGAGTTTCTCACCCGCAACGGACATCCCCACACCTATGTCGATCTCGACACGGACACGAGCTATCAAGATCTCCTTGATCACTTTCAAGTGAAACTCGATCAAATCCCCGTCGTCATCTGCAACAACCAGACGGTGCTCCGCAATCCTTCGATTCAGGAATTGGCGCGCTGCCTCGGTCTCAACTCTCATATCACGGCGTCGGAAGTGCGGGATCTCGTCATCGTCGGCGCCGGACCATCCGGCTTGGCGGCCGCTGTTTATGCCGCCTCCGAGGGGCTGGACGTTTTAGTGATCGAGGCCGAGTCTCCCGGAGGTCAAGCCGGATCGAGTTCCAAGATCGAAAACTACCTTGGCTTTCCCATGGGAATTTCAGGAAACGAACTGGCTGGCCGCGCCGCCGCCCAGGCGCAGAAATTCGGCGCCAAGGTGTTGATCGCCAACACCGTCACTCGTCTCAACTGCGAAAGGCGTCCCTACGAGTTGACGGTCGACTGCGGTCAGGTCATTCGCGCGCGTGCCGTCGTGATTGCCAGCGGCGCGCAGTACAACAAGCCAAAAATTGACAATCTCGCACGGTTCGAAGGCCAGGGCATTTATTACGGCGCAACCTACATTGAAGCGCAACTGTGCGGGAAAGATGACGTGATCGTCGTCGGCGGCGGTAACTCGGCGGGTCAGGCTGCCGTCTATCTCTCCCAGATGGCAGGCCGAGTCCACATGCTGGTTCGATCCAGTCGGTTGTCCGACACCATGTCGCGCTATCTCATCCAGCGTATCGAAGAAAATCCCATGATCAGCCTGCACTACCGCACCGAGATCGTCGGCCTCGAGGGCGACGCACAGTTGGAGCGAGTAACCTGGCAGGACAAGAACACCGGCGAGACTTCAACCCTCGATATCCGCCACGTGTTCATGATGACCGGCGCTTCACCTCGCAGCGAGTGGCTCAAGGGATGTGTGATGCTCGACAACAAAGGCTTTATCCTCACCGGCCGCGATTTGGATCCGGTCGCACAGGAGTTCAAATGGACGCTTCCCCGCGCGCCACAAATGCTCGAAACCAGCCTGCCAGGGGTCTTCGCCGTGGGCGACGTCCGCGCCGGAAACGTAAAGCGGGTCGCCTCCGCTGTTGGCGAAGGATCGATCTCCATCTATCTGGTACATCGCGCGCTGGCGGAGTTGTAACCTGCGACGGGAGCGGCGCTCGATTTGCGCGCGTTATAATAGAAAGATTCTTAGCCGGTAAAGTTGCTTCTGTAAGGGTGCACGCCAGAACCGTTGCCAGTCACAGGGTCTGCTAAAGGCTAAGAGCCAAAGACCAAGAGTTCTTCCATGGACTTTAAACTCGTCTCGAATTACAAACCGCAGGGCGATCAGGGCCGCGCGATTGAATCCCTGCTGCGCGGCGTCTACGACCGCGAGCAGCATCAGGTTCTTCTCGGCGTCACCGGATCGGGCAAGACCTACACCATGGCCAAGGTCATCGAGGCGGTCAATCGTCCCGCCCTGGTGATGGCTCATAACAAGACGCTGGCGGCGCAGCTCTATCACGAGTTCAAGAATTTCTTTCCGCACAACGCCGTCGAATATTTCGTTTCGTATTACGACTACTACCAGCCCGAGGCTTACGTTCCCGCCGCCGATCTTTTCATCGAAAAAGAAGCAACCATTAACGACGAACTCGACAAGCTGCGACTCTCGGCGACCCGATCGTTATTCGAACGCCGCGATGCGCTGATTGTCGCTTCCGTGAGCTGCATCTATGGCTTGGGCTCGCCGGAAGCCTACTACGGCATGATGCTGTTTCTCGAAAAAGGCCAGAAGATCGCTCGGGAAGACATTACGCGCAAGCTGGTCGACATACTCTACGAGCGTACCAACGGAGAATTCCGGCGCGGCACGTTTCGCGTTCGAGGCGACGTGATCGAAGTCTTCCCTACTTACGACGACATGGCTTACCGCATCGAGTTGTGGGGAGATCAGGTTGAGTCGCTCTCCCAGATCGATCCATTGTTTGGCACGGTGAAGCAAAAATACATGCGGCTGCCGATTTATCCCAAGACGCACTACGTGATGAAAGATGAAACTCGCGCTTCCGCGGTTGAGTCGATCAAGAAAGAGCTGGCCTGGTGGGAAGTGGAACTGGAGAAGCAAGGCCGCGCAGTGGAGTCCCAACGCATTCATCAGCGTGTGAAGTTTGATCTGGAAATGATCAAGGTGATGGGCTACTGCCACGGCATCGAAAACTATTCGCGCCATTTCACGGGACGCATGCCTGGCGAGCCTCCTCCAACCCTGCTGGATTATTTTCCTCGTGACTATCTCATGTTCGTGGATGAATCGCATCAGACCATTCCGCAATTGCGCGGCATGCATGCCGGCGACCGTTCGCGCAAGGAAACCCTCGTGGAGTACGGCTTCCGCCTGCCCTCGGCGCTGGATAATCGTCCGCTAACCTTCGAAGAATTCGAGCATCGCACGAATCAACTTGTTTATGTTTCGGCAACACCCGGTCCCTATGAGCTGACAAAGTCGGCTGGCGTTGTAGTCGAGCAGATCATCCGGCCCACCGGCCTGATTGATCCTGAGGTCGAGGTCCGCCCGGTGAAGGGCCAGATCGACGACTTGCTGCACGAGATTCGCGCTCGTGTGGAGCGTGGAGAACGCGTCCTCGTGACCACGTTGACGAAACGTATGGCCGAAGACTTGGCCGAGTATTACGCCGAAGTGGGCGTGAAATGCCGCTATATGCATTCCGAGATAGAAACCCTGGAGCGGGTCAAGATCCTGCGCGATTTGCGGAAGGGCGAGTTCGATGTATTGATCGGTATCAATCTATTACGCGAGGGCCTCGATCTGCCAGAAGTTTCGCTGGTAGCCATCCTCGATGCGGACAAGGAAGGCTTCCTGCGCTCGTGGGGATCATTGATCCAGACGATCGGACGCTGTGCGCGGCATCTGCGCGGCCGCGCGATTCTCTACGCCGATCGCATGACGGACTCCATGAAGCGCGCCATCGATGAAACCTTGCGACGCCGCGAAATTCAGACCGCCTATAACACGGAAAACGGGATCACACCGGAATCGATCGTGCGTCCTCTGGACATGACCTTGGCTGGAATCATCGCCGCCGATTACACCGACCTAACCGGAGCCGAAGCCGAAGGCATGCCGGAATTCAAGTCGCAGGAAGAGTTGGATGGATACATTGTCAAACTCGAAAGCGACATGCGCGAGGCGGCCAAACGTTTCGAGTTCGAGAAGGCGGCGAAACTGCGCGACACGATTAAGGAGTTGCGGACTAAGGAGTTTTTGTTCGCGTAAGCTCCTACCGTCCGTACGCCGCGCTGGCAGCCATCGGCTTGCGGTGGAAGGTGTACCCATCAAACGTCTCCGAACGGAAGTTGAGGTTTGGAGCAGAGAGCTTTTCCGTTTGGCTGAGGAATAGATACCCGCCGGGTTCCAGGTAGAGATGCAGACGCTCGAGCACTGCCTGGCGCTGTACGCGAGAAAATTGCGACAGCACATCCATACAGAAAATACAGTCAAAGCGCCCGATGTAGCCGGGACGCGCCAGGTTCATACAGTTGAAAGTCACCAGGCTGCGCAGTCGCGGCTTCACCAATAGATGCGGGGCGCTCGTGGGATTTTGCGGCCCAGTGGGTTCGCTCAAGCCCTCGCTCGACCCGCCATTCGATCCCACTGCGGGCGAGCCGATCTTCGAAAAATAGTTGCGAATCGTGGCTGGCGGCAAGCCCTCCAGTGCGGACTGCGGATACACTCCCCGGTCCGCGGTCTCAATACCGGACGCAAGCAAATCGCTGCCCACAATATGAATCGAGCACCCGGAGTTCAGCTTCGCCGCTGGAACTGCTGTACTTTGCGAACTTTCCGCAACACCCCCGTTTCGCGGGCCCGTCTTGCCGTTTCCGTTACTCGAGCCGTTGCCGTTACTCGCCACACTCACGTTGGCGGGATTCACCGCATCGCACACCGCCATCGCAATGGAATATGTTTCCTCTCCCGTGCCGCACCCTGCGCTCCAGATTCGGATCGGACCTGGGGCGTCGACCGACTTGCGCGCGCACAGTTGCGGCAGCACCTGCCGCGCAAACGCATTCAGTGCTCCGGGGTGACGAAAGAATCCTGTATTCGTATTGATCAGCCCGTCGAGCAATGAGGGCAAGCTTGAGGGGTCCTGCTCGGGGGAGCGCAGACGATCGAGCAGCGTGGTCGAGGAGTCCAACTCCTGTGTCTCGATGAAATCGGCGACCCGCGCGGCCAGCGCGCTGTTGGGACAATCCAGCACGACTCCGGTATGCCGCTCCACCAGCAGCCGCAGCTCCGAAATCTCGTGCTCCAGAATGGTGCTCGTCGTAATCAGCCTATGCATAGAGCCTTTCCCAAGCACGCGAGACGCCTCGCACGCCAACGACTGTCAGATCGGCAAATTGCCAGGGGAGGATCAATTATTGCCCGCCGCCTTCGCGGCGGACCCGAGTCTTTTCTGCTCTTAGACGCCCGCGGCCACCGCAACGCGGAACTTTCCGGAATCCCGTTCCACTTGTTGCGCGACCACGTTCATTTCCTTTTCCAGCGACGAAAAACGCTGCATCACCTCATGGATACGCAGCGTCATGTTACGTATCGTTTCAATCTGCGCCCGCGACTGCGCCGACAGGCTGCCGGGTTCGATCAGCAACAGATCGGAATTTCCCAACAGCGAAGTCAACGCGTTGTTCAAGCCATGCCGCATCTCCAGCATGTAGCGGCCCAGCATCGCCTGCCGCTCCAGCGTGGCGCAGCTCTGCTCGGCGGCGCGCGCCCGGGCTTCGGCCGCGGCGCGGTGTACCGCTTCTCCAGCGGCCAGTATCAGACCGTCCAGCCAATTTTCATCATGCCGCAGCACTGAGGTTCGCGGCCAGCGCTCCCGCACCAATTGCGCGGTTGCCGCGTCCTGGCAAACGCAGAATAACGGCTGCAAAGTGGAGTGCAGAGGCTCCAGGATCAGCGAAAGCAATTCCCGGCGCAGCGGCCCTACGATTGCCACCTCAAAATTATCCACGCTGCGCGGCCACAAATCTCCGCTCAGCATCGTAAACGCGGGCACATTGCGCTCGGCTTGCCAGCGCGCAGTAATGCTTCGCGAGAACTCTACGTCGTCGGAGATAACCAGTACGGTCGGATGATCCACTTGCCAGCTTCCTCTGTTTGGAGTTCACGCCTCGTTCGCGGGAGCTCTTAATCTCTTGTCTGCAACTTCACTCTGTCCACTCGCTCCCGGCTATTTTTTCTTCCCCGGCTGCGAGCCCTCCTCCGGATTCCACTCCGGCGCCGCCGTCGAGACTTCAAATTCCGGAGCTTCATGATTCGTCACGGCGAACTTGGCTTGCGGTTTCGGAGGGACTGCCGGCGCAGCCTTGACCGGCACGGCAGCTTTTGGAACTCCAGCGGCCGCGCCTGCCGCCCGCGCGGCTGGCTTGTTTAGCGAAGGTTTGCCCGCCACAGTTCTGTTTGCCACAGGCTGGCTTGGCGCAGGGTTGTCGGTCGCAGCTTTTTCTGCCCCTGGCTTGGCGGGCGCAGCCTTCGCCGCCGCCGTCGCTGCTGCTGCCTTCTCGCCACCTTCCGCTTCCGCGCCTCGCCCCAGCGCGAAGTCCACCGAAGCTCGCAGGTCCACCAGCATGCGCAGCGGTTGCCCCGACGAATACTCCGCCTGGAACATCACCTTCCACGACTGGCAAATCATGCGCAACCGCACAATCGGTTCCTGTGCCGAAAACTGGGCTCGACGGCAGTCGATCGTCTCCACACCTTTTTCTTCCAGTTCGGTCAGCCCATCCAAAATGTTGTTGAGATCGGCCAGCATCAGGCGGAAGAAAGCGCGCCGCATCAGATATCCAAAGCGGGTAAATGCTACTAGCGCCACTGGCAGATAAAATAAGTCGCCGGCCTGAGCTTTGGCTTTCCGTCCTTGTTCGAGGACACCACCATGCAGCAGTTCGTCCAGCGAACGGCAGCGCCGTGCCGCTTCCAGCGCCCGATCCAGCGCATTCAGCCACACCGGAGCTTTTAGCTCCACCTTGCCCAGCACCGGCTCCAGTTCCTGCGCCACATAGGCGATGTCCGCACCATTGTCGTCCAGTTCGCTGGGCGCTTTCTGGCTGAAATACTGCACCAAAAGGAAGTCGATCTTGTCTCGCGCCGCATCCGTGTGCGCCTTCTTTCCCAGAAAATGCTGCACCAGCGCAATCAGCCCGTCTCCATCGACCAGAGAGCTGGTCTGCAGGAACTGCCGCAACTGGTGCACCTGGATGCGGTCATCCATCTCTTGCAACCATTGCTGCGCGTGCTCCACCGTTTCTCGATCTGGCGCATCGACCGGCTCGTTCAACCCGGCACAGGGCGGGGCGTCAATTACAAACTCGCGCGCCAGTTCCGCGTAAATGGGATGTAAGCGTAGCGCGCTCGACCACAGCGCCGCGTAATCAGGAGCTGGCGATTCCGGCTGCGGGGATGAAGCGGAAGGAAGTGTCATGATTTCACGATCCAGTTCGGAACTGCGTTGAGGAAGCGCGCCGCCACCACCGTCGCGCCAGGATGGTACTGCACTGCAACCACGGAAGCTTCCGTGTCCAGCGAGCCATCGGAGTTGCGCAGCCGCAGTACGTCGGCAAATTCCAGCTGCATGGTGCAGGCAAACAGAACTTCGCGCGACGTCCCAAATTCAATCACCGTACTCTCCGGCAATTCCGCCGCGCTCGCCAGCTTGCCCTCACTCGCGGGGGCGCTGCGCGTAAACTCCACCGGAATCCGCACCGGCGTTGCCTCCGGGAAAAAGCGCGCCAGGTCGGCAACCGCGCTGGTCTGCCCTGTCCGCCCCCTCGCTGTTCCTGCTTGTCCCAAAGCGCTGATGCCCCTTCCCGATAATCCCGAGGTCTCTGTCGTTCCGTTCGAAGCGTTTCCTTCCCACCAAGGAAGGAAAGAGGCAGTGGAGGAATCTGCTTGCTTCGCTTCGTCCTAAACATCTTTGCGAACAAAGTGCGGTTGGGCTCCCCCTCTTCCCGGTTAGGAAGAGCTTTGGGGAGCCGAAACTCGCGGTTATGGGAAAAACAGGAGCACGACCGGGACCATCGCCCCGAACGGAAGGATTAGCACCGAGGCGCTAGATTTTTCAGTGAGTTAGAACCGTCAGCATTGTGGGCGAGAGGCATGTCGCGAGACTCACGTCTCAGGATGAGACATCAGTCTCATCCCCGCCCAAACTACTGACGAAAAAGCTCTGCCCGGATTATCCACAGGCAAAATCGTTCATACCATCCGGCCAACCTGCTATCCTCAATCCACTCAGCGCGGAGATCACCGACCCGCGCCGCTCGGGAGAAGTTCGTTCTACCGTGAAGATCATCCTGATGGCGGCTACGCCGCACTCGACTGACCCTGTATCCAAGGCTAGCCCTAAGCCGGCGATGCGGTGCTGCAAGCCACTCTCGGCGGGAACACTTTCGCGATATCACACTCAAAGCTTGGGAGACATAAAACGTCTATGAGAACAACCTTGAAACTGAAGTCGGCTAAGTTTGCCTGGTGTAGCGCCGTACTCGCGCTTCTGCTAACCACTCCCTTTCTGCCCAATCCCGCATTCGCCCAGGATCAAGACGATCCGCCGGGGCGCGTTGCTCGGCTGGGCTACATGGAAGGTTCCGTTTCCTTCCAGCCCGCCGGCGAAAGCGATTGGGTGGGAGCCGTTCCCAACCGTCCCCTGACCACCGGCGACCAGCTTTGGTCCGACGAAGGTTCCCGCGCCGAAGTGCAACTCGGTTCGGCCGTCATCCGCCTCGGGCCTATGACCGGTTTCTCTTTCCTCGACCTCGACGACAATACCGTGCAGCTTCAGCTCACCTCTGGCGCAATCAACGTCACGGTGCGCCGGCTGCATGAGGACGACGACTTCGAGATCGACACACCGAACCAGGCCTTCACCATCTTTCAGCCCGGTCATTATCGCGTCGAAGTCGGCGCCGATGGAAACTACACGATTGTCAGCGTTCGCGAAGGCGATGGCCAATCCACGGGCGGAGGTCAGAGCTATGAACTTCGCGGCGGCCAGCGCGCCACACTCACCGGTACCGATCAGCTCTACGCCGATGTGGAAGAGCTTTATGGCCCGGACGACTTTGATACGTGGTCGGAATCCCGCGATCACCGCTACGATTATTCCCGCTCCGCCCACTACCTTTCGCCCGATGTCGTCGGCTACGAGGACCTCGACGACTACGGCGACTGGCGCGACGATCCAGCCTACGGCCACGTCTGGTTTCCCAACCGTGTCGACGCCGGATGGGCTCCTTACCATGTCGGCCACTGGGCATGGATCTCTCCCTGGGGATGGACTTGGGTGGACGACAACTCCTGGGGCTATGCGCCATTCCACTATGGCCGTTGGATCAACGTCGGTGGACGCTGGGGATGGGTTGCAGGCCCTCCGGCAGAGCGGGCCGTCTATGCTCCCGCATTGGTTGTATTTATCGGGGGTGGCCCAGGCGGCTGGGGCGGCAACGTGGGCTGGTTCGCGTTAGGGCCGCGAGAAGTTTTTGTGCCGTCCTATCACGTGAGCGAAGCTTACGTGACCCGCGTCAACGTCAGCAGTACGACGGTGAATGTTACGCAGGTGACCAACGTCTATCACACGACCATTATTAACAACAACACCACCACCATTACGAACATTACTTACGCGAACCGGAATGTGCAGGGGGCGGTGATGGTGGTGCCGCAGCACGCGTTCGTAAGTGCGCAGCCAGTAGCGGCGGCGCGAGTCCAGGTAAGCGCGGCCCAGATCGCGTCCGCGCCGATGAGTGCAAGAGTCGCCGTGGCTCCAACCAGAGAAAGTGTTCTGGGCGCAAAGGCCGCGACTGCGGGTCACGTGACTGCACCGCCACCGGCGGTTGCAAGCCGGCAGGTAGTAGCGAAGAAAACGCCTCCGCCGCCGCCCGTACCTTTTGCGAAACAGCAACAGGCTCTTGCGGCACATCCCGGGCAACCGCTGGCACGAAGCGAAGTGCAAACCTTGCGTCCAGCGGCCGCCGCGGCAGCGCGTCCGACGGTGAAGGTGGCGCCGCCTGCTAAGCCTGCGACGCCGACCACCGGCCACCCACCGGCAAACGTGCCTCGACCAGGACAACCTGCGCCCGCCCCGGCAACGAACCGTCCGGCAAATCCGCCTCCCGCAAATGAACGGCCCTCGGCTCCTGCGCCGGCTCAACCGACTAAGCCCGCGCCAGCTCCGCCAGCTAATCGGCCGGCACCAGCACCGGCGCCGCCCGCCAATCACCCGACTGCTCCGCCGCCGGCGAATCGTCCGGAAGCAACTCCGAACCGGCCGCCCGCGACGCCCCCGAATAATCGGCCTGCACCAGCGCCACCGGCGAATCGACCACCTGCTGAGCAACCGAACAATCGGCCCGAGACGGCACACCCGGCTCCGCCTCCTCCAGCCCCGCGTCAGGCTCCTCCGCCTGCGGAGCATCCGCAGCAACGGACGCCTCCGCCTGCGGCGGCGAAGCCCGCACCACCTCCGCCGAAGCAACCGGCCAAGCCGCTGACGCCTGAGGAGAAAAAGAAACAGCAGGAGGAAGAGAAGAAGCATCAGTAGAAGATCGACACTGAGAGTTGACAGATTTGTTCAGGCACCCTGAGATTTCTCGGGGTGCTTTTCTTGCAGCGGACCAAGAGATTCCGCCGCCAGTCGGCGCACCGAACCTATTGCAGAGTATGACTGGACGGTCCTTCAGCAGGACTACCAGTGATGTTGTAGCGCTTGAGTTTGCGGTAGAGAGTTGCGCGGCTGATCCCGAGCATGCGCCCGGCGAGAGCCTTGTCGCCTTTCACCTGTTCGAAGACCCGCTGAATGGTGGCGCGCTCGATATCTTCGAGATCGGTGGTCGCGAGTGGAGGCGATGCGACGCCAGAATTCACCTCGGGAACGGCCGCCAGATCGGAAACCAATTCGGGCACGGAATCTGACAGCGTGCGAGGCGCGACCGAATTCATCGCAGCGATGGCAGGTGGAAGATCGCCGAGATCGATCAGCGTTCCGTTCCCCAGCGCGACCGCCCGCTCCACGCAGTTTTCCAGCTCGCGCACATTGCCCGGCCAGTCGTAATTCATCAGCGCCTTCATGGCTGCGTTCGAGACGTGCAGATTCGAGCCGG
This sequence comes from uncultured Acidobacteriaceae bacterium, assembly GCA_963782835.1. GTDB lineage: Bacteria > Acidobacteriota > Terriglobia > Terriglobales > Acidobacteriaceae > Sulfotelmatobacter. The sequence goes on along the minus strand of CAWALR010000002.1, from coordinate 505,182 downwards.
GCGAATAACGCTCGCAAAACCAATTCACCAGCATGGGAATATCGCTGCGGCGTTCGCGTAGCGCGGGCACATGCACGGTGACAACGTTCAGCCGGAAGTAGAGATCTTTACGGAACGTACCGTTCTTGTAGGCCGCCTCGAGATCGCGGTTAGTGGCGGCGATCACGCGCACATCTACTTTGACGCGCTGGTTGCTACCCACCGGACGTACCTCTTTTTCCTGCAGCACGCGCAGCAATTTGGCCTGCAATTCGAGCGGTAGCTCGCCGATTTCGTCGAGGAAAACCGAGCCCGTGTCCGCGGATTGAAAGAGTCCCTGCTTGGATTTCAAAGCCCCGGTGAACGCTCCTTTTTCGTAACCGAAAAGTTCACTCTCAATCAGTGTGGGAACAAGCGATCCGCAATCGACCGCAACGAAAGGACGATTCGCAAAGGCTCCGCGGAAATGAATGGCGCGGGCAATCAACTCCTTGCCCGTGCCGCTTTCGCCCGAAATCAGGACAGAAGTGCGTGTGTCCTTGAGTCGCGAAGCTACCCGCAGTACCTCCTGAATTTTCGCCGACGAGCCGACGATGCCGTGCACCGCGGTTTCCGTATCCATGCGCTGGCGCAGGAATTCGTTTTCCTCGACCAGCCGGACTTTTTCGGCCATCCGGCGCAAGAACAGCCGTAGCTCATCAAGCGGAGAAAACGGCTTGGTGATGTAGTCATAGGCACCGAGACGCATGGCCTGCACGGCAGTTTCAATGGAGCCGTGACCGGTCATAAGCGCGACTTCGGTGCGCGGCAGAAGTTTCTTCGCTTTCTCCAGAAACTCGAGGCCCGACATATGCGGCATCACCATGTCGCTGAGGATCATGTGCACGGGTTGCTCTTCGAGAACAGTGAGCGCGGATTCGCCGCTATCGGCTTCCAGGCAGATGAAACCCAGAGCTTCGCCCACGGTGATGCACAGCTTGCGGATACTCTGCTCGTCGTCGACGACCAGCAGCCGGACACGGAGTTCGTCTTTCATCAGAGCTGCACTCACCGGGCCTTCCCCATAGTTTTTTCAACGGCGGAGATGAGATCCTGCACACGAAAGGGCTTTTCCAGATAGAGCGCGCCGATCTTGCGCAGAGTGGTAACCGTCTCTTCATTGGCATAGTCGCCGGTAATGATGACAACTTTATCGACGAGGTCGGGACGATTGGCGGAGATCCAGGAATGAACCTGGGCTCCGTCGACGCCGCCGGGCGTGCGCATATCGGAGACCACGCCTAGATACTGGCCTTTTTCGAGCAGGCGCAGGGCTTCCGCGCCGGATTCGATGCAGACAACTTCATAGCCGTTGCGCTCAAGCGTGGCGCTGACCAAGGCCATGATCGATGGTTCGTCTTCAATCAGCAGAACGGGCAATGTAGCGGGTTGGATGGCAGGGGTTGTCATTTTTGGAGTACTCCTGCGGCCACACCCAGAGAAGCAGTGTGTGGCGCTGCGGGAAAGCGGACGATGAAAGTGGCTCCCTGCCCGTCGGTATTGTTGTGGCAGAGAATTTCTCCCCCATGCTCCTTCACAATGCCGTAGCAGATGCTGAGGCCGAGGCCGGTTCCCTTGCCAACCTCTTTGGTGGTGAAGAAGGGATCGAAGATACGATCGGGATGGGAGATGCCGTAGCCATTGTCGCGGAAGGATACTTCGACGGCGTTGCCGGCCTTGGTGGTCATGATTTCGATGCGGGCCGGACGGCCAACTTCGTGAACCGCGTCATAAGCATTGTTCAGGATGTTCAGAAAAACTTGCTGCAACTGGTGGGCGTCGCCGATCACCTCGGGAAGTCCCTCGTCCAGATGTTCGACAACATCGACGCCATGGCTGTTGAAGTCGTAGGACCGCAGTTGAATGGTGCGGCGCAGAATCAGGTTGAGCTGCACGGCATTGCGTTGCGGGGGCATTTGCCGGGCGAAGCTGAGCAGGTTCTGCACGATGGTTTTGGTGCGCTGGGCTTCCTGCAGAATGACGCGCAGGTCTTTCCTGGCGCTCTCGGGAATCTCAGGATTTTCGAGCAGCAGATCGGCAAAGCCGAGGATCGCGGTTAGCGGATTGTTTACTTCGTGGGCCACGCCGGAGACGAGTTGTCCGACAGCGGCCATTTTTTCTGCGTGCACCAGTTTGTCGCGCAGTTCGGCGGAGTCGGTAATGTCGGTCATAACCACGACGATGCTGTTGATGTTGTTCTGCTCGTCGCGCATGGGGCTAAGGTTCACCGAGAACTGGCCGACGTGACCGTTGCCGCGTACGATCTGCAATTCAAGGTTGTCCACTTGTCCACCGCGGAGAGTGGCCTGCAGCGCGTCCGAAAGCGGACGCACATAGCCCGGCGCGGCCAACTCCAGCAACGGACGCCCCAGGAGTTCGCGCTGCTCGAAACCGGCTTCGGACCAGCGCCGGTTGGCATAGCTAACGAGGCCGGCAGTGTCCGAGACCAGGATGAAGCTTTGCGTATTGCTGAGAATTTTGCCGGAAAAATCGCGCTCGCGTTGCAACTCCGATTGATACGTGTGCAGGCCGGTGACATCGAGCATCAACCCGCGAATCTGCAACAGCTTCCCTGCACTGTCGTACATGCCAAAGGCGTTGATGAGGACATAAATGGGAGAGCCGTTCTTGCGGCGCAGTGTGGCCTCAAAATTCCGCATGTGGCCGTGCTCTTCCATCGCCTGGCTATGGAGCAGCCGCTGTTCGGCGGAGAAATAAACCTGGGTGGGAATATCGACCTGCAGCAGTTCTTCGCGGCTGGAATAGCCGAGCATGGCGACCAGCGCGTCATTCACCTCGACGAAGCGTCCTTCCGGCGTACTGAAAAACAATCCTTCCTGGATGTTGTCAAAGAGTTCGCGATAACGGCGTTCGGCCTCGCGGCGGTCGGTGATGTCTTTCAGCACGTGGATGGTTTGCAGGTTCTCGCCGGAAGCTCCGTGCACGCGCGAAGTGGAAACGAGATACGTGCGGTCGAGTGCGGGGTGGACGAATTCGTCGGTTTCTTCGCCCATGGAGCGGCAAAAAGGGCAGGAATAAAGCGCGGGCTCGCTGGTAAGAGCCAGTAGCGCGCGCATGTTTACACCGATCAGTTCGTTGGGGGCAACTCCAATCATGGCCGCCAGGGAGCGGTTCACGCGCAAAACTTTGTCGGTTTCATCGTGCACTACGATCAAATCAGTGATGGCATCAAAGATTTCCAGCCAGTGGCGATTCGCCTGTTCGATGCGAGTGAACAGACGTGCATTCTCCAATGCCATGGCAGCATGGCCCGCGATGGCTTCGAGCAATTCGCGGTCTTCGGCGCCAAGAGGTTGTGAGCGCCCAGCGAGACAAAGCAAACCGGCAAGCTCTCCATTCGAGCCAGGAAGGCGTACCACCAGGCATTCCTTCCAATCCAGAATCGCGGCCAGCTCCGGCCCAAGCAACTCGGAGGCGGTACCGGAAACGATGGCCTCGGCGTGGTTTGCCGCCAGCTCGGCAAGCGCGCGCGCGAAACGTCGCTGCAGTAGGTGATCTTCGCCGCGCGCACCAGCCTCGAGAACAGAAGCGCCCACACTACGATCCGGGCCGGGAGGATTGTGGGCCGAAGAGTCGGTCGGATCGGCACTCTCAGAATCCGTAGCCGTTTTGCGATGCTCAGCTGGCGGGAGCACATTCGACTGTGGAAGCAGGGCCACCGTCTGAAATCGTCCATCCTGAAATAAAGCCAGGGCCCCGGCACGCGCTCCGGTTAATTCAACAGCTCGCTCGACAAATTTTCGGGCGAAATCCGGCAGCCGGAGCAAGCCATCGATCTCGCGCGCCAGTTGAATCAATACGTCCGAGCGCCGGCGATTCAGTTCAGACTGGTGCAGGTTATGAGCTACCTCCATGACCACCGAGACCTGCGCCGCCAAAGCGCGGGCGCGACGTATGTCCTCGCGGGAGATACCCGTACCATCCAGACGATCGAGCACTCCGAACATGCCCAGCACGGTTCCTTTGGCTCCCAATAGAGGCACGGCGAGCAACTGCTTGGCCCGATAGCGGGCAATCAATTCCAGGTCCGCTCCCGGCACCTGCTTGAGATCGTCGGACCAGAAAACCTCTTTTGCCCGGAGAGCCTGTGTCGCCGCTCCCTCTGGAAAAATGTTATCGACCCGCTGCGGCTCACCCCGGTTCACGCCATAGCGAACGTGGAATTGCCCGTCCTCAAGCAGGGCAATGAAGCAACGGCCGTAGCCCAGGAAGTCGGCGGCGCGGACCACGAAGGCCTGCAGAAAATGATCTAGGTCACCGCTGGAGCTTAGTTCGGAGGAGATCTCCAGCAACTGATGCAGCTCGCGGGCCTGGCCCTGAGCGGTGGAACAGAGTTCGGCGTGAGCCATGGCCACCGCGCCGAAGCCGGCCACCGCGGACACCAGCGACTTCTCCTCGTTCGTAAAAGCACCGTCGGTACGCGGGTAGACCAGGATCGCGCCTTGCGTCCGCGCGGTGCGAAAGGGCGCCGCGATCAGCACGCCGGGGGAAATCACGCTGCCCAGCGAGTGCTGGTCGCTGCTGATCGAGATGGCGATGGCTTCGCCCGCAGAAACCGCCCGTTGTGCCAGATCAGCCGCGAAGCGAATAGTCTGGCGATCATGGCGGGCGCGGAAAGAAGTTGCTAGTTGAGGTGTCTCAGCGGAGACGGCACGCAGCTCGAATGGTCCCTCGCGACGCAGAAAAACCGAGACCAGGCGGGTACGCAGCAGCAACCGGAGACGGTCGGCAAGCGCCTCCGTAACGGCGTCCACGTCCGGCGTGCTGTGCAATGCCGTGGCTACATCGGCCAGGATTTCGGCGCGCCGGTGTTCCTCGCGCGAAACTTCGACCAACCGCGTCGCTTCCAGCAGGCTGCCCAATTGTCCCGCGACGATTGTGGCTTTGGCCGCCAGGTCTTCGTTAAAAAACTCATCCTCGGAATCATGTAAGAAGGTCATCGCGCCGATGACTTCATCGAAGACCACCAAGGGAGCCGCCATGAGAGAACGGGCCTCAAATTCGTGGGCGGCGGGGAAGGTGGCCGAGCGCACGCGATTGATGAAGGTGGTGCGCCGCGAGCGAACCACTGATGCGGTCACCGCGCTTTGTTGAGGCTGCAGACGGAGTCCGACAAAACGCTCGGCCAACTTGCCGTCGGCCTGCTCCCCAACCAGTTCGTCGCCTGCGTGACGTCGCCAGAAATAGACTCCGGTGCACTGGAAAAACTCGCGCGTGGCGCGGCAGAAGAGTTGGATCAGCGAGGTCGGATCAGCGCGTTCCGCAGCCTTCGCGGCGATCCGCAGAAGGAGTTTTTGAAACGTTTCGTCGGATCCACCCTGGACGCGGACTTCCGGCGACGGCGTCAAATTGCCTCCTGTCATGTTCAGAGCGCTACCGAGTGCCGATGGACGATTTTGACGATTCTCACAAGTGATTGAATCTAATGGAAAACTACCCTGTCATCTCAATTTGAGTCAAGTGAAATGGGAACAGGGGGTGCCCTAGTGTGAAATCCCGAGAATTCAGGGGGTTTGGTCTCTCAGTTTGAGAATGGATGCTCTCCGCGCCCAAGATGAGACGCTACTTAGGCGCGAGCGAAGTCATGCAGAAGTTCGACAAATGTGCGTAAGTGTTTGCGTTTACACGCTGATCCGAAGTGTGACTTTGGTTTTTTCAAAAAGTGACGCATGGCCCCGGCTTTGCTCCCAAACGGTCACCAGGATTATTGCCAAGGGAGGAACTGTGTCTTTACGAAAGGCTGGGGTGTTGGTGGCAGTAGTTGCGATGGTAGCCGCGTCAGGCGTGCCGGGCGTACGGGCGCAGAATTCCGACAATGAAATCGTGCGCCGCGCCAAAAGCAAAGTGCAGCCGGAGTATCCGGAACTGGCGCGCAAGATGAACATTACTGGCACGGTAAAGGTGCAGGTGATAGTTGCCCCCAATGGCACGGTCAAGGATGCCAAGGTTATGGGTGGGCATCCGGTGCTGGCTACGGCTGCGCTGGATGCGGTCAAGAAGTGGCGCTTTGAACCGGCGGCAGTGGAGAGCACCGGCGTGGTGGATTTCAAGTTCGAACCTCATCAGTAGGGCGAGCAGGGCGGCCGGGAGGGAACGGCATGACGATCGGCAAAAAGCTTTATAAGAATTTCGGAATCATCCTCGGCATGGTGGTGGTGCTGTTCATCGTGAACCTGCTGGCGGTGCAAAGAGAGCACGCGGCCAAGGCTGCGGCCACGGCTTCGTTGCAGTTGAAGGACGCCACCAATGAGGTTCGCTTCCAGATGATGCAGAACCGCCTCTACCTGAGCAATTATCTGCTCAGTGGCGACAGCCGCGAAGTCGACCGGATGAACGAAGGTCTGCGCACGCTAGCCGAGAAATTGCAGGAGGGCAAGACGCGCGCTAATTCCGAGCAGGAGCGCTCGGCGCTGGACAAGGTTTCGCAACTGGAGCAGGCTTGGAGCAAAGAATTCGCCCAACCCTTAATCGACAAACGCAAGGATGTTGACTCTGGGAACGCGACCGTCGCGGAATTGCAGATTTACTACCTTCAGAAGGATGCCTCCTCGTGGGTAAAGAACTCCACCGACGCGCTGGACGTGGCGGACGCGGAAAATAGCAAACTGGTCGATGCCGGCACTAAATCGGATCAGACAGCCAGCATGCTGACCATTCTCTTCTCCGTAGTGACGCTGCTGATCGCGCTGAGCGTTGGCATTTTTGTATCCATCACCACGGCCAAGTCGATTACCGGCCCCCTGACCAGCCTGATGACCGTGTCGCGCCAGATCGGCGACACCGGCGATCTGGAACATAACATCGATGTAACTCGTGAGGACGAGATTGGAGAACTCGCCCGCACCTTCGCCAAGATGGTGACTTACCTCAAAGAGATGGCGGGAGTTTCCGAATCCATCGCTGGAGGAGACCTTACAGTTGAGGTAAAGCCGCGATCAACTCACGACACCTTGGGCAACGCTTTCGCGCGCATGGTGGAAGGCCTGGGGCGGCTGGTGCGCAGCGTACGCGACGCTTCGGCCCAGGTGGCCAGCGCGTCAGGGCAAGTCGCCAATGCGTCGGATGACTCGGCCAAGATCGGCCTGCAGGCGTCTTCGGCCATCGATGAAGTCACCAGCACCATGCACGAGATGAGCGTGAACGTGCAGAACATGGTGAAGAGCACACAGGTACAGGCTTCGAGCGTAAGCGAGACTTCCGCTTCCATCGACCAGATGGTGGCTTCGATTCAGCGCGTGGCCGACACTGCGAAGGTACTGCTCGACATCTCGAACCGCTCGCGGGAAGAGGTGCACAGCGGCATCACCACCATGGAAAAGGCCACAGACGGCCTGAACCGCATCAATGCAACCATCACCAGTTCGGGAGAAATCATCGGAGCCCTGGGACAGCGCGCCGACGATATCGGAAAGATCATCGAGGTGATCGACGATCTCGCCGAACAAACCAACCTGCTGGCGTTGAACGCGGCCATCGAAGCGGCCCGCGCCGGAGAACATGGTCTCGGCTTCGCGGTCGTGGCTGACGAAGTTCGCAAGCTGGCGGAAAAGTCGGCGCAATCGACCAAGGAAATTTCCGAACTGATCCAGAGCATTCAGAAGGAAGCGCGCAAGGCGGTCGAAAACATGGACCGCTCGACTGGCATTGTGAACGAGGGTCTGGATCTGGGCGGCGAATTAAACGCCGCGCTGCGCAAGATTTCCAACGTCGTCACCGAGGTCTATAAGTTCGCGCAGGAAATCGGCGCCGCGACCAATGAACAGTCGCACGGCTCGTCGCAGATTGCCCGGGCCACCACGCGGCTGAACGAGATCACCCACGAAATCAATTCCGCGGTGGAAGAGCAAGCTTCCGGAGCGCAGGCGGTGGTCAAGGCCATGGAACGCATGCGCGAACTGGTGCAGCAGTCGACTTCCGGGTCAACCGAGCTGGCAGCTTCCGCCGAGCAGATGTCGAAGATGTCGCGCGGCCTGCTCGACTTTATGGATCGCTTCACGCTGGACGAGGCGGCGGCGCGGCAGTCGTCGACGGAAGACAAAGCCCAGAATGCGCGGCGAGCTTCGGCGGGTTCCCGTTACTAGGGAAGGCATTACCAGGGAATACGTCACTAGGAAATATAAGGACCAGCAATGAGTCGCGAACTCCATATCGTGGGCTTCCAGATTGGGCGCGAGACCTATGGTGTGCCCATCACTTCGTTGCATGAAATCGTGCGCGTTCCCGAAATCACGGCCGTGCCCGACGCGCCCGACTATCTGGAGGGCGTTATCAATCTCCGTGGCAAGATCGTCTCGGTCATGGATTTGCGCAAGCGCTTCGGAATCAAGCAGGCCGCTCTGAAAAAAGGAAACCGGATTCTGGTAGTCGAACACTCCGGCAGGCTGGCGGGATTGATCGTGGATTCCGCCTCCGAGGTGGTGAAGATTCCCAGCGAGGATGTGGAACCGCCGCCCGCGGCATTCCAGGAGGGCGGGCTCAACTGTGTCACGGGATTAGGAAAAGTTCGAGGTCGGCTGATTGTGTTGCTGGACATGAACAAGCTGCTGGCTCCGGCCAATTTGATCCAAGCCGGCGGAAATATAGAAAGCAAGCCCAAACCGCCTGAGGCGCGGGGAGCGGCGGCCAAGTAAGTCATTTGGAGAACTTGCTGGAGGCGAAGTGATCGACGGGCGCGGAGAACGAGAGAACGCATGAGCACATTCGGAGCAGCACCGGCTCCCATCTTGACGGAAGCGGAGCTTCGGCTTCTGCAGGCGCTGATCTATCAGGAGTGCGGCATGCACTTCGACGAGCGCCGTACCCACTTCCTGCAAGACCGCTTGCTGAAACGGCTGCGAGAATGCCGCGCGGATTCCTTCTACGCCTACTACCGGCTGCTCATCAGCCAGGAGGGCAAAGCGGAACTGGCCAAACTGGTTGAGAACCTGACGGTCAATGAAACCAGTTTTTTTCGCCACAAGGCGCAATTAGATCTCTTCCAGAAGCATGTGCTGGAAGACATGCTGAAACAGAAACAAGTGCACCGGGAATACTCGATTCGGATTTGGAGCGCCGGCTGTTCCACCGGGCAAGAGGCTTACACGCTGGGCATGATGGCAGCGGACACGCTGGCCTACTACTACCTGCGCAATCCCTTGCCGGTAGAAGTAGCACTGCCCAAACCGCTGATCCCGCCGCCGTGGCGGGTGGAAATTCTCGCCAGCGATATCAGCTACTCGGTGCTTCGCGCCGGGCAGGAAGGCGCTTACAGCGAGCACCAGATGGGGTCGGTGGATTACACCTACCGCTTGCGCTACTTCGACAAGATAGGCGACCGCTACGGGGTCAAGAAGGCGCTGAAAGAAATGGTTCACTTCGATTTTCATAACTTGAAAACGGAGTACCTGCCCCAGCGCAACGACGTGATCTTCTGCCGGAACGTGATGATGTATTTCGACGAGGCCGAACAGAAGCGCCTGATCGAAAAATTTTACCGTTGTTTGAATCCTGGCGGCTTCCTATTTGTCGGCCACGCTGAGAGCCTCTTGGGCCTGACCGAAAAATTCCAGATGGTGCATCGGGACAGCGGAACGGCCTATCAACGGATCGAGGTGCGCGAGTGAGCGATTTCGACGATCGCGGAGCGGAACTGCGGGAGTTGTTCTTTGAGACTTCGCAGGAACTGCTGCAAGCGCTGAACGAAGAAACTCTGAAGCTGGAGACTCATCCCGGCGATGAAGAGATCGTGCGCTCGATCCGGCGCACGGTGCACACGCTGAAGGGCGACTCGGCGGCTTGTGGGCTGCGCGAGTTGAGCGAACTGGCACACCAGTTTGAAGATGCACTTTCGCTCGAAACCGCCGCCGCCCATGGCGCGCTGGCGGAGATTGCATTTGCCGCTGCAGATATCTTCGCGGCCATGCTCGCCTCTTACCATGGTGGTGGCGCCCTGCCGGCTACCGACAATCTGCGCCAACGGATTCAGGAGTTAGCTTCGGCTCCCCTCGCCAAGAAATCCCGCCGCAAGAAGAAAGCTGCCACACCCAGCCTGAAAGCCGCCAAAGATTGGACGGACGCAGAGAAACGCGCCCTGGCTCAGGCGCAAGCCGCGGGCTTGGCGATCTATGACGTTGTGGTGAAAATCGATCCGCACTGCCCCATGCCGATTGCGGCGCGACAACTGATTCAGAACGCCATGAGCGGGGTTGGGCAAGTCCTGGTCGTGCGGCCGGACGCGAAATCGCCAGCCGCTACCAAGCAGGTGGAATTCGTGGTGGCGAGTTCGCAACCCGAGGAGCAGATTGCCGCCAAGGGCCGCATCCCCACCATTTCAGCCGACGCGATTGTGACCTTGATCGCAGCCGCCAGCAGGCTCAAATCCACGACGGTTGACCCTCAAGCGTCAGGAACGCATCCCACAGAACTGCCCTTAGTAGCAGGCTCGGCAAGTGAACCCCCGGCGTCAGGAGCCATCCAAGTCCAGTCTGCTCCGCCTGAAGCTCAGGTTTCCGCCCCAGATCTCTCACCGCAAGTCATCACGGAAAATATCTTGCGAGTGGAAGCGGGACGCATCGACAACGTCCTCAACCTGGTAGGAGAACTCATCATCGGCAAGTCGATGTTGCAGCAGGCGCTCAATGAGTTCGGGAAACGCTATCCCAAAGATCTACTGCGCGGTAAGTTTGCCGATGCCATGGCCTTCCAGTCGCGGGTTTTGAACGATCTGCAGCGCTCGGTGATGAAGATCCGCATGGTGCCCGTCGATCAATTGTTCCGTCGATTTCCGCGCATCGTGCGCGATGTGGCCCGGCAGTGCGGCCGCGAAGTGGATCTGGAATTAAGCGGCCAGGAAACCGACCTCGACAAAGGCATTCTCGACGCGATCGCCGAACCCCTGACGCATCTTGTGCGCAATGCAGTCAGTCATGGAATTGAACCGGCGGAACAACGCCGCACCATGGGCAAACCACCCCGGGGCAAGATCCGGCTGCACGCTATGCATCAGGGCAATCAGGTGGTGGTGGAAATCAGTGACGATGGGCGCGGCATCGATGTGCAGAAAATCCGCTCCAAGGCGATCGAGTTAGGCATTGTGACCACCGAAGAAGCGGCGCGCATGAGCGAAGCCGAGACCCTGGAGCTCATCTTCCGGCCGGGATTCAGCACCGCGGAAGTAGTCACGGAAGTTTCCGGACGCGGCGTCGGAATGGACGTCGTGCAAAGCGTGCTGCATCGGCTGAAGGCCACCATCCATATCGAGACTCATCCGGGCCTGGGCACGACCTTCCGTCTGAAGCTGCCGTTAACGTTGGCCATTATCAAGGCACTGATGTTCTGGGTGGAGCAGCGCTTGTACGCAATTCCTCTCAATGCGGTGAACCAGATCGCCCGCACCACGGAAGCGGAAGTCCACCAGGTGGATAACTACGAAGTTTTGCAATTGCGAAATCAGGTGCTCCCTCTGCTTCGCCTGGGACGGCGCGCGGCGGCCGATATTGAGCGGAAATCGATGAAGCTGTTCGTGCTGGTGATCACCGTAGGCGAAAAAAAGTATGGACTCATCGTGGATGCGCTGGAAGGGGAGGAAGAATTAGTGATTAAAGCCCTGGACGACCAGACCTTCTCCACCGATCTGGTGAACGGCGCTTCCATCCTCGGAGATGGGAAGGTCGTTCTCATCCTGAATTTGCCCGCAGTGGTGGAGCATGTGTCGCGGTCGCGTCCGGAAGCGGCCGGGGTTACCAATTACGGGCTCTTGCTGAACCAAGCGGATCGGGCGCGCCTGGCTTTGGGTGCCGCCGGAGCGGGAGGCCAGGCATGAGCAAAATACGCGTGCTGGTGGTCGACGATTCCGCCCTGATGCGAAAGCTGATTCCACAGATGCTCGAAACTGATCCCGGCATCGAAGTGGTGGGCACCGCGATGGACGGAAACTTTTGCCTGAAGAAAATCGAAGAACTTCACCCCAATGTGGTCACCCTCGACCTGCAAATGCCGGGCATGAACGGCATTGATACTTTGAAGGAAATCATGCGGCGGGAACCGTTGCCTGTGATTGTAGTTAGTTCCCATTCTACCGAGGGAGCATCCATCACATTCAAGGCACTGGGGCTGGGTGCCGTCGATTTCGTAGCCAAACCGCAAGACGCTACGGCGCACATGGCGGATGCTGCGCGGGAGCTGATCGCAAAAATAAAAGCGGCCGCCGATTCCAAGGTGGTCCGTCCCGGGACCCTGCGCACGGCCCCAGCGCGGCCGGAAAAGATTGGGACGGCAAAGTCAGTACCCGCAGCCACGAAAACGGTGGCCATCGGAATCTCCACCGGAGGACCGCAAGCCCTCGAATTCCTGTTGTCGCAGCTTCCGCCAGATTTTCCGGGAACGATTCTGGTGGTGCAACACATGCCGGAGGGCTTTACCGATATGTTTGCGCGTCGGCTCGACGAGTTGTGCAGTCTGCGGGTAAAAGAGGCTCAATCGGGAGATGTGCTGCAGGCTGGACGCGTTCTGGTTTGCCCCGGAAGCCGGCATATGACCGTCCGTCGGCTGTCCACGGGCGACGTCGTAGTGCTCAATGACGAGGCTCCGGTCAATGGCCACCGTCCCAGCGTGGACGTTCTGTTTCGTAGCGTAGCCAAGGAATACGGCCGGGGCGCGGTTGCGGTTTTGATGACTGGGATGGGTGAGGATGGCGCCCAAGGCTTGGGCGAGGTAAAGAAGGCTGGTGGAATGACCATCGCTCAAAGCGAAGAATCCTGCGTGGTCTTCGGAATGCCGAAAGCGGCAATTGAACGTGGCTATGCTACCCGGGTGGTGGCTTTGGACGTGCTTTCCTCCACATTACAAGCACTTTGTGGCCGCAACGAAGGTCAGGGAGACAGCGGTGATAGGGGCAAGGCGCTCCGTGCCGGGCGTTAAGAAAAGAATCAGCGCTTGATGACTTGAGTCATCTGGTGGGCGGAACGCCGCCGTGTTGAAATTGGAAGGGGAGGTTGCTATGGAGCAGTTTGCACCAATCAAACGCAGCAAGGACAGCCAGGCGGTCCGGTACCTGATCGTCGACGATTCGGTATTCGCACGCAAGAACTTGGCCCGCATGATCGAGAGTTTCGGCGGGCAAGTGGCTGGCGAGGCCGGAGACGGTCTTACCGCGATCAGCGAGTTCGATCGCACCCACCCGGACATCGTGCTGATGGACATCACCATGCCTCAGATGGAAGGCATCGAGGCTGCCGAAAAGATTGTGCAAGGGCATCCCGAGGCCCGCATCGTGATGGTGTCTTCGGTCGGTTATCAGGAAAACATTGTGGCGGCTTTGCAACGCGGAGCGCGCCACTTCGTGCAGAAGCCGGTGAAGCCGGAAGTGCTGTACGAAGTCATCAAGTATGTAATGGGAGAAGACGGCTCCGTCGTGAACGCGGCCGGCGCGGGGGTCTAATCACATGAAGATGGAGCTGATTCAGCCCTTCATCAACGCGGCCGATGCCGTGTTGTCGCAGGGCCTGCAGGGCACCACCAAGGTGGGCAACCTCTTGATGGAAGAGGAAGCCTATCGCCGCAAAGGTGTGGCCGGCATGGTGGCGCTAACCGGCGACATCGAGGGCCGAATCATTCTCGACCTGGAACCGCAAACCGCCGTGCGCGTGGCCAGCCACTATGCGGGCGCAGCTTTGCCTGAGTCCGACGCGCTGATTAAAGAGACGATCTACGAACTGGCAAATCAGGTGGTCGGCAATGCCGTCTCCGCGTTGAACGACCAGGGCTTTCACTTCCGCGTGCATCCTCCCATATTGCTGACCAGTGCTGAGGGCGACAAAACCAGCGAAGACGTCGAGGCGCTGATGATCTGCTTTGAAACCTCGCTGGGAAATGTGTTTATGAACGTGGCACTGCGCTATAACAAACGGCGCATGTCCGATCACGCCGCTGCGGGAGCAAGATAGCTTAAGGCAATCCCGCTATCCAATAACAGATTCCTGAAACTATCGCCGTCGCGGATCTTTCCACTCAAGCTTGCAGCGGCAACTGTAACCCCAGGTCCTCACCAAAATCTTCCGCCGGATCGGCAATTTTTCTCAGTTCAGGATATCTCTCGATCAACGAAGGCGGCGCCTGTACCCGTCCACCTCGCATCATGGCCTTTAACTCCAGCGCATTCACCCCCGCCTTACTTTCAAAGTGATTATTTGTGATTACAAATGTGGTTTCGGCGCGCCGCGCGACGGTCTCGATTCTTGCTTTCCATCCTGCCAGCTCACGCTCGTTGTAGAGATAGTTGTAGCGGTCGTTGCGATTGTCGGAATCGAACCACTGCTCATAGTTGCGCCCATGCAAGCGAACGTAGCCCACCGCCCCCGTCACATGTTCCGTCGGCGCGAGCGATCGCCCCAGCACCGGCTGATCGATATTGCAGAAGCCAACATTCTTCTGCGCGAACGCCGCTAAGGTTTCAGCGTTGTTCCAACTGGAGTCGCGCACCTCAACCACGCACGGATATTCGATGAACTGGCGCAGCAAGCGATCGAGATATTCGCGGTTGAGCGAAGTATTCTTAAACGACACCGGGAACTGGATAAGGAGCGCGCCCAGCATTCCCCCGCCGGCAATCGCATCGAGCCCTTCGCGGGTGCGCGCTTCATCTTCATCGGTGGGACGGATCGTCGCCGCGGAAGTGGGTTCCATCACCGCGATGGGTGAATGTGTAAATGCACGGTATAGTTTGGCGGTGAACAGAAATTTCTTATTCACCGCCGCCACTTTCCGGCACCAGAGCGTCGCCAGTTCCGGTTTCAAAGGCCCGTAAAACGATGTGTTGATCTCGGTCGTATCGAAAAATCGCGCCAGATACTCCAGCGGATGCTGCTTGCGGCGCTGCATGCCCGGCGGATAGAAGATTCCGTCCCAGTCTTTATAAGACCAGCCAGCCGTGCCAATACGCACCTGATTCGCTTGAACCTTGGGCAGAGGTTCCATGGGAAATCGTCGACGGAGGGCAAGCCAAGAGTAGCACAGCGAAAACGAATGGAGCTTATCGCGAAGCGAATATCTCAGACGGTCGTGAATCAACCCACGTCCTAGGAGATGTACTCCTGAATATATTCGTCCGGCGAGTTTGCCAGGTTGTGAAGGTCGCCGTCGAAAATTACTTTGCCGTTGCGCAGAACCAGAAAGCTCATCGGCACATCGCAATGCTGTCCTGGCGGTAGCGCCACCATGCGGCTGGTTTGTTTGTCGAACTGGTGTGTGGCCATAGTGAAGGCGTCCTGCAACCGGTGCGTCACCAGGAGGGCGCTCGTCTTGTTGACGTCGCGCTGTTTCACAATCAATTCGATGATGGTGTTGGAGGTGACCGGATCAAGCCCGCCAGTCGGCGAATCATAGAGCAGCAGCTCAGGCTGCGTGATAATCGCCCGCGCTATGGCTACGCGACGCCGCATGCCTCCGGAGAGTTCGGAGGGATTCAGGTCCAGCGTGTGCTCCAGTTCGACGAAGCGTAGTGCCTCACGCACTCTGCGGTCGATGTTCTCGTCGTAGACGCCGTGCTCTTCCATCAGGCGGTACGCCACATTCTCACGCACGGTCAGAGAATCGAACAGGGCACTTTCCTGAAAGACCATGCCAATCTTGCCGCGCAACTCGAAGAGCTGTGCCTCCTGCATCTGGGTCACATCTTCGCCCAGGACAACAATACGTCCAGAATCCGGCCGGATAAGTCCGAGCGCCAACTTGAGTATCAGGCTCTTGCCGGAGCCGGCCACGCCGAATACCGCCTTCGTCTCGCCGCGAGGAAGATGGAAAGAAACGCCGCGCAGCACCTCGTTATCCCCAAAAGACATGACCACGTCTTCGAACACAATGACCGGCGCGGAAATGTCGTTGGTTGTCGTAGTAGCAGAATCGAGCGGCAAGGTCGGCGCTGACATAAATCAATGATAAGAAAGCGTGGCCATCAGGAAACGTGTGACGATTAAGTCCATCGCCAGGATCAGAACCGAAGCTGCCACCATGGCTTGAGTGGTGGCGCGGCCCACTCCCTGAGTCCCGCCGCGCGCGTTCATTCCGTAGAAGCAGCCGATGGTGGCGATGATAAAGCCGAAGATGACCGGCTTGATCAGTCCCATGAATACATCTTGAAATACCAGGCTCTCCCAAGCGTTGGCCCAATATTGCCGGGCGTCGAGCCGGAGTAGGAGTTTCGCGATCGCCAGCCCTCCGACCAAGCCCACCAGATCCGAAATAATCGCGAGGAAAAACAGCATGAACACCGTAGCCACCATGCGAGGCGTCACCAGCTTTTTCATAGGGTCGGTGCCCAGCGCACGCATGGCATCGATCTGTTCGGTCACCACCATCGATCCCAGCTCGCTAGCCATGCCCGAGGAATTGCGCCCAGCAACCATTAAACTGGTCAGCACCGGTCCCAGCTCGCGCACCATGGAAGTCGAAACCAGTTGTCCGACCAGCGTGATTGAGCCGAAGCGTTCCAAGGTGTTAGAGGCTTGCAGCGCCAACACGGCTCCGGTGAAAAATCCGGTGAGGACGACGATGGGCAGAGATCCCACGCCGATGGTGTCGGCCTGCTGGATCATGTCGGCGAAGTACAGCGGCTTGCGGAAGAGATTCGCGACTGTCTGCAAGGAGAATAGAAAGTAATCCTGAACCGTCAGGACTCTTTCCTTGGCGAGTTCGGTGGGCGAGGTCAGTTCCATGCGGGTCTGGAAAGCGAGGCAGACGGAACCACGCTTTTTCGAACTATAGCAGAAGCGCAGTCGTCAGTGGCCAGTGGTCAGTGGTCACAAAATTCAGATCAATGTGCGGGTCGAAGATGTGGGCCACTGGCCACTTTCTTCTATCCCCGAGTCTTTTTCTTGATCTCAATGTTGAGCCGGCGGATTTTCTGGTTCAGCGTGGAGAGTGGTACTTTGAACCGCTCGGCGGCTTCGGTCTGGTTCCAGTTACACTTCTCCAGCATGTCGCTGATGATGCGCCGCTCCACATCTTCCACAATTTCAAATAGTGACGCATCCGTCGGCGGATCGTGCAGCGTTAACGCCGAGCCTCGGCCCAGCAGATTGTCGGGTAGCAGGTCGATGGTGATATCGGGGCCAGAGGAGAGAACCACCGCGCGCTCGATTACATTCTCGAGTTCACGGACGTTGCCCGGCCACGAGTAGGACATCAGCGGACGCAGCGCTTCCGGCGTGATGCGCCGCACGGGGCGGTCGTTCTCCTCCGCATATTTTTTCAGGAAAAATTGCACCAGCAGAGGAATATCTTCTCGGCGCTGGCGCAGCGGAGGCAATTCAATGGTAATGACGTTCAGGCGGTAGAACAGATCCTCGCGGAAACGGCCTTCGCGCACCAGTTGGCGCAGATCAATGTTCGTGGCGGCGATGATGCGCACGTCCACCTGAATTTCCTGAACCCCGCCAAGATGCATGAACCTGCGATCTTGCAGCACCCGCAAAATCTTGGCCTGGGTCTCCAGGCTCATGGTGGCGATTTCATCCAGGAACAAAGTGCCGCGATCGGCGATCTCAAACAACCCCTTTTTGGAAGCGATGGCGCTGGTAAACGCACCTTTTACGTGGCCGAACAGCGTGGACTCCAGCAGGTCAGTCGGCATAGAGCCGGTGTTGACCGGCACGAAAGGCCGCTCATGGCGCGGAGAATTCAGATGCAGGGCTTTGGCAATGATTTCTTTGCCAGTTCCACTCTCACCCTGCAACAACACGGTGGAGCGGCTATTGGCGACCTGCGCAACCAGGTCGAATATCTTCAGCATCGGCTCGCTTTTGCCGACAATGTTTTCGAAGTTGTAGCGCTGCTTCAGCGCGCGTTTGAGCTGAACATTTTCTTCTTCTGCACGGCGCCACCCCACGGCGGCGCGAACATCAGCCAGCAGCTTTTCATTGTCCCAGGGCTTCTGAACGAAGTTGGCAGCTCCGCCCTGCATGGCGCGCACCGCATTCTCCACTGTGCCAAAAGCGGTAATCATGATGACGGGCAGTCCGGTTTCATGAGCCCGGATTTCGGCTAGAATCTCCATGCCATTGCGTCCCGGCAAGGTAAGGTCGAGCAGGATGAGATCGAAAGGATGCTCGCCAATTCGCTGCAATCCAGCTTCGCCGGTTGCCGCCGTTTCCACGGCGAAGCCTTCCAGTTCCAGCAAGGTTTGCAGAGATTCACGAATCTCCGCTTCATCGTCAATGATGAGAACCGCGCCCGCCAGGCCCGGGTTCTCGTTCATCGCCCCGCGCGAAATCACTGCTGCCTCAGACATATTCGGCCTCAAACTTGTTTTGCTTCGACATGCGGCGCTCGGACATGCTTGGCTTAAACATGGACTGCCTTCCTGCTGAGCGGAAAATCCAGAGTGAACGTTGTACCGGCGCCAGGATGACTTTCCACACGAATCTTGCCTGCGTGTTCCTGGATGATGCCGTAGGTAACGGAAAGGCCCAGGCCAGTTCCGCGCGCCTGGCCTTCGCGGGGCGAAGTCTTGGTGGTGAAGAACGGATCGTAAATACGCTGAATGTGTTCGGGTGCGATACCGGATCCAGTGTCAGAAATGGAAACGCTTACGCTATCACCGTTCATCGTGGCAACCCGCAGCTTGCCACCGCCAGCCATCGCATCTTTCGCATTGAGAAACAGGTTCAAGAATACCTGTTGCAGTCTTCCCGGATTTCCCTGAATCGGTTGCAACTTGGGCGCGAGCGCATTCTCAACTTCCACCTTCGCGACCTTGAACTGATGCTCCAATAGCGCGAGCGTGTCGGCGATTACCTTGTTCACATCGACATCGCCGACTTCACTTCCGCTGGTACGAGAAAAATTCAGCAGATTGTTTACGATTTCCGACGCGCGGAAAGTTTGCCGCGTGATCTTCTCCAGCAAGCCCGACTTCTGCGGATCACCCTGCAATTGCTTCGAGAGCATCTGCGTGTAAGAGGAAATCACCGCCAAGCGGTGTATTGACTTCGTGAGCGACCCCGGCCGCCAGCAAACCGATCGACGAAAGCTTGTCCGCTTGCGAAAGCTGGGCTTCGAGTTCGATGCGCTCAGTGATGTCGTCCATAATGATCAGTCGCCCGATGACCTGGAACTTGCGCGTCACCAAAGGCGCGATGGCGACATTTACCGTGCGAACTTCGCCGGCAGGTGTTTTTAGCCGAAACTTGTACAGATTGTGAATGCCAGCGCTCTCGCGCATGCGATCGAACTCTTCCACAAATTCCGCCGGGAAAATGGCCTTGAGCGGCTGAGTTAAAGTCTGCCAGCGCGGCACCGCGTACATCACTTCCATCTGCGCGTTCCAGCTCTCGATGCGATCTTCCATGTCGAGCGCCATCACACCCACGTTGATGGATTCCACGATGTTCTCGTTGAAATCCTTCAGCCGTTCGTACTCTGCGGCTTTCTGCTGCAGTGACGCGTAGAGTTGTCCATTCTGGATCGCGATTCCCAGATATCCGCCCAGAGTTTCGAGCAACTCCATGTCTTCGCTGGAGAGGAAATCTCCTTGCGCGGTTTTTCCCAGCCCTAGCACGGCGATGGTCTTCTGCTGCGCGTGGCAAGGAATGTAATAATTCATTTCCAGGCGGGAAATGGTTTGCTGCGCACCGGGACTTTCGCGTGGCACCTGGTGCGTATTCTCAAAGAAGAGGTGCCCACCAGCCTCCGGCCGCGGCGCGCTCAGGAAGGACAGATCGAGTTTGCCCGGCGCGGACAAACCGTAGGACTTCGCCAGCACAAATCGCTCGGCGTCTTCTCCGGCCAGGAAAATCGCCATGCGGTCAACGGCAAGCGTGCGCGATAGCCGATCCATAAGCGAGGAGAGCATGGCACTCAGGTCTGTCTCCGAACTGAGTTCCCTGCCGAATTCGAGCAGCGTGCGGCGATAGTCGTAGCGCGTGCGATAGAAGAATTGATCGATGCGGTCCTGAATCCACTTTCGCACCGGGTCAAACAGCAGGGCTGTGACCACCACGGCAAGGATCAAACCCACGGGACCGCTGCTGGGCTGCCGCATGTGCACCAATTCGGCGACACCAGCCACTAGCCCAAAATACATTCCCACCACGGTCGCGGCCGCCAGCGTGTAAACCACGCCGCGCTTGAAGATGAGATCCACGTCCATCAAGCGATAGCGGAAGATGGCATAACCGAACGTGAGCGGCAGCAACGCCAGCGACAGCGCCGAAATTTTCATCGTCGCGCCAGGCAGCGTTCCCATCAGGTAGGGCACTACATAGAACAGTGTGTAAGGAATAATGGCCAGGATGGTGCCACGAGTAACCCACTTCAGTTGCTGCCTCAGAATCGTCGTGCTGGCGCGCCGGTAGCTGTACCAAAGCAGGGTGGCTGAGGCCAGAAAGAACAACGACCCGTAGGACATTTCCATGCGGTCGAGGTTCCAGCGCAGCCGTTCACTGGCTTGCAGCCAGCGCATGGCGCCGACATGAATCGCCAGCAGGATCGCGCCCGGCACGTAGACCAAGGCCAAAAGCCAAGGATATTTCCGCACCGTCTGGCGTTTCTCGGGGAAGGTCAAAACGAAGTGCAGAAATAGCGCGGGCTGCAATACTCCGGCGGCGATGTTGCCCCAGTAAATGGTCCAGTCGAAATCGTTCAGCTTGCCGGTGTATTTGAAGGAGTACGCGATGAACGAGACCAGGCAGAAAATATAGAAGTGCGTGGACCCGGGAGCCGTCCAGCGTCTCAGGAGCACGTACAGGCCGATGCCCAGATAAATAAGCGCAATCAGCCGCAGCCAGTTGTTCAGCGAGCGCTCGGCTGGAACCAGAATGACGCTGGAATCGAGCGGCACCGATTGCCGGAGCAAGGAATAGGCCGCTTTCGACCAGACTCCGTTGCGGTAGAGCTGTCGCTCCAGCCCGGAGATGTTCTGTATTTCCTGCCCGTTGACCGAAACCAGCTGATCGCCTGACTTGATGCCGCTTTTGGCCCCCGGTCCGGCGGGATCGACCCGATCGGCTGTGAGTCGGCCGCCATGCTCCACCCACCAAACTCCGTCATCAGGGATGGAAGCTTTCAATTCTGCATCGAAATTGAAGCCGGCAAATACGACCGCAGCCACCGTTATCAGGAACAGTAGAACGGCAACGAAACGGACTTGGCTTTCCCGGTTCATGGACTTCCGCGGCCCCGAACCCCTAACGGGCTGGGCAGGAGTGGCAACGACGTCCCGCTGGTCATCAATGAGCAACTTCGCTGCCATGTCTTTTCCCGCTTTGGAAATCCTTAAGTGCAGCATCTACAGCACTTCCGGGATTATAGATAGATTTTAGAACAGCGATTACGTCTTTTTGGATGTTTCTGTGAAATTCCGTATCTACCGGCTATGCAGAGAGTTAGCCTGTCGGTTTAGACCACTTGCTCTTAAAGTCGGGCACCAGCCCCGGTTGTTCGCGGATGTGCGTCGTCATGATTTCGGAACGTTCTCTCCTTGCGGCGGAAGCCGAGTGAAAGGCCCTCCCCAATGAACCGGCCTCCGGTCAGCCGGCCTTCCGCGCATCCGTGGGGGGAGAATCGGGCGTAATACCCTCGTCGTCCCACTCAAATGACAACGCCCGCGCAGTAGTTTCGATGGGCTCGAGTTCAGGAATATCTTCGGCAACCGACGCGCCCAGCTCGGCGAACTTCCGCGCGGAGACCAGCACGCGGCTCTCCAGCGAACCAACCGCCTTGTTATACGACTCGACCGCGCGGTCGAGACCGTTCCCGACTGAACTAATGTGCCCTGCGAGCAGGCGCAAGCGGTCGTGTAGTTCCTTGCCTAATTCGCTGATCTTCTGCGCGTTGCGCGCCAATTTTTCCTGATTCCATCCGTAGTTGATCGCCTTCAGCAGCGCGATCAGCGTGGTCGGCGAGGCGGGAATGACGCGATTCAGCACTCCATGCTCGATCAAACCGGAATCTTGCTCCAGCGCGGCGCTGAAAAATGTTTCTCCCGGAAGAAACATCACGACGAACTCGGGCGTGGCCTCAAACTGCTCCCAATATTTCTTGCCGCTGAGCGTGTTCATGTGGTCGCGCACTTGCCGCGCGTGATTGGCGAGACACGCGCGACGCGCATCCTCATCCGTAGTTTCGAAAGCATCGAGGAAGGCTTGCAGCGGCGTCTTGGCGTCCACCACAACGTGCTTGCCGCCGGGCAACTTCACCACCAGATCGGGCCGCAGCCTTCCTGTCTCCGTCGTCACCGACTCCTGCTCGGCAAAATCGCAGTACGAAAGCATGCCCGCGATCTCAACCACGCGGCGCAACTGAATTTCTCCCCAACGCCCGCGCACGTTGGGCGTGCGCAGGGCCCGCACCAGATTGCCGGTCTCAGATTGCAACTCTTTCTGCGTAGTGATCAGCGATTGCACTTGCGCGCGCAGTTCACCGTAGGCGTCACCACGGGCCACTTCCATCTGCTGAATCTGCGCATCCACCTTATTCAGCGAATCGCGCACTGGCGCGACCATGTCGGCCACCGCCTTCTGGCGCGCTTCCAGGTCGCCCTTGGCCTGGCTTTGGAAGCGCTTAAGGGTCTCTTCCGCAATCACCAGAAACGACGAGTTGTTGCTTTTCAACGCATCCGCCGCCATGGCTTTGAAGGCGTTGCGCAATTCTTCGCTGGCATGCGTGACTAACTCGATCTTTTCGTTGCTGGTCTTTCGTTCCGCCTCCAGAGCCGATTCAGCCTTGGCCTTGCCCGCCACCAGTTCCGTGTGAGCCCGCTGAAGCCGCTCCAGATCAGCCTTTCCGGCCGCTAATTCCTTCTCCATCAAGGACAACCGTGCGCTGAGCGCGGCTCCTCGCGAGCGCAGCGCCAGCCAAGCAATCAAACTTCCAAACAACAGGCCGATGACCCCTATGACACCTGGTTCCATAGCGAAGGTAACTTCTCAGGTCGGATTTCAGCTTCTAGCGTAGCACCAGCAACAAGTTTGAGCCGGAAGGCATCCTTTCCCAGGATCAAGTTGAGTAGGCACAAACTGATGTTACGGGCTCCTAGATCGATGATTAGCAGGACCGGTAGACGATTCGCCATCGCGTTTCTGCTGGTAACGAGCACCGTCTCGATTCCGCCGTCGGCCCGAGTGATGGCTTCCTCCCTGGGAACTCCCGCTGGCGCCGAAAAGCCCGCGCAGCAAGCGACTCTAAAACCGGCCGCCGCCGGTTCTCCCGATATTCCTTTCACCGATTTCGATACTGCAGCGGAACAGCAGCTCTTGGATCTGGCAAATCAGGCGCGAGCCCGCGCGAGCGCGCCTCCCTTGACTCTCGATGCCGGCCTGACCCGCGCTGCCCGCGTACATGCCGAAGCTATGTTCGCAGCGCGGCAACTATCCCATCAATTCCCCGACGAGCCTTCCCTGCCCCAACGTCTGGCGACTGCAGCTCGCACGCAACTCGATCAGGAAGGCGAAAACGTAGCGCTCGATTTCGACGCCGCCGAGGCGCACCAACATCTCATGCTTTCACCCCCGCATCGCGCAAACCTGCTCAACCCGGCTTATAACGTGGTCGGGTTGGGCGTGGTCCGCAGTGGCGACCGGCTGTACATTGTGCAGGATTTCGGCCATGCCCTCCCCAACTATTCCCCGACGGAAGTGAAGGGACGAATTGCGGCCACCGTGGCGCAAACGCGGCGTCAGGCTAACCAACCGGAGCTCGCGCGCCGCGATCTACCAAACGCGGACGATGCAGCCTGTTCCATGGCGCACGCCGATAAGCTCGGAACTGCCTCAGTTCATCAGCTCGCGCAACAATATACTGTCCTCACCTACACCAGCCTGCACCCGGAAACGCTGCCGGCAAACGCCAGCCACATGCTTGGCGGCCGCAACCTGCGCAGCTTCTCAGTCGGCGCCTGCTACGCTCACACAGAGACTTATCCTACGGGAGTGTATTGGGTGGTGCTTTCGCTGGATTGAAATTGGAAGACGCCAACAGCTACGCTTCGTCTACTTCCCTGCCATTTCCTTCTCCACATCTTCTGTTTTCGAAGGTAGCGCAGCGCTGAGCTTGATCAGCTTGCCGTCCTGATCCACATAGTAGTCATCTTCGATGCGTACGCCGAGATTCTCTTCGGGAATATAAATACCTGGCTCGATCGTGAAGACTTGCCCCGGTCCAAGCGGCACATTGGGATCGGTGGCATCATGCACGTTCAGGCCAACAGGATGGCCCAGACCGTGGATAAAGTACTTTCCCAGCGGCTCGCCGTGCAGGTCTTTCCCGTGGGTATTGATGTAATCGTATGCGACCTTGTAGAGCGAGTCCGGGTCGTCGCGCCTCATGTTGGACTTGCCCGACTTGAACGCCCCCTCAGCCGCCTGCTGTGCTCCGAGAACGATATCGTAGATCTCGCGCTGGCGCGCGCTGAAGTGTCCACTGATGGGTAGCGTGCGGGTGATGTCGGAGGCGTACATGGAATATTCTCCAGCCGCATCAATGACCACCACATCACCCGCCTTCATGACATGCGAATCCTCCGAGTAGTGCAGCACGGTCGAGTAGAAGCCGGAGCCCACAATCGGCGCGTAGGCCGGCCGCTCGCAACCGCGCTTGCCCCACTCGTACTGCATGAGTGCGGAGATTTCGAGTTCATTCATGTTGGGCTTCACGGCTTTGAAAGCGGCGAAATGTGCCGCCACCGATGCATCGACCGCTTTGCGGATCAGCGCCACCTCTCCCGCATCTTTCGTGGTACGCAATGCCTCGATCATGGGCTTCACGTCCTGAAAACTCAGGAACGAGTTCACATCCTTCAGAAACTCCAGTGGCTCGGCGCTAGCTGAGGTCTGATCGTGCGAGGCAACGTCGGTGTAAACCACCGGACGCACGCCCGAGGTCACCTTCATCACTTCCTCGGGCAGCTTGGCCATATCGTCGACGCGATCGAAACCGGTGATTCCTGGAGCTTCCGGATTTTCCGGACCGAGTTTGGGTCCGGTCCACTTCTCCTGCGTCAAATTGCGCGGCGGAAGGAAAAGAATCTCAGTGTAAGAGCGCGCTGGCTTGTCCGCCACAGCTTCAGCGGCTGGCGCTATCAGTAATGCCGCTCCTGGCTCGGTCGAGCCAGAGAGATAGTAAAAATTGTCTTCCTGACGAAAGCCATAAAGGTCATTCGGCCCCTCGCTCTCCATGGGAGCGAAGAGAACGACCACGCTTCCAACTTTTCTTGCCAGTGCTTCGCGGCGGGCGCGATAGTCCGAGTTGGGTTGCCGATCGAGGGCAAAGGCAAGCGCGCCCGCGAGCAAGAGGCAAGAAATAGTAAAGAAGTTCGCTAGAAAAAAAGAGAGCCGCAGCCTTCGCATCGTGCAATCCACCCCAAAATCCGAGAGTGCCCTTCGCAAGGCTCATCGCGAAGCGCGTTCGCCAGACCATTCTTCCCGAACTATTTCTGCTTGCCGGTCGCGCTCTGCTTTGCCTGCAGGAACGAATCTACATTGCTCTTGTCGATGAGGGCAGAACCAGTATCCACGAAGGCGGGGATTGGCGCAAAGCTATCCTTCGACCAATCCGTTTCGAGCGAAGAGGGCCTGTGGTGATACAAATTGTCGAGCATCTGCATTCCGACAAACGCCATGGTGTAGGGCTTCTGAGAGATGGTAGCGGCAATTGCTCCGCTCTGGATAAGTTGCAGTGTCTCGGGATCAGTATCCATGGCCATCACAACCTTGCCCGTGATGTGGTAGCTATTGAGCACACCCGCCACTTCTTTCCCCGACTGCGCCTCCAGGCACACGAATGCATCCACCTGATCTTTTTCCTTGCCGATGATCTGCGTTGTAGTATCGAAGGCGATGCGCGGATCGCCCTGGATGTCGACTACGCGCGTGATCTTGATATTCGGCGTGCGCTCCAGCGCGTCGCGATAGCCATGCAGGCGGTCCTGCATGTTGTGCTGGTCGGGCATGGTGAAGACCACCACGTTGCCTTTGCCCTTCAATTCCTGAGCCAGACGCAGGCCGCCCGTCATGCCCACCTCATAATTATTCGTACCGATGAAGAAAAGACGCTTGCTAGCGGGCGCGTCGGAATCCATGGTGATCACGGGAACTCCGGCGGCAATCGCCTTGTCGATGCTGTCTTTCAGCAACACCGGATCGGTTACGCCGAGCAGGATTCCGGTAGCCTTTTGCTGCACCGCCTGGTCGAGCGCATCGCGTTCGGCCTTCGGGTCATACGTGTTAGGGCCGAGGAAATCTGTGCGCACCTTAAATTCCGAACCGGCCTTGGTAAATCCCGCGCCCGCCGCCTGCCAATAGGGTACTTGCAAGTTGGCGGCTACGAATACGAAATACTCACTGGAATCATGAGGGCCGCAACTGAGAAGCGAGGTCGCCAGCAATACCAGCCCAAGAAGAGAAGACAGTTGACGCAAGCGGAGCATCGGATCCTCCTTGGAACTCTGCGAAGTTACTTGCGAAGTTCAACCGGCGTGCCGGGCCCGATGACAAACTTTTGGCGAATGGATTGTAAACCAGTGATCAAATGAAAGAAAGCACAAGTGAAAGAAAGCTTCGTGCTGACACTCCAGAACTACACTCCAACCGGGAATGGTTTGGTGTGGGCTTCGCCGCTTAACGCCACGCCTGAGAAACGCCCCTGCAGCAGCGACATCAATCCCGTGTACCAGTAACCCACCACGAACAGCACTAGGAATGGAACTGTAACGTAGTTTTCGTTTTGTACGGCGTAGTACACCGTCATTGCGAAATAAGTCCCAATCACCAACTCCAGCCACGGCACCCAGCCCAGGCGCTTGCGGTATTTGGTGGTGCGAACTTTATCTTTCTTCGATTCCACGTGGTACTTGGGCGTCCGCGCGAATGCGCTCTCTTTGCCGATGAGCGCTTCGATGACAGCTTTGGTGTTGGTGATAGTCAGTCCGATCCCGAGGGCCATGAGGAACGGAAGATACAGCAACGCGCGCGGCCAGCTCTTGGGAAAAAGCTCGCGCTGCGACACCAGATAAAAACTCGAAATCGAAAATGTCGACGCCATGAACAGCGGCAGATCGATGAATAACATCTGAAACCATCCCTGATAGAAACGGATGATCATCGCCGGCAATATCAGCACCGAGAGAATGATCATCAACGGATAGCTCAGATTCGCCGTCAAGTGGTACCAAGCTTCAATCTTGGTATGCAGCGGAGCGTCGCTTTTCAAAACGCGCGGCAGAATTTTCTTCCCCGTCTGGATCAACCCTTTGGCCCAGCGTGCCTGCTGAGTCTTGAACGCAGTCATCTCCACCGGCAATTCCGCGGGGCATTCCACATCCTGCAGGTATATGAACTTCCATCCCTTCAGTTGCGCACGGTAAGACAGGTCAGTATCTTCGGTGAGCGTATCGTGCTGCCAGCCTCCCGCTTCATCAATCGCCGCGCGCCGCCAAACCCCGGCCGTGCCATTGAAGTTAAAGAAGACGCCGCTGCGAGCGCGTCCGGAGTGCTCCAGCACAAAGTGTCCGTCAAGCAGGATCGCTTCCACTTCCGTCAGGAATGAATAGTTGCGGTTGATGTGTGTCCAGCGCGTCTGCACCATGCCGATCTTCGGATCGGTGAAGTGATGAATCGTGCGCAGCAGAAAATCTTCCGGCGGCGTGAAATCCGCGTCAAAGATAGCAACAAATTCACCCTTTGCCGTCTTCAGGCCTTCGGCGAGTGCCCCCGCCTTGAAGCCCTCGCGGTTGCTGCGGTGATGGTAGCTGATCGGATTTCCCAACGCGGCGTAGCGCTCCACCAGATTCCGCGCCACTTCGACGGTTTCATCCGTGGAATCGTCCAGCACCTGAATGTCGAGTCTCTCCCGCGGATATTTCAATTTGCAAACGCATTCCAGCAGCCGTTCGACCACGTACTGCTCATTGAAGATGGGCAACTGTACCGTGACTCGCGGTAATTGCTCGAACAACGCTGCCGGCTCGGTGGTTCGATTTTTCTTATGCTTGTAATACAAATAGACCAGGATGTACCGGTGCATCCCGTACCCCGCCAGCAGCACGAGCACAATGAAATAAGGAATCAGTAGCGCGCGATCAAAGGCATCGGTGTGGTA
Source organism: uncultured Acidobacteriaceae bacterium (assembly GCA_963782835.1). Lineage (GTDB taxonomy): Bacteria > Acidobacteriota > Terriglobia > Terriglobales > Acidobacteriaceae > Sulfotelmatobacter. The sequence continues at coordinate 477,078 of CAWALR010000002.1, read as the reverse complement.
AAGCCCCTGGAAAGTTTTGTCCAGCAAATGCTGCCGGAGATAGGGCCCAATGCCCTTCGGGGCGTGCCATGCGGCCAACGCGGAAGACAAGATGAGGTCAGAACAAAGCAAGTGAGCCGGCTGAAAACTTCTATTCTACCGGATTCGAGTGCCTTCACCCTCGCAATATCGCCAGCATCTGAAATAGAAAACGAGTACACACCTAGCAGGAAGCCGACTCTGGCCTATTCGTGTTTTTCGAACCCTGCAACAACGGATCGATGCACCCCTCAGCCTTATCCAGCAGAATCTCAAGTTCGCGTGCAAAATCTTTGCGAGACTGCGCTTGCAAGCGCCACTGATCCTGCACGGGAGCGCACACGTTCGGAATCAGATCCTCGAAGCGCTCCATGGCTTGCGCGAAATAATCAACGTCCTTCCGTAGCAGTCGAATAAACTCGGCATCGCTGATGGCAGACATACGAACTCCTCTAGACCAGTGGCGCAAACAAGCAAATAACTTGTGGTGCAATTAGCGTGCCAAGCTGGTCGAAGTCGTAGGAAGCGCAAGGAACTGTCGTATTTTCAAAATCCTAGCCCGCATTCCCTATGCGACGAAGCTTCGATCCAGCCTTTTCGGTATCAACCCTTGCGGCCCAATCTAGTTGCGATGCGTGTAAAAGTTTCGGCAGGTACTTCTCATTATCATTGCGTCAAAGTTAAGGATGCGATTCGTCAGTTCCAGTCTTCCTCGCCCAAGCAAGTCCGTCCGGATCCTGGCCAGCTTCGATGCGGCCTACTACTTTCATCGAATGCAAATCAATCACAGCAACATATCCGTCAGGAGAGCATGCGACGAATGCACGCGCACCATCCGGTTGCATAACGATGCCTGCCGCGCCGTGCCCAACGGCGATTCTCTGGACAATCTCTCGTGTCGCAGGATCGATAACGGTAACATCGGCACCGCGCAACGCAGAAATCAATGCCAGCTTTCCGTCGGGCGTAAACTTCAGGCGATTTGCGCCACCTACATTCGCCTCCAGCGTTTGCGTGACCCGCCTGGTCGCAATGTCGATGATGGAGACAGTCCCATCCCCAGCATTCGCGACCCATATTTCCTTTCTGTCGGGAGAAACATCGAATCCTTCCGAGCCGCGGCCGACTTTCACCACGGTCTCATTCCAGTCTCCGCCGGGCGCGTCCAAGCGACGGCCCTGTCCTGCAACGCCGGTGTCGGTTTTCTCGATGATGCTCACCGTGCCGGAACTCACGTTCGTAGTCACAATCAGCCTCATGTCAGGCGAAACGTAAATCATGTGCGTCCGATTCTGGCCCGTGCCAAGAATCCAGTCCACGCTCTTGCTCGCTGGATCATATCTGCCGATCGCCTTCGCGCCTTCGGCGGTGAACCACGTTTTCCCTCCCTCGAATGTCAATCCATGCGGCCCACGCAAGGCTCCGAGATCGATGGCGGGCAATGCCTTTTGCGCGACTAAATCCACGACTGCAAGCGTGTTGTACGCGCCGAATCCGTAGTTCGAAACGTACGCTGTCTTTCCGTCGGAGGACGCGATCACCTCGTGCGGATCTTTGCCCACCGGAATTCGCGCAATCACCTGCAAGCTGGAAGGATCGATGATCGCCAGCGTGCCATCGTGCTTCGACAGCACCAGCAACGCATTCGCGGGCGTGTCCGCGGCTTGTACAACACTGGTTCCAAGCGCAACCACGAGCAGAACAAAAACGGGGAAGGATAAAAAGAGTTTCATAATGCCGAAAGGATACGACATCGCGGTTCGAAATGGCGCAGGATTCGCGCGCTACGGTTCGTCCTCGGCGGAGGGAATTGCCTTCAGCGTCACGCTGGCTCGACGACCTTCCTCCAGGTGAACCAGACTTCCCCGCCCCTCATAACTCTTGAGAAATTCAGGATTGTAATAAGCTTCTCCGTCCACGCTTTCCCACGCAAAGATCGTGTAGTCGCCGGGAGGCAGGCCACGCAGAGTGAAGCGTCCCCTTTGATCCGTGGCACCTTTGCGATAACGTTCGGGATGGTTGCGGAAGCGTTCCGCAGGCACGGCCACGACCACCGCATCGGCGAGCGGTTCATCTTTCTGATTGGTGGCAATGCCCTCTGCGATCGCTCCGTTGGCGCTTGCGACCAAATTCAGTGCGGTCACGCCTCCACTCACGCTGAATCCAGAGTCCACGGCCTCGCGCCCGCCCGCCGCCACGGATTTCAGGAACCAATCCGGCATCGCACTGGCATCGGCAATCTGAACGGAATAGCGCCCTGCGGGAACACTCTTCCATTCGAAGCTACCGTCGGAATTTACATGAGCCAGGTTTGAAAAGCCTTCTCCAATCGTGACGCTCCCAAGCGCGTCGTCATCACCATCGGTCGAGCGAAGTAGAAGAAACATCTGGCTGGCGTCAGGTCTGGCCTTGCCGCCGGTCTCCATTTGCAACCGCCCGCGAATCGTACCGCCTGTTTGCGGGGCGAGCCGAATCCCGTCGACGCTTTCCGCAATCTGCAGTGACTGCCGCGCCATCATCGGGACCGCAACGTTATCCACCGTTGCAAGGATTGTGTAGGCTCCGGGAGAAACATCGCGAATCTCGAAGCTGCCATCCTTGTGCATTTCTGCGCCGTTGAGCACCAGATTAAAATCCTTCGACTGCAGCATGATCGCCGCCGCTGCGCCCGGCGGCAGATTCACCACTGACCCGCGAATCGTCAAGCTCGGACTGGGCGTGAGCGAGAAACTCACCGGAAAATCATCGCCGGCATGGAGCTGGATCGGCGCGGCCTGTCCGCGATCTCTTGTGCCCGGATAATAAGTCGTCTGATACGCGGAAGGTGCGGGCTTGTCCGTTGCAGCGCTGTTGTGAGCTGTGGCGGCCGCGCTGCTTGTGGTTTCGATCAGGCTTCTGAAATCCGGCGGCGGGGTGGCTGAAACAAAGTAGCTTCCGGCCGCGAGGCCTGCAATGCGGTATTCGCCAAGATCGTTGGTGCGCTCGGCTCCAACCGCCTCCCAGTGGCTGCGCCCGGAAACAAACGTTTGGCGCATCACGGCGACTTGCGCTTCGGGCATGGGATCGCCGTCTTCATCGGTCACGCGCCCTTCGACCACCGCCGCGGCCTGCAGGCGAATTACGACATCCTTCATCTCCTGTCCCGCAGTCAGCGTGAGCACGCGGCCTTCAGTGCGGCGGCGATGCTTGTCGATTTCCTGATAGCCGGTGCGCTCCACAAATAAGCGATAGCGTCCGGGGACGATGTTCTCGATGCGGAAGCTTCCATCCGCGCCGGTGAGCGCCGTGTAGTTTCCTCCATCGCTACGGCTCTCGGCGATCAGCTCGATGAGCGCCTTCTTCAAGGGCTCGCTACCGGGATCTTTAGTGACCATTCCGGCGACGACGGCGCGGGTTGGCTGCGCCGCGTCCGCTGACTGAGCCTGGGCGCGCCCCGCAGCAACCCCTAGCAGGATGGTCAGCAGACATGCGTAAGCCAGCTTCATCAGTTGCAATCTTCTTTGCGAGCTTCTTCCGAGTTGGGAAGTATCTGGAAGTTGCCCTTCACAAGCTGACCGTGAGGATCGGTCGAGCGATAGAACGGTTCCATTCTAACCTCAGTCTGCTTTCCGGCCTCGGGAAAATACTGGTTGCCTTCTTATAATTATGGGTATCCCCCTCCCCCCTTGGGTCTATTGGAATCAAGGAGTTAGCAGAAAATTCCTCGCAAAATATGGTTTTCAAAGAACTTAGATATCAAAATCTCTTAAATCAATGACTTAGAGGCCGGCGATCTGGGTTGTTGCATTCGTGATGGCCTCAACCATGATCGGATGGCGGGTCTGTGGAGGGCAAGGGTAGATGTCACGGCGGAACCGAATTTTTTCCGCCGTAGCGGCACGATTCACGTCGTGCCGGGGCGCGGATGAGGGTAGGGATGCTTCGACTGCGGCTGAGCTTCGCAGTCGCGAAGCTCAATCCTCGCTCAGCATGACAGGGTTTCTGAGATGTTGCACTCGGCGTAGCGAAGCCGACATCGCGGATGATGCGGCGCAACACCCCTCAGCGGCTAAAGCCGGATTGTTTTTCTTAGCTGCAGTGCGGCACGACTGAAGTCGTGGCCTTCCCGGTTCATGGAAAGGCGCGGATGAGGGTAGGGATGCTTCGACTGCGGTTGAGCTTCGCAGTCGCGCAGCTCGATCCCCGCTCAGCATGACAGAGTTTCTGGGATGTTGCACTCGGCGTAGCGAAGCCGGCGTCGCGGATGATGCGGCGCAACACCCCTCAGCGGCTAAAGCCGGATTGTTTTTCTTGGCTCCTTGCGGCACGACTCAAGTCGTGCCCTTCCCGGTTCGTGGAAGGACGCGGATGAGGGGTAGGGATGCTTCGACTGCGGTGATCTTCGCATTCGCGAAGCTCGATCCTCGCTCAGCATGACAGAGTTTCCGAGGTAGGCGTGAGCGACGTGAACAACAGGTTCCTCACCGGGCTTGGCGTCCGGTTCGGAATGACAGGAGTTAGGGTTTCGCCGATCTCGCGAACGATCTGACAAATCACTTAATTTGGCAGTGTATGATTTCCAGCCGGAGGGAACAGATGCGCTTATCCTGGCGGGCGGTTCTTACTTGCAGCGTGTGCGCGGCCGGTGTGATGGTCGGCAGTGGGCGGGGATTCTCGCAAACCAATCCAGCAGCAACCGGCGAGGCGGGGAAAGCGGCGGAGACCTTCAAGTTGATCCCCAGCCTGGACAAAGATTTGATGGATACGGCGGCGGAGCCTTGCGTGGACTTCTACCGCTACGCTTGCGGCAACTGGAGCAAGCTGCATCCCATTCCGAATGATTCGCCGTATTCCGACCAGTTTTACAACCTCGATCAATATAACCGTCAAGTGCTGCACGGTATTCTGGAGAAGGCCTCCGCGGCGGGCGGCGCGCGCGACGCGAACACGCAGAAGATTGGCGACTACTACGCGAGTTGCATGGATGAAGCCGCGATCCAGAAAAAAGGCATGACGGCGCTGCAGCCGGAACTGGACCGTATAAATGCGCTCTCGAGCAAAGATCAGCTTCCGGAGTTGTTGGCGCACTTTCAACTGATCAACGTGAATGCGTTTCTGGGCTTTGGCTCACAGCAGGACTTCAAGGATGCCACGCAGGAAATCGCCGTGGTGGCGCAGGGCGGGCTGGGATTGCCGGAAAAAGATTATTACCTGCGTACCGGGGAAAAAGACGAAGAGATCCGCAAGCAATACGTGCAGCACATTGCCAACATGCTGAAGCTGCTGGGAACCAGCGAGGCGCAAGCGGCGAGCGATGCGCAAGCCATCATGAAGCTGGAAACCGCGCTGGCCAAGGTTTCCCTGGATGTGACCTCGCAGCGTGATCCACACAATATTTATCACATGATGCCGAACAGCGGGCTGCAGGCGCTGACGCCGGCCCTGAACTGGGAGAAGTTTTATCCCGCAACCGGCACGCCACAATTCAAGGAGATCAACGTGGCGGAGCCGGAATTCTTTAAGGGCCTGAACCAGGTGATCGCGGAAACCGATCTGGCGACGATCAAGATCTACCTGCGATGGCAACTGGTGCAGTCGCTTCCGGGCACCGTTTTGCCGAAGGCGCTGGATGAGGAACAATTCGATTTCGGTGGACGCAAGCTGGCGGGGATTCCCGAGCAGGAGCCGCGCTGGAAGCGTTGCGTAGCCAGCACCGACGGCGCGCTGGGCGAGGCTTTGGGCAAGGCGTACGTGGAGGAGAAGTTTCCCGCGTCCAGCAAAGAGCAGACTCTACAGCTGATTCATGACATCGAAGCGGCCATGGGCCACGATATTGAAAGCCTGGACTGGATGAGCCCGGAAACCAAGAAGCTGGCGGAAGAGAAGCTGCACTTGATCGCCAACAAGGTCGGCTATCCGAATACGTGGCGAGATTATTCCAGCCTGACGGTAGAGCGCGGCGATGCGCTGGGCAATAGCCTGCGCGCGGCCGAGTTCGAATCACATCGCCAACTAGCAAAGATTGGCAAGCCGGTGAATCGCGATGAGTGGGGAATGACTCCGCCGACGGTGAACGCGTATTACGACCCCAGCATGAACGACATCAACTTCCCGGCGGGGGTGCTGCAATCTCCATTTTTCGATCCGTCCTCCGGTACTGCCCTGGATTACGGCCACATCGGCCTTTTCATGGGGCACGAAATCACGCATGGATTTGACGATCAGGGCCGGCAATTCGACGGACACGGCAACCTGCACGATTGGTGGACGAAAGAAGATGCCGACAAGTTCACCGAGAAGGCGGAATGCATTGTGAATGAGTACAGCCAGTTCAGCGTGGGCGACACCAAGCTCAACGGCAAGCTGACCCTGGGCGAGAACACAGCCGACAATGGTGGGGCGCGGCTGGCCTACATTGCGTTTCTGGCGCGCGCTGCGGAGCAGGGACTGGATGTGGATAAGAAGATGGCCAATGGATACACGCCCATTCAGGAATTTTTTCTGGGATTCGCGCAGGATTGGTGTGCGGTGTGGCGTCCAGAACTGGAGCGGCTGATCGCGACGACCAATCCGCATTCGCCGGACCGCTTCCGCGCAAATGGAGTCCTGGTGAATATGCCGGAGTTTGCCAAAGCGTTCGGCTGCAAGGCGCCACAGCCCATGGTCGCGGTGAAGGCATGCAGGGTGTGGTAGAGGATGAGCGCGGCCCTGCGGGAGTTGGCTGCTAGTTCAGGAAGTACTGCCGGTAGAGCGTGTCACGTTGGGCGGGGCGGAAGCCGGCATCGCGGATGATGCGGCGTAACTCTTCTTCGGTGGTGCAGTTGGTCACGCCAGCCGCTCGCACTACATTTTCTTCGAGCATCACCGAGCCGACGTCGTTGCCGCCGAAGCGCAGGCCCATCTGGCAGACTTTGAGGCCTTGCGTGACCCAGCTCGATTGCACGTTCACGAAGTTCGAGAGATAGAGGCGCGAGATAGCCAGCACTTTCAGGTATTCGACGGCGGTGGCTTCGTCCCAGTGGCGGCCGCCGAGCGCAGTGTTTTGCGGCTGAAAACTCCAAGGGATGAAAGCGGTGAAGCCGCCCGTCTCTTCCTGCAGATCGTAGAGTTCCTGCAGGTGATTGATACGGTGTTTGTAATCCTCGCCGACGCCGAACATCATGGTCGCGGTGGTACGCATTCCGATCTGGTGCGCGGTGCGGTGGACGTTGATCCAGTCGCGGGTGAGGCATTTCAGGCGCGCGATTTTGTAACGGACTTCGTCGTCGAGAATTTCTGCGCCGCCGCCGGGGATGGAATCGAGGCCGGCATCGCGCAGGCGGAGAATCGTGTCGCGAATGCTGAGGCTGCTGTACTCGGCGATGGCGATGATCTCAGAGGCGGAATAGCAGTGCAGATGGACTTGCGGAAAACGCTGCTTGATTCCGCGCAGCATCTTCTCATGCCAGTCAATCTTCAGATCGGGATGCAGGCCGCCTTGCATCAGCACGCCGGTGCCGCCGAGTTCGACGGTCTCGCGAATCTTTTCGTAGATCGTATCGAAATCGAGGATGTAGCCTTCCTTCGCGGCAGGACCTTTCAGCGGGCGATAGAAGGCGCAGAAGGTGCAATATTCGGTGCAGAAATTCGTGTAATTAATGTTGCGGTCGATGATGTAGGTGACCGTGCCTTCAGGATGAAGCTGGCGGCGCAGCGCGTCGGCTTCCATACCGATGCCGATCAGGTCATCGGACTCGAACATCTCCAGGGCTTGCTGCTTGGTGAGAGACATGTTGACTACTCAATTCTAACGGAGGACGGCGGCTGGCTCCAAATGAGCGGGCGCCGCCCTACTTCTTCTTCATCCGGAGATATTCAATCAGTGAGACCACGGCGCCGATCACAGCCAATCCGATCAGGATAGCCAGCGACGGTTTGTAGTACTTAGAGAAGAAACGCAAGATATGCCTGCCATAAACGAATCCCAGTGCGGCCTCGACGAAGTAGCGAATCCCGCGGCCGAGGGTTAACGCGCCTAGGAATTTCTTTTTCGAGTACTGCATGGCACCCGCGGCCAAGAGAAACGGCAAGAAAGGAAACGGTGGAGGCAGCAAAGAGGGAATCGCAACTGCGGCGAATCCCCAGCGTTCAAATGCGCGGATAACCTGCCGAGTTCGCTTCCTGGAAAGCTTGCGCTCCATGGTCTCTTTGCCGCCCTTGCGTGCCAAAGAATAAGTAATGTAGCCGCCGACGACCGCGCCCAGCGTCGCCATCACGGCGTAGTAGGGCCAAGGCTCGCGATGGCGGGCGGCCAGCCAAATCGTCAGGACGTCCATGCTGCCGGTGAGGGGAATCACGGAATTGTCGGCAATGCCTAGCAGGATCAGGCCGGGGCCACCCATGCGGCGCAGGTATTGCGCCACGGAGATTGCCAGCAGCGGATGGATGTGCGAAAGCATTTCAGGTTGTAGGAGTTTACAGGGTGCTATCGCGATTGCGCTATACAGGCTTTTGCCGTGCTGAGAAAGTCGATTGGGGGAGCCGCTGGGAGAGCACCGATTTCGGCGGCATAGCGATAGAAAAGCTGCAAGCCTTCCAGGCAGGGCGCGTCGAGTTGGTAATAAATGTTGTCGGTGAGGTAAGAGCGCACATCGGCTTCACGGAGTGCCTAGTTTGGGAGCCCATTCGCGGCTGATTTGGTCGAGGCTGGCCGGTTCCAGTCCGTGGTCGCGCGATTGCTGGAAAACTGTGGCCAAGTCTTTTGAGGGAGTGGCTTCCTGCAAAGCCGCGCGGTGCACAGCCCAGAAGGCAAAGACGAACGGCTTCCCAGTATAGCGAATCCACTCTTCGGCGAGATCGAGGGTGAGATAACGCGAGCGATCGATTTGCAGAGCGGGATCTCCAATCAATAATCCGGCATCGTGCGCGGCCAGCATCTTGTCGATGTCGGGCGGCATTGAGGTAAAGGTTCGGCCACCGCCCAGCCATTTTTCAAACAGAACTTTGGTGAGCGCCACCGAAGTCATCGAAGAGGTGTCCAGAGCCACGGTGCGGATTTTTTCCACTGGAACTTTGCTGACCAAGAGAATGGAGCGCACGGGCCGGCGCGAAGCAATCGCGACACCGGGCATCACCAGCAATCCGGGGATTTGAGCGTAGGCGGCGGCCGGAATGATTCCGATGTCGGCAGTCCCGGCCTCGAGAGCGCAAGCGCAAACCGAGGGCAGCGTGTAGGAAATATCAAACTCGCCGCCCGCGTCGCCGTGCTCGAAATCCCACATCAGAGGCGCAGTATTAAGGTAGGAAATCGCAGAGATGCGCAGACGTCTCATTCCTGTTTTGATTCTAGCAGAGGTTTTTGAGCAGTCTTTGTGATGGCTTCCCTTGACACTGCATTCCACGAATGACTACAGTCCGCCCAGTTAAGGAAAACTGGAGTAGAAAACTTGCCGAATGCCGTAGCTGACCCCACTGCTCATATTCTGGAATGGCTCGCCATCTCGCTGACGCAGGGCTTGGGGCCGACGAAGGCGCGGAAGTTAGTCGAACACTTCGGCAGCGCAGAAGCGGTCTTCCACGCCTCACTCACAGAACTGGAAGGCACGGGGATTCAGGCAGTCTCAGCGCAATCGATCGCTACGGGAAAATCAGCCGAACTGGCGCGGGAAGAGATTTCTCGCGCTGCCGGTGCGGGCGTGACGATTGTTACTGGCGAGGACACTTGTTACCCACCACGGCTGAAAGAAATCTACGATCCGCCGCTGGTGTTATTTGTTCGGGGCAATCCCGAAGTGCTGCGGCAGCCCGGAATCGCCATGGTGGGCACGCGCCATCCCACGCCGTACGGCTCGGGGATGGCGGAGCGGCTGGCAACTGATCTGGCGGCGCAAGGATTGGCGATTATCAGCGGCATGGCCCGCGGAGTCGATACCGCCAGCCATCGCGGCGCGATTGCGGCCAAAGGCAAAACCATCGCGGTGTTCGGCACCGGCGTGGATGTGATTTATCCCAAGGAAAATTCGCGGCTGGCGGAGCAGATTCTTGCACTCGGTGGAGCGCTGATTTCGGAGTTTCCCATGGGAACGTTCGCGGCGCCGCAGAACTTTCCCATCCGCAACCGGATTCTGAGCGGAATGTCTGTAGGCGTGCTGGTGGTGGAAGCTGCGGAGTATTCCGGAACGCGCATTACGGCACGCTGCGCGCTCGAGCAAAATCGTGACGTTTTCGCCGTGCCCGGAAACGTTACGAACAAAAACTCGTGGGGGCCGAACAGCCTGATTAAGCAGGGCGCGAAGCTGGTCGCCACCTGGGAAGATGTGTGGGAAGATCTTCCCGGCGAGGTCAAGCTGGCGCTGACTCCCGCAGCCTCGCTTGAATCCGGCGGCACGGGTTCCGCATCTCTATTCCCGGACGAAGGGCTTCCACCCCACGAGAAACGGATTCTGAGTCTGCTGAAATCGGACGAAGCCACGCACATCGATGAGTTGGTGGAGCGATTGGAAGCTGAATTATCTTCCTCCGAGATTTTCGCAGCACTGTTTGAGCTAGAGTTGACGGGCAAAATCCGACAGATGCCGGGGAAGAATTTTGTGAAAAGCTTTTAAGGCAGCTGCTAGCTTCTAGCTGCTGGCTCAACCGAGGTGGTTCAATCGAAGACTTCAAAGATTTGCGGGTTTGGGCCAAGGCACATGAATTGACCTTAGCCGTCTATCAAATAACGCGCGCTTTTCCGAAAGAGGAGATGTATGGACTGACGAGCCAGTTGCGGCGCGCCTCCTCTTCGGTTGGAGCGAACATTGCGGAGGGTTGCGGCCGAAGATCGGATGCAGAGATGAGACGGTTCGTTCAGATCGCCCGCGGCTCGGCTAACGAGGTGGAATACCACCTACTCCTCGCGAAGGATCTGAATTTCTTGTCCAGGGATGGGCACAAAGATTTAGAAGCAAAAGTCCTCGAAGTCCAGCGCATGCTAGCCTCACTCGCGCAAAGCCTGAAAGTCACGGTTTTAGCTAATAGCTAGCAGCCAGAAGCCAGAAGCTTTCTTGCGGTAACTTGTTGCCGCCGTCCCATTCGTGCTAGCTTCGAAGCGAAATCTTAAGAACTGAGGTTCCATTGGTAAAAAGTTTAGTCATTGTCGAATCGCCAGCGAAGGCGAAGACCATCCAGAAATATCTGGGGAAGGGATTTACTGTCGAAGCCTCGCTCGGCCACGTGAAGGATCTGCCCAAAAGCACGCTGGGCGTGGATACGAGCAATGAGTTTGAGACCGACTATGTTGTAATTCCTGGGAAAGAAAAGGTTCTGGCGAAGCTGAAGAAGCTCGCTGGGCCGATGGATGCGATCTATCTGGCGCCTGACCCGGATCGCGAAGGCGAGGCGATTGCTGCCCATCTTGCGGGCGAACTTGAGGGCAACGGCGCCAAGGCGAAAAAAGGCAAAAAGAAGAAGACAGATCCGGATACGCCGCCTCGGATTCAGCGCGTTACCTTCAACGAAATTACCAAGCGGGCGGTGCAGGCGGCGTTCGAGCATCCCCGCGCCATCGACCAGAACCTGGTAGACGCGCAGCAGGCACGGCGTGTGCTCGATCGGCTAGTCGGCTATCAGGTTTCTCCGCTTTTGTGGGATAAAGTTCGGCGTGGACTTTCCGCCGGGCGGGTGCAGACCGTCGCTCTGCGATTGATCGTGGAACGCGAACGCGAAATAAAAGCGTTCGAGAAAAAAGAATATTGGACGATCGATGCACACCTGGCGGCCAGCAAGCCCCCCGCATTCGACGCGCGATTCCTGGGCAAGGGCGAAGAGAAGATTGAAGTCACGAACGGCGAGGATGCGGAAAAGATCCGCGCGGCTCTCGAGCAAGCGGACTGGATCGTTCGCTCGGTCGACAAGAAAGAACGCCGCCGCAACGCCGCTCCTCCGTTCACTACTAGCAAGTTGCAACAGGATTCTTCCCGCAAGCTGCGCTTCAGCGTGAAGCGCACCATGATGATCGCGCAACGTCTGTATGAGGGCGTGGAACTGGGCGAAGAAGGCCTGGTCGGCCTGATCACCTACATGCGTACGGATTCCACCCGGGTTGCACCCGAGGCGATTCAGGAAGTACGAGAATACGTAGGCAAGGAGTACGGCGCCGCTTACCTGCCCGAGACTCCGAACACATATAAAGAGAAGAAGGAAGCGCAGGCGGCGCACGAAGCCATCCGGCCGACATCGGCGATGCGCCATCCCGATCAGATCAAACAGTATTTGAAAGAAGATGAATTCAAGGTCTACAAGCTGATCTGGCAGCGCTTTGTGGCCTCTCAGATCATGCCGGCGGTATTCGACCAAACCACGGTCGACATCGATGCGAAGGCAAAGAGTGGCGATGTTTTCTGGTTCCGCGTGACGGGATCGGTGCTGAAGTTCGACGGCTTCCTGCGAGTTTACGAAGAGTCGAAGGAAGGCAAGGACGAAGAAGACGAAGAACTAAAGCACAAGCTGCCGGCGCTGGAAGCGGGGCAGAGACTCACGCTGAAGGAGTTGAAGCCGGAGCAGCATTTCACCGAACCGCCGCCGCGCTACAACGAAGCGTCGCTTGTGAAAGAGTTGGAAGAACGCGGCATTGGGCGTCCGTCAACCTATTCGGCGATTCTCTCGACCATTCAAGAGCGGCAGTACGTACAGAAATTGGGCGGCAAGTTTACGCCGACGGAAATCGGATTAGTCGTTACCGATCTTCTGGTGGAGAATTTCCGCGACATTTTCGACGTCGCCTACACTGCGCGGCTGGAAGAAGAGCTCGACGAAATCGAAGAAGGCAAAGAGAAGTGGACCGATACGCTCGCCGACTTCTACAAGAAATTCCAGAAGGATCTCAAATATGCCGAAAAGCATATGGAGAACATCAAGCGGATGGAAAAGCCCACAGACGAGAAGTGCGAGCGCTGTGGCGCACCGCTGGTGATCAAGTGGGGCAAGCACGGGTCGTTCTATGCCTGCAGCACCTACGATAAAGAAGATCCGAACACTTGCACGTTCACGAAAGAAAATCCCATCAACCTGCCCGACCTCGATTCGGCTGATGTACAGGAGACGACGCAGGAAGAATATTGCGAAAACTGCGGGCGAGTGATGGTGCTCAAGCGCGGGCGCTTCGGGCAGTTCATGGCCTGCACGGGCTATCCTGACTGCAAAACTACACGGCGTCTCGACCAGGGCAAGAAAGTTCCCGACATCCCACTCGACGAACTGTGCCCTAAGTGCGGGCGCAATATGATGATCCGCCACGGACGCTTCGGCGAGTTCACGGCGTGTAGCGGATATCCCGAATGCAAGTACGTGAAGCAGAACTTTATCGGCGTGAAATGTCCGGAGTGCAAGGACGGCGAACTGGTGGAGAAGCGCGCGCGTAAAGGCAATACGTTCTACGGATGTGGAAATTATCCGAACTGCAAATTCACCTCGGCTCATCGACCGATTGCCGAAAAGTGTCCGAGTTGCGGCAGTGAATATCTGGTCGAAAAAAATCTCAAGGCCGGACCAGTGATCGCCTGCCCGAACAAAGAGTGCGAATACGAGCGCGCGGCACCGCCAGCAGAGGCGGCGGCGACCAGCGCCTGAACAAATTGAGTAATTGGGTAGTTTTGCAACTGGGTAATTTGATAGATCTCGATATTCTGCTTCGGCGGGTTTCAATTACCAAATTACTCAATCACCCTAATTACTAAATCTCTCTCGAGGTGTTTCATGGCCAAAAAACCTACTGCTGCCGATGCTCAACTGATTCTCCAACTGTACGATTTGCGCCGCGAACCTGAAATGCGCAAGGCGCGCAGCTGGTGGTTCACAGAATTTTGGCCGTCGAGCGCGGACGATTTTATGAAGATCGCGTCGACAGCGGGATCGCAGGAAAATAACTGGCTTCGCCAGGTATCTGGCTACTGGAGCATGGCCGCATCCTTCGTATTGCACGGCGTGCTGAACTCGGATTTATTCCTGCAACCCGCGGTCAGCGGCGAAATGTTCATCGTGTTTGCGAAGGTTCATCCCTTTCTCAAAGAACTTCGAGAGAAGTCAGGCGATCCGCAGATGTTCGGAATCATCGAGAAGGTAATCATGAATTCCAAGTATGGCCGGGAACGTTTCAAGTTCATGCAGAAGCGCGTGGAGACGATGCGGGAAAGAATGGCTTCCAAGAAGGCCGGCTAGAGGCTACGCGTGACTTCCCTTTTCACCGTCGATGATCTGTTATGCTGATCAGCTGTGCGGATGATCTGGTGGTTCCTGATCCTGGGTGTGAGTACGCTAGTGGTGGTGTGCGTGGCAATCGCCTTGTACATGCGTTTGCGGCGGCACTTGCAGGCTGCACACGCGGCCCAGGAGCTTAGCGCGAGCCAACTCGACCGCGAGAATCACTCGGGCAAGATTGAGGGATGATCCTCCGCGCGGAAGATTCGGAGATTTTTCCATGGAAAAACCGGCAGTGCAAGTTCTAGACAATTCGAAGGAACGCCATATCGTTCCTGAAGCTGTGCGGCAGGTTGTCTTGGTGGCTAGTGGAAGTCTGTTCGTGGCGTTGTGCGCGCACATCACGATTCCCCTGCCGTTCACTCCGGTGCCGCTGACCGTGCAAAATTTTGGCGTGCTGCTTGTGGGTTTGCTGCTGGGCAGCCGTCGCGGCTTCGCGGCGCTGGCGCTCTACCTGACCGAGGGCGCGATGGGAATGCCGGCATTCAGTCCCGTGGGTCCCGGGGGATTCGCGCAGTTACTGGGACCGACTGGCGGATTCTTGCTGGCCTACCCACTGGTTGCGTGGGTTGCGGGATACGTGATGGAACATGGTCGCCGGAGCTTTGCGCGCGCCGCAATCGGCGGCCTTCTCGGCGAGGTTGTGCTTTTCACCGGAGGTCTGGCCTGGCTGGCAGTTCTGACGCATTCGCTCGCGCAAGCCTTCCGCTGGGGGCTCTATTGGTTTCTGTTTGCGGAAATCATCAAGGTGATGGTTGCCGCCGGAATCGCGGCTCGATGGCAACGTAATTCCGCAGATGCCGAGAGGAGTAGCATTAGGCAGTAGGAGTTAAAAAGATGACGGTGAGTTCCGAACTAGAATTGAAACAGTCCCGCGGAGGCGAGTCGCAGGTGCGTGAGATTTCGATTGCTCACAGCCCGGATTCCGACGACGCGTTCATGTTTTACGGCCTGGCGACCAGCAAGGTTCGCGTACCGGGACTGCGCTTCACGCATACGCTTTGCGACATCGAAACCTTAAACCAGAAGGCGCGCGAAGGCGTGTACGATGTCACAGCGATTTCGTTTCACGCCTATCCTTATATACAGGACTTGTACGCGCTCATGTCGTGCGGCGGCAGCGTGGGCGAGGGCTATGGGCCCATGATCGTCTCGCCGCGCCCGTTCACGCAGAGTGAGATTAAGGAGAAACGCATCGCCGTTCCCGGAAAGCTCACAACCGCCTATCTTGCGCTGCAGCTTTTTGCTCCCGGGGTCGAGACCGAAGTCGTACCCTTCGACCAGATTATTTCGCAGGTGCTCGAAGGCAAGTACGAAGCCGGACTCATCATCCATGAAGGCCAGTTGACCTACGACAAAGCCGGCTTGCACCGTGTTGTCGATCTCGGCCGCTGGTGGCAGAAGATGACGGGATTGCCGCTGCCGCTGGGAGGCAATGCCATCCGCCGCGCGCTCGGGCCGGAGCTCATCTCGGCAGTTAACGGCGCGCTGCGCGACAGCATTCAGTACGCGCTCGACCATCGCGAAGAAGCTTTGTCCTACGCCATGCAGTTCGCCCGTGAACTCGACTCACAAACCGCCGACCGCTTCGTCGGCATGTACGTCAACGAACGCACGCTTGACTACGGTCCAGAAGGACGCGAAGGCGTCGTCCGCTTGCTGGACATGGGCCACAAGGCTGGCATCATCGGGCCTGAGGCGCGCGTGGATTGGGTAGCGTAGGGGCTTCCTCAACCAGCATGGCGAATTTGTCCGGCACGACAGAAAACACCCACGAAACACAAACCCTCCTGATCGACGCCGACGATACGCTGTGGGAGAACAACATTTATTTCGAGCGGGCGATCGCCCGCTTCATTTCTTTCCTCAATCATCACGAGTTTTCTCCCGAACAAGTGCGCGGCGTGCTCAACGACGTGGAACGGGAATGCATCGTGAAGCATGGCTACGGTCTGCATAGCTTCGCGCACGCTCTGGTCGATACCTTTGAGCGGCTCAGCGTAGGGCCGGTTACACCTGAGTTGCACGCCCAGATCAACAGCTTCGCCCACACTATCGCTGACCATCCCATCGAGATTCTCCCCGAAGTAGTGGAAACGCTGCAGTATCTTTCGGCTCGGCACCACCTGATCCTGATGACCAAAGGCGCAATTGTCGAGCAGACAGGGAAAATCGAGCGTTCGGGATTGAAAGATTATTTTGCGGCGACCGAGATTGTCGCGGAAAAAGATGCCGCTGCCTATCACGCGCTGGTCGAGAAATATGAACTCACCCACGATTCCACGTGGATGATCGGCAACAGTCCGAAATCTGACATCAACCCAGCGCTGGCTGCAGGATTACATGCGGTATTCGTCCCTCACGGAAACACCTGGATTCTCGAGCACGATGAACTGAATGCGGCTCCGCCGCCGCAGCGTTTGCTGATCGTGGGCCGCTTTGCCGAACTGCGCGAGCACTTCTAAAACTACTCCTCAGATGGGTCAGAATCAGATTCGTAAACTGCTTCATTCTTTAGCACCAAACTAACCAACAACGGCTCTCCCCTGTGGTTGTTCCTGCGTGTTACGCTCATTTTGCTCAGCATTCTCGGACCACTCGTCTATCGTGGAAACCAATAATTTCCGCAGGCTGTTGCGCACGGTGGAAGCTCTCTCTGATCTCGGACCGGAGCTGACGGCCGAGCGCGAATTCACCGACACATCGCGCCGCATGCTGTCGGCTGTAATGGAAGCCGCAGGCGCGCGCGAAGGTGCGCTTTTCGTTTTCAATGAGAAGCCCACCATGCTGACTTCCGTGGCGGCTGACGGCTTCGCCATGCTGCCCGAGCCGGCCTTCATTCCTCTTCTTCCTAAGCACGCTCATGCCCTCGCCGCGGCGCGCGGACCGATCGTGCTCAACGCTTCCACATACTCGGTGTTTCTCAGCTCGAATGGCAATGTCGCTCCTGAGCTATTCAAGTGCATCGCACCGCTCAAATCGGTGGGCAAGCTGGCCGGAGTCATTGCCTTAGGACGCCGTCCCGGCGATGCGCCCTACATGGAGGCAGAACTCGATGCAGTCGAACTGCTGTGCAGCTACATCGGTTTAGCCGTGCACAACCACGCGTTGACGCAGACGCTGGCACAGCGGGTCACGGAAAACTTGCGTCTGATGGCTTCACTGCACGGCTTCTACGACAGCGCTCTCGAAGCGTTCGCCACTGCCATCGATGTGAAGCACGTGAATATTCACGGCCACTCTTTGCGCGTGGGACGTTACGCGGCTGCGATTGGCGAAGCGATGGGCGTTGAAGCTGGAGAAGTTGCCGCGCTGCGCAGCGCCGGATATTTACACGATATCGGCAAGGTGGCTGTCGACCGCCGCCTGTTCAGCAAGCCGTCAGCGCTTAACCCTGAGGAATTCCGCGAGATGGCCGACCATACCGTGGTTGGCCATCAGATCGTCAGCAGCGTCGAGTTTCCCTGGCCGAAGATTCACGAATCGGTACGCTGGCATCATGAGCGCTGCGACGGCTCGGGATATCCCGACGGCTTGGCCAACGAAGAGTTGCCTGTGCCCGTGCGGATCATGGCGCTGGCCGATACCTTCGACGCGATGACCAGCCTGCGCCCTTATCGCGAGCCTCTTTCGCTGGGCGGCGCGTTGACCGATCTGGTGCGCATGACTCCGCAGAAATACGATCCCGCCGTGGTGCAGGCCCTGCTGATCCAGGTGCGGCGCGATGCCGTGGGCAGCAATCGAACCCCGCTGCTGGCGGACCATATGGCGGTGAACATCGCTCCCACCGATGTGGATCAGTTGGCTGCGACCTTGCAGCACAAAGTCTCCCGCGGCAAAGTGTATCTGACGTAATTCTCGGCTTCCGGCGTGCCTTTTGCTCGTGGGTCCAACAGTAACCTCAGCCTTCAGTTACCTTCGAGGCAGCAACTTTTTGCTCCCCGTGGGTTGATAATAAGAGGGCTGTGGCCTTTCTCGGATCCGGAGTCTTCATGCCTGTGGGCCATGCGAAGATCGCGATTTTCTTTCTCTGCGCAGGCTTGGCGTGCGCCGTCCCGCCCTTGCTCGCGAAAAAGAAGGACAAGCCTCCTTCTAGCGCCAGCGATCAACGCCGCGCCCTTCACGCTCTAAATCGCCTGACGTTCGGACCACGTCCGGGGGACGTGCAGCGCGTCATGGCGATCGGTGTGGATCAGTGGATTGATCTGCAACTGCATCCCGAAAAAATCGATGACAGCGCGCTCGCGGGGCATCTGGAGCCGCTTCGTACCACGCGCCTGAGCACGAAGGAACTGGCCGAGGACTTTCCGGATGGTCAAGAGATCAATCAGATCATCAGTGGCAAGAGAGCCATGCCCACTGACGCGGCATTGCGAATGGTCTATCAAATTCAGATCGACCGGCAACTGGAACGAAAAGAGCGTTTGCAGGAAGCCAAAAATACAAATCCCTCAGCTGACGGTTCGACGATGGCGCTAGGCTCCACTGCTGGCGGCAAGAGTGCGTCAGCGGATACTTCTGCGATGAACACGGGCAACGCGGGCAATGATGGAGCCGCCGATCGAAATACTAAAGCTGTTGCAGACGCCGGGGATGCGATGTCGTCCACCGCTCCTCCAGCAAAGCCGACTCCCGAGGAAGAAGAGCAGGCGCGCAGGCGCGAGGAGCAGCTTTACACGGACCTGGATGTACAGCAGCTGCCGGGCCTTCCGCCCGACGAGCGCTTCAAGAAGATTCTCAAGATGTCTCCCGATGCGCAGCGTTCGCTGGCCGATTCCTTGCGCGGCGGCAAAGGCCCGGAGTTTCTGGAGGGCTTGTCTCCGAAGCAAAAAGAAACCCTGCTCGCTATGAATAATCCTGCGGGAGTGGTCACCAGCGAACTGGCGCAGGCCAAGCTTCTGCGGGCTATCCACAGCGATCGCCAGCTGGAAGAGGTGATGACTGATTTTTGGTTCAACCACTTCAACGTGTTCGCGGATAAGGGAGTGGATCGTCTGCTCATCACCAGCTACGAGCGCGATGTGATCCGTCCGCATGCCCTCGGAAAATTCGAGGATCTGCTCGTGGCAACGGCGAAGAGTCCGGCAATGTTGTTTTATCTGGATAATTGGCTGAGCGTGGGGCCGGATTCGGCGCAGGCCTTGGGTATTCCGCTGCATCCGTATGGTCCGCACGGCGGATTCCACCCGCCGCATCCCAATCAGGGCAACCGCCCGAGCGGACTGAATGAGAACTATGGGCGCGAGTTGCTGGAGCTGCATACGCTGAGTGTGAACGGCGGCTACTCCCAGCGCGATGTTACCGAGGTTGCCAAAGTCTTTACCGGGTGGACGATCGACAAGCCGGCCCAGGGAGGCGGTTTCAAGTTCGACCCGCGTATGCACGAGCCCGGACCGAAGTTCGTACTCGGCCGCCGTATCAAGCCCAAGGGCGAAGACGAGGGACTGGAGGTGCTGCACCGGCTGGCCACAAGTCCGCAGACTGCGCACTTCATCTCCCTCAAGCTCGCGGAGCGTTTCGTTGCGGACGATCCACCGCCGGCATTGGTCGATCGCATGGCGAAGACATTTCTCAAGAAGAAAGGCGACATTCGCGAAGTCATGACCGTGCTTCTTCACTCGCCCGAGTTTTGGGATGACGGCACCTACCGCGACAAGGTGAAAACGCCGCTGGAATTCGTAGTGTCGGCGGTACGCGCCACGGGGGCCGAGGTCGACGATGCAACGCCACTCACCCGCCAGCTCAACAACATGGGCATGCCGCTGTATGGTGCGCAGCCGCCGACGGGCTATTCGATGAAGGCCGAAACCTGGGTGAGTTCATCCGCGCTGCTCAACCGCATGAATTTTGCTTTGGCGCTGACCAGCGGCAAGATCAAGGGCGTGAAGGTAGATGTAGCGCAATTGGCCGGAAGCAACGCACTCGGCTCTCCGCCCGCGGATTCGACGGTAACGCTTTCCGCGCTGGAAGCAGCGCTGCTGACCGGAGACGTGTCCAAACAGACGCACGATTCGATTGCGGCGCAAATCAGTGGACCAAAGATCGAAGGAGCGCAGATCGATAAGGCGAAGACCGACGGGGCAAAGATCGACGGAGCAGTGAACGGTGCGCCAGCGAAGCAGAACAATAAGGCCGGAGCGAGCAAGCTAACCAACTCACCGCGTCCCCCTGACGTAAGCACGATCGCGGGTTTGCTGCTGGGCTCGCCGGAGTTTCAGAGGAGATAGCTGCCAGGAGCGTTTTTTATGTCCATCACACGTCGCGTCTTTCTTCGTAACAGCGCACTCGCCGTGGTCGGCACGGCTGCCGTGCCAAGCTTTTTGGCTCGCGCCGCGATGGGCGCGGATGCACCGGGGACGCGCACCAAGCGCCTGGTCGTGATCTTCCAGCGCGGCGCGGCCGATGGGCTGAATATCGTGGTACCTCACGCCGAGCCGCAATATTACGCCATGCGGCCCAGCATCAATATTCCGCGCAAGGCTGTGCTCGATCTCGATGGCTTCTTCGGTTTGCATCCTTCGCTCGCGCCGTTTCAGCCGCTCTGGCAGCAGCGTCAACTGGCGATTGTGCATGCCGCCGGTTCGCCCGATCCCAACCGCTCGCACTTCGATGCGCAGGATTTCATGGAGTCCGGCACGCCAGGGGTTAAGTCTACAGAGGACGGATGGCTCAATCGCGCTCTGCGCAACCTGCCGCAGGCGCAACAGAAATCGGCCTTCGAGGCCATTGCCATGGGACCTTCGATCCCGCGCATCCTGGCTGGTTTGGAGCCAGCCATTGCGATCAACAATATTAATGATTTCGCCGTCGGCGGCCGCAATCCGAAAGCTTCGCCCGTGGCCAATACCTTCGAGGCAATGTACGACCACTCCCTCGACGCCGTGATGCATGGCACCGGCGAAGAAACGTTCGATGCGGTGAAGATGCTCAAGGCCGCGGACCCATCGCAATACAAACCCGCGCCCGGCGCCGATTATCCCAAGGGACGCTTCGGCGACAGCTTGCGCCAGCTGGCACAGCTCATCAAGGCGAACCTGGGCGTGCAGGTGGCATTTGCCGACATCGGCGGCTGGGACCATCACGTCAACGAAGGCGCGACCGAAGGCCAGATTGCCAACGTGCTGCATGACTTCTCGCAATCTCTCGCAGCCTTCTGGACCGATCTCGGCGGTCTTGGCGAAGACACGGTTGTCGTCACCATGTCGGAATTCGGCAGGACGGCGCGCGAGAACGGAAACCGCGGTACCGACCACGGCCACGCCAACGTAATGTTCGTGCTGGGCGGACCGGTGAAAGGCGGCAAAGTCTATGGACGCTGGCCGGGCCTCGATCAATCGCAGCTCTATGAAGGACGCGATCTGGCGCTGACCACGGATTTTCGGCAGGTGCTCGGCGAAGCTGTAGCGCGACACATGGGGAACAAGAATCTTGCGACGGTATTTCCCGGATATGAGAATCAGCCGGGGAAATTCCTGAGATTCCTGGGGTAGCCGGAACGAAGACGACGCGTAGCAGCACTAGATTTCGATCAGCACATCGCCGCCTTCAATCTTCAGTGGATACAGAGCAACTTTCATGTTGGGATCCTGAGCTGCCACACCGGTCTTCGTATCCCACGCCCACCCGTGCCACGGACAGACCACTTTATTACCTTCAATCATTCCCTGTCCCAGCGGGCCGCCGCGATGCGGGCAAGTGTTGTCCATCGCGCTATAAGTCCCATTTACATTGGCTACGCAGATGGTCCTCGCGTCGCAGGGAAACTCCTTGGCTTCGTCGGCGAGAGGAAGTTCGGCTTCAGCGGTGACCTTGGTAAAGTTTGCCATGAGTCCTCAATCTTTCTGGGATGAACTCCTGACAGAATTGTACCCTTGCGAGGTGTTCGTCTTCCCGATCGCCGATACACGGGATAGATTTTTTGCGTTGGACTCTAGCGCGAACATCCTGCATAGTGGAATCACTTCGTAAACCAGCTCTGCAGCCGGTCCCGCGAAGCTGATGTTTGCATGCTGGCCCTGCCGTCGGTATTGCAATTCTCCTGACCCTGTTGTTCTCCACTCAATCTGAGCCCACGCCATTCGGCCTCGCGCCGATAGTGTGCTCTTCAGACCAAGAACAGGAGATTCCAATGAAATCGATCCGCAAGTACGCCTACGCCGTTGTTTTGACTTTGAGCACCCTGAACTTCGCACCCAACCTGGCTTCCGCTCAGGATGAGGTGGGGAGCTTCACATTGCCCCACGAGGTACTCTGGCAAAATGCCGAGGTTCCGGCTGGAGATTACAGGTTCACGCTCCAAGCCATGGGCCCGACAGAAATGCTGACGCTCACCAAGATGTCAGGGGCGCCCGCATCCTTCATGCTGATGGTGAACGATACCGAGACGATAAATGGTTCCGAGACGGCACGCCTCGTAATCCATTCGAAATCCGGCAGCAGTTACGTCAGCTCGATGACGCTTCCGCAGTTCGAGGTTACACTGCACTTCACTGCGCCCAAGAACTATGAGAAGGAGATAGCTCAGGCGCATGTCCCTGCCACGAACATGTCTGCCCAATAGCCGCCCGCAACACGGGAGCCGATCCGCTACGGATCGGCTCCCGGTTTTCAATCTTATTTGGCTTGGCCAACACTGGCGAGGTTTCTAGCGTTTGACAACGTCTTACGAGGGACCCAGCGTCCGCGAATTCCCTCTCACCTCTTCGCTCAACACAATCGCTTCGGCAATCTCCCGCATGGCCTTGCGCTTTTGCCGGCTCTGCCGCTGCAACGCGAGATAGGCTTGCTCCTCGCTTAATCCCAAGTCGCGCTGCAGAATTCCCTTGGCGCGTTCCACCACTTTGCGAGTTTGTAATTGTTCCGCCAGGTTGGAGTTTGCGTCTTCGAGGCGCGCCATTTCAATCTCAGCGCCTACCAGAAATCCGACCGTCGAAATTAATCGGATTTCTCTCCGCCGGTACACGTGAGGCTGCCGGTGCTGCAAGTTGATGACTCCCACAACCCGCCCCCTGCACATCAACGGCACCGACAAGAATGCCTCATAACTATCTTCCGGCAGTTCGTGGAAGAATTGAAAGCGCGAATCGAGCGCTGCCTTTTCCGAGACGGCCACCGGTTCCTGATGTTCGGCCACCCACCCTGTAATGCCTTGCCCCACGCGGAGTTTCAGACGATCAACGACTTCCGGATGGGGATTTTTCGAGGCGCGCAGAACCAACTCCTCGCCTTCCAGAACATACACCAGGCAGGAGTCACATTTGACCAACGCAGAAACAAATTCGACCACACGAGTAAGCACATCATGAAAGCCATCCGCCGTCGCCAGCCGATTGCCGATCTCGTGCAGCAAATCTACATGTAAATCCTCAGCTGATATTAATGAGTCCATAGTTAACAGTATGGACTTTTTACAGCCCTGTCTAACGTTAAATTTCAATGACAGTCATGCAGAATTTTCCACACGATTGTTAACGTTATTTAACATCTTTAGCGTAAGCCGGGCATCGCTCCCAGATAGTAGCGAGCGCGTGGTGCAACTCCGGGTAAGCCTCGAATCAACGCTCGCAGCGCGGAACTCGGTATTACTTCTCGAGGTCCACACTCTTCACAGGCAAATCCCAGTGCCCATCGAGGATTTCAAACCGGCGCTGCTCTTCCCGCTGGAACGTCTCTTGATCGGGATACATCTGCTTCTGCAGCGCCGCTTCATCGAACGGCTCGTTGGCCACGGTTGCATTCTTGAAGACGATGGTCACGCGATAGTCCCAGCGCCCATCTTCCGTGGTGTGATAGCGCGGCTGATCCATCCATACTTTCGCGATGCGCCCCATTTCCATTTCCTTCTTGAGCACCGGATAGTGATTTTTCTTGAAGAGTTTCAGAAACTCGTCCGCATGTCCCCACTTGGCTTTGTAGTAGTACTCCACCACAAAAGGCTTGTCCGTAGCTGCGGGTGCGGATTGAGCGCGGGAAACGATCGGCGACATGGCGACGAGGAAAAGAAATAACGCGAGAGTGCGAGATGTTGGAATCACAGAAGCCTCCTGGTGAATATCAGCCTTGTACACTAACAGGAGCTCAAAGAGAAGGTCGGAAAGCACATGGAAGACGACGAAAAGCAAATTCTCAGGCTGTTTGAAGACGGAGACCGCGCCTTGATCGCGGCCGACCTTGCCGCGCTCTCACGCATCTTCGCCGACGACTACGTGCAGTTCGACGAATCCGGAGAGGCTCACACCAGGCAGGAAGTTCTGAACGCTTTAACTTCCGGCGCGATTCGCTACGTTTCAATGGTATCTACCGGCCGCCGAATCCGTCTGTTAAGCACAGACGTGGCCATCGTCCACGGCTCGGAAGAAGACGATGTGGAGCAAGGTGGACAGCGCTTCCCCGTTTCCTATGTCTACATGGACGTGGTTATGAAACGCGATGGCAGGTGGCAGATCGTGGCGTCACAGTTGGCGAAATCGGCGTAGCGCCGGCATCAGGCGGGTGTTTCGCCCACTCGCAACTAGCTCGCAGTCCGCATTCTATTCTGCCAGTGACTCCACACAAACCAAGCCGCCCCCGCCACCAGCACGACCACAATCACCGCGTCGAACTTGTGAAAATATTTCCCGAGCTCGCGCCAGTTCTGGCCCAACTTCATTCCGAGATAGGCCAGCGCCAGACACCACGGCCACGATCCGAGAAATGTGTAGATATGAAACCGTCCTCGCGGCATCCGCGCCACTCCCGCGGGGAGCGCGATGAAGGTACGAATCACCGGTAGCAATCGGCCGATAAATACAGCCAGATATCCCCAGCGGGCAAAAAAGCGGTCTGCCCAGTCGAGTTCCCGCCGGCCCATCAGAATCCAACGCCCATAGCGCTCCACCAGCGGACGCCCGCCATAACATCCAATCTCATAGGCTACCAGCGAGCCCAGGTTGCACCCGATCGCCCCGGCCGTCGCCACCCATAGCAGCTTGAACGTCCCGGTAAACACAAGATACCCGGCAAAGGGCATGATCAATTCCGAAGGCAGGGGAATGCACGCCGATTCGATTGCCATGAGCAGCGCAATCCCGCCGTAGCCCGTGGCGCTCACCACAGAATTAATAAATACAAAAATGATCGCCAGAAGTTTTTCGGTCATGAAAGCAGTTCTCTGTTCTCAGTTCTCAGTTAGAACCGTTGGCTCTCAGGCCGAGAA
The DNA here is from genome assembly GCA_963782835.1 of uncultured Acidobacteriaceae bacterium. Classification (GTDB taxonomy): domain Bacteria; phylum Acidobacteriota; class Terriglobia; order Terriglobales; family Acidobacteriaceae; genus Sulfotelmatobacter. The sequence continues at coordinate 451,676 of CAWALR010000002.1, read as the reverse complement.
CTGAGAACCGGGAACTGAGAACTAAATTTTATCGGAAATCAGCGATTGCGACGCTCCGCTAGAACGAGCCGTCCTGGGTAAACGTGTAGCCGGGCAGCGCCGCGCCCTGCGGAGTCTTGGTCACTTTAATTCGCACGGTTGGAGCGTCTGGCGCGGTAATCCCCGCCGGCCGCAGCATGGCATATTGCGCGAATACTTCGTTGTACACCTTGGTGACCAGATAGTCCTGGCCGTCAGCATCGCTACGCCACACCTGCCCGAGTTGGATGGAACTCACAGCCACGGTAACTTCCTGAATGAAGTAAGGTTCCTTCAGAGTAACGAGTGCGATCGAGTCAGTCAATCATTCCCGTGGTTACCGAGGTCTCTGCTAAGATGTTGCCCTCATGCCCCGCGGTAACATACCCCGTCAACCCGCCCGCACCGGCCGTCAGGACCGTGTGGCGCGGGCACTCTCGGCGGCGAAGGCAGCACCTAAACAAATGCGCGGAAGCAAAAGGAATCTCGTGAAGCAGGCCGCACCCGGTCGTCCGGGAAGCGGCAAGACTCGACCCACTTCCAAAGGTAAGCCAGCCGCCTACAATCCCCTCGCGCCCGAGCGCATCGCCGAAATCCTGAAGCGCCTCGACCAGCTTTATCCCGATGTCACCTGCGCGCTCACCCACGCGAGCGCCTGGGAGCTCCTGGTCGCGACCATCCTCTCTGCCCAGTCGACGGACGTGAATGTCAACCGCGTGACGCCCGAACTCTTCCGCAAATATCCCACCGTGGAAGCCTTCGCCGCGCTCACGCCGGAACAACTCGAGCCCGACGTTCGCTCCACCGGATTTTTCCGCAACAAATCAAAATCGGTGGTCGGCGCCGCGAAAAAAATCGTCGCCGATTTCGGCGGCCAGGTCCCTGACGACATGGAGAAATTGCTGACCCTCCCCGGCGTGGCGCGCAAAACTGCCAATGTCGTGTTGGGCACATGGTTCAAGAAGGCGGAAGGCGTGGTGGTCGACACCCACGTTCACCGCATCTCCCGCCGTCTCGAACTGACGACGAACCATGATCCGCAAAAGATCGAGCAAGACCTGATGCGCATCATCCCGCGCGAAAAATGGATTCTGTTCTCCCACCAGATCATCTGGCACGGACGCAAACTCTGCATCGCCCGCAACCCCAAGTGCGTCGACTGCCCGCTCGAAAACATTTGCCACGCGGCCGACAAAACCTGGAGCACGGTCGAGATGCACAAGGACGCGAAAGCCTGAGTTCCTCTGCTACACTTTTTCTTCGATCACTTTTTCTTCGATCCACGTCCCGAGGCTTCGATTCATGCGCAACTTCGCCGTCTTTGTTATCGTCATACTCATGAGCACCGTCGGCACCGAAAGCATTGCTTCCGCCCAAACTCTTCCCGCGCCGCAGGCCGTCACCGATCCCAAGCAGATCGCCTCCAAGCCCAACGCGCAGGTGGAACCCAAGAGCCTGACCATCGAAAAGCTCTACATGACGCGCCAGGTTGGCCGTCCCACGTGGTCGCCCGACGGCAAAAGCGTCGCCTTCATCTCCAACATGAGCGGGCGAAACAACCTGTGGCTCGTCGCCGCCGAGGGTGGGTGGCCCGTCCAGCTTACGGTCAGCGATCAGCGCCAGACCGCGCCCGCGTGGTCGCCCGACGGAAAATGGATCGCCTATCAATCCGACTACGATGGCGACGAACTCTGGGACATTTTTCTGGTTTCGCCGAAGACCGGCAAAGTCGTGAACCTCACCAGCACGCGCGAGATCGCCGAAACGGATCCGACGTGGTCACCGGACGGCCGCTATCTTGCGTACCTGGTGAAACCAAAGACATCGGCCGCCCATGAGATCGATATCTACGACACGCTGATGCGCGAGGTGAAGCATCTCACAAGCAACACACCGCAAGACAAAGGCAACTACAATCCCATCTGGTCCAAGGATGGCAAGTTCATCGTCTATACGCAGGAGCAGGCCAAAGGCACGGATTCCAACATCTTCGTCGCCGATGTCGCCACGGGAGTGAGCACACTGCTGACATCGCACGAAGGCGAGCAGCGCTACTCGGCGAACGATATTTCTCCCGACGGCAAGAACGTTCTCTTCAGCTCAAACGCAGCGAACGGCTACGAAAACGTTGGCTTGCTGGAGACCGCCAGCAAAAAGATTTCGTGGCTCACCCACGACAAATGGGAAATTCGCGGGGGCGAATTTTCGCCCGATGGCAAGCACATCACCTTCAGCGCCAATGTGGATGGCAACGAAGATATTTACCTGCACGATCTCGCGACCGGGAAATCCACGGCACTGCCGATCGCAAAGGGCGTGAACGGGCCTGCCGGCGGCCACTCCGCGTTCACCAAGGATGGCTCGCACCTGCTCTATTACCACAATGGCCCCACCGCTCCCGGAGATCTCTGGGTGTACACGCTTGCGACGGGCAAGTCGCATCAAGTGACGCATTCTCTCGTTGCCGGAGTGCATTCGGAAGATATGGTCGAGCCTTATCTCGTGCATTATCCCAGCCGCGACGGCAAGTGGACCATTTCCGCGTTTCTCTACGTTCCCTACAACATGGCGCGCAACGGCCAGAACGCGGCCATCGTCTACATCCACGGCGGGCCGACTTCGCAGACCATGAATTCGTTCAACCGATTTGTGCAGTATGCCGCGAATCAGGGATACATGGTGCTCGCGCCCAACTATCGCGGCTCCACGGGATACGGAAAAGAATTCCAGCAGGCAAATTTATTCGACATGGGCGGTGGCGATCTGCAGGATGTGCTGGCCGGCGTCGACTGGATCAAACAGACGGGCCACCTCGATCCCAAGAAAATTGCCGTGATGGGCGGAAGCTATGGCGGTTATCTCAGCATGATGTCCGTCACGAAAGCGCCTGAAGTATGGGCCGCGGGCGTGCCCATCGTACCTTTCGTGAACTGGTTCACCGAGATCGAGAATGAAGATCCGGTGCTGCAACAGTCCGATCTCGCGACCATGGGTGACGTGGTCAAGAATAAAGCACTCTACGAAGACCGCTCGCCCATCAACTTCATCGATCAGATCAAAGCGCCGCTGCTACTTCTCGCGGGAGGACACGATCCGCGCTGCCCTAAGTCCGAAACGCAGCAGGTGGTCGATGCCATCAAGAAGCGCGGTGGCACGGTGGATTACAAGATCTACGAAAACGAAGGTCACGGCTTCGCCCGCGTGGAAAATCAGATCGATGCCTACAAACGCATCGCCGACTTCTTGCAGGCGCACGTTCCCCCGGCCGATTGCAGTTGCTCGCTGACGGAATAGCTACAGCCCTTCAGAAGATACGGCGGAGACGATCGCTTTCACCAATCCGGGGATGGTGAATTCTTTGGCCACGATATCGACGCGAAGACCGAGTTCGCGCAAAGTCGAAGAGGTGACCGGGCCAATCGAGGCGAGCTCGATTCCGTTCAGATTCGTGCCCGTCTTTCCCAGCAAAGCCACAAAGTTGCGCACGGTTGAGGAACTGGTGAACGTGACCACATGCGGACGTCGCCGCGGATTCTTTAGCGCGCTGCGCAAGCGAGTGCGCGAAGATTGCGGCACAACGGTTTCGTAGGCTTCTACCACATCCACTTGCGCGCCCGCCTTTCGCAGTTCGGTGGGAATCACGTCACGGGCAACTTTAGCGCGCACCAGCAGCACTCGCTTCCCTTTCACCCGTCGCCGCAAACTGCGCACCACGGACTCCGCAACATACTCTTTCGGCACGACGTCGACCTTAATTCCACGCTGCTCAATCGCTTTCTTCGTCGCAGGGCCGATGGCGGCGAAGCAGAGGTGCCTGAGATTTTTTGTCGTCAGGCGCAGCCTGACCAGCCGCTCCCACATCGCTTCGACGCCGTTCACGCTGGTGAGGATTAGCCAGTCATACTCGGCAAGATTCCTGAGAGCCGCATCCAGGGGTTCGAAAGACTTCGGCTTGCGTATTTCAATGAACGGAATTTCCAGCACCGTGGCACCCAGCTTGCGCAATTCACCGGAGAGCGCGCCAGCCTGATGCCGTGCCCGTCCCACCAGCACGCGAACGCCTGCCAGTGGGTGGGGTTTCGCACCGGCGCCAGCCGCTCGCTTCATCATTCGCGTTCCCTGTCTTTCGGAGTTTTTCCCAGATGCTGCTCTTTCATCATGCGTGCAACACCGGACACCGCAGAGTCCTCCGCGTTCTCCAGGGATGCGATCACATTCGCCTGATCCTCGTGGGTTCGGTTCTGGCTGAGCTTGAACTTGCCTTCGATCTTCGTGGCCGTGATCTCAAAGCCCACGATCTGGCGCAGCATGTTGTCGCGATATTTCTGGCTTAACTCCTCCCACTGCTGGCGATACGCTGGCTCGAACGTTGCCATCAGCTCATGCAGCATCCCGTGTACGTCCTGCTCGGAAGAAAACAATCGCGCGTTTCCATACACGTGCACGGCCGCATAGTTCCAGGTAGGAACGCTTTCCCGCGCCGTGTAGTTGCTTGGGGAAATGTAGGAGTGCGGCCCGTGAAAGATCGTGAGACATTGCGGCTGCTGTTCCAGATATCGCCAGTGCGGGTTCGCCTTCGCCACGTGGCCATGGAGAACGACTTTCCCTCGATCCTCACGCACGAAGAGAGGGAGGTGCGTGGCGAAAGGGCCACTGTCGGTGGCCGAAATCAAAATGGCAAATGGGTTCGCGCGGATGAACGCAACGGCATCCGCATCGTGGCGCAGACGAAAATGTTCGGGAATATACATTGCACGACTCTCTTACTTTTCGGGCGTCTCCAGCGGTTGCTTCTTCCGAATATGCAACACCTTCTCCACTTCGGCAATCACCACTCCGGCCTGATCTTTTACTTCCACCGAAAAAACCGGCTCATATTTCGGCAGGGTCTTCAGTTTCTCGCGGATGTCTTCAATCTGCCCCTCGGACAAGCGAAATTCCGCGCGCACCGTTCCCTTCCCCGGCTTTCGGTAGCGGATGCTCGCTGCCTTGTCCCACACAATGTAATCGGGTCCAAGGTTCGCCATCAGCATCAGCATATAGAAGGCATCGGTCATGGCAAATAGCGATCCGCCAAAATGTGTGCCGACGTAGTTCGCGTTCCAGAAGCGCATTTTCATCTCGACGTCGGCGGCTTTCATGTCAGGCGCGATGTGCTTGACGCGAATGCCAGCGCCGAGAAACGGCGGCCACAAGTTGATCCAGCGGCGGAGAGCTCCCGAACTTTTGGTGCCGCCGAGAAATTGCAGGAGAACGCTGCCGCTCTTCATGCTAAATCATGATACGGGATCAGGGTTGCGGCGGGACGGCCAGGCCGCGGCCGTAGACTGCTTCAAGGATGTCGTCGCCGCCGCGAGCGAGCAAGGTCTCGCCGACGGCGTTACCGAGTTCTTCGGGATGGTTGAGATCGCCGTCGCGCGATTCGCGTAGCAGCTTCGAGCCATCGGGATCGGCAACGATGGCTTCAAGATGCAGTTTGCTGTTGCGCATTTCAGCAAAGGCGCCGATGGGAACCTGGCAGCCTCCGCCCAATCGGTTGAGCAGTGCACGCTCGCAGGTGGTAGCAGCGCGAGCCGCAGTGTCGTTCAGGAATTCGAGATGCTTGCGCGTGGCGGAATCGCCTTCGCGGATTTCGATGCCCAGCGCTCCTTGTCCCGCAGCCGGGCACATGATTTCCGCAGGGATAATCTGCTTGACCAGCTCCGTTTTGCCCAGGCGCTTCAGTCCAGCCGAGGCCAAAATGATTGCGTCGTATTCGCCTTGTTCGAGTTTGCGCAGTCTTGTATCGACATTGCCGCGCAAGGGATGAATGTCGAGATCCGGCCGAATGGCCTTGAGTTGCGCCTGCCGGCGCAGGCTGGATGTGCCGACACGCGCGCCCTGTGGAAGATCTTCCACTTTCGCATAAAGCCGCGAGCAGAAGGCGTCGCGCGGGTCTTGTCGTTCGGTGATCGCGGCAATTTCGAATCCCGGCGGAAGCTCCGTGGGCAGGTCTTTCAAGGAATGCACGGCGAGATCGACGCGTCCGGCGGCAAGAGCTTCTTCAATCTCTTTCGTGAACATGCCCTTGGTGCCAACCATTGCAAGGGCTACGTCGGTGATCTTGTCGCCGGTGGTGTGGATGATTTCGATCTCGACTTCGTGGCCGCGAGCGCGAAGAAGCGCGGAAATGTGGTTGGCCTGCCAGAGGGCGAGTTGGGAGCCGCGAGAGCCGATGCGGAGTTTCGCCATCAGTGACGCGTCCCCACTTCCTTCTTCGTCGCGTCCGGCGATGCTGAGTCTTTGTCTTTATCTTTGTCGTGCAGATTGAACAGCCTCCGCACTACGTCGATCACGGTGGTCGCCTCCGCTTCCCGCGCTGCAGTCTTCAGCGTGGTGATCGGAGTATGCATGACTTTGTTAATGATGCCGCGAGTCAGGGCTTCGACCGCCATTTCCTGCTCCGGTGTCAGCGTACCCATGCGTCCACGCACGCGATCGATCTCCGCCTGGCGTATGGTTTCCAGATGATCCTGCAACGACACGATCGTCGGCACTACGTCGAGAGTGTGCAGTCGAGCCTCGAAGCGCTCAACTTCGCTGGTGATAATAGCTTCCGCGAGTTCCGCTTCGTGGCGACGGTCTGCGACGTGGCTCGACACTGCCTGCTGCAGGTCGTCGATGTCGTAGGCAAAGATGCCGTCAAGCTTGGCCATCTCGGGCGAAACGTCGCGCGGCACAGCAATGTCGATGAAGAACATCGGCTTGTTCTTGCGGCGGGCGAGAAACTGCTCGCCATGTTCGCGGCGGAAAATGGCGTGGGGCGCACCGGTTGAGGTGATGACGATGTCAGCCTTGTCGCAAGTATTGTAGAGATCGTCAAACTTGATGGCCTGTCCGTTGAACTTCTGCGCCAGCCCGATGGCGCGGTCGTAAGTACGATTCGCCACAAAGATCGAAGCGCAGCCGTGAGCCATCAAATGCCGGGCGGCGAGTTCGCTCATCTTGCCCGCGCCCACGATGAAAACATTCTTGCCCTGCAAAGTTCCGAAGATTTTCTTGGCCAATTCCACCGCAACCGAAGCGATCGAAACGGAAGACGATCCTACAGCCGTCTCGCTCCGCACCCGTTTCGCCACCGCAAACGCGCGCGTGAACAACTGATCGAGCTGCCCGCGCACCGAGCCAACAGCGCGGGCGGTAGCATAAGCCTCTTTCACTTGCCCGAGGATCTGCGCTTCCCCAACGACCATGGAATCCAAACTGGAAGCCACGCGGAAAATATGCCGCACCGCATCTTTTTCTCGAAATTCGTACAGATGCGCGTCAAGTTCTTCCGCTGTCAGATGAAAGTGATCATGCAGAAAGCCGCGCAGGTCGGCCGAGCCGTTGCTGGTATGAGTCACCAGTTCCACACGATTGCAGGTGGAAATGATCATCCCCTCTTCGATTCCGGGATGCGCCGTGAGATCGCGGCAGCAATCGGGCAGCTTCGACTCAGGGATCGCCAGGCGCTCGCGCACTTCGAGCGGCGCGCTCTTGTGATTCACGCCAATGAGCTGATATCTCATGAGGCGGCAAACCTGTGTATGGCGGAGAAGTAGTTCGCGGCCCAGGCCACGATCGCGGCCACGAATGCAAACGTGGCCAGTACCGCTGCGCGGCGTCCGCGCCACCCTGAGTTCCAGCGGGTGAAAACCATGATCATGTAGACGGCCCACATCAAGATCGACAGCAGGATCTTGGGATCCTCGAAGTCGATATGCCCGTAGGTTGACATGGCGACGATCGAGCCGGTAATCAGCCCGAGCGTCATGAACGGAAAGCCGAGGAGCAAGGAACGATAGCCAATCTGGTCAATCACTTCCAGCGCGGGCAGAAACGAAATCAGGCTGCTCGGTTTCTTGGCCTTGAGGCGCCGCTCCTGCAGCAGGTACAGCAGGCTGGCTCCAAAGCTCAGCACCAGCGCGGCATATCCCGTAAAGATCAAAATAATGTGCGCGATGAGCCAACCCTTATGCTGCACGAACGACGTCGATAACACAGGTTGCTCGTCAATCGCGGCAATAAAGGTCAGGAAAAACACGATCGGAAATACGACCACGCCAGGCGAAGTGGTTTTATAAATGGCGTAGATGATCATGAAGAACGTCATCGAAAAGAACGCCAGCAGCGACTCCCCGTTGTGCACCGAGGCCCACACCACCCGCCCGGTTAGGAACAGCTCGACGAGTGAGACGAAGTGGAAGACCATCCCCATGCTGGCGGCGTGCAGCGCGATGCGGCTGAAAAGATCGCTGGTGCGGGTCAGCGCAAAGAATGCGTAGATCAGCCCGATAAAGTAGCAAGCCAGCGCGAAGCGCAACCAAAGCAATGCCATAGGCTAGGTAAGTATTAGAGTCCGCTGAGGTTAATGCAAGTCAGAGTCCGTTTGTAAGCGTCTTCTCCAGTCCCCAGAAACCCCATCTCTTTCCACGCATTATATTCTGCGCGGAGAAGCTATAGCGGGAAAACGCCAGGCATCACTGAGGAGTGTGATCTGGATCACAAAATGATCATTCGACGCCTAGGCTAGCCAGCGTTTCTTCCAGCAATCCCGCATCAATCACCAGCCTCCGTCCCTGCGCCTTCACATCTTCCAACTCATCGAAGGCCCGGAAGAGGCGGAGTTTGGCTGAGGCGTACTTCTCTGCTTCGGTTAGCGGTCGCCCGTGAGCACCCGTCCACGCCTGCACCGATTTTTCCGGCAGGAAGACGCTGACCGCGTAGGTCAGCTTGCGATCCGAAGTAACGTCGAAGACAAACTCCGTGGCCGGAGCCTCGGGATCATCCGCCAGAGCGGCCCGTTTTCCCACGAAGTAATACTGGTACACATACCCCTGACTGCCGGCGTAGGTCTTGAGGCGGCGCAGGGTCTTATCGAGAGACATGCCGCCATTATGAACGGTCGCTGGAGGTTTGTCGCGACCGCCGTGAAGGCGCGTCTTTTTCTGATGATACGAATTCGCCTGGCTCCGCACTATGAGAGAGGACGGGCTGGGTGAATTCGCACGATGAATTCTCCCGCGGCATGTACTGCGTGCCAAACGCCCTGTCCCCACAGGAGAACAAAAAGCGATGTTTCGTATCTCAACGTCCACAATTCTCAATTCGATTCCAATCACTTTGCTGGTTGCTGCCCTGACTGCAGCCCAAGCTCTATCCCCCGCTGGAGCAAAGCGCCCAGCGACAGTTCCGGCCGGTTATGTGATCACGCCATTCGGCTACTTCGATCCAAGCTGCGTCGCGCACCTGGCTAAGGGGGATGTTGTGCGGCAAGATGAAAAAGCCATCCAGCACGCCAATGGAACCTCCGACAACATGCATGTGTGCGCCTATCCGCATTACAAAGCTGACGGAGAGAAGGTGACCGGAGACGAGAAAGCCGTTGATCAGCCCACGATCAGCCATGCCTGGGTTGAATATGCGGGCACAACCACGACTTCCTCGTATGGCTTCATGTATGCCTACTGGAACGTCCCACCGGCGCCGAGCACGAACGACGGCCAGACCGTGTACCTGTTCAATGGCCTGGAGGATTACAACGATGTTGTGACCATCATCCAGCCCGTCTTGGGGTGGAACTCCGATTACGCATCGGCGTGGGGCATCGCCAGCTGGAATTGCTGCGTAACTGGTACTGTTTATGAGGCCACGCCGACGCGGGTCAATTCCGGGGATCTTATCTTGGGCTATATGATCGACACGTGTGCTGCCGGAACAAAGTCCTGCAGTTCGTGGGACATTGTTACCTATGATGTGACCACGGGAGGGGAGTCTGAGCTGATCAATACATCAAGCTTTGGGCAGACCTTCAATTGGGCCTTCGGCGGCGTCCTGGAGGTCTATAACATCGCGCAGTGCGGCGATTATCCCTCTAATGGCTTGATCAATTTCTACGATCAGGGACTCTACAACGATAAATTTGTCCAGATCGCCAAGCCGGTTTGGAAAGTAAACAATCTATCCTCTGGCTTGACTCCACAATGCGGCTACGGCGGATCAGTGCCGGAGGAGGTAATTCTCAACTATTGATCCGCCCTTGCATCCAGATGTGGGGTATCCCGGGCCCCACCTTCCACCCAGCTTCCCAGCTCCTCACCCCCCTAGCTCTCTGATATGCACAATGCGCGTTCGCACTGGCACCACTCTCCCACAGGTTCACCAAACGGTACTGCAGTCCTGGGGAATTAACTTTCTGGCAAAATCCGCCGATATCTTTCCTGAGGGAACCCTTCAGGGATCATGATCGAACACTGGCAATGGATGGTCTTCGGCGCCTTCGCCACCCTCGTGGTTTATCAGGAGGTTCGCGTTTACCAGATTCGCCGCGAGTCGAAAAAACGCGAGGAGTTATTCCAGATCGTCACCGAGAACGCCGCTGACATGATTGCCTTGGTCGATGTGAAGGGCAACCGGCTTTACAACAGCCCGGCGTACCGGCGAATCCTCGGCTACTCCACGGCGGAGCTCGGGGAGACGTCCGCCTTCGACCAGATTCACGCTGATGATCGTTTCAAGGTCCTGGAGGCAGCCCGCGAAGCGCGCAGCACCGGCGTGGGCAGAAAATTGGAATACCGCATCCGTCATAAGGACGGCACCTGGAGGGTTCTGGAATCCGTGGCCGGCACCATCCGGAACGAAAATGGGGATGTCGCCAAGCTCGTCATCGTGAATCGCGACGTCACCGAACGCAAGCGTGCGGAAGAACAGCTGGAGCACAATTCCTTTCATGACGCTCTGACCGGCCTGCCCAATCGCCGCTTGTTCCTAGACCGTTTGCAGCAACTATTCGAGCGGGCCCAGCGTAGTCCCGAACGCCAATATGCCGTCTTGTTCGTAGATCTGGACGGATTCAGGGTGTTCAACGACACCATGGGTCCAACGGTAGGCGATCAAGTGATTGTCGAGATTGGCCGTCGCCTTCAGGCAAGCCTTCGAGACGAGGACACGGTCTCACGCCCGGATCACTCCGCCACGAGAAACGCCATCCTCTCCCACATGGGTGGAGATGAATTTACCATCCTGCTGGAAGGCGTAGCCGATCCCAGCGACGCGATGCGAGTCGCGCAACGTATTCTTACGGCCGTTAGCTGCCCCGTTTATCGTGCAGGATCGCGAAGTTCGTACCTCGGCCAGCGTGGGTATCGCGGTAAGTGCAATCACACACGTCCGGCCCGAAGATGTGCTGCAGGATGCCGACGTTGCCATGCGCCGGGCCAAGGCTCTCGGCGGCTCTCGCTGTGAAGTCTTTGACGAGGCCATGCACACCCGCGCCGTCAACCGCCTGAAGCTGGAAACTGAGCTGCGGGAAGCCCTCGATCGAGGCCAGTTTCGTGTGTATTACCAGCCCATCATGCAGCTTGAAAGCAGACAAATTACTGGATTCGAAGCTCTGCTGCGCTGGCAGCATCCGGAGCAAGGCTTGATTTCTCCCTATCACTTCATCGATGCAGCCGAGGATACGGGACTGCTCTCCGCGGCTGGGCACTGGCTCATTCTCGAAGTTTGCAAGCAGCTGCAACGCTGGAAGTACGAGGATCCCTCGATGGCCACTGCAACCGTAAGCGTGAATCTCTCCGCCAAGCAGTTCGCCGACGCCCGCTTCGTGAACGAGCTCCAGGCGGCCATTCGCGAAACCGGCGCCGATCCCTGGCGTCTGCAACTGGAGATGACCGAGAAAGTCGCGGCCAACGATCCGAAGCTGACGGTGACCGTGCTCTCTTACCTGAAGCACCTGGGAATTGGCGTGATCCTTGACGACTTCGGCACAGGAAACTCTTCGCTGAACGGATTGCGGCAATTGCCCGTCGAGGCCTTGAAAATCGATCGCTCCCTCATCTCCGGAATGCTCGCCGACCGCGTAACTTGCGACACGGTGGAGTTGATCATTCTGCTGGCTCGCAAGTTAAAGTTGAAAGTGATTGCAGAAGGCATTGAAAACGCAAAACAATGGGAGCACCTCCGTGACTTTGGTTGCGACCTGGGGCAGGGATATTTCTTTTCTCCACCCCTTGACCCCGAAGCGGCGAGCAAACTCTTGCGCTCACGGACCAGCGCCTCGCAGGCGAAGGTAGCGGAAGCGTAATCGGTTAGGTTCCTGCGCGCATAGAGCTCAGCTTTGATTCCCCGCTCTTTCTCTCCAGTGTCTATACTCATCTGTCTGGTCGAGATTCGTGCAGAATCCCAATGCCAAGCACATACGTCGCGTGAGCTGGGCCGTCACCGGCCTGGAGGCGGGCGCCGTACTCTTTGCCCTTGGTCTGACTCTCCTCTATCTCAATCCCTTTTGGCACTTTGATGAGAGCGGCTTCCTGGATTGGCGGGTGCACTGGTGGAACGCTGCGAGTACAATCCTCACCGCCGCTGGCTTGTGGATCGTGGCACTGGCCCTGATCGGATCAGTGGCCGTGATTGTGTCCCGTTTCGCCGGTCGGCACTCCTGGCCCTATGGGATTGCGGCTTTGCTGGTGGTTTGCACTCTGGTATGGATCGCTCCGGATGGCTTTACCAGAAATCTGGACGCGCATTTTGAATGGAATGCAGCCGATGGTTTTACTGCTTTTCACCTGCAATCGTGGGACGAGGCGTCAGGCACTTGGTATCCAGCAGGAAGCTCCGCCCTGCAATCCATTGTTGAAGTGGAGATTCAGCCTTTGTTGCACAACTATTTCAAACTGAACGATTGGCGGAAGATGAACGGCGATGTCAACGTCAAAGTGACCCGACTCATTCCCATCGCTTGGCCTGTGGCGCTCGGAAGCGGCGGCGAAACCCTCGAAGATCCCGATCAAACCCCTCTCATGCGGGCGGCCGCCCAGGGTGACTTGAAAACTGTACGGCAACTGCTGACGGACACAACCGCCGCCAGTGTCAATGCGCTGGACCAAGGCGGGCAATCCGCTTTGATGCTCGCCTGCCAGAATCCTAAGACAAGTCCGGACGTGGTGAAAGCGCTCATCGCGGCTGGTGCGAACGTAAACCTGCGCAGCCGGAACGGCTACACCGCCCTGACCTGGGCGCTCGCACGAAATAATAATGACGTCAGCCGATTACTGCGCCACTCCGGCGGCAGACCTTAGCAGCGTTGGCATTCTGTGGCTTTCCGCAAGGACGGCACTGAAAAATCGCCGCTCCGTGACTAGCGGCTCCCGTTTCCCGGCGATACAACTCTGCCATACTCCGACGCGCGGCTGAGACGATCGAACATTCTCCAGGCCGCCAGCGAAACTTTGCTAATGGCTTCTTCCCCGTCGCGCTCATTCGCCAAGAACGCCGTCATCACACAGATCACGTAAGGCCGACCCTCGACAAAGACGATCCCGGAATCGTTCCGCACTCCTTCGAGCGAGCCCGGCTTGTTGGCGATCTTCACATCGGCCGGCAGATCGCGCGGAATCCACGAGTCCTTACCGGTGCTCAGAACCTTAAAGAAGTCGGTCGTCGATTCCTTGTTCAGAACTTTGCCTCGATAGATTGCATCCAGCAAGCGCATCATTTCGCGCGGAGTGGAAATATTTTCGCGGCCTTGCTTGGCGGCTTCGAGGTCCATCATCTTCCGCCGCAGGCGAGTATGCTCAAGCCCGAGCGAATCGAGCATGGCATTCACGTTGTCCATGCCCACGCGGTCTATGAGCACGTTAGTCGCGGAATTGTCGCTGACGGCAACCATCATGGTCGCGAGATCGCGCAAGGTGAGGCGAGTGACGCCGGGCGTGAGTCCGCCCATGATGTCGCTATCGGCAACGATGTCAGAGGACTGCACTGTGTAAAGATCGGTGAGTTTCAACTTGCCTTGCTGCGCCTGTAGATACAGATTGGCCAGGACTGTGATCTTGATGGAGCTGGCCTGGGCGAAAACTTCATTCTCGTGAAGGAAATATTGATCGCCTGTGGTGAGGTCTTCGATGGCGATACCCATCACGCCGTCGAGGTGAGCATCCACATCGCGAATGCTGGCATCGAGTTTTTGCCAGAGAACTTTCTGTTTCTCGTTTTTTTGCGTTCCAGTTGGCGGATTACCGGCGGTCTGGGCGAATGACGCTGCGAGAAATAGAAAAACGCAGGCTAGAGGTTTCAACGGGCATCTCCTGAGCCCAGGATTGTAGCAGTCGGGGAATCGTGGGGGGCTCTCTCTCAGCCAGCCCGGACAATCGCCGAGCAGAGGCCCGCGGATATTTCACCCATCAATCTTGGCCTCGCGCATCTGCCTCACCGCCGTTTCCGAACTCACCGGCGAGTAATACACCTCCTTGAAAGTGTAAGAGCGCGCCTTGGTCGCAAGGACTGGCATGATCTCAATGTGCCAGTGATAATCCTCATCGATCGTTTTCCAATATCCCAGAGTTTTCGAGGGATGCAGGCTGTTGGGCGAAGTGTGCAGCACCAGGTGGAAATCTTCCGTGAATGTGCGCACCCGCTGCAATGTTCGGCGCAGCAGCGCCGCAAGATTTACGCGCAGTCCGGGCTTCGTCAATCCGGTGCGCTCGAAGGATGCCTCGTGATTGCGCGGCAAAATCCAGGTTTCGTAGGGCACGCGCGGTGCGTAAGGCCCAATGGCGACGTAATCACCGCGTGCCTCAATCACGCGCGCCGCCTGGCGCTCCTCCTGCGTCAGAATGTCGCAGAAGACGCAGCGCTCCTTGCTGACGAAATATTCGCGGCCGGCTCGTAGTTCGTAAAGCACGCGCCGAGGTACGAACGTCGTCGCCGTGATCTGCGAAGTGGGATGAGCGAATTCCTGTCCCGCATTTTTGCCGTAATCTTTGAAAAAGCTGACGTACTTGATGCGCGGATCGCGCTTGAGGTCCAAAATGCGTTCCGCGGCCAGACGCAGAAACTGTCCGATCTCATCGTCAGTGGCATTCCATAGATGGCGGTCATGCCGGGGATTTTCCACCAGCACTTCGTGGGCTCCCACCGAACTCATGCGATCATAAATGCCATCCCCACGCCGGCTTGGTTCCCCTTCGATGTGATACAGCGGAGTGGGATGCACCACCGATCTCGCCGACCAGGCTCCCGCACTCGGGACGGAAGAAATCAACTGCGTGGCGTTGGCGGCATCGGGACAAAAACGGCAGGCCGTCTCAGGACGCGGGCTATGCTCGACTGGATCGTCCCCCGTGATAACCCAGGAGCGAGTGATCGGATCTTTGCGCAGTTCCATGCATCAGCTAAACATTGTGGAAGAAGCTGCGTCAACTAGGATTTCGCTTTTGCCGTGTGCGCGGGATCACAAGGGACGACTGGGGCTTTGTTATAATCCGCGCCAAGCCCGCTGCTGACCGAAAGAATGACCGAGCCCTCCACTCCGCTGATGCGGCAATACGCCGCCGTCAAGAAAGAACATCCCACCGCACTGCTATTCTTCCGCCTCGGCGATTTCTACGAGCTTTTCTTTGACGATGCAATCGTCGCCGCCAAAGAGCTGCAGATCACGCTGACCTCGCGTAATAAAGAAAAAGGAGTCGCCGTGCCCATGTGCGGAGTTCCCCATCACGCGGCGGAAGCGTACATCGGCAAACTGATTCGCAAAGGCTTCAAGGTCGCCATCTGCGAACAGATGGAAGATCCGCGGCTAGCCAGGAAACAAATTGGCACAAAACTGGTGCGCCGCGAAGTTACGCGAGTCGTCACGCCTGGGACGGCTGCGGATTCGCTGCTCGGTTCGGAAGAAAATAATTTCCTGGCCGCGCTCGCGCAAGTCGGTGACCGTGTCGGCTTCGCTGCCCTGGATCTTTCCACCGGAGAATTTCGCGCCACGGAGTTTTCCGGGGAGTCCGCTCTGCGGCGCGTCCGGGAAGAATTGGAGCAACTACGCCCCAAGGAACTCCTGTATGGATCCGCGGCGCCGTTGTTCGACGCCCAAAGCAACCGCGATCAAATCAGCCGAGACCAAATCAACCAAGAAACGATCAGTCAGGAAAAATCCAGCCGCGGTGCATCGCCTCAGCCTCGTCCGTCCGGGGCCACCTGCACCGAGACTCCGCTCGACGACTGGATCTTCGCACCCGACCATGCGATCCCTCTTCTGGAGAATCATTTCGGTGTTTTGTCGCTCGAAGGATTTGGCTTGTCTGGCCGCATCGCCGCTGCCGCCGCTGCCGGAGCCATTCTCTACTACGTTCGCTCCACGCAGCGCGGATCCCTCACCCACGTCGACCGCATTGGTTGGTATGAGCGCCAGAACTGTCTGGTGCTCGATGCCGTCACCGTCCGCAACCTGGAGCTGATTGAGCCACTGTTTGCCGGAACTGACGCGGGCGTCACGCTGTTTCGCTCCATCGATGCCGCCGTTACTCCCATGGGCAAGCGTCTGCTGCGCGCATGGCTGCTGCGGCCATCGCTCGATCTCGCCGAGATCAATGCCCGCCTCGACGCTGTAGAAGCCGGAGTAAAAGAAACCATTGCCCGTGAAGAATTGCGCCGCGCCCTCGATGGCGTCCTCGACCTGGAGCGACTGTTGAGCCGCGTTACCTTGGAGACCGCGAATCCGCGGGATGTACTGGCTCTGGCCGCATCACTGGCGAAGATTCCCGCCATCAAGCAGGCAATCTCGAAGTTGGCGGCCGAACGGCTTAAAACTCTGTACTCATCGCTCGACGAACTTGCCGACCTGCGCGACCGCATCGAAAAAACGATTGTGCCCGAACCTCCGCTCAGCTTTGCCGACGGCGGGGTCATCGCCGCGGGCGTCGATCACGACCTCGACGAGCTGCGCGAACTCTCCCGCAACAGCAAGCAAGTGCTGGCGCAGATCGAGCACCGCGAACGCGGGCGCACCGGAATCAGCTCGCTTAAGGTGAAGTTCAACTCCATCTTCGGTTACTACATCGAGGTTTCGAAGCCGAACCTGCACCTCGTCCCGCAGGATTACGAACGCAAACAAACTCTGGTCGGCGCGGAGCGCTTTACCACGCCTGAGCTAAAGGAGTACGAAGCCAAGATTCTCGACGCCCAGGAAAAAATAGTCGAGATCGAGCGGCGCCTGTTCACCGAGCTGCGCACCGCAATTGCCGCCGAGGCGAAGCGCATCCGCCAGACGGCTCTGGCGCTGGCCGAAGTCGATGTGCTGGCCTCCCTGGCCCATATCGCCGCGCTGCGCGACTATTGCCGACCACAACTTCTGGCTTCGATAGGAGGAGACGCTGGCGATCTCGAAATCATCGAAGGCCGCCATCCCGTGATCGAGCAACAGGAAATGGCGGGAGGCAGCGAGCGCTTCGTCCCTAATGATCTTTATCTGAACGCGTCCACGCACACGATTCTTCTGCTGACCGGACCAAACATGGGCGGCAAGTCTACCTATTTGCGGCAAACCGCGCTGATCGTAATCCTGGCGCAAATGGGCTCGTTCGTTCCCGCCCGCTCGGCGCGCCTTAGCGTCGTCAACCGCGTCTTTACCCGCATCGGCGCCAGCGACAACTTGGCGCGCGGCCGCTCCACCTTTATGGTCGAGATGACGGAAACAGCGGCGATCCTCCACACTGCAACCGCGCGTTCGCTCATCCTACTGGACGAAGTTGGCCGCGGCACTTCCACCTACGATGGCCTTGCCATCGCCTGGGCCGCCGTCGAATATCTCCATGCCCGCGTGCGCGCGAAGACTCTATTCGCCACGCATTATTTCGAACTCACAGAATTGGCTGAGCAGCTTACCGGAGTGAAAAATTATCACGTTTCGGTAAAGGAAACCGGCGGCGGCATCGTCTTCCTGCGCAAGGTCGAGCCCGGTGCCGCCGACCGCAGCTACGGCATCGAAGTCGCCAAGCTGGCAGGTTTGCCTAATGAAGTGATTACGCGCGCCCGTGAGGTACTGACCGAGCATGAATCGGCCGAGCACGAACTGACGGAGCATCTTTCGCCCGGAGCATCGCCTCCTCCGACGCAGCTGACCATCTTCACGCCGATCTCACAGCCGGTTCTTGAGAAGCTACGCGCAGTAGACTTGAACCGGCTCACGCCGCTGGAGGCACTGAATTTGCTGGCGGAATTAAAGAAAGAAATCTGAGATGAGCGTAAGACCGCAGAAATCCAGGTTGAACGACAGTGTCGGCCAGACTCCTGATCGTCGGCTTCGACGGCGCAGAGATGACGACGCGTCTGCGCTCCCTGCTCACGCGTTTGCAGCCAGCGGGAGTCATCCTGTTCGCCCGCAACATCAAGAGTGCCGAGCAGACCTGGCGGCTCCTGCGCGATTGCCAGAAATGCGTTTCTACGCCGCTGTTTACTTGCGTCGACCTCGAAGGCGGCAGCGTCGACCGATTTCGCGACGCGCTCGGGCCAGCGCCCTCGGCTGCCGATGTATTCTCCACCGGAGATCGCAAACTTTTCCGCAAGCACGGCCAGTTGATCGGAGAGAATTGCCGAACCCTCGGATTCAATGTTGATTTCGCCCCGGTGCTCGATCTCGCCTTCGAAGCCTCGCGCAGCGTGATGAGTTCGCGCGCGGTCTCGGCGAACCCTGAGAGAGACGGTGGCCTACGCCCGCGAATTTCTCGCCGGCCTTCGCGCTTCCAAAGTTTTAGGGTGTGGCAAACATTTCCCCGGGCTGGGCGAAGGCAAACTCGACAGCCATCACAAGCTGCCGATAATTCAGAAGCCGCTGAAAAAGCTCTGGGCCGAGGACCTGTTCCCGTACCGCGCGCTCCGCGCTCAGTTGCCGATGGTGATGGTTTCGCATGCCGCGTATCCAGCCGTGACGCGCAATCAGACTCCGGCCTCGCTCTCGAAAACTTGGATCACCGACATCCTGCGCAAGCGCATTGGCTATCGTAACCTGATCGTTTCCGACGATCTGGAAATGGGCGCGGTTCTATCGGCAGCTTCTGTGGGTGAGGCCGCTGTCGAACATATCCGCGCGGGCGGAGATTTGTGTCTCATTTGCCACCGCGAAGACTACATCACGACAAGCTTACGAAGAGCTTATCAAAGCGACCGAGCGCGAACCCCAGTTCGCGAAGCGCGTAGCGGACTCAGCAAGGCGAATTCTGGCCCTCAAGAAAAAGTCCGCAAGCTTATTCCGCGATACGAAACCTCCCTCGGGCGCGAAGGTCGAGAAGCTTTCTCGAAAGCTCTGGGAGTTCGGCGAGCAAGTGCGCCTGCAAGGTCTGATGCGAGTTGAAAATGAACGCCAGCGACCTTCGCGGCGGTCGCGAGCATGACGAAAAAAAGGATGATCGTTGCCGGCGTAATGAGCGGAACTTCCGCCGATGGCATCAATGTCGCTTTGGTGCGGATGGATGAGCGTCTGGGCTCGCGCCAATCGACCCACTCTCACGCAAATTTTCAGTTGCTTGGCCACGCGGAATTCTCTTACCCAAAAAAGGTTCGCGCAGCGGTGCTGGCTGGGATGAATGCTTCGCGCGCCAGCGTGGCCGATCTCTCGCGCCTGAATTTCCTCCTCGGCGAACTTTATTCCGACGCAGTGCTGGCCACCGAGCGCCAGTTTCGCGTGAAAGCGAATTTGGTCGGCTGCCACGGCCAAACTCTCTATCACCAGGGCGAGCCTCAGCGTTTTCTGGGCCGCAGAATCGCAGCAACGTGGCAGACGGGCGAGGCCGCAATCGTCGCCGCGCGAGTCGGCGCTCCCGTAGTTTCAGACTTTCGATCGGCTGATCTTGCGACCGGCGGCAAAGGTGCGCCGCTCGTTCCCTTCCTCGACTACTGGTTGTTTCGTGATGCGCAGACGGGAAGAATCGTGCAGAACATCGGCGGCATCGCCAACCTTACAATGATCAGCGCGGGCGCGACTGCAGATGATGTCGTTGCGTTCGATACTGGACCAGGCAACATGGTGATCGATGCCGTCACCGAAAAACTCTTCGGCCTACCATTCGATCGTGGTGGAAGGATCGCTGCTAGCGGAAAAGTTTTCGCGCCGGTCATCCATGAGTTGTTGCGGCGCGGTTTCTTCCGCAGAAGTCCTCCCAAAACCGCAGGCCGCGAGGAATTCGGCCGTGAGTTCGTCCGCGACTTTCTGCGGAACTGCAAACGCTGTCGCACGCAGGATGTCGTGGCCACGGCAACCGCGCTGACCGCAAAGTCGATTGCCGACGCCGTGCAGCGCTATGCCGCACAAAAATCAGGTTCCTCGCGGAAGCTTGGGTTCGAGGAAATGATCCTCTCAGGAGGCGGAGCGAAAAACTCTACACTCGTCACGATGTTGACCAACGACCTGGCGCCGCTCGGCTTGCGTTTGCGATTTTCCGATGAGTTTGGCCTGCCTTCGGCGGCAAAAGAAGCCGTAGCCTTCGCCGTCCTGGCCCATGAAACCTGGCAGGGGCGGCCTTCCAGCTTGCCTTCTGCGACCGGCGCCAAGCGCGCAGCGGTTCTGGGAAAAATCTCGTATCCTTAAAAGATGCCGACTTTTATCTCCATGCTGCGGGGCGTCAACCTTGTCACCCACAATCGCATGAAGATGGAGTCTCTTCGAGCATCCTTGGGCGCGCTCGGCTTCGAGCAGGTGCAAACCTATATACAAAGCGGGAACGTGGTGTTTCGCTGCAAAGAAAGCTCGGCCCCGAAGCTCTGCGAGAGGATTGAAAAGCAAATCCTCTCCGACTTTGGTTTCATCGTGCCGGTGATTTCGCTGACGGCGAAGGAAATGGGCGAGATTATTCAGAACAATCCTTTCGTGGCCCAGGCTGGGATCGATAGCACAAAGTTGCACGTCACTTTTCTCTCGCAATCCCCGGTGTCATCCGATTTGCAAACATTGGGGAAGCTGTCCGCAGGCGTAGACCAGTTTCGCCATTCGCGCAAGGCTATTTATCTTTATTGTCCCGGCGGATATGGCGAGACAAAGCTCTCCAACAACGCGTTTGAAAAATTGCTGTCAGTTCGTGCCACCACTCGCAATTGGAAAACCGTGAACACCCTCTATCAGATGGCAACCGAACTGGAATGAGACACACTGCGCTTCCAAAACGCAATGCGAAGGCGTTCGTTACCTTCGCCGCTCTTGCCTTCACGCTGTTTCTGTCGGCCTGCTCGAGCAAGCCCGATCCCAACACGCTGGTGATGTTAATCGAGTCGAGTCCCACAAATCTCGATCCGCGAATTGGCGTCGACGCCCAGTCAGAGCGCATCGACAACCTCATCTTCGATGATCTACTCTCCCGTGGAGACAATCTCGATGTCGCCCCCGGCCTCGCCGAGCGCTGGGAAATTCCCAATCCTCTCACTTACATTTTCCATTTGCATCACGGCGTTAAGTTTCATGACGGACGCCCTCTCACCTCGCGCGACGTAAAGTGGACCTTCGATTCCTTGCTTCAAGGCAAAGTTCGCACCATCAAAGCGGCGGTTTATCGCTACGTCGATCACATCGACGCGCCTGACGATTTCACCGTGATCTTTCACATGAAGGAACCCTTCGCCACTTTGCTGTGGAATCTTTCCGACGGTGCGATGGGCATCGTTCCCTTTGGCAGCGGAAGCGAAATGTCAATGCATCCCATCGGCTCGGGACCGTTCAAGTTTGTCAGCGCCGAGACCGACAAAGAAGTCATCGTCGAACGCAACAACGATTACTGGGGCGAGAAGGCCAGACTGGCTCGGGTGCGCTTCGCAGTAGTTCCCGATGCGACTACGCGCGCCCTTGAACTGCGCAAAGGCAGCGCCGACGCCACCATCAACGCGCTCACCCCGGATACGGTGCTTACCCTCGAGCGCAATCCATCGCTCGCCGTGGAACATGCTCCTGGAACCGTGCTGGCTTACATGGGATTCAATCTGCGCGACCCGATCCTGCGCGATACGCGTGTGCGCCAGGCCATCGCCTATGCCCTCGACCGCCAGCCGATCATCGAGTATCTCTGGCGCGGCGAAGCGCAACCGGCCCGCAGCATCCTTCCGCCGCAGAGTTGGGCTTACGACGGCGACGTCCCCGTTTATGACTACGACCCCGGCAAAGCGGAAAAGCTGCTCGATGCGGCCGGATACCGCGCGGTCAACGGTGTGCGCTTTCATCTCACCATGAAGACGTCCACCGACGAGAACACGCGTCTAATGGTCGCCGTCATGCAGCAGCAGTTGCGCGAAGTTGGCATCGTGCTCGATATTCGCACCTTCGAGTTCGCCACATTCTTCGCCGACGTAACCCACGGCGTATTTCAGCTCTACAGCCTGCGCTGGATTGGCGGCAATGAAGATCCGGACATCTTCGAGTACGCGTTTCACTCCGCCAAGTTCCCTCCGAACGGCGCGAACCGTGGCTTCTATTCGAATGCGAAAGTAGACTCCCTGATCGATCAGGCTCGCCGCGAAGTCGATCAGGCTAAGCGCAAGTCAACCTACGCCAAATTGCAGCTCATTCTCGCCGATGAATTGCCCTACATCAATCTCTGGTATCTCGATAACGTTCTTGTTCACAACAAACGCGTCCACAATCTGCAATTGAATCCAGCGGGGAACTACGACTTTCTGCGAACCGCGGAGCTCGCGAAGTGAGGAGGAGGGAGATTGACCAGTGGCTCCCACAGTATCAGGTGGGCGCCAGCTATTCGATTCTCGTGCACGCCTCGGATGAGAAAACCTATGCCGCCCTGGAACAAGCCCGTTTCTCGGACCTCCCGATCGTGCGGGTTCTGATGGGAATTCGCGGGTATGGCCGCAGCCCCGGCAAGACTACGGAACCGGATGCGCCAGAGAATGTGCGGGGACCTTTTCTTGAACTCGCAGTGGTTCCGAAACACGAGGTGGTCCTGGGCGTCGCCGGCCGCTTCTGGAGGCCCGACGGAGGTATTGTCCGCGACTTCTCGCCAGATCAGTTCGCGGATTTTCGCCGACAAGGCTATGCCAGGGCGGTTTGGAGCTTCTCGCTGAACCCCTTGAATGACGGCACAGAGATCACCACCGAAACACGGATTCAGACGTTTGGCCGCTCCGCAACGCTAAAGTTCCGAGCGTACTGGCTCCTGATCGGTCCTTTTTCAGGCCTCATCCGCAAAGCCATGCTGCGCGAAGTCAAGCGAATCGCCGAGCGGCCTACCACTTGAATTTGCGCCAATCAGCAATCTGGCGCGGTCTCGTAATTTACGCACTGCGAGCTATCCTCTCCCACGTACCACAACGCCGACATATCGGTTTGATCGGCAAAAGCCGAGAACCAGAAGGTCCATCCAACCGCGCCGAAATCGACTAACTCGCCAAATCCAATTTGATCCGCAACATCGTTGGCGTTACAAGTCGTCCCATAGTAGAGAATCGCGTTGAAGGGATACGTCCCCGGATTTCCCAGCGAGAAATCGACCGCCTGGTAGCTGTGGCCACTTTGCTTGTACCAGCAGCCTTTGAACTTCGCGTTCGGATTGCCAGAACTACTAATCACTTTCAAAGTTGTCCTGGCCGAGGCCGAATCGCTCCCCTCGATCGAGGTGATCGTCAGTGGATAACTGCCGGCCGGCACGCTGCTTCCCACGCTAATGCTCAACCTGGAGGTCCCGGAACCTGGCGCCGGTATCACTTTCGGATTCAATGTCAGCTTTACACCGGCAGGCTCGCCGGAGGCTTTCACTTGCAGCGAATGATCGAACCCGCTATCCACTTTGCTGGTCACGGTAGCCGAACCGGATTTCCCCTGCTCTAAGGTCACGCTGGCTGGATGAACCGCTAGTGTGAAAGGAGCTGCCGTCGCCGGAAAGACCGAAAGATCGGCGTTCACGGTCGCAGCGCCATATTGCGCCCGAACTGTAATCGACTCCGCGGCTGCTATGGCATAAGTGGAGATTGGGAAACTCAGGCTCGTTTCACCGCCTTCGACTCGAACGCTCGCCGGAGTTAAAACCACCGTGGGGTCGGAACTGCTAAGCGAAATCCTCGCCCCAGCGGCGGGCGCGGGATCCGCCAGGCTCAACGTAATGGTGGTCGACTCGCCCCCGACCACACTCGTTTCCGAAAACTTCAGAGCCGTCAGGGTCAGCGAGTTCTCCCCATCAACGCTTCCCGATTGCCCAGAAGCCCGCATCCCGAATCCATTCGGACTCGTCGAAAGGTTCTGGGCCGGTGCGCCGCCTGCGACAAACAACACCAGACCAGCGAGAGCCACAAGTCTCGTCGCTCCACGCCGCGCTAAGAGTAATCGGCCGACACCCGTTGTTTTGCTCATTCACGACATATCACACCCGGGAGCGAACATCCGGTAGAGCTTACAGGTTTGAGAACTACTGACTTATTTAAGAGCCCGTCGGCGTGCCCCGCGATACCCTGGGTTTCCTCCGAAGCTATGGTGTTACCATCAGGTTTCGGCCTTTTTCTGGACTAATCGATCCCGCGGGCCAGCATGCATGCGAATTCTCTTCATCGGCGATATTTTCGGACGGCCCGGACGCAACATCGTCAAGGATCGGCTCCCGGGCATCGTCCGCGACCAGGTGATCGATCTGGTCATCGCCAATGGCGAGAACTCAGCCGCTGGTTTTGGCATCACGCCCGCTCTTGCCGAAGAATTGTTTGAGCTGAATATCGATGTCATCACCACCGGCAACCATGTCTGGGATAAGCGCGAGATTCTGGATTACTTCCAGATGGTCGAAGGCAACGGCCACGGGCCGGCGCGCCGCGTTTTGCGTCCAGCAAACTATCCCGCGGATATGCCCGGCTGGGGCCTCTATCAGGGCCAAAAAGCCAAAGTTCCTTATGCCGTCATCAACTTGCAGGGACGCGTCTTCATGGCTTCGAACGACGATCCGTTTCGCATCGCCGACCAGCTTTTGAAACAGGTCGAGGCCAAGATCATTTTCGTGGATTTCCACGCCGAAGCCACCTCCGAAAAGATTTCCATGGGCTGGTATCTCGACGGCCGCGTCACCGCCGTAGTTGGGACGCATACGCACGTCCCCACCGCGGACGAGCGCGTCCTGCCCAGCGGAACGGCGTACATCACCGACGTCGGCATGACCGGACCCTACGACGGCGTGATCGGAGTCAAGAAAGAGCTGGTGGTCAACAAATTCCTCAACGGCATGCCGGTGCGCTTCGAGCCTGCCACGGGCGACGTCCGCCTGTGCGCCGTTGTGATCGACTGCGACGAGAAGACTGGCAAGGCCCGGGACATTGAGCGGCTCATGCTGAGCTGACTAAGCTGCAGGTACGACGCCTGCAAGTACGCCGGGCGAATCCGTCTTGCAAGAACACGACCATCCGCCGTTCTATCTGCACTTTCGTTCCCGGCAATCACCGGCGAGAGGCGGTAAAAACCAAAGGGCCGGGTACCATTAGTTATCTGCGGAAGCCTCGGGGGCAAGGTAAAATCAACCGAATGCGTTGGCTGCGGCTCATCCTGTCGGCTTGTTTTATGGCGGCGCTGGCCGGCCTTCCCGCGCTTGCCGCTGACAACGCAATCGCCCCCCCAGCCATCTCCTGCGGCAACGGCGTTCCCGGCGGCATCAATTGCTTGGCTTCGAAGCAGGATCTCAAAGACGCCCGGATCGCTTACACCCGCGGTCTAAAGCTCGAAAAGCACAGCCAGTTGCCGGAAGCCTTCGCCGCCTTCGACGACGCGTCACGGCTGGCTCCGAACGATACCCATTTCTTTTCCGCGCGGGAAGTCGCGAAGTCACAATTAGTCTTTCAGCACACCGAGCGCGGAGACGCGCTTCTGGCCAACGCCCAGCGCGAGCAGGCTGTAGCCGAATATCGCGCCGCCCTGAAGCTCGATCCTGACAATGACTACCTCCAGAAGCGGCTCGCGAATGCCCTGCTGGTGGATGCGGCGGGTCCCGCACCAGTTGGGGTCCCGTCTTTGGTCGCCGAGTCAGGCGAAATCCACCTGGCAGCGAAGACCGAGCTCGCAACCTTTCACTATCGCGGCGACGTCCGCGGGCTTTTCACGGAACTCGCATCCGCGTACGGAGTAAGCGCAGAGTTCGACGACTCGGTTCAGACCAAACCCGTCCGCTTTTATGTGGATGATGTCGACTTCTTCACCGCTCTCAACCTGGCGTGTCGCGTGAGCAAAACCATGTGGACCGCGCTCGACACTCACCAGTTGCTGCTGGCGGCCGATAATCCTGAAAATCACAAACTGTTTGACCGCATGTCGCTCGCCACCTTTGCCGTACCTGGCGCCAGCTCTCCGCAGGAAGCAACCGAGCTGGTCACTTCCCTGCGCAATATCTGCGACTTCCAGAAAATAAGTTCAGGGCAACTTGGCACCGTAGAAGTCCGCGCTCCGCAAGCCACGTTGCACGCCTGTACACAACTTTTGCAGCAGTTGACCAGCGATCGTCCGCAGGTCTCACTGGATATCAAGGTTTACGAGATCGACCACAACTTCATGCGCGACATCGGCATGCACATTCCCGACACTTTCAATCTGTATAACCTTCCTGTCGCCGCGCTGGCAGCGCTGGGTGGGCAGAGTATCTCCTCGCTGGTGAACCAGTTGATTTCTTCCGGGGGCATCAATGCGGCTGGAAGCTCGGCGCTTTCCGGCCTGCTGGCGCAACTGCAAGGACAGACGAGCGGTGTTTTCAGCCAGCCGCTGGCCACCTTCGGCGGCGGCCTCACTTTTTCCGGAGTCAGCCTCGATCACTTGACCGCGGCGCTTTCCCTCAATGAATCCTGGGCTCGCAGCTTAACCAATGCGACACTGCGCGCCGGACAAGGCAAGGAAGCCACGTTCCACGTAGGGGAGCGCTATCCCATTCTGAACGCATCTTACGCACCCATCTACAATTCGTCGGCGATTTCCCAGGTGTTGGGAAATCAAACTTACGTTCCGCCGTTCCCTTCTGTCAGTTACGAGGATTTGGGCCTGAATATCAAGGCCACCACCGTCATTCATGGCGACCGGGAGGTCAGCGTGAAGCTTGAGTTGCAGTTGCGCTCTTTGACGGGAAGCAGCGCGAATGGAGTGCCGGTGATCAGCAACCAGGAATATCAAGGGAGCATACGCCTTCAGGATGGCGAGCCCGCCGTGATTGCGGGCGAGATAACAACTAACGATGAATACACCATCAGCGGCATCCCTGGCCTCGCCGCCATCCCCGGCTTAAATCAAGCCCTGGTTGACAACAATCGCATGAAGGAAGATGACGAACTGTTGATCGTGATCACGCCGCACATAGTGGCCAATCGTGGCTATACGACGAATGAAATTTGGGTCACCCAGAACTAGAGCTTCACTTCCCTTGCTTCGCCGCAAAATCCACTAATCCCTTCAGCGCCTCCGCCGGCACCTGACTCACATTTCCGATGACGCGGCCGTTTATAAACAGCGTGGGCGTCCCGGTCACATTCACTGCTTTCCCCAACGCGACGGACGCATCTATATGCGCTTTCGTGACCGGCGTAGTGGCGCATCCCGCGATCTCGGCGCCCTTCACGCCCGAAGCGTCGGCGAGCGCCGTCAACTTCTCATCGGCATTTTCAGCTGTAATATCGGATTGCGTTTCGTAGGTCTTCGCTACAAACTTCCAGAAAGCCTCATTCGACGCTTGTCCCACGCAGTCGGCATAGGCCGCTCCCTTGGCCGCCCAGTTGTGCATCTCCAAAGGAAAGTTCTGAAAAACGAAGCGCGCATTCGGTTCAGCCGCAACCAGCGCCTCGATCTCCGGTTGCGCCGCCTTGCAGGCCGGACATTGCAGATCGCCGAACTCCACAATCGTGACCGGAGCGTTTTTCGGTCCGCGCGACGGCCCGGTAATTCCCTTCTCCAGCGTCTTCCTCACCGGCTCGAAAGGTTTGGCGCCGAACGGAATAATATCGCCCACGATGGCGTGTTCGCCATCCGCCGTAACGTAAAACCGGCTAATCTGCTGCCCCTGAGGACTGGCAAGAACCACGTCAACCTGTGCCAGTCCCGGCACCGGCGCCGGCTTGATGCTTGAAATCTTCCAGCTCAGCTGGGATTGGTACCCAAAAGTTTGCTCCAGAAACGAATCCACCGTCGCATCGGAAGGAAGAGTAACGGCCAGCGCGGATGGGGCCTTATCCGCTGATTTCGAAGCAGAGGATTGGGCGGCGGCCAGACCGCCGGTTAGCACCAGGATAAGAATCGACTTAAGAAAAGGACGCATGGTTTCCTTTCGATTGCAACTTCTCGGAGAATATTTTTGAAGCTGGCACAGCAGATGAATCTACAAATACTTTCAGACCTCACTTTTCGCAGCGATGGGAAATCGGCGGCCGAAGCCGAATGCCTTGGGAGAGATCTTGATTCCCTGCGCTGCCTGCTGGCGCTTGTATTCCGCACGGTCCACCATACGGACGACGCGCCGCACCACTTCGATATCAAAGCCGTGATCGGCCGCAATGCGTTCCACCGAATGCGCGTCTTCCACGTAATCCTCGAGCACCGCGTCCAGAATTTCATAGGGCGGGAGCGAGTCGCTATCTTTCTGGTCGGGCCGCAACTCGGCTGAGGGCGGCTTCTCCAGCGTAGCCTGCGGAATCACCGGCCGGCGCGAATTCACATAATGACTCAGCCGGTACACCAACGTCTTTGGCACATCGGAAATAACCGCCAGCCCACCCACCATATCTCCATAAAGTGTACAGTAGCCCACTCCCAGTTCGCTTTTGTTGCCGGTGGAGAGCACGATGGCACCGAATTTGTTGGAGAGCGCCATCAGCAGCGTCCCACGCGCGCGGGACTGCAGATTCTCTTCCGTTGTATCTTCCTTTTGTCCCGCGAACACTTCTTTCAAAGCCTTCTGGTAGGCCTCGAACACGCCGTCAATCGAGATCAGCTCGAACCGTATGCCGAGATTCTTCGCCAGTATGCGCGCATCCTCAATGGAGCCCGGCGAAGAATACGGTCCCGGCATGCCTACGCCAATCACATTTTCCGAACCGACGGCATCCGCGGCAATCACTGCTGTCAACGCCGAATCGATCCCGCCGCTTAGGCCGACGATCGCTTTTTGAAATCCGCATTTCCGCATGTAGTCGCGGGTGCCCAATACCAGGGCCGCGTACACACTGGCGTCTTCGCCTTCCATCTGTTGGTGCATCTCGCCGATGAGCGCGTTGGAGTCGAAAAAGATCAGGTCTTCTTCAAACGAAGACCCCTGCGCGATGATTTTTCCCTCGGCGTTCAGGACGATGCTGGACCCGTCGAATACCAGGCTGTCATTGCCGCCGACCTGATTCACCATCGCCACCGGAACCTTGTGATGGCGCGCGATCGCCGCCAGCATATCGCGGCGTATCTCCCGTTTACCGATCCAGAACGGCGATGCGGAAATATTCAGAACAATGTTGCCGCCCGCCCTTACCAGAGACTCGATGGGATCGACCGTGTACAGCCGTTTGGGCCAGAACAGCTTATCGTTCCACGCATCTTCGCAAATGGTAAGCGCCACGCGGTTTCCGCAGAATGAAAACAAGCTCTGACTTTTTGCCGGAGCGAAATTGCGCATTTCGTCGAAAACATCGTAGGTGGGCAGAAGCATCTTCGACTGCAGAAAAGCAACTCTGCCATCCTGCAACAGCGCCGCGGAATTCATCACCGACTTGCCCGTTTCCGATTCCGCAGGCGTAACCAGCCCGCAGATCACCGAGATCCCGTGCGTTTCGGCCGCAATCTGCTCGACCGTCTCCTGATTGCGAGCCACAAACGAAGAGCGTTCCACCAGATCGCGCGGAGGATAACCACAGACGGACAATTCAGGAAACAGAATGAGTCCAGCGCCACTGGCTTGCGCGCGGCGGGAAAACTTGACGATCTTGGCGGCGTTGCCGGAGAAATCTCCGACGGTTGGATTGATTTGCCCGAGTGCGATCTTCACACCTTTAGTGTAAAGCCGAGGTCCGCCGAGGTGCTAGCCACCGGTCCCTGGGCATGGTGTCAGTTCGCAACTCAACTTTTGTTCGGCGACGAATTCACGCTGGCTGTGCTTCCCGCGCCCAACGCCGCCGCCTTCGCCAGCGGAGCACTCGCGGCCTCGGAGTTAGCCGGCATTAAGCACAGCTCCACAGCTTCTGCCATACTCTCGGCGGCCTGCTTTTTCAGCGTCTGCCAGCTGTCGAACGCGGCCTTCTCCCGCGTCACACCATCCAGGTTGCGCGTAATCTTCGCCATGTATTGGGCTTTCACGCGTTCGAGTTCGGCCTCAATTTGACCGTTCTCTTCCGCCCTGCGCGCCCACTCTGCCTCCGCCTGTTTCTGCTGTTCTTTCTCGTAGCTATCGAGTGCCTCGCGGCGCGCCTTTGCGTCCTGCTGGATCTGCCCGATCGTCACCCCAGCCGCTTCCAGCGCCACCAGCACCGCTGCCCGCTTTATCTCCGTCGACACGCCACGAAGGTGCTCGCTCTGAAGCATATCGACCACCTTTACAGCGCTGTATCCTCTTCGCGGAGTCAATACTCCCGCTGCACGATAAACCTCTTCCATGGGTAAAAGTTCCACTTGAAAACCACCTTCCTCCCGGGAGTCCACGGGGCTTTTTTCCTTTGACGCAGATATGTTGACCGCAAGACTTGTGTCCCGGCCTTTCCCGTTCCGGTTTCCGCCTCCGCTTGCCTCGCTGTCTTCATCGTTTCTCACGATGCGAACACCTTGCTTATGGCGCCAGGGCGCCAGTTCGAACCATTTCCGTTTCATAGGTTTCCTCTTCTTGCTGGCTTCCTTTCTTCTCTTGCGAGGCTCTTCCCTTTCCATATCGTTCCGTCGAAGCGCATCGAACTCTCGCGGCCGCGAAATATGAAGCCGATCCAAGTTCGCTATTTCGCGATTAGCCCGCACAGGCGGGGTGTCTGGGCTCATCCTGGGTGTGACAGGTTTGCTTTCCGCCTTCGGCGTAGCTAGGGCTGGTTCAGTGAGCTTGTTTTCCCGTCGCTCCAGCAGGGGTTGGATTTTAGCCGCCGCGACCTGAGGACCCCGTCCTTTGGTGCTTTCCTGCAGCGGCGGTTCCGTACCAACCGGCTGACTGAGGACTACGCTCTTATCCCGCTGAATGCCGACCAGAAACTCTCGCCCGTCGCTGCGGCAATACTTGGCAATGCCACAGAACCGATCAAAGCGCCACTGAATCGTCAGCTTCGCTCCCACCGCGATCGGCGTCTTCACCCGTATGCACGCGCCGCTGGCTGACCGGTCTTCCATGCGCGCGGGAATCTTCTGCAAAACTCCGCTTTCGTCCTCCCACGACGCTTCGACCAGGATCATCACCACCGACCGTAGTTCTCGCACAGCGGTGCTCATGCGGGATCTATCGGCAATAAATAAAATCAGTTCACAAACAGGGAGGATTCTAGCTTGGTAACGGTGGAAATGGCTTTCCCATTCTGGAAAAGCATGCGAGGGGAAGTTCGCCCGGTTGCTAATCGCTTCCCGCCGGCAACACCGTATGCTTCGGTGCCGGAACCGGCGTGTCGCCCATCTGATCACGCCACAGCACCTCATTCAGGCGCGCTGCTCCCGCTGCGTCCGGACGCGAAAAGTCCATCTTGGACGATTCGTTCGCGCCCTTGGCATCGCGCTTGTTGGTCTCGTAGATCAGGCCGTTCTTAAGATTGCGATAGTCGGCTTTGAACGCACGCTGGTCCCCTGCTCCCGAGAACATTGGCCCCATCGCGGGCGCGTAGGCGTCGTTCTGGTTCATTGGAGGCAAACCGAGCAGCATCTCCATCGTATGAATCAGGTTCACGGTCGTATAAAAACGATGATCGACGTAAGGCTCGGCCGGCTTGCCGGGTGAATATTTGCTGACCACGAAGGCGATGGATCGATGAGCATCGATATGGTCGCCTCCATCCTGCGCATCATCTTCCAGGACAAAGATCGCCGTGTCGTCCCAGTACGGACTATGCGACACCGCGTCCACCACGCGGCCCAATGCCAGGTCGTTGTCCGCCACCGAGGCAGCCGGACGCGGACGCTCCGGGCGCGTGCCTCCGGTGTGATCGTCGGGAAGATAGAGCAGGACGAAGGCCGGCAATTGAAAATCCTGGCTCTCGTTCGCCTCGCGGGCATGAGTGTAGGCGGCAAACTCGTTGAGGAATTCGTCGGCACGAAGCTGGTCGGGATAGTCGGTATTGAAATCAGGATAGAGCGTATCGAAGTGATCGCGCAGCACCGCCTTCGTCGGCTTAACCCCCTTGAACAGCGGCACCGTCCACGGATACGGACTTGGCGCGCCGTGCGGCTCTCCCACATTCGGCGGCAATGCATCCCCTTGTTGCAATTCGGTGCGTGGGCAGGGCGTTTCCTGCGCCGAAGGCGTTCCCTGCTTCGGCGAGGCTGCCTTGCGAACTTTGTTGCACCACTGCGCATTCACATACTCGCCGTAGTCGCGATAAGAAAGGTTGTTGCGAGCCACGTTATCCCAGAGAAAGCCGGTGGAAGGATCGTCGATATCCGGCTGCTTATGATCGAGCGGAAATTCGTCGGCAACCGTGCCTTGAAAATCGTAAGTCCGCTCCTTGCCGCGATAAGCAATCTGCCATGTCTTTTCGTTGTAGTCGCTGGTGATCGCGGCGGTCGACCATAGATGCCCGTCCCCGGAAACTTCTCCGCTGTCGTAGAAGTTGTCCAGCACGCCGAATTGCAGCGCCAGTTTGTGCTCGTTCGGCGTGATGTCGGCGCCATACATCGTGAGCGACGGATCGCCGTCACCAACCTTCAGGTCGCCGAGTATCTGGTCATACGTCCGGTTCTCCTTGATCACATAGATCACGTGCTTGATGGGATTGCCGCCGGCAGCGAATTGAATCTTTCCGGGATCGCTGTGCAGCAGGTTATCGTGCTCGGCGATGCGGGTTAGCTCTGGAAGTTTTTGGAGGGTGTCAGGAATATTCAGCCGCGCGATCGACCCTCGCAGCAGCGTGGGGATGTATGGATGCTCGTGGTGTCGTACCTCCCACGCAGTCTTGCCCGGGCCCGGGTTCGGGCGCGTGCCTTGGCCTTTGGCCGTTGCGATCAGAAGATCGTCACCGTGGACCGCAAGCGCGCTGGGATACCAGTCGGTGGGGATGAAACCGAGGGCTGAAGAAGCAGCGTCTTCCGCACCTTTCGTGGTCAGATTCGCCGTCTCAAATACCGCGACCGAATTAGAGGAGGCGTCGGCCACGAACAGCCGATTCCCGTCGCCAGACTGCGCCAGTGCAATGGGATAGGTTCCTGCAAATTTCTGACTGCGCAACGTGGTGCTCAGCGTCGCTCGCATCTCGCCACTCTCCGCCGCTACCACCGCAACCGCGTCCGCATTCGACAAAGCCACGTAAAGCGACTTTTCATCCCGACTCAACAGCATTGCCGTGGGATGCGAACCGGGAGCAATGTGATCCTTCGGCAGCATAAGCGGAATCCAGCGAACAACTTGACCTTGCGTAACATCGAGTTCGACCACCTGTGACACATTCCACAAGCTGCACCAGGCGCGCTTGCCATTGCTGGTGGCAACGCAGGTGTAGGGAAACGACGAGGGCACAAGATCGCTGGTGCCCAAGTAGAAACGCCGCAGAACCTCGCCGCTCGGCGTGTCGAGCAGGATCACATCGTCGGCAAGATTATTGGCGATGAGGAGTTGATCGCGGCCTGCGGCGGAAATCACAGCCAGACCTGCAGGATAAGGAATGGCGGAACCTTCGGGCGTTTTCCGCAGGCCCATCGCTACGGTTTCTCCCTCGCCAAGAGGCTGTGGTGGAATCGGGATGAATCGCTCGGGAGCAACCTTGCCGTTCACAAAGCTGTAGACCGCAATTCCGTTTCCGGTGTCGCCTGCCTTCTGTCCAGTGGGATCCGTGATCGATCCGACCGAAGCATAGAGATGCTTGCCGTCCGAGCTGAAGACCAGGCCAATAAAATAGCTTTGATGAACTTCCTCGCCGAAACGCTTGTCGGGATAATCCGACAGTTGATTGGTTCTCAGATCGAGCACCGCGATCGACTGCATGGCCATGGTCTCCTGCGTGCCGTAGCCGTCGTTCAACAGCACCGCATAGCGTCCGTCGGGGCTGAGTGCGATCGTGGCGGGAAAGCTGTTGGTACTGCCGATGCGCCCGGGAGATGGAATCGTCAAGGTCTTGCTGGTGGGCAGTGAGATCGAGGAGCTGTCAGGCTTCGATTCCTGAGCGACCGCAACTGCCATGCAAGAAATAAGAAGTGCAGCCAGCA
Organism: uncultured Acidobacteriaceae bacterium; assembly: GCA_963782835.1. Taxonomy (GTDB): domain Bacteria; phylum Acidobacteriota; class Terriglobia; order Terriglobales; family Acidobacteriaceae; genus Sulfotelmatobacter. The sequence continues at coordinate 417,574 of CAWALR010000002.1, read as the reverse complement.
AAACGATGCGGGAAATTCGGATCACGGGGCCTCCGCAGATTTGTTCTGCAACAGCAGTAGATGAGGAGAGATGAGCGTAATCTACGACGGAACCCGTGGTCAAAGACTGCAGAGGCATGCCTGCCACAAATCTGTTTCGCGACCCCAGCGGTTAGACGCCGGAAGCGCGCGTGGAGCCCTCGTGGCTGGACGAAGGCTCAGAATGCTCCTCCTCCGGGTTCACGTTGTGGCGAACGTCTGAGCCCTGCACCCAGAAGATGACGTCTTCGGCGATATTGGTGGCGTGGTCAGCAACGCGTTCCAGATTGCGCGCCACCAGCAGCGCATCGAGCGCCTGCCGCACCGCATCCGGGCGCTGGTTCATGGTTTTCACCAGTTGGATGAAGGCATCGTCCTTCATGCGGTCGACCACGTTATCCATTTCGAGCACGGCCTGCGCCAGTTCCGCCTTCCCTTCGATGAATGCCTCCAACGACCGCCGCACCATCGCGCTCACGGCCGCGCCCATGCGCGCAATATCCACTGGCAAATCCACCGCCGGAAGCTCCACCATGTCCATCACGCGCTCGGCGATGTTCACCGCCTGGTCTCCCACGCGCTCCAGATCTGAATTAATTTTGGTCACCGCGAGGATGAAGCGCAGATCGACGGCCATGGGCTGCTGCATGGCCAGCAAGTCAAAGGCGGCTTCGTCGATCTCCCGCTCCGAGGTATTGATCTGGGTCTCGCCATCGAGAACCAGGTGGCACCGGTTGAGATCCCGATCGATGTAGGCCTGACGCGCACGGTCCACCGCCTGTTCCGCCAGCCCACCCATGCGGAGCAATTTTTGCCGCAGATCGTCGAGCCCTTGTTGAAAGCGCGTGCGCATTATCCGAACCTGCCTGTAATGTAATCTTCCGTACGCTTATGCGTCGGCTTGGTAAAGATCTTTTCCGTCTTGTCGAACTCAATCATTTTGCCCAGCAGGAAAAATCCGGTGAACTCCGCCACGCGCGCCGCCTGCTGCATGTTATGCGTCACAATTACGATGGTATACCGTTCCTTGAGTTGAAAAATCAATTCTTCAATTTTTCCGGTCGAAATCGGATCCAAGGCTGAGCAAGGCTCGTCCATCAGCAGCACCTCGGGTTCCACCGCCAGCGCCCGCGCAATGCAAAGCCGCTGCTGCTGCCCGCCCGAAAGACTGGCCCCGGATTTCTTGTGCACGTAATCCTTTACCTCGTCCCACAACGCAGACACCACCAGAGACCGTTCCACAACTTCGTCCAGCTTGCGCCGGTCGCCAAAGCCATTCAACTTCAATCCCGCGGCCACGTTGTCGTAGATCGACATCGTCGGAAAAGGATTCGCCTTTTGAAAAACCATCCCCACCCGGCGGCGTAGCTGTGTGGCCGACGTACCGTCGTAGGCGTCAATATCGCCGATGCGGACGCTGCCTGTAACCCGAGCCTCCGGGATAGTCTCGTGCATGCGGTTCAAGCAGCGTATAAACGTCGACTTGCCGCAGCCCGAGGGCCCAATCAACGCCGTGGCGTGATTCGCCGCAACGGTCAATTGGACGTCGTACAACGCCTGCGTCTTGCCGTACCATGCGTTCAGGTTTTCGACCTGTATGCCAACACCCATAAACTATGCGGCTCCAAAGGTTCCGCGGCGTACGGCAAAGCGCACTGCCGCGACTGCGCTAACGATGAGGACGATCAGCACCAGGGCCCCCGCCCACGCCTGCCGGTGCCACTCGTCATAGGGAGAAATGGCGTAATTGAAAATCTGCAGCGGCAGCGCCGCCGTCGGCTGGTTCGCCCGCAGATTCCAGAATTGATTTCCGAACGCCGTAAACAACAGCGGCGCCGTTTCCCCCGCAACCCGGGCAAAAGCCAGCATGATTCCAGTAATCACTCCGGAAGTCGCCGTGCGCAGCGTGATCGAGAGCGTCGTTCGCCAGCGCGGAATACCCAGCCCATACGCGGCCTCGCGCAACGCCTGCGGCACCAGCAGCAGCATCTCTTCCGTCGTGCGCGTAATGGTGGGAATCATCATGATGGCCAGCGCCACTCCGCCCGCCGTCGCAGAAAAATGCTTCTGATAAAGAACCACGATCGAATAGGCCACGATGCCGATTACGATAGACGGCACTCCGTTCAGCACGTCGGCCGTGAAGCGGATCCCGTCCCCGAAGCGGTTGCGTCCGTACTCCGCAAGATAGATGCCTGCGCCCACCCCCAGCGGCACGCCTAACACACTCGCTAGAGCGAGAATGAAGACCGATCCCACGATGGCATTCGCCATCCCGCCGCCGGCTTCGCCCACCGGCTTCGGCGTTTGCGTAAGAAACGCCCAGTTAATCGACCCGATCCCGCGGTAAACCAGATAGGCGAATATGGCGAACAACGGCACCAGCACCAGAATGACTGTCAGCACGGCCACGCCGGTCATCACATGGTCGGTAACCCGCCGCCGCAAAGCGATCGGAGGAACCGTATGCAGCGCGGAGGTCGTTCCAGTTTCAGGCATTCGCCCTCGAAGGCTGGCCGCGGGTAACCGTCCAGACCAGCAAACGGGCCAGTGCGTTCACTACGATCGTTACCAAAAACAGGGCCAACCCAATCTCGATGAGAGCCGCCAGGTTTAAGTCGCCCGTGGCCTCGCTGAACTCATTGGCCAACACGCTGGCCATGGTGTAGCCCGGCGCAAATAAAGATTTCGCAATCTCCGGACGATTTCCGATCACCATGGTAACCGCCATGGTTTCGCCGAGAGCCCGGCCCAAACCCAGAATGATGCCACCCATAATCCCGGCGCGCGCGTTGCGCAGCACTCCCACGCGAATCATTTCCCAGCGGGTAGCTCCCAGCGCGAGTGCAGCCTCGCGCTGGTGCTGCGGCACCACCATCAGAACCTCCCGCGTGATCGAAGAAATAATGGGAATAATCATGATCGCCAGGATGATTCCTGCCGCCAACATGCTGATGCCGTAAGGAGGCCCCACAAATAATCCTGTCCAGCCCAGCGTCTTGGATAAGAAAGGCTCAACGTAGCCGCTGAGGATTGGTACCAGCACAAAGATCGCCCACAGCCCGTAAACCACGCTCGGAATCGCAGCCAGCAATTCCACGAAAAACGAGAGTGGCCCGCGCAGGACCTTCGGACACATCTCGGTGGTGAAGACAGCTACTCCAATCGACAGCGGCACCGCGATGATCAGAGCGAGGAGTGAGGATACGAGGGTTCCATAAACAAACGGCAGCGCGCCAAACTTCTCGTTCACCGGATCCCAATCGCGTCCGGCAAAGAACTTAAACCCAAACGCGTGCCAGGACGGCCCGGAACGCAGCACCAGTTCGTAGACGATCAGGACCAAAGTTCCCAACACCGCCAGACCGCAGAGAAGCATCGCGATCTTGAAAACGCGGTCGCCAACTTCCCCCGTCGGTCCAAGCAGTTTCACGGCTCGCCTCCCATCTGAGGCAAGTTCGCTAACTTTCTTTGCTTCAACAGGTTGCGGAGCAGGCATATCAGGCCGAGGTCGGGCAGCATTGGCCATCGCCCTTACGGTAACAGAATCCTGTTAACGGGGTGTTAAAATGACCGAGCTTTTCGGATTGCCTTTTCCCGGCTAAGCCTGTATTTTCTTCTTCCAATCGCTTCGCATATGCCAATTGCGCCCAACCGCACTCGCCTCGTGTTTCAGAAGCTTGAACGCGACCTCATCAAGCTTTCCTCGAAACCGCGGGCCGAGAGCGTGCACCGCTTCCGCACCGGTACCCGCCGACTGCAAATATTGCTCGGGGAACTTTCTCCTAAACTTGACCGCAGCGAAAAAAAACTTCTGAAGTTGCTGGGGCGAATCCGAAAGCGTGCCGGCAAGGTACGTGATCTCGATGTTCAACTCGCCGCCCTGCGCAGCTTAAAGGTCCCTCACGAACCGCGCCGCAAAACTCAACTCGTGAACCATTTGATCGAACTCCGCCGCCAGCAGGAAAAAAAGCTGCGGCAGGCGGCGGATAAAGCCGCTGTGCGCGAGATCCGCAAGCGTCTGAAACGCGCTGCCCGGCGCTTCAAACCGGAGGCAAGCCGCGATCCGCTGGCGGCCGCCAGAGCCATGCTGAGCCCGCTCGATCGTACAAGTTCGCCGCCCACCGAAGCGGTGCTCCACCAATATCGCATTCTCAGCAAGCGGGCCCGCTACGCGGCCGAGTTTGCCAGCCCCTCCCCCGAGGCTGAAAAGTTCATCGCAGAACTCAAAGTCTTACAGGATGCTCTAGGCGATTGGCACGATTGGCTCACCTTGCGGCAAACCGCCATCGAGAACATCGGCGAAGTACGCGAGTCCCCTCTCGTGGCCGAACTTCACAATGTGACAGGAGCAAAATTCCGCCACGCCGTTGCCGTGCTCTCACGCACGCGGGGAAAGTTAACCAGCACCTCCGAGCACGCCGCCAGGGCTCCGCTTCCGGCCGCACTCAAACCAAGAAGCGATACAGCCCACGCAGCCTGATCGCAAGCCTTAGTCTCCCGTCATCCCGGTATCAATAACTTCCATCTGTGACCACTGTCACTGCATCCGTCTGCCGTTTCCTGTTAGATACAAGAGGGTTAGCGTGTGTGCAAGACTCGATGACCTTTCGTACACTCAGCAAGCAAGCTCACTGTGAGCTCTGTTCGGCAGCGCCTGCCGTTCTCGAATTCGAAATCCTATCCGACCAAGGGACCTCGCGACAGCAAGGCTCATGTTGCAACCTCTGCGCCCGCAATCTTCTAGATGCTCTCGCGCAGATCTCGTCGAAATCCTCCTAACCGCAGCTTCGCGCATAGCCTATCCGTCATCTCCTTCGCTCTGCTAATGACCGAGCGATACCGGCACATGTAAACTGTTGCCCTTGCCTCATGCCGACCTTTGCCGCGGTTGATATCGGTTCTAACTCAGTTCGCTTGAAAATCGCGCGCCTCACGCGTGGCTATCTTCGCCCCATCCACGAAGACCGCGAAGTGACTCGTCTGGGCGAAGGCGTGTTTCGGTCCGGCTTCCTCACTCCCGAATCGATGGCCGAGACCGTGAAGGTTCTGCGCCGCTTCCACCGCGCCACGCAACAAGTGGTTACCGACCCCGTCCGCGTAGTCGCAACCAGCGCGCTCCGCGACGCTCGCAACTCGCAAGCCTTTCTCGAGTGGGTTCGATCCGCCACCGGCTGGACCGTCGAAATTATCTCCGGATTGGAAGAAGCCCGCCTGATTCACCTGGGTCTTGTCTCCAATCTTCGCGGCGATAGTTCTCCAACGCTCATGATGGATCTAGGCGGCGGCAGCTGCGAACTCACCGTCTCCGCCAGTGGTCACATTCGAGATCTTGTCAGCATGCCGCTAGGCGCAGTGCGGCTCACCGATGAATTCCTCCGCCACGATCCGCCGCGCAAGGGCGAACTGAAACGCCTGCAAGGATTCGTCGTCCGCGAAGTGAACCGCGTTGCCGCCCGCGTGGTGGCCGCAAAAGTCAAGAATGTGATCGCTACTTCCGGAACCGCCGCCGCTTTGGCCACCGCGGCCAGCCATCTCCGCAAGAATGGCACTCGCCAGCGCATGCTCGTCTCCCGCGCAGAAATCACCCGCCTCGCCAAGCGCCTGGCTCACTTGCCGGTGGACGACCGGCGCAAGATTGAAGGGATCGGCCTGCGCCGGGCCGAAATCGTCGTAGCCGGAGCCATGGTCTATCAGGAATTGCTCGACCGCTGCCATCTCAAAGGTTTTCGCTATTCTCCACTAGGTCTTCGCGACGGATTGCTCGCCCAGATGGCCGCCGAGCATGACCGCAGCACCCGCTCCGGAAGGCAGATCGAATCCGAACGCTGGGAATCGATCACCCGCGCTGTCGCTCACTATGGCGTGGACATCAAGCATGCTCTCGATGTGCGCGAGTCCGCAATGTTCCTGTTCTCAGCGCTGCGTTCCGTGCATGGTCTCGCGCCCGAATTCCGCGAGTGGCTGTCGGCCGCCGCCATGCTGTATGAAGTGGGAGATTACGTTAACCGCAACGGCCATCACCGGCACACTTATTACATCATCTCGAACTCGGAAATTCTCGGTTACACTCCTCAGCAACGTCGATTGATCGCGGCCATCGCCCGCTATCTGGGAAAGTCGCGACCTACCTTGGACGAGCCTCCCATGAAAGCTCTGGATCCCAACGACCGTCCCGGTGTGCAGAAAGCGATTATCCTTCTGCGTTTGGCGCGCGCCCTGAACCTGGGCCGCAGCCGCGCCGTGCAGAAAGTTCGTGTCAGCCATCGTGCGGCCGAAGTCCACCTGACTTTGGTGCCGCGCCGCCGTATGGGAGTGGATCTGGAATTGTGGGCGATAGAGAAAGACGCGCCCTATTTTCGCGAAGTGTTCGGACGGGAACTTTCTACCGCAGCGGTGTAGAGCGTGCGCAGCGCTTTCGGCGTCAAACACCATTGCAGCGTACCGGAGCTGCGCCGCATGTCGACTCGCGCCACCGCTCCTTTCTTCAGCTCAACCGAAGCTTCGCAACCCGACTCGCTGATCACGGTGCCCAGGAACTGGCTCAGATTCGGGTTGTGTCCCACCACCATAATCGATTCCAGGCTCGCGTATTTTTCCAGCAGGCGCCGGAAGTCCGCAAAGGTGGCTCCAGGCCGCAGCCCCGCATCCATTTGCAGCTTGCCTTCATATCCCATTTCGTTTCCCACCAGCGAAGCCGTCTGCGTGGCGCGTTTCAGCGGGCTCGAAATGATGACGTCCACCTGCGCATCCATGGCCGTCAGCGCACGGCCTACATAACCGCACTGCTCAATGCCATCCTTGTCGAGCGCGCGCTTCTCGTCTTTTTTCGGATTCGCCATCTGTTCACCGGCGCTGGCGTGACGCAGAAAATAAATGATCATTGCGGCTTATCGTTCCCTTCCCGCCGAAACCTTACGCTTCCGCGCCGGAACCTGCGGCGGAACCGGATTCAACTGCTTGCCTTCGGCCACGCTGATCAGAAAATCCTGCGCACTGAAGGCCGCCGCGCCCGTCGGAGGTTTCCGATTCCGCTTTCCATGCAACGGCTGCCACGCCCGAATATAGGTCGCATCGCTCAGCAGGATCCGCGACTTCCGGTTATCCGCGAGATAAACGTCGAGAATTTCGCGGTGCACGCGCTCGCGCAGGAATTCGTCGCGCAACGGCACCAGCACTTCGACGCGCTCGTATAGGTTGCGCGGCATCCAGTCGGCGCTGCCGATATAAATTTCTTCCTCGCCTCCATTACCGAAATAGTAAATCCGGCTGTGCTCCAGGAATCGCCCCACAATGCTGCGCACTTTGATGTGGTCGCTCAATCCGCGCACGCCTGGCCGGAGAGAGCAGATGCCGCGCACAATCAGATCAATCTCCACCCCCGCCTGCGACGCCCGATACAGCGCCTGAATTACGTTCTTGTCGAGCAAAGCGTTCATCTTGGCGATGATCCGTCCCTGACGGCCTTCGCGGGCGTGTTCCGCCTCGCGGTCGATCAGCGCAATCACCTTTTCCGCCAGATCGAGCGGAGCCACCAGCAGCGGCTCATAGCTGGGGTTTTCGGCGTAGGCAGTCAGAAAACTGAAGACATCGTGTACCGCGCGCGTGATTTCAGGATTCGCCGTGAACAAACTGAGATCGGTATAGATTCGCGCCGTGGTGGCGTTGTAGTTTCCCGTACCAATATGCGCGTAGCTGCGCGGAACCCCATCTGGATCGCGGCGCACCAGCAACGACAGCTTGCAATGCGTCTTCAGCCCAACCAATCCGTGAAACACCTGCACACCGGCATCTTCCAGATCTCGTGCCCAGCGGATGTTGTGGGCTTCGTCGAAGCGCGCCTTCAACTCCACCACCGCCGTCACTTCCTTGCGTTGCGCCGCATCGATCAGCGAGGGAACAATTAGCGAGTGTTCGTTGGTGCGGTAAAGCGTCTGCTTGATCGAGAGGACATGATCGTCTTCCGCCGCCGACTCGATGAATGCGACAACCGCGTCGTAAGAATCGTAAGGATGGTGCAGCAGAATATCGTGCCGTCGCAATTCCTCGAACAGATTTTGCGATTTCGCCGTGAGCCGAAGCTCGCGAGGCGTGAACGGACGATCCTTGAGATCCGGCCGTTGCGTCTGCTCGTAGATATTGAACAATCGCGAGAGATTCACCGGACCGTTGACCGGAAACACCTGCCACGGATCCAACTCAAACACGGTGCGCAAGCGCTCGATAATCTCAGGATCGGCGTCGGCCTCAATCTCCATACGTACCGCGTCGCCCTTGCGCCGGTTGTGCAACTCTGCGCGCACGGACTCCAGAAGATTTCGCGCCTCTTCTTCCTGCAGATACAGATTGCTGTTTCGGGTCACGCGGAAAGGCGCCGACGCCACGATGTCGTAACCGTGATACATGTTCACCGCGTGATGCGCCACCAGATCGGCCAGAAAAATAAAATCTGTCGTCCCTTCCGAAGGCAACCGCACCAACCGTGGCAACGCCCGCGGCACCGAAACCACGCCCGTGTAGGTGAGCGCCGACCGCCGTCGCCGCCGCAACAATAGCCCTAGGCACAAAGCCTTGTTGATCACCCGTGGAAACGGATGCGTGGGATCCACCGTCACCGGCGTGAGCAGAGGATCCAGTTCCTTCTCGCAATATTCATCCACAAACCGCCGCGCCTCCGCGTCCAACTCATGCAGCGCCAGCACGCGAATGCCATGCTCCGTCAGCGCCGGCCGCAACGTGTTCCAGCAGTCGTATTGTTCGTCTACAAATTTGTGCGCCAGGCGCGCCAGAACATCGCGCTTTTCCGTCAGGGTCAAACCGTCGGGGCCAGCCTCGTTATAGCCGTCCTCGATCTGCTGCATCATGGCGGCCACACGAATCTCGAAAAATTCGTCCAGGTTGCTGGCCGAAATCGAAAGAAACTTCAGCCGCTCCAGCAATGGATTGCCCGCATCCTCGGCCTCTTCCAACACACGCTTGTTAAACGCGAGCCACGAGGTGTCGCGGTTGAGATAGTACGCAGGATTGTCCAGCGAAAGACGTGCCATGGGAGAAAACTGTTGTCCGTCGACTCTTGCTATTTTCCTTGCTGACTGGGATCCGCTTTCGATCCGATCCGGGAGGAACAAGCCGCTTACACAGTATAAAACATCGGGCCCGGAAGACGCAGTATAGAGCATCAGCGGAGACAAGGCCCTGTACGACTCGGTTGAACTGGGAATATGCGAGCCAAAAAATCGGCGCATCGACAGCGGCTGAATCCGCCATGCGATGCGCCGATGAAAAGACAAGAAAACTGCTTACGGCAAGTAATAACGGAATGACGTAAAGACCATTCCGTCGAGTCCTTCGGGAGTCACTCCAGGTTGCCCCTTTCCTGCCGGTCCAATCCCAGACCAGGTCTGGCGAGTCACGTAGGAATACTGCGCACCCCACTGCAGCCGGCCCTTGGGCCCGGTATACATGCGGTGCCAGAAGCCCACAGTTCCCTCGATGAGCGCCCGCGTATCGGCCGTACAGTTGGAAAGACTGCCGGGAAAGAATCCGCCACCGATGCTCGGCGCGGTTTCGGTGTGGCAGCCGGTGTTGCTGAAGAAAGGCGAGCCGTAACCGACATACTTGCCCGTGATGGGATCGAAATCCGCCGCACGGCTGGCGTACTCCGAGCCAGCATTGAAGTAGACATCCATCTTGGGTCCGTGCCACTCCAGCGTCGCGAGTCCCTGATAGCTCTTGACCAGATCAAAGGTTCCGTTGGCATGGATCGACGTATCGGGCAGACCGCCGGTCCCGTAGCGCCCGATTCCACTTCCGCCAAGGGCGTGCAGCCCGAAGTCGAGATGCTTGTTGATGAATGACCATCGGGCGTTGGCGCCGATGCCGCCACCGTTCTTCGACGAATTAAAGGCCAGGAGACCATTCGGGCCCGTTCCTGCGCCATCCGGGCAAGGCCCATTCGTCGCCGGAGCGACGATCAGCACTTCCCCGCAAGGATAAATCCGGTCGCGGAAGCGGTCATACAAACCGTACACTTCGTAGTGTCCGAATCCCGGTTCGAAGACCACCTTCGCGATGATGTCCGGGGACGGGTTGAAGGAATAGCTGCCTGCCAGCGAACAGGTCGTGATGGGGGCGCCTCCAGCAATGGGATTGTTGGCAGTCGAGCAGTTGGTGACTGCGCTGTTGTAAAGACCGCCGCCGGCACCTTCGGATCCCACGATAAAGTTATTTCCATTGTTGTGGCTGGAAACGGTGGCCTGCGAATTCTCGATCGCCACGCCGAACCACACCTTGTTGTCAAAATTCTGGACCGCGCGCAGTCCATACTGCCGAGCCCAGCTGAAGCCGACGGTATACTGCGGGTCGATGGTCATCGGCGTGGCTTCGGTTCGGTTGTCCATGCCATGCTTGGTTTCGGTTACCAGGCTCCACATCTGTCCGCCGGTTACAGAGAAACCGTTATCCAGCGCCGCCTGCCCCCACGCCTGGCGCTGCCGCAGGGTATAGCTATTGCTCTCGTTGTTGTTAGAGGTGACGCCGGCCGAGAGGAAGTCAGTTTCCACGTACCCACTCAGTTTGGCAGCTTTCAACCGCCCTTCCGCCAGCATCGAGAGACGCGACTGACGTCCGGATCCGAAGAATTCGGAAATGCTGCTTTGCGCAGCACCCGGCATGGTCAGCGAATTGAAAGGCGTATTGATGTCCGAACCCAACGCCCTCGACCGCCGCACAAATTCTGCCGCCAGGAATCCGCCCGGCGTAATCGTGATTCCCTTGTAGTGCAGGGCCAGCGGACTCTCCAGCGCTGAATTCACATTCTTCTGGGTCTCCTGCAGCGACAGCGCCGTGTTGTTGACGTTGGTCTTCAGGTCGGTCACGTCACTCTTCAGTTCCACGACCGTCTGCTGCTGCTGCGCGGCAGTGGCCTGCGCCGCGTCAGCTTTGGTGGCCGCATCGGTCGCCACCGCCTGCACCTGCGTTACCGCCTGGTCCTTACGATGCAATTCATCGCGTAGCTGCTGAATCTCTTGTTGCTGGGCAGCCAGCGCGGCTTGCTGCGAGGCGATTGCGTCCTTCAATGCCTGCACATCCGCAGCGGTTAACGTCGCGGGCCTGCTTTTCTTGGCTTTGGGTGGCGTGCTGGTTTGTGCCACCACGGTTGTAGCCAGGAACAAAATCGCACACCACTTCCATACAGAATTCATCACACTCTCCTTTTTTAACACCCAGGAATGAAAAATTTCTGCAGATCTAACGGACTTGCTTGATTGCATCCTTCTCTTTCTGAACAACGCCTTCAGGTAGCGGAGCATAGGAAAGTGCAGCTGTCATTTTTTGCCCGTCCGTAACCATCCAGTTCAGAAAATCAGCCAGAATTTTCCCCTTCGCTGGATCTTTCGATTGCTCCGGAATCAACAGCCAGGTAAAGCTCGAAATCGGATATGCATCTTTCCCCGGTGCGTTCGTAATGGAGACCCGAAAATCAGCCGGCATTTTCGGCGCTGAAGCAGCGGCTGCCGTAACACTGTCAAGCGATGCCTTCACAAAATTTCCCGCAGCGTTACGAACGCTCCCATAGGTGATGTTGTTTTGCACGGCGTAAATCAACTCGATGTACCCGATCGATCCCTGCAACTGCCGGATCGAACCGGCAACTCCTTCGTTTCCCTTTCCTCCCAGTCCAATCGGCCACTTCACCGACGTCCCCTTCCCCACCTGGCTTTGCCATTCGGGGCTGATCTTCGAGAGGTAGTCCGTCCATATGTACGTCGTGCCGCTGCCATCGGAACGATGCACCACGATGATGTCTTTGTCGGGAAGATTCACTCCGGGGTTCACGCTGGTAAGGGCTTTGTCATTCCACTTCGTGATCTTGCCCAGGAAAATTCCCGCCAACGCATCGGGAGTGAACTTGAGCTCCGCCGTCACCCCCGGAATGTTGTACGCCGGAACGTCCGCGCCCAAAACCGTGGGCATGTGGAGTATTTTTGTCTTCGCTTCTTTCAGCATGTCGTCGGTCATCGGGCCATCGCTCGCCCCGAAGTCGACTGTGCCGTTAATGACTTGCCGGATTCCGCCACCGCTTCCAATCGATTGGTAATTGATCTGAATTTCAGGATGCAGCTTGTGATATTCGCTGAACCACTTGGAATACATGGGATAAGGAAACGTGGCTCCTGCGCCGTTCAACGTCGTCTGGGCCACTGCAGGCAGAGCGAACAGTGCGCACACCAAAACCAACATGGTTCTTCGCATCAGTTTTATGACCCCTCATCGAATAGATATTCTTGGTTTTAACGGCGCTGTGTTACAGGATGGTTACAAAAGAGTGAATTTCTGATGAATGGGCTGGGCAGGAAAAATACGAGTTATGGATAAAACGGTTTGCGAGGGCACAACTTTCAGGGGCCTCGGGAAAAATTCGTTCTTTATGTTTTCCGAGGAGGTCGCAATTTCTCGATTTAATGAGAAGTTTGCAAACGCACAATTTCCCGCGGAAAAAGCGTGTTGCCGGGAAAGTCAGCGCGGAGAGACGCCAGCAGTTGCAGTGCGCGCTGCTTGTCCTTGTCGCGCACGTAGGCAATCGCCAGCAAGATCCGTGCAAAGGGCGCCAGATAGTGCCCGTGCTGCGCCGTCAACTGCAAGTCGGCGATCCCTCCTTGTTTGTCGGCCGGCAGTCCGCCTACGCGCATAAGCCAGCGCACCGGCGCAGCCATGCTGCCAATGATGTACTTGCTGAATCCAGTGGCTACCTGAGCGTCGTAGCAATTCGAACACACCGCCAGCAATTGCTGCGCCCAGACAGACGCCTCTTTGGTGTAATGCAAGGATGCCAGGTTCCGTTTTTCGATCAGCGCCGCATAATCGGCCTGCAGTCCAGACCCTAAGGTCAAGGCAAACAGGGCGTCCGGATCTTTATCATTCTTCCCCAGCCGCAAGTGCGCTAATCGGTCTGAGCGCTGGAGCGCCGCCTCGAATTCGTTGTGAATCGCTGGGTCCGGGCTAAGCGTGGAACGATTGGTAAAAGCCTTGTCGTTGTCGTAGAACTGTCCTTCCAGAACTCCCAGCCGGTTAAACTCGGAAAACAGATATCCCGCGGCCTGGCTGACCGGCCCCACCGGATCGTCCGGATGCTGCGCCTCCCAAGCCGTAAAGTCCCTTTGCGCTCCCGCGAAATCCAGGTTGTAAAGCCCCATAAATCCGCGGTCCAAGTCCGTGCTCGGAGCCGCATCGGGTCGCCGCCGCAAACGCCGACCCGCAGAAGCCCAACCAGAGGGCTGCTACCATAATCAAAGGTAAGGCGCTCCGCGTTTGCCTGGTCGTCGTTTGGTGGACGGACGGCATCGGGTTCCGTGCGGGTCTTTTTATCTTTCGTTCCATGGAAAGCGCAAGATTTCTTTCTGCTTCTTTCTTCGATGCCGTTCATCAGCTTTGTGTCCACGCCGTTGTCGCCGCCTCGGCGCGTCCCGCCGAGATTATGGTTGTGATTGACTGGATCCCTAGGATGAAGACTGCATGAGCGATTCCCCTATCGCGTTATGCCCCCGGCTGGCCCGGCATTCCGCCGCGCTGGACCTCGAGCGCCAAGACCGCCGCCGGCACCGCATTGAACCAGCACAGCAAGGTCTGGTTCACCACTAGCCACGGCATTCTGAACGAAGTTTATTTCCCCCGCGTAGACCAAGCTTGCACCCGAGACCTGGGCTTGATCGTCACCAATGGACGCGACCTTTTTTCCGAGGAAAAGCGCCACTGCACTTTCAACAACCGGCCTTTCGAACCCGGTATCCCCGCCTATGAAATAACCAACACCGAGATCGGCGGTCGCTACCGCATTCACAAGGAAATCCTTAGCGATCCTTATCGCAACGTCGTCATGCAAAAGACTCGCTTCGAGCCTCTGCAAGGCCAACTCTCCGATTACCGCCTCTACGCCTTACTCTCGCCCCACCTGGCCAACTGCGGATACGAAAATACCGGCTGGGTCGGCGACTACAAGGGCGTCCCCATGTTCCTGGCGCAACACGACGGCGCCGCGTTAGCCTTGGCCAGCTCCGCCCCTTGGAAAAAGATGTCAGTCGGTTTCGTCGGCTTTTCCGACGGATGGCAGGACCTCTCCACCCACTTCCAAATGGAGTGGGAGTACCAGCGCGCCGAGAAGGGCAACATCGCCTGCACCGGCGAAATCGACCTCGCCGCTTGCCATGGAGAATTCATCCTCGCTCTGGGTTTCGGTGCCATCGTCACCGAGGCTGGACAGCAAGTCCGCTCAACCTTGCTCGAAGATTACGACGACCTTCGCCAGCAGTATGTCTTTCACTGGAAAAACTGGCAGAGCACACTGCTCAAGCTCGATGAACCGCAGCGTGAATATGATCTTTATCGCGCCTCCGCCGCAGTTCTGCGCACCCACGAATCGAAAGATTTTCTGGGTGGCATCATCGCCAGCCTTTCCATTCCATGGGGTTTCAACAAGGGCGATGAGGATCTCGGCGGATACCACCTGGTATGGCCGCGCGATTTGGTCGAAACCGCGGGTGCGCTGCTTGCCGCAGGTGCCGTCAACGACGCGGTCAAAGTGCTGCGCTATCTCGAAGCCACTCAGGAGGCCCCAGGCAACTGGGCGCAGAATCTATGGCTCGACGGCCGTCCTTACTGGAGCGGTGTCCAGATGGATGAAACCGCCTTCCCCATCCTCCTGCTTGATCTCCTGCGCCGCGAAGCGCCCAAACAGTTGGGCAAGCTCGATCGCTGGTGGCCGATGGTGCGCCAGGCTGCAAGCTACATCGTGCGCAATGGACCGGTCACGCAACAGGATCGTTGGGAGGAAGATGGCGGCTATTCTCCCTTCACCCTGGCCGCCGAAATCTCCTCCCTGCTCGCTACCGCCGACATCGCCGACCTTACCGGCCACAGCGACATCGCATCGTATGCTCGCGAGGTAGCCGATGCCTGGAATGACAACCTCGAACGCTGGGTCTATGCCACCGGCGGCGATCTCGCCCAGCAAGTCGGCGTAGAGGGCTACTACGTCCGCATCGCTCCGCCGATTACCGATTCCGCCGCGTCGCCGACCCAGGGCTTCGTCCCTATCAAGAATCGCCCTCCCGGCCAGGACACAGAACGCGCCTTTCGCGTCGTCAGCCCGGACTCTTTGGCTCTGGTGCGCTTTGGATTACGCGCCCACGATGATCCCCGCGTTCTGAATACCGTCCGCGTCATCGACGCGCTCCTGCGCGTGCAACTGCCCCAGGGCCCCTGCTGGTACCGCTATAACGGCGATGGATATGGCGAACACGAAGACGGCTCGCCCTTCGATGGCAGCGGCATCGGCCGCCCTTGGCCGCTGCTCGCCGGCGAGCGCGCTCACTACGAACTTGCCGCCGGCCGTCGCGCTGAGGCCGAATCGCTGCTTACGGTGATGGAGCAATCTACCGCCGGCCATGGCCGCTTGCTTCCTGAACAGGTTTGGGATGCCGATGATATCCCTGACCTGGAATTATTTCGCGGCAAACCCTCCGGCTCCGCTTGTCCGCTGGTCTGGGCCCATTCCGAATACATCAAATTGCGCCGGTCCCTGCGCGACGGCAAGATTTTCGATCAGCCTCCGCAGACCGTGCAACGCTATCTGGTCGAGAAGCGCTCCCGCCAGGTCTTCGGCTGGAGATTGAATAACAAAGCCCGATCCATTCCGCGCAACAAGAAGTTGCGCATCGCCCTTCTGAATCCCGCGATGGTGCATTGGAGCATCGACGGCTGGAACACTTCGCAGGATACGAACACCCGCGACACCGGCCTCGGCACCTTCATCCTCGATCTGCCCACGGCCTCCCTGCCCGGTGGCAGCCAGATCGTCTTCACTTTTTACTGGCTGCAGGAGAATCGCTGGGAAGGCACGGACTACACTGTAGTCGTCGAATAAAAGAAAATCTAGCGGGTGCCCCATCCTTGTCGCGCTCTTTGCGACAGGGTGGGGATTTTGATTTCAAAAGCCGGAGTCCTGATCCTACGCTTCGGACGCCGCACTCGAATAAATAATCTCCACCACCGTGCAGTCGTCGTTTAACGGATTCCCCGCACAAAACTCCGACACTGCCGAGAAGATTCCTTCTAGCGTAGGAGCCTTGGCTGCCGCCGCTTCCAGCCGGGAGTCTTCGAAAAAGTCGCCCATCGCATTTTCCGCTTCGGTCACTCCGTCCGTCACCAGAATGAAGCGGTCGCCCGAATTGAGCTGGCAACGCGCGCTCTCAAACGTCGCATCGGCCAGCAATCCCACCGGCACATTGCCATGCGGCGGACGCATCACTTCCCCAGCGCACACCAGCAGCGGCTGCACGTGGCCGCAATTCACATACTCCAGATCGCCATCCCGCCGCAGCCTGGCCAAAAGCACAGTGGCATATTTTTCGCCGACCAGCTTTTCGGTGAAAAAATGATTGACCGCAGACACCACATCCAGCAACGGCATCCCCGAACTCAAATGCGAATAGATCATTCCCTGCAGCGTGGAAGCCAGCAGTGCCGCGGAAACTCCTTTCCCGCTCACGTCCGCCAGTACCACCGCGAGCCCTTCTTTCGTGTTGACGGCATCAAAAAAGTCTCCACCAATTTCCTTGCAAGAAAGATTCTTCCCGCGCAATTTGGCAAACGGCACTTCGGGAATCTTCACCTGCATCAGGCGCTGCTGGATGCTGGCCGCGATGGTCAACTCCTGTTGATATCTCCGCGATTCCTCTTCGGCCTGCACCAGCCGCGCATTCTCGATCAGAGACGCTGCTTCTGTCGCGATCGCCCGCAGAATGTCATGGCCCACACCAGAGAATTCGCGCGACGCGAAGCGCGAGTCCACGTACAAAACTCCCGTCACTTCCGCAGGCGCACCGGGCGCCGGGGTCTGCTGCTCGCGCGTCGCCTGCACCTGCCGCTTGCGCAGAGGAATGCAAATCACGGTCCGCAGATCGTAGGCCACAATGCTTTGCCGCCCTGCCAGATCCGCGGAACTTCCCGTATCGGTCAGTAAAAACTCGGAATTCGACCGCAACGACTCTTCCAGCGCGGAATGCGAAATCGTCTTATCATCCAGCAGCGACTCGCCTTTATTGTTTCGTCCCGCCGCCAGTCGAAGATTACCTTCATCGTCTTTCAGAAAAACATAGCCGCGCTCGGCCCGCGTCAGCCGCAGCGTAACCTCCAGCATGGTCATCAGGATTTCGTCCAGCACGCCCGCGGTATTCAACTTGCGCGCCGCTTCCAGAAACAGCGTCAGCTTTTCCAGGTCGGTGGCTTCCTGCGAAATCTGTATGCCGGAAATTTGGCTCAAGAACTCCCGCGCCGTGTTCGAGGTGCCATGCGCCGGATTGAAAATCAGGTAGGTTGAATCCCGCGCCCCGAACTCCAGTCGGTCATTGCGCTCCAGCCGTTGCCGCTGAATGCGCTCTCCGTTAACGTACGTGCCGTGCTTGCTGCCCTGATCGACGAGAAAGAATCCGTCCTCTTCCAGCACGATTTGCGCGTGATCGCGTGATACGCGCGGATCGGCAATCACCAGATCCTTGTCGACCTTGCGCCCCACGCTAAACGGAGTGCGGTTCAGAACGATGTTCTTCTGCTCGTTCCCCTGCACCAGTACCAGCGCCGGGAACACTCCCGATCCAGAAGACTGCGGACGCCCTATTGCGCTAAGACCCATGAGATGTAATTACACAAGCGACTGCCCCCTGGTCGCGTTCCTCGCGACAGGGGATCTACCCCACACCCAAACCAACCGCTGTGCTGCTATGCATAATGACAGGAATCATGCCCCGGCGAAAGAGCCTTCCGCCTCAAGACCGAACAAAATCGGGGGCGGATTCCGTTCCCACGCCGGTGGCCTGCCGCCACAGCGCAAAACCAGCCATAGCGTAGACGCCCATGGCAATCAACAATAACGCACGCATTCCGAATACCAGAGACAAATTCTCCATCAAGCCCCCGGCTACGGCACCCAACAAATTCGCCCCGAGCGCCGCGCTCTGCGATTCCACCGCCCGAAATTGCGACGCGAACAGGATTCCGGCAAACACTACAGGAATGGAGAAAACCGCGACCGCCACCACCCCGACAACCGTGGGCGATCCTCCCATCCGTCCGAACGGAAACCAGAAAGCCAGCGCCAAGCCGCCCAACAAAGCCAGCAGAATCCACGCCGGCGACGGAGTCTTGGGGCTGCGTTCCACGATGACATTCGCCAGCAGCAAAGCACAGAGCATGGCCGAGATCACAATACCGTTGACTTGCCACGTGGTCCCGAAAAACAAAGCCAGCCTGCTGATCACCTGGGTCTCGAGCAACAGGAAGCCAGCTCCCATGCAGAAGAAAAACAACGAAGGTCGCCGCGGCGCCTCGCCGGAAATTCGCGAATACAGCACCAGGGCCAATAGAATAATGATTCCGGAAATCGCCCAGTACGGCCGCGGAATCGTCTTATCGCGCTGGTAGAGATACGGCCAGTCATCGGTCGTTACCGGCACTTCTGCATCTCCGCTGTCGATTTGGCTACGCTCCACAAAATCTGCCAGCCGCTGGTCATGGCTCAGCGCGTCCTGCACGCGGGTCGAGGAAGAGATCACGAAACAGCGAGCCCGCGCCGTGTAACTCGACTCCGCGTTGAAAACCACCGGTTCCTTGCCAAAGGTCGAGGCCAGCATCTCCTTCAACCTCCGCGCCATCCAGGGCCGCCGTACTTCGAACTTCACGAAAATGATGCCGTCCGGCTTTAGGTGCGCCTTCGCCTCCTGAAAAGATTCTTCTGTATATACAAAATTGTCGATCCGCATGTTCGCGTAATCGGAAAGCTCGGTGTGCGAATCGAGCAACCCGAAAAGGATCAGATCGTACTTGCCGGTATTGCGCTTGAGGTAGGCCCGCGCATCGGTTAAATGCGCCGAGACTCGCGGAGAATCATACGGGTGTTCGGGATGCTCTCTTTTTCCAATCTCCAGGATGGCCGGATCGATCTCCACCGCATCGACCTGCGAACTGCCATGCCGCAGCGCGGCGGCAACGTCATTGCCCGTCCCCGCCCCTACAATCATCACGGAAGGCGCGGGCGCTGCAAAGCGAAAAGGCAAGTTGTACGGATTCTCGTCGATCGCCTCCTTTAACATCTTCGGATGCCGGCTTAGAAAGTCGTCGGTCAGGTTCACGATAAATTGATATCCAATATGATTGACTTGGACGAGCCCCTTTGCCCTCTCCCCGTTCGGGGCATAAATCCAGGTGAAATTAATCTGCTGATAGGGTGTCCAAATGCTGTAGTGATCGTGATCCGAAGGCTCATGCAAGAGCAGCACCAGCGGAATCAGCAAGCTCCCCAGCAAAATCTGCCGCTCTCTGTTTCTTTGCAGAAGCGCAAAGCCCAGCAACACCACGCCAAGCCAAACCCACGGCGGAAGCATCATTCGGCTGACCGCGAGAAAAGCCAGAATGCCCGCCAGGCTCGCGGCCAGGTTCAGCGAGTATGCGGTCAGAGGCTTCGGAGTGAGGTTCATCTGGCGACCCACCACCTGCCCGAGGGGCACGAACACCCACACGATCAACACAAAAAGCAAAGCGGAAAGAGCGGCGGCCGAGAGAAATCCCACCACATTCCCCGCGCCTGAAGTGTCCCAGATATTCGTGTCGGCACCGGCGCCCAGGTTCTGCGAGAGATTTTCGAGTAACCCTCCCGCTCCCCGCGGCACTCGCACCAAAAGCAGCAGCCCCAACAGCGCTGTCACCGCCCTGTTCCAGCGAGTTGGTTCGCGAACCAGCGCGCATCCCATTCCGAAACCAAGAAAGCAAAGCAGCAGCGCGAGGTTCTTGAAGTATGCAAAGATCCGTACTTCCACCGCAATCCACCGGATGAACGCCAGTTCGGCAAACAACACCATAAAGCTCGCCAGCAACAATCGCCACACCTTGCGCTCAGATTCTTCTTCCGGCTCCGCAAATGATGAATTCGGTTTGCGCCGTTCGCGAATCGCGACCACCAGTCGCACCGTCACCAGCATCAACGCAGCAAGAACATAGGCGGTCATTCGAGAATTCATACGGGCAGGATTATCACACAATCTCAAAGAGTTCAGGCCGGCAGGAGAACCCGTTCAGCTACCTTTCACGAGCGATCCACTTTCCGCTCGGCTCGTCTTCAAGACAAAAAAATTCAGCGCGAACATCCACACCGGCACGGCGAACGTCGAAAAAAATGGCACCGTCCAATGCTCAAGAGCCCAGCTCCGCGCGCCCACCAAGTAGAGCGCGCTCAGGCTCAGGCTTGCCGCCCACTGCCATCCCACGAGCAAGGCGCCCACCAGGAAGCTCAACCGCCAGTACGGCGATCGCGGAAGGAATCTGGCTCGATCCCTTATCACTACAAAGATCGCCGACAGAAGCAGAACCTGGTTATACGGCGCGTACATGGGCACAATGAGTACTGTTAGCGCCATCACCAGCGCCGTCGCCGTCCCAAACTCAGCCGTATCAGCAGCCCGGTCGCGCAACGTCCACAGAACAAATGCACAGCTCAATGCGGCAACTCCGGCCAACAACTTTCCCGAATAACCCCACGGCGCCAAGACATCCAGCACTGATTGATTCTGGGTATAGCGATGATACTTTCCCACCGCGTCGGCAAACATTCGCCACCAACCCGGCAGAACAACTTCTGCTCCGCCGAGCAACAGTCCCATCACGATTCCAAACCCGAGCACCAATCTCCGGCGCGCCCTCCAATCGCTGATGGCCCACACCAGAAGCCATGCCACCAAGGGCCCGGCCAGTTGCGGCTTGACGGTGGCCAACGCCAGCAACACCCCACCGGAAAGTAAAAGTCCGCTGGCCACACAAGCTGTCGCTCCCGCCAGCATCGCCGCTGCCAGCAGGCTGATCTGTTGCAACTTGATTCCCTGCACTGCCGGAAAGCTTCCTAAGGTGAGCAGCACGCAAATCGCGATGGAACTCAGCGGCAACCGCCATCGCAGCACCCTCAGCCACAGGCACACGCTGGCCGCGGTCAGCCCGACCAGCAGCCAGTAAAAAAATATCTGCACTCCATGAAACGGAAACCTAACCAGCGGCGCCAACAGAAATACGACATAGACCGGGTAGGCAAACCCTTGCTGATCTTTCGGGTCATTCGTCCGAGCCGGATCGAGCACCCGCCCGTAGTACCCTTTCTGAATTTCCAGCGTGATGTCTTCCGAATAAGGATTCCGCCCATGCAGCAGCAATTCGCGGGCTCCCAACCATCGCGGATAAAGATCCGAAAGATTCCCGCGTGGCCGCTCATGCGTTACCGCGTCAGCTTTTTCATGCGGGATGAGCACGCGCTGCACGTAGAACCACATACTGCCCGCGCAAAGCAGCGCAACCAGCCATCCGAATTGAGAAGCTCTGCGCAAAATGTTTTGAAAAGAAGTCCGCCGTAACTTGGGCATTCGCGCTTATTCGAATGTCCGATTCCCCGGCCGTCCATGTTACAACTGAATGCTCTGAAGAACTCTGCATGAAGCTGCGCGTCGTGGTTTCGGCCGCCGTAGGCTTGGTCACCGGCGTCTTCTGCTGGTTCCTGATGAAACACCTTCATCAGGATGCCGCCGATTTCCGCTGGGCTCTCCATTTCGCGCACCGCTTGCTCGCCCGGCAAAATCCCTACGACACAACGCTCGAACAATATCCGCTCACTGCCGGCATCTTCGCATTGCCCTTCGTTCGCCTTCAGCCCGAGGTCGCTGCGGGTCTTTTTTACGGAATCAGCTCCGCAGCGCTGGCCTTCGGGCTCACTCGCCACAGCTATCGCGGTCTGCTCATTTTTCTCGCATACCCCTATTGGGCAGGATTGATCACAGTCCAGTGGTCTCCGATTATCGCTGCCAGCGCCTTCTTTCCGCTTCTGCTGCCCGTCACCATGGCCAAGCCGCAGATCGGACTGCCGGTATTCCTCACCCGCCTCAGCCGCCGCGGCTTTGCAGCTTGCCTGATTGTTGGGGCAATCAGCCTCATCATCATGCCCCGGTGGCCACAACTCTGGATCGCCCAGCTTGGCAACTATGATCATTTCATCCCGCTGCTGGTGCTGCCCGGCCCGCTCTTGCTGCTTGCCCTTTGGCGTTATCGCGACCGCGATGCGATTCTGCTTGTGCTGGCGGCCTGCATGCCCCAGCGCTGGTTTTTCGATAGCTTCATTCTCTGGCTCATTCCACGGTCGCGCCGTGAGATCGTCTGGACTGTCTTCTTTAGTTGGGGAACTGGCTTATGGCGCTGGTACCACGCGCCACACAATTTCACCCAAGTGGGACGGTGGACCGTTCTCTTTATTTATCTGCCCATGCTGGCCGTCGTTCTGTGTAGACCTCATCCATCGCCGGCAGACTCGCCGGCTTAGTCAAGCCGGACGGCTAACTTTGTCGCCCGGCAATTTCTTGCCAATCTCCCACGCCCACCACAGAAGCGGGATCGCCATCAGATTGACCACTCCCTTCGCGATCCAAAGCACCAGCCACAACGGGCTGATCAAGAGCAGGAAAACCGGAAGCAGCAAACCGAATCGCATAGCGAATTTTCCCGCTCCTCGCGTTGGCGCACGCAGGCAATGGTCCGCGATCAACACCGCCGGCAGAACCAGCAAACTGAGGTCATGCATGTTGGTTTGCCACGCGATCAACACGGACACGATGACGGCCAGGGAAAATCTCAGCTCCAGGTTTTCCTGGGGAATCCGGCTGCGCCCCTTCCACGCCGCAAAAACAAACAGCACGATTGAACTCACCAATGCGACCGCACTCCCGACCGTCCGCGGCAAATGCAACGGCCATCCCAGCGCGAGTCCTCGCAGGTTCGGCGCAAACTCCGCAGCCACTCCTCCCAGCCCCGGAGCGTTCGCAATCTGCAAAGTGAACTCGGGATAGCGCAGCAAACTTCCCCACCCCGCGACTCCTACCGAGATGAGAACCAGCAAGACGGAAACCCCCACGAACCCAATCGCCGCCCGCCTCCACTTCCATATCCCGATGAGCAGAACAATGGGAATCACAAATTGAAACTTGAACATCCCCAGGGCAAACCAGCAGCCCGCCAGTAAATCAGACCTCTTCCTGAGCGCGTTGAATCCCAACCCGCAAAGCAACAACAGTAAAACGGAATCCTGCCCCTGCAGAAAACAAATAAAAACCGGAAAGAAGGCAAGACATGCCACAACAAATTCCCAGGGCGGAATCTGGCCGAGCACACTCACGGATTTCCGCAACAGCAGTCCCACCCCGAACAGCGCACCCAGATTCAGCAGATCCCAGAGAGCAAACGCCTGGGGATAAGGCACATAACTCAGAGGCAGGAAGATCAACGCTTCAAAAGGCGGATGGATGTAAGGCAGAGCGCTGCGCCGCGTCGCAATAACGCCCACCGACTTTTTCTGTACCTCATATTGAACGTGCGCGTCGTAAAGCTGATGCCCAAGGCCATTGCGCAAAATCGTGGCTGCCGTGTAATAAACCGTGAAGTCCGGATAGCCCTGCTTGATTCGTTCTCTGAGACTGATAAAAAGAAACAGGTGCAGGCAGAGCATGCCCGCGATAAAAAGACGCACCAGGCGTCGCCCCGATGCGCTCCGAATTACCGGGATGGATTCACTGCCGTTCGCAGCCACGATCGATGGCGATTGTACCTCCTGCCTCCCTCACCCGCTATGATGGATTCCCTATGACGGGCCTGCTCAGAACAAGCTTCAGAACAGATTTCAGAACAGCGTTCAGCACGACCCGCGCATTTCTAGCCATCCTTTTTCTAGGCCTCTTCGCCATGGCCGCCCGCAACGCCACCGATCCCGACCTCTGGTGGCACCTCAGGACAGGAGAGTACATCGCCCAACATAAGTCCGTTCCTCACACCGATCCTTTTTCCTACACCCGCGCCGGAGAGCCCTGGGTCGCGCACGAATGGGGTACCGAACTTCTTCTCTACCAGATTCAACGCACCCTAGGATTTGCGGGATTAATCCTGATCTTCGCCGCAATCCTCTGCGCAGCCTTCTACTGCCTTTACTTGCGCTGTGGTTCCGCTCCCTACATTGCCGGCATCGTCACCCTCTGCGCCGCATGGGCTACGGCGCCCACGTGGGGCGTGCGCCCGCAGGTTCTGTCGTTCCTTCTGACCAGCCTGTGGTTGCTGATCCTCGAACGCGCCGACCGCAATCCCAAGCTTCTCTGGTGGACGCTTCCCCTAACTCTTCTCTGGGTCAATCTGCACGCCGGATTCGCCTTGGGCTTAGCCCTCTCCGCACTGTTTCTCGTCGGAGCTCTGCTTGACCACTATTTCGGCGATTCCTCACCCGGCGCCCCCTGGCGCACATCAGCGCTCGTTCTTTTCCTCGACCTCCTGCTCGTGCCACTGAACCCCAATGGGCTGCGCCTGTTCTCCTACCCGATTGAAACGCTGCGCTCCACCACCATGCAGAATTACATCCTGGAGTGGGCCTCACCCAGCTTTCATCGTCCCGAATACTGGCCCTTTCTCCTGATTGTGCTCGCCATCTTCGCAACCTTCTTCTGGTCACGCATCCCGGTCCGTCCGCGTGACCTCATCCTTCTGCTCGTTAGCCTCTACGCCGGTTTGATTTCGATCCGCATGATCCCTTTCTTCGTTTTGATCGCCGTCCCGCTCATCTCCCGCCGCCTCGGCGACTGGCCCCGACCTGCGCCGTCTTCTCGTCGTCTGCCGTCCGCAATTCGGACTCTGCTCAACGCTGCCATCGTCCTGGCTATGGCTGTCTTTGCCAGCCTTCACATCACTAACGTAATCCGGCGCCAGCCCCAGGCGGAGGCCCAGCAATTTCCTGCTCACGCTGTGGCATTTCTCAACAACCATCCTCCCTCCGGACCTGTCTTCAACCACTATGACTGGGGCGGCTATCTCATCTGGAAGCTTTACCCGTCCACCCCGGTTTTCATCGACGGCCGCGCCGACCTTTATGGCGCAAAGCTGTTTCACGACTTTGCCGACGCCTATGAACTCAAAGGTTCGTGGCAGCAGGTCCTGCAGCGCTGGGGAATCCAGACCGTCATGGTCCCTCCAGACTCGGCCCTGGCGGTTGGCCTGCAGAGTGCCCCCGGCTGGAGCGTCGCCTACCGGGATTCCCAAGCCGTGATCCTGATCACGTCGCAGCCTCCGGCAGGCCCCATCCCCCACTCCGGGGACGAGAAATGACTGGCCTGAAACTGCTGCCGAAGGTTACTCCCGATATGCAATTAATTACGCAAGTTGGTTACTTTGAAGGGTATTATGGTTTATATTCTGGACACTCCTCCGTAGGACAATGCAAGCAACCTATATGATCGTTCTGCGGGAGCCAATGCTTTTGTGCGCTTGAAACGCGTGTTGTTTCTTAAGGAGGCATCACCTATGCACCACTTTTACCGACTCTGGCGGGATGATGAAGGACAGGACATTGCGGAATACGCAGTCATGCTCGCCGTCATTCTGGTCATCGTTGTCGGCACCATTCGTCTGATTGGCTCAAACGCCAATAATGTTTTCTCGAATGTGGCCAGTTCCATTCAGTAATATTTGGCCTCGGCGCAGCAAGGCGAGGACAACTCTCGCCTGATTTTCATTGCGTCGCGGCGCCTTTGTTTGTCCTGACGGAGTCCTATGAACCGTACGCGTCTGTTGATGATTGGGGCTGTGGCTTTAGGCTTGGGCGTGGTTGTCAGCCTCTTCGTTTACAGAAATCTGCAAGGCAGGGTCTCGGGGAGCAACGAACCCGGCGCGGATGTAGTTGTGGCTGCAGACGATATCCAGGTCGGAGCCCGCGTCGAGGAGCATGACGTGCGCATCGTCAAGTATCCCGCCTCCGCCCTGCCCGCTGGAACCTTCTCCACTCGCGGCAAAGTGCTCGGGCGCGGCGTCATCCTCCCCATTTCCCGAGGCGAATTCATCTTACCCAGCAAATTAGCTCCGGAAAACGCGGGCGCGGGTCTTCCTTCACTGATTCCACCCGGCATGCGTGCCGTCTCCGTCCGCGTCAATGAGGTCGTTTCCGTCGCTGGCTTCGTCGGCCCCGGCACTCGCGTCGATGTACTCCTTACTGGCACTCCCAACGGTAGCTCCGAGAGTCAGACCACCACCGTCCTGCAGAACGTCGCCGTCATCGCCTCCGGCCACACTTTGGAACGCAACGCCGCCGGAGAAGCGCAGAGCACGCCGGTGATCACTCTTCTGGCTTCGCCCGATGATGCGGAACGCCTCACTCTGGCTAGCTCCGAGGGTCATATTCAACTTGCCCTACGCAACCCCCTGGACACCCACCAGGAGGATGTGGCCCCCGCCAATGCCAAAGGACTGTATAAGGGTGGCACGCCGGCCCCGGCTCCGCCGGCACCGGTTCATGTCCACCCCGTAAGACAACAAAAGGCTCAACCACCGACTCCCCCTCCTTCGGTGTTCAGCGTTGACGTCTATAAAGGTGTTACAAAGACTGTCGTTCCCTTGGCGGAACAAAGCAGCGAGGACACCAAATAGTAAGAAAGCTGGTTTGCCCTACGCGTTCCGTACGCGCATTGCAAGTTTCCTCACGTGGAGAGGAATCACACGATGAAGTTTCGCTCGACATCTTTAATGGCTGTCGCACTGTGGCTTCTGGTCCCGGCCTTTGCCCTTCCCAAATCCCGGTTTCAACCGCCCGCCGAACTCCAGGAAGCTGCCGTCCCCGTTCCCGCCCAGGAACCGACTGCCCCGGTTACTCAGACAACGCTCCCGGCCCAGTCGCAGGGTTCCGCGCCTCTGCGCGTCATGGTCGACAAATCGCTGCTCATCAATACCACCGAACAGATCAAGCGCATCTCGGTGACTGACTCCAGCGTCGCCGACCCTGTCGTCATCGCCCCCACGCAAATCCTCGTCCATGGCAAGTCTCCCGGCGAAGTGTCGCTCATCATCTGGGACGAACTCGAACGTTCGCGTAGCTTCGATCTTCGTGTCGACGTCGATGTCAGCGCCTGCGCCGAGGAAGAGCATCGCGTCTTCCCCGATGAGCAAATTACCGTTACCCCCTCCCGCGCCGCCATCGTTCTCTCTGGCCATGTCACCACCGAGGATGTCGCCAAGCGCGCCGGAGAGCTGGCCGCCGCCTATTCCAAGAATGTCGTCAACGTGCTCACCTTCGGTCCCGTAGGTGCTCAGGAAGTTTTGCTGGAAGTGAAATTCGCCGAGGTCGACCGTTCCGCCCTCAGCCAGGTCGGCATCAACATTTTTTCCACCGGCGCTGCCAATCTGGTCGGAACCACCACCACCGGCCAATATGGCGGCTTCGCCACGCAGGCCATCACCCAGACTCAGGGCCAGAACACCCCATATTCAGCCACCCAGACCGTCAACAACGTTCTCAACATGTTTTTGTTTTCACCCAACCTTCACCTGGGCGCAGTGATTGAAGCGTTGGAGACCAAGAACCTCCTCCAGATCTTGTCCGAACCGAATCTCATCGCAGTCAACGGCAAGAAGGCCAGCTTCCTCGCTGGTGGACAGTTCCCGTTTCCCATCGTGCAGCCCGGCGCCGGCTTTACCGCCGTTACCATTTCCTTCAAGGAGTTTGGCGTCAAGCTCGAGTTCACTCCGGTCATCATGCCCAACGGCAATATTCACCTGACCGTGGCTCCTGAGGTCAGCACTCTCGATTTCGCCGACGCTCTAACCATCTCCGGTTTTACCGTCCCCGCCTTAAGCACGCGCAAGGCGGAGACCGAATTCGAACTCCGCGATGGACAAAGCTTCGTGATTGCCGGACTCATCGACAATCGCGTCACCGACACTTGGAACAAGGTGCCCGGCCTGGGCGACATTCCGATCCTTGGGGCCTTTTTCAAAAGCAAGAGCATTTCGAAGAGCAATTCAGAGTTGATGGTTTTGTGCACCGTGCATCGGATTTCGCCCAACAACGAACCCACGCCCGGTCCCAAGAATCCGCGACCCTTTATCAATAACGATAAGTTTGATGGCTCCAAGTCCGGCGCCAAGCCTTCGGGCAATTAGCCGGTACCGCGAAGCAGTTGCAGAACAGATGGACCGGCAATAATCTGATTCCAGCCTCCTAACGGGGCGGCCCATGAAAGCCCGGCGCGGCAGCGCGGGGCAGCAGGAGAAGTTAGCGGTTTATGCCCGAGCTTTCAGTCGTTATCGTAGCCACCGACAACGAACAGCGCACCGTGCTCCAGGTGCTGGTCGATGGCACCAGCGTGGCCAACACGGTCCATACCTGCTCCAACTTCCCGGTAGCCGCTTCCGATCCCATCATGCGCCGGGTGCAAGCTGCCAATCCGGACGTGCTGCTGGTGGATATTCCTGCCGAGAATCCCTCCATCGCCATGCGCGCCATTGAACTTCTTCGCCAGGAAATGCCGGATTCCGCCGTCTTCGCCATCGGAGGTCTTAGCCAGCCGCAGACCATCGTCAATGCCATGCGCTCCGGTGCCCGCGAGTTCATCGAGCGCCCCACCACTACCACCGACTTGCTCGAAGCTTTTGTTCGCCTCACCACTGCTCAGCGCCGGGTTCAAAAGGAAGGCCCACGCGGAAAAGTCTTCTCCGTCGTGAACGCCAAGGGCGGTAGCGGTGCCACTACGGTGGCTGTCAACCTCGCCCTCGCGCTGCAATCCGCCTTCGGCCACACTGCCCTCGTCGACCTCGCGCCTCTGGGGCATTCGGCGCTTCATCTCAACCTCAAACCTCTGTTCAATATTTCCGACGCTACTCGCAATCTTCATCGCATGGACAGTTCCCTGCTGGAGAGCTTCATGACTCGCCATGGAGGCGGCTTGCAACTGCTGGCCGGAACCAATTCCCCCGCAGCCATCGAGCCCTCGACCGCGGAGTTCGTCCGCCTCTTCGATATGCTGGTCACCCACTATCGCTATGTGGTCGTGGATAACTCTTCGCGCCTCGACGCGGCCAGCCGCCTGGTCTCGAATTTGTCGGAATGCGTTCTCCTCGTCGCCTGCACCGACGTCGCATCGCTGTGGAGCGCCGCTCGCGTCCAGCAATACCTGGGAGAAACCGGAAACCGCGAGCGTTTGCGCCTCGTCCTGAACCGCTTCCGCAAGGTCCCGGGATTCACCGAGGCCGATGCCGAAAATGCTGCGGGCGTGAAATTGCTCTGGCGTATCCCGAACCAGTACTTCGCCATCTCGTCCGCCATCGATCGCGGTGCGCCCGTGATGGAACAGAGTCACACCGAAATCGCCCGCTGTTTTGCCGGGCTCGCGCAAGAACTGACCCGCAACGACAACGACGTAAAACGCGCGGCCTGGTCGCTGTTTAAGACGGTGTAACGTTTAGAGCGTATACAAGAGTTTATGGCTAATCTGCAGACCTTCGAGCGTAGCGAATACCAGCAGGTAAAGGCGGATCTGCACCGCAAAATCCTCGACCGCCTGGATCTCGAAAAGCTTGGCCGTTCCACCGGCGACTCCGCCCGGGAAGAAGTTCTCGTTCTCATCCGCAACTCGGTCAACAGCGAGGTGGTTCCTCTCAGCTTCACCGAGCGCGAACGCCTCTCGCGCGAAATCCTCGACGAGATTTTCGGCCTCGGCCCGCTCGAGCCCCTGCTCAAGGACCCCACCATTTCCGACATCCTGGTCAATCGCTTTGACCGGGTTTACATCGAGCGTGCCGGCAAACTTGAACTCACCGGCTTGTCGTTCAAAGACAACTCGCACCTCATGCAGATCATCGAGCGCATCGTTTCCCGCGTCGGTCGTCGCGTCGACGAATCTTCTCCCATGGTCGATGCTCGCCTTCCCGATGGCTCCCGCGTCAACGCCATCATTCCTCCTCTCGCCCTGGACGGCGCTTGCCTCTCCATCCGCCGTTTCGGACGCGACCCCGTCACTGCCCGGAACATGATCGAGAATCACTCGCTCACCGAACCTATGCTCGAGCTTCTCTCCACCATGGTCAAGGGGAAGTTAAATCTTCTGATCTCGGGCGGTACCGGCGCCGGAAAAACCACGTTGCTCAACGTTCTCTCCGGATACATTCCCAACGTCGAGCGCATCGTCACCATCGAAGACGCGGCTGAACTCCAACTCAAACAGGAACACGTAGTCCGCCTCGAAACCCGCGCGCCCAATATTGAAGGCAAAGGCGCGGTCCGCCAGCGCCAGTTAGTCATCAACAGTTTGCGTATGCGCCCCGATCGCATCGTCGTCGGCGAGGTCCGCGGCGAAGAAGCCTTCGACATGTTGCAGGCCATGAACACCGGTCACGAAGGTTCGCTCACCACCGTCCACGCCAACTCCGTGCGTGATGCCCTGGCCCGCATCGAGAACATGGTTTCCATGGCGAACCTGAATATTCCCGAGCGCGCCGTCCGCCATCAGATCGCCTCCGCAATTCACGCCGTCGTACAAGTGGCTCGTCTCTCGGACGGCACCCGCAAGGTCATCTCGGTTTCCGAGGTCACCGGCATGGATAGCGAGTCCATCACCATGCAGGATATTTTTGTTTTCGAGCGTCGCGCCGTCGACGAGAATGGAAAAGTGCGGGGAGCCTTCCACGCCACCGGTATCCGCCCTCAGTTTGCCGATCGCCTCGCCACTTACGGAGCCCGTCTCCGTCCCGCTCTGTTTGAATCGAGGACCGAGATATGAGGAGATATGGTTCGCTAAGTGGTAGACCAGAACACTTCCTATGCCATTGCTGATTGCACTTCTCGTCTTTATCGTGGTGGCCCTCGCCGTCTTTGCCGCGGGCTCTCTCATCGACCAACGTAATGCCCGCGCTCGTCTGATCAAAGATCGCCTTGCCACGGTTCAAAAAGCGCCCGAGCGCGAACCCGACGAGGAACTCGCCCTTCTCCGCGACGAACAACTCAGCAAGATTCCCGCACTCGACACTCTCCTGCGCCGCTCCGCCCGCGTCTCCGCCATCCAGGACGCTCTCACGCAAGCCGGCATGAAATTCCGCGCCGGCAACTTCCTGATGTTATGCATCCTCTGCGGCGCGCTCGCCGGACTCGCCTCCGTCCTCTATACCAAGAATCCCGCCATCTCCTGGGCCGCGCTCGTCATCGGCGCTGTCCTTCCCTATTCTGTCGTCTCCTATCGCCGGCAGAAGCGCTTCGAAAAATTCGAAGAGCTCTTCCCCGAAGCCATCGACACTCTGGCCCGCGCCGTCCGCGCCGGACACGCCTTCACCACCGCTCTCGAAATGATTTCCAACGAAGTCGCCGAACCGCTCTCCGGCGAGTTCCGCAAACTCTATGAAGAGCAGAAGTTCGGCATGCCCGTACGCGACGCCCTCATGAATCTCACCGAGCGCGTGCCCCTGGTCGACGTAAAATTCTTCGTCACCGCCGTCATGCTACAGCGCGAAACCGGCGGCAATCTTGCCGAAATCCTCGACAACCTGTCCTACGTCATCCGCGAGCGCTTCAAGATCCAACGCCAGGTTCGCGTCCACACCGCCCAGGGCCGCCTTACCATGGCTTTGCTCATGGCTATGCCGCCGACGGTGGTGGCAATTCTTCTCGTCTTCAGCCCGGAGTTTGTCAAACCGCTTTTTTACGATCCCATCGGCCACGCCTTGCTGGTGGCCAGCATCGCCTTGCAAACCGTGGGTTACTTCGTGATTCGCAAAATTATTAAGATTCAAGTATGAAGACTTTTTGCATTCAGGTTGAACTATGCCGTTGATTCTGACCATCGTCGTCTTTGTCACCATCGTGCTGGTGGTTTTCGCCTTCGGCGCAGCCGCTGTCACGCCCGGTTCCGTGCTGGGAGCCCGCTTGCGCGCCCTCGGTGGCCAGCCCTCGTTGGCCCAGGAAAAACCAGCCCTCAAGGTCCGCGAGCGCATCGAGCAAGCGCTCGATCCCATCAGCAAAGCCATCCCGCTTTCCCCCTCCGATGTCTCCCGCACCCGCGCCTGGCTCATCCAGGCTGGACTCCGCGAGTCCCGCCATGTCAGCTACTATTTCGGCGCCCGTATCATGCTGGCGATTCTCGGTCTGGCCGGCGTCATCGTTTTCTCCGGCGTGGATAGCGTTCCCCTGCTGGTCTGCATTCCCGCCCTCGGTTTCTTCATTCCGCGATTCTTTCTCAAGCGCATGATCAGGGACCGTCAGCGGCGCATCCGCATCGCGCTCCCCGACGCTCTCGATCTCACCGTCATTTGCGTGGAAGCCGGCCTTGCCCTCGACCAGGCCTTGATGCGTGTCGGCAAAGACCTTCATCACGCCCACCCCGATCTCAGTGACGAATTTCACCTGGTCAATCTCGAGATGCGCGCCGGCAAGCCCCGCGCCGAAGCTCTCCGCAACCTGGTCGACCGCACCGGCGTCGATGACATTCGTTCTCTTGTCGGCACCCTCATCCAGACCGACCGCTTCGGCACTAGCGTCGCCCAGGCCTTGCGCGTTCATTCGGATTCTTTACGCACCGCCCGCCGCCAGCGCGCCGAAGAGCAAGCCGCCAAAACCACCATCAAGATGGTTCCTCCCCTCGTCATTTTCATTCTGGTTCCGTTCCTGTTTGTCACCGTGGGTCCAGCACTCATTCAGGCGTATCACTCCCTGACTAGCAAGTAATGCAGGCGGTGAGTGGAACTAAATGGGTAAACGAATTGGGAAGGGCACGACTTTAGTCGTGCCGCCTGCTCCCAAGGGAGGACGGGCTTCAGCCCCTGAGGGACGGTTCCCGTCTAGGCGAGTTATTTACGAGTAGAGTCTGGCAAGCGCACCTATCGGATCGCGAAGAAAGATTTTTGGCGGGTCCAGGCCGTACAACTAATCCAGGAGAAATCCATGTCGGGAGGCGTCCCGCACGGTCGGGCCTTCAACCAAACTCGCCAGTGCTATCTCGCCACCCAACTCTCCGTGGCCCAGACCCACTGGACCCGTCTGCGCGGCCTCGTGGGAATCTCCGAAAATGACTTCCGTAACGGCCGCGGCCTATGGATTCGCCCCTGCCACGGCGTTCATACTCTTGCTATGAGCTTCCCTATCGATGTAGTCTATCTCGACCGGGACGGCACCGTTGTGCACCTCGAGCCGAACCTGCAGCCTTGGCGTTTCGCCCCCATCCGCCTGCAAGCCGCTTCAGTTCTGGAGTTACCGAGCCACACCGTCGCCGCAACCAAAACCGCCGTGGGCGATAGAATCGAAATCAACCTGAAGGGGGATGCCGGGCTGTGAAAGGGCGCGGCTTCAGCCGCACCGCTGCCGATAAATCAATGTGGTGGGCTTTAGCCCCTGGGATCGAACCAACCGTATTCAATTTTCATCGTGGCCAACACTCTCCAACTCGAAGAACTCACTCACCTCCACGAGGCCCCCAAGCTTCTGGTCGAGTGGACGCCGCGCTGGCAGGAGTTCACCACCTCCATCCGTCCCGCTTTCGCCCGTTCCGCCCCGCGCCTGGCCGGAGAAGCTCCCCACGGAATTTTTCCCTATCGCGGCATGACCGCATCCCTGCTTTTGCAAGCATTCATCATCTTCGTCTTCATGGTTCTCCCCCACGAAATTGACCGCCTTCGTCCCTACGCCCCACCCCGCATCCAGCCCGACGAAGTCATCTATTACTCCGCCGACGAACTGCCGCGCACCGAAGATTTAGGCGGAGCCCAGTCCGGCGCTACTGGCCGCGCTGGTGGCCGCGAAGCTCACCACCGCTCTCAGACCATCAAGGTCGCGCGCGGCGTCTCCCTCGCTCAGAAAGTTGTCGACGCTCCCAATCTCAAATTGCCCTCTTCCACGGGAGCCGTCGCCAACCTCCTCGCCTTCAAGTCCGTCGCGCCGCAACCCGGTCCGCCAAATCTTTCTGCCGCGGAAGGCTTGCACTCTTCTCTTTCTGCGCCCAGTCTCCCCGCCAACGTGATTGCTCCCGCGCCCACCAACGTCGCCCGCGATCAATCGCGCAGCGGCCTCACCTTCACCTCGATTGTTCCCCCCGCTCCCAGTGTCTCCGCCAATCAATCTCGCAGCGCTCCCGCTCTGAACTCGGCCATCGTCGCGCCCGCTCCCAACGTGGCTTCCGAGCACACGCTCTACGCGCCCAAACTTGATTCCAGCATCATCGCGCCCGCTCCCAACGTTTCTCGCGACCGCACCCGCAACGCGCCTTCCTTAAGTTCTACCGTGATTGCTCCGGCCTCTACGCGCGTCTCCCGCGACCAGGCACGCTCCGCTCCAGCGCTGAACGGCAGCGTGATCGCGCCCGCGCCTTCCACCGTCACCCGCGAGGTTGCTGCCTCGCGTGTGCAGATGAATACGCTCGCCGTCGTCCCTCCGCCCGTCTCCGCGCCCGAGCGTGATTCCAGCCGCACCGCCAAGCTTAATTTGCCCGCACCCTCCGTCGTCGCTCCTCCACCTTCTGCGGATTCTTCCCGTGACCTGCGCCGTCTCGAGAGCGGAAGCGTCCGTTCCAACGCGCCCCAAGTCGTTCCTCCGCCACCAACGCAAGCCGCGAACGGATCGTTCGTCAGCACCATCATCGGAAAACTTTTTGGCACGCAGGATGTCGTCCCGCCTCCGCCGTCCGTCTCATCTGCAAGCGCTGCGGGAAGCTCCCGCACCTCTACTGGCGGATCGGGCAACTCGCTCACTGCCAATGTGGTTCCTCCTCCACCATCCGTCGGCGGATCTGGCTCCGCCATCGGCGGATCTTCCTCCGGACGATCTCACGGCGCACCGAACGTCGTCCCTCCGCCTCCCTCAGTTTCCGGTGCAAGCGGCAGCGGCTCGTCTCCCGGCGGTTCGCCCTATGGACGCTCCCAAGGCACGCAGCTCGGCGCATCCAACGTGATCCCTCCGCCGCCCTCCGTCTCTGGTACCGGCCAAGGATCCGGCAGCGGCACGCGCAATTCCGGTGGCTCCGGCAACGGAGGTCTTCTCGCCAGCAACATTGTTCCACCTCCACCCTCGGCCGGCTCAGGTTCCGGCCTTTCCGGCTCCGGCAGAAAAGGCTCTGGTCTCGGTGGCCCTGGCGACGTCGGCTCCGCTCTCGCCCCACCTAAGGGCGCGGGCGGAAACGCAGACAATTCCGGAGTAGTCTTATCAACTGATCCCGGCTCGCAACCCGGCAAGCCCGGCACCGGCGGTAAAGGATCGCTTGCCATGTCTCCTGCCGGAGGCGACAAGCCCGGCCTAGGCGGCTCCGGCGGAGGCTCCGGGATCGGCAATGGCACAGGCCCCGCCAGCGGCCTAGCCGGCGAAAGCACAGGCGCAGGAAAATCCGGCGCAGGCCGCGGCTCCGACCCCAAGGCTGGCGCCGGAATCTCTCCCACCCCCGGCCCCGGCGGAGCCGGCACCGCCCCCACCGGAATTCCCGCCGCTCCCGGCGTGGACGTTCGCGGCGGCAGCACCGTCGTCAATCTTCCCAGCTTTGACTCCGGAAACAGCAACGCCCCGAATCTTCCCGGACGCTCAACGGTGAAAGGCGATCCCGGCCCCGCCATCACCATCGTCGCGACCTCGCGCTCCGGCGGCGTATTTGATTTCTACGGCAAGCTTCCCGGCGATAACTACTCGGTCTACGTCGATACCAGCATCGGCACCGTCGTCATGCAGTTCGCCGAAGTCGACCCGAACGCTCATGCCCGCTCCGGCGCTCTTACTGGACCGCAAGGCCTTCGCACCGATCTTCCCAAAGATCTTCCCCACGCCCGCGTCGTCGTCAAATGCAAACTCGACGCCTCCGGCAACCTGAAAAATCTGCAAGTCCTCGAACCCGGCCCTGCCACCATGACCGCGAAAATCATGGCTGCACTTCCCAGCTGGAAATTCCGCCCCGCTACCCGCGGCGCCCAGCCTGTCGAAGTCAACGCCATCCTCGGCTTCAACATCGACACCAACGACCGCTTCTAGATTTAGATTCGAAAAACCGCAGCCACACACAACCGACTTGTCATCCCGAGCGCAGCAGAATTATTCGCTCCTCGAATAATTCTGCGAAATCGAGGGATCCATTTTCCATTCACGATCGACTATCGGGAGTTCTTTGAACTTCAAGTGTGCGGGATCAAAATGTCTGGCTCTGCAGAACACCTGCAGCACCGTGGAGGAGCGCCGCTTCAGCAGCCTGCCCTGTGCGTAGTCGAAAGGGCCGAGAAAATGTTGTTGGGTGGCGTAGCGCTTCAGCGCTGCGATTGGCGCTTTCAATAACGGAGGGCTTTAGCCCCTGCCTACAGCCTCAACCGCGCGATCAACGCATATGCTCGCCGGAACCACACCCGCTCCCGTCTTCTCTGATACCCCGGCATCGTCGCCCGCTTCTCCAGAATCTTCTGCGCCCACTGCCGCGCCTCATCCACTCGCCCCTGCGCCTGCAGAAACGTCGCGTAGTTGTAGTAAGTCTCCGAGCTGGTAGAAATCTTCGTCGCCTGCTCGAAAAGTTTTGCCGCTTTCTCCGCCTGCCCCGTCTGCGCGTACGCGTGCGCCAGCAATCCTATTCCGCGATGAAAGTCATACGTTGGATCAGCTCCCACCGCGCGCTCCAGATCCGGCACCGCCGCGGCGAAGTCTCCCAACTCAACCTCCGCCACGCCTCGCCGGTAGAACGGATCCACCGAATCCGACCGCTGTGCAATCGACCGGTCATAGCATGCGCGCGCCCGCGCAAAATCTCCGTCGTCCAGATACAGCAGCCCCAGCTCTTCGTAATTCCCCGCCGAAGGATTATCCAGAATCGCCCGCTCCAGCTCATGAATCCTGCGTCGCCGCGGAAACGCCTGAAACGAGCCGCGCAGCAGCCCTGCATCCGGAATCACTTCCGCCACAATGTAGACCGCAGCCCCTATCCATCCCAGAAACAAAATGATGAAAATCCAGTAAGTGTCCGGCCGCCGGCGAATGAAGTGCACAATCGCCACCGCCATCAGAACCAATTTCCACCAGGAAATGAAGAAGAAAAAAAGAGGACCCATGCGAAGCGCAATATATCACGCCGGGGGAACAGCCTACGCCGCCGCTCCTCTTCGCTCCAGCTCTTAGGACGGACACCTTAGACGTCTACGCGAAACTCTGTACAGTATTTTTCCGGGCTTTCTGCCATGCTCTCCCGAATGCCAATCCCCCCCGAAGAGCGAGTCCGCCAGTTGTGTGCCTTGCTCTCCGTCGCGGAAGGAGAGGAACTGGAAAGCGCGATCGCCGAACTTCGCTCCGCCATCCGAGCACTTATCCATGACGCTCAGAACGTCTCCACCTACAACCTGATAAATTTTCCCGCCGCTCTCGATAAACGAAAAAAAGCCTAGACGATTGATGGAGCTACAGCCCGCTCTCGCCTGTCCGTTCGAGCGAAGCTCGACGGCTTCACTGCTCCCTGAGAAGCTTGCGCAACAATGATGTGTAACAATGAAACGTGATAGAAACCGCCAGTCCCTTACCGACGCCGGAAGCCGGACGCCCGAAGTCGACTTCCATTCGTCTCCTCGCCTCCGATATCGACGGCACCCTCCTCAATCCCCAATTCCAGATTTCTCCAGATGACCTCGAAGCTCTCCGCCGCGCTCACGCCTCCGGCATTGAAATCGTGCTCGTCACCGGACGCCGCCACACTTTTGCTCTTCCCATCGCCAGGCAACTTGGCTTCGATCTCTGGCTCATCAGCTCCAACGGCGCCGTCACCCGCTCTCTCGCCGGCGAAACTTTCCATCGCGACCTCATGCCCCGCCAGGTCTGCCGCGAATTAGTCACCGCCATGCAAGATTTCCGCGGCCACACCGTTCTTACTTTCGACAAGGAAACCAAAGGCGCCATCGTTCTCGAATACCTCGAAGCCCTGAATATCAGTATCCGCCGCTGGCTCGAAAAAAACATGCAGTACATCGACTTCATCATCCCCCTCGAGAACGCCCTCGTCACCGATCCCGTGCAGGCCATGTTCTGCGGCTCCATGGACCGCATGTCCCAGGCCCTGCGCGCCCTCGAGGCCACCGGCATGGGCAACCGCATCACCGTCCTCCGCACCGAATATCCCGAGCGCGATCTCTCCATGATCGACATCCTGAACGCCGGCTGCTCCAAAGGCCACGCCCTCGCTCGCTGGGCCGCCCACCGCGGCTATCGTCGCGAACAGGTCATGGCCATCGGTGATAACCACAACGACGTGGAAATGCTTGAGTTCGCCGGCCATCCGGTTATCATGGGGAATGCCTGCGCCGAGCTCCGCGCCCGTGGCTGGCGCGAAACCCTGGCCAATGACAACTGCGGTGTCGCCGCCGCCATCGCCGATCTGATCTGAGGGATGTTTCTGAAACAGATGCACAAGCCGATCCAATTCGCACTCTGGACCGTGCTCCTCGCGCTCACCGCGCTTCCTTCTTCTGCCGCCGATTCCGCCATCCTCCGCAACGGCTTCTCCATCCGCCACGAGCGCCGCGAAATCATCGGCTCCATCACTCGCCTGTACATCGATGGAGATCAATCAAGCTTTGTCGACATTCCCACCGCCGAGATCGACCACTTCGAATCCATCCCCGACACTCCCACTCCTCACACGGAACCCGAGCGCGCCGCCGCGGCCATGTCGCATCCCTTCGACCTGACTCAAGCCGTGAAAGACGCCAGCGGTACCTACCAACTCGATCCCGATCTCGTCACCAGCGTCATTCGCGCCGAAAGTGGCTTCAATGTCCGCGCCGTCTCTCCCAAAGGCGCCCAGGGACTCATGCAACTCATGCCGCAGACCGCCTCGCAGCTCGGCGTGCACAACGCCTTCGACCCGCAAGCTAACGTCGACGCCGGAACCCGCTACCTGCGCGAGCTGCTCGAGCGCTACAACTTCGATCTAGTCAAAGCCCTCGCCGCCTACAACGCCGGACCGCAGCGCATCGACCAGTACAACGGCGTCCCTCCCTACTATGAAACCAGAGCCTACGTCGCCCGCATCGTTCGCGACTTCAACAAAAAGAAACTCGCCGCCAAATCCGCTACTGCGCCCGCCACGAAGAAGCCTCCCGCTCCCAAGCACGTCGCGCAGAACTAGCCAAACATTCGCCGGTGCCCCGTCCTTGCTGGGTGCCCCGTCCTTGTCCCTGCGTTCTTTGCAGGGACAGGGCGGGGATTTTGATGTCAACGTACGAGGGCTTAACGCGACGGGGATTTTGATCTCAACCTATTGGCTTGACACGGCAAGCCCGGCGGAACAAAATTCCAAAACCCGTAAAGCCTCTGCCCGCCGGGCGGAGTCCAACCGAGCCTCGGAAACCAGGAGTTGTGCCGTGTCGCAGAAGAAGATTCGCTTCGACGATTTCCAACTGGATTATTCTCGTTTTCAACTCTGCCGCCATGGCATCCCAGTTCGGCTGGAAGGCTTGCCTCTCCAGTTGCTCATGTTTCTGGTCGAACACCGGGGGCAACTGGTTACGCGCGAGCAGATCTCCGCCGAGTTGTGGAGCAGCAAGGATGTCTTCGTTGACGTCGAACAAGGCATCAACACTGCCATCCGCAAAATCCGCCGCGCCCTGGCCGACGATGCTGGCGAACCCCAGTACCTTCAGACCGTCGTCGGCCGCGGTTATCGCTTCGTCGCTCCCACCGCCCACGAAGACGCCACCCAATCCGCCCCCGCCGAGCCCTTCGTCATTTCTCCCGAAGACCTCGGTCGCGCCATCATGTGCGCGGCTGGCCTCGATCCAGAGGATCCCGGCGGACCCCCGAAAGCTTCCGCCGAAGATCAAATCAAGCCTGAGTAACCAATCGCGCAATGCGACGGAACCGTCTCCCTCGCGCCGAAACTTGCCCGCAAAACCCTCGCGGATGATCTTCAGATCGCTTCAGACGGCTTCAGACTCTCTCCATGGACTCTTCCTCGAAGCCGGTTCAATATCTCAAACATGATTTCCCTGTTGCTGCCACCGTCGGGTCGAAATCAATTTATCCAGGAGGTGATTCCGATGATCGGATCAAAAAACATCAGCCCATGCAGGGTACTGACATTCGTTGCAATGCTATCTGGGGCGATGCTGAACACATTGATCGTTCCCGCCTATGGCCAACAGGAAGTGGACGCCACCTGGTATGACCCTGTGCCAAACACGGTTGCCAACGCCGCACCAAGCGCCGGGCCAAACGCAACGGTCGTCCACTCTTCTCAGCCAGCCATGGCCTTTCACCCGCGGCAAGCGGCGGTAACGACTGTGTCGTCAGCTGGGAACACCGGGAACTCTCGCGGGAAGCAACCCGCAACCCAACCGAAGACTTCGGATATCGGCACGCGCAGAGATCGGAATGGGGAAGTAAAACTGGCATCGATCGCCCATTGACGTCAGTTCTTGATCCGAGTTTGGGGCAGCCCCGCTGCGTTCCTGAAGTCATGGCGTAGCGCCGGGCGTGGATGAGAGTCCGACTGCTGTTGAGGACGATCTGGGGGGATCGTC
This sequence comes from uncultured Acidobacteriaceae bacterium, assembly GCA_963782835.1. GTDB lineage: Bacteria > Acidobacteriota > Terriglobia > Terriglobales > Acidobacteriaceae > Sulfotelmatobacter. The sequence continues at coordinate 377,176 of CAWALR010000002.1, read as the reverse complement.
GACCAGCACAGTCGGACCGATCCGCTTTTAGCCACGAAATAAATTCCTGGGAGGGCGTTCGGGATTCGGGGCCTTGCTTGTGCATTGGGCTCTTGATCTGGATACCCCCTCCCCCCTGGGTCTGTTGGAATCATCGGGTTAGCGGAAAATTCCTCGCAAAATCTAGATTGCAGATCACTTAGATCATAAAATCCCTAGAATGAATGACTTAGAGCGGGGCGCCTGGCTCGCTGGCTGACCGTCACTGCCTCGACCATGATCGCCGATTAAAATTGTGCAGGCAAGGTTAGATGTCACAGTGGGAGAGTGGGAAAAGGCAGGCGGGCTATCGCCCCTGCGGACATAACCGTGGAAGAGCGGCGCTTCAGCACCACGTAAGCGGGAGAGATTCTAGTCTCCAGTCGGCCGATCGACAAAAACAAAAAACGCCGGTCAAGACCGTGGATTGTGATGGGAGATCAAAGTCCCCGCCCTGTCCCGCAAAGAACGCGGGACAAGGACGGGGCACCCGCTGGAGGGTGGCCCATTTCTCGCGTCCTTTGCGAGACGTGGGTGAGGCTATAGGCAGACGACTTACAATCAAGCCCGATCTTTCCAATAACCAGGCCTGCGCTTGCTATGCGCAACCGCTACGATGATGACTGATTCAGGCTCGTCGAGGTAGACAACAGAGAACGGAAATCGCTGCATTAAGAGACGGTGTGTTCCATATAAATATTTCGGCCAGCGTCGCGGTGCCTGCGAAATGCTTTCCAAAGCTGCCTGCAGATCGCTGAGAAATGCAAGACTCGCGTCGAAACTGTGTGACAAGTACCAGCCGTCGGCCGCCTCAATTTCCTGCCATGCTAGCGGATGGAGACGATAGTTCTTAGCCGCGGGCATTCCGCTGCCGGGCTTTCAATCGTCCGAGCACCTGTTCCCCCGGAATGGTCTTTACTCGTCCCGAACGAATGTCATCCACGCGGCGCTTGATCTCTTTGTCCCACGCCGCCTCGACGCCTTCGTCAGCAGGCTCGCTAGCCAGACTCTCAACCAAACGATCAATCAGCAGGCTCCGCTCCTGCTCGGAAAGCTGGAGCGCCCGGTCCAACAGCTCCGAAAACTGCGGTGTCATTTGCGCCATAATCGATCCGTGAAGGTTGATTCTACTCCGTCCCCTACGGGACTTGGTTCCTAGTTTTAGAGCTTACGCCGGACTGACGTTCCTTCGGCTTCGCTGATGGCGGGAGAAACACCGCTCGGGATTTTGGATTTCGAGAGGATCAAAGTCCCCGCCCTGTCCCGCAAAGAATGCGGGACAAGGACGGGGCACCCGGTGGATGGGTAGCCTCTTTTCCTTTCAACAACTTACCTCCGCCCAATCCCCCATTTCACCGCTAAACCCCGTTTTTCTCCCGTTCGTTGTCTTAAGGATGCGCATCTCCTTCCCTTCCAATAACATCACATGCAGACAACTCCCAGGGAAGAGTGTACGAACCAGGTTCCATTTCCGGGGAGAGCCACAGGTTGCTGGGTTTTGTGGAATAGGGATCTCAGGTGAAGCCAAGGCAAGTTTCTGCCGGAGTTTTGTCCTAGGACCGAAGACCCAAGACCTTAAAGAAGAGCTAGAAGCAAGGAGCCAGAAGCTATTATGCGCAAGCCGATCAAGTACGTAGAAAAAGCAGTCACCGTCGCCGCCAAAGGCGCTTGGGTTGTCTTCGACCGCTTGAATCGCATCAAGCCCAACCCGTCGCCCACCCCGAAATGGTCCGACAAACCTCTGCTCAAGTCCTACGAAAAATCCAAGCCACCTCTCGGCTGGCCCCGCTCCACCGATTCGCTCTGCCCGAAGTGTGTGCCGGAAATCCGCCAGCAGATTCTTGACGGCAAATTGCCGCACGAAGTTCTGATGAACGAAAAAGTCGGCGAGATCAAAGCCACCATCGTGGAGCGCGACGGAAAAATTCTGATGGTGAAAGATTGTCCAAAGCACGGCCACTTCGAAGACGTGATGTCGATCGACACCGATTTCTCGAAGCACCTGGAAGATGTTTTCCCCGGCCGCGATATCGTTGCGCACAACGACGAGAAGCTGCATCACCACGGCTCTTCCACCGTGAAGTATGGACGCGGCTCCGTGCTGACCATCGATCTTACGAATCGCTGCAACATGATGTGCGATCCCTGCTTCATGGACGCGAACCAGGTTGGCTTCGTTCACGAACTGACGTGGGAAGAAATCAAGACCATGCTCGACAACGCGATCACCATCAAGCCGCGGCGTCAGATGAGCGTGCAGTTCTCCGGCGGTGAGCCAACGTTGTCGCCGTACTTTCTGGATGCGGTTCGCTACGCGCGCAAAGTTGGATACAACTCCGTGCAGGCAGCAACCAACGGAATCGAGTTCGCAAAAAGTTTTGAATTCTGCCAACAGGCCGTGGAAGCCGGCATGCGCTACGCGTACTTGCAATTCGACGGCATCGGTAACGCCGCCAACGCGCATCGCATGGTCGGCAACCTGTTCGATGTGAAATTGAAGGCGATCGAAAACCTGCACAAGGCGGGAGTGGAAATCGTTCCCGTGATCACCATCGTGAACGGCATCAACAACGAACAAGTCGGACGCATCGTGAAGTTCGCGTTGGATAATCCGAAGACGATCAGCTTCCTCAGCTTCCAGCCCGTGAGCTTCACCGGCCGCGACGAAGCCGTCACCGACGAACGCCGCCAAGCCCAGCGCTACACGCTCTCTCACCTGGCGCACGACGTAAAAAATCAAACCGGCCTAGGCGAACCCAGCCGCGACTGGTTCCCGATCAGCTTCATGGGCACCTTCAGCGATTGGGCAGATTTGATGCACGCCAACGACGTCAAAAACGACTGGGGCCAACTATCGTGTGGTTGCCACCCGAATTGCGGGACGGGCATGGCCGTCATGATTGACAAGGAAACGAAGGAAGCGGTTCCGGTGACCGCGTTTCTGGCGGGAGATCAACTGGCGAAGGATATTGCGAAGGTGAACGATGCTTCGCGGGGAAAATTCCTGACGGCGTTTGGAATGGGGTTGTGCCTGATGAAGAATTACGATCCGTATCAGGCGCCGACACATTTCAAGATGATGGATTTGTTGAAGAAATTTGACAAGAATTACAACGTTACGGGACGCAATTATGGGAAGGTTGGCGGGGATCGTACGCTGGATGATGTGATGAAGCGGCGTACGAATGATCGCTGGAACTTCCTGTTCATCGCGGGCATGTGGTTCCAGGATTTGTTCAACTACGATTTCCGGCGGACGGAGCAGTGCATCATTCCGTACGCGACGCAGGAGGGCGAGATCAGCGTTCTGCGCGTACAACACGGGCGTGGGCTGGCGGAACATCATCGAGAAGATGCATATGACGGCCACGCTCACGAAGTGGTACGAGGAGCATGGACGGCATGAAATCTTCGCGGGCGGCAAGAAGGTGAAGATGGAAGAGGAGCATGTCGACTACTTGAGGCTGCGCGAAGATCTGGTCACAAACGAACTGCAGCACGATCTGGATAATCTGGGGATCGCGAAGACGGCGCGCGAAGAGAAGAAGCGGGCAAGGGATGCGAAGGCGGCTACGGCAAGCGCGGCTGCTGGAACTGAACTGGCGGATGCGGGGACGGATCATTCAGCAACGCCTGTCCCGGGACATCGTGGGCCGCAGAAGAATGATGAAGCTTACAACGCGCGCATGGCTGCTCTCTACCGCGAAGTGGTGCTGAAAGAGAAGCCGGCGGTGGCGGAGAACGGATTCATTCCGCTGGGAGCGCTGGGCAAACCGAACGGAAATGGCAATGGGACAGCCACAACCAAGCCGGAAGTTGCCGAGCCGGTAGCGGGAGACTAGCTCTCAGCCGTCAGCTTTCAGCTATCAGACAAATAGACGGGCCGCCTGCGGGCGGCCCGATTTATTTTGCGACGAGATGATTGTACGAATGCGGCATGGGACACGGGTTTCTACGTTATGTCCTGTATTGATGTGCTTGTAAACCCTCGTTACGGTTGAAGTCTCGGCGGTCTCGTGGAAGCTTCCCCGGGGGAATGGTTGGTAAAGATGGTTGCGAAAAATATTCTGTTTCTTCTGTTGGCGCAGGCGGTGTTGTCAGGCTCAATGATTGCGCAGAGTGACGCAGCGCCGATCTATCCCACGGATCCTCATCCTGCTCAAGCGCCGAACCCGGAGCAGGACCGCGCTCCAGAGGGGATGAATCAGAATACCGGGCAGAACGACCAGATGCCGGTGTTTCGCGTACAGGTAAGCGCGCGGACCACGAAGGCGGTGAATTACCGGAACCGCGGCGGGTCGACTGAGGTGAATTTTAAGGGCACAGATCTGATGCCGGATGTGGACGGTCATGCCAAGGTCGAGGGCAAGAATGGACGGCTGGCCATCGATTTGGAACTCAAGCATTTATCCCCGGCGAACCGCTTTGGCGGGCAATACCTTACTTATGTGTTGTGGGCAATTACTCCTGAGGGGCGGGCGGTGAATCTGGGCGAAATTTTGCCGGGAGAGAATGGGCAGGAAAAGATCGATGTGACGACCGACCTGCAGGCCTTCGGGATGATCATCACGGCGGAACCTTATTATGCGGTGACGCACCCGAGTAACAAGGTGGTGGCAGAGAATATTATTCGCCGCGGGACGAAAGGATTTGAAGAGCCGATTGATGCGAAGTTCGAGGTGCTGGAGGGCGGGCAATACACGATCGACGTGCCGGCGGATCAATTGCCCTCAAGCGTGGCGAGTATAAAAGTCCCGCTCGATCTGCTGGAGGCGCGCAATGCGGTGGTGATTGCGAAGGCAGCGGGAGCGCAGCAGTATGCGCCAGACAGCCTGACAAAAGCAGAAGACATGCTGCAGCGCGCCGAGGATTATTACCAGCGCAAGCAAGGGCGGACACCGATTGGGACGGCGGCGCGCGGGGCGACGCAGATGGCGGAAGACGCACGCGTGTTGACGTTGCAGCGCAAGGAGCAGGCGAAGATTGATGCCGAGCGTCGGGCGCATGAGGAGGCGCAGGCGGCAGCGGAAGCGAATGCCGCGGCGGCACAGCAGCAGGCCGCGCAGGCCCAAGCGCAGGCGGAGGAAGATGCGCGACGGCGGGCGGAAGCGGAGCAGGCGCAGGCTCAGGCGCAACAGCAACAGGCTGCGGCTTTGGCGGCGGAGCAACAGGCACAGGCGGCGGCAGCAGTGGCGCAACAGGCTGCGAGCGTGGCCGAGCAACAGCGGCAACAGGCGGTTCAACAGAAAGAAGCGATGCGAGCGCGTTTGCTGGCGCAGTTGAATCAGGTGTTGCAGACGCGCGACACGGCGCGCGGATTGATCGTCAGCATGCCGGACGTGCTGTTTGACTTTGGAAAGTACACGCTGAAGCCGGAGGCGCGGGAGCGGCTGGCAAAGATTTCAGGGATCGTGCTGGCGTATCCCGATTTGAAGCTGGAGATCGACGGGTATACAGATTCGGTGGGGAGCGACGAATACAATCAAACGCTTTCCGACAAGCGGGCGGAAGCGGTGCGGGATTTTCTGGTGAGCAATGGTGTCTCGATGAATAACGTGGCGGCGCGCGGGATGGGGAAGGCCGATCCGGTGGCTGACAACAGCACGGCCGAAGGACGGCAGTTGAACCGGCGGGTGGAGATGATTGTATCGGGCGATGTGATTGGAAATCAGACGGGAGCGGGCGGGGAGCAAGGAGAGGCTCCGCCAGCGAATCCGCAGTAAGCTGGAGGGCCGGGGAACGCAGGACCGCGAGGGACGACAGAGGTGCCCTATGTGCGCTAGCGGACTGACGGAGTTATAATCCAAAGGACTAGGCTGGCCGAATCGTAGGGGTGGGCCGTGAACAGTCTTGATGGACGCGATTCGCATTCGTCAGAGAAGCTTCCTGGTTCGCAAAGTGACGCGGTAGCGTGCGCGATCTGCAACCGTTCGGTGACGCTGGAAAGCGCCAAGTCGGATGAGTACGGACGACCGGTGCATGAAGAGTGCTACGTCTCCAAGACGCAGCTGAAGCTGACGGGAACTCCACCGGCGGCTTGACCGGAGCAATCGAATCAATTCAGGCCGAATGTTCGTCCTGGAAGTTCCGCCGAAGCAAAAACAGCAGACCCATCCAGAGCGCCGTTTCAATCGTCATTCGACGCAATTAGCGGGTTCACCACTTGAACCGGGCCATAATTCTGCGACACTGCCAGATCCTCGGAATAGAGAACGGCAGCGCCGGATTGTTCGGCCGCCTGCAAGATGAGGGCGTCCCAGAAAGACGTCTTATGTCGTTCCTGGATCTCGAGAGCCTGGAGGACAGCATCGGAAGTGTTGACCACGATCTCCCAGCTCATGTAGTCACGAACCAGCTTGCGAAGTTCCTCGAGCGAGACTGGGCGAGCAACTTTGCGGCGCAGGTTGACGCAGAGTTCCTGTAAGACTTGCGTACTCAACACACCCTGCCCGCTCTCCCACAGGCGCTCGATGGTATGCCTGGCGCGCTGGTGTTTGATGCCCGACGGGCGGTCATGAGCGTAGATGAGAATGTTAGTGTCGACGAAGTATTTATCGGCCATTCGCCCTACCGCTCGTGCAGCTCGTCGCGGGAGCGGGGACGAGTCCAGTGCAGATCCATTCCGTCGCGCAGCCTCGCGAGCGCACGCGTGCGAGCGCGCTGAAAGCTCTTGCGTTCGCGTACGATTTGTTCGAGACGTGCGGCAAGCAAGGCGCTGATGGAAGTGTCTTCCTCCGCGGCGAGTATACGGACTTCACGCAGGAGATCGGAGTCAAGTTTCAGGGTGATATTGGTCTTCATATAGCACATAGTTACGTGCAGCACCATTTTACGTGCTCAGTAAGAAATCGTCAATATCAAGGATGTGCACGGTAATTGGCCAGAATACGAGGGCCCGCCTGGACAGGAAGCGGACAGGCGCTTTGTTACAATTCTTTCAAATGAGCCCACAAACTTCATTCGTGGATGTTCCGGCGGCGATCGAGGAGATTCGCGCGGGTCGCATGATCGTGGTGGTGGACGACGAGGATCGCGAGAATGAAGGCGATCTTACGCTGGCTGCGGAGAAGGTTACGCCGGAAGCCATCAACTTCATGGCCAAGTATGGGCGCGGGCTGGTTTGCCTGGCGATGACGGAGGAGCGGCTCGATCATTTACGGCTAGGCCCGATGACGGCGGAGAACACCTCGCAATATGGGACGGCGTTCTGCGAGGCGATTGACGCGCGCGTGGGCGTGACTACGGGAATATCGGCGTATGACCGGGCGCGGACGATTCAGGTGGCGATCGATCCGGCGACGAAGGCTTCAGACCTGGCGCGGCCGGGTCATGTGTTTCCACTGCGCGCGCGAAAAGGCGGGGTGCTGGTGCGGGCGGGACAGACGGAGGCTTCCGTCGACTTGGCGCGCCTGGCGGGGATGGTTCCGGCGGGCATTATCTGCGAAATCATGAAGGATGACGGAACCATGGCGCGGGTTCCGGACCTGATTGAGTTTTGCCGTGAGCATGGGATGAAGATGCTGACGGTGGCGGAGCTGATCCGGTACCGCATGGCGCATGAACGGTATGTGCATCGCGTGGGTGAGGCGCTGGTGGAGACGCGCTTTGGGGAATTTCGGTTGATTGCTTATGAGAGCGAAGTGGACGGTGGAGAATCGCACGTGGCGCTGATTCGCGGTGACGTGGAGAATAGCGAAGCGCCGGTGCTGGTGCGCATGCATGCACACTGCCTGATGGGCGACGTGTTCGGATCGACCGGATGCGAGTGTCACGCCACGCTGGAAGGCTCACTGCGGCGGATTGCGCAAGAGGGACGCGGAGCATTGATCTATTTGCATCAGACTTCGCAGGGATTTTCGAAGGAGAAAATTGGAGAGCGGACGGCGCTGACTTTTCATCGGGGAAGGAAGCTACCGGCACTGCTGGATAATGAGCGGCAGACGCAGCGGGAGATCGGAATTGGAGCGCAGATTCTATCCGATTTGAATTTGCGGAGGATTCGGCTGCTGACGAACCGGCCTAAGAAAGTGGCGGCGCTGGAAGGATTTGGAATTGAGATTGTGGATCAGGTTCCGGTGGAGTTGAGCGGAGTCCAGGCGGGAAAGAGCTAAAGATTGTGGCGCCGCGGATTGTATTCTTAGTAACGAGAAAAAGCGGGTTCCTCCCTACAAATTCCGTTCCCTACGGCAACGGAATTGTTCGGGCGGAATGACAACTCAATGATAGGGCATCGAGCACTCGATAGGACGGTAATCTAGAACGGCTTGCGGACGACGACTTCGGCTTCACGAATAAAAAACTGCGCGGAACATTTTTCGGAGCCGCAGATGACGGGGACGAGACCGTTGATCTGGCGGCGGGTGATGAGGCCGAGCATGCCGCAGGATGGGCAAGCCAGTACGGCCCAGTAGGGATCTTCCTTCTCGCCGACTTCGCCGGCGTTTTCGAGCACAAAGACGGTTCCGGGCTGCATTTGTTCCGGGATCCATTCATTCAGGATGTCCAGTTCGCCGACCATGTTTCCCCCTTTGAACCTAACTTTGTGTGACCCAACTTTGTGAAGCACGTCTAAGAGACCTTTCTAGCACGCCGACGCTCGGGCGGCGGTATTACGGAAGTACTCGATTTTCTGGCTAAGACCTCAGCGCGCACGTGACGAATAGCGTCGCTGAGGCAAACGCCTAGAATCGGCTGCTCGGAATTTTTGAGGATATCGACGATTTGCCGCGCCGATGTTTCGAGATAGAGGTGCGTGCCGTCGGTGAGCAGGTGAACGTCGGAGGTGCGGCTGACGATGTCGGCCAGGCCTTTGCCGAACTCGCGCTCCAGGAAGCGCATGACCTTTCGTACCCCCTGCAAAGAGAAGCCCTTGCGGCGCAGTTCGCAGATGACGGCTACTTCGGTGAGGTTCTGCAGGGAATACACACGACGATGGCCCTGACGCTGGGGCTTGACGACGCCACGCTCGTCCCACCATTGGAGCTGGCGGGCAGTGATGCCGGTCAGGGCGATGACTTCGTGTGATGGAAAGCTATCTTGCATTGATCCCCGATTATGTTTGAAACAATCTATCAGGTGAATGTTTGAAACATTCTAGACACGGGCGAGCGGGAGTCAACCAAGATTCGTGCGGGAGGGGTAACTAGAAGAGTGCGCGGGGGTTATGAAAAACCGCCGCCTCCGACGAAGTGGACGATTTCGAGGCGGTCGCCATCTTTTAGGACGGTCTGAGGCCAGCGGTCGCGGGGGGCGATTTCACGGTTGAGTTCGACGGCGACGCGATCGGACTTCATGTTGAGCGACTCGATCAGGGTCGCGAGGGTAAACTGGGCGGGTGCAGCGGGATCGGCGAAGTCGCGGGCATCACCGTTGATGTGAAGCTTCATGACTTATTTTCTCACGGCGAAAATTGCGCGCCAACTTTTCTACTCGGCTTTGCGGAGGGCGAACTTGCGGGTGACGGTGCGGCCTTCGTGGTTGGCCTGGACCATGATGGAAGAATCGGGCAAGGCGGATTCCTCGACCTCGACCGAGATTTCGGTGCTGCCGGTGGAATCGGTGACGGCCTGGGTATAGAAAGGAGCGACCTCGGGACGGGCGAAGCGAAAGGTGAGACGGGCCGCGGGGACTGCGGTTCCATCTTCGGTGACGCGCAATCGCATGGTCAGATTGCGGTTGGCGTGGATGGAGGCGGCGTTGATCCATTCGACGTCGAGTTGCTTGATGGCGGCCAAGGTTTCGGTCTCAGCGCGGTCGAGGACAGCCTCCAACTTTCCTTCCCGAATGGCTTCGAGGACGAGGCGATGCTGGTCGCGCAATTGCTGCTCTTTCTGGGCATCGCTGAAACCGGCTTCCATGGCCGAGTTCGCATAGGAGATGGCCTTCTTGCCCACGCATCGACCGCGAACGAAGACCTGGGTCTGGAGCAATTTTTCGCTCTCACGCGCTTCGCTTTGCACGTGGTAGATGGTGTCGCCGTGTTTGACGTCGGTGTTAAAGCCGAAAATCATAAGAAATCTGCGATCGGGTGAATGTGTGATGTGGCGATTGAAAACCTACGACCCCGAGCTTACAACGTTTGTGGTGCTATCGGAGTTTTGATTTTCGATTCCCTGATTATCCAATGACACAATTGCTAAATTGTTCCTGGTTCCCTTGACACTCGCGCGCGCCAACACCTAATCTAGAATGTTTAGCGAGCATCGCGCGAATTATATATACCCTCTCCTATGCCAGACAATTACTTCGTTCGCTACCTGCCGTTCCTGATCCACATATTGCTGGCGGGAGGGATTGCGACTGCCATTATCACGCTTTCCTGGCTGATTGGGCAGCGGAAGCCGACGCGGGCGAAAATGGAAGCCTATGAATGCGGCATGCAGCCGGTGGGCGACTCGCGGGGACGCTTCTCGGTGCAGTTTTACCTGGTGGCGATGCTGTTTATTCTGTTCGACGTTGAGGCAGTCTTCCTGTATCCCTGGGCAGTGATTCTGCGGGATCTCAAGCATTTTGGGCTGTGGGAGATGTTTGTCTACATTGGCATTGTTCTGGTCGGATTTTTCTACGTATGGAAGAAGGGCGTGCTTGACTGGGGTCCGGAAGCGGCGCGGCGGGGAGCACGCTGATGGCTTTGGCGCCGGCGATCACTGATCTTGAGCAACTGAAGGGTCATCCTGCGGTGGACAGACTGCTGGCCTGGAATGCGGCGGCGGTTACGGGAGTGAAGTTCGACCGCGACGAGATGACGATTTATGTGGACCGAGCGAATATCCGCGAAGCCTGCACCTTGCTGCGCGATGACGCGGCGTGCGCATTCAACTTCCTTTCCGATATTACCTGCGTAGATTGGTATCCGGCCGAGCCGCGGTTTGAAGTGATCTACCACCTTCTTTCGATTCCTAATAAGGAGCGGGTGCGGCTGAAGGTTCGCCTGGACAGCGCCAGCCCGGCGGTGGAGTCGCTGACTTCAGTGTGGCCGGGGGCGAACTATTTTGAACGCGAAGTTTTTGATCTGTTCGGGATCCGGTTCACGGGACATCCTTATTTATTGCGGCTGTTGATGCCAGAGGATTGGGAAGGGCATCCGTTGCGGAAAGATTATCCGGTGGAGGGCTACCGCTAGAACTTCGCTATGGCGCACCTGACACCAACGCCGGTTTTGGAGCCCGGGCAGGATCGAACGATGATCTTGAACATGGGGCCGCAGCATCCTTCCACGCACGGCGTGCTGCGCGTGCTGCTGGAGATTGATGGCGAGACGGTGGTGCGGATCATGCCGGACATCGGCTATCTGCACACGGGAATCGAAAAAACGTGCGAGGCAAAGTTCTACCAGCAGGTGGTGCCGCTGACCGACCGCATCGACTACCTTTGCCCCATGACCAACAACCTTTGTTATGTGCTGGCAGTGGAAAAGCTGCTGGGGCTGGAGATTCCGCCAAAGGCGCAGTGGATGCGGGTTTTGATGAACGAGTTGACGCGCATCAATTCGCATCTGGTGTGGCTGGGGACACATGCGCTCGATATCGGCGCGATGACCGTGTTTCTGTATTGCTTCCGCGAGCGCGAAGTGGTGTTGAAGCTGTTCGAGGCGATTGCCGGGCAGCGCATGATGACTTCGTACTTTCGCATAGGGGGGCTGGCGCTGGAGCCGCCGCTGGATTTTTTTGACCGTGTGCGGGAGTTCGCAGGATATTTTTCCAGCAAGGTGGATGAGTACGAGAACCTGCTGACGGGAAATCCGATCTGGATGATGCGGACCAAGGGCGTGGCGAAGCTTACGGCGGAAGATGCGATTGCGCTGGGAGCGAGTGGACCGACGCTGCGCGGAAGTGGTGTGGATATCGATTTGCGGCGGGATATGCCTTACACGGGCTACGAGAACTTTGAGTTCAAGGTTCCGGTGGCGCAGGAGGGCGATGTTTTTTCGCGGTACATGTGCCGCGTGGCGGAGTTGCGGGAATCGAACAAGATTGTGCAGCAGGCGCTGGACGGGATGCCGGAAGGGCCGGTCAAGGCGAATGCTCCGGGAGTTGTGCTTCCGGATCGGGAGAAGATGAAGACGCAGATGGAAGCGCTCATCTATCACTTCAAGATTATTACGGAAGGCTTTGCGGTGCCGGCAGGCGAGGTGTACCAGGCGGTGGAATCGCCGCGCGGCGAGATGGGATATTACGTCGTGAGTGATGGGACGGCGAAACCCTACCGGGTACATATGCGGGCAGCGTGTTTGGCGAATCTGCAAACTTTGCCGAAGATGTGCGAGGGCGGGCTGATTGCGGATGTGGTGGCGGCCATTGGGTCGATCGACATTGTATTAGGCGAAATTGATCGATGAAATTTTCGGACGAATTCGAGGAGCGGTTTGCGGAGATGGTGCCGCATTATCCGACGAAGCGATCGGCGCTGGTGCCGACTCTTCTTTATGCGCAGGATGAGGTTGGATTTCTTTCCGATGAAGTGATCGCGGAACTGGCGGGGCGGCTGGAGTTGACGGAGCTCGAAGTGCGGAACGTGATCAGCTACTACTCGATGCTGACGACCAAGCCGCGCGGGAAGTTTAACGTGCAGGTTTGTACGAATATCAGCTGCATGGTGCGCGGCGGGGAGGAAATCCTACGGCATTGTGCGAAGAAGCTGGGCGTCGGGAATAAGGGAACTACGCCGGACGGATTGTTTACGCTGGAAGAAGTGGAATGCATTGGGGCGTGCAGTTGGGCTCCGGCGGCGCAGGTGAATTACGATTTTCACGAGAACCTGACGACCGAGAAGATCGACAAGGTTCTGGACGAGTACAGGAAAAAGGGTACGCAGTAGAGAGTAATTGTAATTCTGTAATCGGGTAATTTTGTAATTCAAAACCTCAACGTTTCCCAATTACAGACTTACTCAATTACGAAATCACAAAAATGGCTGACTTGGTTTCACATCCCGACGAGGTAAAGGTCGTCTCGCGACGGTTTGGGAAGGGCGCGACGAATATTGACCGGTACCTTGAACTGGACGGCTATAAGGCCGTGCAGAAGGCGCTGGGCATGGAACCGGACGCCATTATTAATGAAGTGAAAAATTCCGGGCTTCGAGGGCGCGGCGGGGCGGGATTCTCGACGGGGATGAAGTGGTCGTTCGTGCCGAAGCAATCGGCCAAGCCGAAGTATGTGCTGTGCAATGGCGATGAGAGCGAGCCGGGGACGTGCAAGGACAGGCTGATCTTTGAGCATGACCCGCACTCCGTGATCGAGGGCGTGATGATCGCGGCGCTGGCCGTGGGCGCGGCGAGCGGGTATATCTACATTCGGGGCGAATACCGATATCTATCGAACATCATGCAGCAGGCGATTCGCGATGCGTACGCGAAGGGCTTTATTGGCAAGAACATTTTTGGCAGCGGGCGCAATCTCGATATTTACTGGCACGGCGGCGCGGGGGCATATGAGGTGGGCGAAGAATCGGCGCTGATGGAATCGCTCGAGGGGAAGCGCGGGATTCCGCGGATCCGGCCACCGTTTCCGGCTGTGGTTGGACTTTGGGGCGGACCGACGGTCATTAATAACGCAGAGACGCTGGCGAATGTACCGCACATTATTCTGGGCGGCGGGGAGTGGTATGCCAAGCTGGGCACGCCGAAAAATGGCGGGACGCGGCTGTTTTGCCTGAGCGGAAATATTGCGAAGCCCGGAGTGTACGAGCTGCCGATGGGCTACAACCTGAAGAAGATGATTTATGAAGTGGGCGGCGGGATTCCGAACGGGCGGGGGTTGAAGGCGGTGGTACCGGGAGGATCGTCTTGTCCGGCGCTGACGGCCGATGAAATCGATGTCGCGATGGATTTTGATTCGGTGGCAAAAGCGGGATCGATGCTGGGATCGGGCGGAGTGGTGGTGGTCGACGATACGCAGTGCATTGTCAAATTCGCGCTGCGGACCATGAAGTTTTATAAGCACGAGAGCTGCGGCTGGTGCATTCCGTGCCGCGAGGGTACGGACTGGCTGGAGAAGACGCTGACGCGCTTCCACCGCGGGGGCGGGCTGAAAAAAGATATCGACAACATGCAGTATCTGGCGGAGAACATGCTGGGACGGACGTTTTGTCCTCTGGGCGATGCGGCGGCGATGCCGACAATCGCGTTCGTGAAGAAGTTCCGCAAAGAGTTTGAAGATCATCTGGAAGGCAAGCCGTGTCCGTATGAAAAAGAGGGCGCGGTGGAAGAACTGCCGGTGCTGGCACACTAAGAATTTTTTTATGGCTGACGTAACACTTACAGTTGACGGCAAGAAGCTGACGGCCCCGGCGGGGACGCTGCTCATCGAGGCCTGCAAGAGCGCGGGTATTGAAGTGCCTTCGTTCTGCTATTACCCCGGACTCTCGCTGTGTGGCGCTTGCCGCATGTGCATGGTGAAGATCGAGAAGATGCCCAAGCTGCAGACCGCTTGTACAACGGTGGTGGGCGAAGGAATGATCGTCACTACCGAAAGCGAAGAGGTCAAGCAGGCGCGGAAATCGACGGTTGAAATCCTGCTGGGAAATCATCCGCTGGATTGCCCGGTGTGCGATGCGGGCGGCGAGTGCGAATTGCAGGACATGACGTTCTCCTATGGGGCGGCCGAATCGAAGTTCATGGAGGCCAAGAACCATAAGGAGGAGCAGCAGTGGTCGCCGGTGGTGTTCTTCGATCGCCCGCGGTGCATTCTTTGTTTTCGGTGCGTGCGGGTGTGCGGCGAGGGAATGGATGTTTGGGCTCTCGGGGTGCAGAACCGCGGCGTGAGTTCGATCATTGCGCCGAATAAAGAAGATCATCTGGAGTGCGAAGAGTGCGGGATGTGCATCGACATCTGCCCGGTGGGTGCGCTCACTTCCGGCGCGTACCGTTACAAGACGCGGCCCTGGGAGATGAAGCATGTGGGCACGATCTGCACCCACTGCGGAGACGGGTGCAAGACGACTTTGGGCGTGCGACGCGCTGATACGGGGATGGAAATTGTTCGCGGGGACAATCGCGACAAGAGCGGCACGAACGGGGATTTCCTCTGCATCAAGGGGCGATACGGTTTTGATTTCGCGAATCATGAAGAACGGCTGACGAAGCCGCTGATTCGCAAGAACGGCAAGCTGACTCCTGCGACGTGGGAAGAGGCGTTTGAGCTGATCGGCAAGACGTTTGCGGGAATTCGTGACGTGGAAGGCGGGCAAGCGATTGGAGTTGTGGGCTCGACGCGCACCACGAATGAAGAGGATTATCTTCTCTCGAAGTTTGCCCGGGTAGTTTTGAAAACAAATAATGTCGATCACCACCGGACGGCGGACTTCCCTGCCCTGGCGGCTGCGCTTCGTGGTAAGGCAGATGCGACGGCGAGCATGGCGGATGTCCTTTCTGCTCCGGCCATTCTGCTGATTGGGAACGATCCGACGGAGCAGCATCCGCTGCTGGCGTGGCAGATTCGGACCAATGTGCGTCTGCATCGCGCGCGATTGTATGTGATCAATTCGAATTCCATCAAACTGCGGCGGCAGGCGACGAGTTTTGCAAAGATTCCGGCAGGAGCAGAAGGGACGGTCGCAGCATTCTTGAGTGGTACGGACGCTGCTGCGGAGGCTCTGTCCGGTTCGTCGATGAATAAGGAGGCCTGGGTCGCACTGCGCGATAAGCTGCGCGGCGAACAGAATCTTGTCATTGTTTTCGGCTCCGAAGTTCGCGGCGAGGATCTCTCGAATCTTGTTAAGTTTGGATCGGGAATCTCCGGAGCCAAGTTTGTGTGTCTCGCGGATTATGCAAATTCGCGGGGGGCGGCTGATATGGGTTTGTATCCGGATCTGTTGCCGGGATATCACCCCAGGATCGGAAATAGCGAATTTCATCGGGAATGGGGAGAAATTCCGCAGGCGACTGGGCTGGACTTCCACGGAATGATCGACGCCGGAAAAGCGGGCAAGTTGAAAGCGCTTTATGTCGTGGGATCGAATCCGGTGGGGCGGTTGAATATCGATCCATTTACGTTCTCGAAGAGTTTCGTGGTGGTGCAGGATATGTTCCTGACTGAGACTGCGGTGATGGCGGATGTGGTTTTGCCGGCCGCGAACGCTTACGAAAAATCTGGAACGTTCACGAATACTTGTGGCGACGTGCAGTTGGTGAAAAAGGCCGGCGAGGTGACGGGAACGAAATCGGATTTTGAAATGATTGTGCGGGTCGCGGACGCGATGGGCTTTGACGTTCGCAAGCTGGTGCCTTTCGGCGGCGGAACATATGCCGACATGGGACAGTCCAGAGGGGCGCATTCGGGCGAGGCTGACCGGCACGCGGTATGGCTGGAGGCGCACGGACTTGAACCAAAGATGAGTCCGTTCGATCCCACGGCGATTCTGGATGAGATTCAGCGGCTGGTTCCGGGCTATGACGTATCCCGCATCAATCTGCTGGCGGGAAATAGTCAGCATACGTCGTTGGCCAAGGTTGGAGCGGGGGTTGAGCACCGGCCGGAATCGATTGACCCGGCGAACGACAATCTTTTCAGTTCCGGAACTCTGGGACGCTATTCGCGCGCATTGCAGTCGGTGATTGAGAGCCACGAAGTGAAGCCCGCCGAAGTTGCGGCAGACTGATTCGCGTAACGTAACAAAGATTCAAAGGGATTCGCAACACAGGGAGAGGAAGCAAAGGCCTTGTCGGTTGGCGTTTTCATACTCGTGTCGGTGATCAAGTCGGTGGTCGTGCTGGTCGTGCTGCTCACCGCGGTGGCTTACACGGTGTGGCTGGAACGCAAGGTGGTAGGCCACATGCAGAATCGCTGGGGACCCACGCGGGTAGGGCCGTTTGGATTGCTGCAGCCGGCGGCCGACGGCTTGAAGTTTCTGTTCAAAGAAGATTTGACGCCTCCGCACGTTTACAAGCCGCTGTTTCTGGCGGCGCCGATGATGGCTCTGATTTTCGCGCTGACTTCGATTGCGGTGATCCCGTTCGGCAATTCGATCACGATTGGCGGCACGAATATCCCGCTGGAAGTAACCGATGTAAACATTGGGCTGCTGCTGATTCTAGGCGTGACCTCGCTCGGGGTATACGGCGTCGCGCTGGCGGGCTGGTCGTCAAATAACAAATATTCACTGCTCGGCGGGTTGCGCGCGAGCGCGCAGATGGTCAGCTACGAAATTGCGCTGGGACTTTCGCTGGTAGGAGTGCTGATCCAGTCCGGCAGTTTTAGTTTGCGGACGATTGTCGAGGCCCAGGGCGGACATTTCTGGGGATTCATTCCGCGGTGGAACATCATTCACGGACAGTTCATTGGATTTTTTGTTTATCTGATGGCGGCGTATGCGGAGACGAACCGCATTCCTTTCGACTTGCCGGAAGCCGAAACCGAACTGGTGGCCGGATACCACACGGAATATAGCGCCATGAAGTTTGCCATGTTCTTTATGGCGGAGTACTCGAACATGATTACGGTGGCTTGCGTGGCCACGCTGCTGTTTTTCGGGGGATGGAATGGGCCGCTGTTTGGGCCTCCGTTGCTGCAGGCGCTGCTGCCGGTGTTCTGGTTTGGCGTGAAGATTTTCGCGTTTCTCTTTCTTTATATATGGGTGCGGGGTACGTTGCCGCGCTTCCGCTATGACCAACTGATGTCGTTTGGCTGGAAGTTTTTGTTGCCGCTGGCAATTGCCAATCTGGTGGCAACGGCCATTGCCGTGGCCTGGTAGGAACAAAAGACGTTCTCAGTTGCCAGTTCTCAGTTCTCAGTAAGAGCCCAGGGTTCCTGCTGAGAAGCAGCCTTCTAAGGGATTTACGGAGAACGGAGAACGGAGAACTACGAACTAAGAACTGGGAACCGAGAACTAAGAACTGAGAACTGCTGATGAGCTTTCATCTCATTTTATTTCTGGCGTTCGGGGCGGTTTGCGTGGGCGGGGCGGTGAACCTACTGGCGCAGCGGCATCCGATCAACAGCGCGCTGTCGCTGATTGCCGTGATGGCGGCGCTGGCGGGCGAATATCTGCTGCTGGGCGCGGAGTTTGTGGCTGCGGTGCAGGTGATTGTCTACGCGGGCGCGGTGATGGTGCTGTTCGTGTTTGTCATCATGTTGCTGAACGCGGGCGAAGAAGAAGAGACCAAGGGTAGCCGAGTCGCCCTTCTGCTGGGTGTGCCCGGCGTGTTGACCGGAAGCGTGCTCACGGCGTGGGTGATGGTGCGGCACTCGGGGACGGAAGCGGTGGCGATCGGCGCGTTGCCGGGAAATCCGACGGATATTGCGCAGCTTCTTTTTCACGATTTTCTTTTGCCGTTTGAGGTCACTTCGGTGTTGATTCTTATCGCGATCATGGGCGCCGTGGTGCTGGCCAGCAAGCCGGAAGCTACGGCGAGGAAGGTGGACTGATGGTGCCGCTCTCTTATTACCTGGTGCTGAGCGGATTTCTGTTTGCGTGCGGGGTGATCGGATTTCTGATCAAGCGCAACATCATCACCATTTTCATGTCGATCGAACTGATGTTGAATGGCGTGAATCTTTCGTTCGTCGCGTTCGCCGCGCACTGGCATGCGCTGTCTGGTCAGGTATTCGTCTTCTTTGTGATGGTGGTGGCGGCGGCGGAGTCGGCAGTGGGGCTGGCGATCATTATCGCGGTATATCGTACGCGCGAGACTTTGAACGTGGATCAGGTGAACCTGCTCAAGCTATGAACCCGATGCTCAATCTCTGGCTGATCCCGATTCTCCCGCTGGCGGGCGCAGCGATCAACGGCTTTCTTGGCAAGAAGGCGTCGAGAACGGCCGTTACGACCGTTGCGCTGTTTTTCAGCGGGGCAGCCTTTGCGATGGGTTTGTGGGTGGCGATGCGCTTTTCGTCGCTCGCGCTTCCCTACCACGAATATCTGGTGCACTGGATTCGTTCCGGAAATTTCAGCGTCGACTTCGCTTTCTATCTCGATCAGCTGTCACTGGTCATGCTGCTGGTTGTTACCGGCGTGGGATTTCTCATCCATATTTATTCCGTGGGTTACATCTGGGAGGATCCCAGTTACTACCGCTTTTTCAGCTATCTGAATTTGTTCATGTTTTTCATGCTGACGCTGGTGTTGGCCAGCAACTACCTGATGATGTTTATCGGGTGGGAGGGAGTGGGCCTGGCCTCCTACCTGCTGATCGGGTTCTGGTTCACGAAGGATTCGGCGGCGTCGGCGGGCAAGAAGGCGTTCATCGTTAATCGAATTGGCGACTTCGGATTTTTGATCGCACTGTTTTTGCTGATCAAGCATTTTGGCTCGCTGAATTTCGATCAGGTGTTTCAAAGCATTACTCCGCTTGGGGCAGAGACGGCTGGAGCGGGACTACTAACGACGATTGGGATTCTGCTGATGGTTGGGGCTGCCGGAAAGTCGGCGCAGATTCCGCTATACGTCTGGCTGCCGGATGCGATGGAAGGTCCGACTCCGGTTTCGGCTTTGATTCATGCTGCAACCATGGTGACGGCGGGCGTGTATATGGTTTCCCGGTCTCATGTAATTTTTGAGCGGGCACCGATCGCGCTCACGGTGGTGGCGATCATTGGAACGCTCACTGCATTCTTCGCAGCGACTATCGGCATCGCGCAAACCGACATCAAGAAAGTTCTCGCGTACTCGACGATCTCGCAACTGGGATACATGTTCATGGCGTGCGGGGTGGGAGCATTCTCGGCCGGAATCTTTCACCTGATGACACACGCGTTCTTCAAAGGGCTGCTGTTCCTTGCGGCGGGATCGGTGATTCATGCGGTGGGCGGCGAGCAGGACATGCGCAAGATGGGCGGGCTCAGGTCCTATATTCCGTGGACGTTTCTTACCATGGGCATTGCGACGCTGGCGATCTCCGGAATCCCGCCACTGGCGGGCTTTTGGAGCAAGGACGAAATTCTGTGGAAAGCTTACCAAGTCAGCTGGGTTTATTGGCTGATTGGTTTGATTACCGCTTTCATCACATCCTTTTACATGTTTCGACTGTTGTACATGACGTTCTTTGGCGATTACCGTGGAGCCAAAGTGGATGAGCGCGGACACGGATCCCACGGCCACGACGAGCATGGGCACGGCGAACCGCACGAGAGTCCGATGGTGATGCTGGCGCCGCTGATGATCCTGGCGTTGCTTTCGCTGGTGGGCGGGCTGGTAGGAATTGGCAATCATTTTGAGAATTTTCTGGCGCCGGTGTTTGGGACCGGCGAAGTCGCGGAAGCCGCAAGCCGCGGCACGGAATTGCTGCTCATGAGCGTCTCCGTGGTAGTAGCTCTCTTGGGGTGGTTGCTGGCTTACTGGCTTTACTGCGCGCGACCGGAACTGCCGCAGAAGATTGCGGATTCGCTGGACGGGCTTTACGAGGCCGTCGTACACAAATACTACATCGATGAATTGTATGCAGCGATTTTTGTCAGGCCGCTGATCAATGGATCGACTCGAATTCTGTGGCAAGGAGTGGATCGCAAGATTATCGACGCGGCGGTGAATGATGCGGGCGACGGTGCGCGGCACGTTTCGGACGAAGTGCGCCATATGCAGTCCGGGAATATTCGTTCGTACGCAGGCTGGATCGCGGCGGGATCCGCGGTGGTGATCGGTTTCATGATCTGGATGGGAGTGCGATGAGCACCGATAATCTCAGTTCCATCATCTTGACGCTGGTGACGTTGACGCCGCTGGCGGGCGCTTTGCTGCTCGTGCTTTTTCCGCGGCGCGACCGGGATATTCGAGTTTTTGCGCTGGTCATTACCCTGCTGACATTTGTTCTGTCATTACATCTGCCGGTTCACTTTCATCGAACACAACCGGGGTTTCAGTTTGAGATCGACCGGCAATGGGTTAGCACACCGAACATTCACTATCACATGGGCGTGGATGGTATCTCGCTATGGCTGGTGGTGCTGACCACGTTTCTGACACCGCTGTGCGTGCTGATTTCCTGGAAATCGGTTCACGATCGGGTGAAAGAGTTCTTCATCCTGCTGCTGATCATGGAAACGGCGCTGATCGGCGTGTTCACTTCGCTGGACCTATTCCTGTTCTATTTTTTCTGGGAAGCCACGTTGATTCCGATGGCGCTGCTGATCGGTGTGTTCGGCCACGAGCGCAAGGTGTATGCCGCGGTGAAATTCTTTATGTACACCATGATCGGGTCGGTGTTTATGCTGGCCGCGATCTTGTGGCTGTACGCGCACACCGGCAGCTTTGACTTTGTGGTGATTCGCGAGCAGATCATGAGCGGCGCCGTGCCGAACTTCCGGGCGGCCGGGCAGTGGCTGTTTCTTGGATTCTTTTTGGCCTTCGCGGTGAAGGTTCCGTTGTTTCCTTTTCATACATGGTTACCGGATGCACACGTAGAGGCGCCGACGGCGGGGTCGGTGCTGCTGGCGGGTGTTCTGCTGAAGATGGGGACTTACGGATTGTTGCGCTTCAACCTTGGATTGTTTCCGGAACAATCGCGGCATAACGCTCCCTGGGTGATGACGCTGGCTCTGATCGGAATTATTTATGGTGCGCTGGTGGCGATGGTTCAACCGAACATGAAGAAGTTGATTGCGTATTCGTCGGTGAGCCATCTGGGATTTGTGGTGCTGGGAATCTTCAGCTTTACGCAGGCGGGATTGAACGGCGCAATGTTCGTCATGCTGGCGCATGGAATTTCGACGGGTGGCTTGTTCATGCTGGCGGGGATTATGCACGAACGGCGCCATACATACGAAATCAGCGAGTTCGGCGGGCTGGCTTCGCCGATGCCAGTGTATGCGGCGTCGTATCTGGTGATCGTGCTGGCGTCGGCGGGGCTGCCGTTGCTGAACGGATTCATTGGGGAATTTCTGGTGATGAGCGGCGCGTTTCAGGCCAGGCCAGTTTTTGGAATTCTCGCGGCCACCGGCGTCATATGGAGCTCGATTTACTTGCTGTGGATGTACCAGCGCGTCTTCTACGGAAAGGTTACGCACGCGGTGAACAATTCCTTGGAAGATCTTTCGGGATTCGAAAAGTGGGCGGTGTGGCCGTGCGCGGCGGCTGCTCTGGTGATGGGAGTGGCACCGATCTTGTGGCTGGCAGCAATTGATCCGGCAGTGCAAACGGCTCTTACACCCTTGACGCGAGTTGCGAGCAGGGTGGTGGGACAATGATCTGCCACGTGGCGATCGCCGAGACCCTGATGGCGAGATTTGTCCCGGCGTATTCGCAGACACTGCCGCGGAGCGCGGATTATGTTCGGATCCTGCCGGAGATTGTTTTATCGATTTTTGGCATGATCGTGATGTTGCTGGAACCACTGCTCGACGAAAAAACAGGGCAGAAGATTCTTGGCCTGATCGCGTTCGTGGGCACGTTAGTGGGGATTGTGGCGACGTGGTTCATGGCACAGGCTCCGGGGCTGGCGTTCTGGAACATGGTGCAAGTGGACGGATTCAGCGTCTTCTTTCATTTTCTGATCATCGCGATTACCGGCGTCGTCATTCTTAGTTCTTACGAATACATGGCGGTGCAGCGGATCCGCGCGGGGGAATACTACGCGTTGGCTCTTCTTGGCGCGGTCGGGATGGCACTGATGTCGTCGGCGGTGGAACTGGTTCTGATTTTCATTGCGCTGGAGATTTCGTCCATTTCTTCTTATGTATTGACGGGATTCCGGCGGCACGCAGCGACCAGCGCGGAAGCTTCGCTGAAATATTTTCTGTTGGGGTCATTCGCCACAGCGTTTTTTCTGTATGGAGTGGCGATGATGTTTGGCGCCACGGGCTCGACGAATATCGATCAGATCAGCAGCGTGTTGCAGATGGGTCGGATTCCACTGCTCGCGTTCGTAGCAGTGGCTTTCATGTTTGTGGGCCTGGGGTTCAAGGTGGCAGCAGCGCCGTTCCACGTCTGGACGCCGGACGTGTATGAAGGAGCACCTGCGCCGATTGTGGGGTTGATGTCGACGGCGCCGAAGGCGGCGGCATTTGCGGTTTTGCTGCGGATCGTTTTCGTGATCAACGTGCCGGGAACAATCTGGTTGATTTGGGTTGCGGCGGCGCTTTCCATGACTGTAGGCAATGTGGGAGCGCTGGTGCAAAACAATGTAAAGCGGCTGCTGGCTTATTCTTCGATTGCGCACGCTGGCTATGTGCTGGTTGCGTTCGCAGCCGCGCCTGTTCTAGGGAGTTCGGCGGCCATGTTTTATCTCGCCTCTTACGCCGCTATGAACCTGGGGGCATTTGCGGTGGTAAGCCATTTCGCCAACGCAGGCGAACGCTATGTGACGCTGGAAGATTATGAGGGGCTGGGACGCAGTTCCCCGCTGCTGGCGGCGACGCTGACCATTTTTCTGCTGTCCTTGATCGGCATTCCGATGACGGGCGGTTTTTTTGCGAAGTTCTACGTGTTCAGTGCGGCGGTGAAGGCAAATTTGATCTGGCTGACGATTATCGGTGTGCTCAATAGCGGTGTTGGCGCGTATTACTATTTGCGCGTGATTGTGGTGATGTACATGCGGGAATCGAGAAAGGAAGTTCCGGTGAGCCGGATTCCGGTCGCGCTGGGTTTGGCCTTGATATCTTGCATCGCCGCGACTATCTTCCTCGGTGTATTTCCTGATCGAGTGCTGCAGTATGCCCAGCATTCTGCACGGCAAATGGTGGGACAGTCTCGACCTGAGACGCGGCCTACCACACCGATTTCAGCGCTGCACGATCCTCTTTAGCCAGAAGTTTAAGAAGCGTTTCGTTGGATTTGACAAGCGCCCGGCGCTGCGGCATTATGTCTGCACCGATTTCTACTCTACGCTCAACGAATATACTTGCCGGATTTGGAGGTGGGGCATGTCCGAGTTCATACGCAGAATACTATCGGAAGATTCCGGGCAAGACATCGCCGAATATGCAGTGATGCTGGCGGTGATCCTGGTTCTGGTAGTGGGAACGATACGCCTGATTGGATCGAATGCGAATAACGTTTTTTCGAACGCAGCCAGTTCGATTCAATAGTTAAGGGCGAGTTGTGGAACGGCAACGCAGTTTAGAAGAATAAAAACAAAAGAGGATATTTATGGCGCGATTTACCTCGTTTAGCGTGCAGTTTCGCTACTGGTTTGCGGGAGTAGCGGCTGCGGCACTTGCGAGGAGATCGAATCAGCCATGATTGACTAGATTCCAGCAGGTTCAGCCAGAAGCCGCGATCCCGGATCGCGGCTTTTGCTTTTTGCGCGGAAAATCCAGGAGGCGTGGCAATGATCGTAAACATGTCAGAGAAGGCAACCGAACAACAGATTACGCACATCATCGAGCGCATTCGCGAGGCGGGATACCAGCCTCATGTTACGCGTGGAGTGGAGCGGACGATCGTGGCAGCAGTGGGTAATGGACGACGGCATGAGATTGAGGCCCTGCAGGTGGCGCCGGGGGTGGAAAATGTGGTCGCCATTGCGCAGCCGTTCAAGCTAGTGAGCCGGCAAGTGAAACCGGAGCGGTCGGTGGTGAATGTGGGAGGAGTCGGCATTGGTGGACCCGGAGTTGTGATCATTGCTGGACCTTGCTCGGTGGAATCGCGCGAACAGTTGCTGGATACTGCGCATGCGGTAAAGCGCGCGGGAGCGACGATGTTGCGGGGCGGGGCGTACAAACCGCGAACTTCTCCCTATGATTTTCAGGGGCTGGGGCTGGAGGCGCTGAAGATTCTGCGAGAAGCCCGCGAGCAGACTGGCCTGCCGGTGGTCACGGAAGTGATGAGCACGGAAGATGTGGACGTAATTTGCGAGCACGTCGATATGCTGCAGGTCGGAGCGCGCAATATGCAAAACTTCGCGCTGTTGCGGCGACTGGCGACTGTCGACAAGCCGGTGCTGTTGAAGCGGGGGCCATCGGCGACGGTGAAGGAATGGTTGCTGGCGGCAGAGTATTTGCTTTCCGGCGGGAACAGCCGGGTGGTGCTTTGCGAGCGCGGGATCAAAACCTTCGAAACGGAGATGCGCAACACGTTCGATCTTGCGGCGGTGGCGCTGGCGCGGGATCTTTCTCATTTGCCGGTGATCGCCGATCCTTCGCACGGAACCGGCAAGCAGAGTCTGATTGCAGCAGTGTCGCGCGCGGCAGTGGCAGTGGGAGCGGACGGGTTGATCATTGAAGTGCATCCGTGTCCAGAGCGGGCGCTCTCAGATGGAGCACAGTCCCTGGATTTCGCGGGATTCGAGAAAGTGATGAAGGCCATCGCGGAGCCGCTGCGGAAGGTCGCGGTTTGATATGGCGCGGTTATTGGATCGCAAAAAGCGCGCGCTCAGAATGACATTTAGTGAGCGGGAGTCGCGGCCGGGAGTTTGATCTGCATCGCGGGATCGCCCAAGAGGTTATAGGTTTTGCGCACAGAGAGATCGGTGATGCCAGACTTCGCCTTGAGAATGGCATCTCCCAACGTCGGCTGTGGCGAGTTCATCACGGCTTGCACGATAAGTTTATCGAGAATCGTTTGCGGCGGAGCCTGGTTGAGGCCACTCGAGGCCAGCACGGCCGCGGCACCGCCGTTCGGTGCGAGCATCAGGGCAACGGCCAGCGGCTCTTCGTAAACATCCTGGAAGAAGCCATTGAGGCAGTCCATGATGAGGAAGACCGGCAATGAATTGCCGTTGGTGAGGGCGGTCGCGGTGCCACTATCGAAAAGATCATCGCCGGACCATTCGTCTTCGGAACCGTGGCCGGAATAATTCACCAGCACTTGTCCTGAGTTGATGGCGGTGAGAATTGCCTGCCGGGCGTCCGGGATACTCATTGAGGTGGCGAAGACATCAGTCACCTGTATGGTGGAGGGCAGCTGGGCCTGGACGATCTGACTGTATTTCGTAAAGTTCAAGGTGTCGTTTACGTCGGCGACCATGAGAGCTTGCGAAGTCCACGGACCGTTAGTGGATTGGCCCTCATAGGTGGCGATCCTGCGGGCGACGAGCTGGGATTCGGCCAGCGTGCTCACGGGCAGGCGTCCGGTCGCGATAGTGGGCAAACCGGTGTCGTTGAAGTCGGAGAACCAGTCATCGGAGGCGGTCATCAAGCCGGGGGTCGGAATGATTTTCGTGGGAATGAAATCCAGGTAGCCAAAGCCGAGGTAATTGCGGGGATCGAGCGAAGCTCGGCCGTTTAGCAGGAGATAGCGGGGCGCGGTGTGCCAGGCGTTGACCGCGGTCTGCAAGAATGCGCGGATGGCGGCGGGACTGCGCTCGCCGAAGTTGAATTCGTCATAGAGATCGTCGATCAACACAACCGCTGCGGATGTTCCTTCCGCCTGGTGTGCATGCAGCAAGGGGCTGAGAGAGCCGGCTAAGGCTGCAGGAGAAATCATCACAATTTCGCTGCCCGGCTGCGCACTGTGCCAGTGCGAGGGATGGTTCGGTTGAATCTCGGCGGCCGAAGCGATCCGGTCCGTTTCTACCGCCATGAGCGTGTGCACCGCGGAGTTGTTTGTGGACCATGGCACTTGCAGTTCGAGTGCGTAGTCTGTTTTTGAGGCCGCATCGGGCGTAACTTGAGCGGTGAGCTGCACAGGCTGGGAGGGATCGGTGATGTCGAGGACAGTCACCGCAGATTGCACGAAGCCAGAAATTTTCAGTTCATCGCCGGCTCGGCCAGTGAAGGTGAGGGCCCCTGAGTCGGCTACGTAGGAGTGCGGATAGACGATGCCGATCGATTGCAGCAGACTGTAATCGTATTCGCCGTCTTGCGCCGTAAGAGTAACGGTGTTCGCACCGTTCTGCAAGAGGCCGGGCGGAACATCTGCGGTGAATTTCCCCTTGGCTTGACCGGTAAAGGTCACATCGCCAAGCGTGGTGCCATTCAGCGCGATGGTAACGTCGTGCGGAAAGGCTAGAATCACACCCTGCAGAATGACCTCCAGCTTAGCTGGTTGAGTCGAAGTCGTGTCGAGATGGTGCACCTCCACGGCCTCATCAACGGCAGTGGAAGAGACCAGTGGTCCGAAGAAATTGTTGCCATGTGCCGTGGTCAGCGCTGAGAAGTAAGTGGTGTGAGGCGTGAGCTCGACGGTGAAGGGGAAGCTGGACGGAGGCTGATTGGAGCCGGTGGAGAGCGGCAAGGATTGAATCCGCTGACCTTGTGATTCTTCGGTTGCAAGCCAGTAAACTCGGGCATCGGAATATTGTGTATTGATCCCAGTACCGTAGAAACAAACTTCAGACTGAGCACCGAAGCCTCCACGGCCAGACGAGGCCCCGGTGATCTGGATGGGTTGCTCGATGGCTTCAGCGTAAAGATGCAGGAGTGACGGGTCCACATTCGAGTCCACGCCAGCCATGGACAAGTTGCGGCTGAGCTATGCAGTACCAGCCTTCGTGTTTGACAAATATTTTGACTGCGGGATGAGCTGCGAGATTGAACTGCTGCTGCCGCTGGGAGTTTGTCGGAACAATTTCGTGCCAGACATTTTCAGCGGGGTGGCTCGCATTGCTGAGCGTGGCGGCAGGTTGCGCCTGGTTCAGCTGATTCGTCATGATTGCGGAAGTTGCTTCGCTGTCGGCGCTGACACTCGCTGAAGCCGCCGGAGAAATTGGTCCGTGGAGTGTGCGAGTGCCGTTCACATCCACGTCCTCAAGCCAGTAGGAACCGCTGGCGCTTGGGGAGGAATCGATCCAAGTGTAGGTTCTGCCGGAATGCTTGGGCAGCGCGCCGTTCATCAGAAGGGCAGAGCCAGCGATCAGCGAAGGATTCAATGGAAGACGCTCGCCGTTCTGATCGCGGTAAACATTGAAGCCGAAGTTGTGTGCTTCCCCACCCGTCTTCCAAAGAAGCACAACGCGGCTGGCTCCAGTCTTATCCTTGCCACTCTGCGCAGTGAAGAACTCCAACTTGATATTGGTCGCGAAAGTGATAGTTTCGACCTGGGTGGCGGTGTTGGGCGTTGTCATCTCATGCGCACTTACGCTGGCCGTATTGGTGGCGATTCCGGGGGCGCCCGCGAGCGTCAAGATCGTAATTGTTGCACTCGTGCCGTTGGTCATGGTTCCCAACTGACAGGTGACGGTGCCACCGGCCTCCGAACATGTGCCGAGTGTGGAACTGGATTGCAGATAGTCAACGTTGGCCGGCAAGGGATCGGTTACGGTCACAGTTGTCGCAGTGGCGGGGCCGGTATTGTTCACTGTGAGGGTGTAAGTAAGGAGGTCGCCGCTGGCCACGGTGGGACTCGGCGTCGCGGTCTTTGCAATGGTCACGTTGGCGCTGTTGGCATTGGCTACAACGACGGTAGCAGTCGCGCTGTTGGTGGTGAGGTTCGGAACGATGTTGGTGGCAGTGGCCGTGGGGGTTTCGGCAATATTTGTGCCGGAAGCCGTGGCGGCGTTCACTTGCAGTACCAGGGTGAAGTTGGCCGTGGCATTGAGAGCAAGAGTGGCGGCGGTGCAGGTGATTGTGCCAGCCGCCCCCACTGCGGGAGTCGTGCATGTCCAACCCGCGGGAGCCGTGATCGACTGGAAGTTCGTATTTGGCGGCGTGGTTTGCGTGAAGCTGGGAGCCGTCGCGGCAGCCGGACCGTTGTTGGTTACGCTCTGCGTATAAGTGACATTGCTGCCCGCAGCAACGGAGGTAGGCACCGCGGTGTTTGTGGTAATCAGATCGGCCTGGGTTGCGAGCGCGACCACGTCCGCAGCACTTGCAGTGTTGTTGGCGGAGTTGGGATCTGTGGTTGTGGAACTGACGGTTGCAGTGTCGTTGATCGCGGTGCCGGCCGGAGTTGCTGCATTGACTTTCACGATAACCGGGAAGCTGGCGGTTCCAGTGGCGAAGCTCGGATCAGTACAGGTAATGCTTCCGGCACTACCCGCTGTGGGAAGCACGCAAGACCATCCGCCGGGGATTGGGGTCAGCGAGACGAATGTAGTGTTCGCTGGCGTGGTTTCGGTGAAGCTTACACCCGTGGCCGTGCTCGGCCCAGCGTTGGTTACAACCTGCGTATAAGTGATGTTGTTGCCTGCCTGCACCGGAACCGGACTGCCCGTATTCGTGACGGATAGGTCAGCGGAAGCAGCGACCAGCACGCTGGCGGATGCGGTGTTATTCGCGCAACTTGGATCGCTGGCGGAACAATTAACGGAATCGGTTTGAGTGATCGTGGAACCGGACGCGACACCGGTGTTTACAGTCACGACGAAGGTGAAGTTCGCGGTGGTGTTGGCCGCGAGAGAGGCGATGGTACAGGTAAGAGTTCCCAGGTTGCAAGTCCAGCCGGCCGGGCCGGTAAGCGACTGGGCGGTTGTGTTCGCTGGCGTGGTCTCGGTGAAGGTAATAGTGCTGGCAGCGGCGGGACCGCCATTGGTTACAGTCTGCGCGTAAGTGATGTTACTACCGGCAGACACCGGATTTGGGCTGGCAGAATTCGTAACGCTAAGGTCAGCCTGTCCGGCTCCAGCGACAGGGATATTCAGCGTGGCCGAGTTATTGTTCAGATTGGTGTCGTAGGTGGTGGTAGTCGCGGTGTCGGTGTCGGTGATGATGGTTCCGGCGGCGGTTCCGGCATTCACAGTCACAGAAAAGACAAAGGTGCTGATCGAACCGGGAGCCACGCTAGGATTGGTGCAACCAGTAACAAAGGAGGAACAAGTCCATCCCGCCGGCGCGCCGTTGAATGTGTTAAAGGTTGTGTTAGTTGGAATCGCTTCGTTAAAACTCACGGTGCTGCAATTACTGGGCCCGGCGTTAGTTACAACTTGGGTGTAAGTGATAGTTCCGCCGGCCTGGACTGGGCTGGGTGTACCACTATTGGTGACAGCCAGGTCGCAAGCTACGGTGACCGGAGTATTCACGGTGGTGCTGTTGTTGCCGGAATAGGGATCGCTGGTGGACGAGGAGACCGAGGAGCTTGCCGTGATAGTGGTAGCGGCGACGGTGGGTGCCACGTTCACGACTACGATGATCGAAGCCGATGTAGCTGAAGCCATGCTGGAGTCGTTGCAAACGACAGAGGTGGTGGTAGTGCAAGACCAACCCACCGGAGCTGATACGGAGACAAAGGTGGTGTTGGTAGGAATCGCCTCGGTGAAAACGACGTTAGTGGCCGCCGCTGGACCATTGTTCGTTACTGTCTGCGTATAAGTGATGTCATTGCCGGCAAGGACCGTGGGTGGCGAGGCGACCGTACTCAGAGCAAGATCAGCTTGGACGGCGGTGGCCACTACGTCGGTGGCCGTTGCGGAATTAGAGCCGAAGGCCTGGTTACCGGCATTTACAGTTGCCGTATCGATGATGATGGTGCCGGCTGTCGTGGCAGCGTTCACCTTGTAGATGACGGTAAACGTGCCCGAGGAACCTGCGGCAACGCTGGCGTTGGTGCAGACTGGAGGAAATGCCGTGCAGGTCCAGCCTGCCGGGGGCGTGATTGAAACAAATATGGTGTTGGCCGGAGTAGTCTCACTGAAGGTCGCACCGGTCGCCGCGGCGGAGCCCGTATTGGTTACGACCTGGGTATAAGTGATGGGGTTGCCCGCCTGGACGGGATACGGAGACGCAGCGTTCGTTACTGTCAACTCGGCGCCCGCAGTGGTGCCAACAACAGTGGATGCGGAGGCGGTGTTGTTGGCCGAGTTCGGATCAGTTACGGACGAACTTACCGTGGCAGTATCTGTAATTACCGTGCCGTTGGCGGTTGCTGCGTTCACTTTTGTGATCAATGTAAACGTGGCGACGGTGTTCCCGGGCATGTTCAAGTCGGTGCACACGACGTTGCCGGTATTTCCGACGCCCGGAGTGGTACAACTCCATCCTGCAGGGGCGGAGAGAGAAACCAGGGTGGTGTTGGCTGGGATGGCCTGCACCAAGGTAGCGTTGTCGGCGGCGCTGGGACCGCTATTCGTTACAACCTGCGTATAAGTGAGGTTGCTGCCTGCGGCGACGGGATCTGGCGAAACGGCGTTGGTCACGCTCAGGTCTGCGCTGGATACGACGGTGGCCACATCAGTAGCGCTGTCATTCGCGAGATTCACCTCGCCGCCGCCACTAACGAGCGCGGTGTTGGTTTCAGTGGAAGGGGCGGTCTGCGCAACGTTGGCGGTAATGATGATCGAGGGATAGAAACTGTTGTTTCCTGCCAAGACTGTCGAGTTGGTGCAACTCACGGTTTGGGAAGCGATGGAGCAAGCCCATCCCGTGCCAGCAGCGCTGGTCGGCGTCAGACCCAGAGGCAGCGTGTCGTTCATGGTGACGGTGCCAGTGGTCGAACCGTAGGGGCTTACATTCTCAACTGGAATGGTGTAGGTGGCGGTTAATCCGCGAGTAAAGTTACCGACGTGGCTCTTGCCGAGAGTCATGTCGGGAGTACATTGGGCGCCGGATTGGGTACCGGAGGTCTGCATGATTGACTCGTTGGTGATGCTGACGCCTGCGGCACCGGGCGTCGATCCATAGGCCACTCCCGGATTCTCGGTGAGGCCGTTTGTGCCGCCGGTCACGCTGGCGCTGGCTGGTGCACCAGAAACAAGAATCACGCCACCGCCGCCGCCGCCGCCGGGGCCGTGACGATTTCCGATCGTGAAGGGTTCGGAGGCCCAGGCATCGCCACCGTTGCCACCATTGGCTTGCAGCGTGAGGCCGCCTTCGCCGCCATTGGCGGAGAGAACAACGATACTGCCACCGGCTCCTCCACCACCGCCCGCGTCATTGGCGGTACCGTTATAAGCTGAAACACCGTTCGCGGTGAGCGTGCCGGTTCCGCTGAGCGCGAAGGTGCGAATGATGATGATGCCACCACCGGTCGCGCCACCGCTGGCCTGATTGTCTCCGTCAGAATTATTGCGCGTTCCTGCGCCGCCGCCGCCGCCCATCGCGATGCGGTTGATGGTCGCGGGAAAGGCGGTGCCGCCTTCGCCGCCAAGACTCAGGTTGCTATTCCACGAGTCTCCACCAAATCCTCCGGCACCACCGTTGCCGCCGCCGCCACCGCCATCATTCTGGTCGTTGCCGCCGGGAGACGCAGTTTGCGGATCGGCGTCTGTGCCACCGGCGCCTGCATTGCCCGGTGCGCCGCGCGCCATGCTGCCGTCAGTTCCTGCAGTACCGCTGGGATAGCCAGTGTTGGTGTGCAGGAACGTGCCACCGGTTTCCACCCACTCCGGCGTGCCTGCGATTCCTTCGCCTTTCGCGGCATCCCAGCCAGCCTCTCCCCCTGCCGCTCCGGTATACGTGGCGGGTGAAGGCTGGCGATAATCTGTGTTGGCGCCACCTCCGCCGGTTAATTGCATTCCTGCGCCGCCGCGGAAGCCAAGGCCATCGACCGCGATGGTTGCGCCGTTGAGAGTGAGTGTTCCGGAAGTATCAAGGGCGAGAACTCCGCCAGTGGAACCGTTCCATGCGAGGGCCGTTGGTGGCGTGGTTGCATTGAACGAAGCGGTTGTGTACTGCGGCACGACAATTACTTGATAAGTGCTCTGGCCAGCCGTGGCGGAGGCGGCGGCGGAGTGATAAGGGAAGACAAGCCCTCCGCCGGTACCTGCACCGGTAATGGTGAGGGTGCCGCCGGTTGCCGGGACTGCGCTTTTCGCGGTAACAAACTCATAATCGCCAGCGCTATTCAACGCGGTGAAACCCTGACCTGTGTAGCCGTTTCCGTAGGCGACGGTGTTCGAGTCATTGATGCTGGCATCCTGCATCTGAATTACGAGCAGGAGATTTCCGACCGCGATCGGCGTGGGTGTGCCCCCGGGACCGCCGGTAGCGGCGCCCACAGTGATGGAAGTTGCGCCCGCGGCCACGCTGGCGCTTCCGGGATAGTAAGTGTTCAGGACACTAGAGAGATTGGTTCCGGGAACTGCCTGGGAAACTCCGGCGCAGGCGACTGATTGCACAGTTGCGACCGCAACGTACGTATTGTTGCCGGTGTTCGTATCGGGCGGCGTTCCGGAGTCGGAGACGACGGCGGTATTAGTAAATGCGCCAGAGGCGGTCGCAGTTTCAACCACGGCAACGGTAGCTGTGGCGCCTTTCGCAAAAGGAGTTGGAAGAGTGCAAGTGATGGGGCCGGTTCCGGTGCAGGTTGTGCCAGCGCTCGGAGTGACCGAGTTCAATGTCATCCCTGCAGCAAGGGTATCGGTCAGGACGACAGCATTCGCTGCGGAGGTTCCATTGTTGAAGACGGTGATGTTATAGGTAGTGCTCTGGCCGAGAAAAACCGCGCTACCGACGGTCGTCGTAACGCCGATGTCGGCTGCGCTGGGATTGAGAGATATCGCTCCAAGCGCCCAGTTGAAGGTGCCGTTCGTGGTCGCCGTTCCAGCATGCGTTTCCGTAACTCCGGCGGTGTTGCTGCAGGTGAGGGTAGTCGCGGTGGATGCGGTACAGGTAAATGTTCCGTTGTTACCGGCATTAGTGAACCCCGCGATCACAAAGCTGTCACCAGCGAAGCCATTGCCAGTTCCGCCGGTAATCGTTCCCACGTAGACGGTGTTGGTGGAGCCGGTGGCCAGAATGGCGGTCGCGGGATCGGTTTCTGTAACCCCAGCTTTGTTGCTGAGCGTCAGTGTGGTGGCGGTGGATGCGTTGACCAAGAATGTCCCGTTGTTGCCGGCATTAGTGAATCCGGTGACAACGACGGTGTCCCCGAGGAAGGCGTTGCCGGCGCCACCGGTGATGGTGCCCGTATAAACCGCAGTGGTCACGGCTGCGGTTCCAGCATGCGTCTGCGCAATTCCACCCGCGTTGTTGAGAGTTATTGTGGTCGCGGTGGACGCAGTACAGGTAAAGGTTCCATTGTCGGCCGCGTGAGTGAAACCCGCGATCACGACGGTGTCCCCGACCAAAGCGTTGCCGGCGCCACCCGTGATCGTTCCGGTGTAAACGGTATTGCCGCCGCCGCCATTCGCAACGGCGGTCAGAGTTAGCGTGGCAGTGTTGGGCACAACGGAGGTTAGGTTGAATGCAACACCGTTGGGCACGGCGGAGGTGAGAGCGAGGGCTTCATTAAAACTTTCCGAAAGGGGCACGCTGGGCGCACCGGTTCTGCTGCTGCCTGTGCCGACTATATCCTGAGCCGCGTTTGGGGTGGTGCCGCCGGAGGTTACGTTCCACTGCGATACTTGGGGACCATTCACCGTGATTGTGCCCATGCCCACCGCCAGCGTGTCGAGGATCATGCCGTTAACTACGCTCGGTATATCCACGGTGGAGGAGCACTGCGAGTTGCCGGAGGCTGTGCTGGCCACGCAGCCTGCCGATTCACCCTCAGAGGAAGTAAATGTACCGAGGGGCACGGTCTGATCGACGTCGGTGAAGACGGTCGCACCGGCCGCTACGCCGACGGTCGCAGTCGCCGGAATGTTGATGGAGACAATAATCGGCAGATTGGTTCCGGAGGCAGGATTGAGCAGAAACCACTGTTCTGCGCGGCGAGTGTTTGCGGCATCGTTCTGCGCACCTACCAGCGTGAGCGCTATGCCGTTGTAGGTGACACCGGTGACGGTAGTGGTGGGGCTGTTTTTGATATTCATCGAAACGCCCACGAGCAGTCCCCGATTCGCCGTGGCCGAGGTGGTGTGGTTGAAAGTGAGTGTCAGCGTGCCTGGCCCTGTCAGATCTGCCGTGGCATTTGTACTGGGGCTAGTATCGACCAAGACCTGAGCGCGGGAAGAGGGCGCGGCGAGAAGAACGAGAATCAGAGATAGCACTCCAAGCAGAATCCCGGTTCTGTTATCTACGCCTTGCGATGAGCGCTGCCGTCCCGATCTGCGCAGAAGCGCGCCGGCCAGATGTTGGCCGCGGGCCGCTACTCGCAGCAATTTGCCGCCGATTCCTTTTAGTTTTGTCCGCACGATGGTTTTTCCCAACCTGACTTCTTTCGCAACGACCATGCCCAAAATTTGGTGGCCGCGCGCTGGAGGGTCATCTTGCTGTCCGCAATCGCCGCGAGTAATAAATAAATCGTTATCATGATCGATACGCACGAGGCGGTGAAGGCGGAAGCCACTATGACCTTTCGTAAGTACAATATCGCCCTTTCGTAATTTGCTCACGATTACGGGGGTAACATGGACAATCTGGCGGTCGCGAATGCACGGGGACATGCTCGCACCGCGCGCCTCGAAACGGACGCTGAATCCGTTCTTCAGCAGCTCGCGGCTGAGGGCCTCGAAGCTTTCTGAATCAGACTCGTGGTTCGTCATTTGTTGCTAGTCATTTATTGCTCATCATCGAAGCTAATCACGGAAGTGAAGAACTTTTTCTACGGCGCGCTCATCGGGCTCGAAAGAATAGTGATAGCAAGGAACGGAATCGGCGACACGCTCCAGGAAGGCTAATGCGTGGTCCACGTATTCATGGCGATGGAAGGGGACGAAGGCGCGGGCGAAGAGTTCGGCGACCATCTGGCTGCGCGAGAGGCGCGTGAGGACGTTGCCGTGGCCATGCTCGAGGACGAAGATGCGCTGCAACGGGGCGCGCTGCGGGAGAGCGAAATGGGCTTCTCCGTGCCAGGGAGTGCCGTACATGTAAATCTGGGTAGCCGCATCGGTCGGGTTACTTTGGTGACCCGGGTGTTCCCGGATCGGATGCTGGCGGACCGGATGTTCTCTAACAATGATGCGATCGTCGCTGAGGATGTCAACTTTGTGGAGCGAGGTCCAGAGGCGGGCCGTAGTGCTCTTGCCGGCGCCGGAGTGACCGACGAACAAGTTGCTGGCACCGTCCGGGCCGACGATGCCGACGCCGTGGAGCTCGATGGCACGCTCCTGGGTGAGGCGGTGCATGATCAGGAGTTCGTCGAGGGGATAGCCGAGCGGCTCCGCAGCGTACGAGAGATATGCGAAGCACTCCTCGCTCATCTGAAGCGTACCTTGGCTGAATCCGTCATCGATCGCCAGTCGTGCGTAGGGATACAATCCCAGCATTTCGGACTGGAGGTCGAACTCCAATTGTTGCGCGGTTCGATGAAGCTTCCAGGTCGTGCCGGAATCGAATGTCTTCTCGCCGGAAGGGGGCGGAATTCTATCTCTCCATTCAACACGGATATTGATGTTGGGGGCGCAAGCGTCTACTCGAAACGGCTGCAATAAGGGATTCAGCGTGATGTCGGATGGGGACTTTCCGCAGAGACGAACGGCAACTCCACCGATGGCAAATTCGCTGGTTAGTCCTGTCGGACCCACATATAACGAATTCGAACGGGGCTGTGTTGAAATTGTCGCAGTTTCGCTTTGATTCATTTGTGCCACTATGACCCGGCGTTGGCGCAAACAAAACCGCAGATCGAGGAGATGTTCCCGCCGCCTTGTCCCAGCACCTTGCAATGACCGAGCACAGCCTCTTCGGGCCGGAGGCTGATGGTTTTAAGCTGCGGCGGCTCGTACGGCTTATTCGCTTTTGTCTGATTGAACTCGTGATCCATCGCGTCTCCAGACTTCTTGACCTAATGATCACAACCGTGGCAACCCGCAACCGTCGTGACTGAATTGTTGAGTACAGGCAAAAGTTGCGGCGACACCCAGCTTTCAACATCGATCTTTTTTTCACGAATCCTGCGTGCTGATTCGATTAGTTCCTGATGCCGGCTTCCTCCAACACAAAATTCGCAATTTCCATGCGCCGGGATCTCGCTCTCCAGAACGGCAGCGCGCAAATGTGCAACCTGACAGAGAAACTCCACCGGACTTTCCTTATCCCCATTTTCCATCTCGCCGTTCGCAGGACACATCCCGCAAAGTGGCTGAAGACGGCATTCAATGCACTTCGTAATTTGCGTGCGCTTACGGGCCCGCACTTCCTGAAGAGATCCCTCCCACACCTCTGCAAGACTGGACTGGCGAACATCGAAGCGGTCTTGTTGGGAGGTCACACAAATCGTCATTTCCGCGTCGGCGTTGATCGCAAATGACTTGCGTCCTCCACCGCAGAAGTACACTGTGTCGATCGTAGAAAGCCTTGCGGGCGCTTCGAGGCCCTGCTTGGCGAGCTTTCGATATTCGCTCACGGCCTTCGGGGTATGCATATCAAGGGCGACCACTTCTTCCGGCGTAAGCCGCACAGCTAGCGGACTGCGCGAACAGTCGATCCTTGGATTGATCTGCCCATCGGCCTTGAATTCAACGCCTAATTCTTCTTCCGCAAACTGGCGCATGGCTACGACTTCATGCTTATTGATGCTGGTCGCGACCGTTTTCAACTTGAGGGGCAGGCCGCGCTCACGGAGTAGTTTGATGCCGCGAAGGCAACGGTCGTAGGAGCCGGGAATCATGGTCAGAGCTTCATAGGTTTCGCGGGTGCGACCGTAGAGGGTGATTTCGATGGCGAAGGGCGGCCACTCGACCAGATAGTCGGCGATCTTTTCGTTGATCAGCGTGCCATTGGTGAAGAGGGTGATGAGAAAACCCTTCTGCTTGGCGTAGGTGTAGATCTCGAGAAAATCTTTTCGGGCGAAGATTTCGCCGCCGGTGTAGAGGAGCCAGAAGCAGCCCATGTCGACCAACTCATCGAGCATGCGGAAGTGCTCTTCGGTGGTCATCTCGCGGCTGCGGGCATCCTGATCGCCCATGGGGAGATTGTTATAGCAGTGCTGGCACTCGAGCGGGCAGCGCCGCGTGACTTCGATGGATACCTGCATGGGCGCACGCTGGCCGGATTGGCGCTGGTGCAGATCCGCGCTGAAGGCGCCGTAACTCAGTTGTTCCATGGTCCTCCGGAATCGGTCGTGATCAGCGGGCGGGACATTAGTGCGAACCCGCCGACTGCAGTTCGCCTTGCCCGTTTGCATTCATGGCAGTCATCGAGACTTGCTCACGTACCTCGACCAGGCCCGCCGACAGCGTGTCTTGCAGGAACTGCTTCACATCCTGCTCGGCCTGTTCGTAGCCGACGGCATATTCTTGTTGGACGGCGTTGATTAAGTCGGGGAGAGTCTTGGGAGATTCCATCGATTGCCAGATGAGCGATCCAGTTTGATTGAAGCTGTAGATGGATGCCAGATCTCCAACTTTGCCGCGCACGGGGACGATCAAAGTCTCTCCGGCAACGCGGCGCGAGACGACGGCTTGCGAGCGCACATACACTTGCTCGAGATGCGGCCCGGGTTGGTCGGCAATGAATTCCGTGCTGCGTAACAAAGTTGTGTCCATAGAATATTGGGAGAACATCCTTATCTTTGGATTACCGCAGAAGTGATGGCATTGCGCAATTGCGCCTTTGGGCACCGGCATCCAGTTGGTTATCACCCTTGTTGGTTCACAACTATAGACGCGACATAGAGTTACGGCATCGTCGCAGAGTGAGAAGGATTGTCGATAAGTACGCTGTCGGTCCGATGAGTGGTTATGGAAGGGAGCACGCGACCTCAGCGGCTAAAGCCGAAGCGTGTTGGAGGTGATAGCGGCACGGCTGAAGCCGTGCCCTTCCCGTTCTTGCTCACTGTCGGTCAGGAAGTGCCCGAGTTTGATTTCCCATGGCGGTGGCCCAGTGGTGGACAAAAGGAAAACAATCGTTATACAAACGAAGGCGAACAATGCCCACCTTTGACGTTACGATTGCTGGAGAAGTGAATCTGGATTTGATCCTATACGGCGTTCCCGAAGAGCTGCCCCGGGAGCGCGAACTGCTGGCCGATCGCATGAAGCTGACGCTGGGAGGGTCCTCCGCAATTCTGGCCCACAATCTGGCCGCGCTGGGTAGCCGCGTGGGATTTCAATCCTGCATTGGGGATGATGATTTCGGGGAGATTGCGCTGCAGCCGTTGCTGCAGAGTGGCGTGGATGTTTCGCGGGTGCGTCGCGTGGAGAGAACGGTAGGAACGGGAATCACCGTGATCTTGCAGCGCGAACACTGGCGAAACATGGTGACGTATTCGGGAACCATCGCGGAACTGGCGTGGGATGAACTTGATCTTGATTATCTGAAGAATTCGCGCCACTTCCATCTCTCATCTTTTTATTTGCAGCGAAAATTGCGAGAGCGGATCCCGGAACTCTTCCGGCGAATGAAGGAAGCTGGACTTACCACTTCACTCGATACGAATGACGATCCGGATGACGGTTGGGAGGGTGGTCTGCATGAGGCGCTGCGCTATGTCGACATCTTTCTGCCGAACGAGCGCGAAGTTCAGAAGGCGGCGGGGGTTGCCGATGTTGAAGCTGCGATACAAAAACTTTCGGCAATGGTGCCGTTGCTGGTGGTGAAACTGGGCCGCAGAGGAGCGCTGGCGCAACGCGGAAGCGAGCGCTTTGTGGGTTCCGCGATTACGGTGGAGAGCGTGGATCCGGTGGGTGCGGGCGATAGTTTCGATGCGGGATTTCTGCATGAATATCTGCGAGGCGGCGATTTACCGGCTTGCCTGGCGGCCGGTAATCTGGCGGGAGCTTTTTCTACGACGCGTCCGGGGGGAGTGGAAGCATTTCGTGACGCGGTTTGCCGGCGGCAATTCTTCGAGCAACATCGTCTCGGAAAATAAGCGCGGAAAAATCTATTTCTTATGCGCCGGTGCGCGCGGATTGATTTCGGATTGGGAATTGTGTAGTTACTCTGGTTACCATCGGATATCCGGAAAGTTCATTATGATCGAGCAGTGGCTCCGTCATGAAAAAACTCAGCTTCCTGATCTCCCTTACGAACGACGATAACGACTACCAGCAGGAACAGGCGTCTGCCGCGGAGAAAGCTGCGCGGCGGCTGGGCGTGGATCTCAAGATTATCCATGCCAACAATGATGCGGTGACGCAGAGCCAGCAACTGCTGCAGTACATTCAAGGCTCGGGAGCGCGTCCGGATGCAATTGTGTTCGAACCCGCGGGTGGAACGGGATTCCCGCAGGTGGCGCGCGCGGCCACCAGCGCGGACATTGGCTGGGTCATCCTCAACCATGATGCGGACTATGTGCACAAGCTCCGGCAGAATTGCCAGTCGCCGGTGTTCTCCATCAGTTCCGACCACAACGAAGTGGGACAGATTCAGGGAAAGCAGTTTGCGGCACTGCTGCCGAAAGGCGGATCCATTCTGTACATTGAGGGGCCGGCCAACAGTTCGGCGGCGCAGGAGCGAAGCGCAGGAATGAGCCGAACGAAACCCGCGAATATTCAGGTGAAGACGATGCGCGCCAACTGGACCGAGGAGAGCGCCTATAAGGCAGTCAGTTCATGGTTGCGACTGCGCACCTCGCAGGAAACGCATATCGATCTGGTGGGAGCGCAAGACGACAGCATGGCGGCGGGCGCGAGAAAAGCGTTCTCGGAAGTTGGTGGAAGTGATCGCGAGCGATGGCTCAAGATTCCGTTCACCGGCTGTGACGGCTTACCCAAGACGGGGCAGGCGTGGGTGCGCAACGGCTTGCTGGCGGCTACAATCTATATTCCTCCCAATGCTGACCTGGCTTTGGAGATGCTGACCGAAGCGATCCGCACCGGAACTCAGCCGCCAGAGCGTAAGCTGATCGCTCCCGTGTCGGTGCCGTCTCTGGAGGAACTAGCAACGCGCGGGGCGAAGACCGAAGGCGTAAAGCTTCGGTCTGCGGGAGCCTGAACCGGCTCCCGTTTACAGCGAAACTTCTACATGATGCGCTTCGGCTCCAACTTCCGGTCAACTACCAGTTCAGGATGGAGACGCCGAAACGTCTCAGTCACGTGACAATTCCAACAGACCGGCCGGTGCGTGGAAAAAACATCGGGCAATTGCTCGGGGCGCAGTTCTCTCCACTCGACTGACTTGTGATCTGGGCTGAGCAGAGCTGGCGCGTGGTCGAGATGGTGAAGTCCGCTTAAGGTCTTGTGACAGAAAACGCACTCCTTGCCTTCGTACCACGTCGAGACAATATTCCACACCAGGCAGTTCTCGGGACTCACTTCGATTTGCTGCAGGCACTGTTGACCGCAATCCTGCCGCTCCGGCCAGCGC
This sequence comes from uncultured Acidobacteriaceae bacterium, assembly GCA_963782835.1. Lineage (GTDB taxonomy): Bacteria > Acidobacteriota > Terriglobia > Terriglobales > Acidobacteriaceae > Sulfotelmatobacter. The sequence goes on along the minus strand of CAWALR010000002.1, from coordinate 336,344 downwards.
GAGCATTCCTTTAAACGCACTGTAGGCTCGGAGAGAAAAGCGCCTACAGCGGCCTCACCCGCGGCAACATCAACAGCGGCAGCTTTGTGAGTTTCGGGGCAAGTGATGAGGCGCTTGCCGCGGTAGCCAAAATAAGCTCGAAGGGCGGGGATGGCGCGGAACGCGAACAAACCCAACGCCACCACAACTACAATAACGGCGACCCAAATTGTTCCAGTCATATACACCTCACACGAGCGGTCGCTTGCTTCAATCTCCCACGGTTACCGGCTCTGCAGGCTGCCGGGCTTGCTGGTAAGACTCATTCTCCTGGGCGTCCACGACGGCGATGGCAGCCACGTCTACGATTTCCTCGACTTGAGCGCCCCTGTGCAGAACGTGAACGGGGCGGCTCATTCCCATGAGGATCGGGCCAATGGTTTCGCATCCGCCGATCTTTGCCACGAGTTTGCAGGCGATGTTGGCGGAGGCGAGGTCGGGGAAGATCAGAACATTAGCGCCACCCTTCAGCTTGCTGAAGGGATACGATTGCTCAATTGTTTCCGGCGACAACGCTTCGTCGGCCATGATCTCTCCATCGACAATGAGAGTTGGATCGGCAAAATGCAGCAACTCTACTGCCTTGCGAACCTTCTTGCAGATGGAGTGATCGACGCTGCCGAAGCTGGAGAAGGAGAGCATGGCAACGCGGGGCTCGACGTCGAAACGGCGGGCGATGTGCGCAGTGCAGAGTGCGATCTCGACCAGGTCTTCGGCGGTGGGCTCGATGTTGACGCTGGCATCGGCGAGGAACAGCACCTCGCCTTTGCGCGTGATCACGGCATAGCAACCGGAAACACGGTGGAAGCCTTCGCGCATGCGCACAATTTGCAGCGCAGGACGGATGGTATCGGAAAAATGTTGAGTTACGCCGGAGACCAGCGCGTCGGCATCTCCCGTGTGAACCATCATCGAACCGAAAACGTTGCGATCATTGATGAGGGTGCGTGCTTCATTCAGCGTTACGCCGCGGCGCTGCCGCAGGCGGAATAGCTCCTGAATATAGGACTCGCGCAGCTCCGATGCAGCCGGATTCACAATCTTCATGCCCGCCAGGCTTAGGCCGAGCTCGTGAGCACGAGCTTGAACCACGGCGAGGTCGCCCAACAGAATCGGCTTGGCGATTTTTTCTTCGACGAGGGAGTGGCAGGCGCGAAGGATTTTTTCGTTTTCACCCTCGGGGAAGACAACCTGCTTGGGATGCGCCTGCGCTTTGTGGATCATGGTGCGCGTGACTTCGTGAGCCTTGCCCAGCCTGCTTTCGAGTTGCTCGCGGTAGGCGGTGAGATCGACGGGTTCCTGAGCTACGCCGGTGCGCATAGCGGCTTCGGCAACGGCGGAAGCCTCCCAGACCAGCACGCGCGTATCAAACAGCGTTGGGATAAGGTACTCACGGCCAAAACTCAGGCGCTCCACGCCATAGGCGCGGCAGACTGAATCCGGAACATCTTCTTTGGCCAGCGCAGCCAGGGCACGGGTAGCGGCCAGCTTCATTTCTTCGTTGATGGCGGTGGCGCGCACATCCAGCGCGCCGCGGAAAATGAAGGGGAATCCGAGAACGTTGTTGACCTGATTGGGATAGTCGGAACGGCCGGTGGCCATGATGATATCGCTGCGGCAAGCTTTCGCTTCTTCGTAGGTGATCTCAGGATCGGGGTTGGCCATGGCGAAGACGATCGGGTCCGGCGCCATGGAGCGAACCATATCCGCAGTGACAGCGCCCTTGACTGACAATCCGACAAATACATCGGCACCGCGCATCGCGTCCGCGAGGGTTCGCTGGTCTGTGGGCTGCGCAAAGCGTTCCTTGTATGGATTCATGCCTTCGGTGCGGCCTTTATAGACAACGCCCTTGGTGTCGCAGAAAGTAATATTCTCGTGCTTTACGCCCAGCCGCTCATAATGTGCGGCGGTGGCAACGCCCGCGGCGCCGGCGCCATTGAAAACTACGCGCACGCTGCCGATATCTTTGCCGACGATTTCGAGCGCATTCAGCAGCGCGGCTCCGGTGATGATCGCCGTGCCATGCTGGTCGTCGTGGAAGACCGGAATCTTCATAGTCTTGCGCAGAGTTTCCTCGATGTAGAAGCACTCCGGGGCCTTGATGTCTTCGAGATTGATTCCGCCAAAGGTGAGTTCGAGAAGCTGACAGACTTTGATGATCTCGTCGGGATCGTGAGTGTTGACTTCGATGTCGAAGACATTCACGTCGGCGAATCTTTTGAACAGGACGGCCTTCCCTTCCATGACCGGCTTGCCCGCCAGCGCGCCAATGTCACCCAAGCCAAGGACGGCGGAGCCGTTGGTAACAACGGCAACGAGATTACCGCGTCCGGTGTATTTAAAGGCGTCATGGGGATTCTTGTTGATGGCAAGACAAGGTTGTGCGACGCCGGGCGTGTAGGCCAGACTAAGATCACGTTGTGTCCGGCAGGGTTTGGTGGGGGTGACTTCAATTTTTCCCGGCTGGGGGCTGCTGTGGTAGTCCAAAGCTTGTTGCTTGGTAATCATTGCTTCCTCTCTGATTTTTTCGTGACGCTGCCCCGACCCCGGTTTCCGGTGGCCGGTTCTATTCCTTCGGGCTCCGGCGCCACACGGGAACGTTCGGATTCCAATGGTGAACGTCTTTCGTAAAGTCTCTGCTCTGCGGTGGAGTCGCCGCGACGCTAGCTAGTTCAGCGGACTGAGATTGCAACAGGCTGGCGACGTAATTCTCTACTTGCTGGCGAATCTTGGCATCGCGCAAAGCGGAAAGCAATTCGGGCTTGGCGACGTGGGTGAAACCACCGCACAGCGGACACTTCACTAAATCGTCATTTACCATGGGCGCCCCCAGAAGGATCGCGGTTGATTCTGCGATGATGATCACCGCGTCCCCTGTTTTATTAGAGTCGCGGTGGAATGGGCGGGCAGTGATAAGCGTCTCGGAGGTAAGTGATCCGGGTCACACGCAGGGTTGCGAGATGCCTACACAGCTGAGAGAACACGGCAGTAACACTCACCACTGGCCGTCGGTTAGATAGTCGTGGATCGATTTGGCGGCGCGACGGCCGGCGCCCATCGCGAGAATGACGGTGGCTGCGCCGGTAACGATGTCGCCACCAGCGAAGACTCCGGGGCGGGTGGTGCGCTGGGTTTCGGAGTCGGCTTGGATATAGCCGCGTTTGTCTGTGCCCAGACCCGGCGTGGTGCTTTGCACGATTGGGTTGGCGGTGGTGCCGATCGCCATGACCGCGACGGATAGCGGCAAATCGAATTCTGAACCTTTGATTGGTACGGGGCGGCGGCGTCCGGAAGAATCCGGCTCGCCCAACTCCATGCGCACGCAGCGTGCCGCGGTGAGCCAGCCTTTGCCATCGGAAAGAAATTCGACGGGAGCGGTCAGCATCTGGAAGTCGATTCCCTCCTGCCGGGCGTGATGAACTTCCTCGGCGCGGGCGGGCATTTCCGCGTCACTGCGACGATAGATGACGTAGGCTTTGCGCGCCCCCAGGCGGAGGGCGGAGCGGATGGCGTCCAGCGCGGTGTTGCCGCCACCGATCACGGCAACATCTTTGCCGTGCAGGTCGACCATGGGCTCGTCGTAGGTGGGGAATTTGTAGGCCTTCATTAAATTAATGCGGGTGAGAAATTCGTTGGCGGAGTAGACGCCGTTGAAATGTTCTCCGGGAATGCCCATGAACTGCGGCAAACCGGCGCCAGTGCCGATGTAGACGGCGTCAAATCCCTCTTCGTGCATGAGTTCGTCGATGGTGACGGTACGGCCGACGACGACATCGGTTTCAAATTCAACGCCCATCTCGCGCATGTAATCGAGCTGCTCGCGAATAATTTGCTTGGGCAGGCGGAACTCGGGGATGCCGTAGACTAGCACTCCGCCGAGCTCGTGAAGAGCCTCGAAGACGCGAACTTTGTGGCCTTTCTGAATCAGATCACCAGCAACGGTGAGACCCGAGGGCCCGCTGCCGACGACCGCAACTTTCTTTCCGGTTGGCGTCACATTGGGGAGAACATGTGTGCCCATGCGCTGCTCGTAGTCGGCGACGAAGCGCTCCAGATAGCCGATGCCGAGCGGCTTCACTTTTTTCGAGAGCAGGCACTTGCCTTCGCAGTGATCTTCCTGCGGGCAGACTCGTCCCGTAACCGCGGGCAGGACGTTGTCTTCGCGAATTTTTGCAGCGGCACCCAGAAAGTCTCCGGCGACGATGAGTTCCACGAACTCCTTCACCTTCACGCCGACAGGACAATTGTCGGTGCAGGTAGGCTTGGCGCACTCCAGGCAGCGCAGGGCTTCCTGGCGGGCCAGTTCTGGACTGTAGCCGAGATTTACTTCGGTGAAATTCTTGTTGCGCTCGTCGGCCGGCTGCTCAGGCATCAACTGCCGGGGAACCTTCATGCGCTCCTTCATCGGCAACGGGTTGAGAGATTTGTTCGCGCTCGGACTCATCGTTCACCCCTTTGCGCAACGGCGCAGGATTCTTCGGCATGGTGGACCGCAGCTTTTTCGGCGGTGGCGTGCTGGTAGTCGGCCAGCGAGCGCTGCTCGGCATCTCGATACATCGAGTTGCGCTGCACCAGCACTTCAAAATTGACTTTGTGCGCATCGAACTCCGGGCCATCGACGCAGGCGAATTCGCTCTTGCCGTCGATGGGAACGCGGCATCCACCGCACATTCCAGTCCCATCGATCATGATCGGATTGAGGCTAACCACCGTGTGGATATTTTCTTTGCGGGTGAGTTCCGCCACGGCGCGCATCATGACAATCGGTCCGATGGCGAGGACAAGATCGATGCGAGTGCCATTCTGAATGAGCTGGCGAAGTTTGTCGGTGACAAAACCTTTGTCGGCGTAACTGCCATCGTCGGTGGTGATCATGACTGCATCCGAGACGGCGCGCAGTTCCTGTTCGAGGATGACGAGTTCCTTGGTGCGTGCACCGACGATCGAGATCACACGATTACCGGCGCGTTTGAAAGCCGCCGCCGAGGGGTAGGCCATGGCCGTACCGACGCCGCCTCCGACTACGACGACCGTGCCAACCTTCTCGATTTCGGAGGGCTTGCCCAAAGGCCCGACGACATCGAGAATCTGATCACCGGTGTTCAGGGAATTCAGCAGATGGGTAGTCTTTCCGATCGACTGCACCACGATGCTGATGGTGCCGCCCTCTGGGTCTGAGTTTTCAATGGTCACAGGAATCCGCTCGCCTTCCTCGTAAATACGAAGGATCACAAACTGGCCGGGCTTCTGTTTGCGGGCGATGCGGGGAGCTTCCAGGACGAACCGTTTGATGCCGGGGGCGATGAATTGTGCGTGGGTGATTTTGAACACAGGCTCTCCAGCGAATGAATGACTCTTCGATTCTGAGTGGTCGCGGCAGGAGCGGCAGTGATCAAGATCACAAGCGTTTGTGAGCAGACTGGCGGGTTAAATGCGCAGCTGGCAACTGCATAGGTCTTTCGGCGCAAAAAAGCGCCTCAGGATGACAAAACGATCCGTGGAGCCGGCGATCACGGCTACGCGGGCACAGTCAGCACGGGGCAGGCTGCGCGGGCCACAACCTGATGGACGGTCGACCACGGCAAATGCGCCGTGCCATCGACGGGATGTGCTCCGAGCACAATCAGATCGGCCTCGCGTTCCGCCGCCGTGTTCACGATGCATTCGACAGCTTGGCCGAATTCCATGACAATTTCCGGCGCGTACGGGAGTGACGCATCTTTGGGAACCAGCGCCTGCAGCTTCTGGACTCCGTCTTCAATCGGCCCGGGACGATTGTCCAAGTCCGAGTACTGCTCGATGACGTGCATGAGCGTCAGATGCGCCCTGAATTGCTCGGCCAGCTCCACGGCCACTGGGGCAACCACCACCGAGGCGGCGGTAAAGTTGGTGGCATAGAGTATCTGTCGCAGCTCCAGTTCGGCCGGCGCCAGTTCGCTGCCCTTGGCGTAGATTTCCTGCAGCTTGGCATGGCCAGAGACTTTTGGTCCGACGGTCAGGACTGGGCAAGGCACGTGACGCAAGATATCCTCGGCCACGGAACCGAGCAGAAGCTTTCCTAATCCAGTACGGCCGTGGGTTCCGAGCACGAGCAAGTCAATTGCGTTTTCCACCACGATGTGGCTCAGATTTTTCCAAGGCTGCCCATGGCGGACATAAGTATAGTAAGGAATTTTTCCCAGCCGGTTGGTGATTTGCTGGATCTTTTCCTGAGCCTGAGTGTGAGCATCTTCATAAAGAGTGCCCATACTCACGTAGTCGACGCCGCCGGTCATCAGCAGAAGATTGGCGTCGGACAGAATATGCGCGATATGCAATGTGCTGCCGAAACGACGGCTGATGGCGGTAGCGTAAGGAAGGGCAGACTCCGATGTGGCCGAGAAGTCGGTAGCGTAGAGGACGTTCTTAACTGAGATTGGTTTGCGTTGCTTCCCGGTTTCGGGTGTGTCTTGCCTGGTTTCCAAGACTGTCATAAGACACCTCCGCACCCGGATTCAGGGTTACACCTGTTGGGGATTTGAGCGATGCGTGATGTCACTACCTGATGTGATTGCGATCACAAGAGGGCGGCTGAGGGTGTGCCCTTTCACATCCATGGAGAGGACGCTGTTGAATTTTGCGAGAGGGGCTAGAGGTCGAGATAGGCGCGCACCGAAGTCATATCTTCGCCGGTGCGAACGCGGAAGCCGAGGCGCCTCATGACGACCTGCATGGCCACGTTGTCGGTGAGCATTTCGGCGGAGACTTGACTCAGTTTTTCATCGCGAGCCACCTCGATGACGCGGCGAAGCAGCTCGTGTCCTAAGCCGAGTTTCTGATAGTGGTCGGAAACCAGCACGGCGACTTCGGCTTCATTTTTGCTGTGCAGTTTGCTCAGGCGGCCGACCGCGATGATGCGGCGTTCTTGAGTGGCGGGATCGGTGAGCTCGGCAACCAGAGCCATTTCGCGGTCGTAATCACCAAAGCAGATTTTCAGCAGCCGCTCGTGGGCGATGCGGCGGCTCAGGCTGAGGGAACAGAAGTAGCGCAAGTAGACGCTGCGATCGGATAGCGTTTCATGGAGTTTCACCATGAGCGGCTCATCCTCGGGGCGAATGGGGCGGATGGTGACTTGATTTCCGTCCCTCATGGTCCACTGCGCAACGTACTGCAAGGGATATGGACGGACGGCGGGCTTCGGCAGAGTATCGAGGGCCACGGCCGGGCTATGCAGGACAATTCTGGCATCGAGGGCGAGAAGACGTTCCGGCGACGCCAGTAGAGGATTGATGTCGATTTCCGCGATCGAGCGCTGCTCGAGCACGAGCTGACTGAAGCGAACCAGCAACTGCTCGAGAGCCGGGATGTCGACAGGCTTGCGGCCGCGAACTCCCTTGAGCGCGGTGAAGATTTTTGTTTGCTCCATCATTCTCTGTGCGAGGGTGGTGTTCAGCGGCGGGAGCGCGAGGGCGCGGTCTCGATACACTTCTACTAACTGGCCTCCGGAGCCGAACAATATGACCGGTCCGAACTGTGGGTCGATGCTGCTTCCCAGGATTAACTCGTAGCCGTTCGGTTTCACCATCGGCTGAACCGTCACGCCGGAGAATTGATCGGGCCCTGCCTTCTCGGCCACGGAAGACTGGATGGCACGATAGGCGGAGCGAACGGCCGCTTCGTCCTGCAGATTCAGCCTGACTCCACCTACATCCGTTTTGTGGGTGATGGTTTCGGAAAAAACTTTCAACACCACCGGAAATCCAAGACCCGAAGCAATCGCTGCCGCATCGTCTTCCGTGGAGGCGACGCGAGTCTCTACCGTGGGAATGCCATAGAGCGACAACAACTGTTTCGATTCCAGCTCGGTGAGTAGAACGCGTCCCCGAGTGCGAGCATTGTTTATGATCTGCTCGACCTGTTTACGGGAGGCATCGCCGAGTTCAGAGATTTCTGTGAGAGCGGGGGTTTCGTAGAGTCCACGCAGGTTGTAGGTGTAGCGCCACATGTAGGTAAAGGCGCGGGCTGCGGTGTCGGGAAAAGGAAAGGTTGGAATGCCGGCAGAATTAAGGGCGGCTTCGCCCTCCGCGATGCTGTTTCCTCCCATCCAACTGGCGAGCACGGGCTTGCCGTATTCCTTGGCGTAAGGCTTGAGACGCTCGGCGATATGCAGAGGGTCGGTCATGCCCTGCGGAGCAAGGACGACGAGCAGGCCGTCGCTGTTGGGATTCTGGGCAGCGATTTCGAGAGCGCGGGCGTAGCGCTCGGGGTCGGCATCGCCGAGGACATCGATGGGATTGTTGTGGCTCCAGTGGGCGGGGAGAAACTCATTCAGGCGCTGCAAGGTTTCGGGAGAGAGCTCAGCCAGTTCTCCGCCATTGGCGACCAACGAGTCAGTGGCCAGGACGGCGGGCCCGCCAGCGTTGGTCAGGATGGTGAGCCGCGGGCCGTTGGGACGTGGTTGCCGGCCGAGAACTTCCGCCATGTAGAAGAGGTCGGCGATGTTGTGCACGCGTAAAACGCCGGAGCGGCGAAAAGCCGCGTCCAGGACTTCATCGCTGCCGGTGAGCGCGCCGGTGTGGGAGGCGGCAGCGCGCGAGGCCGCTTCGGAGCGGCCGGCTTTGATTACGATGATCGGCTTGGTGAGCGCGACCTCGCGAGCTGCAGATAAGAACGAGCGCGCATCTCCGACAGACTCCATATAGAGCAGGATGCTCTTGGTGTGCGGATCATCGCCGAAGTAGTAGATCAGATCGCCCCAGCCTACATCGAGCATCGAGCCGGTAGAGACGATCGCGCTGAAACCGACTTGCTCGCGGTGGCTCCAGTCGAGGATTGCGCTCAAGAGCGCTCCACTTTGACTGAGGAAGGCGACGTTGCCGGCCTGCGGTGGATCTTTGGCGAAGGTGGCATTCAGGCCAATGGTCGGATTCATGATTCCCAGACAGTTGGGACCAATCAAGCGCAAAGTACTACGCTTCAACTGCTCTTTGATTTGTTGTTCGAGCGCAGCCCCTTCTACGCCGCGCTCCTTGAATCCGGCAGAAATCACGACCGCGGACTTGGCGCCGGCATCGACGCACTCGGTAATGATTTGAGTAACCGTTGTAGCCGGAGTGGCCACTACGGCCAAGTCTACTGGATGAGGGATATCGCGAATGCTCTTGTAAGTCTTGAGTCCGAGTACTTCGTCATGCTTAGCGTTGACGGCATAGACTTTTCCGCGAAAAGTATCGCGCAGCAGATTCTCGAGAACGGTCCGGCCGACGGTACCGGGACGGCTGGTGGCGCCGATCACGGCCACAGAAGACGGAGCGAACAATGCGTCCAGGCCTTGCTTCTGCTGGATTTGCTGGTTCTCTTCCTGATTGGTTTGGACTAATGCCATCGGACCATCCTGAGTGGAACCTAAAGTTGCGGATCCCTGAACTTGCGATGTTGCGGCCTATACAGTCGAGGATAGCCTAACTGTTGAGTTGAGGTGAGAAAACAATTACGCGGGGCTCAAGCTACCGTCACGGCGACCGCGACGAGGGGCTCGAAAATCTGCGGGATCGAGAGCGCGCGCGACACCAGGCAGAAGCTCTTGGCCGTGTTCAGAAGTTTGACCGCCCGCGCGCGTTCGGCTTCATCGGGAATCATGAGGTTCGCACGAATCGATATCTCGGCGAAGCTGTAGCCGGTTGCACCGTTCTTGAGGACACCTTCTACTTCTACCTCGAGGTCGGTGTGTTCGAACTTTGCATTCTCGGCAAGAGTGCGAAATGTGGTGGTGAAAGAACTGGCGACAGCACCAAGCAGCAAATCTTCCGGAGTCCAGCGCCCGTCCATACCGCCGAGGGCTGGAGGGGAGGCGAAGTGAATCGTGTTTGGCGCGGAGTTGGATTGAGCAATTCCACTCCGGCCAGAAGACCACCAAGCAACGACACGAAACTGGTCTGATTCTTCCACGATGCTGTCACCTCCCGCGTTCTCCCTTTCAAACTCCCGGAGCATCAAGAGAGTTGGAAGTTTACGGTGATCGTTGTCTCCACTTCCACCGGTTCGCCATTCAGCAGGAATGGGCGGTAGCGGAACTGTTGCACAGCCTTGATAGCGGCCGGTACCAGCATGGGATGTCCGCTGACCAGCACCAAATTTTCGATCTCTCCCGTCTTGGAGATAACCGCGCTCAGCACAACCGAGCCCTGAATGCGCGCGGCTTTGGCAATGGTCGGATATTCCGGCTGAACTTTCTGAATCAACCGGCCTTCGGTAACACCCTGCGAAATTCGGATGCGCTTGGGAGCTGCCAGTTTCGGAACGGCGGATAGATTCGAAGTAGCGCTGATAATTCCACCGATGACTCCACCCATCTGACCGCCAGGAATTCCGCCGGGAACGCCTCCGACGACTCCGCCGGTTGAGAATGCTGGAGGTGGCGCCTCATCTTCCTTAATCATTTGTATTTTCTGAGGAATCTTTCCCGGAGTGCGCAAATGGCCATCGCTGATCTCGCTGACGCGTTGTATTACTTTCGAAGCAGCTTCCGCCGCGGCAGGTGGCGGAGGCGGCGGGGGAGGCGGTGGGGCTACTAGAAACGACAAAAGCTGCTGCTTCGGGAGGGCTTCCGTGAACATCAGCGGTATGAGAATTGCGACTCCCACCAGCAAACATTGCAGAATAAACGAGATTAGCGTTGCCGCGGTAAACCGGCCGTGCTTGACCCCGCCTGACTCAAGCAAACAGTCTGAAAATAAAGGCCTAGCCGCTGCTGTCTGCAGGGATGGCGATGCTTGTGATTTAGGTCTCTCCTCGACCGGCTTCTTAACTTCCGGCTCGTGGACTTCGGTTGCGCTGCTCATGGGTCCTCCACATGCACAGCCTTCACAACTCCGCTGTACATTACATTCTGAGTGCATAACTCCCGAGATACCATGCCCGGAGTCACGGCTTTTAGTGATCGTGGTCACGGGTCGCCAAGTGGTACAATTCACTGGACGGCGGTGCAATGCGAGCTCCCTACGGGCTGAATATCCTCGATAACTGCCTCACCTGTCCGGTGCGGGAAGAACATGTTTTCTGCAATCTTCCGGCGGCTGCGGTGCAGAAGCTTAACGAAATCAAATCCACCGCGGTCTATCCGAAATCTGCGATGCTTTTCATCGAAGGGCAGCAGCCGCGCGGCGTGTTTGTGCTATGTGCGGGAAAAGCAAAACTTTCGACGTCCTCGTCCGAGGGCAAGACCATCATTACGAAAATTTCCGAGCCCGGGGACGTTCTCGGGATTAACGCTACGATCTCCAACCGTCCTTATGAAGTAACAGCCGAGATGATTGAGCCGGGACAAGCGAACTTTATTGCGCGCGATGCTTTGCTTCATTTCCTGCGCGAACATGGAGAGGTCGCGGTACGAATTGCGGAGCAGTTAAGCCGCAATTACTACACTGCGTATGAAGAGATCCGTACGCTCGGATTGTCTGCCTCGCCCTCGGAGAAGTTCGCGAAGTTACTCCTGGGTTGGTCCAATTCGACGAGCAATGGCGACCCCTTGCAGGTGAAGCTAACGCTTACGCATGAAGAGATCGCCGAGATGATCGGCACCACTCGGGAAACCGTGAGCCGACTGTTTTCTGAATTCAAGAAACGGCAACTGGTGCAGTTGAAGGGTGCGACCCTGTTCATCCGCAACAAGCCCGCGCTGCAGAAAATGGTCAACTCCTGACCATTGTGTTGGCGCGGTTCTGTGCAGTCACTCGCCTTGCCTGTTTCCGATATCATCCATTGAAGTTCTTCCAACCAAGTTGTACTTGTTCACTTGCACATGGTTAGCACCGCGCATTTGGCGTGGCAGAGAACCTCATGCGTCAGAGCCCACGGAATATGGGCCGCCACCCGTGGAACCGAAGTGTGATTCACGCCCATAACAATCAAGTCAATGCTGTGAGCGGTCGTCGTCTCCAGAATTCCTTCCGGCAGGAAATCCATTCCGGCAAGATACTCGGGTTCGACTTCAAGTTTTGTTTCGGGCGGAACCATGTTTTTGAGTTTCCGTACGCTTTCGAGGCGAAGTGAGCGCTGCCAGGTGATAAATTCCTCGGCAGCATACGCTGAAGGGCCATACATAGCGGGGCCGAGATCGGAAGCCGGCATCGGCGACACCATATGTAGCAGAAAGAGCTTTGCCCGATAATCCTCGGCGAGGGATAGAACGTACGGCAAGGCTGCGTTGGAAGCAGCTCCAAAATCAGTGGCAAAAAGAATGCGCTTGAATTCGGCAGTGTCCGAGGCCGGTTGCGGGACATTGGGGCCAACGGTGAGCACGGGACACGAAGCCAGGTGCAGGACTTGTTCCGCCACCGAGCCCAGGGCCAGCTTCTTGAGTCCGCCGCGTCCCCGCGTGCCCAGGATCAGCAAATCAATGTTGTCACCCTGGATTTCGGAAGCAAGAACATCCCACACGTCACCGCGTTCAAGAAGCAACTGATGGGGCAGATCCTTGAGCAGAGCCTGCTCGCCAAGATGTTGCAGCTGGTTTTCTGCTTCCAGCCTATGGCGATCCAGTTCTCGAGGTAGCGGACCGATCGGGATGCGATCATGCGGCTCCGCCGGAATGGCGTGCATCACGGAGAGCATTGAGCCGTGCCGGCGGGCGATCGCAATTGCGAAGCGAAGCGCCCGCTGGGAAGCTTCGGAGAAGTCTGTGGCCATCAGCACATGCTTGAACGCAATGCTTTTCTGGCTGGGTATCTGCGCCGTCGTCGACATAAATGCCTCCTTCGAGGGCCGGTCGGCAGAGTCAAGAAGGCGACTCTGGGACGGCTCCTACTGCCATGCCGCGAGCCCGCTCCGGTTTTTGCTTTTCTGATAGATCCTGCAGCGGAACCACGTGGATTCCGGAGCTGTCAGAAATGACGGTCATCTTCGTCGAGCACTCGCCACAGAGCCAGAAGCGCTCGCGGGTGAAGGTCTCCGAGGCATAATCTTTTTCAGGTACATAGGGTCCAGTTGCCACGTGAAAAATTTTGCCTTCACGCAGATATCGGAAGATGGCCGAGCAGGAGGGATTTGCGCACTTTGACACCATAGCCGCCTCCATCGCGGTTCTCCAAGGTCAAGAGCAATGTGCCCCGGAGATGCGATTGGCCTGCGTGCCCTTGTTACGAACGTACTATTGGATGAGCGAACGTGAAGTGATTCGGAGCACCGCGGGAAGTGACTCTCGTCACCAATTAGGTTCGACTAGTCCAAACCGGGACCTGTCAGCCTTGGGCCAGCGCAGGGATCGATCAGCAAAGTTTGAGAGCGGAGGAACGTGATGAAAACACGGCGAAGGTCGCTGTGACCCATGTCACATCCAGACGTGCCTCCTGTCATAGCTGTATCCGGGTTTGGGGTCGAAGATTCAAGCAGTTAAGGAGGGGCACCGATGTTACTCGCATATAGGCTTCTCCGTCTGGTTGAGACCCACTCGGATGCGCTGGCAACAGGGCTTCTCGAGCGAACGAGCCATTCTCCCTTCCTCCCGGACTACAACCATGTGCCACCGGAAGAGCTTAGAGAGCGGGTTCACGAAATCTATCAGCATTTGGCGGAGTGGCTACTGGGCAAAGGTGACTTGGATGTCGAGAAGCGCTACCTGGAGATCGGCGCCAAGCGTGCGGAGCAGGAGGTACCGCTCAGTCAACTGATTTGGGCGATCATTCTGACCAAGAAAAATCTTTGGGACTTTTTGAAACAGGAAGCGGTTTTGGACCGGCCCGTAGAGATTGCCGGTGAACTGGAAGTAGAAGAATTGCTGGATCAATTTTTTGATCGCGCAGTTTTTTCCGCGGCGGTGGGTTACGAGCGGTTTATGGCATCGAAGACGGCTGAACTGTCGCCGAAAATGAGATCGGTGGGATAACGCGGAGATTGGGGAGCAAGGATGTCCTGGGAGCTTGATTACAAGAAAAAACTGCGTACGGCAGACGAGGCGCTGAGCTGCGTCCAGTCCGGAATGCGTGTCTACATTCAACCGGGCTGCGCGGAGCCGGAGACATTGGTTGAGGCGCTGATGCGGCGCGGTCCTTTCGTGCAAGACGTGGAAATCGTTCACATGATGACCATGGGAGCGGCGCCTTATGTCGCGCCGGAGATGGAAGGGCACTTCCGGCATAACGCAATGTTTATCGGCGGCAATGTCCGCGAAGCCATCAATGATGGACGCGCAGATTACACCCCGATCTACCTGAGTGAAATTGAAGGACTGTTTGAGAGCGGCGCCATGCCGATTGATGTGGCGCTATTGGAACTCTCACCGCCAGACTCACACGGCTTTTGCAGCTTCGGCATCGGTGTGGATACATCGCTCACTGCCGCGAAGTGTGCGCGTTACGTAGTGGCCCAAATTAACGATCAGATGCCGCGCACCTATGGAGACAGCTTTATCCATGTCACAGATATTGACGCGGTGGTGAATTCCTCCCGTCCTTTGTGCGCCATCAAGCACGCACCCATCACCGACATGCATAGGGCCATTGCGCGCAATGTCGCCGGGCTTGATTGACGACGGCGCGGTGTTGCAGACCGGTATCGGCGGAATTCCGGATGCGGTGCTGCCGTTCCTGATGGACCGCAAGGATCTTGCGGTGCACAGCGAACTGGTTTCCGACGGAGTGATTCCATTGATCGAAGCGGGCGTGCTTACCGGGGCGCGCAAGAACTTCAAGCCCCGCAAGATCATCCTGGGATTTGCCCTGGGCACGAAGGCGTTGTTCGATTTCGTGGACAACAATCCGATCTTTGAATTCCATCCGACGTGCTATACGAACGATCCGGGACTCATCGCGCGGAACGACGATATGGTGGCGATCAACTCCGCATTGCAGGTCGATCTTACGGGGCAGGTCTGCTCTGATTCAATCGGAAATCAGTTCTACAGCGGGATTGGTGGACAAGTCGATTTTCTGCGCGGGGCTTCGCGCTCGAAGCGGGGAAAACCAATCATCGCTATTTCATCTACGGCAAAAAATGGGACGATCTCGCGGATCGTGCCGATGCTGAGCCCAGGTGCGGGTGTGGTGACTTCGCGCGGGTTGATCCGATACGTAGTGACTGAATATGGCGTCGCGTTTCTGCACGGCAAGAGTATCCGGCAGCGGGCGCAGGCGCTGATCGATATTGCGCATCCGAAATTTCGCGAAGAACTCTATCAGTTCTGTGAGAAGACCAAATGGCTGCAACGGCCTTTAACTGCGGAACCAGCTGGAACGAGGTGAACCATGGCGGGCCAGGCGCGCGGTAAAGTGACGGTCGATGCTGAGGAATGCAAGGGATGCGGGCTATGCGTGGAATCCTGTCCGCCCAAATGTCTCGAGTTGGCGCCGGAGCTGAATTCCTATGGGGCGCACCCGGCACGCTATACCGGAGAAGAATGCACCGGCTGCGGGATTTGTTTCTATTGCTGCCCGGAACCGGGTGCGATTACGGTCTATCGCATAAAGGCCAAAGGAAAAGCGGTCGCGGCAACGCAGGAGGGCGAAAATGCGTCAGCTCTGTAAGGGCAACGTCGCTGTGGTGAAGGGCGCAATCCTTGCTGGATGCCGCGGCTACTATGGATATCCCATTACCCCCGCCAGCGAAATCGCCGAGGCGGCTGCGCTTTATTTCCCGCAAGTGGGCGGAACATTTCTGCAAGCGGAGAGCGAAGTGGCGGCCATCAACATGGTGTACGGGGCAGCGGCGGCCGGAATGCGGGTGATGACGGGATCGTCTGGCCCCGGGCTCAGCTTGATGCAGGAAGGGATGTCGTATCTGGCGGGCGCGGAGCTGCCGTGCGTGATTGTCGATGTAATGCGCGGTGGACCAGGACTGGGCAACATCGGGCCGGAGCAGAGCGACTACTTTGCGATGGTGAAGGGCGGCGGCCACGGCAACTACCGCAACATCGTGCTGGCTCCCGCGTCGGTGCAGGAGATGGCCGAGCTCACTATGCTTGCGTTCGATCTGGCCGATAAGTATAGGAATCCCGCTGTAGTGCTGAGTGACGGCTTCGTGGGGCAGATGATGGAGCCGCTCGATCTTGAGTATCGCGAGATTCAACTGCCCGAAAAACTCTGGGCGGTGAAGGGTACGCCGGAAACGCGGGCCAATCTGGTGAGTTCCATTTTTCTGGAGACCGATGAACTGGAAGCGCACCAGCGCCAGATGGAGGCCAAATACATTCGAGCGCGAGAAGCCGAGCAGCGCTCCGAGCTTTACCACACCGATGATGCCGAGGTGCTGCTGGTGGGGTACGGCATTGTTTCCCGAGTGTTGCTTTCTACGGTGGAAGCTCTGCGCAAAGAGGGAGTAAAAGCCGGGCTGTTCCGTCCCATCACACTGTGGCCCTATCCGGCGAAGGCGCTGGCGAAAGCGGCGAAGAAAGTCGAAAAGGTGATCGTCGTCGAATTGAGCAACGGACAGATGGTGGAAGACGTACGACTCACGCTAAACGGCAAAGTGCCGGTGGAGTTTTACGGGCGCGTTGGAGGCAATGTGCCCTCGGTCGCGGAGCTGCAGCAACAAGTGCTGACACGCGTGGCCGCAGCGGTCTGAGAATTGGCGACAAAGAGTTGATCCGAAGAGGACAACGCAAATGGCAAACGAAAACGCAATCACGGCAACAGGCACCGAAGCCGAAGTGGAATCCGAAACACGGATCGAGGTCAGCAGCCCTAACGGTAACGGATACGAAACGATCCATTCCAAATCGCCGCTGTTCTATGACCTGTACGAGCGTAAGTCAGAGCTGAAGCATCAAACCCACTACTGTCCGGGATGCGGACATGGAGTGGCACACAAGCTGATTGCCGAGGCGCTAGAAGACCTGGGAGTGCAGGACAAAACCATCCTCGTGACTCCGGTGGGCTGCTCAGTGTTTGCCTACTATTACTTTGATGTGGGCAATGTGCAGGTCGCGCATGGGCGCGCCCCCGCTTCCGCGACGGCCATTAAGCGATCTTGTCCAGACAAGATCGTCATTTCCTATCAGGGAGACGGAGACCTGGCGGCGATCGGCACGGCCGAGATTGTGCATGCCGCGAATCGTGGCGAAAAGATCGCAGTCTTCTTCGTGAACAACGGAATTTACGGGATGACCGGCGGGCAGATGGCACCGACCACTCTGGTGGGACAGAAGAGCACAACTTCGCCCTGGGGCCGGCGGCCTTCGAATGAAGGCTTCCCGCTGCACGTGGCGGAACTGCTGGCCACACTGGAAGCGCCGGCCTACATCGAACGAGTGGCGCTCTCGGACAACAAGAACATCATGAAAGCGCGGCGGGCAATCCGCAAGGCGCTGGAGATTCAGCGGGACGGCGGCGGCTTCACGTTTGTCGAAATCCTGTCGCCGTGTCCCACGATTTGGGGGAAAGATCCGGTGGAAGCGCGGCGCTGGGTTCTCGAGAAGATGATCCCAACGTTTCCGCTGAATGTTTTTCGAGACCGGCGTCCGGAAAATCCTGTGGGCAAAGAACCGCCGCAACGAAGTGTTGCCGATGTTCTCGATATCGCTCCCAAAGACGGAGCGCACGATGCTTCCATCGTGAGCCACCGGCATCATTTCAAAGACGTCAAGATCAAGATTGCCGGATTCGGCGGACAGGGGGTGCTGTTGCTGGGGCAACTCCTGATTGAAATGGGCATGCGCGAAGCGCTGGAAGTGAGCTGGCTGCCGTCGTACGGGCCGGAAATGCGCTCGGGCAGCGCGCACTGCCATGTATGTTTATCGAAAGAACGCATCGGATCGCCGCTGGTTTCACAGCCTGATGTGCTGGTGGCAATGAATGAATTCTCGCTGCGGAAGTTCGCGCATGAGGTGCCGAGCGGCGGCCTCATCCTTTATAACGGGTCCAGCTTCCCTGCTGACTTTGCTGCGCCGGGAGTACAGCTGGTCGCGATTCCGGCAGCGGAGATCGCCGACAAACTTGGTTCAACCAAGGTTGCCAACATTGTGTTGATGGGCGCGCTGCTGGAAGAGACCGAGTGTCTGGCTGCGGGGACGGCCTTGAGCGTGCTCGAAGATAAAGTAAAGAAACTCGACCTGCTGGAGCTTGACCGCAAGGCGCTCTCCGCCGGACGTTTGTTTATCGACGGCCAGGCGCACGTGGGCGCGGTGAGTCAACCCGACGGCTTCGCTTAGAAACAGAAAGGCTCGCAATGTCCACCGCGTGGACCGCACGTTACGCACGACGCACCAAAGGCATTACCAGTTCACAAATCCGCGAGTTGCTGAAGATTACGCAACGGCCCGGCATGATCTCCTTCGCCGGTGGGTTGCCGGCTCCCGAAGTATTTCCCATTGAGCGCTTTGAGGAAGCGTGCCACAAAGTGCTCACCCAGCAAGCTGCTTCCGCTTTGCAGTATGGCGCCACGGAAGGCTATGAGCCTCTGCGCGAGCTCATCGCGAACAACATGGCGCGCTATGGAATCAAGGCAAAAGTGGAGAACGTTCTGATCACCTCTGGTTCGCAGCAGGCGCTGGACCTGATCGGAAAACTTTTCGTCAATTCCGGCGACCGGGTGCTGGTGGAGGCGCCGACCTATCTCGGAGCGCTGCAGGCTTTCAATGTTTACGGCGCGGAATATGTTTCGGTTCCAGTGGACGATGACGGACTGCGCACCGACCTAGTGGAGAAGCCGCTGCGTGCCGGCCCCAAGTTCATGTACATCCTGCCCAACTTCCAGAATCCGGCGGGGACCACGTTGTCGGAAGGGCGCCGGCACCAATTGGTGCTGCTGGCGGATAAATATGGCATTCCGATTGTCGAAGACGATCCTTACGGGCAGCTGCGTTATGAAGGCGAGCATCTTTCCCCGCTGGTGGTGCTTGATCGCGAAAACCTGCGCCGCGACAGTGGCTACTCGATCGGCAACGTCATTTACCTGAGCACGTTCTCGAAGACGCTGGCTCCTGGGCTCCGCCTGGGCTGGATTGTGGCTCCGCCCGAGATCATCGGCAAGCTGGCTCAACTCAAGCAGGGAGCGGACCTGCACACTTCTACCTTCACTCAAGTTGTGGCTTACGAAGTGGCGCGCGATGGGTTTCTCGACAAGCACGTGAAGCTGATTCGCCAGGTCTATCGCGAACGACGCGACGTGATGTTGGAGGCTCTGAGAGAATCCTTCCCGCCCACGGTAACCTGGACCCATCCCCATGGCGGACTGTTTCTGTGGGTGAGCCTGCCCGACGGTTTGGACATGCCGGCCATTTTCAAAACGGCGATCGAGCACAATGTGGCGTTCGTGCCGGGCAATTCCTTCTATGCCAACGATCCTCTGGAAGGCAGTCGCCACATGCGCTTGAATTTTTCCAACGCTGCTCCGGAGCAAATACGCGAAGGAATCGGCCGTTTGGCTGCGGCCGTGAAGAGCCATCTTGACCAGTTCAGCAATCCACTTTACTCGAGTCCGCAATTTACGTAGGAGGTCTTACCATGCCAACTGCCGAAGTCGCCTCGAAAATAGAGCTAGTGCTCGCCAATCAAAAGACAATTCTTCAGAACCAAGCCTTGATCCTCAAGGGCCAGGAGGAGATTCTGGCCGGCCAGCGACACTGTATGTACCGGGAAGCGTTGGAGACCTACCTGCGGTCGAGTGAGATCAGCGGCGTGACCAGAGAGAAGCTGGAAACGAGCCACTAGCTGCGGCGACGACCTCGACGCGCAAAATGTCGAGACGGTGAGAGCGTCGGCCCGCGCCGGGCACGCCTGACTGCCCCTCCGACGGCTGGCCGTCCTTGGGAGCGGTTTCAACTGGGAATTTTCGAGGAAGGGCTTAAGGGGATGGTTTCTGTACCGTCCCCTCATTACTTTGGAAAGGAAAACAGTCTACTCAAGCACGTAGATATTCTTATTCGCGCACATTTCCTTTAGTACCTTCGGCCATACGGTCACGCTGACTTCGCCGAGGTGGGCTTTGCGGAGCAACAGCATTAACGTGCGCGACTGGCCGATGCCGCCGCCGATCGAGAGTGGAATCTCGTTGTTCAGGATCGCCTGGTGGTAGGGCAATCGCATGAAGTCTTCTTGCTTCGACAGCGCAAGCTGCTTCTTCAGGGTCTCGGCCGTGACCCGGATGCCCATGGAGGTCAGTTCATGGCGCCGCTTGGTGACGGAGTTCCATACCAGGATGTCGCCATTCAGTCCGTGGGTGTCCTTGCCGGTTTGATCGTGGGTGTCGGTGACCCAATCGTCGTAATCGGCGGCGCGCATCTCGTGGGGATATCCATCCTTCAGCGGCCAGCCAATACCGATAATGAAGACAGCGGGATATTTTTGCAGGATCGCTGTTTCGCGCTGCTTGCGGGGAAGATCGGGATACATATCGAGAATTTCTTCGGCGTGCAGGAAGATCAACTCCTCGGGCAGATCGGGATAGCGATAGTCTTTCAATTGCGGGAATAAATTCTGGGCAAACTTCTCTGCTCCCACGATCACTTTCCAGATCTTGCGAACCGTCTCCTTCAGGAACTCAAGATTGCGCTGGTCGCTGATGATGACGCGCTCCCAGTCCCACTGATCGACGTAGGCGGAGTGGTCGTGATCGAGGAAATAATCCTTGCGAACGGCGCGCATGTCGGTGCAGATGCCTTCGCCGACTTTGCAATCGAATTGTTTCAGGGCCACGCGTTTCCACTTGGTTGCGGCTTGAACGACCTGCGCATCGACCGGATGCAGATCGCGATCGTTCGAGATGTGGAACTGCACGGGCGTGCGCGATCCGTCGCGATCCAGCATATCGTTGACGCCGCTCTCGACATCGACAATGAGCGGGACTTCGACCATCATCAGGTTGAGTTCCTTGCACAGGTTATCTTCGATGTAGCGCTTTACCTGGAAGATGGCCTGTTGGGTCTCTTTGGGAGTGAGTAACGAACGGTAACCGTGCGGCAGGATTTTTTCTAATTCCTTGTAGTCGCCGATTCCCGGACCGGCCAGGTCGGCTTTCTTATCTTTATTCAGCACAAGCGTGCTCATGCGGTTCTCCTTTTATTCGTGAGCTCGGCGCCACGGGGTCCCGGGGCACGGCCTAGCGAAGTTTCGGATGGTGGGGAGAAGCGACGCCGGAGATTCCATGGCGCGCAACCTTATTTTGGGGTCCATGTGGGTTCTCGGAACGCTCCATGATCACAGCGACTCTCAGCAGGATCCCCAAAGGCCAATCTCCATCAACACGAGCAGAACTATCGTGAGTGTCGACACGGCAGCCCTCGATCCTGGGTCCATCTTCTCTCTTGTTCGCGCGCGGTACTGTGACCGCAGTCACTCGTTTGCGTGACCAAAGATTCGGGGCGTTTTCTAAGGATTTGGAGTGTTTTCTGGGGTTTGGCTTGCCAACGGAGTCACGGCTGTAGGTGACCTGGATCACTGCGCCCATTCCCGGCAATGTTGAAACTCTCAACTAGGCAGCGATCAGGTTGCTGAGTTCTTTTACATAGAGTTAGGGAAGTGTTTCGGTTATCCGTGTTCACTTCCGCAACGGTAGTGGCTAGGGTTGCGAGAAGAGTCGCTGCTTTCATTGAGTTGCAAACTAAATAAGGAGAAAAAGAGAAATCATGAAGACCACGAAGCTGGTGATGCTGGTAATGACAATCGCGGTAGGGCTGTTCATTCTGATCCCGAATCTGTCATGGGCCGCCGATGACGGGGCCTCCCTCTACAAAGCAAAGTGCGCTGCCTGCCACGGAGCGGATGCAGCGGGCAAGCCCGCAGCGAAGATTCCGAGCCTGGTTTCCGACGATGCCAAGAAAGCGTCCGATGCGGATCTGGCAAAGGACATCACGGAGAAGGCGAAGCACCCAGCGACCGTCAAGAGCCTGACTCCTGATCAGTCGAAGATGATTGTTACCTATATTCGGAGTTTGCAGAAGTAGCAGGTGATATTGGCTGTTCCTCTATGCACCCCCGCCGTAGTCGCGAACTTGCGAACGGCGGGCGAAGACAGATGAGGGAGTATGAAGATGTCCGGCTCAATTCGGCGGACGCCAACAGAAGCCTGCCGATTCGTTGCCAGAAGACCATCTCCTCTCTTGTTATTTGCTTCGCCGGATGGAACAGTCCGCCGGGTTCCGGATGCTGGCCAATCCGGGCCCGGTAATTTTTTTCGGTTCGCTCGTTGCGGGCATTCTGCGCGCTTCTCAGGCTTGGTTCCGTCATCCTACGCACTCTTACCTAATTTCTCCGGAACGAAGGGCCGTTGCGAAGCGCCAAGGAGAAATTTCCATGAGTAAGGCGCTGTTATATGACGCGACCATGTGCATCGGCTGCAAGCAGTGTGAAGCCGCATGCGCACAGCAGAATAAGCTGCCCTACGACGATAGGGTAGCGGCCGAGTCGGTGCAGTCGGAACATAAGTACACGGTCGTCATGACCAAGGACGACAAGTTCATGCGCCGACTGTGCATGCACTGCGAGAGACCAGCCTGCGCGTCGGTCTGTCCGGTGGGAGCATTCCACAAAACCAAAGAGGGTCCGGTCGTCTACGACGTATGGAAGTGCATCGGCTGCCGCTATTGCATGGTGGCCTGCGCCTTCGCGCAGCCCAAGTACGAATGGGGTTCGCTGAATCCACGCGTGCGCAAATGCATTATGTGTCCGGACCGTGTGGTTGCGGGGAAGCAGACGGCATGCGCCGAGATCTGTCCGACGGGCGCCACGAAATTCGGCGACCGCGACGACCTTATTAAGGAAGCACAGGCCCGGATCCGAGATAACCCTTCGAACTACCAACCTCGAATTTATGGTCTTCACGAAGTTGGCGGGACCTGTGTACTGATTCTCTCCAGCATGAACGTAGAAGAGTACGGCTATCCTGCTTCCGCGAAAATCGGCGACACTCCGATGCCGGAATATACCGGCCGAGTGATGGAGAAAATTCCAGACTTTATTCCGGTGTGGTCGCTGGTGCTGGGCGGCATTTACTGGATTTCGCATCGCCGCGAGGAAGTGGCTGCGGTTGAAGGTGGCGAGAAGAAAAACGGGAGCAAGCAATGAAGATCAAGTTGACCTTCTGGAGAGTCGTATTTCTTGTGATTATGGCCTTGGGCCTTTACTCCTCATTTGTCCGCTATTTTCGCGGTTTGGGCGCGGTTTCAAACATGACCGACCAATTCCCGTGGGGCCTATGGATCGGCTTCGATTGCCTGTGCGGAGTGATGCTGGCGGCTGGCGGCTTCTGCGTGATTGGTGCGGTTTATTTGTTCAACGTGGAGCGACTGCATAGCGTTGTGCGCCCGGCCGTGTTGACAGCCTTTCTCGGCTATTTGCTGTTCATCGTTGGCTTGCTGTTTGACCTGGGCCGACCCTGGTACATCTGGCACCAGTTGATCTACATGAATCCGCACTCGGTCATGTTTGAGGTCGGCATGTGCGTGATGGCCTACACCACGGTGCTGTTCTTCGAATTCCTCCCCAATGTGCTCGAGCGCTTCAAGCTGACAACTCCTATCAAGTGGATCAAGAAAATCTACGCGGTGCTGGTAGTGCTGGGCATTCTGCTCTCGACTCTGCATCAGAGTTCGCTCGGTTCGTTGTATTTGATTATGCCGAGCAAGCTGCATCCATTCTGGTACACGCCGGCGCTGCCATTTCTTTTTTTCGGATCAGCGATTGCGGTGGGCTTGGCAATGACTATTTTCGAATCGACGCAGAGCGCGAAGGCGCTCGGCCGTCACCTTGAATTGCCAGTGCTCGTCGAACTGGGCGGGGCGCTGCTGGTTGCCTTGTGGGTAAATGCACTGCTGCGTTTCGAAGACTACTTCCACCGCGGCATGCTGGGACAAATCATCAAGCCCAGCTACGAAGCATATTTCCTGTGGCTCGAACTGACGTTGGCATTCGTGATTCCGATTACCATGCTCAGCTTCAAAAAGGTCAGGCTATCGCCGAGCGGTCTGTATCTGGCCTCGGTTTTCAGTCTACTTGGGTTTATCACCAACCGCCTGAATGTGAGCCTTACAGGATTCGAAACCTACGTGGGGCATCACTACATGCCGAAGTGGACGGAGTTCTCGGTCACTCTGATGATTATCGCTTTGGGCTTCGCGCTATTCGGTGTGGCCGTCCGATACCTCCCCATTTTCCCCGAAGAAGAACACGCCGTGAAGCCGAGTCTGGCAAAAGAAAGCCAGCCTGAGGTCGCTACCGCGGTATTAAGTCATGCCGGAGATTGAGCCAACTCGTCGCTACCTAGCATGGAGGCAATTGCGTCGCAGCCTCAGTGCGAGGCTGATTGGATCGTTGTTGGCAATGATGGTTGTGATCTTCGCGCTGCTCGGTTACGCCAATATTCGATTGCACCGCCAGCACCTGGAAGAGGCCACGCTGGCCAGTGCCGAGCGGGTGAGCGATGTGATCAAGCGCAGTACCACCTACTACATGCTGCGCAACGATCGCGAGGGTCTCTACCACGCGATTCAAACCATGGCGGATGAGCCGGGAATGGTCAAGGTTCGCATCCTCGACCAGGAGGGGCGGGTCAGTTACTCAACCGATGCCGCGGAAGTGAGCCATGTTCTTGACAAGACGGCGGAGGCCTGCTACGGCTGCCACAGTCAAAGCCAGCCACTGGCGCGGCTGAATCGTCCTGACCGATTTCGTATTTATCGCAATGGCGGCGGACACCGGGTGCTGGGCATCATCACTCCTATTGAAAATCAGGCCAGTTGCTCCAACGCCTCCTGCCATGCGCATCCTGCCGACCAGCAGGTTCTGGGCGTTTTGGACACAAATCTTTCTCTTGCGAAAGCGGATGCACAAATTGCGGTGAGCAGCGCGCGGTCGCTCTCCTACACAGCCGCGGCGATGCTAATCGTCGCTGTAATGAGTTGGCTTTTTGTCTGGTGGGTGGTCGACAAACCGATTCGAGCACTCAAGAAGGGCACCGAACATCTGTCACTCGGAGAACTGGGCTACCAGATCAACGTTCGATCGCAAGATGAGGTGGGGGACTTGGCTCGGTCGTTCAACGGTATGAGTCTGCAACTGCGCGCCGCGAATGAAGAGATCGTGACTTGGGCGAAGACCCTGGAAGATCGCGTCGATGAGAAGACCAAAGAATTGAGAAGCGCCCACGAACACGTGCTGCACGTGGAAAAGATGGCCTCTCTGGGAAAGATGGCGGCCGTGGTTGCACACGAAGTGAACAATCCGCTGTCGGGCATTCTGACCTACGCCAAGCTGCTTCGGAAATGGGTGGAGTCCGGACAGGCGGAGCATGAAAAGCGCGAAGAAGCGATGCAGTGCCTGCAGCTGATCGCGGCGGAGAGCCGGCGCTGCGGCGAACTGATCAAGAATCTGCTGAGTCTATCGCGCACCGCGCCCATGAACGTGCAATTGACCGATCTGCACGCAGTGATTGACCGCAGCTTGTTGCTGGTGCGGCACCAACTGGATTTGGGGGGAATCGAGCTGCAATTAGCGGTTGCGAACGACCTGCCGCGAATACCTTGCGATCCAGCGCAGATTGAACAGGTTTTAATCGCGCTGATCATGAATGCTATCGACGCCATGCCGCGGGGCGGTAACCTCTGGCTCGATGCCCATCTGAGTGACGACGAAACAGAAATCGAGATTCAGGTTCGCGACGATGGAGCGGGCATCGCCCCGGAGATCCTGCCCCATATTTTTGAACCGTTTCTAACCACCAAAGAAACCGGGCATGGAGTTGGATTAGGTTTGGCTATCAGTCGCGGCATTGTGGAGCGGCACAACGGGCAGATCGAGGTGAAATCGGAGTTGGGAAGGGGAACAACGTTCGTCATAACTCTGCCAACTCAAGCGACGGACGGTCCGCTGACGCCCGTTGGTACCGAGAATGTCGTGGCGAATACGAGGTGAGCGAAGTGAGCACACAGGGAAAATTGCTGATCGTGGACGACGAACTGAGCGTGCGCGACTCGCTGGGCAAGTGGTTCCGTGAAGAAGGCTATGAAGTGGCGACCACAGAAAACGCCAGCGACGCGCTTACGCGGCTGGCCGAACAACGTTGGGACGCTGCTTTGGTCGACATCAAAATGCACGGCACGGATGGGATCGAACTGCAGCGGCGCATGCATGAAGTGGATCCGGAGCTGATCGTCATCATGATGACCGGCTACGCTTCGGTTGAGACCGCTGTTACGGCGCTCAAGAATGGCGCCTATGACTACGTGACCAAGCCGCTCGATCCCGATGAGATTGCACATCTTGTAAAGAAGGCGCTGACACACAAGCGAACGGAACAGGAGAACGTTCAGCTGCGCGAGACGGTGGCGGAAGTGACTCGGCCGGGAGATCTGATTGGGCAAAGCGCAGTCATGCGCAAGATATTCGACGCCATCGAAACGGTCGGCCCGACCGACGCTACGGTTTTGATCACCAGCGAGAGCGGGACTGGCAAGGAATTGTTGGCGCGTGCGATCCATCAGGCCAGCCCACGGAAATTTCACCCCCTGGTCGTAATTCATTGCGGAGCGCTGACCGAGACGCTTCTCGAGAGCGAACTCTTCGGACATGAGAAAGGCGCGTTCACCGGCGCGCAGTATCGCAAGAAAGGCAAATTCGAGATTGCCGAAGGTGGGACAGTTTTCCTGGATGAGATCGGCGACATTTCTCTCAAGACGCAGACTGATCTGCTGCGGGTGCTGCAGGAGCGCGAAATCACGCGCGTGGGCGGCAATCAAATTATCAAAGTGGACTTCCGCTGCATCGCCGCGACCAACAAGGATCTGGAGAAGTTGATCGAGGAAGGCAAGTTTCGTCCCGATCTTTTTTACCGGCTCAACGTCTTTCGCATCGAGTTGCCGCCCTTGCGCGATCGCCGCGAGGATATTCCTTTGCTGGTGGATCACTTCGTACGCAAGCTATCTCTCGCGATGAACAAACGTATTACCCGGGTTTCGCCTGCAGCTATGAACCTGCTGCAACAGCAGCCGTGGCTTGGCAACGTACGGGAGTTGGAGAATGCGGTCGAGCGCGCCATGGTTGTGGGGCAGGAGCCGGAGCTGAAGGAACAGGATTTCATCTTCAAATCGCCAGGAGGATCGAGCTCCAACGGCGCAAGCAAGAGCCTTGAGGACATGGAGCGCAGCCACATCCTGCGGGTGGTGGAGGAGTGTGGTGGCAACCAGAGCCGCGCGGCAGAGTTGCTCGACATCGATCGGGTCACGCTCTATCACAAGCTGAAGAAATATGGTTGGACTCGTGCTTTGGCGGATCGTGATAAGAAGCCCGCTGAAGTTGCCCGATGAAGGCGCACGATGAGGCTACTGCATCTGTTGCCGATCGGGAATGTGGAGGACGGGCTGCTTAGGGATCTTTGTCCTTCTATTGAAGAGGCTCTTCGCATTCCCTGCAAAGTGCTTCCGGTCCGCCTCGATCCAGAGTTCGCGTTTCACGGAGAGCGGCAGCAGTATCACTCCTCGGAAATTCTACGGCGCATGCAAAGCTTTCTGACTCCGGATTCATGGCGGATGCTGGGAATTGGAGCTGTGGACATGTATATTCCGATTCTTACATTCGTTTTTGGCGAGGCGCAGATGGGTGGTCCCTGTGCGGTGGTGTCGGCGCACCGGCTGCGGCAGGAATTCTATGGATTACCCTCCGACCGTAAACTGTTTCGCCAGCGACTGATCAAAGAAGCGGTGCATGAAGTCGGACACACCTTGCATTTGACGCACTGCGATGACTACCGCTGCGCCATGGCGTCGTCCCATGCGGTGGAGTGGATTGACCTAAAGGAAAGCGCGCTGTGCGGAACCTGCCAGAGCGCGGTAACGCTCACGACGAAAGTCCCAGAAGCACGCATCTTCTAGCATCGTCGCAGATTTCCCTCGAAGGAGGTCATCGAGGGGCGCTCGCGATTACTCTAGCCTCACAAAACGCCAACCGCCCGGTATCCTGGCGATTTAGCCTTGGATCCGGGCGGTCTGGTTCTGCGGTCCTCCGCGAGTGGTCGCGGATTGCGCGAGGTGCGCTTATGACAGGAAGAACTCTTTTGCTAGGGGCAGCCATTGCTCGTCCGGGATCAGGGCGGAGACGTTGTCTACGGCTACTCCGCCGTCCTGGGCGTATGCACCGGCTGTTGCCAGCGGCATGTGGCGTTGCAAGCGGCTAGCGGATTCTTCAGTCCACCAACGGGCCATTGCGCCGCCCAGCAGGTTGCGGAAGCTCGTTTTGGCGTCGGGCGATTGCACGGTGACCAGCCAGCCTTCGCCGTAAGGATCGCGGAGAGCGAGCTTGGCGTCTTTCACGATGGCTTCGTTGATGTCAGAGACGCTGCCTTCGATGGGCGAAACCAAGTCGACGGTGTGGCCGTCGCGATGAATGGTGCACATCTTCTGGCCCTGACGAATCCACTGGCCGCGCTGCGGAAGAGTGATGCTCTCAAGCTTGCCGGTCAGCTTGGAGGCGAAATCATCCATGCCGACGCGCACCAGGCTGGGGCTCTCGCTCAATGCCCAAGTGTGGCCGGGATGGTAGCGCAGATTCTCGGGGACTTGGAAGCCGCCGACCAGGGCGGGTTGCAATCGCGGTGCATTTGCTTCCTTGCCGGGCGCGGCGACCTGCAATGCCGGTTGTACAACCGCGTGGCGGCTGCGGAAATGATCGATGAGTAAGAAACTTGCGAATGTGAAGAGAACCAGTAGGACTGTCATAAGTCACCTCGTCGGAGGGCCGTCTTTATTCTCGTCTTTGCGAGCCACTCACACTTTTCTAAAGGCAATCGCCGTGCCAAGGCGACGTAAAATGCGCATGCGCGAGCGAAGCGGGGCGATCTCCTTCTGAATCAATCAGATGGAGGAGGGTTGCGGTAATGACTTGACGGCCTCCGCTGAAGTTATCAACATCGGCCTGATTGAAATCGCAACAGGCTAAGGATCGTGTTTGCAGCGTTGACGAGGGGGAAGAACGAATTGCTTTTGGAATCAGGCACTTACCAATTGGAACTCAATGGATGCAGATCGCAACAACGAAAGCTGTGAAATGCAACGGGAAACGGCTGGTTCTTAGGAAAGAAACTGTCGAGCTTCGCTCGAAGGAACAGCCGAGGGCGGCTGTCCCCACACGAGCATCTCGGTAACTACGAGATCTATTCCGGCGAGTACTGTGCCTGGAGTTGGGTATCTGCAGTTTCGGTAACGGCAGTCAACGCGTGGACGCCGTACTCGAATCCTTTTTCGAAGGCTTTGAGGTTTAGATCAAGGAAGCTGGGCGGAACGGAATCAGCGACTGCTTTGCGAACGGCTTCGGGATCCAGCAGATGAGTGACTGCGGTGAAGAATCCTACCATGACGGAATTCAGCACCATGCGCTTTCCGAGATCCTCGGCAATGCGGGTGGCTGGGATGCTATAAACCCGAATCTCCTTATTTATGTCGGAGACTCGGACCATGTCCTGCTCAACAATAAGGATGCCGCCGTCTTTCAATTCGGGGACGAAGCGGACATAGGCTTCCTGCGACATGACGACGAGGATGTCCGGCTGCGTAACGTAGGGATACAGGACCGGCGAATCGGATAGGACCAACTGTGCACTGCAGGCGCCGCCGCGAGCTTCCGGGCCGAAGTTTTGCGTCATGGTGGCATAGGCGCCCTGGTAAATCGAGGCTGCTTTGCCCAACAGGATGGCCGAGAGGATCACGCCTTGGCCGCCGAAACCCGCAACTCGAATCTCTGTTAGCTGCATACTGTCTCCGGTTGATCTTGCTCGATGTATTTCTCGCCGAGCGATTGCTGGAATTGCCCGCGCATCATGGTTTGATAGTCGGGGCGGTCGCGGTCCACGAATTTGCCCACGATGATTTCGCCGGTCATGGTAAGGCCGACTTCGTTGGTGGGGGCTCCGTTGCGAACCTTGCTCTTCTCTTTGTAGTACTTCATGGTCTCGAGGCCGTCGCCAAGCTTGTTGCGGCGTTGATAGAGCGTAGGACAGGGTGAGATGACTTCAATAAAGGAGAAGCCCTTTTTCTTAAACGCTTCGCCGATGGAGCGCGAGAGCTGGCGGACGTGGAAGGTGGTCCAGCGCGCGACGTAGACTGCTCCGGCGGCTTCAACCAGGTGCGGCAAATTGAATGATGGCTCGAATGTGCCGTAGGGATTGGTGGAGGTAGTGGAGTGATCGGGAGTGGTGGGCGCGGTCTGGCCCCCGGTCATGGCATAGATCAGGTTGTTGACGCAGATGACCTTCAGATCGATGTTGCGTCGGGCCGCGTGGATGAGGTGATTGCCGCCGATCGCGGAGAGGTCACCGTCGCCGGAGTAGACGACGACGTTCAGCTTTGGATTTGCCAGCTTGAGTCCGGTGGCGAAGGGGATCGCGCGACCGTGCGTCGTATGGAAGGAATCGAGCTTCACGTAACCCGCGACGCGGCCGGTACAGCCGATGCCCGAGACTAAAGCTAGAGATCCTAAATCGATTTTAGAATCGACCAAGGCGCGGGCGAAAGAGTTTACCGTGGTGCCGATGCCGCATCCGGGGCACCAGATGTGAGGCATGCGATCGGTACGCAAGAAAGGCTCGACCGGGTTGACGATGTCGATCAAATGCTCTGGCATTTGCTGGCCTCCACGATTACTTTGAGGATATCTTCGGGCTTGTGAACGCCGCCGCCAGCGTGCGATACGGCGAATGTCCTGGCTTTGCCGGCTGCGGAGCGCTCTACTTCGCGCACCATCTGGCCGAGATTGAGTTCGGGAACGACGAACGCTTTCACCGTGTTTGCCAGTTCGCGAATCTTTTTCTCTGGGAACGGCCAGGCAGTGATCAGGCGCAACTTACCGACGCGCAGACCTTGGCCACGAGCTACCTCGATGGCTCGCTGGGCCACACGCGAAGTGATTCCGTAAGAGACGACCACTACGTCGGCGCCAGCAAGCTGTTCTTCTTCGAACAGAGCAATGCGGTCGGCGGCGTCACGAATTTTATTTTGCAGGCGGCGGACCAGCTTGTCCTGAACGGGTGGCGTCATGTTGGGGTAGCCGTGTTCGTCGTGGGTCAGGCCGGTGACGTGAAAGTTATAGCCTTCGCCGGCATGCGCCATCTCCGGCACTTGGTCGCCGTTGGTACCGTAAGGAAGGTAATCCTCGACCGACTTGTGCGTATGTTTGCGCGGCACTACTTCGATCTGGTCGGCGGGAGGGATGACTACTTTCTCGGTCATGTGGCCGACGACTTCATCCATCATGAACATGACGGGCACACGAAACTCTTCGGCGAAGTTGAAGGCTTTGATGGTGAGATCGAAACATTCCTGCGGAGAATTCGGGCAGAGCGCGATGATCTCGTAGTCGCCATGCGAGCCCCAGCGGGCCTGCATCATGTCGGCTTGCGCGGGTAGCGTGGGCAGGCCGGTGGACGGGCCTCCGCGTTGTACATCGACGAAGACGCAGGGGGTTTCCGTCATGGCGGCATAGCCGATGTGTTCCATCATCAAAGAAAAGCCGGGACCGGAGGTAACGGTGAAGGCCTTGGCTCCGCCCCATACAGCGCCCTGCAATGTAATTGATGCCGCGAGTTCGTCTTCCATCTGAATGAAGGTTCCGCCAACCTTGGGCACGCGCGAGGCGAAGCGCTCGACGACTTCAGTGGATGGCGTGATGGGATAACCAGCGGCAAATCGTGCGCCAGCCGCCAGCGCGCCTTCACAGCAAGCGTGATCGCCATCGAGGAAGTGTATGCCGGTGAGGACTCCGCGAGGATCAGCCTTCATTTTTCATCTCCCTTGGGACCAGGAACCTTGGTGGCGAAAATGGCGAAGTCAGGGCAGTACATGCCGCACAAGTCGCAGCCGCTGCACTTGTCGGGATGGACAACATGCGGCGGATGGTAGCCTTTGGAGTTAAAAGCGGATGAGAGGGCGAGCACGTGCGAAGGACAAAACTCCACGCAGAAGCCGCAGGACTTGCAGTGCTCAACAACGATGGAAACGCGTCCTTTTGCCATGAGAACTCCACGCCTAAGGTGGTAGAACACCCCAGAAATCAGAAGTCATTATGCTTTTTCGGGATTTTATTGAATGTGACAGTGGTCACAGACGTATGTGAAGGAGCGCACCCGGGAAATCATTGGTAAGGCGGGCATGCACGCATTTCGCCGGAAACCTTGGCGACTAGAGTGTTATTTCTGGTGATAGGTGGTACCGTCTATTGTGTTTTTCATCACAGCAATCCGAGAAACGGTGGACTATGAATAGGTTGAGAGGAAATTTCACGATTTCTTCTGCCGCCGCTCCGGGTGGCAATCCAGTCACTTTTGATAGCGGAGCGCGCGCTTTGAGTTTCAGAAACAAGATCTTGATCCAAGAAGATCTTGGTCTAAAAGGAGAAAGGCAATGTCGCTGAAGAAGCTCATCTTAATATTCCCTGCACTGGTCGTATTCGTCTGCATGATGGCCGCGCAGGACCAAACATCCGAGCAAAACAAAACGGTCATCCAGCATGTCCCGATCGCGAATACGTCGCCGGTTTCGGGCAAAGAGATGTACACGGCGTACTGTGCGGTTTGCCACGGAACGGACGGCAAGGGCGGAGGGCCTGCGGCCAGCGCGCTGAAGGTACCCCCAACCGATCTGACGCAGCTGAGCAAGAACAACGGGGGGAAATATCCTGCGTTGAAAGTTACATCAGCCATTCGCGGAACGAACGATCTTCCGGCACATGGATCGAAAGACATGCCGGTATGGGGAGAGTTATTCTGGAATATGAGCCACGGCCACGAGGGACAGGTTCAGCAACGAGTTGCGAACCTCACCCACTACATCGAGACTCTGCAGGCGAAATAGGACGTATGCGGCGGGGTACAGAGTCTGGGGTAGGAGAGCGAGCTTGTACCCCGCCGATTATCTTTTTCTTGACAGCGCTTCTAGTTGGCGCCCCCTCTTCTACCCGCGAGAAGAGCTTCTAGCTTCGGCTCAGAAATCTCCAGGCCTCGTCGCTGGTGACCTTAACGTGTTGAATGCTCTTGACCGCCTTCATGTACTGTGCGCGCTCAAAGGCGGATGGATTGGGGCAGCGGATCTGACTCATACTGCCCTTCATCTGCTGGACAGATTCGTATTCGTGCCTTTCCATCCACTCCCGCATTCCCGCCTCGACGTGCTGAAGATGTTCGGCACCGTTTCGTAAGAGTGCGGAGCAGAGCATGGTCACATCGGCACCAACCATCACCAGCTTGATGACATCTTCAGGGCCGTGAACACCGCTGGTGGCAGCAAGATTGGCGCGGATGCGGCCGTAAAGAATGCCGATCCAGGTGAGCGGAAGCCGCAACGCCTGCGGAGTGCTGAGCAGCACGTTCGGTTGGATTTCCAACTCGTCAAGGTTGATGTCTGGTTGGTAAAAGCGGTTGAACAGGACGAGGCCGTTCGCGCCAGCGTCGTCCAGCCGCTTCGCCATGTTGGCCATATTGCTGAAGAAGGGGCCCAGCTTCACTGCTACCGGAATTCTAACCGCCGACTTTACCGCCTTTAATATGTCGATGTACTCCTGCTCGACCTGGATGGAAGTGAGGTCCGGATCGGCGGCGATGGAGTAAATATTGCATTCCAGCGCGTCCGCGCCAGCCTGCTCGATGAGTTTGGCATACTGCGTCCAGCCACCAGATGTGGTGCCGTTGAGGCTGGCGATAATCGGTATCGAAACCGCTTTCTTTGCTTTCTTGATGTGATTGAGGTATCCCTCAGGTCCCAAGTGAAATTCATCGGGCTGAGGAAAAAAGCTGGATGCTTCTGCGAAGCTGTCTGTTCCTTGAGTCAGATGGTGCTCAAGCTCGAAGCTTTCCTGGCGTAACTGCTCTTCGAAGAGCGAATACAGCACAACGGCGGAAGCGCCAGCATCTTCGAGGCGGCGGATGCTGTCAATCTCCTGGGATAAGGGCGACGCGGAAGCGACCAAAGGTGTCCGCAGCCGCAAACCTAGATAATTTGTCTTGAGGTCGATCATGGTGCTCCTGGCAGAGAAGCCGCGAACACCTCTCCGCTGTCGATAACGTCGTTAGTAATGCTGTTCTTGCGAGGCGCAGCTGGCCGCGTCTCGTATGCAAAGCGTGCGCTTCACTCGGCTTTGGCCGGTTCTTTGTCGCCTTTTCGCTGTGCGAGATATTCGTACAGGTGAAAGCGGGTCATGGCGTCCTGCTGCGCCTCCGCCCAGAGGAGCTTGGCATCTTCCGGCCGGCTCTTGGTGAGCATCTTGAAACGGGTTTCCATCGACATGAAATCGGCGACTTTGCGGGTGGGCGTGCGCGAATCGAGGATCAGCGGATTTTCGCCCTGGGCCGTCCGCTCCGGGTTGTAGCGGTAGAGCAGCCATTGTCCGGAATCAACCGCGGCTTTCTGGTTTGACATACCGGTAGTCATGTCGATGCCGTGAGCGATGCAGTGCGCATAGGCGATGATGATGCTGGGACCGTTATAGGCCTCAGCTTCGAGGAACGCCTTCAGAGTGTGCTCGTCTTTTGCGCCCATCGCTACACTGGCCACATAAATGTTGCCGTAGCTCATGGCAATGAGGCCGAGATCCTTCTTGGGTCCGGGCTTGCCTCCGGCGGCAAACTTCGCGACTGCGCCGCGTGGCGTTGATTTGGACGCCTGGCCTCCGGTATTGGAGTAGACCTCGGTATCGAGCACAAGCACGTTGACATTGCGACCGCTGGCTAACACGTGATCGAGGCCGCCGTAGCCGATGTCATAGGCCCAGCCGTCGCCGCCGACGATCCAGATACTTTTCTTGACCAGCAGGTCGGCCACGGAAAGCAGCTGTTTGGCGTCATTCAAACTTGCACCGGAAGTTATACCGTGAAGTTTTTCTTTCAGCAGATCGACGCGCTGGCGTTGCTCGAAGATATCTGCTTCGTCTTTCTGCGGAGAAGTAAGGAGCGCGGTGGCGAGTTCTTCGCCAATCGTTCCGGCCAAACGCTTGACCAATTCCTGGGCGAACTCGGTCTGCTTGTCGATGGAGAGGCGGAAGCCCAGACCGAACTCGGCGTTATCTTCGAAAAGAGAGTTGGACCAGGCGGGGCCGCGACCGTCTGCGTTCTTCGTCCAAGGAGTCGTGGGAAGGTTGCCGCCGTAGATCGAGGAGCATCCCGTGGCGTTGGCGACGATGGCGCGATCGCCAAACAGTTGCGACATCAGTTTGAGATACGGAGTTTCGCCGCAACCGGCACAGGCGCCGGAGAACTCGAATAAGGGCTCTTGCACTTGCTGTTGCCGAATGTTGCCGATCTTAATATTGCGACGGTCGAGTTCGGGAATCTTGAGGAAGAAATCCCAATTTTCGCGTTCGGGGACGCGCAGCGGAGGTTGCGGAACCATGTTGATGGCCTTCAGGCGCGTTTCGGCTTTGTTCTTGACGGGGCAAATTTCCACGCAGATGCCGCAGCCGGTGCAGTCTTCGGGCGCTACCTGGATCGTGTAGTTCAGGCCCTGCCATTCTTTATCGCGAGTCTTGGTAGATTTGAAGGTTGCGGGCGCGCCTTCGAGTTCCTTCGAGTCGTAAACCTTGATGCGGATGACTGAGTGCGGACAAACCATGGCACACTTTCCGCACTGAATGCAGATGTTTGAATCCCATGCGGGGATTTCGAGAGCCAGATTGCGCTTCTCCCACTTCGCGGTTCCGGTGGGGAACGTCCCATCGACGGGGAACGCGCTGACTGGCAATTCGTCGCCACGTCCAGCGTAAATCGTGCCCAGTACGTCGCGCTCGAATTCCGGAGCCGAGGGAGAAAACGGCGGCGGTAATTCGATCGTGCTGGTAAGTTCAGTAGGAACTTTCACTTCGAATAAGTGGGCCAGAGTTTCATCCACCGCCTTCATGTTCTTCTGCACGATCTCTTCGCCCTTGCGGCCGTAGGTGTGACGAATGGACTCGCGAATGGCTTCAATCGCTTGATCGGCGGGCAGCACGGCGGAGATGGCGAAGAAGCAGACTTGCAAGATCGTATTCATACGGCTGCCCATACCGGTGTCGCGCGCCACCTGGTAGGCGTCGATGACATAGAGCTTCGCGAGCTTTGCAATGAGCTGCTGCTGCACGGGGCGCGGGAGATGATCCCAAACTTCATCCGGGCCGAAGGGACTATTCACCAGGAAAGTGCCGCCGGGGACTAGAGAACTCAGCATGTCGTAGCGTTCGAGGAAGATCCACTGGTGACAGGCGACGAAGTTGGCACTAGAAACCAGGTAGCTGGAGCGAATGGGTTGCGGGCCGAAACGAAGGTGAGAAATAGTGGCCGCACCGGACTTCTTCGAGTCGTAGACGAAATAACCCTGGGCATAGTTGTCGGTGTTCTCGCCGATGATTTTGATGGAATTCTTGTTGGCGCCTACTGTTCCGTCGGCGCCTAGACCGTAGAACATTGCTCGGACAACATTGTCGGGTTCGGTGGAGAAGCTGGCATCGTAGGTCAAGCTGGTGTGGCTGACATCGTCGTCAATGCCGATGGTGAAATGATCTTTTGGCTTATCCGCTTTCAGATTGTCGTAGACGGCCTTGACCATGGCCGGCGTGAATTCCTTGGACGAGAGGCCGTAGCGGCCACCCACAACGGCTGGCGCGTTTCGCGGATCAGAGCCAGACTTGATTCCTTCGTGAAGGGAGTTGACCACGTCGAGATAAAGAGGCTCGCCAATGGCTCCCGACTCTTTGGTGCGATCGAGGACAGCAATCTTGCGCACGCTCGGAGGCAACTCCGCGAGCAGAGCCTGCACTGGGAAGGGGCGATACAAATGAACTTTCAGCAGTCCGACTTTCTCGCCTTGCCCGTTGAGGGAGTCGACGGTTTCGTGAGCGACTTCGGCGCCCGAACCCATCATGACGATCACTCGCTCGGCATCCGGAGCACCCACATAATTGACTAAGCGATAGGATCGGCCCACTACTTCGGCGAACTTGTTCATCACGGACTGAACAATTTTCGGGCAAGCATCGTAATAGGAGTTTGCCCGTTCGCGCATCTGGAAGAAGACGTCGGGATTCTGCGCCGTACCGCGCAAAACGGGATGATCGGGCGACAGAGCACGCTGCCGGTGCTCGAAGACGCGGTCCATATTGATCAGGGCGCGCATGTCGTCTTCCGCGAGCATTTCGATCTTGTTCACTTCGTGCGAGGTGCGGAAGCCGTCGAAGAAATGCAGAAAAGGGATGCGAGACTCGAGGGCCGCGGCGTGCGCGATGAGCGCCATGTCCATCGCCTCCTGCACCGAATTGGAGCAGAGCATGGCATAGCCGGTGGCGCGGACAGACATTACGTCCGAATGATCGCCAAAGATGGATAGGGCGTGGGTGGCGAGGGTGCGTGCCGAAACATGGAATGCCGTGGGAGTTAGCTCGCCGGCAATCTTGTTCATGTTCGGAATCATCAGCAGCAGGCCCTGGGAGGCGGTGAACGTGGTAGCGAGCGAGCCGGTCTGCAAGGCACCATGCACCGCACCGGCAGCGCCACCTTCACTTTGCATTTCGATTACGTGGGGCACAGTGCCCCAGATGTTCTGGATCCCCTGGGACGCCCATTCATCCGCCCATTCGCCCATGTTGGAAGAAGGAGTGATGGGATAAATGGCAATGACTTCGTTGACTCGATAGGCTACGTAAGCAACCGCCTCGTTTCCATCCATGGTCTTGAACTTGCGTTTCATAAACGGTCTACCGCCTTTGCATACGGATAGGTATCCAGGATTTCTTTGTTCCCACTTGTCTGAATAAGAATGGACCTCGGCCGGGGAAGTGCGCAGCAAGGCAAGTCACAGACGAATGTGATCTCCGTCACATCAGGGGTCGGGATGGGAATTGTGAGGCACGTCACATCGAAATGTATCTTGCAGCACAGCCAGCGGGTTGATCCCGACGGACACTAGCGAAAGAAGAGCCGCCTCGATTTTCGGGGATAGTCGCAGACCGGGATTCCCACGAACCGAGGCAACTGTTGGATACGAGTCATTCGAGGAGGTCGCATGCTCTCGCCGTACGGAATGGAGATTGTGGAAAGCTGCATAACCTGCAAGCTGCGCGCGG
This sequence comes from uncultured Acidobacteriaceae bacterium, assembly GCA_963782835.1. Classification (GTDB taxonomy): domain Bacteria; phylum Acidobacteriota; class Terriglobia; order Terriglobales; family Acidobacteriaceae; genus Sulfotelmatobacter. The sequence goes on along the minus strand of CAWALR010000002.1, from coordinate 298,335 downwards.
ACCGCATATTTTGCGATCTGCCGCCCACGGCGCTGCAGAACTTCGAAAACATCAAGTTCGCGACTGCCTATCCTCAGGGAGCGGTGCTGTTTGTGGAAGGGCAGGTGCCTCGCGGAATCTTTGTGCTGTGCAAAGGCGGAGTCAAACTCTCGATCAACTCTCCGAGCGGGAGAACGATGATCGTGAAACTGGCGGAACCTGGGGAGGTGTTAGGGCTGAGCGCAACAATCTCGGGCAAGCCCTACGAGGTGACAGCGGAAACGATCGATCCCTGCCAGGTGAATTTCGTCAAGCGGGAGGACTTTCTCAAGTTCTTGAAAGACGATGTGGAGGCCTGCTTCAAAGTGGCGGAGCAACTGGGCGAGAAGTACCACAACGCCTGCAAGGAAGTACGTTCGCTGGGGCTGTCGCACTCGGCCGCGGAGAAATTGGCCAAGCTGCTTCTGGAGTGGAGTTCCAAGAACGGTGAAGGTGGCAAGACGGAGCCTCGTTTGAAGCTCAGACTCACGCACGAAGAAATTGCGCAGATGATCGGAACCTCGCGAGAGACGGTGACGCGATTGTTTGCCGAGTTGAAGAAGCGGCAGATTCTGCAGTCGAAGGGCTCGACTCTGGTGATTCGCAATACGAATGCATTGCGCGATATTGCGAATAACAATTAAGCATATCTTTCGGTGACTATGTCGAGCTCCGGTCGGCAGCTAGCATGGGGTTCTCTGTCAGAAATAAAACCAGGACAATCGACACATTCTAAATAGTTTAAGGCTTGGTGACGGAAATCACATTTTGGGGTGATGACCATCACCGCTGGGCTTTTCAATCTCTTCTATCGTTGCGCCGTGGGTGGGCGACAGCGTCCGGTTCTGGGAGGGATAGAGCATCATGACTACTGCAAACGTCAAGGGGCAGCCAAATCAAGTAACGCAAAAGCCGCGGCTGATTTTTTGGGAGTTGACGAAAGGGTGCAACCTTCGCTGCATCCATTGCCGGGCCAGTGCCACGGAGCTGAGTTCGCCCTCCGACCTGTCAACCCAGGCAGCACGCGACATCATCGATCAGATCGCTGAAGTGTCATCTCCAATTCTTGTGCTGAGCGGCGGCGAGCCGCTTTTTCGTTCAGACATTTTTCAGTTAGCGCGATACGGCACCGATAAAGGGCTGCGCGTAGCGCTGGCTACGAATGGCACGCTGGTTACGAAACAGGTAGCGCAGAAGATTGTCGACAGCGGCGTGAAGCGTGTGGCCATCAGTCTGGATGGCGCGGATGCGGCTACTCACGATACGTTCCGGGGCATTCCTGGGGCTTTCGACGCTGCGATTACGGGTTTCCGCAACCTGAAAGATCTTGGCATGTCGGTGCAGATCAATACTACGATCGCGCGTCACAATGCCCATCAACTTCCGGCGGTGCTTGAGCTTGCGAAGTCGCTGGGAGCCGACGCGCTGCATACTTTTCTTCTGGTACCGGTGGGTTGCGGTGTAGATATCGCCGCCGAGCAGATGGTTCCACCGGAAGAATATGAGCGGATGTTGAACTGGTTTTATGATCGGTCGCTGGAGGGCGGCATCGAGTTGAAGGCGACTTGTGCACCACATTATTTCCGTGTGGTTCGGCAACGGCGGGTAGCGGAGCATCGTTCCGTGGCCGCAGCGGAAGCTGCTGCAGGCTGCGGTCGAAGCGCCGCACCATTCGCCGATTGATGGTTCGGCAGACCATGGGGCAGAACACATCGGCCCGACTGAGATGGCGATGCCGGGCTCGACCGGAATCGAATTGAAACCGCATGGGATCGGCAAGGCCGTGGGACATCCTGGAACTCACCCGTCCGATATGAATGCCATGACGAAAGGATGTTTGGCGGGAACGGCAGTGTGTTTCATTTCTCATCAGGGCGAAGTTTATCCCTGTGGATATTTGCCAGCGTTGGCTGGAGATCTGAAGAAACAGTCGTTCGCCGATATCTGGCGGGACTCATTTGTGTTCAATCAGCTACGCGATACCAATAACCTGCAGGGAAAATGCGGCTGCTGCGAGTTTCGCAATATCTGCATGGGCTGCCGGGCGCGGGCGTTTGCCGTTACCGGAAACTATCTGGATGAGGAACCATTTTGCGTCTACGAACCACACACTAAGGTTCTAAAGGAAAAGGACATTACGCCTGCGGAAGTCTCACGCTAAGCGGGCGTCGAGAGGCAGTTCACCACAGAGGCATAAGGCACAGAGAAAACCAAATCCGAACGGATTAAAGGCTGACCCTCCCCCTAGTGGTTTGGTTGGTTTTCTTTGTGGCTATGTGTCTCTGTGGTGAACGCGCCGGACGGGCCAAAAGACACGAGCGCAGCGTGATATCCCACTAAGAAAACTGTTCCTCTCCTGCTTCCCTTCCCGCAATAACGAGCCTAACTTATTGACACGATGGCACTTGCTCGCCTACAGGAAGAGCGCCTGTTTGGCATGAGGGATGCTTTCCTAGAGTGTGGAGTACAGGAGTTAACGACGTGGAACCCGCTCTCATGGTGGTTGGCCTGAATTACCGTACGGCCCCAGTGGCAGTGCGGGAGCGTTTCTGGATCAGCGAGGATCGACGTTACGAGGCACTGTTGCAATTGTCGCGGGCGGAAGGAATTGACGAAGTAATGGTGCTGGCCACCTGCAACCGGACTGAGTTTCAGCTGTGGGTCAACGACATTACGCTGGCGGCAAATTCGGTGATGCGGTTCCTCGGCTCCGAATACGGACTCATGCTGTGCGAGTGGAAGCATTTCTACCGCTTGCTAGACGAAGCTGCCCTTCTGCACATATTTCGGGTTGCATCCAGCCTGGATTCGATGGTGCTAGGTGAGCCTCAGGTCGTCTCGCAAGTAAAGCAAGCGTGGCAGCAGGCGCAGAAGGTTGGTTCTACGGGGCGATTTCTCGACGCCGTGATGCAGAAGGCTTTGACGGTTTCGAAGCGCGTGCGCACGGAGACGGCGATTGGCAACGCGGCGGTCTCCATCCCTTATGCGGCAGTGGAACTCACGCGGCAGATTTTCGGCGGGCTGGAAAACAAGAAAGTTCTTCTATTAGGCGCGGGAAAGATGAGCGAACTCTCTGCCCGCGGATTGCTGAACCAGGGCGCCGCTTCCGTGTGCGTGATCAATCGCACGCTGGAGCATGCCACGGAGCTTGCGGCCAAGTTGGGCGGGTGTGCGATCCCGTTTGAAGAGCGGTGGCAACATATGGCGGAGGCCGACATCATTATCAGTTCGACCGCGTGTCCGCACACGATCCTCAGCCGCAAGGAAGCCGAGGGCATGGTTCGTGGGCGAAAAGACAGGCCTCTGGTGATTGTGGACATTGCCATGCCGCGCGACGTTGACGCCGAGGTGCGCAAAGTCAAAGGCGTCTATCTCTATGATCTCGACGATCTGGAAAATGTAGTGGACCATAATGCCAGCGAGCGCGAGGTTGCCGCCGTTGAAGCACAGAAGATTCTGCAGACCGAGGCGCAAGGGTTCCGTCGAAAGCTGCTGGCGGAGCGGGTGGTACCGACGATTGTTGCTTTGCGCCAGAGGCTGGACGAAATTTGCCGGCAAGAATTGGATTCCTTCCGCCAAGAGTGCGGGCCGTTTTCCAAGGACCAGGACGAAATGTTGAACGCAGTCATGTCCCGTATGACGCAGAAGATTGCAGGGTCCCTGGCCCGCGAACTCAAGGAACTTCCAGAAAAGATGGAACAGGAACAAATGGCCGTTGCGTTGCAGCGGCTGTTCCATCTGCAAACGCCTAAAACGGCGATTGCCGGCACCATTTCCTAAGCAAGTTGCAGCCCCGCCGGTGGACAATCCGGCAGAAAACGAAGTAGAGTCTGCGTGTGAGCAGCAGCCTCAGTCGTTTTCCGCTCATCGCTCAGGCCGAGCGGCATAGCGGACGCATCGCGATTCTCGATTCGCAAGACCATTTCACCTACAACGAACTGCTGGATGCCTCTTCGCGCGTGGCGAGAGCGTTGCTCGCTGGGCGTGGGGACCTTCACGAAGAGCGCGTGGCATTTCTGATTACGCCGGGATTGCCCTGGGTTGCGGTGCAGTGGGGAACATGGCGAGCCGGAGGCGTTGCCGTCCCGCTGCCGGTCAACTCGGCCCGGCCTGAGCTGGAATACTTTATCGACGATACAAAAGCCTCGACTCTGGTGTTCGATGAGCAGGGCGCTTCCCTGCTGGAGCCGATCGCGGCAGCGCGCGGCATTCGCGGCTTGTCCTACTCTCAGCTTCTAGCGCGGCAATCCACGCAGACGTCTAACTTCCCTTCGGATATTGGCGACGGGCGGCGCGCCATGATTCTCTACACTAGCGGAACGACGAGCCGGCCGAAAGGCGTGGTGACAACTCACGACAATATTACGGCGCAGATCACGACACTGGTGAAGGCGTGGGAGTGGTCGGCCGACGATCGCATCCTGTTGTGTCTGCCGCTCCATCATGTCCACGGAATTATCAACGTAGTTTCGTGTGCGCTGTGGTCGGGCGGGGTCTGCGAGATGCTGCCGCGCTTCGATGCGAATGCGGTTTGGGATCGCATCGCGGACGGAAAGTTGACTTTGTTTATGGCGGTGCCGACGGTTTATGTGAGGCTCATCGCCGCATGGGAGGTGGCTTCGGTGGAGCGACAGGCGAGGTTAAGCGAGGCGTGCAGAAGGTTACGGCTGATGGTATCCGGCTCGGCCGCACTGCCGGTGAGCACCCTCGAACGCTGGAAAGAGATCAGCGGCCACACATTGCTGGAGCGCTACGGGATGACCGAGATTGGCATGGCGCTTTCGAATCCGTTGCATGGCGAGCGCGTGCCGGGGAGCGTTGGAATGCCACTGCCGAACGTTGAGGTTCAATTAGTTGGAGAGAATGGCGAACGGGTTGCACCGGGAGTAGCTGGGGAGATTGAGGTTCGTGGCCCGAGCGTGTTTGCGGAATACTGGGGCCAACCTGATGCTACACGCGATGCGTTCCGCGATGGGTGGTTTCGCACGGGCGATACTGCCGTGATGGAGAATGGCCACTATCGCATTCTTGGCCGAACAAATATCGACATCCTCAAGACGGGTGGACATAAAGTATCGGCGCTGGAGATTGAAGAGGCGCTACGGCAACATACGGCGGTAGCCGAGTGTGCGGTGGTTGGCCTGCCCGACTCTGAGTGGGGTGAGCGCGTGGCTGCGGCCGTAGTGTTGAATCAGGGCGATGCCCTGGAGCTCTCATCGTTTCGCGCATGGGCGAAGGAATTGCTGGCGGCCCACAAAGTGCCCTCGCGGCTTCTCGTGCTGGATGCTCTGCCGCGCAATGCAATGGGGAAGGTGATGAAGCCAGCATTGGCGGCGTTGTTCCGAACTACAAACGGCGGCGATTCCTCACGCTGATACGGCCTGACGAGCTTTGACACCCCGTGTTATGCTCCTGCGGACGCAAGGACAGAGTCATGGCCGATGAAGCGGTGATCCGCCCACTTCCCGCCGTTCACACCAAACTTTCACGCCAGCAAATCACTGGATTCTGGGGCGCGTGGGCCGGGTGGACGCTGGACGGCATGGATTCGGTGATCTACGCACTGGTGCTTAGCCCCGCACTCACAGAATTGCTTCCGAAGTCGGGATATAAAGCTACTCCTGCCAATGTGGGGTTCGCGGGATCGATCCTGTTTGCACTGTTTCTGGTGGGATGGGGATTGTCACTGATTTGGGGGCCGATTGCCGACAAGTTTGGCCGTAGCCGCGTGCTCTCCGCAACCATTTTCGTCTACGCGATTTTCACGGGCGCTGCTGCTTTGTCGCAGACGGTCTGGCAACTTGGATTGTTCCGCTTGCTGGCCGGCGTTGGCATCGGCGGTGAATGGGCGCTGGCGGGGACGTACGTCGCCGAAGCGTGGCCGGAAGATCGCCGCAAGATGGGCGCAGGATATTTGCAGACTGGGTATTACGCCGGCTTTTTTCTGGCATCCGCGCTCAACTACACCGTGGCTCCGCATTATGGCTGGCGCGCCATGTTCTGGTGCGGGCTGACGCCGGTGGTTGTGGCCTTCATGATTTTGTTTCGCGTGAAGGAGCCGGAGCGATGGCAGCACAAAACCGAAGCTAAGACCGAGGATGGAATTTCTCCTCTGCGCCGGATTTTCAGCCCGCCTTATACGCAGCGGACACTGGTGAACACCGTGCTGTTGGCCTCGGCGATCTGCGGGCTGTGGGCGGCAGCGGTGTATGCTCCGACGGCAATCATCAGCCTGGCGAAGCGGGCTGGCATGTTGCAGGCGCAGGCCGTGCGGATGTCTTCCTTCGGCATGGGATTGCTTTCGCTGGGGACGATTCTGGGATGCCTGGCGGTTCCTCCGCTAGCCGAGCGTTTTGGGCGCAAGCAGACTCTGACTTTTTATTTTTTCGGGATGGCGGCGTGCATCCTGCTCAGCTTTGGTTGGGCGTTCTACCTGACGCAAGGACTTCATCCGTTCATCGCGGTGCTATTTTTCTTGGGCTTCTTTGGCGGCAACTTCGCGGTCTTCAGCCTGTGGCTGCCAGAGCAGTATGGAACCGCGGTGCGCGCGACTGCGTTTGCGTTCACTACTTCATTCGGACGATTCATTGCCGCCGGAGTCAATTTCGGAGTGGGCGCGCTGGTTAGCCGAATGGGAACGCTCGGAAAGCCAGTTGCGTTTACGGCGATTGCTTTTGGGATTGGACTGCTCATGATTCCCTTCGCAGTGGAAACTCGGGGGAAGGCACTGCCGGAGTAAAGAGATTCCATGAATTCGAGCAGTACCAGGGAAATTCGTAGCTGGGTGAGGCGATAGCGGCCTATCCAGAGACCCGAGATCCACAGACCCGAGATCCACAGCGGACCGCCAAATGAGAACCGATACCGAGATTCGATGAGTGTAATGCGGATATTTCGCCAACGGTCCTCAACTCTGCTGGCTCTTGCGCAAGTATTCCTGAATCACCGCCCGGTGTTCCACAATCTCAGCAGCAAGTTTTTGGCGCTCATCGCCGCTCGACAATCCTGCTAACAGACCTTCTGCTTCCATGAGGGTCGCCAAATCCTCGCGTGCAACACCCAGATAGCCAGTCGGCAACTCATGTGCTGCAAAAGTTACTCGCCCGAGAATATATGCTACCAATTTCTTTCGCGCCAGTTCATCGTCCGGTTGAAGCTCGATGGCACGCCTTAGATGGTCGTATCCTCCTAGCCATCGATGTGGTTCGGAACATTCCGGCTCGACCACCGTCCACTCTAGGAGGGTCGGTTCGACAATGCGAAGTCGGAGCGGATGCGGAACTAGCATGTGTCGCCCATCTCGTCCATCCGCTCGAAGCAATAGCCAACTGACAAAACGCCGACGCTCCGCAAAGGGAGCATGCTCAAACGAGCAAATGAAGCGTTCAAGGGTAGTGAATGCTTCCCGGCGCAATCCGCGTTCGTACTCTGTGCAGAAAGCACCGTAGTCTGCCCACTCTGGGACAGTCGCAGCATCGGCGGCGGCATCCTTGAGCGTCTGAAAGAAGTTCTCGCGCCAAAAGTGCATTCGGGAGGTTGATGGTTCTATCGATTTGTCGACTCAGGATACCAAAGAGAGCAGGACGATAATGTAACCAGGCGTTTACACTGAAAACCGCCTGAGTCGGGACTCAATGAGTGCTATCGCCGAGCCTCTAGCAGTCCGTCTCGACCAGCTCTTCAGCAGACCTCTTCAGGCCGTTATCACCGGTCGTGAAGCCCGATAAAGCTGCCCGGCAAAAGCTCCCAAACCCAGGCACACCACACCAAAGCGGACCAGCCCGCCGAGATACGGGATGAACCCAACAATAGTGAGAATCAACAGGCCCAACAGAAGTCCCAGCAACCAATCGCTCTTCGTCGCTCCCGTGGGTTTCAGAAGTATCCGCGCCAGGAAGGCTCCAAAGAAACTCAAGGCTGGACGCTTGCCCCTCGCTGCAAAGCCCACGCTCGATGCGGTCAATGAGTACGATGAGAATTTATGGCTCAACCATAGGTCCACGAGTGGCACATTCGTCGCAGCAGCGTCTCTGCGTGACCTATCGCAACTCATTGTTGACTGCGACTTTTACCGTGGGCTTGCTCGGTGTTCTCTTCGGTTAGTCAAATCGCAAACCGATGCCGGAACCGAAGTTTTCTGAATTGTCTAAGGATGAAGTCGCAGGACTTGAGAAGTCTCGGTTGGCCGGGCCACCCGCCTTCCAGCCCCGGCAACTTTTGGCCTACATTGACCTCGCGTTTTTCTGAGCAGGCCCGGGCATATATAGAGGTATATAGTGGATGGAGGCACGTAGGAAATCCCGAGTTATGATATTTCGCCGATTACTGAAATCATCCGCGCTCTTCTCAGTGACGGTGCTGTTGGGCTTCGCGCAACTTTCTCTGGCGCAGAATACCTCTAGCAACCAATCATGGGCCGCCAGCAGCCAGCAGGAGGACCCAAGCGGAGGGATGAATCCCACCCGCACCAGTGAAATTCATACGGTAGTTGACGGTCGAGTCATCGATAAGACGTTGGTCGAAACTTTGGGTCCTGACGGGCAGTACGCCCCCTACTCAGAGACCGAAAAGGAGTCTGTACACGTCAACGATACGACATTGCGGAACATTGAGCGGTCGTTCGCCCGAGGGCCGGATGGCGAGCGGACTCTGATTCAGGAGAGGCAAGAAGAGTCGCGGAGCCTTACCGGCGGCGAAGAGAAAGTGGTTCGCACGATTTCCAACCCTGACGCAAACGGCGCACTGCAGGTAGTGCAGCGCGAACTAGAGGATTCGAAGCAGCTGAGCCCCGGTGTGCGGGAGACGACTACCAACGTGCTTACTCCTGACGTGAACGGAGGTCTTACTCCGGCGGTGCAGATAGTAGAACGAGAGACGCAAAGCAGCGACGGGACGATCGATTTCAAGAAAACTACCCAACTCTCCGATGGAACTGGGCACTGGCAGCTCAGCGAGGTGAGAGAAGGAACCAGTAAACAAGAAAACGGCCAGATTCGCAGCAAAGATGAGCGCGTACTCCGGCCCGATTCAAACGGCAATCTCGCGGTCGTCGAGCACACGGTCAGCAAACAGACAGACGCCGGACCGGGAGCGAAACGCGAGACAATTGACAAGTACTCGACGAACGTTCCCGGCCAAGCCGGTAACGATAGCCTGCAGCTTGTCCAACGCGAGATCACGGTGCAGCAGAATACTGCCGCAGGCGGCCATAGCACGACTCGGCAAATCGAGCAGGCGAATCCCGGCGATCCAAGCGACGGTCTCCGCGTCACGGAGGAAACAATCAACGTCGTGAAACCAGGCGGGAGCGGAGGCGCCGATGAGAAGCGCACCATCCTCACCCCTGATTCCGATGGCCGGCTCGGTGAAGTTTGGGTCGATGTAGGCAAAACCAGCAACCCCTCGGTCATTCAGGTGGACACGCGCTCCCCCGCAAAGCCTCAATAGGTTGAGCACCATTTTGTTCGGTCATAGACCGATATTCTGGCGCTTGTCGCGCACGACACTCGCAAACGGTGCAATAAGTGTAGTGGGGATTTCACGCCAGTTGTTACTCCCTTCTACAATTGCAGAATGCATGGCGTCTGAAAAAGGCTTCGATTGCAGTATCACTTGCCTTCGTGATTCCACTGGTGGCGGTCGCGTCGCAACAGAACGACATCGCGGCAGATACCGTTTCATCGGCCTATCGAGGCCCGTCAAGCAGCACACCTGTCAAGCCGGCAGTGCATCGAAACCCTGCATTCGGTTATGAGCGTAATCGGGATTTTCGCCAACTGAGTGATCCGCTCTTTGTTTACCGGCCTCACTAGCGACGTGATTGGCGTCACTGACAATCTGGTTGGTCTGAAGCTATTTTTTGCAAAATCCTGTGATTCGGAGACAGCCCCGCCACTCTGTCAATTCTACGTCGGCAGGGGGCAGGGCCAGGGGCGATCGATCCTCACCGTTTCCGCCCCTGCGTTTCTTTTCTCACACCGGAAGGCGAGCTATGCAGAATCTGGCTCTCAACGTTCCGACCCCAAGAAATGGAGAGTCCTGTATCGGACAGCGACTCTCGTAATCAGGTGCGCCGCCTAGCACCGAAGAAAGGAGGACGGCCACAAAAACAAAACTGAAGACAGATGTGAAAGCTGGCCCGAATGATGGTTACCCAGACGTTCGGCTTCCGGCATAAGAACGCTACTCGGCGAAACTGATGACAGCACTCTGGAGTAGGCTAGCTTCGTTCTTCTCCGAAATGACCCGTCTGCTGATGAGGTCCATGTGCCGGGCTAACCCTTACTGGTTTCGCTGTCAGAGGTGTTGCCGGGAATGTCTTACAGGCTTTACGAAGCGTGTTTGCGAAATAAGGTACCACTCTCGTGAGACTCGCACGAAAGTGGCCGGGTCAACCAATGTTCGAACTCTAGGAGGAGATTCGATATGAAATACAAAGCGGTTTTACTGCTGGCGGTTCTGGGCGTGCTCTCGGTAGTTGCCCAGGCGCAGAGCAACGCGCTGCCGCCTATACCATCCTTGGTCGTCCATCCACCCGCTGCCGACGCAGAATCGATCAATACAAAAGGCGGAATCCACGCCAAGTCCACGGAAACTTGCTCCTACACATTCACTAACGCAGGGACCGGCAACAGCTACATGGAATTCTGCGTAACTGTAAACGGCAATATCGTGTCCTTCCAAAGTCCCAGCGGGGTTGAATATATCGCCCAAGGGGGCTTTGCCGAGGGCTATGGGATTTGCGACACCTCGACCGGAGTCAACTACTATGACTACGCCTACGAGGATAGCGGCAACTGGAACGCGCCGGTTTTAGTTTCGAGCAGCGCGACTACCGTGAAGATCAGCCGATCGACGAGTGATGGTCTCTTCACCGTAACGCAGACGATTGCCAAGGTGGCGGGGACAACACCGTATGCCAAGATCACGATGGCGCTCAGGAACAATGTGAAAGTGGCCAAGACCGTCTACTTCTTGCGCTACGGCGACGTGGATCCTCCGAACGCTTATGACGCTGACACCAATTTCGCGGAGTCCTTCGACTCGACCCTCGACAGCGCCTGGGGTTACACAGCACTGAACTACTCAGGCCCCAACTATGCCGGATATGGATTGAAGCTTTCCGTGATTGGCGCACCGACGGGCACAACCGGCTATTTCTTCGAAGGGATTGATCAGAATACTTCTGATGGTCCAACTCCGTGCAGCCCCACCGCCCGCTATGCTGGCTATCAGGCTTCCGTCGACGGCTCAGTGGAGTTGTGGTGGGATCTCGGCATTGGAGGATTAAAGACCGCCACGGTGAACGCCAAGTATGAGGAATTCTGAAATCCCACTCGGCCCCATTCTGCCCTGTCTTGCTGAGCGCTGCTCGGCAAGACAGGGCTTTTAACTGACGGCTGCAATGGTCCGACCTTAACCTCAATCGCCAGAGAGAGCAGGACAGCTGTCTCGACGCGTTCCCTCGCGACCCACCGATTAATGGATCGCACGCAAGAAAAAAGCCTCATTTCTCGCCAACGGCTCGAGAAATGAGGCTCGGTATGTGCCCCGCATCACGGTGCACTCGCCCTGGGATAGCCCATGCTCGTCCCCCCGGCCGAGGTGTGGGCCCGCCCGCAGCTACTTGAACCACAGAATCCCCTACTGCTCGTGGTCACGGCTTAAGAGTGGCGACGGTGTCGTACCAGATTGTATTGTTGGTCGCCTTTTTCCACGCGACAAAGTAATCGGGACTGGAGAGCGGAAACACCACTGCCGGTGCAGCGTTAGTGGCAGCGCCAGGAACCTTTGCGGGCTCAGACCATCCGCAGGAAGTCTCATCCTGGTACGAATAGAAGATCGATGTGCTTGAGCTACTCGTCCAAAACACGACGTACGAGCCTTCCAGGGGTTGGTTATCGTAAACTGCGGCTGGCGCGAAGCTGGTTTCGAAAATCCAAGTTGGGTTCGTAGTGCAGGTCACCTGTTTCTGCAATTCCCAACCAGAGCCAGCGTTATATTCGCTCATCCAGATATCCGTCGATCCCCCTTTCCAAAACAGAACGTAGGGATCCCCGTTAAAGTACGGCGAAACCCAGGATGGTGTGGTACTCGTCCCGGCAGTCCAGCTGGAACCCTTCACCTTTGCCTGAGGCCCCCATCCTGATCCGTCCCACGCGGTGTTCCAGATATCGTCGTCTCCGCCTCCCTTCCAGGCCAGGGTCATTCCCTCGCCGCCGCCCAGGGCCGGTGCCTCGCCGGTCTCTGGCGTCCCGTTTGTGCAAGACACCGCTTGCTGGGCCTCCCACGAGGTTCCATTCCACACAGAAAACCAGATCCTGTCTGTCGGGTTTGATTGTCCCTTATAGGCAACCCATACTTGGTTGGATTGGGAGTTAAAGGCTAACGCTGGAGAGGCGCTGGTCCCCGCGGTCCAGTCCGTACCGCCCACAACCCCCGCACCCCCTTCGGATGTTCCAAGCAGCGTCCAGGCGTTGCTGTTCGCAGGTGATGTGGCGACGATGATTTGGTTGCTGGCGTTTTGCCACGCAACGTACCTAATTCCGTTTTGGTCTATCGCCACGGCCGGCGCCGTCGCGCTCATCGCCTTCCAGGTGGTGCCCCCTGCGGTGCCCTTCACCTGGTTTGCAGCCAGTCCTTGGTTTGCCAAGCTGGTTAGCAACAAGGCCAACCCAACACTGAAACGTCCGATCGATTGCTTCATGGAATGCTCCTTAATTTTGAAACTGTTCGTCGTGCGAGAAGGTTTTGAGCGGCCTGACGCTTTTTGTCCGCCCCCGTGGTTTTCAACTACCTTGTCTGCCTCTTTCGTGACCAGCCGAAGTAGGTGTCTGCGAAGTCCGAGCCTTCTCAAGACAAGCGATTACCTGTTCCGCCTGTGCAGGAGCCAGGTTAGTTCCGCAGAGCGGGCAAACGTCGAAGATCGCCGTGGCGTCCCCTACCACTACGGTCACACCCTGCCGCTCCACCGTTACTTCGGTCCGGACGGTGCGATAGGTGTCGCGGACGGACGTGGCGGAACGGAAAAACCTTGCTCGCTCAGATAGCCACTGATAAATTCGGTCCACGTGACCTCGTCCTTCCGTTGCGAGTGTTGCCGCAGTCGCCGCAAAAACGCCAGTGACGATTTCTGACAGCTTCTGACAAGTTTTGAATTGCCACTAAGTCAATGAAACCAGAAGGCATATTTCAGTTCGGGAAGTTTCGGGTCGATGCCTTGGCCCGAACCCTGCGCCGGGAAGATGAAATTGTCGTACTGAATCGCCGGGCTTTTGATGTGCTGCTATACCTGGTACAAAACCCCGGAAAGGTTCTCACGCGGAACGAGCTATTAAAAAATGTCTGGGCGGACACCTTTGTGGACGAGAACAGCTTGGCGCAAAGCATCTCCGCGCTGCGGCGAGCACTCGAGGAGAAGCCTGGCGACAACAACTACATCGTCACTCTGCCGGGGCGGGGGTATCAGTTTATTGTGCCGGTGCAGGTCTTTGCCCCCGCGAGCGTAGCCATCGTCGAGGATGCGCCAACCCTTGCCAGCCACAGCCCCAGCGGACTGATTGTTCAGCAGCACACGATCCGGACCAGCATCATCACGGAAGAGAAAGCAAGCTCCGGCCCGGCGACGCTGCCAGAATCTCCTGTGGCTCGTGTTCCGAAGCTCTGGAAGATTACGGTTGGAGTCCTTTCGGTCAGCCTGCTTACGGCGGGCGGGCTCTTCTACCGTTCACATCAAGGTAAGCGCCTGACCGAGAAGGACACCATCGTTCTCGCCGATTTTGCTAATGCCACGGGCGACGCAATCTTCGACGACACACTGAAAACGGCGCTGAACATTTCCCTGCGGCAATCGCCTTTTCTGAATGTGCTCCCCGACGGCCAAGTTACGAAGACCCTGAGATTGATGATGCGCCCAGCGGACGCGAAAATCACGCCCGAGCTAGCCCGCCAACTCTGCCAGCGGGCGGGCAGCAAGGCCTATGTCGTCGGATCGATCGGCAGTCTGGGTAGCCAATATGTACTGGGACTCAAGGCGGCAAATTGCCAAAGCGGAGACACCCTGGCCGAGGAGCAGGTGACGGCTGCATCTAAAGAGAAGGTGCTGGATGCGCTGGGTAAAGCGGCATCTAGGCTGCGCGGGGAACTGGGCGAATCGCTGGCAACATTGCAAAGGTTCGATGTTCCGTTCTACCAGGCCACCACATCTTCGCTCGAAGCTCTGCAAGCGTTCAATTTTGGCGTACGAGCCACCAACGAGAAAGGCAGTGCGGCCGCCGTTCCTCATTTTCAACGTGCTATCGAGCTGGATCCGGATTTTGCCATGGCTTACTGGGCAATAGGCCTGGACTATTTCGGACTCAATGAGTCTGGGCGGGCAAGGGAGAACCTTACCGAGGCCTTCCAGCTACGGGAACATGTCAGCGAGTCGGAGAAGATGGAAATCGCTGCTGCCTACTACCTGGATGTAACTGGGGAACTCGAAAAAGCAGCCCGGACTTATGAAGAGGAGATTGAGATCTACCCGCGAAGATCGATCGCCTACTTGCATTTGGCATTAGCGTATGGCATGCAGGGGGACTACGAAAAGGCGGCAGAGTCCATTCGCCAAGGCGTGCTTCTAATGCAGGAACCTTCGCGTATTGCGAACGACAACCTCGTCAACGACATAATTGGCCTGCAGCGCTTCGATGAAGCTCGGCAGATCATTCGCGACGCACAGGCACAAAATATAGATGACTACCAGCTCCACGAAGTTCTCTACACCCTTGCGTCTTTCAGCTCGGATTCGGCGGTGATGACAGAGCAGCAACAGTGGTTCACGGCCCGGCCCCAGTACGAGAACTTTGGGTTAGCGCTCGCGGCCGACACTGAGGCGTATAGCGGTCATCTTGACAAAGCGCGGGAACTGACCAAGCGTGCACTGTTATCGGCAATACGGGTGGAAGGCAAGGAATCTGGCGCAATATGGCAGGCCATCGGTGCTCAGTGGGAAGCAGCTTACGGCAATCGTGGGGAAGCCCAGAAGGCGGCTGCGGAGACTCTGAAGTTGGCTCCCGCGAATCAGAGCGTCGAAGTCGAAGCAGCGCTCGCATTGGCCATGGCGGGCAACGCGGCACGCGCCGAGTCTCTGGCTCAAGACTTGGGGAAACGATTCCCGCTGGACACGCAAATGCAATCACTCTGGTTGCCTGCGATTCAGGCGCAATTGGCACTCGACAAAGGGAATCCGGCTCAGGCCCTGAATTACCTGCAAGCTGCTTCCTCTATTGAGTTAGGCAACATTCAGTTCGTCAACAATATTTCCTGCCTCTATCATGTGTACATACGCGGAGAGGCCTATCTGGCGAGCGGACAGGGCATCGCTGCCGCCGCCGAGTTTCAAAAGATTCTCGACCACAGCGGCATCGTCTGGAACTGCTGGACGGGAGCGTTGGCCCACTTGGAACTGGCTCGCGCCAAGGCCTTGCAGTCGAGAACCTCGCAGGGAGAAGATGGCGAGGCCGCCCGCGTCCAGGCTCTCGCGGCCTATAAGGATTTCCTCACGCTATGGAAGGACGCCGACCCCAACATCCCCGTCCTGAGACAAGCCAAAATGGAGTATGCCAAGCTACAGTAGCTCAGGAAAGTTGTGCGTCGTCGCTTACTATTTGCCAGTAGCTGTTGATAACAGCGATTACACTCGTTGAGAATTGGCCGAAAGAGCCAATGAGTGTAATCGTGATGCAACGTCAACTGACACTTGGTTCACGTGGACTGATTAAGCACGATCAGCGCGAACTCGGCCCTGCCTGTGGGGATCAACGCTTTGGCTTCGGATGTGAGTCTCGGTTTTCGTGGGATGTGCCCCAGTCCGGGAAGATTTGTGCAATGGAATACGCAGCGAAGGCAGATCTTTGTCGTCGCCTCTCTCGGAGAGTGAACATGATCGCAAGGAAAAATCCTGTTAAAGATCCGAGGAATGCTTCCGTAATTGAGAAGCTGTTGAATGATCGCAGCCCCTGCCCGGTCAGAATGAAGCCGGTATACGCCATAGCTACCGTCCAGAGAATCACGCGAACCGAGAACATGGGAGATCACCAATTCATGAGCAACTATTGCCGCAGTTCCTCTTTGCGGAGTGAGAGTTTCTGCGGTTGAAGCATTTCGCGGGGCGCCGGTCAACGAATGATATGGGGATATTACGCCAACTATAGCGAAATTCATGGTAAAGTTTCGACGGAGGTCGCTGCTATGTATCTCCGGCTCGCTTTTTGGAGTGGGGCGATGGCCTACATTTCCTTCCTTTTCGCCCGCTTTGACCTAGGCACCGGTCGTTCGTCACCGGGCGTCATGCTCACGGCCGCATGTTTCGGAGGCATGTTTGGCTTGGCCCTTGCGTGCATGTTCGTCAATCGGGTTAAGCGTAAAGCACTGGTACGATGAACTGCCTTTATTGCGCTCGTAGGGCACACCGCCGAACAGGGTGAGAATAAAAACGCACTCGCCAATAGGGTGTTCCAGCTCCTCGAACAGCGTTTGGGGCGGCCAGATCTCAATAGAACTTTTCAGCGTCCAGCCGTTGAACGGCGCGCTGCGTGCGCTCTCCCCGTGGCTTGGGTCAAAGCTTTGATTGTGCTGACTCTCGTTCGTCGAGACACCTGAAAGCTTACCGCGCCCGGTGTTCAATCGTGACCAGCCCACTTGGTCTCCAGATTCGGTGGCCGCATTAACGTCTGCATCACCACGCAATACTGTTCTGTTTTCTCCTGCAATGCGCGCAATTGTTCCGTTGTTGCCTTAGGGGCAGCAACATCAAAATGAAGATGAATACTCTCAAAGCCTACCGGGACGTCTTTTGATATGCCGAGGGTACCTCGGAGATCCAAGTCTCCCTCCACCATGACTTCAATGCGTTCCGTCGGTATGCCCATAGCGGCTGCCACCATCTGGCAAGTAATCTGCGCACAAGCAGCCAAAGCCCCAAGCAAAAGGTCACCGGAACAAGCGCCGGCACCAGCGCCTCCGACTCCCTTGTGGGCCTCGGCCTTGTAGATGGCCCGTCCGATGTCGATGGAGCATGCCACCGGTACATCCGTCTGCCCACCCTTCGCCCGAATTGTAATTTTTGAGGAATTTGGGTCATTGCGATATTGGTCTTTCAACGGCTTCTGAAGGGATCGAATATCCATGGCAACCTCTTTCCTATGTTCCTCGCATTTTCGCCAACCGGGCAGCTTCGGCCAGGCGCCTTGAAGCTGCTCCATCTGCATGCTAGCATCTGTCCACATCAGGGGATGCTCATGCCGAAATACGTCATCGAACGGGAAATCCCGGGGGCTGGAAATCTAACTGACGCCCAATTACGGGAAGTCTCCCAAAAGTCGGTCAGCGTTTTGAGAGGAATGGGTCCCGAGATCCAGTGGCTCCATAGTTACGTCACGGGCGACAAGGTGTACTGCGTCTACCTCGCCCCCGACGAGGCAACCATCCATGAACACGCCAAGCGTGTAGGCCTTCCTGCCAATCGCATTTCCGCGGTTCGCCGACTTCTCGATCCCTCAAGCGCGGAGTAAGTACTGGCTTAACCTTTCCGGGGCCTCCGGGTTTCTTTCGCAATAAGCGCGGCCCGTTCGGGGCCTCGTGGGCTAAGACGGGAGCTAGGGATCTTCTGGCATCAGCACCTCTTCAATCGCTCTCTCGGCTGGCAAAGCCCAACCTTCTAACCAGGCCGTCGCGCCTCCCTTGTTGGTCAATGTCTGGCGTGCGGTGTGCAGACTCGTTTCCAGTTTGGCCTGTTCCGCAGGCGTTAGCGGAGCGCCGATATTTTGGCGTAGCGCAGCGGCCGCGCCCGCCAGTCGCAGCGAACGCTCTGCTTCGAGTTGGGCGGCCGCTAAGCACGCGAAATATTCCAGCAGGCGGGCAATTCCACGTCTGTGATTCAGTTCCTGGAAAAAGCTTATGCTTTCCCGGTACAAGCAACGCGCGGTAGAGTAATCGCCTTTTTCCCTCGCTAAACTACCGAGATCGGCGAGCGTGCAAGCAAGTCCCCAACGGTCATCGACTTCTCGAAAGATTGCCAGGCCCTGTTCGTACAATGTCCGCGCGGCGGCGGAGTCGCCCTGATCACGTGCGACATCCCCCTGGTAGTTTAGCGACCAAGCGACGCCCGTCCGATCTCCTAGTCCCCGGAAGATCGAAAGACACTCCTCGTATAGCGCGCGCGCGCGGCCATATTCTCCCTGTAATTTGAGCACATTCGCCAAGTTACTGAGAGCACGGGCAACGGCCTTCTGGTCGGCCAATTCTCTCCACAGCCCAAGACTTGCTTCGAACAGGACGTGCGCAACTTCGACGTCACCGCGGTCGCGAGCCAAGACCGCCAACGCATTTAGAGAAACGGCGACACCCGTTTTATCGCCGAGCGCTTGAGCGATGTCTTGACTTTCGTTGATAAGCGCAGCCGCCGAGGCATAATCTCCCTGTTCCCCGGCGAGCACACCCGCTGAAAAAAGGGCGCGCATGCGCAGCTTCGTGGGCGCTCCTGCTTCTGTCAACTTCAGAATCCTGCCCAATCTGTCCCGGCCTTCGGCTAGATATTCGCGAACCTCCCAAAAGCGAAACAGAGCAGTGCCAAGACGCAACCCCCACTCCACATTTCCGGTTTCAGTCAGCCACTCCAGGCCCGCGCGAAAATTGTCATGTTCGAGCCCCAACTGTTCCAGCCATCCCGCTCCTTCCGCTTCGCTCGACTCCGTGACATTTTCTTCCGCCAGCACAAGGTAGTAAGCTGCGTGGGCGCGTTTCGTCAAGGCTGCCTCCCCACTTGCTTCTAGCTTTTCGAGAGCGTACTCGCGAAGTGTTTCCAGCATGACGAACCGAGATTCACGCTTCCCTTGCTTGACTTGCTGCACCAGGCTTTTGTCTACCATGGATGCCATGCCATCGAGCAGGTCTAGATCGAGATCGCCCTTCGTGTCGCATACGGCTTCCACGCTTTCCAGATTGCATCCCCCAACGAACACCGACAATCGTCGGAAAAGCTTCTGCTCGGCCGCACTCAGCAGATCGTATCCCCAATCGATGGCGGCGCGAAGCGTCTGTTGCCGCTGCGGCAGATCCCGTGAGCCCCCTGTCAATAGCTGCAACCGACTCGCAAGGCGCGTCAGCATGGAAGACGGCGAAAGAACTTTGACCCGGGCGGCAGCGAGTTCGATCGCCAGAGGCAGACCGTCCAATCGGGCACAAATCTCGGCAACGGTAGAAGCGTTTTCTCGATTAAGTTCAAAATCTGGCCTGGCAGCGGCGGCGCGTTGCACGAACAGCGCGACGGCGGGGCACTGAGACAGGACCTCCACTGAAGGCATGGACCGCGAATCCGGCAGCGCTAGCGGTGGCAGCGGAAATTCATGTTCTCCGTACAAGTGCAGAGCCGCGCGACTCGTTACCAGAATTTTGACATTGGGCCCGGCGGTTAAGATCTCTGCCACTGTAGGCACTGCTTGAACCAGGTGCTCGAAATTGTCCAGCAGCAGCAGCACTGGGGCGCGCAGTGAATCTTGTAAATTCCTCTTGAGTATTTCGAGCGGCAACTGCCCTCCTGCCTCCCTGATCCCTAATGCCTGCACGATCACGGAAGCGACCAAGTCCGGGTCGCTTAGCGCAGAGAGTGGAACAAAGTGAGTACCCCCGGGAAAGTGTTCGACAAGACCACTGGCAACCTGCGTCGCGAGCCGCGTTTTGCCGATCCCGCCAGGGCCCGTGACCGTCACCAGGCGCACATCGTGACGCAGCAGGAGTGCTTTGGCGGCGGCTACTTCCTTCTCCCGCCCCACAAAACCGGTCCGCTGCACGGGAAGATTGGCCGGGCGGGTTTCCGCCTGCTTGGTTGGATTCTCTAAGAACCGATCACGTATAGCTGCGAGTTCCCTAGCGAGATCTCGCGTAGAGACGTAGCGCTTCTCGGGATCCTTCGCCAGGCATCTTTCGATAACCCAACACAGCGGAGCAGGAGCGTCGCGATTTTGTCCTGCGATGGGTTCCGCCGGCTCACGGAGAACGGCCACAAGTGTCTCCGCTGCCGTGCTTCTCTGAAAGGCGCGTCTTCCGGTTACCATCTCGTAGAGCACCAAGCCGAGCGAGAACTGGTCTGACCGGAAATCCAGCCCATCCCCGCTGACCTGCTCCGGTGACATGTAGCCCACCGTCCCTAGAACCAGACCTGCTGGAGTCTGCGAGGTGGACAAGTTGTATATATCCGACCGGCCTCCGCCGGATGATGCGAGCTTAGCGAGGCCAAAGTCGAGAATTTTAACGAAGCCGTCGTGCGAGACCATTAGATTCTCGGGCTTCAAGTCTCGGTGAGTGATGCCCGCTTCGTGAGCCTTGGTCAGCCCTTCAGCAGCCTGGGCCGCGATTTCGATTGCCTTTCGCATCGGTAGCAAACTGCAGCCGAGCAGTTCGCGGAGTGTCTTGCCCTCCACCAGTTCCATCGCGATGTAGTGACAGGAACGGTCGTGTCCGAGTTCGTAGATGGTAACGATGTTGGGGTGGTTTAGAGCAGATGCCGCGCGTGCTTCTCGCTCGAAGCGGTGCAACCGCTCTTGGTCTGCGGAGAACGCGGCGGGTAGAATCTTGATCGCAACTATGCGGTCCAGGCGTGCGTCTCGCGCCCGATATACCTCGCCCATCCCGCCGGCACCCAGCAACTCGATAAGCTCATATGGTCCGAGCGTAGTACCAGAGGAAAGGCCGCGCGGCGGGATCAACTGCAGAACTTCCGACGCGTCTGCACCCAGGAACGAGCTTCCGGCCTCTTCGTAAGAAGTGATCAAGGACTCCAGTTCGCGGCGCAGAGCGGCATCCGCCCCACACGCTGCGCCGAGGTAGGCTTGCCGCTCCTGTGGCCCCAGACGCAGAGCTTGCTCCAGAATTTCTTTGGTCCGTTCCCATTGTCCCGTGCTCATGTTCGGGGGCTCCGGGAAATCTCCCTATGGAGCCAAGCTCGGGCGGCGGTCCATTCGCGTTGTACGGTCGCGGTCGCGATCCCCATCACCTCAGAGGTTTCCTCCAACGAAAGGCCGGCAAAAAAACGCAGCTCCACTACGCGGCTCTGCCGCGGATCGACCTCCGCAAGGGCATTGAGGGCATCGTCGAGCGCGACGACATCGACGTTTCTGCGCTGGGGTAAAGCTACGGCATCGTCCAGTGCGAGCGTGCAGACGCCACTGCCACGCTTGGAGGCTCGATGGCGCCGAGCGTAGTCCACCAGGATCTGGCGCATGAGTTGCGCTGCGATTGCGAAGAAGTGCGCGCGGCTCTCCCACTTCGGCAGATTCTGCCCAATCAGCCGAAGATAAGCCTCATTAACCAGCGCTGTGCTCTGCAGAGTGTGGTGAGGACGTTCATTCCTCAGGTGGCGGTGGGCCAGACGGCGCAGTTCGTCGTAGACCAAGGGCAGCAATGCGTCTGAGGCGCTGCGTTCGCCAGCGCGCCAGTCCTGCAACAGTTTTGTGACCTGACTCGGAGCCTCATGCGCCACCAGGTTCGCCCCTAGCGCGCGGCGAGCGCTGGTTGTGTAGCCTATCCCTTCGCGTTTCGCCTGTCAACGCTGACGTAACCCGCATTCTGAAAAATGATTTCTCTTCGATGATCAAATCCGCCAGCGTTTTCCGCCCTTACATACAGGGGGATTATGAAACTCGATATCAGAAGCAAGTCGAGATGATTCCCCAAAGAGAATCGCGACGTTACGAAGAAAAACACTAACCCACGCGGAGGATCACATGAAACTCATTCGAAGCTCAAAGTCAGAAGGCTCTCGATCAACCACAACACTCTCATCTCTCAACGTAACCAGAAAGGATCGAATGAAAATCAAGACGAAGTTCGGTTTGCTCGCTGGCTGCTTGATATTTGCGTGCGCGGCGTACTCGATGGCGCAAGGAAATTCAACCCACAATTCCGAGAACGGGCAGGCCGTTCACGAACATGCCTCTTCAGCCGGGCTGGTGCAACTCGTTCGCGAAGGAACGCGCCAGTACATCAATGTCAACAACGCCACTGCAGCCGGGTACGGACCATTTCTAGGTTGCGTCGCCGGCACCGACCACGGGGCGATGGGCGTGCACTACGTCAACGGCACCCTGCTCGGCAATCTCACCCTCGACCCCTCTGAACCGCAGGCCCTCATCTACGAGCCTTCCAACGGCAAGATGACTCTCGTAGGCGTCGAGTTCATCCTGGACTCGGCGAGCTGGCTTGCCGCCAATAACAACACTCCTCCGGTGCTCGACGGGCAGGTTTTCAATTTCGTCGGCGCCCCGAATCGCTTCAACATCCCTTCCTTCTTCGAGCTCCACGTCTGGGCCTGGCGCGATAACCCGCAAGGCGCGTTCGTGGACTGGAACAACCACGTGACCTGCGCTGGTCAATAGATCAAAGGGGGCTTTGCTCGTGACCTGACCGGTCTTTCGTACTTGGACATTTCGTACGTAGCCGTCGCTGGGGTGGGGACGTGGAAAATGCGGAGCTTTTTCCATATCTCCATTCCCCGGTTGCTGTTTTCTCCGCGCATGCCCGGCTCTCGCTTCGCCAGAAACCAGTGCGCCTTGTCCCAAGTACAAACTGTTGACGAAGTGAATGCCATCTATCTCAGAAGTTAAAGCCGCAATCTTCATCTTGGCGGGACTCTCGGGCTGCATAGGCCGTCTCCTTGGCCTTTCCCGGACGTGGCTTGATGTCGTTATGATGCTTTGGTCCTTACGAGCTTACTGTTTTATAGATCAATCGACCTCGTGACCCGGACCGCAAGAATTGGACCCGCGCCGATTTGCAAGGACTGGGGCGTGCGTGAGAAACAGAGAGGCCAGCGATCTGAGGGCTCTAGCTACCTACGGTGCTGTCGAAGCTATCAAAAATCTTGAGTAGCATCGAGGTGGCGCTGATTCTCTCCGACATCAACAAGCCCGATGGTGATGGTGTAGAGTTGGCGGTGGCGGCTCCACGGAATGTCCCCGTACCAAGGTCTTGCTGATGTCAGCCAGCGCGACCGCGGAAACAATAAAGTTAAGACGAAGTATTCATGACAAGGGAGGAGAGGCATGAAGTCCTTTGAGCGGAGTATCGGGATCGTGTTTTTGTTTGTTGTGACGGCTCTCGCGCAGTCATACGAAAACGGAAGCGTTGTGAAATGGGAGACAAAGGCGTTTGCCATGACCGCCGTGCATCCTGCAGGGAACCGCGTCGTTTATTCGATTAAGGTTGGGGATGTTACTTATCAAGTCGCACGGCGGAGCGCCAAGGTGGAAATGACGATGGGTGAGAAAATCCAATGTCGCGTAGAAAAGGACAAATTCGTCGTCCGCGATGACAAGGGCAAAGAAACAAAGTATGAAATTGTAGGCACGGAAGCAAATACGCAAACCCCGCCGCAGTGATAGGTGTCGTAAATAGGCGATTACACTCATTGAGAACTGGCCGTCACGGGTCAATGAGTGTAATCGGGATATTACGTCAGTTGCTTCTGGATCGGGCATGGCAAAATAGGTCGATGGCGAGGGGCAGGCTCTCTTCTATGTGCCGTAGTTCGCCACAACTCTTGCCACCTTTCCCGTCGGTGACAGCTCCATGAACTCCGCCGTGCGCGTCCCCTTTTGGTTGGTGTAGTAGAGCACCACACTGTTTATGCCGCACAGCACGTCGGCAAGCCGAAAGTGCAGTTCCGGATAGGCTTCTAGCCCCCGCCGAAAGTAGGCTTTCAAACTCGCCTTTCCGACCACCTTGCCGTCAGATGTTCCCAAGAGTTGGGCGGCAACTGGCGAAGTCAACTCGACGGTATCCTCGTAGTGCGTAATGATCAAATCCAAATCATGAGCGTTCCACGCTGCGACCCAAAGGTCGGCCAGATTCCGAGCCTCGTCTATCGTCATCGCTCTTCCTCCACTCGACGATTCAACCTTTGAATTGATTCTATAGGCAGCCCCCAAGGACAGTGAGGAGAAAGAAACGCTGACATAACTCGGGGAGTCCGGGGCAGTAGTGTAATGGCGATTTTTCACCAATTACCGCCCTTGAATGCGGTATAAGTAAAGGCGTCGCATCGAAGGGATTTCCATGATCCGACTCCCAAATGCATGCCGCCTTCGTCCGCATTTGCTCGGGATTGCTCTCTTCGTGACATCGCAATGTGCTCCCTTGTTGGGCCAGTCTTCGGAGACGACGACAGCCCCTACACTTGAGGTGCTCAGCGCCCACTACAACTGGATAACGGACACAATTAAATTCAAGTTAGTGAATGACAGTCAAAAGGCGGTGACTGCATACTATGTCGCGTTTGGAGTGCCGGGCGAGAAACAAGTCATGTGGCAGTCTAGTTTTGGGGATGACCTGCTAGACCCCATACTAACGTCCCAGTGTCGATATGCGAGCGCGGATTCCCCGGAGGGGGATGACTCATGGGAAGGCGCGATCAAGCCGGGAGATGTGTATGTCCACTCAACCAACGCGAATCTGCCCAAGAACCAACTACGTGGTGTGGACCCGCCCGTCCGGGCGGCTGTGGTAGGAATTATCTGGTCCGACGGCAGTGTTGAAACGCCAAGTAACCCCTGGGCAAAGAATTGGGTGACCTCAGCCATAAATCGCCGGCTTGACCAGCGGAACGAGGATGCCCAAGAATCGGCCAAGGTGGTTGCGATCCTGAACGCACACCCGGAAGATGCGGACATCCAGCACCGGATCGGTGAAGCCATAAAGAGCCTCCAATCTATGATGGATGGCTATCGGCGCGCACAGCAGGAGGCTCAAGCATCCGGACAAAAAATGCCCTTTGGCAGCTCGTTTCTAGTAAGCCGGGTGATCAATAGCTTGAACAATTTTGTGGCTTTGCCCCCTCCGAGGGCGTTTCTTGCAACGGGGTTCTTTGAACAGTACAGGGCGGTCTTCGAGTGCCAATCCAAACACCGGGTCGCCATGCTACACGCGACGGTCTCCTGAAAGACCGGAACGGAGTCGTGCCTGGAACGGGCACGGGCATGCGGATTTTTCTTCCCTTCGTGAGGTGAACTCTCATGAACTGCTGCACAGTGGGCCGCTTGCGCCGATCCTTGTCGGATGGGTGACGTAATCGGATGGCTGACGTAAACAGGCGATTACACTCAAGTATTCCGCATCCGAACTAACATCGTCGCGTGGAAATCCAGAACTTCGCCGAAGAAAATCAAAGCAAGACGGACTTCGGCTGGGCTCGCCCGCAGGCACGGCGACAGCTATCAAGCCCATTCACGGCTTGAGTACGAAGGCGCTAGCGCCCAAGCAGCCGACGCCGGTTTTTAAGTGCAGAGATTTATTTCTGTCAGGCGTGCTGGGCGTCGTCGCCGGAATCGGCTTGCATCTGCAACCGTTCACCAAGTTCCTTTGCCAGAACGTTCAAGCTGCTTGCCAGCCGGAGTCGCCAGCGCTCGGCTGAGAGTTTGGCCAATTCTTCCATGGAGCCTTCGAAGGCCTGCAGAGTAGTCGCGGCTTCCGCTTTAAGCGAATCGGAAGCTGAGCCTACGATTCCCTTCTGGACAATCCTCATGTTCTCACTGACGGCGTCTTGCCGATCGGCAAGCGTCTTCGCACTGCGGGATGTCAGCTCCTCGAGCATTTCGCCGGCGGCAGCCTCAAGTTGGCCGCGGGCATCTCGCACCGTGTTGCTCGACATCTGGCTCAGGCGTTGATCCAATCCTGACTCCAAGCCGCGAGTCGCCTCGTCCAATTTGGCGATGCGACGGTCGAGGTCTCCGATTTGTTCCTGCAGGCGCAATGACTCCGACGACACCGATGCGCGAAGCTGCTCCAGATCGGCGCGGCGCGCATGAAATTCCTGGTTCAGGCTCTTTTGCAGGAAGTCCAGAAGCTCCTCACCCAGCCGCTTGAGCGAGTTGCCTCCGTTCAATAGCTGATCGTGGAAGTCGTCCAGGCCGCGGTGCAGGTATTCTCGCGTTTCGTGGGAAATGTGGGCGGAAAGATTCTGGGCTCGCTTCTCGACAGCAGCCAACTCATCGGCGACTCGCCGCAGATAATGCTCGTGAGTCTCGGCGGCACGCTGGTCCAGCGTGGCCCTTGCTGTTGCCAGCAGCTGTGCGGACTGCTGGCGCGCTTCCTCGAGGACTCTTGGACCGAGATCCCGGCGAAGGCGCAATTCGAGTTGTTGTTCAAGCTCAGGTGGAATGCTTGAGAGCGAGACCTCGAACCGGCTGGGATTTGCCTCCCGGTGAGCAAGCTTTTGATTTAGTGTAGCGACCTGCTCCTGAAGCGGGCGAATGGATTCTGCGATCATTCGTATCAGCGGCATTTCCAGTTGCCGGGCGAGTCGCCCGAGCGCGGCCTCTGAGGAGTGGCTCACAGCTTCTTTTGGGGAAGGCGGAAGAACCATGGGCACGAGAGTCTGGGTGACTCTTGGAGGTACAGACACTCCGGCCACTGGCCAATCCTTCGGATAATCTCGCAGTCCCCAGAAATTTTCAGGCTGATCGAGACTCGCTCCCAATCTCCAACGACGAAGGTCAGATCCGACGGGTTGGCAATAGACCACATGCGCTGCTGCCTTTCGCCCTTCTCGGCTGTGCAAGTGCAGCGGAACGCCAGCGTCCAGCTTTGCGGGCGAAAGCATGGCGCAACCATGAGCATTCACGACGAGGGTTTCACACACCTCGGAGAAGCGCGCCGCGTCCAGACTGGTCACCAGGATGGATACTGCGGCGGGTACTCTCGAACTTCGCCTAAGGGTCGTGGGCACTTCGGCGTTCTGCATGGGCTCAGCCTCGTGTTGCGACGAGTGGATGTTGCCTGCGCCGTCCGAACCGGCTCAACACAGTTACTACGATAGCTCGAAGTCGAGGAATTGCAGACAAGCGTAGGTATCGTGGCAGGAGTGTCCCAAGGGACAGTATTCACGCTTGAAAACGGTCCGGTCACTTTCTGGCCTTCGGCTCGCCATTTGGCAGGGCTCTTCTGCTGGCGGTGGAGACCCACGTCCCATTCCAAGTCTTAGCGCAGGCGAGTTGCCTGTTGCTTGGAGCAACGACGGGCGTTCTATCTTCGTCTACCGCTCTGCGGAGTTACCCGCCAAAGTCGACCTGATCGAACTCTCCACCGGACGGCGAACCCTCTGGAAAGAATTGCGCCCGTCTGATCCTGCGGGAGTTGAATTCATCGGCCCCATCTTAATGACTGCCGACACAAAAACCTACGTCTACGGCTATCGCCGCTTGCTCACCGACCTTTACGTGGTGGACGGGCTAGAGTAGCGCCGCAGAAAACATCAAGGCACTGGCGTGCTGGCAGACAATCAGTGTAATGGCGATGTTTCGCCAATTGACAAAGAGCGCTTGCGTTCTGCCGAGGGCTGCGGACCAGTCACATTGCAAACCACTGTTTCTATAGGTTCTTTTGGATGAAGGGTGCCCGCAAAAAGCGCGAAAAGGCTAGGTCACCCGGAGGAGTTGCCGTCGCGATTCCAGACAGGGCTTATTTCATCGCCGTATTCGCCTTCGACGGATCGACGTGAACGCTCACCCAGAATGGCGCTTTCGGTGGAGCTGGAAATGGCTTTTCGTTCTTGATGTGGCCGTCGTACATTGCCTTCATTAGACACTGCATGACAGGCGTGGGATGCGTTCCCCAGGCATCCTCGACACCGCCATCCTTACCTACACTGACGAGGAAGTCGAACTCTGACGGGTCTTGTTTCGCCCGTTCCAGGCACGGCTGCTCGAGGGCCGACATTCTGTAGTCGAAGTCTTTGCGATAAGCGATTCCCTCAGGGGTCTTCCCGTTGGCATCTGCTTCCTGCT
The DNA here is from genome assembly GCA_963782835.1 of uncultured Acidobacteriaceae bacterium. GTDB lineage: Bacteria > Acidobacteriota > Terriglobia > Terriglobales > Acidobacteriaceae > Sulfotelmatobacter. The sequence goes on along the minus strand of CAWALR010000002.1, from coordinate 270,502 downwards.
GAATAGCACGTGAGCGAGCCTGGGCGGCGGAGGTCGATTTCGCCATGGCCTGGTTTGACTTGAACCAAGTCTCGGTGAGCCACACGTCTTTGGACCACTGATCGCCGATCTTATCGAACGCCGGAGCTGCGACCACCCAGTCCCCAGCCTTTACCGCCATCATGCCGAGATTGTTGACGTTCAGAAGATCCGGGCCGTATTTCCTCTCGGTCGCGGCATAGCCTTTCTGCAAGCGCGGCCACGAGAAGAAGCTGAACTCCGGTTCCTGGCAGGCGCAGACCACCTTGCTGGCGATCAGGAAGTAGAGAATGTCGCCGTCATCGCCACCTAGGCGATTGGCGCTCTCTTCCGCAAAGCGCGCGGAGTCTCCGTCGGCTCCGCCCCACTTGGGTAGCAGAGTGTAGGCGTAAGTGCGGTAGTAATACTGATAGCCCGGTTCAAAGGCGATCGCCTCTTGCAGCAATGCCGTGGCCTTAGGAAGATCCCAACTCTGGGCCTGCGCGACCTGTTGCATGGCGATATACCAGTCGGGGCACTTCTTCTTAAGCGTAGGCGTGGCAATAAGAATCTGCCGGGCTTTTTCGGCGCGCTGGCCGAACAGTTTCCATCCGCTGTTGGTCACGTCGTCGGCATAGACGTTGCCGCGCGCGTCCCAGCCGTAGCTGATATAGGACTCGGCGAGCGCGATGTGCGCCGTGGCGGAATGCGGCCGGAGCTGCGTCCAGCGTTCCATCAAAGCGAGATGGTGGCGCCAGTCTTCCTGCGTAGGATGGCCGGGACGGGGCGAATCGAGGCCGATATAGAAATTGCGCAGCTTCCACGCGCCGCCGGAAAAACGCGCTTTCGTGGCACGAAGCCCATCGGCGATGCAATCAAGTTGGGCGAACTTTTCCTGCTTGAGCAATTGCGCGATGACGACCTGGTACTGCTCAACCGCGTGAATATCGGTCGCGGTATCGAAGGGGGCGTCGGAAAATCCGCACGACGATGACATAACAGGGCTCGCATTGCCCTCAGCGGCTACGGCCTTGGTGCCATGCAGGAGCACGAGGAGAAGCGCTCCTGCGCTGGCGGCGGCCAGTACGAACGCGCGAAAACGGTGGGAACAAGGAGTTGAAGTTCGGAACATGCAAGTCATGATGAATCCTGCCTTCTGAAAACGGATGCTGGAAAGTCCATGCTATGAAGACAGCGAGCCGGAGTCGACGTTACTTTGGTCAAGCGGAAGCGGTGGCCGTCCGTTTGACTGGCCGACTATAGAGGAAACCGATATCGCCAAAGAAGACGCCTGGTTGCTCGGGGGGCCGGGAAAAACATGAGGTGTGTCAATACCAGCCAGTGGTGCGGCTTCCAAAGCTGCCCGTCGAACGGCTTCTGTCTTTCAGCCGCAAGGGTTGGAGCGCAACAAGCCGCACCCAGCGACCTTCACTGATCCTCGGCCGCTACGGTCTGCGAGCTTTCATCATCTCCGCGGATCAGCCCGAACTTCTTGAGCTTGTAACGCAGGGCGTCGCGGCTGATGTCGAGGAGCTTGGCGGCGTGGGTCTGGTTTCCGTTCGCCTGACGCATGGCCAACTCGACCATGGCGTGCTCGACTTCTTCCAGCGATGTACCGCCGTCCGGAATATAAAGACGCGGCAGCATACGGCCGTTGGGTAACGTTTGTCCGCCATCGGCGGGAGAGGTTCGTTCGAAGACGGTACGGCCGCCGGACTCGCCGACCGAGAACGGCAGATAGAGCGGGCGCAGGAGCGGCTCGTCCTCCAGGATCATGCCGCGCTCGATGGTGTTTTTTAGCTCGCGAACGTTGCCGGGCCAGTTGTGAGCAAGAATCAGGCGGCGCGTCTCTTCGGAAATGCCGCGCACCGACTTTTTGAAGCGGCGGTTATAGCGGTCGATGAAGAAGTCGACTAACGGCAAGATGTCTTCTTTGCGGTCGCGCAGCGGAGGGATAAAGATTGCGATGATGGCCAGGCGGTAGTAGAGATCCTGGCGGAATTGGTTTTCTCGCACGGCTTTTTCCAGATCACGGTTGGAGGCGGCGATTACGCGAACATCGACTTGCATGTCGCGGATGCCGCCTACGCGGCGAATGACTTGATCTTCGAGCACACGTAGCAGTTTGGCTTGCAGCAAGGGAGAGAGCTCGCCAATTTCATCGAGGAATAACGTGCCACCATCGGCCGCCTCGAACAAGCCCTTCTTCATCTGCTTGGCGTCGGTAAAGGCGCCTTTTTCGTGGCCAAAGAGTTCGGCTTCCATCAGCGTTTCAGGAATAGCCGAGCAGTTGATGGCGATGAAAGGCTTCTCCTGGCGGGAGCTTTCGTAGTGGATAGCCTTGGCGATGAGATCTTTGCCAGTACCGCTTTCGCCTTGAATCAGGATGGTTGTGGCCTCGCTGGCGGCGACTTTCTTGACGAAGTTCATCAGTTCCGTCATCTTGGGCGAAACGCCGACCACGTTGCTATAACCGGAGGTACGGCGCACCTCGCCGCGCAAGGTTTGCACTTCGGTGCGAAGGCTGGTGGCTTCCAGAGCATTCTTGATGGTGATGTGGAGTTCGTCGAAATCCACGGGCTTGCCCACGAAATCGTAGGCGCCGAGTTTGAGTGCAGCCTTGACATCGTCCAGTTGCGGGTCAGCGGTGATCATGATGACGGCGCGGGCGTCGCCATTTTTCTTCAGTTGATCGAGCACTTCGATGCCGCTGAGGTCCGGCATGCGTACGTCAAGCAGGACCAGATCGGGCGACTCATTCTGAGCGAGCTTGAGCGCAGGTTCCCCGGAATCGGCCTCAATAACGCGATATCCCCACTCTTCACACTTCTGGCGCAGCGACCAGCGCACCAGGCGCTCGTCGTCAACCACCATGATTTTCTCAGCAGGCATGCGTGTTTAATTTACTACGAAATGACGGCAGCCTGCTTTGGCGGGCTTGTCGGGATGGTTCGCTGAAGGAGTTCTAGGAAACGGTAGTCGGAGCGGGGATCTGAGCCGTCGGGGAGTGGAAGGGGAGCAACACCGTGAACCGACTTCCCTTCCCGACTACGCTCGCGACTTCGATGCGGCCATGATGCTCTTCGACAATGCGGCGGGCCAGAGAGAGGCCGAGGCCCGTGCCGTTTCCTTTGGTCGTATAAAACGGACGGAAGATGTTGGAGAGATGCAGAGGGGAGATTCCCCGGCCGGTGTCGCGGACGACGACGCTGGCAAAGCCATCTTGTGCTTGTGGATCGATCTCGACATTCACCGTGCCGGCGCCGGTCACCGCTTGCACTGCGTTAAGAAGCAAGTTCAGAAGCACCTGGTGAATCTGATCGCTGTCGTGCTCGACCTCAGGAAGATCGGGGGCTTTCTGCAATTCGATCTTGATGGGCTTGGAAAGGACTTGCTGGCGCGCCAACATCACGGCGTGTTCCACGGTGGTGTTGAGATTGCTCAGGCGAATCTGCGGCGGATGCGGCCGGGCGGTCTCGAGAAGATCAGTGACGATGCGATTGATCTGCGCGATTTCCTGACGAACGTCTTTGATAACGGCGCGCGCGGGACTGGTGGAAGGCAGATCGCGACCGACGATCTCGATGACTCCGGCGATGCCGGCGAGGGGATTGCGAATCTCGTGAGCCAAGCCGGTGGCTAGCTCGCCGAGAGTTGCCAGATGTTCGGCGCGAGACATTTGGGTGCGATGCAGCCGCTCGATTTCCTCACGGCTTTCGCGCAACTGCTGCATCATGTGATTGAATTGGCGGCCGAGATCTCCGATTTCGTCGTTGCGGCGAGAGAAGCTGACTCGAACGTCCAGGTTGCCGTCACTCACCTGCCCGATCTTCTCCTGCAATTCCACCATGGGGCGCTGAATCAAGTAGGCGAGCATCAACATGGAGACGGCACAGATGGCGACTGCTCCAGCACCGGCAACGATCAGAACGGCATGACGATCGGGATCACGCAACGATAGGGTTGCAAGAGTGAAGAGGATCAGTCCTGCCAGGAGCACGAAGCCTACCGGCAAGATCGCCTTGAGTTGCCAATTCATACGGACGGAACTGGAACGAAGTTCCTCTACCGCCATCGATGCTTCGGAGTCAGCTGGCTTGCCATACACTACCCGATCGGCAGCAGTGCGTGGCGCAGCAGTCGTATGACTCGCTTCGGCTCCTGAATCGGGTCCGTGGTGAGAAGAGTTAAGCATAGGAATGCAGTCCAGGAAGCAGGTACGTGACGCCGAAGAACGTGAACATCACCACGATGAAGCCCAGAATCGCGAAGTACGCGGCGCGCCGGCCACGCCATCCGCGAGTGATGCGCATGTGAAGATAGCCTGCGTACACAAGCCACGTGATCGCCGCCCAGGTTTCTTTCGGATCCCAACTCCAATAGGAACCCCAGGTCTGGTTCGCCCAATAGGCTCCGGAAGCAATCATCAGAGTTAAGAGGGGGAAGGCAAGGGAGATGGTTTTGTAAGTGATGCGGTCCAGATTGTCGGAACTGGGTAGCAAGCGCTCCAGATCCGCACGCCGCCAAAGCAACAGGAGGTAAAGTAAGGAGATGAACACTCCGCCGACCAGGCCGGAAAGGATGAATGGACTCGCGGCAAGACTGGTTGGGAATAAACCGTCCGCATCGAGTGAGGCATAGCGGCCATCGTGGGCGCGCATCAGAAACATGACCAGTGCCATCACCTGGAGCAGAATGCTTAAGAAGACGGCACGGTTGGCGAGCGTCAGGAAGCCTTCGTCTTTCTTCCAGCGCGCCAGCCCGTAAAGGACCAAGGGTGACACGACTACCAGAAGCGCCAGCGTCATGAGCCACCCGAGATCCGGCACATCGACAAACAACCGCACGCCTCTGGAGAGAAATACTTCTGACTTCGATTCCGGATTCCATGCCACCAGGCTCAGACCGCCCCACTTCTCGAAGCGGGTAAGAACGATGGCTGCGTAAATGGCGACCGTGCTGGAACTGGTTACTGCGAGAAAAGTCTCGGTCTTCATCTTGTCCTGGATCAGGAACATCGTGGCCAGGGCGAAGCTCAGCGCACACGTGGCATAAGCGAGCATCGCGAGCGTGACATGCACATGCAGCCAGGTCGACTGGAGGGCTGGAACCAGCGGGTGCACATCAGTTCGCAATAGTTGCATCAAAACCACGCCCACAATCGCGACCGGCATGGTGACTGTGCCAATGACTTTTACGCCGTACTTTTTTTCCACCACCAGCGTGAGCACCGCCAGGGTCCAAACGAAGCTGAGCAGCATTTCATAGACGCTCGAGAACGGTGGATGCCCGGCTTCATACCAGCGATGGGCGATGGCGGCAGTATTCGCAACCAATCCCGCCGAAGTGGCGAGCGAGGCGAACTTCACGTAGGACTCGGTGCCGGTAACACCGAATCCCAGGTACAAGGCTCCCGCACCGGCGTAGAAGATTAGAGCGGCAAACAATAGATTGGTCTCGTTCAATAGGTTGCCGCTTTTGACTACATTCAGAAATGCCATGAACAGCAGGAACACAATCGCCAGTCCGACCATCACAATCAAGGTCATGCCGGTTGTCGTTTGCTGAACCTCTGCTTTTGCTCGTGCCATTTACCTTCCTCCGATGAGCCGGTTCAGTTGCCGGCGACCACAGCGACCTTCTCGCTCCGAGAGTCCCTGGGGATAATTGTCAGTTCTTCCGTTACCTTTGCGATCAGCGTCTCGAAGCGCTCCTCAAAAGCATCGCGGTTGCGGTTCACACTGCCCCCGATCCACAGCGAGTGCTTGCCGGTTTGGCGATCGAGAACTGGTACCACCCAAATACGCACATGGACTACGTAGAAAACGAATGTAAGTCCGACGACCATCAGCACAACTCCCGCCCAAACACCCCACTGTCCGGGTTCGTGCGACACCTGCAGGCCGGTGAAGTGGCCCATCTTCAAATCGGTGGCCTCCAACAGATATGGCGCCTTGGAGTTGTCGGCGATTCCTTCGATCTCGGGGAACCACACGTCGAAGTCTTTCCCGGAGCTCTTTGAGGTCAACACCAAATGGGCGGCGGGATTTTCCAAATCGTTGGACTTCCGGTACACGTGGCCATCTTGAACCGCATAGTCCGGGAAAAATTCGTCGAAGCGAACCGTGGTGTCGGCATCAAGGGGAACAGTCTCATTTACGGCCAATCCGAGTTCCCGCTTCTCACCAGAGCCGTTGCTCGGAGTCGCAACGAATAGGAGCTTTTCTACTTTTCCATTTTGTCCGTAACTCGACTGATAGAAGCGCACGCCAGCATAGAAAAGCGGGTCGTTCACGACGATTTCCTTGGTCTGCACATCTCGCCCGTCTCTGACAACAGCGAGCTTGGACCACCACTTTTTCGGACTACCATCTTTATAGTTTTCCTGGCCAGCGGCATCGCAGCGAATGGAAAACGGGAGCGTACGCGTAGTGCCATCGCGTAACTCGACTGTGTTGGAGCTCTGCCCTTCATTCAGATTGAGCGTGCCTCCCCAACCCCAAATGCCGTCCACCACGGTGCCGAAGAAAATAAGCAGGAGGCTGGCGTGGACGATGTACACAGCTAGCTCTGAGATTCGGCTGCGCTCGGCAAATATGGAGAAGTGATCCTCGTGGACCACGCGCTCTGGCTTGTATCCAAGGGAATGGAGCGCACGTTCGGCGGCCACTAACCCTGATTCCTCGTCTGCAACGGCGAGCAGTTTTTGAGGATGGGAAGCGCGACGGAAGCCTTCGTCGGGATATTTGTACGGGCGCGAGAAATAGCGCCACGAGTTGGGGAAACGATCGATGGAAGCGGCTACGATGCTGACACTGACCAACAGAACCAACCCGAGAAACCACCAGGAGTGAAAGACGTCGGTCAATCCAACCTTGTCGAGGATTCTTAGAGCTTGCGGCGAGTAGGCGCGCTGCATCTCGTCCGGCTCGGTGACCGGCCGCTGCAGCACGATGGTTCCTACGGCAGCAAAGATCACGACAAGGATCAGAAGCACCACTCCGGTCTGGATGGAAGCCACGGTGCGCCACAGTCTGTGCAGGATTGTGCGGGAATCTCCAGCCATATTCCTCCCCTTCATGGACTAGGGAAGGCACGTTTTCAACCATCTGCGGCGATTGGGCGAAGTGCTTGAAAGCGAAGAGGATGCGCGAATGAGATGACGAAGAACACAGGGGAAATGTGAGGCATATCACACAACGGATTTAGGCTTCTTCCGAAATTTCGCGCAGAATCGAGAAACCCAAGGCAAAACGCCTGTGTTTGCAGATCACGATTACTTGCGTCATTTGACCATCGGAGTGCGGGAGAATCCGCGATGGTGATGAATTTCTCAACGCCTGGCCTCGTTTAATCTGGGAGGGTGGGCTTCCATCCTATTTATTGTCAGTTGTTTACAAAGACCTTTAGTAATCCACAGGCGCGGAGTATAAAGGCGACACTCGTGCAAAAGCTCTATTACGGAGGTAGGTGGGAGTGGCACTGGAATTTCTCAAATCGATGGCGAACTTGCGTTGCGCACTCAATTCGGTGGGATGTTTTCTTCTAGTCCTTCTATTTGCTGGCCGAGTTTCAGCCGTTCAACATCCGGTCACGCTTGATCCGAAAGCCGATCCGTCCACTTGCCTCGCTTGCCATGAAGACAAAACCAAGGGCAAGTCAGTACATTCAGCGATCGCCATGGGTTGTACCAGTTGCCACGAGATCCGCACAGTCAAAGACATAACGCACGTTAAGCTAATCACGACCACTCCATCCGCACTGTGTTTTACTTGCCACGCCGACAAGAATCCCGCCGACATAAAAGGTAAAGTCCATCCTCCGGCAGTGCGAGACTGTCTCAAGTGCCACGACCCTCACGTCTCCGATAACAAGAACCAGTTGCTGAAGCCGGAGTCCGGCGATCAGAAAGAGAACCTGTGCCTGAGCTGCCACAACACCGGATTGAACGTCCCGGCAAAAGGTAGTCGACACGCGGCCCTGGACATGGGTTGCGACACCTGCCATGTCACGCACAAGACCGGAGAGATTGGAAAGGCCGAGTTCGATTTCCACCTCACCAAGGCGGCACCGGCGCTCTGTTTGGACTGTCACGATGCGAAGAGCGCAGACCTGCAGAAAGCGCATCAGAATCAACCGTTCGAAAAAGCGGATTGCCTGACCTGCCACGATCCACACCAGTCAGACGCGCCCAAGTTGATGGCCAAGTTCATGCACCCGCCCTTCGCCGACAAGCAGTGCGATGTTTGCCACGCTCCGGCCAAAGACGGAAAAGTGGTGCTCACGCAGGCCGACGCGAAATCTCTGTGCGTAACCTGCCACTCGGACAAGGCGGAACTCATCGAGAAGGCAAGGGTGCAGCATCCGGGAGCGGCCGGCGATTGCACCGATTGCCACAGTCCGCATGCCAGCCGGCAGCCAGGGCTTCCCAAGACGAACGCGGTGGATATTTGCCTGGGTTGTCACAGCGATCAGGCCGAACAGTCCAAGAAGCATGTTCTGCATCAGCCCGCCTTTGGCCAGGGGTGCGCGACGTGTCACGAGCCGCATGGCGGCGAGAACGAGCACCTGCTACGGGCCAAGGGAAATCCGCTTTGCCTGGAGTGCCACGGCCCTGATTCGGTGCCGCAGAAGCTCGAAGCCGAGCATGTGCTGACAATTTTCAACGGTAAAGTGAAGCTGCCCGAAGACTACTACCAGAAAAACAAGGTCGCGATCCTGCCGCTTCGATATGGGCTGGGCCATCCGGTGCAGGGTCATCCCGTGGGAGATGTGATGGATCCGTCGAATATAACCAAGGTCAAGACTCACTTGACTTGCCTATCCTGCCACCAGCCACACTCTTCGGCGCAGGCTGATCTACTCGTGAGGGACCAGCAGAACAATATGGCCTTCTGTGATAGCTGCCATAAGAATCGAACGAACATGCGAGATACAACGGTACCGGGAAATTAGAGACGGAGAATAGAAAAATGTTCGCCCTTGCTTACAAACCGAATTGCGGCGCCAAGGTACTGGTGGCGTTCGTACTCCTGCTAGCTGTGTGTCTGGCTTCGCCGGCCTCTATGTTTGCCAGCGACAAGAAAAAGAAGAAGGTCGACGCGCCTCAGCCGACCGAAGCTCCCAAGCTGGACATTGATACGTCGAAGTTGGTTTGGCCGAACCCGCCCAACATCGCGCGCGTGCGCTGGCTGAGCTACTACGCGGGCATGAAGATCGACCGCACTCCGCCCGCCGCCACGAAGAAAAAGCAGAGTTGGATGGACCGCGTGGCTGGCGCCAAGCAGGAAGATAACATCGACAAACTCAAGACTTTTCCCTGGCAGTTGCTGGGACCGTACGGCATCGCCATTGACTCCAAAGGCCAGGTATATGTGGCTGATCAAAAAGTAGGAGCGATCTTTATCTTCAATACGGAGACGCACGACGCGACCCTTATTAAGAACGGCAGCGACGCTCACTTTGGTTGGATCAACGGACTGGCCATCGACGATGGCGACCGCCTTTTTGTCTCCGATGGCAAGATGCATCGAATCCTGATCTTCGGTCCCGCTCATGATGTCCAGGGCCAGATCGTGGAGGGGTTGGTGGATCCGGTAGGACTGGCGATCGACAAAGAAAATCGGCTTCTCTATGCCGTCGACGAGCAACTGGACCAGGTCTTCGTGTATGACGCGGACAGCCTGAAGCTGCTACGCAAAATCGGCAGCGCGGTGACTGCAGCCAAGAAACACTCGCTGACGACGCCGGGAGACTTCGCTGCGCCGACCAATGTTGCGGTCGACAATGACGGCAACGTATACGTCACCGACACGCTGAACAGCCGCGTCGAGATATTCGATGCGGACGGACATTTCATCAGCACGTTTGGCAAAGCCGGCGACGGTCCGGGATACCTGTTCCGGCCGAAGGGCATCGCGATCGATTGTGACGGGCACATATGGGTGGCCGACCAATACCAGGACCGCGTGCAGGTGTTCAATCGCGAAGGGCAGTTGCTCACCTACATTGGCGACACCCACGCCAACGGTCCCGGACAGTTCAAAGCGCTGGTCGGAATTGCGATTGACAAACAAAACCGTGTCTTCACCACCGAACAATATCCGGGCCGCATGCAGATGTTCCGCTACATCACCGACGCTGAGGCGGACGCCGAGCGGACGCGACGGCAGGCGGAGCTGACAAAAACGGCGGATGCGCGAAAGCAGGCTGCGACCGACACTTCCCAGCAACCGGCCGCAGCGTCAACGCAGAAGCCGGCGGACGCACCTGCGGTGAAGCCGGAAACTGCAACACCGGCGCAGAAGCCTAATTAAAGGATACGTGGTATTTAACCTCACGCCTCGGCAGCCCATGCCGAGGCGTTTGCGCGATAGCTCTCAGTGGCACTCTCGCCGTATCGCCTGAAAAGTGACCTTCATCACGAGCAGGAGTGAGGGGCGTCATAGAAAGCACCACCTTAAAAATGTTTAATGGCCTCCGGAGAGGAGAATCCACGTGACGTGTTGCATTTCTTTGCTGTTGAAGAACGCTACAGCGAGCGATCACGCTACGTGGGGCATTTCCCCAATCCCACTGTGGAAGAAGACCCAACAGGCCAACGTCCATAGTGTTACCAAAGTGGGTCCATTTCCCGAAACGGGCTCTAAGTACAGCTGTGGCAATTACTTACAAATTCCGGTTGAGAATGGCTGCGCCCGAAAGTTTTCGGTGGTTCTCGTGCAACCACTGATGTTGGAGGGTTACAGAACCTCCGTAACATTATGGACCTCGAGAGTTCCAAGAGTGCAGCAGTAGAAGCAAGCGGTAGATGTGAACGTGTTGCAACACTTCATAAAGGAGCTAATATGAAAAAGAGCTTTTTAGTCCTGTTAATGATTCTGGCTGTAGCTGCTTTTGCTGCTGCTCAGGGTCCAAATTTCGCGCCGCCGTCTGACGTCCTCGGCGCCCACCTCAATTACGGTCGTGGCTGCGCAGCTTGCCACGCGCCACACAGCGGCGCATGGGGCAACGGCGCCAACAAGTCCGGCGACGTCACCTCCGGTACCTCGATTTTGTGGGGCCAGGATGTGGGATCGTTGTATGGCAAGACCATCATCACCGGCAGCACCAACGGCAGCACCGGCTACACTGAAGTTCTGCCGGCCAGCATGGCTGCTGGTACTCCTGATGTGAATGGCCTGATCACCTGCCTTAGCTGCCATGACGGCAACTATGCTACCGGCGCCATGATGAAGAACCAGGTTTATGAGACGCTGCCGGCCGGCTACGGCGGATTCAACAAGATTCCGACCTTGCTGGGCAACAACGGCGACGGCGCCAGCAGCTACCTGGCTACCCACCCGGTGGGCTTGAATGCCACCGTTTCCTGCGGCGGACAGTGGAATTGGGATTGCGTCGAGACCAATGGCGTGATCGCGATGAGTGGCCCGAATTCCTCCCAGTTCGTGAAAAACTACGGCTTCTTCGTGTCCACCACCGCTTATAACAACACCGCTGTGGTTACCTGCACGACCTGCCACAACCAGCACATCATGAACGTCGTCAAAGTCACCAACGGCCCGAAGAGCGGCTTGGCGACCGGCACCTACCCGACGATGTTCTTCGTCATCGGCCCCTACAACCCGGGCAGCGGCACAGCTGGATCGAACCAGACCGCGCAATTCTGCCGCCAGTGCCACGGTGGAGAAGCGAACGAGTCGAACGGAAGCTACACCATTCCGACGACCTTCTAAGCTGTCAGCTTGTACACACGGGGGAGAGCAAAAACTCTCCCCTATTTTTTCGACCGAATTCTGTGTGAGGATAGATTTATGAAGCGCCAACGAGCAATACGAACCCTGATTTTCGCGGCTCTCTCACCAATCGCTCTGACCGTGGCGATGGCGGTGACGGCGGCGGGCAACAGCTCGCCGTCTCCCACACCCCGACTGCCGTGGCGTCTCAACCCGAGGCCGGGATGCAAGTCACGGGCAAGCCGGTGGCGCGAGTCAACGGAACGCGTATTGACCGATCGCGACCTGCAACGCGAGATATTTACCCTGTTTCCCTACGCGGCGCAGCACAATGGTCAGGTGCCGGCAGAAATGGAGCCGCAGCTGCGCAAGGGCGCTCTGCAAATGATTGTGTTCGAGGAACTGGTGTACCAGGAAGCGTTGCGCCGCCAGATGACAATACCGCCGGCCAAGCTGAAAACCGCTGAACATGACTTTCGCGGCCAATTCAACACCCCAGCGGAATACCAGCAATTTCTGGTTTCAGAGTTCAAAGGTTCGGAGAAGGCTTTAGTCGAGAAGATTAAACGGTCGTTGCTGATTGATGCCCTGCTCAAGACTGAAGTCGATGCCAAGTCGACGGTCTCGTTGGCCGAGGCACGGGCTTACTATGACAAGAATCCAGGCCGTTTTGAATATCCGGAGGGCTTTGCCATTCAGACCATTTCCTTCCTGCCCCCGGAGAAGCCTACGCCCGACAGCTTGAAGGAAGAGCGCAAGCGCGCCGAGGATGCGCTGAAGCAGGCCAAAGCGACAACGAATTACGAACAGTTCGGGATGCTGGCGGAAAAAATATCGGAAGACGACTACCGGGTGATGATGGGCGACCACAAAAGAGTGGACCGCGCGAAACTGGCGCCGCAAGTGGTGGAAGCGCTTCTCGGCGTTAAGGAAGGCGAAATCACCGGCATTATCCAGATCGAACAGGCCTTTACCATCGTCCGGTTGAACCAGCACATTCCGGCGGGGAAAGTGAAGTTTGCCGATGTGAAGGATAAGCTGCAGAAAGAACTGCAACAGCAGAAACTGAATGCAGTGCGCGCGGCCCTGGACAAGAGGCTGCGGAAGACCTCGAAGGTGGAAGAACTTTAAGGCTCGCTGCAGGGGCTAAAGCCCGCGAGATTTCAGATCGCTGACGCGGCCCTAAAGGGCCGCTCTTCCACGGGATTCCACGAGTCCGTGGCGCGAGGGGGCCAGTTGCATAGATCCTTCGCGGCGAAAGGATGCCCCTCAGCATGGCAAGGTTTCAAGTGGTACGAAGCGATTGCGAAAAATCATTACGTTTCCCACGCGGCCCTGAAGGGCGGCTCTCCCACCATAGCGTAATCGTTTTCCATACGCCCTGATGAGCCGGTCTTCGACCGAAAAACAGAATCTCCCTCACGGCCGCGCATGCGCCAAATGCCTTGTCCTCTTGAGCTTAGCTGGGTTATATCCCCCAGAACCAGGGCTAAAATTTTTCTCCAAACTCCTTAGTTCGTTGCTGGGCAATGGTTTAGCCAAGTGCCACTTCTGGCGGGGAACGTGCTTTTGTTCCATTAGAGGAAAGAGATGCCGGTTGCCCTTCATTTGGGAGACGCCACACCCACCTTGAAGCAGCCGGATATGGGAACGGGACCGCAGTTGCGCCGCTGTGGGGAAGCCAGGAAAAAGCAGATGCGGAACCAGTCCGGAGACTGGAAGAAGTGGGTGGGTGTGAAGGCTGCTTACCGAAATACCGCTTTGACTTTGGCAGGGGCTCTCCTGCTGATATTGCCGGCTCAAGCTCAGCTCAAGCTCGGGGAAAGCAGCAATAACCTGAACGGCACTCTCTCCGCGGGATACAACGCAGATTACGGAAATTTGATCCCTTCCGACCACAGCTTATCGTTTGGAGGTACGGGGACGCTGTCTGGTTTTTACTACAATCCTAACTTCCTCTCTTACACAATTTCTCCCTACGTAAATCAGGCACGAGACAATTCATCCTTTCAATCCATTTCCGACGCGAGCGGGGTTAATGTCAGCACGTCGATTTTCGCGGGCAGTAAGTTTCCTGGCTCCATCACTTACTCCAAGTCAGTACAACAGCGAAGGCAATTATGCGATCCCGGGAGTAGCCAACTATACGACGCATGGCAACAGCGACAATTTCGGCATCGACTGGTCAGAGATCGTGGCGGACTGGCCCAGCCTCTCCGCCAGTTTCCAGACGGGAAACAACCAGTACTCGATTTATGGTTCGAACGACAACGGGAGCACCAATTCGCATTCGTTTAGTCTGCGGTCGTCCTACTTGTTGAGGGGCTTCAACCTGAGTGGCTACTTTTCGGATGGCGACTCGCACTCGGATATCCCGGAATTCTTCAAGGTTCAACGCAGCCCGAGACCTCGAGCTCCAGCAGCCGAGGATATGGATTTGCTGTGGGCCACTCGTTGCCGCTTAACGGCGGATTTTCCGGGACCTTCAACCGTAACGATGTCGATTCCAACTTTCTCGGCTACAGCTACAATGGCACCATCGATACCTATACCGGGACCGCAGCCTTTCAGCCGACACAAAAATTCCACTTTTCGGTTAGCACCGACTACTCCGACAACCTTACCGGTACCTTGTACCAAGCGATCACCGGGACAGGAGGAGTCGTTACGCCACCGGCACAAGGGGAGTCATCGCACACCTTCGACGTACTGGGCAATGCAAGCTATTCGATTGTGCAGAACCTGCAAGCACTGGCCTCAGCTGATCACCGCCAACAATTTTTCGAGGGCAAAAACTACGGAGCTGACACTTACGGAGGCGGCGTAATCTACGGGCGGGTTTTGTTTGGCGGCAACCTTAACGCCGCCCTGACCCTTAGCGAAAACACCATCAGCACTTCGAAGGCGAAAGATCTCGGGATCAATAGCACGGTCAACTATAACAAGCGATTCGCTGGCTGGACGGGGAGCGTGTTCGCCAACTATGCACAAAATGTGCAGACGCTGCTGATCACCTACACGTCCTCCTTTTACGGATACGGCGGCAACATCCGGCGCCGCTGGGGAAAGTTTGGCTGGACGGCAGGCACCAGCATCAATAAGACTGGCCTGACCGAGCAAGCAGGGACCTCGAGCAGCAGCGAGAGTTACAACAGCTCCGTGAGCTATTCGCCCTGGATCAACCTCAACGCAACCTACTCGAAGTCGAACGGAAACGGAATCGAGAGCGGAGCCGGGTTGGCCACCACTCCGACACTACAGCCGGTTCTGAACCCGAACGATCTTATTCTTTTTGATGGCAAGAGTTATTCGTTTGGCCTGGCCAGCAATCCCAAGCGCAGGTTGACGATCGCGGCAAGTTTCGGCAGGGCATATGGGAACAGCAACGTGGTCGGGATCACCTCGTCGAACAACATGGAGCAGATCAACACGCTTATACAGTATCAATTCCGTAAGATGTACTTCACGGGCGGGTACAGTAAACTGAACCAGAGCTTCAGTGTGTCCGGCACGGCGCCGGACAAGATATCGGCGTTCTATTTCGGGGTGTCGAGATGGTTCAACTTCTTCTAGCCCGCCGTGATGTTCCGAGCAGAAGCAGAGAGCGAATATAAGATGCGGGTCCCGCGCCGGCTAAAGTCGGTTGTTGATTTACGAATGGCGATTGTTGTGACGCTGGTGGCTCTGATGGCGCTTCTGCTGGTGCCCGGGATTCCAGCCGCGGCCTCGCGGCAGCCGAAACCCAATGCTGATGAACTCGGACCTCCTACGCTCGAACTGGAGGGAGGCCGGAAGCTGCTCTACGAACGAAGCTTTGGCTCGGAACGCGAAGTGAAGCCGAAGCGCGGCTTCTGGAACCGGCTGGTGGACGTTATAGCAGGTGAGCCGGAGTTCAAGAATCTGGTGCGGCCCTACAGTATTGCGGTGGATTCGCATGGGCGGATCATCGTCACGGATCCGGGCGCGGCTGGGGTTCACATTTTTGATTTCGCACAACAGAAGTACAAGTTCATCGAGCGCCGCGACAAAGGAAAGGATGCGATGCTCGGGCCGCAGTGCGTTGCAGTCGATGCCCAGGACAACATCTATGTCACCGATTCGGAGACGGGCAAGATCTTCGTCTTCAACTCCGGCGGAAAATATGAGCGCGCGATTGGCAGCCTGAAAGGCGGGGAAGGATATTTCAAGCGTCCCACGGGAATCGCTGTGGACTCGGCGACGCAGCGCATCTACGTGACGGACACGCTGCGCGACAAGATTTTCATGATGGATATGCAGGGGAACATTCTGCAAACCATCGGAAAGAAGGGCAATGGCGACCTGGAATTCAATTTACCGACCGAGCTGCGCTTGGATGGCGACAACCTGATCGTGGTCGACGCCATGAACTTCCGCGTACAAGTACTGGACCGCTCGGGGAGTTTTCGCTATTCGATCGGACAAGTCGGCGACAACAGTGGCAGCGTGTTTCGGCCGAAAGGAATTGGCGTCGATTCCGAAGGCGACTTGTATGTCGTCGATGGCCTGTGGGGAGTGGTGCAGGTATTTAATCGCCAGGGAGATTTGCTCTATTACTTCGGAAAAAGAGGCACGCACGCGGGAGAGTTTCAGCTGCCGGCGGGATTGTTTATCAACCACGAGGACCGGATTTTCGTGGTGGATTCCTTTAATCGCCGCATTCAGGTGTTTCATTATTTCGGTTTGAAGAAGGCCAAGGAAGGAATGTAGTGAGGTTCAAATTCTCATGCGTGTGCCTGACGGTGATTCTGGGGGCAGGGACTCTGCTCGCCCAGTTCACTGGCGACGTGATCGGCTCGCACGATCTCGGCCCCGGCAGCAAGTCGCCCATAACCGGCGCCCGCACTGATTTCTGCATGTATTGCCACGAGCCTCACAATGGCGTCGGAGGCCGAACGCCACTGTGGAATCAGAAGCTGACGGTCCAGAGCTACAGCTTATACACCAGCGATACCGAAACAAATCGTGGAACCCAGCCGATGATGGGAGCCGACAGCAACTTATGCCTCTCCTGCCACGATGGGACCGTGGCGCCGGGAACTACGGCGGCGTTTGGGCAGGTCACGATGTTCGGATCGATGTACAACTACGACGTGTTTGGTACCAATCTGCAGCCGTCGCATCCTGTCGCGTTTGCGTTGCCGTTGAAAGATAACGTCGATTTGATTGCATCATTAGCGGCAAAAGGCGCGACGGGAGATCCAACCGGGGCGGTTCGTCTTATCAATGGCAACGTGGAATGCACGTCGTGTCATAACGCGCACGTGCAGGCAAAGGATCTGATATCGCAGAATTTTCTGGTCCGGGATAGTTCGAACGGCCAGATGTGTTTGGCTTGCCACGACCCGACCCGCCAAATGGCCGGCAAAGTGAACCCGCTTTTGGATTGGGCCACGAGTGCCCACGCCCTGGTGCAGAACAAGATCTCGCCCCAGGCGAATGTGGGGAGCTACACCACGGTGGGGCAAGATGCGTGCATTTCCTGCCACGCCCCGCACAATGCCCAGGGACCCGCGCGATTGCTTCGCGGACCCAACGAGCAGGATTGCATCGCATGCCACAACGGGGGTGCGAATATCTCGCCCGCGCCGCCGAGCGTCTTCTCCGAGTACGCTGCGCCCAAGGTCGGGCATCCTTTCCCGACAACAACGAATCCTCACGACGCCGGCGAGAGTACGCTGCTGAATAACAACCGGCATGCGACCTGCGTGGATTGTCACAACGGTCATGGGTCAGCCCAAGTGGGAGTATTTCCACCGCCTCCCCGGGTCCGTGTTTCTCAAAGGGATGTCGCCGGAATCAGCGCGACCGACGGAATGTCTATCGTAGCGCCGGTGGTAAATCAATACGAGAATTGCTTCCGCTGTCATGGAAGCAGCTCCGGAAAAGCGGTTCGGCCGATGTATGGATACCTGCCGGTGCGTGCGGCTTCCGCCGGAGACCCGTTGAACATCATCCCTCAATTCAGCACTACGGCTTCTTCGAGCCATCCGGTTACCCACGTTAGCAACAGCTCTCTGCCGCAGCCCAGCTTGCTGACTACGATGCTGAATCTCGATGGCGTAACACAGGGGCGCGCGATGGGGACACAGATATTCTGCACGGACTGCCACAACAGCGACGACAATCGCGAGTTCGGAGGGACAGGGCCGAACGGTCCGCATGGTTCCAAGTGGACCCACATTCTGGAACGCCGCTACGAATTCAACCAGGCGGTAGCGCCCGGCCAGCTGATCACAAATCTATTTCAGAATCCCGACTTGAGCGTGAACGGGCCCTACGCGATGTGCGGCAAGTGCCACAGTCTCACCAGCGTCATGACGAACACCAGCTTCAGCCAGCACCAGAGCCATATCGCCGCCGGTTTCACTTGTTCGGTCTGCCACACCGCGCACGGAATGGGAGGCGTGAACCCGAATATCAGCGGGCAGCGGCTGGTTAATTTTGACGTTAACGTGGTGGCTCCGAATGGCGGCTTTCCGATCTCCTACAACCGCGCCACCAATACATGCACGTTGACCTGCCACAATACCTCGCATTCTCCCAACGGCAATGTTGCTCCCGCGACTGGCGGCAGCGTGCTGAAGAAGTGAGGACTTGAAGATGGCGACCGCAACGGCCGTGGCGACCGGTTTTGAAAAACCTGTCTCGATACTCGACAAACTCACCTATCCTGTCGCTTTAGTCGCGTCGTTGTCGATTTGGTTCCTGGCAATCAGAGCGCCCCTGTGGTTGGACGAGACGCTCGCCTACTGGCAGGTCAGCGGCGGCTTTGGGAAAGTCTGGAGCCGGTCGGCGCTCATGCCTTCTTCGATCGGCTACCTTTACACGCTGTGGGTTGCAAAGTCGATTCTGGGCAGCAGTGAGATCGCGCTCAAGATTCCGTCGACATTAGCGATGCTGGGCGCGGTTTACTTTTTGTTTCGGGCTGCGCGCGAGCTGTTCGATCTGGAATTCGCGTTTCTGAGCTGCATCTTCTTCGCTCTGGAATACAACGTGGTCTTTGCCGCCTCCGATGCGCGTCCCTACGCCTTCGCCTTGCTGGCCACGAACGTTGCGATTTTTGCCTTCGTTCGGTGGATGAAGCGACAACAGATGCGGGAAGCGATTCTGTTTGGAGCGGCGGCGGCGGGAATTCTCTATTTTCATTACCTGTTTGGAGCGATCCTGCCGGCGTTTGCGATTTATTATCTGGTGGCACGGCATCGATCGATCAAAAAGGATTTGCGGCAACTGGCGGCGGTGCTGATTACTTTTACTGTGGTCGCCTTGCCGTTGGTTTTTCGCGTTGCGAGTCTATACCAAAGCAAGGTCATACATGTTGTTCAGGAATTGCGCCATCCCGGTCTAGCGGCACTGAACACGCTCGCGCCGATGCAGACATTGATTGGTTTTGGAATCGCGGCTCTGGTTGCGGCGCTGATGCGGAAAATAAAGTTTCCCGGACGCGAATCTTTTCCGACAATCCTGCTCTGCCCTTTGCTGGCTTTGGTTCCAGCCGGGGTGTTTTTCGCGGTCAGCGCTGCTACTCCGGTGCATCTGGTCATCCCACGCTATCTCACGGTGACGGCACCGGGCAGCGCCCTCACCTGGGCGTTATTGACGAGCTACATCGATTCGCGCGCGTTACGGCAGATCTTCTGCGTGGGCTTG
The DNA here is from genome assembly GCA_963782835.1 of uncultured Acidobacteriaceae bacterium. Taxonomy (GTDB): domain Bacteria; phylum Acidobacteriota; class Terriglobia; order Terriglobales; family Acidobacteriaceae; genus Sulfotelmatobacter. The sequence goes on along the minus strand of CAWALR010000002.1, from coordinate 251,099 downwards.
GTTGGAATCACTTTGCTTGAAGCCTACAGTTCGCCGCTCTCTCGCCGCCACGAACTAAATTTCAAACAAGCGCATGCGTTCGTAAACGCGAATGTCGCAAAGGATGAAGGCAACGTTCCGGTACTGGTTTGCAGCGCATTCATCGAGTCCGACCATACGACCGAGTTGGGGAACAGCAACGGCGAGAATCCCCTGTACTCGCAAGTGAGCTACTACCCGATCCATGCCCCTTTGGTCTTCCTTCCCATGGATCTGAACGATGAGACAATCCGGGTTGCAGGCCAAACCGTTCTGGAGGCCGCACAGCGGCACAAGAGATTCATCTTCGTAGTACCTCCCTCGTCGTATCCGACCTTGCAGTGGCTCGGCAACTACGCACAGGGCGCATTCACGGCACAAATTCTCGGAGAGTTTGAGGAGATCCTGGTGGTTGAATTTCGGCCGGTAGCAGAGAACGAATAAGCATCCTTCCTGTGAGCCGGGGCCAAGCTTCAAGGGCTCCTTCTCCGAAAAAGGAATATGGCACCCGTCAGATTTCCCGGGGCTCTTCTGATCTCGTCCTCCGACCGTAGCTGAAGGCCGTCGCGCACCCTCATTACGCCGATTAATTCATAATTCTGCGCGACGTATCTCCGATACCAAGCAAATATGGCCGTTTCGGAGTGCGGCCGAATCGCCCAGTCCGCGATAAACGCAAGGTATTTCGGATTGGCGGCCTCGATTTCTGAGATCGCTTCCCTCTGCATGGTGGCCGCGTACTTTTGCTCCTCTGTCAAGCTGTAGCCGTAGAGGTAGCCGCTCGCGGAGCGGCGTTGCGAATAAAACAGAATCTGCGGTTCGGAGCCAAGCAAGGCAATAGGCTCTGACGGAGAAGAATGCTGCTGAATATAGCTACCGATTGCAACAGCTTCTGGAAACGGATCTTTTGGGTAGACGTAACGGCTAGCTGAAATGGGATCCGCTTGGAAAAAGAAATACTTCTGCTGGAATAAGGAAATCGCGAAAGCTACAACGAAGATTGCCAGAGGGACATACCGCCAAGTCCCATGCCTGCCCCGATCTGCCCAATCGGCGGCGGAACTAACCGCAACTCCGACGAGTAATGAGACCGCAGGCAATAGCAAGATGAAATAGTGACCGCGGAAGTACAAACCGGCAAGAACGGCCGCGCCCGAAAAAGACAAGAGACCCAAAAGGAAAGCGACGTGATCCCGTGCTTTTCGACTCCATAGAAAGCTTGCCACCTGCCGCACTCAGAATCACAGCGCCACCGCCGACAGAAAGACCTTTGAAAAGTTCTCGACAAAGAATCCCCAGCCTTCAGCTCTGTTAACGTTGGTTCCATACTGGTAAGCGTAGACAACGGTCCAGAACCAAAACTTAGCGAACACCCCGGCTCGCCAAAGGACCAAGGCAGTGACCCCGGAAGGCACTACGACGCCCGCGACAAACCAAAGCAAGCGGCGAACGGAACTCCGCAAATTTCCTTTTCTCAAACCTCCTGACTGTAATAGGTACAACGCCCCGAACATCCCAAAGGCCGCCCCTGGTTGTTTCATAAGGAAAGCGAGCCCGAACAGCAGTCCGGCGCAGAAGATTTTCCAGTCACGCCGTTCCTCGATCGCCTTCAGCAACACCCAGAACCCTGCCGTCGCTGCAAGTACGACAAAGTGCGTGGCATGCCCTGCGAATCCACTCACCCACGGTCCCAAGGACAGCAGCCCATAACTTGCCCCTGCAACCACGCCCGCTAGGTTTCCGCACAGCCCCTTACCCAGCGCGTATATCAGCAGTATCGTGAGCACATTCGCTGCTAACAGTCCAGTTCGAATGCCGGCACTGTCTGGCCGAATATCTTCATGATCACGGCGTACGCAACGTATGTTCCCGGCAACTTCATGTTGTAGGCGACTTGATAAGGAGGGATGCCTTGTAACATCAATTGCCCGGCGTAGGCATATTCGCCTTCATCGCGCTCGAGGGGCATGTCGCGCAGACGCCAACGAATCGCAGCAAACAGCAACATTGCCAGAAGTAATCCGACCAAGCCCCATCGACGAATGTTCACTTGGTAAGCGGATTCTGTCTCCCCATCTCCGAGACCTTCGCGCAAAAGCCTCACGTCGGGGAGGGAGTCGAGTTCTTCGGAGATGGACAAGCCACAACCTTTCAGGCGTCCGCTTACGGCTGTGATTGACGCCGGACGAAAACCACCGCGAGAGGGTCTTCGTAAATCTTCTGAAAGCGTTGATCCCCGCGCAAGATCATGGCAAGAGGTTTCGTTCTGTCCAGGAGAACCGCGCCGGCCTCGTTCAGATAAGGATCATTGACGTAGGAGTCGTCGCCTCTTTCTGAATTGAAAAAGAGAAAGTCGAGTTCGTCGCCGTAAAGATCGGTGCGGCCATCGATCGCCACCGGATAGTCGGGCATATACCAGGTGAGGAAGCCGCCCCAATCGAAAGTGTTGTAAAGCGGCCCGGGCTGCGGATTTTGGCGAAGAAAGTTGACGGCTTTAATGGGGAATACGTCGCTCATGGCGGCGTCCAGACCGCGCGTAGTGAAGCTGGTGTTCAGGGCGATGAGATACATGAGCAGAGCCAGCACCGCTGCCAAGACCGCCTTTTCAGGAAAAGTCTCGTCGGGTTCGCGCTCGGCATCCTGGCTCCAGGAGTCGGCGATCAGGGCCGCGGCTGTAATGCAGAGGAACCAAGAATCGCGCATGGTGCGGAAGGCGACAATGCTCACGACAGTGAGGAGCGACAGTTTGAAAAGATCGACGCGCCGCTGCCGCCCCAGAATGAAGAACGCTGCGCCGCCGAGCAACAGTTCCACATAGTGGCTGAAGGCACGAAACGTGAGGGCCCGGAATTCGCGAATGAAGACGTAAGGAAACTTGGAACCTGCGTAGGCAAAAACCACGGGATAAAGATGATAGGTATAAGGTCCCACGCAGGTGGCCAGCCCGCAGGCCGCTAAAACAAGCACAACCTTGCCCGCAGGAAGTTTGGAGGGCAGCGCAAAGTCTGGCGCGACGCCGATTTTCACGGCTAGATGCTGAAGCACGTGCACTCCGGCGAACAATCCAACTACGAATAAGCCGTAAATAAATTGAATGTGGCAGTTCGCCCAGAGGAAAAACACCAGCGGCAGCCAGTACAAAAGCTGCACGCGACCCGTGCGATGAGATTCCAGGAGCAGGGTCAGCGTCACGGCGAACAAGATCATCGAAATAAATACCGGCCGTGGCATCAGGCTGAACAGAAATGCCGAGCAGCTGATCGTAGCCAGAATGCACGCCACCCAGAACTTTCCCGAAATTCTGCGGACCATCCAGTACACGGCATAAGCAACAGCCACGGTAAGCAGTGTGCCAAAGATTCCGACGCCTACGAGGCCGAACCAGGCATAGGCGCGCGACAGCAATACTTCATAACCCCAGCTGTAGGCCGCCCAGGGACGATTGGCGGCCGTGCGGGAAAGAATTCCGGTGTGAGGAAAGGCGTGGTGCTCAATGATCCAGTCGCCAACTTTAAGGTGCCACCAGATATCGAGATCTAGAACGGAGAACTTCAGCAACATGGCGCGGGCTGCGACCGCGGTGAGCAGACAGGTCAGGACGAGCATCTGGATGAGCCGTCGCTGCAACAGTCCCCACAGCTCTTGCGCAAAACTCATGCTCTGGAGTTTCTCACGCGCGGCCGATTCGGAGACTACCTCGAGTGAACGAGATGAGTCCGAAGCCGCGGTTTCCTCGGGCCGTGTCACCGTCATTGCACTGTCAAACCTACGGTGGTGATGGTTACCGGGTTGGACTGCCCCGATGTTGCCCCTTGCACCTTGACGTTGTAAGTTCCGAGTTCAGGATTGGTGCCAGAAGAGTTCGAGCCTCCTGAGCCGCCGCATGCCGTAAGCATCAGCAGAAAAACGCATGCTCCGGCGAGCCTCGACCGTGGGCGCCGTTTATTTCGAGGTCTGATGCTGGCGAGTAAAAGACCGGTCAGCGGGAAGAAAGCGAGATAGAAATGCAGCCCCATCCCACTTGGGGTTCCCAGGGACGCCGAACCCGTCGGAACGGTGATGGTGAGTGAGAACGGTACGGCTTGAGTCCCCGGAGTAATCTGGGCAGGCGAAAAACTGCAGCTACCACCTGGGGGAAGTGAAGCTTGAGAACAAGAAAGCGTAAGCGGCCGGCCGATGGCACCCGTATTTGCGTTCAGCAGAAGTGAATAGGTCGCCGTTCCTCCGGGAGAAATAGTTTGCGGCGCTGGCTGAGCGGCGGTTGGCGCTGTGACAATTGTTACCGTGGCCGATCCCGTCGACTTGCCGTCGGCTTGCGAAAGTGCAGTGATGGTGAATGTGGCTGGGGTCGGAATTGCGGCAGGCGCCTGAAAGAGTCCGGTCGTGGAGATTGTCCCCACCGTCGAATTACCGCCAAGCGTTCCGTTCACCGACCATGTGACCGCTGAATTGCTGCTTCCAGCTACCGTGGCCGTGAATTGCTGCTGGGTGCTGACCACCACGCTGACGGGATTTGGTGAGATCGTGACAAAGAGCGCCGGTACTAGTTGGCGGATGCGCGCGTTGTCCGTATCCGCAACATATAGATTCCCGGCGGCATTGCCGAACAATCCAGTAGGCGAGTTCAGTTCCGCGAGGGTCGATTGGCCGCCATCGCCGGAAAATCCCTGCGTGTTGTTGCCTGCCACCGTTTGAATGTTTCCGGTACTTGCAAAAACCTCGCGAATCACGAAATTTTCTGTATCCGCGATGAAAATGTCACCTGCGGTGTCGACGAACACGCCGTAAGGAGTGTCCAGCACGGCGCTCGTAGCGGCCGAACCGTCACCAGAGTAGCCGCGTGCTCCTGTTCCGACCACGGTGGCGATGATGCCGGTCGATGCCGTCACCTCACGAATGCGATTGTCGAAGGTGTCGGCAATGAAGATGTCTCCCGCCGCATCGAGGAACACGCCGGTTGGAGAACTGAGCTGCGCGCTGGTAGCGGCTCCGCCATCCCCACAGGTTGCGCCGGCGGGAGTGCACTCCGTGTTATTGCCGGCGACTGTGGTGATGATTCCGCTCGACGATACCTCGCGAATGACATTATTCCCCGTGTCAGCGATGAAAATATTTTCTGTGCTATCGACGAAAACGCTCGTAAGGACTGCTGAGTTCAGCACTCGATGGCCGCTGAGGTGTCACCGGAGTAGCCGGCTGTTCCAGTACCCGCCACGGTGGCGATGGTGAGCGACGGAATCGCGATACCGGCAACCGTGATCGTTGCTGTGGTGGTGTTCACCACGCGGATGCGATTGTCTGCAGTGTCTGCGATGAAGATGTTTCCCGAAGCATCCAGGAACACGCCTTGAGGGTTGTTCAGCTGTGCGCTTGTAGCAGCCGCGCCATCGCCGCAAGGTGCGGTAGAGGAAGCGCATATCGTAATACTGCCCGCGGCAGTTTGGATATCGCCGGAGGCGGCTACCACTTCGCGAATTGCGGAATTGTCCGAGTCAGCGATGAATATGTCTCCCGCGGAGTCAACCGACACCGATGCGGGTGAGCTCAACTCCGCGTTCACGGCCAACCCCGTGTCGCCGGAATAGGACAGGGTGTTATTTCCGATGATGGTTTGAATAAAGCTGTTAGAGGTCGTCACCTCGCGGATCACAAAGTTGTCGGTGTCGGCGATGTAGATGTCGCCGGAGCTATCGACGACCACGTTGCTCGGGTAGTTGAGTGTCGCACTGGTCGCGGCGGCGTTGTCTCCAGTGTAGCCAGCCGTTCCGAGTGTGCCTGCAACGGTAGTAATAATGTTGATGGTTGACGCCGCCACCTCGCGAATCGCGAAATTGTTAGTATCGGCGATGAAAATGTTTTCCGAGCCGTCCACGAACACTCCATCCGGAGCACAGAGGTATGCACTGGCCGCCAGCCCCGCATCGCCCGTGAATTGGCAGGCGGTACCGCCATCCGCCTGGTAGTAAGCCCCGGCTACGGTTTGAATATAGGCCGGCGGGATCACAACTCCAGCAATCGTAATCTGCGTAGTAGCGGGATTCACAACACGGATGCGGCTATCATCTGTATCGGCGATGAAGATGTTTCCCGCGGCGTCGACAAATACGCCTTCGGGAAGAGCAAGTTGTGCACTGGTCGCGGGGCCGCCGTCGCCGCAGAGTGTCGTGGGATCCGGACAAATCGTTTCATTTCCGGCGACGGTTTGGATGTAGCCGTTCGAAGCTGTGACTTCGCGGATCGCGGCATTGTCGGTGTCCGCGATGAAGATGTTCTCGGCGCTGTCGACGAAAATACCGTAGGGATCATTGAGTTGTGCACTGGTCGCAAGCGCGCCGTCGCCAGAGTAGCCGGCCACTCCAGTTCCAGCGACCGTAGTAATGTTGCCGTTCGAAGCTGTGACCTCACGAATTACCGAATTCTGCGTATCCGCGATGAATATGTTTCCCGAAGCATCCACGAAAACGCCTTCGGGACCGTCGAGCGCCGCGCTGGTTGCAGGTCCGCCGTCACCGGCGTAGCCGTGAGTGCCATTGCCGGCCACAACGGTGAGGTTGTTTGTCGTATCGACTTTGAAGATATGACTCGACTGTGAATCCGCAATGTAGACGTTACCAGCCGCATCGAGCGCGACGCCGCCCGGATAACCAATGCTCGCGTTCAGCGCGGTTAGATTATTTGGCCCGCCGCCGGCAACCGTACTGATGGCATACTGGGCCAGCAAAGCGTGAGGCGTAAACAGGACGAGCGCAAGAGCAACAGAGAACAGGAGGAGTGAGTTCTGGCGGCGCATGGTCACTTCGCCTCCTTGCCAGAAATTCGGTCAAGCCGGACCACCGTTCTGTTTTTTGTGCGGCCCGGGCCTGCCATCTGCAGGACTAATCGGGGGCGGAATCCCCTTTGCCACGACTGGTAGTCTGAACGCCGGATGGTGAATTGCTGGGTCGTCTCGGCCGACGCGTGGGCTCGGAGCGCAACCGCGCAGGCACTGGTTCCCCCCTTATCAGCGTGGGAAAGATCCCAAAGAGTCATTCGCTGAATGGAGAAATCAGACGACCCGTGGTTCACCAGATGGATGCGTATCTGGATTTGTGACTCGGACCCGAGATCCTTACTTTCGACCACTTGGTAAGAACCCGAAACCAGGGGAGCATTCTTGGCTAGCGCCGATTGGACGCCCAGCGCAAACAGCGCAAGCATCACTAGCCTCCACTTGCAGAAACGAAGATTGTTGTAGTTCATGTGAACCAGCCTTCCTAACTCACTTGCCTCGAGATCCACTCCCGGCCCGAAGCACTCACTCCAGGCGGCTCAACTGCAATATCTTGTCTTTTACTGATCCCTGGATCGTACCTGGAGCCCAGCTTTTTGCTGGGGTCAAGACTGTGCTAGCGTCCCTCAAGAGCTTTAGCACCCTTTGACCTTGCTAATTACCTTAAAGTGGAAGGAACAGAGGGGCTGCATTCTACGTCACTCGCGAATGTGACGGAGATCACACGAGGCGAGGGACCGCACTGCCGGCTCAGTCAAACTTGCGCCAGTTGCACAGGACCGGGGCGTTGTCATAGGGCAACGCTGCCCTTAGTTCCTTGTCGGCAGCCCCCGGTTCGTAGCGATGCAGGAGGAAGCCGTAGTTGAGATGTAGCAGCCGATCCTGTGGGTTTCGCATAATCGCCCACTGATAATCGGCGACTATCTCACCGTAGTCCAGACTTACCCCTTCAGTCTGGCTTTTGAGCCGCAAGACTTCCTCGGAATGGTTGAGTTGGTTCGTGAATGGAGGCCGCTCCAGCTTGCTTAGAACCAGTCCCGCGACGCGTACACGATCATAAGGCGTAAATGCGAGCAGACGCTCGCAATCTTCCTCGGAAATAACATTCGCACCCGTGGCACCACGCTGGAATTCGGAGGGGAGAATGCTGACGACCTCTTGGAAGAAGGCGTACGCCAGCAGGTAGGTCCCGCGGGGATTCGTATGCACGTGTTCATAAAAGAGCTCCCCTCCCGGGACCTCATGAGGACTCTCGGCAGCAAGAACAGCGGCGGCGTCAACCAAGCCGATGCCCGAACCCTCGCCCGCTACGGTACGAATCACGTCATTCAACTTGCTGTCGGCGCGAAAGCGAAGCGTGTCGAGATCTTGGGCGCGCACGAAGCGCTCCTTGGCTCCGGCGAAGTCGCCCATGGCCCAGAGACAACGAGCGATGCGAAATTGGAGTTCGGCATACTGAGGATCGATATCTGCCGCCGAGAGGTATACTTTGATGGCCTCGGAATACGATCCCGCGTTTTCGAGAACCGCGCTTGTCGGACTAGTCCCTCCCAGGAATTCAGTTCATCCTGGTCGAATGCCTTCGCGATGCAGTGAAGCGAAAGGAGCACAGTCCTTTAAGTTGGTGGCTACCGTGCTGATCAGGATATGAGCCCCTGAGCGGCGGGCGACCCCACCAATATCCCGCAAATTGGCGGCAAAATTCTCATACACCGGGCTTCATTTGCGGAGAATCGGCGCGCACCTGCCTCTCCAAGAACATTTCCATGCCACGCCACTCGGCCGCATTATTCCTGCCGCCACCAGAGGCCTTCCCGACGAGTTGACCGAGTCTGGTGGAGTTGAAGGGCAATTCGGGCCCGTATGGCAGGGAGTTTCAAGTCCCAAGGGGTTAACACCGTCCCGGGCCCAAAAGGACCGACGACTTCGGTGTTACCTGTGTAAATAATAAAAAGGTCGGGCTGGTATTGCGCCAGATCCTTCGAACCATGGGCAGCAGCACATGCGAGTTGATGGCAGTGATGCTGCCATTGACGACCTCGAATTTACTTGGGGAAAGCGTTCCCGGAGCATCACCTCGAGGTAGCGGGCAAATCCGTAGGTAGGATCGGGATCTCCCCAAGCAACAGACTCGCCCAGTACGAAGATCCTATAGGTTCCCGGCGCCTTTCTTGCGGGAATCACGTAGGGTCGCGGTGTCCGGTACATGCCCGGAGGAAAAAAGGGCGCGGCAAAAAACTGGTTATCGCAATAAGCGGGGCGGCCCTGGTCTGTACAGGGACGCATTGCACCGGTTGGCGTTCCAACTCCGCAGATGCGGAGCAACGCCTCCGCGAGCACGAGCAGTAGAACCGGAACCAGAATGGCAGTGGCCGAGATGGATAACCAGCGACGCCAGGAGTCTTGGCGTGCTCCCGGGACCGCCTCCTTGGTTTGTATGTCTGCAGCCACAGTCATCTATGCTCTCGGTGGGGCACTGGATCAGGGTGTCCGGTCTTCCCGGGGAAAAGCAGGAAAACTACTGCACACCGAACGCATCGGGTGCAAAAGCTGTGTCCACCCCTTCCAGCCCAACTAACTAGTATTGACGATAGACAGAGCACAAACCCGGAACAGTGGTCATTATCACGGCTTCATGTGACAAAGATCACATAGCCCGCTATACCGCGGGCAACATTGCTCCGCCCAGGGATCTTCAGCACGGCTAGAAGTTCCGATACATAAATTGAGCTGTGCTGGCACCTTGGGACAACGTCACAATCAACAAGAAGAGCGATACGAGGACGTAGAGGGTAGGAATCCAAAACCAGCGCCACCGAGCCAGGAGCGCGATGAATCCCGGATGGGCTGTCTCGCTCGAAGGTTCCGGCTCAATCGAATGGCGGTTCAGCATTTCGATCGCCAACAGTACAACCGCGTATCCCAGCCCCAGCGTCAGAATCAGAAGATAAAGGCTGCCACTCAGGAAGTGGGAAAAATAGCTCGCCGGCGATAAGACCGAGGACAGCATCTCACGAGCCTGCCGCAAAGAGTTAGCGCGGAAGAATATCCATCCCAAGCTCACGAAGCTGATGGTAGTGATCCAGGAAAACGCGTTCCAAGGGCCCTCCGGCGGCGTCCAGTCGTACTTCCGCTCCAGTCCCTCAATCTGTCGGTGCAAGACGAGAAGTACCCCGTGATAGCAGCCCCAGAGAAGGAAGAGAATGTTCGCTTTGTGCCACAGTCCGAACAGGATCATCGAAACCACGAACGCCATGTTTCGCCACCAAGCTTCGCGACGCATCTGCATCAATGGAAAGAAAACGTAGTCACGAATCCAGAACGACAACGACATGTGCCATCGTGTCCAGAACATCGAGACACTGGTGGATTGAAATGGGCGGACGAAATTCTCGGGAACAGTGAACCCCAAGACTTTGGCTGCACCGATTGCGATGTGCGAGTAACCCGCGAAGTCGAAGAAGAGTTGTAAGCCGTATCCAAAAATCAGACACCAGACGTCGGCGCCAGTCCATCGCGTAAGGTGATCGAAGCCGGAGAAGATTCCATCGCCACCCAGAATCCCCTGTCCCAGGAGTTTGGCCAGCTGCATCATGAATACGCCGGTCGCGATGCGCTGGAAACCTCGTCCAATGTCGTCCCAGCGCAGAGCACTCTCGGAGCGGAATTGCGGAAGCATTTCGGACATGCGGCAGACTGGTCCGGAGATCGTGACCGGAAAGAAGACCATGTAGAGTGCGAATTCGAAGAGGGACGGTTCGATGACCTCGCCCTGGTAAATGTCAAACAGGTAACTCATGGCCTGGAAGGTCCAGAACGAGATACCAAGTGGCAAGGCAAGATGCGAAAATCTCTGCAACGACGATAGAGGAAGTTGAATCCCAGCTTCCGGAAGGTACTTAAAGCTGCTTAACAGCGCCAGGTTCAGGAGAATACCGATCGACAAACCAACACCGGTTTGCTTCCGACGAAGCCATTCCCCCAGCGCGTAGTTCAACAACGTCGAGGTGAGAAGAACAGCGACAAACCAAGCTCCCCAACTCATATAGAGTGTGTAGCTGGCAATCAAAAGAATGGTTTGCCGCACTGGTCGCGAGCGAACTTTAGCGAAGATTACTGTGCACAGCAGCAACGCCAGAGCGTATTGGATGTATCGTGACAATATTCCTCCCTGGTGCGATTGAAACCGAACGGCCGACTAGGCGTTGCGACCTGCGTAGTCCTTCTTTGACCAGCCACCCATAGTAATGAGCCTGCGTGAGGGTTACAACACGCGATGTCCCCTACGTGTCCTGTACTAGAATGACGTGTGTCGCGATACCGCACTCTCATCGACGCTCTCGATAAAGCTCCCAACGACCGTCCCTTCGTGACGGCCTGGATGAATGAGGATGAACAAGAGACCGTGACCTTTGCGGAGTTCCGCCGCCGAGCCAGATTGCAAGGCGGAGAACTCAGGGCTCAGGGCGTGAGCCGAGGCGACCGGGTGATCGTCATCATGCCGCAAGGCATTCCCGCAATGACGGTGTTTGCCGGGGCTATGATGCTCGGCGCGGCCCCCGCATTCATCGCCTATCCCAATAACAAGGTCGATCCTTCGAAATACCGGTCCGGACTTGCGGGAGTGACGGCAAACCTGCACGCCAAGCTGGTTGTCATCGACGAGCAAATTCCGAACGATGTGCTCAGCAACGTATTCTTGGATGAGGAAACCAGACTGCTTCGCGCCGGCGATGGCAAAGCTCCCGGTGGAGAACCACTCCCCGATCCGCAGGTTCAAGGCGATCACATTGCGTTCATCCAGCATTCAGCTGGAACCACCGGACTTCAGAAGGGGGTTGCCCTGACTCACGTTGCCGTGCTGCGCCATCTGGAACATCTGGCGCAAGCACTGGAGATTGACAGCGCGACAGACCGGGTTTACAGCTGGCTTCCGCTCTACCACGACATGGGTCTGATCGCTTGCTTCATGCTGCCCATGGTTTACCACATCCCGATCGTGATGCAATCGCCGGTCGATTGGGTGATACGTCCCGAAACTATGTTGGAGGTCATTACCGAACATCGGTGCACGCTGGCGTGGCTGCCGAACTTTGCTTTTCAATTCGTTCCCCGGCGCACGCGGCCGAACCGGCGGGCGCAATACGATCTGTCCTCTGTCCGCGCGTTGATTAATTGCTCCGAGCCGGTACGGGCCTCCAGTATGCAGGAGTTCCAGCATGCTTTCGCTGCAAATGGATTAAGGCCCGGTGTGCTGCGAACGTCCTACGCGATGGCAGAAAACGTTTTCGCCGTGACACAGTCAGACACGCGGCCCTCAGTTCCCCCACCGCAGAACCGCAAAGACCACTCCGGAGACCTCGGTGTCGCGTGCATTTGGGCGAATGGCCGGCAATTTCGGAGTTCGCATCGGATCGTCCCCGTTGCGGGGGGAACGTCTGGTTCGGTCCTATTTGCCTCATCGGGCCGTCTGCTGCCCAACCACGAGATTCGTATCGTATCGGATTCTGGCGCACTCCTCGCGGACGGCCACGTCGGTGAAATTCTTGTCAAAAGCGATTGCCTGTTTGAGGGCTACTATAACCGTCCCGACCTCACCGCCAAGGTGATCGTCGATGGGTGGTACCACACTGGAGATCTGGGCTTCACACTGGAAGGAGAACTATTTGTTGTCGGCCGGAAGAAGGACCTTATTATTGTAGGCGGCGAGAATATTTACCCGCAGGATATTGAGGAGATTGTCGCAAGCCACCCAGCCATTCGTGACGGCCGGGTGGTTGCGATGGGTGTTTACAATTCCGATCTCGGAACCGAAGAAATTGTCATCGTGGCTGAGGTGGAAAGCGAAGAACTTCTCGCCAATGCGATGGACATTGAACGAGAGATTCGCGGCGGAGTCGTAGGCGGCTTGGGAGTGACGGCCGGGATGATTTTCTTAAAGCCACCAAAGTGGATCGTGAAGAGCACCGCGGGGAAAGCGGCGCGATCCACGACGCTCGAGAAGTTGCAGAAAGAGCATCCGGAGCTCAACTTCGAGTCTAAGGGGTGTGGATCGGCATGACAGCAGAAGAAACGCAGATGATCGAATATATTCTTCGGCGAATCCGAAAGCCGAGCTTGATTATCGACGAGAACACACCGCTGGTCTCCTCCGGGCTGGTCGACTCGATGGCGCTGGGGGATTTAGTGCTGACGCTCGAGGACCTGACCCGCACGAGAATTCCACCGGGAAAGGTGAAACCGAAAGACTTGGATACGGTGGCCATGATGTTTGCTACCGCGGCGCGCGTAGGGAAGCCTCAGAAGTAGCTTCCGTAGGGATGCCACAGGGCAGCAAATCAAGGGAGCACCTGAGTTTCCACAAAGCTCGCGGGTACTGCGCCACGTAGCCCGCAGCCCGGCTATCACGGGGCTACTGCAGCGATTTTGCCGGCGTCCCCGGTTTGACCCCTGAGTGCTTTTTTGCCTGCGCCATCAGTTCCAGAACCTTGTCTTTCTCTGGATACTCGGGATTCTTATCCAATAACTTCTGCCAATTGGCGACGGCTTTGTCGATATCCATCTTGCCCTGCCATTCCACCACACCGAGATTGAAAAGCGTATTGGCCTTGTCCGGGTCGTATGAAAGTGACTTTTGGAATTCCGCGATTGCGCCGTCGGCGTTGCCCGTATACCAAATCGCCGTCGCCATGTCAGTGCGAACACCGGTATTCTCCGGGTGAATCTTGAGAGCGCGCTGGTAATAATCGATGGCTGTGGGAAACTGTTGTGCGTCATAGTAAATGTTGCCAATGCTTTCCAGCAGCACGGCATTGGACGGATCCGCCGCAAGCTTCTCGATCAACGGTCCCGCTTGCGTGTCTGCCATTTTCTGCATCTGCGCCGGAGTTGGAGCCTGATTCCTGCCATCTGGTGTTCCGGACGGGACGGACTCGGCGGCGCCCCGAGTCGCCGCTGCGGCTGGATTCTGGGATCCGCGTATGAACCATCCGCCTGCGATACCTACCAGCAGACAGATCACTGCCAAGGTGTAAGCCTGCACGCTGGTCCATTGTTCGATGGAAGCTGTTCGATTCTTGTCCGTCATTTCTCCATGCTCCTTCAATCTTGTGTGCGCTCATTTGAGCGGTAGCGCCGGATTGCCTGGCCGGTGCCAAGCCCGAAATCAGCTCTTACCTTTCATTTGAACATCAGCCATTAGTTTCTCTACCGCGGCCTTCCGGTCTGCGCTCAGCTGCGGATTCGTCTTCAGCAACTCTTGCCAAGCAGTCAACGCACCCTTGGCATCCTGCTTTCCCTGCCACTTGATTACTCCGAGATTGAACAGCGAGTTGGCATCCTTGGGGTCATAGTGCAGCGACTGCTGGAGCTGGCGAAGCGCCCCATCCACATCGCCGTTGTAGTAAAGGCACGAAGCCAGCTCGGTACGCATGGCAACATTCTTGGGATCGATCTGCACGATCTTGTCGTAGTACGTGGCTGCATCCTTGAATTGATGAGTAGCCTTGTAGATGTTTCCCACTTGGGTGAGTAGATCGACATTGTTGGGATCGCTTTTCAACTTATCAATTAGCGGCGCGGCTTTGGTGTCAGCCATCTTCTTCATGTCTTCAAGACTCGGCATGTGTCCCGCTGTGCCGCCTGGGGTTGTGGCCGGTTGTGGGTTGGCTGCTTCCATGGGTGGCGCGGGAGATTGCGAACCGCGGAAAAGGTAGCCGAGCGCTAAGCCCACGACCAGGCAGAGAGCCGCCATGGCGTACACCTGCGTCGCTTTCCAGGCGGATCCGCTAGTTCCCTGCTCGATTGGCTTCGTTGGGCATTCGTATCTCCTTGAACCTCTGCTTCCCCGCTCAAAACGGCGGAGCAAGCTCCAATCCGCTATGGCACATCCTATGCCAGATCCCATTTCCAACGCTGATTGTTCTAACTATCTGTTTTTGAACGCTTTGCCGGGAGCCATTCTGCGAATGACTACCCGTGAAACAGGCGATTTCGGGTTTTTCTGCTCAGACCCCGCGAAATTTGCCCCGGCGCAAGGTTTAATCAATGAATCACCTTTACCATCTTTAGCTTACGTGCGCAGCAAAGCCATCGACAGCAAGCTCCGTCACAGGCAAATGTGACGGGGATCACACGACAGCGTACTTCCAGCGGATCAATTCGCGTACGGATCCCTGAGGTTTCCCGGCCTGGCTTAGTGATGAAAAGCCGCGGGGCGTTAAAGTCGATTGACTATCACAACGCGGAACTTCTCTGACTGACCGGACTTCACTCGACAACGCTTGAGGGGAGTGCATTGCTCTTTATCGTTCAGCATCGTGAACTTCCGCAGTCTTCATCTGTGCATCGATATGACGTTGTATGCGATCCCAATCCGATCGAACAAACATTTCCTTGATTTCGAATTTGGTTTCGCGCTTCGCATCATCCAGCCGGACAGCCAGCTCGTTCTTCTGCAAACGAAAGTCGATGACTTCTGCGAGCGGAATGAGCTGATTGGAAGTCTTCCCCACGATGACATAAACGACATTGGGCGAAACCAGCGTGTACTCTGGGCAAGAATCCTGGACGGGAATTGAGGGAGGGCCAAAGGCCACCATCATTCCGCGATGGGCAAGCATGCAGTCGCCCATGTGCATTCTCACGACGGAGCCATGTTGATAGATTCCAAACTGCGCCGCCAGCAAACTTGGCGCGCTGCAGAACAAGAAAGCCAACCAAAATCCCCGTTTCATGGACCGTCCTCCTGACGAGCGCTACCGAAGCGGCGAGAGTAGTAGCCGCGGCGGCAGCGGAATTGTAAGTTGAGGTTATGAGTGGGAAGAATGCGAATCGAGTGAAACTCAGAACTGGAGTCCGGCAGCGCGTAAGTCACCAGCAGGCCGGAATGCAAATCATCCATCACGTCGTTGAGGATCTTGACCGGCCCGTCGGCGAGGCCAACGTAGCGCCCCCCGGAGTCATCGGCCAGCCTTTGCAGAGTGGCGGTTCCGTTTGATAACCGTTTGGAGTTGCTGACATCGACAGCGTAAATCTGGGTCCCACTTTCCAGTATCTTCTCGCGGACATGCCGAAAGGACGTTTTGCTGATGGTGTCGTCACCATCGGAGAAGAGTAAGATCACCGGCCAGACATCCTGCTGCCGACGTTGGATTAGCAGGGTTGTGGCCAGACTGACAGCATCTAACAGCGGAGTTGCTCCTCCCTTTGGAACAATCTGATCGACGCGGAACGAAGTGCGACAGTTTTCGGCACAAAGAAGGTGCGCCTCCATTCCGCTGAATGACATCACCGAGATGAGGTCACCAGAATTCCATGGCGACTGGAAAATGAGTTGCGCCACGTCCGTGGTCACTTGCTGAAGGTGCGGCAGAACAGATTCGCTGGAATCAATCATCACCACAACGTCAAGCTTCACTGAGGCCGAGCGGGTAAAGCTGCGAAAGTCTCGAATCACTCTCTCATCGTCAACGACTGCGAAGTCGTTTTTCTGGAGTTGCTGGACATTGTGATTGTGCTCGTCCGTGGCAAAGAAGACGAGACGCACTTCGGAAACGGTGCTGCGGTATGTGACGTCAGCGGATTCGTTTTCAGCGTCGGATGACAGGGCGAAAAGACCGCCAGGAGTGGAAAAGGTTGTGACCAGCAACAGCATAACCAGCACTCGGCTGGGCCGATTACACGGGATGGCTGCGCTCGTAAAATTGGAAGTCATAAGCAGTAAGGACCGTTTTTATCAGGGGAAGCGGCGACCGAGAGAGGCGGAGAGTATGTTCTGTTCATACGCGTTGAAAACCAGACCGGGGAGGAGCGTCGAGCTGTAAGAGTCATAGCTGTGCAGACTTATTGCCTCGAACAACGCGCCAAGCAAGGTCCAACACAATTGCCGTCATAAGTGTGGAAATGTGGGCTACGGTTGACATCGGCACCCAGCGGCGAGAACTTGAGCCCTTGGTATTCTGCAGGGAGGCACAGAAGGACGCGGCAGCAAACGATGCTCTCGCAACGATTTAGTTCAGGCGAGGCAATTGGGGCGAGGTTAAGTACGATTTAATCAACACGTCACTTTCGCGATACGAAGACCCCAGCCGGCTTTGTACAAGAAACCCACACTAAGCCCCAAGGTTTGTACGCCTGGTGGATCAGGTGCATGCTAGTGATCCGGTTGTCGCGGAAGATGTCCACTGCGCCATTCGTCAACCTCACCTTCGGCGGCAGCGCAACACGGATCGAAGGACGCTGCGACTAGTCTCGCTTTGATGTACTCCAGCCGCAGAAGTCGCAGCGCTTCGGCACCATCGTGCTTCAATAATGTGCCGGCATGATATGCGAGGGCAAGCATGGTTTCGGACTCGAGGTCCCCAGCTTTCGCACTGGCTTCCAAAAGCTCCAGACCTGCGACTGACAAAGCTCGGGCTCGCGCAAGAAGGACATAAGCGGAGAGCTGAACGGCTGCCCGACCCCCACTCTCCAATGGCACCTGCGCGCTTGCCGCGGGCTGCGAGTCATTCGAGGAATTGAGGCGTGTCCGATCAGTTCTCGATCGAGACGGCTGGCTACCCAGATCCAGATTCCTCACTCCACTAGCCGGAACGGGAAGCTGGGGGCCTCCAGTCAAGTGGAGCTTGATGACGAGCGTGTTTCCGACATAAGCCTCCTCATGATCCAGAGGAGAGCCGAGATCGATGACCAGTCTTGCGATTGCCGGTACTGAACTAAATACGGCAGTCCTCACGGCAATCACAGATCCGCGATTCCCAACCAGGCGTTGAGCCGGATGAGCCAACTCGGAACCGTTAAAATCGAAGACCAGGCGGTCCGGATGCTCGAGCGTGCTGACATCGGCATGCATAGGCTTACTAAGCGTAACTTTCACGTCGATACTGTTTCGGAGGCGGCGGCACGACTATTTCAACAGTGCCCTCCTTGATCGCGGCCCCTAGGCAATTACGCTCCCGTCGCTTACAACGACCGGCGCAAACCAACCGGCAGACGATTCCGGCTCGCGAATCGGGTACGGAGAAACGCGCATAGCAACCAAACAGCCATTTGATTGGCCAGAAACGGGCTTGGGCGGAGATTACTCCCCGCAAGTCGGCTAGGCTGGAGACAAAATCCTGGATGCTTGCGCGTTTCCCAGTATTAATCCGACGGACGAAGAGATAATTTCCGGATTGCCCGTCACTCAGGGGCAATCCCCAGGGTGTGAGGATGCCACATGTCTGGTTTCCTACTTAATTATGAATCGGCTGTAAAGGCTACGCGGCAGAGCTGTTGGGTAATGTCTGAAGTGTGACGCCCTTTTCAGACACTACCAGCGGTTGTGTGCCGCTTGGCTGCCAAAAGAGCTCTCCTGGTGCAGGAGACCATCAAGAGTGGCCTGGCAAGAGTGTGCACTTTTGACCGGAAGACAGCCAGCGCGAATGTTAAGGTCGAGATTGAGGATAAACGTAGCCCGAGATTTGTAATTCGGTGCGCCACAGATCGTCCTTTGACACTTGCGAATCTGAAACATCGCAAAGGAGTTGAGTATGGTCGGCACCTCAGGACAAGCGACTGCGCATGATCGCAACGTCTCCCTGGAGGCGATTGCAGAGAGTGAGCAGAGATCTAGAACACTTGTAGAAGCATTGCCTGATGCCATTCTCGTTCATAGCGAAGACAAAATAGTTTTTGTGAATCCATTCTGTGTGCGATTACTGGGCGCGGCAGGACCGGAGCAACTCCTCGGTAAGGACATTAACGAGGTCGTCAATCCTGACGACCTACCGGCAATAAGAAATCGAATCCAGGAGTGTTACGCGAGCGGAACGGCGTCTCCTCCAATGGAGTCTGTTCTAATCGCCTGTGACGGGTCTTCGGTGGAAATCGAAGCTGTCGCGATCCCAATTTGCTGGAACGGAGCACCGGCGATCGAGGTGGTTGCACGCGATATCAGGGATCGGAAACGGGCAGAGCGAGCAGTTCAAGATTGGCAAGAACGCTTGGTATTGGCACAGAAGGCTGGCCTTCGGATTGGACTGTGGGACTGGGACGCAGTGGCCAACACGGTGATTTGGTCGGACGAGACCTACCGCCAGTTCGGATATACGCGGGATACATTTTCCGGTCGGGTTGAAGATGCTGTTACAAGGATTCACCCGGAAGACCGGCCTAGAGTAGAAGATGCGATCCGAAAGGTGATCGCGGGTGGAGGCGAGTATGCACAGCAGTATCGACTGGTGTGGCCCAACGGAACTAAGTGCTGGGTCGACGCGCACGGCGTGATGGTTCGTAATGGGTCCACTCACATGCTTGGCATAGGAGTGGATATTACCGACCTCAAGAAAACTGAACAGTCGCTGCAGGACAGTGAAGAGAAATACCTGTTGCTGTTGAACTCGACCGCAGAAGCGATTTATGGCCTCGATTTAGAGGGAGATTGCACATTCTGTAACCCTGCATGCCTGCGTCTGCTTGGCTACGGGACTCCCAAAGACCTGCTCGGAAAGAACATGCATGACCTCATGCATCACACGCGGGCGGATGGGACCCCCTATCCGAAACAAGATTGCGAAATCTATGTAGCGGTCCGCGAAGGTCGGGCCAGTCATGTCACCCATGAAGTGCTGTGGCGCGCCGATGGAACCAGTTTCCAGGCCGAGTATTGGTCTTATCCAATGTATAAGACCGGTGAACTCGTCGGCGCGGTGGTCACTTTCCTCGACATATCCGATCGCAAGCGGGCAGAACAAGCGCTACGACAGTCCGAAGAGAAATATCGAGAGCTGTTCGAGAACTCAACCTACGGCATCTTTCGATCACAATTGGACGGCGCTTTGTTAGACGTAAACCCAGCTCTGGTAGCCATGCTGGGTTACAGATCAAAAGAAGAATTGCTCACGCGGAACCTGAGCCGTGACCTCTATGACGATCCGGCCGATCGCAGGTCGATTCTTGACAGCTACGGGCCCAGTGGGCGCGTGAGCGGGTGTGAAGTCAATTGGAAACGCAAAGACGGCAAGATCATTGTTGTTCGTATAAGCGGAGGGGCTTTCCGCAGACAGGATGGCTCGTTCAGCCACTTCGAAGTCATTGTGGAAGACATTACCGGACGACGGAGCCTGGAGGCACAATTTCGTCAGGCGCAGAAGATGGAAGCCGTGGGACTGCTGGCGGGAGGAATTTCGCATGACTACAATAACCTTCTGGGCGTCATTCTCGGAAATGCTGACCTGCTCCTCGAAACAACCCCGACCGGAGCGCAGCAGCATTACACGGAGCAGATCAAAAAAGCCACTCGGCGTGCAGCCCAATTGACCCGGCAGTTGCTAGCCTTCAGCCGTAAGCAGGTACTTTACCCGGTCATCCTGGACCTGAATGCGGTCGTTCGCGACGTCGGAAAGATCCTGCAACGCCTAATAGGCGAGGACGTGCAGATTGTGACCGACCTGGAGACGAGCCTGGATTCAACCCGGGCTGATCGTGGACAAATCGAGCAGATCCTCATGAACCTGGCCACAAATGCGCGCGATGCTATGCCCAACGGTGGCAAGTTCACGATCCGAACTGCGAATGCCGAACTGGGGCCAGACGATGTGGCCCTCCATCCCTACGCCAAGCTTGGGCGGTACGTTCGCCTCTCGGTAAATGACACGGGAGTGGGGATGACGGATGCCATACTGCACCGTGTGTTTGAGCCGTTCTTCACTACGAAGGCAGAGGGCCGCGGTACGGGGCTGGGATTGGCCACGGTCTATGGAATCGTTAAGCAGAGTACCGGATATATCTGGGTTTCGAGCGCGCCAGGAGCCGGTACCACCTTCGACATCTATTTGCCGCGGGTGGATGAAAAAGCTCCGCCACTGGTTACTGGTGCGGAAGAGCGAAGCGAGTATCCACGAGGCACAGAAACAATACTCCTGTTGGAAGACGAAGAATCTCTGCGCCAAGTGACGTCCGAGTGTCTCACCACGAACGGCTACAACGTCCTGCAAGCCGGTCGCGGAAATCATGCCATCGATGTGGCCGAGCAATTCAAGGGGCCTATCGCTCTGATCGTCAGCGATGTAGTGTTGCCTGACATGAGTGGACCCTCGGTTGCAACGAAAGTACGGGCGTTGCATCCGGAAGCGAAAGTTTTATACGTTTCAGGATATGCTGAAGTCCCCGTGGCTCAACAACTCATCGCAGAGGGAGCCATCCTCCTGCAGAAGCCACTATCACGAGGTGACCTTCTCAGCAAAGTGGATGAGATGCTCCATCTCCGCACTTCGCTCGGCTCCCGATAAGCGCTTCCCCTCGGCAATTAGATTGAACAAGATGACGATCGTTTCCGGTTTGTCGGCAAACAGGAAGCAATCCCGGGGCCACCAGGCGGATAGGTAGTAGCATCTGCCCGACACACGAGCCATCGCCTGAAGCAAAATCCCAGATTTCCTGTCAATGTCGCGACCTCAGAATTACCCTATCAGCCAACTTTGTTTCCCTCCATGCAGCGATGCGCCTCGATAATTTGGTCGAGGTGGAAAGTCATGCCAATCTGGACGAGCCGTGTGCCAGTTGGGGTTTGCCGACCAGTTCCTGAAGGGGCGTCCGCATGAAGAACTTCCAATTCTCCGCTATACGCGGTTAGGCTGACCGCATTCGGGATAAGCCCCTGGGCGCGGATTCTCGAACCATGAGGGACAAATCTCTAACGTAAGGCACTCGCCTTTGCAGGCGTCGAGCCGGCGTCCTCAAAGGAAAATGCAATCGCGACATTGGGATATTCCCTTCCGCCAATCTCCACGTACGGATAGACAAAATAGTTCAGCGGCGGGCCTTCCTGAGCGGGGGCGAGTTTGATATCTCGTCCTTGCGTGAACTGCACCCGGTTCACGTCGTGGGCGCCAAAAAAGTAATCGTGTTTCTCTTGGTGCTTCCACGCCTCCGAAATATCGACCGGCACCCATCCCACTGAATCAAGATAGAACTCGGCCCAGCAGTGGTATCCGGGAATCTCGGCGGAATGCTTGTCCGCCGGAATGGAAAACCCGATCTGAAAACGCGCCGGAATCTTCTCCGCCCGTGCCATTGAAATAAAAACCGAGTGGAAGTCGGTGCAGTTGCCATGCTTCGAATCGCACGCCCAGAGCGTGTCGCCGTGTCCCCAGCCCTCGCCGCTCTTGTCATATTTCATGGTGTGGAAAACGTATTCGTAGATGTCGTTCGCCTTTTCCAGGGACGTGGTCGCGCCTTTCGTCTCCTGCTCGGCTAGTCGCGCAGGAACGCCGGTGACGGGCACTAAGCGGTCCGGCTCGAGAAACCGCGCCAATTCGACGTGAGGCGCTGTCACAGATGGTGCGGCACCAGCCGGCTTCCCGTTGACCAGCACGACATGCTCTTTCCGAACGACGTCGTAGTCCACCGAGAACCTGTACTCGCCCTTATCGGCTTTCGATGCTTCCGCGTACAGCACCTCGTTTCCGTATTCGGGCTGCTGAACCTGCCTCAGCGGCAAGTCTCCACCCTTGGAAGTAACTTTCACCTCCTGGAACGCGTCGGAGTGGGCCAAAGGAATCCAGACGCGCAGGCGTTCGCCGGGGCTGACGTTCTTCACCGTGAATGCGTAGTGAAACGTGAAATGGCGTTCGTTCTGAGCAAGAGCCGGCAGAGAGGAGAACACGAGGAGCAGAGAGAGCAGAGGTCGACGCAGCATGACGTATCCTTTCTACGAGGATCGCGTTTGTCCATGCGCTCCGTGACCGGCAATGGCAGCGGACGTCCCAGGAGCGGCTGTCGTGAAGCGAAACCGCAGCCGCGCGGTCACCGTGTGCATCTCATGGTTTGAAGCGCACGTTCGCAGTCTGCAGGTTGCGGCAGCGTCCTGTCAAATCCCGGCTCTCGATAGGAAGCCGGGCGCAAAAAGCGCTACTGCCGACGTTGATTTGGAGCGTCCACTGGCAGGAACAAGAGGAACCGTTTAGAATACCGACTCCTTTCTGTTTCCCACCGCAAACTGGCGGCATCGACTGGGTACGAGGTCTATGACGATGACGAACACGGGCCCGACGCAAAATTCAGCCAACCAAGCGCCCGCGGCAAATGGGCTGGCGATCGTTCGTGTCACGATCGGCGCAATGCTGGTGTGGGTCTTCTTCGAAAATCTGGGGAAGGGTCTCTACACGCCGGCGGGCTACGCGGGCTTGATCAACTACTATATAAAGGCGAGTCACTCGCCGGCCGCGTGGAAGGCAGTGATGGGTTTGGCGGCGAGTCACGCCGCAATGGCCGCTCCGATGCAGGCGGTGACTGAGATCGGTCTCGGAATCCTGCTGGTCATCGGTCTGCTGACGCGCCCTGCCGCCTTTGTGGCTTTTCTGTACTTGGGCAGCCTTTGGGTCTCTGAATGGGGCACATCGTGGATCTGGGAACTGCTGGTTTCAGTGCTCGCATCGCTTGCGCTTGTGGTGGGGAGGGCCGGTCGTGCGTGGGGTGTTGATGCCTGGCTAGCGCGGCGCTGGCCGTCCTCCCCATGGTGGTGACTTGAGCCAAGGTCAAGTGCGAGTGTCCGTCGTCATTCCTACGCATAATGAAGCGCAGTCCATCGGCCGCGTCTTAGCTGATCTCCCTGCTGACGTTGTGACGGAGGTCTTGGTCGTAGATAGCAATTCAACCGACGGAACTCCCGAGATCGCCTCAAGGATGGGAGCCCGGATCCTACGCGAACCTCGCCGCGGATACGGGCGCGCCTGCCTGACCGGACTGGCTGAAGCAAGCAGCCCTGACATTGTGGTGTTCCTCGACGGCGATTACAGCGATCGGCCGGCTGAGCTGCCGCTTCTCCTCGCTCCCATCCTTGACGGACGCGCGGATATCACGCTCGGCTCGCGTCTCGGGAAGCAGAGCATACCTGGGGCACTGCCATGGCACGCCGCGTTTGGCAATCAGCTGGCGGCCTTCCTGATCAGGCTCTTGTATGGTCTGAGGCTAAGCGACCTCGGACCATTCCGCGCCGCACGAGCAGATGTCCTTCGCCAGCTTGAACTGCAAGAGAACACATACGGATGGGCGGTTGAAATGATTCTCAAGGGTACGCTCGCGGGGTTCCGCGTCGTTGAGGTGCCGGTGAGCTACTATCCGCGCATTGGGAAATCGAAAATTAGCGGTACCCTCAGGGGCACGGTCGGAGCGGCATGGTTCATCCTCTCGCTAATAGTGCGCTATTATTTTCGGCATCGTAGGACCGAGACGCCAGGGCCAGCGTGAGTCCCCGTTCAAAACACGTACAGCGATCTCCTATGGAGTCCTCCAAGGAAAATCCAGCACATTCGCCGGACCGGGGCCGCACGCTGGTGGTCATGGCAAAAGCACCGCGGCCAGGCACGGTCAAGACCCGTTTAGCTCAGAGCCTTCCAGTGGAAGCGGTCACCGAGCTTTATCGCTGCCTTTTGGACGACACAATGACGTTGGTGCGCTCGTTGGGCACTGTCGATGTCGCAATCATGTGCCCTGCTTCGGATGTCGAAGAACTAACGCGGTTGGCGCGCGGTGTAGGTGTCGTGGCACAGGAAGGGGGAGGCCTTGCAGCCGGCTTGACCTCGGTGTTTGCGCACTTCACAGCCCCGGGCCGGCAACGCGTGGTTGCATTCAACAGCGACAGCCCGCACCTGCCGGCTTCGGTTCTTGAGAGCGCGTTCGAGGCGCTCACCGGACACGACTTAGTTGTCGGACCGACACACGACGGCGGCTATTATCTCGTAGGGGCAAAGGCTGCCCATCCAACGCTTTTCGATGGCGACGGCATGGGTACAAAGAGCGCGCTTGAGGCCCTGCTGGCGCGCGCTCATGGACAGCAGCTTTCCGTTGCTTCCACAGATCCCTTCTACGACATCGATGTGGAGAGCGACTTAACCCGGCTAGCCGAGGAACTGCGGCTGGCTCCGGCCAGGGCGCCACGCACAGCGGCCTGGCTGAAACATTGGGGACAGCAGTTGGCACAGTTGCGGACACCCATGGGAAACCTGTGAAGCTCACGCCATCCTGCAGGCTGTACGTTCTCGGCATTGTCATACTTGTTGCGCTGACAATCTGCTCAGGCAAGTTCGGCAGAATGGGTGCACCTTCCTTCGTTATCCCGCTGGCGGTTGCTGGCATCGCTTACCTCCTCGCCATTCGTGAGCTCTTTTCCACCGCGACATTCCCGCGCCACGTCATCGTCATCGGCCTCGTGTTGGCTGCTCTGTGGCATCTTGCCTTTCTACGGATGCCGCCGGGCTCAGATGATGACATCCATCGCTACGTCTGGGATGGCCGCGTGCAGCGGCTCGGCTATAGCCCTTATGTTGTCGTTCCCAGCGATCCCGCGCTCGGCGAGTTGCACACAGCCGAGACCCGCACGCTGAACAATCCGGATTTGCCGAGCCCATATCCCGCGGGCGCTGAGCTTTTCTTTCGCGCCGTTACTGCGATTCATGAATCTGTCTTTGCGCTGAAAGTGGCGTTTGTAGTCTGCGATTTTGCAATCGTTCTCGTTTTGCTCGACATATCACGTCGTAGCCGCCAAGGAGCGCACTGGATTCTGGCTTATGCCTGGAACCCGCTGCTGGCGGTGGAAGTGGCAGGCAGCGGTCACATCGATATTGTCGGTGCGTTGCTGCTGTTGGTTTCTTTTGCTGCACTAGGACGGCGCTGGCGCGCGGTTGCAGCGCTGGCATTCGGGCTGGCGGTTGCAGTGAAATTTCTTCCGATTGTACTTCTGCCACTTTACTGGAAGCGCGTCCGGATACGCGACGGCATGCTGGGGGTAATCCTGGTCGCGCTTTTATACGTACCATTTCTCGACCATGGCCGGATTCCGATCGGCTCGCTCGGTACTTACGTGCATAGTTTCTGGTTTAACGATCCGGTGTTTGCAACGCTTGAGCGATTTGCCCCTCCCGAACTTGTAGCTGGGCTGACAGTGCTCGTCGGCTTTCTTACCGCAATCTGGATGAGGCGCAAGGCCCCACGGTTTTCTCCGGGCGCATTCGCCTGGCCCATGGCAGCATCGCTTCTGTGTGCGCCGGTCGTATATCCGTGGTACCTTCTGTGGCTGCTGCCCTTCGTCCGGTCGGCGTCGACGGTGCCCCTCATCATCTGGACAGTCAGCATCATCCCAACTTACTATGTTTGGCATCTGCGGACGCTTGGACTGCCGTGGCTGCTGCCGAGTTGGATTATGTTGCTGGAATACGGATCCGTGGTAGCGGCCGGTGTAGTTATCGGGTTTCGGCGGCTCAGGCAACCGCCCGTGCCCGAATAATCAAGCCGAACATTAGTTGTGTGTAGCCCGAAGCCTTTGGCCGTCATCCAAAACGACATCCGTTCAATTCACCGAGGAGCGAACGCTATGAGAAATGCCCGCTGTTTAACCATCATGGGTCTTTTGCTTTGCGGAGTGCTGGCCCTTGCCGCACCCTCCTGGGCGCAGACGCGCCCGCCCATTCTCGAACAGATCGCCAAGACTTATGGTCTCGATTCGTTCGGGCAAATTGATGCGATCCGCTACACCTGGAACGGGGAAATCACCGGACTCTTCAAACTTTCTCGCACCTGGGAGTGGGAGCCCAAAACCGGCAAGGTTTCTTTCGAGGGGAAAGATAAAGACGGGAAGCCGGTCAAGGTCACCTACATGCGCTCCGAAATCAACGACGACACGAAGAAGCAAACTGATGCCGGCTTCACCAACGATAATTATTGGCTCCTGTTCCCGTTACACGCCTACTGGGACACGAGCGCCACAGCGACCGATGAAGGGATGAAGAAACTGCCGGCGGGAGCCGGATCAGCGACGCTGGTCTCGGTGAAGTATGGCGCAGAACTCGGCGGTTACACGCCCGGCGACACCTGGGACCTTTACGTCGGCAAAGACAATCGCGTCGAGTACCTTGTCTTCCACCACGGCGGGGACAAAAAACCAAGCCTCGTCAGTGCAACATGGACAGGCTACAAGAAGGCTGGACCGCTGCTTATCTCAACCGAGCACCGCGGCACCGCAGATGGAAAGCCTCTGCACATCTTCATTTCGGGCGTGGCCGTCAAGCTGACGGGGTCAGACAAATGGATCGACGCAAAATAAGACGAACGCAATAAGCAGCGGACAGGCTGGTTCGAGCAATTAATGTCGTTCTTCACGAGCCACCATTATCTGGCGATCACTACGGTAGTGCAGGAACTGCTGAGCTTCGGCAGATCGCGGGTCGCGGCCATACGGACCTGCAGGGTTCGGTGTTCCCCGCGAACGACGGGACAGTAATAGTCAGGCTCTAGCAGCGCGCCTTGCAGGCGTCGACGTCCGGCACATCCGCCGTGGCAGGAGTCTCGAAACTCGCAAGGTTGGCATGCGGCGGGAAGAGTGCGGGCCTGGTCAAACGGGGCGGAGTGTAGAATATCCAACCCTATCGTGATCAAATCCGACAGCGGCTCACCCGATCCTGGCCAATAAACACAGGGCTGCGTAGTAGCACGTGGCGTAACCCTCACGGTGCTCACGCCGCATCCTCCCCGGACCGGCGGGAGACCCGCCATCGCTCGCACCAGCGGCTCGCCGATCGCAATTACGTCGTTCTCTTCAAAGAGGCGTCGGAACCCCTCCCAATACTCTTCGTAGGAAATGCATAAATGTCGGATCGCACCGCCTGGTAGACGTTCACGCGCAGGGGAGCACCAAAGTGCTTAGCCACTCGCGCGACCTCCGCCAGATGTAAGTAGTTTGCCTTCATCATGACCGCGATGATGGTGACAGGCACACCCAGCTTCACACACCGTTCTGCCTGCTGGTGGATCAGTTCCCAATTGCCGTTTCCGCGCTGTGCATCCTGCTCCGCCTGCGAAGGGTAATCGAGAGAGAACTCAATGTCGTGAAATGCCTTCAACTCGTCGTCCTGCAATACTGCAACACTATGGCCGTTGGAAGTGATGGTGAGTTTGACCGGCTGTGTGCGCAGATACGCCAGAATCGCTTTAAAGTCCGGATGCATGCCGTTCTCCCCGGTGCCCAAGTTCACCGAGCGGACGGGCAGTCGTTCCATGACGGACCTCACCTGATCCAGCGAGAGGCGATCGGTGCGGGCTGGATCCCGATAGCAGAAGGCGCAGGCGAGGTTGCACTCGTTGGTGAGTCCGAGGCCGAGCGAAATCGTGGCATCAGGGTCCTTCGCGCTAGATGGGATGGCCGAAGATTGGTCGGTGACATTATTCATGAACACTTTCCATCAAGCCAAACGTGCGAAGCATTGTGTGTAGCGGGCAACAGCGGCATACTCCGGCCGGCTGCCCAGTTTGTGTTCCAATTCAAGAATCCGCTCATACTCGGCGCTGCGAGAAATCCGTGGTGGCAGATAGTCTACAAGGACGCGTACACCACGCTCGGCAGGTGTCGCCAGAGACACCTCCTCCATCATGGCTTGTAAACTGGCGGGCGTAAATAGCCGTACCCGGCCTGCGTACAGCGATTCTTCTCCCCACTCGGCGGTTAGGTTATTTTCCGCCCTAGCCAAGTCGCCTGCTTGGATAGCAGCCTTGAATACTTCGCCGGCCCGGTTCCGTACCAGAATGGACAATAATGCCGATGAATCTCGCAAGACGCGAGCCGCACCACGCAACACCGCAGCCGGCTCCTCGCAATATTCCAGGATGTTGTGGCAAAGAATTACATCGAACGATCGAGTGTGGAACAAGTTCGCCAATTGTGTAGCGTCGCCGCGTTGCAGTACGACCTTGTCCGCAACTCCTGCTTCCCCTGCCGCGCGCTTCGCAATATCCAGCATTGCTGGAGAGGAATCCAGTAACGTGACGTGAATCCCAAGTTGCGCCAGGCGAATGGCGGTCGCTCCAGTGCCGCACCCGACGTCAAGTGCACACAACCAAGGCTGGGTGAGTGGGGGAAGAAAATCCTGTAGGTTGGCAAGGGCTAAGTCGGTGCGCAACCGGCCCTCTGGTGTCTTCAGGTAGGCGGCATACTCCTGCGCACCACTCTGGAATCGTTCCTCGTTGCCTTTGGCGGGTACCGTCATGTGACAGGCGAAGTCGTCCCCCGATCTGAACCGCGCGATACCTTTACCCATGCCGCCTGCACCCAGCCACTGTGCTGTACATGCGAGTGATACATATACGGGGACTGGATTTCGCAGGGACCAAGTTCGCGCCAGGAACGAGGGCCATCCGTGCGCGTAATTGTATTCTGCACGTCACATCGCAGCCGATGCAACCACCTTGGGTGGGTGGTCTGCGATTCGGAGGCAATCCAGATTGGGACGCAGATCTCTCCTGATAAGTCGGCTTATCGGAAGTCATGGCCGCCCAGCTGAGTTCACTTTGATCCGCTCTCGTTTCCTGGAAACGAGGTTGCGATTACCGTAAGGTAATCTGAAAATATTTCCGCGAAGTAACTCGTTTCATTCCGGAAAAATCGATCACGACTCCGCCATCGCACGTACCGCACCCGAGGCGGCCGTGGCCTCCCCCGCGTACGGCGAGAGGCAAATTCCTTGCCCGGGCAAAATCTAGAGCGCGCGCGATGGCGGACACGCTGGCACAGCGTACGATGAGCGCTGGACGCCGATCGAATGCGCGATTGAAAACAGGGCGTGCTGATTCATCACACGCGATTGGCTAAAAATTCGGTTGACGGGTTGCCGGGGGACGCACGGTGAAAGGTGCGGAAGGACAAGTCGAGGAAAAGCAATTGCCCGCAGAACCTCTGGCTTTAACCCGGTCGACTTGGCCCGGGTTTGTTTCCTTTTTCCACAGGAGGGTGTGTGATCATATTGTCAGGGCGAACAAACAGCGAATAAGGCGCCTATTGAACGCAGCCCGTAGTTGTAGGTTTGGTGACAGGTGAGAAGGCGAATCCAAAACGAATAGCAGATCAGAACATACCGCGAAGAAATGCGAGTTTGAGGAGCGCGATCGACGGTCAGCAGCCATCGATGCCCGATCGCCCTAGCTCACCTCGCTGGTCATGATGAAGAGCGGCTTCATCTCGAAGCTCTTGTAATGCGGCCGCAGGCGGTCGACATTGTATTGCTCTTTTACATTGACGATCTTTTTCGAAGCAGTCACGGTGTCGATCGGCAGGTTGTCGTAACGGCCGTTCCTGAGGACGACCAGGCGCCCGTGGATCTTCCCCAATAATAAATCGAGGGCGAGATTTCCATAGGCCATTGGGACAATGGAGTCGATGGCATCGGGATCGCCGCAGCGGACAAGATAACCGAGCTTTTGGTTGATGACGTCGATGGTTTTTCCCTTGTTATATTTCGGGGAGAGCTCCTTCAGCTTTTCTGAGACCAGGTCTCCGATGCCGCCAAGTTTCTTGTGGCCGAAGGCGTCGGTGGTCTCGGCTTCGAAAACCATTTCGCCGCCCTGGAACATGGCGCCTTCGGAAACCAGAACAACGGAATAGTGGCTGGGGTTCTTCTGGCGGTCAGAAACCAACAACTCCGTGAGCCGCTCGATATCGAATTTGTGCTCTGGGATCACGCAGCGGTTTGCGGCCCCGGCCATCGTCGGCAGCATGGCGGTGAACCCGGCGTAACGGCCGAAAACTTCGAGGACCATGAAGCGCTCGTGGGAGCCCGCGCTGGTGCGGAGGCTGTTGGTCATGGAAATGGTGCGGGTCACGCAGGTGCTGAAGCCGATGCAGTAGTCGGTGCCCGGGACGTCATTGTCCATGGTTTTTGGAATGGCAACTACCTTGACGCCTTCCTGATAAAGCCGGACGCCATAGCTCAGCGTGTCATCGCCGCCAATCGGGATGAGATAGTCGATGCCCAGCCAATCCAGATTCTTCAAGACCTCGGGAGTCAGGTCGTTCTTCTCAGCGTTGTAAGCGGACTGCAGATGAACTGGGACGCTGGACTTCTTCACTTTGCTGGGATTAGTGCGCGAGGTGTGCAGGAAGGTGCCACCGGTGCGGCCGGTGCGGTTGACCAGGTCCTCGGACAGCGTCTGGAAATTCTCGCTGTTGTCGTAGTCTTTCTCGCGGACGATGTCGACCAAGCCAGCCCAGCCGCGACGGATGCCAATTACTTCGCAGCCCTCACGCAACGCGCGAATGGTAACTGCGCGGATTGCGGGGTTCAGGCCGGGGACATCGCCGCCGCCCGTGAGTATTCCGATCACACCCTTTTTGGTTTTCACTTTTGCTCCCTTGTATTCGTGGATAAATGGGATCCGTCGCGAACGATCGCTCTTCTCATCAACAAATACTGGTTCTCAATTGTTTGGAACTGCATTCTGGAGAGGCAGAGGTCAGGATCACATTCCATGGCACACGAAGGTGCGCGTGGTGTCAGTGACACGAGTCACATTTGACGCGCAAGCGCTAATCGATTTGGCAGATGATGACCAGCGATATTTTGCATACAGCGGGCGTTAAGACAGTAATGTGCGGCACCACTACCTGGCGTAGTCAACACCGATACAATCGCGTGTAAACTAGTTCCCTGCCTTTGCAGCGGGTTGGGCTGAAACCAATGGGTAGCAGTCAGAGGAATTTGGAGCCATGACAAAAACTGGAGCGCAGATTCTGTGGGAATGCCTGGAACGCGAAGGCGTAACCCACGTCTTCGGATATCCTGGCGGCGCCATCCTGCCGGCCTACGATGCCCTGAAGTACAGCAAGATCCATCACGTGCTGGTGCGGCACGAGCAGGGCGCCACTCACATGGCCGACGGGTATGCGCGTGCCGGCGGACAAACCGGCGTAGCGGTTGCAACCTCTGGCCCTGGCGCTACGAATATGGTGACTGGCATCGCCACGGCTATGCTGGATTCTTCCCCTATCGTCTGTATTACCGGTCAGGTCGGCAGCAAGCTGATTGGCTCCGACGCATTTCAGGAGACCGACATCACCGGTATCACGCTGCCGATTACCAAGCACAATTATCTGGTGACGCGGGCCGACGAACTTGCCCGGACGTTGCGCGAAGCTTTCTATGTGGCCGCCTCAGGCCGGCCGGGACCGGTTCTGGTGGATATCACGAAGGATGCGCAACAGTCCTCCTGCGAGTTTGACTGGGAGGCGGCGAAGCCGCAATTGCCGGGATATCGTCCAGACCTTTCGCCTGCTCCAAAGGAATATGAACAGGCGCTGGAGTTAATCCACAACTCGAAACGGCCGGTGATTCTATTGGGGCACGGCGCAATTGTGTCTGGCGCGATGCGCGAGGTGCGCGACTTCGCGGAGCGTGCTGGAATCCCTGTTGCGCTTACCCTGCTGGGCTTGGGCGCGCTCCCGGCTTCTCATCCGCTCAATCTGGGCATGATGGGAATGCACGGCGAAGCCTGGGTCAACCATACCATTCAGGAGGCCGACCTGCTCATCGCGCTGGGCATGCGTTTCGACGACCGGGTCACGGGAAATCTGAAAACCTACGCGCCAAATGCGAAAAAGATACATGTCGAGATCGATCCCGCGGAGATCAATAAGAATGTGAAGGTGGATGTGGCTTTGGTGGGCGATCTGCGGGAAGTTCTGCATGTGATGTTGCCGAATGTCGAATCCCTTGATCGCAGCGAATGGCTGGATCTTATTGATCGGCTAAAAGGTGATTCCGCAGTCCGAGACATTCAGAACCTGCCAGATAGCGGCCATCTTTACGCCGCCCATGTGATCAACGATCTTTGGCGCGAGGCCCGCGGCAGCAACACCATAGTGGTGACCGACGTCGGCCAGCATCAGATGTGGGAGGCGCAGTACTACAAACACGAAGATCCGCGATCGCTGATCACCTCCGGTGGACTGGGGACCATGGGATTTGCCCTGCCAGCGGCCATTGGAGCGAAGGTCGCGCGTCCAGAGGCGGAGGTCTGGGTCGTGGTGGGAGACGGCGGCTTTCAAATGACGATGTGTGAACTCGCGACCATCGTGCAGGAGAATCTCAAGATCAACATTGCCATCATCAACAACGGCTTTCTCGGGATGGTGCGGCAATGGCAGGAATTTTTCTACGAACGCAACTATCAGGCCACGCCACTGCTGAACCCGGACTTCGCCAAGATTGCCGCCGCCTATGGCATTCGGAACGCAACCGTGACTGAGCGCTCCCAGGTCGTACCGGCGGTTCAGGCGGCCCGGCAGCACGATGGACCCATGCTGATCAATTTCCACGTGGAACAGGAAGATACCGTTTATCCCATGGTAGCGGCGGGCGCTGCTCTGCATGAGATGATCCGTCGGCCGAGTCCTATCGTGGAGACGGCTGCTGACGAGTAATCCAATATGCTGAACACCTACGTGGTATACGTTGAGAACAAGCCGGGCGTGTTGACTCGTGTGGCGTCGCTGTTTCGCCGCCGCGCCTTCAACATCGACTCACTCACGGTGGGGCGTACGGAAAAGCCGGAAGTGTCACGCATGACCATCACGGTCGATGCGGACTACGACCAGGCGCGCCGGATCGAAGCCAATCTCTACAAACTGGTAAATGTGTTGCTGGTGGAAAACATCACGACGGTTCCGGCAATCGTGCGTGATCTGGCGATGATCAAGGTGGCGGCTACACATGAGGCTCGCTCCCACGTTTTGGAACTGGCCAGCGTTTTCCGCGCGCGGGTGGTGGATGTTGCGCCGGAATCTTTGATCATCGAAATTACGGGCGGCGAAGACAAGATCGACGGGCTGCTGGAAGTGCTTCGCCCTTATGGCGTTCTGGAAATGGTGCGCACCGGCATCGTAGCCATGCGACGTGGAAATAAGTCGTCGGTGGCAGTTTCATCGTCGGAAGAGCCGGCGCGTACAGTTACGGATGACGACCTCTCGCAGTCGGTCTAGCGGGAGAATTTTTCTTCGAAAGGAATCATTATGGCAACCATGTATCACGAGGACGCAGCCGATCTGACACTGATTCGCGGAAAGAAAGTAGCCATCATCGGCTACGGTTCACAGGGACACGCTCACGCGCTCAACTTGAGAGACAGCGGGGTACAAGTCCGCGTTGGCCTTCCGAAAGAAAGTGAGTCCCGAGCCAAGGCCGAAGCGGCCGGATTGAAAGTGTCTTCCATCAGTGACGCCGCCGCATGGGCGGACGTCATCATGATTCTCGTGCCGGATACAGCGCAGCCTGCTGTCTACAAACGCGATATTGCTCCGCATTTGTCGGCGGGAAAGACATTGATGTTTGCCCACGGCTTCAACATTCGCTTCAAGACAATTACTCCTCCTGCGAATATCGATGTTTCCATGGTTGCACCCAAAGCGCCGGGACACCGCGTGCGCGAAGTATTCGTAGAAGGCGGTGGCACACCCGCACTCCTCGCAGTACACCATGACGCAAGCGGCACGGCCAAACAACTTGCGCTTTCGTATGCGAAGGCGATTGGCGGAACTCGTGCCGGCGTGATCGAGACAACTTTTACGGAAGAAACTGAAACTGATCTCTTTGGCGAGCAGGCCGTATTGTGCGGCGGGGCCAGCGCGCTGGTAAAAGCCGGATTCGAGACGCTGGTTGAGGCGGGCTACCAGCCAGAGATTGCCTATTTCGAGTGCCTGCACGAACTCAAGCTCATCGTGGACTTGATGTATCGCGGCGGTCTGAACTACATGCGCTACTCCATCAGCGACACGGCGGAGCACGGAGACTACACGGGCGGTCCGCGCATCGTTACTGACCAGACAAGGCAGGCGATGAAGCAGCTGCTGAAGGAAATTCAGGACGGAACTTATGCGCGAAACTGGATTGCGGAAAACGAATCAGGACGCGAGTGGTTTGAAACCACCCGCCAGCGCGAGCAGGAGCACGAGATCGAACGCGTGGGTGAACGCTTGCGAGGCATGATGAAGTTCCTCGATCCGGTGACCGTGAAGCAAAGCAGAAA
Organism: uncultured Acidobacteriaceae bacterium; assembly: GCA_963782835.1. GTDB lineage: Bacteria > Acidobacteriota > Terriglobia > Terriglobales > Acidobacteriaceae > Sulfotelmatobacter. Next base: position 216,490 of record CAWALR010000002.1, on the reverse strand, counting down.
ACGACCGCCAGTGCCTGCTTAAGTAGCTTGGATGCCGGCGCTTTTCTTGCCGGGTGCGGAAAGAGAATCTGATTGTGAGTAGTCCGCTCGCAAGAACCCCGGAGCAGGCGCTCCGGGGTTTTTCAATTGGAGTGCTGAGTTTACGCAGCGAGCGCATGCACGAAGTGCTCACAAACGGCGGTCTCAAGTTTGTGATAGCTCACCTTCACCGGAGTGGTCAGAAATGGTTTCAGAATCTCCAAGACTTTGGGATAGAACTCTCTCTCATACCGCTCTGCGTCCGCCTTGGTGGTCCACAGGCTGATGGCAATCACTTTTTCTTCTTTCATCTTCTCCGGGAAAAAAGGCAGAATCTCAAGGAAGCCAGTCTGCTTCTTGAGGATAGGAAGGACTTCGTTCTTGAGGACCTTCACGATCTCGTCTTTCTTTTCCATTTTCACTTCGCAGTCAAGAATACGAGCAAACATGGGAGTATTCCTTTCGTTGTGGGATTTAAAGCATGTTCCAGGCGGGGGCCCTCGGTCGAACCAAGGCTTACGGTGCTTCCCTAAAATACCGGGAGCTCGGGCCGAGGCGAAAGATAGCACAGTCAGGCCTAAGAATGCAGTGATGTTTGACTGCCAGTCCTGTGCTTTACTTCACAGTTCCCGCCTCCGACTGAGATTGCCAAAAAGCTGTCTCTTCGATCTAGCGCGCAAAGCTGAGGCCGGCGGCGAGCAATATCCCAAAGAGCAGTGCGTGGGCAAGTTCTGTCCAGCCTAGTCGACGAATCGCCATTGGCTGAGGCTTTCTCAAAAACCAAACAAGCCCACGAAGAAAGATGGGTACAAAGGCGATCAAGGCAAGTGTCGGCAGCCAAATGAAGTGATACACCAGCGCCAATATCCCGAGAAAGAACAGATTTCCTGCCAGGAAGGTCCAGCCTGCTGTGAACTTTTCTCTTGGCCCCGAAGCTCGGATGCCGCGGAGTCTTAGCCAAACAAAGTGGACCTGATCGGCGGCAAACAGCCAATTGAGCAGCCACAACATCCACGCTTTCGCGTCGAGCCGGCCTGAGGCCACATAGTATGCGGCGGGAGCAGTCGAGGTCAGGGCCAACGCACCCACCATTTCCGCCGCCATCCGGGTCGATCGTCCTAAACTCCTTAAGAGATGCTGCACCGCAAACGCTGCGGTGGCGATGATTCCCAACCAAATCAGCTCTCGATTCTTACCTCCCCAACCCAAAGCGATCAGGGCGGCTGAAGCAACCGTAGCGAGGGGAAGGACAACAGCCCGCACTACCTGGCGCTCTTCCCTGCTTTGGACGCGGATGCCGGTGCTACCAAGCCAACTTTCCAGCGGCGTTCTAAGCCAGAACAATGCCAGCACGGTTATTGTCAAAAGTAGGACAGGAATGAGTGATCCGCCGCTAAACAGACCGACGGCCGCACCGGTCGCCAGTGGCATCAGCAACATTCCCCAGGCTCCGTGTTCACGAGGCACGATCAGCGCGCGCCGACGATCTTTCTGGGCGACATTGAGCTGGGATCTGTCTTCCTGTACTTCATAGCCAGCGCCCAAATCGGTTTGCGCATTCAGCGGTGGCTGCAGCCTAAGCATCTTTTCTTGCCTTCCGTCCTAGGTTTGCAAAAGCTCTACCAGGGCCACCGTGAGCAATATTACTGGCGATGGTGATCCAGATCACATCAAGGACACAAGAACACTTGTTCTAGACCGGATAAGTAGTTGAAAACGAAACTGATTGCCCTCCAGCTGCGCTCCTTTACAGGTTGGCGGGTTCCGACTAGATTTAGTTATCGGCAGTTTCGACTGACCGAGCAGTAGCATATGTTGCGATCTTCAACAGATTCAGAGGGTACGGTCCCCACTCCTTCGGCCAAAGCCATGGCTGCTGGTTTACTTTCCACCGACCTCCTCGAGGCCCTTCCGGATGCCATTGTCGCCGTTGATCGTGACGGAACCATCGTTCAAGTCAATTCACAAGCCCAAGAGCTATTCGGCTATGCTCGCGAGGAGTTGATAGGTCAGAAAGTCGAAATGCTCGTACCCGACAGCTATCGTGGCCAGCACCATCAGCATCGTCAGAACTTCGCGCAAACGCCGAAGACAAGGCGCATGGGAGCGGATCTTGATCTTTACGGCCGGCGTCGCAATGGATCGGAATTTCCGGTAGAGATCAGTTTGAGTCCTGTCTCTACGGAAACAGGTTGGTTCGTACTGAGCGCTATCCGCGACATCAGCGACCGCAAGAGAATTGCCGAGGAGTTGCGGAGGGTGAACGAGGAACTGCAGCGGCGGACGATCGAGCAGCTCGGAGAATACCGCTCCAGGCTGGCCTCGATTATCGATTCTTCCGAGGACGCAATCCTTAGCAAGGATATGCACGGGAACATCACCAGCTGGAACAAGGGAGCCGAACACATCTATGGCTATGCTCCAGCAGAGGTAGTTGGAAAGCACATCTCGCTTCTGGCTCCCAGCGACCGTGCCGACGAAATCCCGCAGATTCTTCAGCGAATTGCCCAGGGTGAAAGCGTCGAACATCACGAATCGGTGCGGGTCACCAAGGATGGGCGTCACCTGGACATGTCTCTCTCGGTGTCTCCCCTGCGCAACGCGATCGGCGAAGTCGTGGGAGCATCTGTGATTGCGCGCGACATCACGGCGCAAAAGAAGGCTGAGAGCCAGCTTCGTCAGGCTCAGAAGATGGAGGCGATTGGGCGTCTGGCGGGCGGAGTGGCGCACGACTTCAACAATATTCTGGCAATCATCAATTCCTGCACGGAGTTCCTGCGCGACCGCATCGATCCCGCTGCTCCGCCGTCGGTCTATGTCGAAAATATCCGGAAAGCCACGGAGCGGGGCACGTCCTTGACCAGGCAAATGCTGGCCTTCAGCCGCACCTCGGCGATCCAACCTCAAATCCTCGATCTGAACGAGCGATTAAGGGAGATCAGCAAGCTCCTGCGTCCACTGCTGGGGGATGATGTTGAGATTCTCATTGTCCCCAGATCGCCCTCGGCCATTATCGAGGCAGATCCCGGACAGCTCGACCAGATCGTGGTCAACCTCGCGGTAAACGCGCGCGATGCCATGCCGCGGGGCGGCAAGTTTATTCTCGAAACTGGTGCGGTGAACTTCGATGATGCCTTGGCCGAGCAGCAACAGGCCATGTCAGCAGGAAAGTACATCCTGCTCGCCGTCAGCGACACCGGCAACGGCATGGACGAAGCCACGGTATCGCGCATCTTCGAACCTTTCTTTACCACCAAGGAGGTGGGCAAAGGCACTGGCTTGGGCTTGGCCACGGTGTATGGCATCGTGAAGCAGAACGCCGGACACATCCTGGTCTATAGCGAACCGGGCCACGGGACCACGTTCAAGATTTATCTCCCCAGTGCGGAGCATAAGATTGGGATCTCGTCCAAACCTGACGTGGAGATCGCCGGTCCAAGTCGGCAAGGGAGAACCATTCTGCTGGTCGAAGACGACGAAATCATGCGCAGCCTGACTCGGCAACTGCTCCAGGAACATGGCTACACCGTAGTCGAAGCCGATGACGGAAAATCCGCCCTCGAATGGGTAGAGTCTCATCCAGGAACGATTGACCTGTTGTTGACCGACGTAGTGATGCGAAGGATGAGCGGTCCTGAATTGGCGGAACGCCTGAACAGTTCCCACCCTACGTTGAAGGTCGTATACATGTCGGGCTACACAGGGGAACTCATGTCGAATCGCGAAATGCTGAAGCCCGGCGTAACTCTGCTTGAGAAGCCGTTTAGCCGAACCTCACTTCTGAACACCGTGCATGCCAACCTGGGGTAAATGTTAGTACCCATCCGGGCTGCCCTGCCCAAGACCTGACAGTCTCTGGTGCCCCATAACCACGCGACCGGTGACGAGGATCACACAGCGGTGTGGGAAAGCACGCAGCCCTCGGCACTGCTTGGCCGCAGATAGGTCGGTCGTCACATTTGGCGATACGAGATCAACTTAATTGTTTTGTTATAGTTAGGCGCTACAGAGCACGACCCCCAGAATAGCCCACGGAGTGGCACGGAGCTTGCCCTATGCAATGGTGAGCGGAGGCACCTTATGGCCACACCAGCGATCAACAACCTGCAAAACAAGAACCTTAGCGATCTTCCTCCAGTCGTTGCCAGTGCTCTGGAGCAAGAGGCAGTCACCACCATGTACCCCACCGGGGCTGTCCTATTCGCCGAGGGGCAGGTTCCGCGGGGAATCTTCATTGTTCGCCGTGGCCGAGTAAAGCTCTCCATCTGCGGCAGCGACGGCAGAACTCTGATTCTGCGAATCGTCGAGCCTGGTTGCCCGCTAGGAGTGGCGGCCGTAGTTTCCGGACGGCAGTATGAAGCCACCGCTGAGACTCAGGAACCAAGCGAGATCAGCTTCCTGCGTCAGAGTGATTTGCTCCGGCTGATGCGGGTCAACGGGGAAATGACCCTGTGGGTGACTCAGCATATTAGTCAGGATTACGCCTTTACCTGCCGCGAAATCCGCGACCTGATCCTTTCCGACTCAGCCACCGAAAAACTCGCCCGATTACTGGTGGGATGGCTCGATCAGAACTGCGACTCTAAACATCCCAGCCAAATGAAATTGGCTTTGACTCACGAAGAAATCGGCCAGATGATCGGCACGTCGCGGGAGACCGTCAGCCGGCTGTTCGCGGGCTTCAAGAAGCAGCGTCTGATCCAGCAGAGCGGCTCCACTCTGGTAATCCCTAGCCGCATCGCGTTGGAATCCCTCATCACAGCGTGAAGAATTGATTTCCCCCAGGGCCGGCTTGTGTCGGCCCTTCTGTTTTGGGTCTCGCGACCCCGTCACTTGCCTCTATGGTTTGGTCTCGAGTGGAGCCGAGCCCGTGGTCTCAAGCGCTTGCTCCGAGTCGCGAGGTTCATCGGGCCGTTCGATCAGGTGAGCTCTTTCCAGCGCGCGGTAATATGCCGGGCGGGAATGGCGGTAATGATCGGCCGGGACTTTCCCGTCGATCCAAGCGGTGTCCATCGGGTAGACCAGCGGATCGAAAATCACCATGTAGAAGTGCCACAGCAGGATGGAGAATGTCGCGAGCAGGGCCTCGTAGTAATGCACAGCGGTGGCCGCATCGGACACCCACTTGGGCAAGTAGCGCAGCGTGAAATTGTTGAACCAGAGCAGACAGCCGGAGACGGTCATCACTACCGTGCCCCACATGAATGCCCAGTACTCCACTTTCTCCGCGTAGTTGAATTTCGCGAAGTGAGGTTCGGTTTTCGAGAGTCCCAGATTGTAGGTAAATACCTGCAGCAGATCGGTGGCATCTTTCAATTCGGGCAGCATCGCTTTGAGGAACAAGCGGTCGCGCCGATTCACTGCGAGGTGAATCACGTGGTAGATGGTAGAAGCAATGAGCACAACTGCCGCAGTACGATGCACGATGCCGCGGAATGCGAAATGACCTTCCAGCAGCAACAAGGGCTGCGCCCACCAGGCTTCAGGATATTTCAGCGCGAAGCCGGTGATCACCAGCGTCGGGAAGCTAAGGATCACTCCCCAGTGCGCAATCCGGAAGTTTCGATTCATGCGCATGACTTGAGCACCGGTTTCGTGTCGCGGCTGGCGGCGGATCAGCTTGGCCAGAAAATCCAGCAGGTTGTGCAGGATCATGAAACCCAGCGTCATCGGAATCAGGGTCAAATACGTCCACCGGATCCACTTCACCACGGGATGCGCCGGGCCGCTCGTGATTCGCACGTGTACAGGGCCGATGACGAACCGTTCACCCGCTCCAGCGTGACATGTTCCACACGTTTTCGGAAGATTCGCTGCATTCACCGTGGAGCGAGCGTCGGCCGTCCGGAAGATATTGTGTACGCCATGGCAAGAAGCACAGTTGGCCACACTCTGGGAGCCTCCGCGCATGGCCAGGCCGTGATAACTGTCGGCGAAAGAAGGAACCCGGTCGGCAGGCAGGTTATAGCGCAGCGCCAGGCGTTCATCGCTGTGGCATCGGCCGCAGGTAGTCATCGAAACGCGGGCTGCGTTCACCAGCGATGCCGGCTCTTTCGGCGCCAGGATCAAATGCTCTCCGTGGCAATCACTACACACAGGCGCGCCAGAGACGCCGCTCTTCATGGCTTGTCCATGAACGCTTTCGAGATACGTCTTCGCGATGTCGGTATGGCACTGTCCGCAGGTGGCTGGAATATTAAAGTGGTTGACCTTGGAGCGAGCGTCCTGCGACGGCAAGATTCCGTGGCTCCCGTGACAGTCGGAACAGGTAGCGGCCGCGCCGTCTCCATCTACGATGGCTCGGCCATGCACGCTCTGCTTATAAAGTTCGACAGGGTGTGCGAATGGAATTTTATGTCGAGAAAGAAATTGCTGATTGCTGTGACACGAGGCACACGTGTCGGGCAGGTTTTTCTTCGCAACGGTCGAAGCGGCATCACTCGAGGTTTGAATTTGGTGGATGGGACCATGGCACGAGACGCAGGTGGGTGCGTCCGGATCGGCAGCCGCGGCAGCCTGTCCGTGTATGCTTTGTTTGAACTCCTTCACTTCGTCGGCGTGGCATTGTGCGCACTTCGCGGGAGCCACCTGGGATGCCATCGCGATTTCGTGGTGATCCCCGTGGCAGGATTCGCAAGCTGCGTCGCCCAGCGCGCTGTGCACGCTATTTGGAACGTGGGCGGCCTCATCCTCGTGGCAGGTTGAGCATTGAACCTTCGCCAGCTTCGCCGGGTGAGGATAGTCCTTAATGGTCTGGTGGCAATCTTTGCAACTCAAAGTACCGTGGACGCTGGCTGCGTGTTTGCCGGGATCAATCGAAATGCTCTTGCCCTTGTCCGAGGTCATTCCCGCCTGGCCGTGGCAAGCGAGGCAGCTTTCATCCTGCTTGAGAGGAGGTGGTAACTTCGCTTGGGCTCGAGCCCACACGGGTGCAGGCGCGCATACTGATGGGATAAGAATTACAAGAAATAAGGCTGTATAGAAGAGGCCGAATCGTCTGAGGTCATACACTGCGCGTCGCGTGGCACCCAATACGAACTTACTTCCGCTTTTCATTTCATTCCCAAATCACTCAGGACTTTTGGATTTTCTTCACCCGCAGCCAGAACTTGATGGCATGCGGAACAATCGTTGGTGATGGTTTGACCATCGGCACTGGTATGGCTGCCATCGTGGCAGCGGAAGCATCCCGGCGAGTCGTTGTGCCCAAGATTGTTGGGATGTACGCCCCAAGTGACTCGCATCTCGGGGAAGATGTTGCGGAGGTAGATGTTCGCCACCTCGTCGCCCGCTTGCTGCACCAGCGTGCGTCTCGTCTCGTAAAGCTGCGGGTAGTTTGTCCGATAGAAATTGTTCAGTTCGTCCAGGATGCGTTCCTTCGCGACATCCCGCGCCGGATAATCTACCTTGAGAAGCTCCACGGCCTTTTTCTTGATATAGGGGAGTTCCGGGCTGATGCGCCCCAGAGACATTTGCTTGTCGACTGCGTTCTCGGGCAATTCGAAAGTGTGCGTCGGACGATTGTGGCAGTCCACGCAATCCATCGTGCGATGCTCTCCCTTATCCAGTTGCTGCTGAGTTGGCTTGGCGTCGCTGGAAATAAATTCGGTAGTCTTCCCCTGATCGTCGGTGTAATACACCACTGGAATCGTCTGCCGTTCCGGGTCGGTTGAAATGTAGCGGATACGCGCGTTATCGGCGAGATGGTGCCCGTGAATACCCACGGATCCCTGCCAGGTGCGTCCACCGACTTTCAGCAGCAACACGTCGGTCTGCGGAGTGTTTTTCTCATCATCTTTATAGCTTGTGTTCACCAGGAACTTGTCGCCGGTGAAGCGCTGCGGCCAGTGACATTGCTCACAGGTTTCACGCGCCGGGCGAAGATACTTTACCGGCGAAGGGATGGGTCTTGAATAAGTATGGAACGTGACTGCGGCCACTTGCCGCAGGCCGGAGAGCTTCGATCGGACAAACCACCCGGCTCCGGGGCCGATGTGGCACTCCACACAGGCCACGCGGGAGTGCGGAGAATTTTGATAGGCCGCGTACTCAGGCGCCATTACGGTATGACAGGTCGTGCCGCAGAAACTGGTCGAATCCATGTACTCGACTCCGCGGTACGAAGCTGTCCCAATAATCAGAAGGTTCACTACGGTGGCGAAACCGACCCACTCCAGAGTGCGTCGCACCACGGGCAGGCGTAGGTCGATTGCCGGGTAGGTTCCCGGCAGAGCGCCACTGCCACGCAGACTTCGCCGTCTCAGCAAGATGCCAATGGGTATCAGGAGCAATCCAAGTACAAAAATACCTGGGAGAATCAGGTAGACCAGCAGACCGATGTAGGGATGCGGTGGGCCGGGGAGGAAGATGTCATAGAACCAGAAAGCAATCGTGGTAAGTGCCGTGCTCGTTGTGACCACCGCACCGGTAAGCGTGACGGGATTCTGCCCCAGAAAGTAGATTGGCTGCGCCCAGTCCCGGATGCGCTCTCGCAGATTCATTGGAAACCTTCACCCCTTCATTTTGCTGCTCAGCACGCACACTTCACGCTGGGCGACGCATTGAGCGCCACGTTGGACAACTCAGCTTGCCAAAAAAGCTGGACTATTTCTTGAGAGTACGAATGTACGCCACCAAACCCTTAATCTCTTCCGGCTTGAGGGTGCCGTACTTGGGCATCTTGTTCTTGCCGTTGGTGATGATATCCGTCAGCTGAGCGTCCGTCATCCCCTGGACTTCAGCAGTAGTGAAGTCGTGGGCGCCCATCTTCTTACCCATTGCCGAGCCAGTTCCATCAGCTCCGTGGCACATGGCACACTTTGATTTGAAGAGTGCCGATGCATCCTGCGCACGCGCCGATAAAGAAAAGCTTAGAAAGGCCACACATATCGCTGCAATCGTAAACACTTTAAAGTCGATTCTCTTCATCATTGAGCTCCATTTGAATTTCTTGCCACGACATCGAAAGCGAGGATACATCCAAACCTGTTGCAATATTGAACTTTCTTCGTAGGCGGGTTCTGTGACCCCGGTCACAGGTGCATGTTAGCCCGGTGTTCCGAGCGGACAATCCGAGGGACTGCCCCCGTGACCGCTCTCACGCCAGACTGTGACGCTGGTCACGGCGTCTTTCGAACCTGACGACCAAAATGTCGGGTGAGGTAGGCTTATGGCAAGGGATAAACGCAACTTGCTGGACGTGCTGAAGTTCGAGCTGGAGTTCCTGGAGCAGGGCGGCTACGGACGCCTGCCGCGTGAATCCTGGCGGCCGCGGCTTGTTTTCGAAGATTCCCCCACCTGCATGAATTTTAACTCCAAAGACCGAGAGCCATGCAGCGAATGCCTCCTGATGCAATTCGTTCCCGAAGTGGCTCGCAAGGAGCAGACTCCCTGCATCCACATACCTTTGTCTATAAGAGGAGAAACTCTCGAGAACTTATATCGCACGGGAACACAGCAGGAGATCGAGGCGGCGCTTGGGACTTGGCTACGGGCCACCATCCAAAAGATCGAAGCAGAAGAAGCGAAGCCAGCGGCAGCGGCCAATTTAGCTCGCTAAGTCCTTCGTCGCAAATTTTCAGCCGAAACAAAACGGTTCAGCTGCTAGACCTCCCGCGTCAATTTTTGTGAACCAGTCGATCGCCGTTAGCGCGAGCTTATGCTGAAGTCTGCTTGCTGATTCTGATTTTGCTCTCGAAATTTTGAACCGTCGCCAGAGCTCGCGACACCAGACATAATTCCCTAGCTTTTTGCAAAAGCGTGACGGCCCGCTCCCGGCTGTCCTCACTGGGAATTGTCAGGCTGGGACGAAGCACGATTTCGGTGAAGCTGTAACCGCTTCCAGTCTTCCGTACGATTCCTTCGGCCTCGACTTCCAGGTCGTTGTAATCGAACTTCGAGCTGTCGGCGATGGCGTGAAACGTGGTTGTGTAGCAACTCGCAATCGCGCTTATAAATAGGTCTTCAGGGGTCCACCTGCCTTCGAGGCCGCCAAACTGCGGCGGCGCGGCAAAGTGGATGGCGTTCGGAGCTGAATCTGACTTTGCGAGGCCCGTCTGGCCCGAGCTCCACCAGGCTACGACTCGGTGCTTGTGTTCATTTTCCATTCCTCACTCCCAGTTGATGATTTGTGTTTGAAAATAAGTGCCTTCCAGCAACTCCTCTGTAGGATGGAAATGCCCGCGAACCAGATCGCCCTAGGTACTCGGGGAAACAGTTTGGTCTTGCGATTCTGTCCCCAGGAGACGATCCCGACTGTGGTCAACGTCACGATGCATCGTGATACGAATCACGTGGGAAAGCAGGCGAAATGTCAGGCCATCTTGGTGGCCATGCGACCCGGTTTTACCTTAGACTCACTCTTCATTCATGTTTTCCATTTGGAGGCGTCTTGACTGGCCTATACAAAATATCTCCCGCACTCAAGAAGCGTTCCGCGCAAATCAAACTTGTGCTCATGGATGTGGACGGAACGATGACCGACGGCAGCGTTACCCTGCTCTCGCAAACCGATGGCACCGCGCTCGAAATAAAGACGTTCGATGCGCATGACGGCCAGGGCTTAACCCTCGCGCAAACCGCTGGCCTGCGCACTGGATGCATCACTGGTCGCGAAAGCGCCGCACTGCTGCGCCGCGCCCACGAAATGAAGATGGATTTTATTTATATGAAGCAGCCGGTAAAGATGCCGGCCTACGAGGAAATCCTTGCGAAAGCGCGCCTCTCTGATTCGGCGGTGGCTTACATCGGCGATGATTTGCCGGATATTCCCCTGATGCGCCGAGTCGGCCTCGCCGTCGCGGTCGGCGATGCCGTCCCCGAAGTAAGACAGGCGGCGCACTACACGACGAAAGCTCTCGCCGGCCACGGCGCCGTCCGCGAAGCCATCGAACTGATTCTCAAGTCAAAAGGGATATGGGACGCGATGATTGAGAAAGCGCGGGCGTGAAAGAGCCATACCCTAAAAGCGGGAAGTCGCCACACATGTCTCGCCGACTGGTTTATGCGTGCGGAACTAAAAAGAATTCAACGGCAGAGTGCGGCGCCCCCGGCGATGCCAGCATCTGCTCCGTAGTGGGCGGCAAGCAGCGGGATTTCCTGGCAATGGGAATTCACGCACCAAGTTGGAAGCCGCTCCTCTATCTCGCCAAAGAAGGGACGCAACATTGCGCCCGCACCACCGCCAATAATCATTACGTCCGGTTCCAGCAAATCCACGATATTTCCCAGCCACACAGTCAGCAATGCTGCGGTTTCCTCTAGCACTTCCTTAGCAAGCAGGTCCCCTGACGCGTAAGCTCTGCCAACCATCTCGCTCGTGATGCAGTCAACCCGGCCTCCCGCCAGCTCGAGGATCGCAGACGCCTGTCCATCCTTGGCGATTTTTTCCGAAGCTCTGCGAGCGATCGCCGGGCCGGACGCCAGAATTTCTATGCAGCCCAATTTGCCGCATCCACAGCGCGGCCCATGGTAGTCGATGGTATTGTGACCGCCTTCGGCGGCTGCGCCTGTGCGGCCGTGATAAATACGTCCATCGAAAACGATACCGGTTCCAATTCCTGTACCGATGGTGGCGCAAAATACATTTCGATAGCCGCGCCCCGCACCCCACAAGGCTTCCGCCAAGGCAGCAGCATTGCCATCGTTGTCGACGCGAACCGGTAAGCAATAGGCCTTCGATATCTCAGCTGCCAGGGGGAAATTGCGCCAGCCGGGCAGATTTGGCGGATTAATGACGATGCCGGTCCGGGGATCGAGCGGGCCGGGAGCGCAAATCCCAATGCCGGCGATCGGATTGGAATGAGAATTGCTTTCCGCCCGCACCGAGTCGATGGCCGAAATCACCGCTGCCAAACCGGAGGCGGCGTCGTTGGACACCATTGGCTTTCGCGTTTGGAAAGTTATTTCACCCGCGGCACTTACCAGACCGGCGGCGACTTTGGTGCCGCCTACGTCCACACCGATGAGGTGCCCGTCTACGGAGACTTGCGTCATGCGGTTCGCACTTGGTCCAGTCTATACCTCTTCCCTGGCGTCGCGAGCGTCCCGATTATTTATTCGCTGCTTCATTCCTTATTGCGGGAATCGTTGAGGGTCCTGCCGAACGGCCAATGGTAAACTATTTGGACAGGGATGGGCGCGTAGCTCAGTTGGTAGAGCAATGCCCTTTTAAGGCATGGGTCGCAGGTTCGAATCCTGCCGCGCTCACCAGATTTTTCAATGACATCCCTCGACGAAGCGGATCTAAGTCCAAGCCCTACCGAAGCAAACGAAGCCTGGGCTCGCGCGGAACTGCTACAGTTCTAAAATTCTCAAATTTCTCTGCAACCTCTCCTCGAGAAACACATCGAAGGGTATACCGAGGACTAGAACGTATGCCCACCGCGCAAGAACAGCACTACGGTGAGAGAGAAACTCCTCAAACCTTCCGTTTGGATGTGCCGCTCCACAACCTGTTAACGAAATCTCCAGCAGCGAGGCCAACTCTGCGGCCTGGAGACGGAGGAGAGAAGTTTCCCGAACCGGTTTTCCCACAGCGCCCCGATCTGCTGGCGCAAGACGACAACTATGAAACTAACCTGGCGCTCGCTAGAGTAGGGAAGCGACCCTGGTCCGCTCCATATGTTCTGCGGGCCATGAACGGGTGGCTGTTCCCATACATGAAGTCTCGCGTGCTGCCCGGAGCGTTTCACCCCATCATTGCCTACCTGTTTACCGAGTGGAAGTGCAATCTGGACTGCCATTACTGCTGGGCATTCGATAACAGCGTGAAGGGCATGACCGAAGAAGTGGCGAAACGCTCCATTGACTGGCTACACTCGACAACGTGCCGGGTGCTGGCATTCATGGGCGGCGAACCGTTGTTGCGTCCGCAATTGGTGCACAAAGCCTGTGATTACGCGGCTAAGAAGGGCTTCTGGATTTACATGCCGACCAATGCCCGATTGCTGCGTCCGGATGTGATTGACCGACTGGCGGATTCGGGTGTCGCCATCTTCAATTTTGCCGTGGACGCGGTCGACGAGAAGCCGGGACTGCCCAAGGCGCTCACTCCAGTGCGAAAGCATTTCGATCATCTGGTGCGCAAACAGTACAAGTATGGATATTCGGTGTTCTTTAACATCAATATCTGCCGCAATAACATGGAAGATGTGAAGCAGTTGACCGAGATTGCGCGCGATCACGGCATTGCGACCGATTATCATTTGAACGAATCGCCGATGATCGAGCAAAGCCACTTCAAGCACTATGACGCGAACGACACCTTCATTTATCCCGAGCACTGGCCGCAGGTCGACGAGTTGGTCGATTGGCTCATCGAGAAAAACAAGTCGGGTTACAAGATGGTGAACTCGGTCAAACGATTACAGGACATGAAAGATTTCATGCGAGGCAAGGTGGAACCCTGGAACTGCCGTGCCGGGCAAAATTCGATCATCATCCGCGTTGACGGCAGCCTGGCGCCTTGCTTTCCCATGTATTCGGCGACCCACGATTGGGGGGTCATCGAAAATCATAAGTTCGAGGTTCCGCAGTTGAACGAAATGAAGAAATCTTGTCAGACCCACTGCTTTTCGACCTTGAATCACAACCTTGGTTTCTGCTACAACGACTCAAGGGTTGTGAAGTGGGTACTCAAGCAGGCTGCCCGTGGGTTCCAGGGTGTGAGTGGCAGCTTCGCTTAATCGGGTAGAGACCTTCTCAAGGTCCTAGTTGGGGCCATTCGAAGTTGGTGAGTGGTGCGGGTTTTAGCTTGTCCGGCGCCCCCGAGACTCGTTCCTAGACGTCTCTCGCTGGTGTAAAACGTGAACCTCCTGTAACACGCGGTAGGAGTTTCCAGTGACGCTAGTTCGCAGGTTAGAAAGCACTCTGCGAGGTTCCACGGGGGATTTGTGCCTCCCTGCTACCACTCAAACTTTCGCTCGCTTCAATTCTTTTTGTTTCTGCACCCTGGTCTTTTCCCGCCACCATCCGCTTGTCTGCAATTTCGCACCGCAAAATCAAAACACCGCATATGCCGGAGGAAGATAAATGGCTACCCATCTCGTACAAATTGATAACGATGAGGAAATCAAGCAACGCCTGGAAGCGGAACGCGTTCGCCTGCGCAAGATTGCTGGTCTGGATCAGCCCACGCATTTTCATCGCCCCGTCGAACGGGCATTCAAAGCCGAAGAGCGGGATCGCGTCACGATTTTGTTTGGCGGATTCACTTGGAAGCATGAGGATCTGATCCGCGCCGTTTTTCAGGGTTGCGGCTATCGCTGCGAGAAGCTGCCTGTCCCCAATGTAGCCGCCTTCCAGACCGGCAAGGAGTTCGGCAACAACGGGCAATGCAATCCCACCTACTTTACCGTGGGAAATCTGGTGCAGTATTTGCAATTTCTCGAAAAAGAAGGGCTGTCGCGCGACAAGATCCTGAATAACTTCGTTTTCTTTACGGCGGGATCGTGTGGCCCTTGCCGCTTCGGTATGTACGAGGCAGAATACCGCTTCGCGTTGAAGAATGCCGGGTTCGATGGCTTCCGCGTCCTCCTGTTCAAGGACAGTGATGGTATCAAAGCGGCTTCGGGTGAGCCTGGATTGAAATTCACCATCGACTTCGGATTCGGGATGCTGAACGCCATGCACCTCGGCGACGTCATCAACGATTTGATCTACCAGATTCGGCCGTTCGAAGTGACTAAAGGCGAGACCGATCGTGTGTTTCGCGAAATGGTAGATGGCCTCTGTGACGATCTCAGGAATCGTGATTCGTTTGAGATTGAGCAGCGCGCGCCTGGTTGGCTGAAGCCGAAGTTCAAGAGCAACAAAGTGCTGAGAAACACCGCGAATGTGTTTGGCAAAATGCACGAACACCTCTGGGGCAAAGACTATCTCAACGCTTTGCACGCTGCCCAGGAGCGGATGGATCGTATCGAGGTCGATCGCACCAAGGTGAAGCCGGTGGTGAAAATCACAGGAGAGTTCTGGGCACAGATCACTGAGGGCGACGGCAACTTCCACATGTTCGATTTTCTTGAACGCGAGGGCGCCCAAGTCATTGTGGAACCGATTGCAACGTGGGTCGCTTATCTGATGTATCAGGCAAAGGCGCACGCGATTGCAAAATGGCCGGTGAACCGTCCGCACCGTAATCCGGAGTGGTACGAGCTGAAGAAGAATCTAGCCAACTATTTCGGCCTGCGAAAGAAGCTGTGGGGCATCGGCTTTGGAGAGAAGGCGTGGCAGTTCTTCTACCATCGCACCATCAAGAACATGGGTGACATCACGCACCATCTGGTGCCTCAGACGGAGCTTGCCGAGATGGCGCATCCCTTCTACAACCAGTTCGCGCGTGGTGGCGAAGGCCACCTCGAAGTAGGCAAGAACGTTTACTACACCACACACAAGCTCTGCCACATGGTGCTGGCGTTGAAGCCTTTTGGTTGCATGCCGTCTTCACAATCGGACGGAGTACAATCGGCGGTCGTCAATAAATTCAAAGACATGATCTTCCTGCCGATTGAAACTTCCGGCGAAGGCGAAGTGAACGCTCACAGCCGCGTGCAAATGGCGTTGGGCGAAGCGAAGGTCAAGGCCAAGACCGAGTTTGAGCAGTGTCTCAAGTCGGTGGGAAAGAGTCTGGACCAGATCCGGGATTACATTGCCGAGCATCCCGAACTGCGCCGGCCTTTCTACCAAGTGCCTCACCGTGAAGGCGTCGCAGGAACCGCGGCCCAATTCGTTTTGCATGTGAGCGATCGCATGGATAAGACCACGGTATGGAGGAAGCGATCGCGCGTGCCCGGAATCGCGCTTCCTGACGCCGCCTAAAACCTAGCGGACCGCCATCTTGTTTGGGATTCATTCGTCGACAGGATGGCGGAGACTGCTACTCTCAGCGCATTTCAATAAACTTTCTTGGCCCTTATCGGAGACGTGATGCACGATCATCTGGAACAGAACAAGAAACCGAAGCTCCTTAGCATTGCTCCCCTGCCTCCGCAAAAACCACACGACCACCACACCCAGTTCATGGTTGGCCTCGATGTAGGCTCAACCACGGTAAAAGCGACGGTCGCGGATGCTGCTACGGACAGCGTGCTGTGGCAGGATTACCAGCGCCACGAAACGAAACAACCGGAAAAAACGCTGGAATTCCTGCGCCGCATGGAAAAAGAGGTCGGGATCAATCGTCATAACACTCGCATGTTTATGACCGGTTCTGGTGGCGGGGCGATCGCCGATCAGATCGGTGCCAAGTTTGTGCAGGAAGTCACCGCGGTTTCACTTGCGGTCGAGAAGATGCATCCGGAAGTGTATTCGGTGATTGAACTCGGCGGCCAGGACGCCAAGATTATCGTCTTCAAAGATGACGAGGAGACTGGGCGAAAGAAAAAAATTCCGTCCATGAACGATAAGTGCGCCGGAGGAACTGGCGCGGTCATCGACAAAATTAATGCAAAGTTGAAGATACCGGTTGCGGAGCTCTGCGAGCAGAGATACCACGGAATCAAGCTCCACAAAGTTGCTGGGAAGTGCGGCGTGTTCGCCGAGACCGATATCAACGGCCTGCAAAAAGTTGGTACGCCGTCGGATGAGTTGATGGCTTCACTATTTGAGGCCATCGTTTTGCAAAACCTGAGTGTGCTCACTCGCGGCCACACGCTGCGGCCGCACGTGCTGTTATTAGGCGGGCCGAACAGCTTCATCAAAGGCATGCGCGAAGCCTGGCAGGCGAATATTCCGCGCATGTGGGTGGAACGCAAGGTCGCGATCCCTGATGGCGCAAAGCCTGAAGACTTGATTAAAGTTCCGCAAAATGCGCAGTACTTCGCCGCCATGGGCGCCATCGAATTCGGCAAGAGCGAGGAAGACTGCGTCGGGTGCTACCAAGGATACGAAAAACTGGTGCATTACATCGACTATGGCCGGCAAGAGGAGAAGACTAAATCGGGCGCCAAAGGTCTGGCCACAACGGATGCAGAACTCGACGAGTTCAAAGTCTCCTACAGGCGCAAGAAGTTCACTCCGGCCACCTTTCACATCAATCAAACAGTCGGGGGCTTCATTGGGATCGACGGTGGCTCCACTTCCACCAAAGCCGTGCTGCTCGACGAGAACGGCGACATCCTGTGCAAGGCTTACCAACTTTCGAACGGCAACCCCATCCAGGACACGATTGAAATGTTCGAGAACCTGCGCGGACAAGTGGAAGCGCAGAAGGCGAAGCTGGAGGTTTTGGGAGTCGCGACCACGGGATATGCGAAAGATATTTTGAAAGATGTTCTGCACGCCGATGTGGCACTGGTAGAAACGGTGGCACACACCGAGTCGGCGCTGAAGTTCTATGAAGATCCGCACGTGATCGTTGATGTGGGCGGGCAGGATATCAAGATCATTATTCTGCACAACGGCCGCGTGAAAGACTTTAAGCTGAATACGCAGTGCTCGGCGGGTAACGGCTATTTCCTGCAATCCACAGCGGAAGGCTTTGGCTTGGGCGTGGAACAATACGCCGATCTCGCATTCTCCGCGCAATCGATGCCGGTTTTCGGATACGGCTGCGCCGTCTTCATGCAGTCAGACATCGTTAATTTCCAGCGCCAAGGATGGCGGGCGGAGGAAATTCTTGCGGGGCTCGCGGCCGTGCTTCCCAAGAATGTTTTTCTTTATGTGGCCAGCATTCCGAATCTCGCGGCGCTAGGTACGCGCTTCGTGCTGCAGGGCGGAACGCAGAACAATATGGCAGTGGTTAAGGCGGAAGTGGACTTCATCCACAACAGCTTCCGCGCCGCGGGAAAGAAGCCGGAGATCATCGTCCACGAATTCTGCGGTGAGTCCGGTGCTATCGGGGCTGCAGTTGAATCCGTTCGCCTGTGGCGCAACGGTCTGCGGACTAGCTTCGTTGGATTGGATGCAGTTCGCAAAATTGAATACCGCACCACACGCAATGAAAGTACTCGTTGCAATTTCTGCAAGAACAATTGCCTGCGTACGTTCATCGATATTCGCACCGTACCCAAGGACGATCTGGCTTTTGTGCCAATTCAGAAAGTCACCAAGGTTCCGCTCATGCATGGCGAGCAGCGCCTCATTATCGCGACCTGCGAAAAGGGCCTGGTCGAAGACATTAACGACATGAAGGATATTAAGGCCGGGATCGATCAGATCAAGGATAAGTATCCCAACTTCGTTGACTTCGCAGCACATGAGGTTTTCCGCCCGGTCAACGCGAAGAATGTTGCCGATCCTGTTCCGGTCACGAAATTCTGGAACAAGGCAGCTAAAGAGCGCATTCCGCTCATGGAAAACCGCAAGAAGCTTCGCGTCGGGATTCCGCGCGTTCTGAACATCTACACATACGCGCCGCTCTTCAACGGATATCTGGAAAGCCTGGGAGTACAGCCCGAGAATATTGTTTATTCCGACTACACCAGTTCCGATCTCTATCGCGCCGGCGCGAGTCGTGGTGCGATCGATCCCTGCTTTCCGGCAAAGATCGGTATTTCTCACGTTTACAACCTGATTCAGGAGAAGCATCGTAAGAAGCCCCTGAACGCAATCTTCTTCCCGATGTACGATGTGCTCACTTCTCCGCTGGTGAAAATCGTGGGCGCCAACGCCTGCCCGACGGTGACGGCAACCCCGGAAACGGTGAAGGCGGCCTTCACGAAAGAAAACGATGTCTTTGCCGAACATAATGTGAAGTATCTCGATCCGGTTCTGAATTTCGCGGACCGCAAGCTGTTTGCTCACCAGATGCTGCAGGCCTGGCAGCCGATTTTGGGCTTGTCCCAAGAAGAAAATGACCGCGCCGTCGAAATCGGCTACAAGGCGCTGGAGGATTACGAAAAGAGTATTCGCCAGCGTGCTCGCCAGGTGCTCGACCAGTTGGAACGCGAGGACCGCATCGGCATAGTGATGCTGGGCAGGCCGTATCATCACGATCCTGGCCTGAATCACGAAATTATGGAGGAGTTCCAGAAGCTGGGCTATCCGATCTTTTCGCAGAACACGCTACCACTGGATGAGGACATGCTGGACCGGCTGTTTGGCGAGGAAGTTCGCGCAGGCGTGATCAGCCATCCACTTGATATCGGGGACGCCTGGAAAAATTCTTATTCCTGCAGCACAAACCATAAGGTTTGGGCGGCGAAATTCACGGCGCGGCACCCCAACCTGGTCGCGCTGGAAATATCGAGCTTCAAATGCGGTCATGACGCCCCCATCTACGGCGTAATTGAAGGAATCATCGAGCAGTCCGGGACACCGTATTTCTGCTTCAAGGATCTGGACGAGAATAAGCCATCCGGCTCAATCAAGATTCGCGTCGAGACCATCGATTACTTCCTGCGGCGATATCGTGAAGAAGTGATTCGCAAACGCAAAGCCGTGCAGGATATTGAGGCACAACTGGCTGCGCTAGAGGCTGAACTGAGGGGACAATCTTCTCTGGATGTGACTCTCGATCCAAACCTGGACCGCGTAGTACAGGACATGGCAGCCGATTAAGAACTGACGGGTCGGGCAATCCGTTGGTGCGAAGGAACTTGAGATTGCGATCGATTGGGCGCTGGTTATGGCCTGATTACGGACTTGGGTTGCGCCAAGCCGCTACTTGAAACTGGGCTTGGGCGGCGCGCACACGGAATCAAACCAGCGGCTTATGTATACCTCGGCATGGGCTTCGCCGCAGTAATGCCGGGCTCCGGCCGCTGTGGCAGCGTCAGAATTCCACCGCTGGACGGTAAGCTCAGAGTCTCCACATCGAATCACGAACCAGTGGATCGGCTTGCTGGTCACAGTTCCACAAACTTCACATCTAAATTCCTGCAGCTCTGTCATTTTTTTCGCTCCGTAAAAGCGGCTGGTCGCACTTACTTCGCGGTAGAGGCTTGTCGCGGACTTGGCGTCAGCACAGTTAACTCGCCGACTTGCTCCCGTTTCACCGTACCACGAAGATGAGCGGCATGATCCATCATCCAAAGCTCGGGAATAATTTCGGCAACCAGTTGTCCGTGACAGAAAATTCGCACCACCGAACTCTCAGAAACCACGATGCCCACAGCCTTGGTCACGGCGCTCATGTTGGCGGCGGCAATGTGGCGGCTTCCAAGACCCAGCGGCACATCCACTTGTGCCGCCACGGCGTCGAGGTAGCGGCAAGCGGAGATAACAATTCCGTCGTGACTTACTACAAACCCACCGTCCAGTTGCGCCAGTTCCTTGATAGTCCCGCGTAGATTGAGATTCGTGACATGGCGCGACGACTCGGGGTGCCCGAACAGCGGATCCAAAATCAACGCCCGGGACCTAGCGAGCACGGCGTTCTCATCTCCCAGAGTAAACAGCGTGCCAATGCGCCTTCCCTCTCGACCCTCGCGAGCAATCTCAACCGCAAGCCCAATCAGGGGCTCAAGAACCTCCGGATTGTATTCCGTTACTTCGCAGAGAATGCTCTCAAACATCCATCACGCTCCTCGCGTCAGGTAAACACTAGTTTGACTTCATCGTTAAGACAAATCGGGCGCGATTATCTGACGGCGCCGGCTAACGGAAGCCAAACCTGAAAGCGGGTGTCGCCGGGTTTGGAATTGACCTGAATGTTTCCCCGGTGCTTCTTCACAATTCGCTGAACGGTATCCAGGCCGAGACCCGTGCCTTCCCCAACTCCTTTGGTGGTGAAAAAAGGCTCGAAGATGTGGGGCTGCACCTCGTCAGGAATGCCGGGACCGTTATCACCAATTTCAACCACAACGCAACCATCTTGTTGGTAAGTTCGAATGCGAAGCTCGCCTTTTCCGTGCATCGCGTCAATGGCGTTATCGATGATGTTGGTCCAAACCTGGTTGAGCTCGCTACCAAAAGAATTCACCAGCAGCGGAACTTTTTGGTAATCACGCTGCACCGCGACTCCTTGTTTCAGTTTGTGATTCAAGATCGTAAGCGTGGTTTCCAGGCTCTTTACAACATCTACGTTCAGCACCGGGGCCTGATCCATGTGGGTGTATTCCTTGATGGCACAGACCAGATCCGAAATCCGCGACGTACTGTTCTCGATCTCGCTCAGCAGGGTCGCAATCTCCACCGAAGCGGCGATCCTGATTAATGCAGCCCGAGCCGTTTCACCATCGAGGATCGCAAACAAAGACTCGACCATTTCCGGCTTTATGTTCCGTTGCGCCAGGCCAGCCGCCAGCATCCATAAGTCGTTCTGGCCATGACTGCGCAGCAAAGAGTCGATCTGATCTTCCAGGTCGCTCATGGTTAGCGGATCCGGCGGAACTACATCCGGCTGCGTGAACGAAATTTCCATTTTCTCAATCTCCGCCTTCTGCGCCGGCGAGAGATCGCGCTTTCCCAGTTCGAGGCTCGCGTTCCTGATTTTCGTCAGCATGTGCCGTAGCTGGCTGGCGGCGCGTTTCGCGGCCGAGGCCGGGTTGTTGAGTTCATGCGCCAGGCCCGCCGATAGCTTTCCCAGGGAGGCCAATCGGTCTCGCTGCTGTTCGAGGCGGGTGGTTTCACGGATGCGGTCAGCCATCAAAGCTACCAGACGCTTGGTGAGCTCTGGCATCTTTTGTATGAGCTCGGGGAACTGCGAAGCAGGAAACCGCAAGGCGCGACCGTCCGTGTCGGCGCGCAAGCTCACCTTGAATTGCTTCATCCTTGAAAACGGCAGTATTCCGGTAATATCGCCCGGCTCCAAGTTAAATACGAAGGTTTCACCTCCCAGCTCTCCGCGCCCTTGAAGCTGCCCCTCGAGAATTACAAACATGGCATCGGCTGGGTCGCCCTGACGTGAATAAAGATCACCTGCTTTGCTGTACAGCTCTTGCGATTGGCTGATGAACCAGTCGAGCTGATCGTCAGGCAGATCAGCGAATTCGGGGACGCGAACTAATTCAGATTTGTCGACCATTTATACCTTGCTCAGATATTGATGAATAAACTGTACAGCCACCGATCCTTCACCGACGCCGGAAGCGACTCGTTTAATGGAGCCGTGGCGCACGTCGCCGACAGCAAAGATGCCGGGAACATTGGTCTCGAGCAAGAACGGGTCCCGGTCGAGAGCCCAGCCCTTCGGACGTTGCCCGTCGCGAATAAGGTCAGGACCGGTCAACAGGAAACCACGCTCATCCCGCTCGATGACGTCGGCCAGGAAGTCCGTCCGCGGCAACGCTCCAATAAAGATAAACATGGCACTCGCCGGCACGCGCTCAATCTTCTTGGTATCGGAACAAAGCACCGAAATTTCTTCCAGATGTGTCTCTCCATGCGCCTCGACCACCCCGGCGTGTGTCCACAGCTGAATGTTAGGCGTCTCCTGAATCTGATCGATCAAGTATCGCGACATGGTGCTGGAGAGTGATTCCCCGCGCACCAGGATTATGACCCGCTCCGCGTACCGAGCGAAGTTCATTGCCGCCTGCCCTGCGGAATTCGCCCCGCCCACCACGTAGACGACCTCACCTTTGCAGGACAAAGCCTCGGTGGCGCCGCCACCATAATAAATCCCTGCACCCTGCAATCTGTCGATCCCCGGAACATCGAGCCGCCGCCACTGGACTCCGGTCGCGACCATCAGGGCGTGGCACGAGATCTCGTTTCCATCCGCCAGCTTCATGATCCGGTAAGGCCCCTCGGTTCGGACCCCAATCACTTCCTGTGGCGCCAGAATCTCCACCCCAAAACGCTGGGCTTGCACTACGGCACGCCGGGCAAGATCCGCGCCACTTAGCCCGGTCGGAAATCCAAGATAATTTTCGATGCGGGAGCTCATGCCAGCCTGACCGCCCGGAGCCTCTCGTTCCACCATCACGGTATGCAGGCCTTCCGAGGCCCCATAAACTGCAGCCGCCAATCCGGCCGGGCCCCCGCCCACAATTGCCAAATCGTAGAAGCTGGTTTGGGCGCGCGTCCGCAGTCCGACTTTTTGCGCGACGTCCGCGGGTATCCCCTCAAGAAGTTTCGTCCCATCCGGGAAGAGCACCACAGGAAGATTGGCCGCCTCTGGGCCGAGAGCTTCCAAAAGACGTTTGGTCTCTGGATCATTGGCGGAAAGCTCTACATCGATCCACTGATAAGGAACGTGGTTGCGCGCGAGAAAATCCCGTAACTCGTAGGATCGAGGCGACCAGCGAGTACCGAGCAACCGGATTCCTTGAAACGTTGGACGGAAGGAAGCTTGCCAGTCATCGAGCAAGTCATCCAGTTGCGGATAAAGGTGCTCAGTGGGAGGATCCCAGGGCTTCAAGAAGAAATAGTTGATGCTGGCATGGTTGATGGCGCTGATAGCGGCGTTGGTGTCCGCGTAGGCGGTGAGCAATGCCCGCTTTGCACTAGGGAAGATTCCTATTGCCTGCTGCAGGAACTCCACCCCGTCCATGCGAGGCATACGCTGGTCGGCCAGCAGCAAGGCCACGCTATCATTGCGCAACTTCAACTGCTTTAGAAGGTCAAGTGCCCCTTCGGGCGAATCGCTTCCAATTACGCGGTACTCAGCACCGTACTGCGAGCGCAGATCGCGCTCGATCGCACGCAGAACATCGGAGTCGTCATCCACGCTTAGCAAAATTGGCTTGGCCATGCTTGATCTCGTTTCGGGCTATGCGGTTGATTGAATCCATCCCTGATCGCCGAGGATGCAGCCGGTACGTCAGAGGTGGAAAGGTTTGTTGTATGGCTCGACTGGATAGCCTTTCGCTTTCCAGGCCGCCAATCCACCCTTGAGGAACTTGATCCTCAAGAACTGAAGTGAACGAGCTCGATGCAAGATCTCCCGACTGGTTTTGTCGCTCGGGCAGGTGCAGTAAACGATAGAGTCTTTCTCTTTCGGAATGAGCGACGGGTTCTCAAGCACCTCTTTGGGGGGAATCCTTTTTGCGCCAGGGATGATCTCAGAGTTCGCCAACAAGTCGAGTGGCTGGCGAACGTCGAACAGAAGTACCTCTTGATTTCCGGCTAGCAACGCTCGGAGTCCCTCCGGGGTGATGCTGTGATGCTCCATCTCATCTCGATCGGTCGAGCGCCTGATCCAAATGACGGTCAACAGGCACACTACCGCGGCGCAAACGGTCAGGATCAGTGCCACCTCGCGTTCCCCTCCACAGTCTTTAATACCAGATTCCGGAGGGGAGCAAAAAGATTCTCGCCACGGCGCAATGATCATGATTTTCCATCGCAATCGATGCGGGAGGCCCGGTCATACCGCCTTTGAAGGACCCAAGTCGCTTTCGAGGAGCTGCCGTACGGCCCTCTGGGCTTCCAGTATGGAATAGCGGTGATCCATCGCTCCGGCGAGATCAGTGTTGGCAAATGCGATCCGGCCAAATGGCGCCTTGCGCAGGATCTCGCGTGGCGCGGGACGGCCGTCCCGCCCGAAGAAGAAACCGGGTTGCGGGCTGAGATAGGCATGCCCCCAGCGGTTCAGGATGATCCCGGCGATATCCCGCTGCGCATCGAATCCGGCCCCCGCAAACATTTCGGTGAATTGTTCGCGGATTCGTCTTTCATATTGCCTGAAAGAGGTCCCGAGCAATTCCATGCGGCCCAGGTTCCCTTGTTCCTCAGTGGAGCGGCCCGGATGGGAGTACAGAATCTTCATAGAGAGAACGATGGGAGAGTCGGGACCGATTTTGGGATCCGCGATGCCAGTCAGTGCGAGCTTGCGCACCTCGACATAGTTGCCGATCCCTTCAAACCAGCGGCAGCCGCTGATGCCCATCTTGTATAAGAATCGCCAATTCCGCAATGCAACATTGGCCATCATGCAGGGAGAACGGTGGAACTCCGCATAGGCGTTACGGTGTGATTCTGGAAGGTCCTGCACGATGTGCTTGGTGGTCCAGCTTCCTCCCGCCAGGATGGCAGACCGGGCTTTAACTCGATACAGCTTACCGTCCTTGAGGTAGGAGATAACGACAGAATTGGACTTGCCTGCTTCGCCCTCATGTTGCACAGAAATCGCAGTTGACGATAACCGCACTCTGGCGCTGGTTTGCGGGGTGTCGAGCGCGGCAAAGTTGACGTGGTTGGCGGTGACTGCCGTTACGGCGTCTGGCCCCGCGACTCTGCCATCGATCGCCCCCGGAATTAAGTCCTTCACGATCAATCTTGCAATGGTCGTGTTGCCGCCCGGAAACATCTGGTCTCTGGTGCCTTCGCCAGTTAAGGGATGCAGCATTTCAAATGCATAATCTGAATAGGCCGATAGAGCGTCGGGACCAAGGCCCGCGCCGCCACCTTCCACGGGAGAGAGAAACGTACGGACCGTCTCCCGGCTCAAGCCGAAGCGCTCCATGTAGTGCTGCTCCAGCGTGATCGAGTCAAGGTATCGGGAAGTCTGATCCCCTTCTTCTTTGGGATGAACGAATCGATCTCCCTGCAGCGGCGTGCTCTTCAGCCAACGAAGCCACTCCTCTCGAGTTGCCTCGGAAATGGGAGCGCCTTTGAGATTCTTCCCTACAGGATCGACTAACCACATCCCGCCCTTCTGTCCGAACTTCGCTCCAAACCAGAATCCGTATTGCCCATGCTCCAAGCCAATGGCTTCATAGGGAGTTTGCGAAAGCGGCATCTCCGGCGTCGGACCGGCCCATTGTTGATACTCGAGCTTTTGTGCTTTCAGACCAATGCTGTCGTAGAACTGGGCGATGAAGCTCTCTGAAGAGTGAAGCTGGTAAATTGCCGAACCCTGGTGCGCGACCAGCCTCTTGCCATCTACCAGGAACTCATTTTGCTTCGCTTCACCACCGAAAATAGGATGGTTCTCAAGAACCAGGCATTTCGCTCCCGGGCGTGCTTGCCGCTGAAAGAACAATGCAGCGGCAAGTCCGCTGATTCCGCCGCCGACGATCACACAATCGTAGGTCTCCCCGGTATCGATGACGTCCTTGGGAAGCGGCTCGTAAACTCCGTCGCGGATGGTATGTCCGGCCTCGAGCACGGCTAGGGTGTTGCCATTGGACATGCTGTACTCGCCGACTCCGCCATAGCCAGTAAATTCGTCTCCAGCCGCAAGGAGTTGCGCAGGCGTAATCGATTCGAGCAAGAGAGCTCCGGAGGCCAACAGCGTAGAACCGAGGAAATCCCGTCGGGTGATGGAATCGTTCATACCTAACTTTGTATCGTCGGAGAAAGCGGATCTTAGGGTCATTGGTCGGTTCTCATTCTGTATCCTGCGCAGTTTAGTTCGTAAAGGACTCGTTTTGCGAGCCAAGATGTGTCCCCTCTCGTTATCGTGCCATCGAGGTCTGTCTGATCTCCCCTTGACAGCCTAGGAGTAAAACAAGCAATATTCTGCCTGTATTAAATGCATTTAATACGCCCGCTGCGAGGAGCAAGTCATGTTGCCTCTTAGCCTGTCTCCTTCGATCCGCTTTCGACTTGTTCCCGTTGCCAGCGTCTTACTCTCGCTGTTGGCATACACTCGGCCTGCACAAGCGGAGTCTGCTTACGTGCGGGTAAACCAAGCTGGCTACGAGGCTGGTGAGACATCTTTTCGTGCCTATCTGATGTCCACGGCCGCAGAAAGCGGAGCCAGCTTCAACGTAGTCAATTCGAAGGGCATCACCGCGTATTCAGGTCATGTCGGCGCTTTGCTGGGCACCTGGAGTCATAGTAAGACAGTGACCTACGATGTGTACGCGCTGGACTTCAAGGTTCCGGGAGGCGATCTCTACACGATTTCAGTATCCGGGCCGGAAAATGCGGTTTCACCCAGTTTTGCTGTGGATGGTCTGGAAGCGATTTATTCCGGCCTGCTCTTGAACACCCTGTTTTTCTACGAAACGCAACGTGACGGACCGAACTTTATCCGCAACGCGTTGCGTACCGAACCCGGACACCTGAAGGACGAGAACGCACACGTTTACCAGACACCACCGCTTGACGGCAACGATTTTATCGACAACCTGCCGCCCGCGCCGCCTTTAGCATCCGCAGGGCTTCCAAGCATTGACGCCTCCGGCGGATGGTGGGACGCGGGCGACTACGAGAAATATGTCGAAACCACTAGCTACACAGCGGCGCTGATGCAGATAGGAATTCGCGACTTCCCCGACCAGATGGGGGCGAACGCTCGAATGAATCCTACTGCACCGCCAGGCTCAATTTCTTATGCAGGCAGCAGTGGGACGGGAGCGCCCGGGTCCTCTGACTTCACCCACGAAGCCAGCTTCGGGATCAACTGGCTGATGAAGATGTGGGATGACCAGACGCAAACCCTATATTACCAAGTAGATAACACACAAGACTGGGACTACTACGGAGAGGGCGATCCCAGTTCAGCCACCGGCAATTGCGGCGGAACATATGGGACTCCCTACTGCCTGATCACCGAGTACGACATCTGGACACTGCCGCAGGCGGCCGACCATTTCGAGCAATCCGGAGATCCTCGCTCTTGCGATCCGTATACGACTTTCTTTATCTGCAATCGTCCGGTGTACGTGGCTGGGCCAGCGGGATCGCCGATCAGCCCGAATCTGGCGGGCCGACTGGCAGCGGACTTTGCCTTGTGTTATCAGCTCAACCACGTCACGAACCCTTCTCTCGCCAATCGGTGTATCAAGAATGCAGAAGACATTTTTGCGCTCGCCGACACATCGTATGCTGACCCCGCGCCTTCAGGAGGCTCGGGCTCGTGCGGTACTTGCCTGCTAACTATTTCTCCATTTGACGGCTATCCCGAGAACGTTTGGGAAGATGACATGGAGCTTGGTGCAACCGAGTTATACCTGGCTCTGCACTCCAAAGTAAGCAACCAGGAGTTACCCACCGGTCTGCCACATACGAATCCGGAGTTCTACCTGCGGAAGGCCGCCGAGTTTGCCGGCAATTACATCACGGACATTTACGACGCAGGCTACACAGACACTTTGAATCTTTACGATGTAAGCGGACTTGCACATTTTGAGTTGTACCGCGCGCTAGAAATGGCGGGAAATCCCAGCGACCTGGCTGTATCCGCCGGGAGCATTCGCAAGCAATTACTGCGGCAGGTTGGTGACGCAATTACCCAAGCTGGCACAGACGCCTGGGGCTTCGGGTATCAATGGAGTTACGGCGATACGACTTCACACGGCGCCGGTTTGTCGGTGATGGCTAGCGAGGCCTACTACCTCACGCAGAGCAAGAGCTACGATACGTACTCGCAGAGATGGCTGGCCAATGTCTTGGGAACCAATCCGTGGGGCTCGTCGTTCATCGTAGGGGACGGGAGGACGTTTCCAAATTGTATCCAGCACCAGGTGGCGAACCTGGCGGGGGCGCTGGACGGAACTTCTGCGGGTACGCCGGTACTTTGGGGCGCGGCTGTGGAGGGTCCGGCCAGTTCCGCCACGTCCGGCGTGGTCGACGGCATGATCCTGTGTCCGGCAAACGGGGCAGACCCCTTCAGGAAATTCAATGGAAACGATGGCGCGTTCGATGCGTCGCAAGTAGCGGTGTATCGCGACAACATGCAGTCGTACAGCACAACCGAGCCGGGGATCGATCTCACAGCAACATCGTTTCTTATGTGGTCCTGGCGATTGGCCCAGCACCCCACTTTCTGACATAGCCGAATCGGCATGTGAAAGACTGCCGTATCTTCAGGAGACGTTATCCTGCTCTCCGTTCGCTGTCGAGCCACCGCATCTGATTTTCGTCATAGCGTGTCCCGGCGATGGCGTCGGGCGGTATCGCTTTTTCAAGTTCAGCCAGCTCTTGCGGCGAGAGCTTGAGCTCGAGTGCACGGACTGCGTCATGAAGTTGGGTCCGTCGGCGGGCTCCTACCAGCGGAATAATATCTGCACCGCGCGACAACACCCAGACGATCGCGATCTGCGCAGGCGTCGCATTCTTCCCGGCAGCGATCTCTTGAAGCGTCGCGAAGACCTTCTGATTTTTCTCGAAGTTCTCTCCCGTGAAACGAGGCAAGTGAGTACGGAAATCGCGGGGGCCGGAAGGGCGAGATCCGCTGAGTAGCCCGCGGGAGAGTACGCCATACGCAGTCACACTCATTCCTAACTCGCGCACGGTGGGCAGAATTTCGGCTTCGATGCCGCGCGTCACGATAGAGTACTCGATCTGCAGGGCAGCCAGCGGATGCGTGGCATAGCCACGGCGAAGACTCTCGGCTGAAGCTTCGGATACGCCGATGTGCCGCACGTAGCCTGCTTTCACCAGGTCGGCGATGGCGCCGATTGTATCTTCGATCGGAATTTTCGAATCGATGCGGCAAGGTTGGTAAAGATCGATGTAGTCGGTGCCGAGGCGCTGCAGACTGTAGGCAATGAAGTTCTTGACCGCGACCGGCCGCATATCGAGGCCGTTGAACGAGTTGTCTGGTCCGCGCAGGGCGCCGAACTTGACGGCGATGAAAAGCTTCTCGCGGCGGCCTTCGATGGCTTTGCGGAGGAGCATTTCGTTGTGGCCCATGCCGTAGAAGTCGCCGGTGTCGAGCAAGTTGATTCCGGCGTCGATTGCAGCGTGAATCGTAGCGATACTTTCGGTTTCATCAGCCGGACCATATAGATCGGACATGCCCATACAGCCGAGTCCGAGGGCAGAGACTTGTGGCCCATTCTTGCCGAGGGATTGACGATTCATGATGGCTTCCTTTGCGGACAAATTTTGACAGTAATTGATGATGGTGCGACAGAGCCTAGATCGCGACTTGCCCGCTCTGAGCTAGGATTCGCGCGTGGGCAGGTATGAAAGGCTCGAGCAGCGAGGTGAAGTGCGCGTTCAGATGCAGCTTCTCACATTGCCGGTTCAGCAGTTCGCGCGGGTTAGAGGCGGTTTTCAGGGCGTAGCGCAGGTACGACAGCCGCAGAAGCCACACGGCGTGCTTGAAGTCGTCGTCAGTACGGACGTGAAAAGTGATCCAGCCAGAGTTAGGAACCCAGCGGTGCTCTTCGGCAAGACCTGCCCCTAAAAGCGCATCGCGGAGCTTACGCGGAAAAGGTATATCAAGAATGCCACCATTGTGCATATGCCCGAGCTCGGCACTTCCGAAGCGGAATTCCCTTCCGCCAAAACGATGTGAGTGCACCGAAATGTGCGGCCACGCAGAAAGCTCGTCTTCCAAACTCTTCAAATACGTCATATTGGTAAATCCTCGCCGCCCTAATTCTTCGATGCCTGAGTACGTTTGGGCGATTCAGCCGCTAACTCAGACTAGACCCCTACGAAACTTCTCGGCGTCACTGGTCGGTCTATCGTTGGCGTGGATCCTACCACCTCGCAAATCCCGCGAGATTCGCCGATCTCGAAGATCGAGTCCAGGTTGGTAACTCTCAATATCTCCCGCACTGGCTGCGTGGGGTTCATTAATTTGAGATAAATGCCAGCGGCTTGGAGCGAAATCAAAGCTCCGATTCCCGCTGCGTCGACTGCGTCAACCTCGGCCAAATCAAGAACGATATTGTGTCCCGCCTGGTGCAGAGCCGAGCACAAGAGAATGGTTTCATAGCCGCATACGATTCTGCCCAGGCAATGCAAAATCACAACGTCATCGAGGGTTTCGGTAGTTATCGTCAACATGTTTCAATTCTCCCGCTACTCCCGCCCATGGCAGCGGCCATTATAGGCGAACGAAAAGCGAATATCAACTAACAAAATAAGAGTCTCCTCCGCTCAAGCCTTCGGCTCCGCGGCGGGCGATCCAAAGGATCCGCAGCGGCCACGCATCCCCTGACGGAACTTATCGCGTTCCTCGGGCGTCATGTGTTCCCACCGCTCGATCATCCGGCGGCGCCAGTAAAGGTGACGGCCAGGGCCACCCCGGAATCCGCCGAAGAGGATCTTGCTCAGAACCAAAATGCCCACAGCTTGCCAGAAATTGATCAAATGCCAGCCAAAAAGACCCGGCGTAAGCCAGTTCCACAGCGCCCTCACCACAAAGCCAAACACGGTCACGAACAATAGGGCGAATAGTACAAACTTGAGTCCCCGCGCTAACCTTTTCATGTTTATTGACCCCCTGCTTTTCTAAAGTCCTTGTAGATGGTTTGCAGGCGTTCCCGAAGATGCAACACCGCATAACGTTTACGGGAGAGCAGCGTGTTCACACTGACGCCCGTTTGTTCGGCGAGTTCCTTGAAGCTGTAACCCAGGAACTCGTGAGCCAGGAACACTTCGCGCTGCTCCTCGGGCAATTCGTCGAGTGCCGCGTCTAACTCCTCCAGCAATACGCTTCTTGCGTAGGACGACTCGGGCCCGGCATCCGGCGAGGGCAGCAGATCTTCCCACTGAACTTCATCGCCATCCTCAGTTCGGACCGCCGGTTCGCTCGACGCCGTCCACTTCTTGCTGCGAAACAGATCCGTGATCCGATTACGGGCCACCCGGAACAGCCAGGCGGTCATCTGCTCCACCGGCTTCATCATCCGGTAGGCCTCGACGAGTTCGTAGAAGACCTCCTGCAGGATGTCTTCCGCGTCGCTCTGATCAGCCACCCGTTTGCGGATGAAGTTGCGAAGCCGAGGTTTTTCCCGCTCGATCGCCTCAGAGATCCGCTGGTCTTGCTGCACCATGATCCACTGTTTTCTCAGCGCCTCGTCCATCTATTCATGTAGACGAACGAGCGAGCGAAATATTGTGGGCGTTTGACCGAGTTCACCCGAGCCCACATCCCTACGTTTCAACATTGCATCAACTAGCGGGGACAATTGGGACACATCCGCTCTTGTTACTATCAATGTTTTCTGGAGGATAGCCAGTCTTCTAGCCGATCAGCATAGGTTCGGCTGGAGCGGTGATCCGAGCCGTCGGACAGCTTCACAAGATACTCCCGGTTGTCGATGCATCGAAGTTCCTGGATGCACCCGACTCGCAAGATTCGCGAACGGTGAATACGAAGAAACTGAGTGGGATCGAGTTTTTCTTCCAGCGAATTCATGGTCTCGCGCAACAGGTAGCAACGCCCGCCACTGTGCAATTCCGCATAATCCCCTGCTGCTGCAATCCATTCGATGGCCTCGGTAAGCACAACTTGAATGCGGGAACCGATTCGCACCGGGAAGCGTGACGGGTACCTGACGGAATCGCGCTGCAGCATCTGCAGGATGCGCTCGGCCATCTGAACCTTCGAATCAGAATCTCCAACCTGCCTTGCTCTTTGCACCGCGGCACCAAAGCGTTCATCGTCCACCGGCTTAAGAAGGTAGTCCAGCGCGTGAACTTCGAAAGCGCGCAAAGCATGCCGTTCGTATGCGGTAAGAAAGATTACCAAGGGCAGATTCTCCTTCGGTAAAGCCCTCAGCACCTCAAACCCATCCATGCCGGGCATTTGCACATCCAGGAAAATTACATCGGGAGAGAGTTCGAGAATCTTCTCGACCGCAGAGGCGCCATCTGCACACTCGCCTACGACCTCGACATCTTTAAACCTCTGGAGTCGGAGCCTCACTCCGCGTCGTGCCAGAGGCTCGTCATCCACGATTACCGCACGCACGTCAGATCCTCAACGTTCTGGGCGCTCTTCTGGAAAGGTAGCTCGATCGTTACCTGACAGCCGCCCTCTTCCAGCCATTGCAACTTAAAACGGTGGTTATCGCCGTACAGCGTCTTCAGTCGTTCGACCGTGTTCGCAAGACCAATTCCGTTGCGACCGTTCTTGTGCTCCATAGCCTCGCTGGTTGGGCGAGGTCCTGAATTCCGCACGACAACCTCCAGCCTGTCATCGTTCCGCCGGGTCTCGATCGCGATGTCGCCTCCCTTTGGAAGCTGGCCCACGCCGTGCTGTACAGCGTTTTCAACCAGAGGCTGCAGCAGCATGCTTGGTACCGTCGCTTCCAGACTCTCCGGCGCAATTACAAAAGCGATCTGCAGCCTCTCTCCCAAACGAGTTTGTTCGATGGCCAAGTATTGCTTGGCTAAGGCGAGCTCTTGTGAGAACGGGACCTGGGAAGCGATCTCGCCTTCCAAGGTCGCGCGTAACAGTCCCCCGATCTGCGACAGCATACGGGTCGCAGCTGGCGCATTTCCTTCCAAGACCAGAGTCGAGACTGCGTTCAGAGAATTGAAAAGGAAGTGAGGATTTAATTGATAGCGTAATGCGCGGAGCCGGGCTTCCCGTGCCTCGGATTCAGCCCGCAATAATCTTTCTCTTTCCCGCGTCGCTTGTTGCCATTGTTTAATACTGAAATAAAGCGTGCACCAGAGAAATAAAAAGAGGGAGAACTGCAACCAATCATCGAGGAAGTCGTCCCAAATTAGCCGTACGCCGCGCATTTTCACGACTTCAGCGACAAAGGTAGCAGGCGTTCCCAGCAACGCGGACCATCCAAAGGCGCGCATCTCCAACGCAAGCCACGGCATAGGACGCTGCAAAAGAGATCGGCATACAGGACGCAGCAAACAACTTGCGAGGAACAATATTACGCAGCAGATGGTCTGATTCCGAAACTCTTCCAGCTTGTGGTACGGGAGAATCGTCAGCAGCACGAGCAAGTAGAAACCGATCCACCCCATCACCTGCAAAGGCCAAAACGATGGCAATCCGAGTTGATCACGCTTCCACACGATCGTATTCTAGACCACGGGCCCGGCTGTCGCGCCGCGGTTCGTCGCTCAGAACCCTCGGTTCACCGCACTTCTGAAGCAACCCGCGGAGTTGCCATAAACAGCGCCCCTCGGCGGGTTAGTCTGCAGGAAGTGGGATCTCGAGTCTTGCTTGAGATCAAGGCCGCTCAGGTTCCAGGGCCGTGCCTATAGTCGTCAAGAGGTGATTTCATGACAGCGACCGCGCGAATAGCAGTACCTCCCTCCGTTGTAGAAAGGCACTTGCCGTCGATCCAGGTCAGTGCAGTTCCCTGGTATGTCTGGTCGGCGGCTCTCGCCGTGACGTCAACCACAGTTGGCCTTTACTGGGATATTTCCTGGCATATCGGAATCGGTCGGGACACATTTTGGACACCCGCGCACATGGCCATCCAGTTTGGAGCTGTACTTACGGGCCTGTCCTGCGCCTACCTCATTTTGCGCACCACTTTCGCGGGTGACGCCGCAAGCAAAGAGAAGTCGGTGAAGATTTGGGGCCTGCACGGGCCGCTTGGCGCATTCATAGCAGCGTGGGGCGGCTTTTGCATGCTCACCTCCGCTCCCTTCGACAACTGGTGGCATCAATCCTACGGCCTGGACGTGACCATCCTTAGCCCACCACATGTGGTGCTGCTGGTAGGAATTTTCGTCATGGGCGTGGGTGGCTTGATCCTGACGACCGGCCAGATGAATTTGTCCTTCGGAGAAAGTCGTGAGCAGTTTAGCCGGCTTTTGTTGTATAGCGGCTCCCTGCTGCTCTGTCTGCTGCTGATGCTGGGTTACGAGTACATCGGGGACCAAACTCTGATGCACAGCGCTATCTACTATCGAGTGCTGGGGATGGTCGCACCGGTAGTGCTGGTTGGAATTGGTCGAACTTCAAGACGTCGTTGGGCAGCGACTACCGTGGCGTCAATCTACACCGGCTTATGGCTCGCCGGCAATTGGATATTTCCCTTGTTCCCGGCACACGCGAAGCTTGGGCCGGTATTCACGCCAATCACGCACATGGTACCGCTTGGATTTCCTGTGCTGCTGCTTCCCGGAGCAATTGCATTGGATCTTGTTCTGGACCGCTTTTCCAGTCGAGGCGACACATGGAAGGCAACAGTGGGCGGCGTCGCTTTCATGGTCGGGACTTTGGCCGTGAACTGGCCATTCGCCTACTTCATGATGTCCCCCTATGCGCGCAACTGGGTATTCACGATGAATGAATTCGGCTATAACTTTCCGCCGTCTCAGTATCACCTGGCATGGGAGTTGCAGTCTTACGAAAAGACGCGAGTTGAATTCTGGGTAGGCATGCTCATCGCGCTGGCTGCGACCATACTTTCCGCGCGAATCGGCATGCTCTGGGGCGATTGGATGCGGCGCATTCGCCGTTAGCGAATCGCCTCGCCTAGCACCCATCTTAATAGGAGGATCGTATGCGGGCGTGCAGACTGGCTGTTCTTATCCTACTGTTTACCTCGTCTGCTGTTGGACACGTGGGAAGCCCGAATGTGTATTTCGAGGGCGACGCGGGTCCGTATCACTTATTAGTCACGGTGAATCCGCCGGCGATGGTTCCCGGCGTAGCCGAGGTGCAGGTTCGCGTCACATCCGGCACTGTAAACAGAGTCAGCATCACGCCAGTTTATGTAAATGGCAAAGATCAAGGTCTGCCTCCAACCCCCGACTTGATGCAACCCGCAGTTGATCCGCAATGGTTCAACGGTAAAGTCTGGCTGATGGAATCGGGCTCGTGGGAGATTCGCGTCGAAGCTTCCGGGCCGCAAGGGATCGGCAAACTCGCAGTACCTGTCCCTGCGTATGCGCGAAGAATATTGCCGATGCAAAAAGCGCTTGGCACTCTGTTATTTGCACTGATGGTGGCTCTCGGGGTAGGAATTATTTCGATCGCCGGCGCGGCGGCGCGTGAAGGCGGGCTCGCGCCCACGGCCATCCCTTCGCCGCAGAACAGGCGTCTCGGACGAATCGCGATGGCCGTTGCCGGAGTGCTCGTTGTGATCATGCTGGCGCTGGGAAACTGGTGGTGGAGCGCCCAAGCCGCGGACCTGAAGCACAACATGCTCTACAGCGCTCCACCGCTCCGCGTTTCTTTCGACGGAACTGACCGGCTAACACTGAAAATGGATGAAGACTTCTGGCACAAGACCCGCAAAGATCAATGGTCGATGACCTTGATTCCAGATCACGGACACCTGATGCACGCATTCCTTGTACGGGCCCCAGCGATGGACCACTTCTATCACTTACATCCAGAGCAAACAGACGACGGATCTTTCGCCCTGAAGCTGCCAGCGATTCCCTCGGGGAAATACAAGATTTTCGCCGACATTGTTCGCGGCACCGGATTCTCGGAAACGATGGTCAGCGAAATCGACCTGCCCGCTGTGAAAGGGCAACCATTTTCCGGCGACGATTCCGGCGTGGACGCTTCGGAGTGTGAACCCTTCGGCCGTACAACAAGTGTTTCAGCACTGGCGGATGGTGGCCGCATGATTTGGCAACAGGATGGCACAGCTTTAAAAGCTGGCCAGATTACCTGGTTACGCTTCCACATGGAAGATGCCCAGCATAAGCCTGTGTACGACCTTGAACCCTACATGGGCATGGCAGGTCATGCAGAACTCGTCAGATCGGATTTTTCTGTATTCGCACATATCCATCCGGCCGGTTCGGTGCCGATGGCATCGCTCATGGTTGCACAGAGGGATTTCGGAATGCCCATGCAGCACAGCTCGATGCATGCACTTACCGACGAGGTTTCGTTTCCCTATGCTTTTCCCCAACCCGGCGACTATCGTTTGTTCATACAGATTAAGCGGCAGGGCGAGGTCGAAACCGGCGTCTTTGACGCGCGTGTAGGAGGCTGATCGGATAGGCTTTTGTTTTGTCCCCTTCGTAAAGGCACTTAGTGACGGCCAAAACCAGGCAAGCTGGATGATCGATCATGTAAATACAACAACTCTTCCATCCGCGTGAGCGACATGTTCCCCTCGCAATTAGGGTGTCTCCCGCTTCGCAACTGTTCGGCGACGCGATTGGCGGTTACCTCGTTGCCGCCGTGACAAATGGCGTGTCCTAGTTCGTGGCGCACCGCCGTGGAAAGAAGTTGCTCGAAGGGAGTCTGCAGATTCCGTACCAGTTCGTCGCTTCGTTTCGGCTGTAGGAAAAACAAAGCATCTTCCAGAAATGTCTCGCGTTCCGCTAACGCGGTAAATGCGGGGCTCTGGCGATCCAGATGAAGGCTTCGAGTCAATGACTGCCAATCTTCGGAACGCACGATAACCCAACCCCAATGCTCGGGTGTGCCCTTGGAATATTGAATCAGCACTGCCTTCAGTTCGGCGATGTGCTGTTGGCATTTTTCGGGATCATATCCTCCAAGACAGAAGAATTTCTGTGTCGTAACAGCCTGAGCGTCCGCTCCCCGCGCGGCACTCCCGGCGCTCGCAGAGAAGCAAGTGCCGCAGACAGCGACTAGACAAAACACGCAGGCCCGGATTGAGAAGAACGATGAGCGGTCTAAGCATTTGAAGGTAATCATGGGGCGAATGTGCCAGCACATGACTTGCACAGCAATTCAGAATGGGTAAACAGCTGATTTTTTCTGGCAGACACCAGACCACAACGGGGAAAATCATTCGGGCCGATTTTGCGCGACCGCAAGCGGGTTCGGCATCGTAATTCGGTCGAAAACAACTCCAAATTCACACTAAAAGACGTTCGCCAAAGAAAAATGTGTGTTCGCCCGCTTTTTGTTGCGCTATGCCCATCCGGGGAGCCAGAATTACACGACGAGCGGGTCTCCGGGGAGCTTGTATGGCTGAACGCACTTTGCAAAACGAAAGAAGATCCACACACTTCATTGCGGGGGTGTGGCTCAGTTGGACGGCAATCACCATCGTGGGCTATGCCCGTCACTACTTCGAATCTACCCATCCCTTCGCGTGGCCGAACGGTTCATGGCCCGACTTCCTCTCATGGTTTGGCTGCTTCTATCCCTGGGCGGTACTCACGCCCTACATTTTCCGGATCGAGGAGCGATTTCCGCTGACCAGGAATGAATGGAGGCGAAGTTTGGGAATTGTTGTTTTTGCCAGCCTGATCTTTTCTTACCTTGCCCTGCAAATGGGAGCCCTGGTGAATTTTGGGATCAACCATGCATTTGGGATGCCGGTTTCCCTATCCAGCCTCCTCTGGCACGTTCCTGGGGTCGAGTTCTATTTTGAAGAGTTCTCCTTTTGGTGCACCCTGTCCGCAGCTTGTGCGATCCGGCACTTCGCTCAATTTCATCGCCAAGCGCGACAGGCAACGCAGCTTGCCTTGGAGAAATCGCAGTTGGAGGCAAGTCTGCGGCAGGCCGAGTTGGAAAACCTGAGAATGCGCCTCAATCCCCACTTCCTGTTCAATACCTTGCAGAATATTTCTGTCCTTGCTCAGCAGGATCCGAAGCTCGCGAGTCAAATGTTGGCTCGATTGGGTGATCTTCTTCGTGCGGCGCTTCGCCGTAATGTCTCGTCGGAGACCACAGTGAGCGAGGAGATGACCTTGATTCGAGACTATCTGGCCGTGGAAAAGATGAGGTTCGGGGATCGGCTCACAATTCTGATGGATGTGGCACCGGAGTCCGAGCGTGCTTTGATCCCGAGCTTCCTGCTTCAGCCTCTGGTGGAAAACGCCATTATTCATGGACTTCGAGGGATATCTCAAACAGGCACAATCGCAATGCGTGCGATGATCGAAGGCGACCGACTAGCGCTTACGGTTGCCGACAACGGAGTTGGGATTCCCGCCCGACCGGGGGAAGTCAATGTGGGCATTGGCCTCACG
The DNA here is from genome assembly GCA_963782835.1 of uncultured Acidobacteriaceae bacterium. GTDB lineage: Bacteria > Acidobacteriota > Terriglobia > Terriglobales > Acidobacteriaceae > Sulfotelmatobacter. The sequence goes on along the minus strand of CAWALR010000002.1, from coordinate 178,117 downwards.
TCAACGAAGGAAAGGCTATCCAGAATGTTCCCGGGAGACCACGACTTCGTAATACGTAATCTTTACGAGGGTGGAACCGAGGTTCGGATCGTAATTCCTTATCGCCGAAGGGATCAGTCATCGGAGGAGAGCATCCTAAGTGAGCAACCTACGACTGTTGATCGTTGACGACGAGCCTCTGATTCGAGAGGGCATTCGCAAAGGAGTCTCCGGAAACGGTGGAATCGAAGTCATCGGAGAATGCGAATCTGGCTTGCAAGCCATCGAAACGATTCTTTCCGCGCGCCCGGATCTCGTCCTGCTCGATGTTCAGATGCCTGACTGTACCGGGCTCGACGTGGTGCGACGCATAGGTCCGGAACGTATGCCTCCTGTAATTTTTGTTACGGCCTATGACGAGTATGCGGTCAGCGCGTTCGAGGTCAACGCTGTGGATTACCTGCTTAAGCCATTTGATGACGACAGGCTGCGAGCCGCAATCGGGCGAGCGCGCGAACGAATCTCCGGACAGCGGGAGGCATTGCTGGCGCAGCGACTTCAGGTACTCCTCGACACGAAGGAGCGCAAATGGCCCGAACGGCTCGCGTTTCGAAATGGCGACAGTTTTAGTTTAGTGCCCGTGGACACAGTGGATTGGATCGAATCTGCGAACAACTACGTCGTTCTCCACTGCGGCCTGAAGGAGCACATTATGGCCGAGACTCTTACCCATTTGGAAAGCAGTCTCAGCCCTGACAAATTCCTACGGATTCACCGCTGCCGGATTGTGAATACATCGCGGATTGCTTCGGTTCGTCCCTTCCTGAGCGGAACCTATCAGCTCGAGCTATACAACGGCACCCGATTGAGTAGTGGAAAGCAATATAGCGATACAGTTCGTGGACTCATTAAGAAATAGGCTCGTCAAACCTCCCCCTCTGCACCATACTGCTCATCCTTAGAGTCACTAGAGCTGCACTGAGGCTAACGGATTCCTCTTCTTGACGAATGCGCGGCGGCTGATCCAATCCCACACGCGCGTGAGGTCAGCGGGATCCACGAAGAGAATATAGGCCGACAAGATGTCCCATTGAAACATTGGAATGTTAAGGGAATATTCCAGAGACACATGAAAGAGCAATCCCAGCGCGAGCAGAATATAGCGAAGATCCTTCACCCAGATTAAGACGCCCAACGAGAATTCGAGGGCAATGGTCGACCAGTCGCCTATCTTCAGCATCGTTGGGTGGAGAAGCCAAGCCGGAACCGGGAATCGCTTAAGGGCATCGAGATGATAGACGTAAAATAGCGCAGTTCCCTGAAGCCAAGCCGCGCCCTTCACCTTCCAGCAAAATGATGCGAAGTATAGAAGCGCCAGTTGAATCTGGATCACCCGCTGAGCCCACGGACTCCGCGTCCTCGGAGACTTACCTTCCTTACCCCGGCAGATTCCGATTAGCCGATCTACGGAAAAGGCAGCGCCGGCAGGAGCGAAGATAAGGAAGAAGCCAGCCACGCGCAGGAATGTATCGCCACCGTGAGTAATGAACAGGTTCCTTTGCTGAATCGAGGTAAGACACAGAAATACGATTGCGCTGTTAATGCGAGTGAGAAATCCGACCGTGAGCAGTATCGCCGAGCCCAGGAATGCCCAGAAGAAGCCGTTGATCCAGGCATCCGTTTGCGGAATAACCGTGAACAAGTTTAGCCGCCGGCCGGGCTCAATAGCTTGCATTGTCGGCAAATTAATCCAGGCATGTGGCCCATACCATGCCAGCCAATCTGGGCGCAGCAAGCAAAGGGTGGCGATCACCGTTGTGCCATAGGCGATGCGAAACAGCGCAATCGGCGTCGGGGATTGTTCCGCGAAAAAAAATCGATTCCATGCCGCCGTTATGGATTTTATGATCATTGCAAGTCCTTGGGCTTCACGCCATAGCCGTAGAGAACATGCTGATCCCAAGGCTCAGGGCCATACGGACCCTTCGCACCTGGCGTTATGGCTGACGACTCTTGAACCAAGATGATGGTTTTCGCTGGGTTTGCGGGGGTGCTGTTCGCGCGCGCAATGTAACGAGCGACATCTGGCCACAGAGCGTCATTCTTCTCATTTTGAAGGTTTTCCGCGAATTTACGGTAGCGTTCCTTGAAGTAGCGTTCGCGAAGACTGAGTTGCTCCATTCTCGGAAACGACCAGATCCTTCTGGACCCGTCCTGGTAGACAATGATTGCCTCGACATAGCTGTTGGCTGGCCAGGGCGTTGGGGCAAATGTATCCCACGACTGAAACAGTCCCGACCACAGGAAATACGGCCGGGCCAGATTTCTGCATAACGTAACCAGTGGCGTGTCCAGCGGCAAGCACCAGCAAGCTATGGACAAAATGTGAAAGCCCACGAACAAGTTGATCGCGACGCGTTTTGCCGTCTGCAACCGAGCCCGATTCCAATATATTTCTTCCTTCATTTGAAATGGATGCTGTTGCGGACTTCCCTTCCCTGATCGCACGAAGCGTGCTAGGGCCTTTCAGCGAGATCTGGATTCTTCAAAGCAAACTTACCACCGCCAACCTCGATTGACGAGCAAGATGCTTGGAGATCGTTGGAGTTAGGTTACTCTTGCGAGGAGATCAGAACAGAAAAAACGCGCTCGGAGGTCTCTGTCATGGAACGTTGGCGTTTCCGCGGTCCCTCCGGATCTACAGGCCCAGTTCGGTCAATCCCGGATGCTCGTCTGGCCGACGACCCAACGGCCAGCGAAAAAGCCGGTCGTGTTCCTTGATGGGAAGATCATTGATGCTGGCATGCCGAATTTTAGAGAGCCCTGAGGCATCGAACTCCCAGTTTTCATTTCCGTACGAACGGTGCCATTGACCGGACTTGTCGTGCGATTCATACGCGAACCGGACGGCAATCCTGGTTTCATCGAAGGCCCAGATCTCCTTGATGAGGCGGTATTCCAGCTCTTCGCTCCACTTCCTCTTTAGAAACGAGATGACTTCTGCCCTGCCCCGGAGAAACTCAGAGCGATTGCGCCAATAGCAATCCAATGAGTAACCGCGAGCGACTCGCTCCGGGTCGCGTGAATTCCAGTTGTCTTCGACGGCGCGTACCTTCAGGATGGCTGTTTCTCTGGTGAAGGGCGGTACTAGGGCGACAATCGTTTTCGGCAGTGCATTCATAACAATTTCCTTTCGTCGAACTGCCTTGACGTCACTGAGGGATTGGCAACTTCCGCAGGGAATTTTCCCCGCGCTATCCAAGTGACGTCTGGAGTGACGTCAGCGAGTTACTCTCCAGCCTTGGCCGCCAAGGAACCCACGACGGCGATATTTTGCAGCAGATCCTGCGGCAGACCGTGCCGCTGCTGTAAGTACTCCGTGCTGTTGTAGGAAAGCCAGACCCTTCCCTGGCCGTCTTCCCACACCAGAATCTTCAGAGGGAGGTCGATGGCGATGCTGGGAGCAGCCAGCATCAGAGGCGTGCCGCCTTTGGGATTGCCGAAGATCAAGAGCTTCGTAGGAGGCATTTGCATTCCAACCTTTTTCGCCTCGCCACTGTGGTCAATCAGGACAAACAGAGTGATCCCCTTCGATTGCAGAATATTCTTGAGTCGCGCGACCGTCTCATCCACAGAGTGATTACTGGGAACGTCGATAATTCCATTCTTCTTTTGGACCGGAGTATCCGTCGCCGGCACCGGCAGTACAAATCCCACGACCAATAGAAGCAATTGCCATAGTTTCATGACCTACCTCCTGCACCGCCGGATCCCATTTGGATAGCGGAGCCTCGTCTCCTTTGGATGCCAACACTGTCCCCCCGGCAGACTACAATCTGCGGGATCACCGAGACGAATACATCACGAGATACAGTATTTTTTTGCTACCACTCTAGGCTGGGCGTGGAATACCCCGTTCGGGGTAGAGGCCAAGTTAAGTGATAAATGCTAAGTGATAAATAAAGATGATGCCCCCCGGGGGGTGCCGGGCGCGAATCTTAATTTAGCGAGCCCGGGAACTCTCAGACGACGATACTTTGCCACGAAGAATGGTGACAGAAGCGGCGGGCAACTCGTATAGGGCGTTTTCTTCACCTGAGAGGTGCGACGCCGTAGGCGGCCCGTCGGGATCGGCATAGCCCTTCTTCCTGGCGGCGTGCCACTGATATTGCGCCTTGCCGAATGTGATCATGGCGATGGGCCCGGCAAAGAACGCGTCACGGTTGCTGCTTGTGTCATGGAATACGATCCGGACTTGATGCGGGTGATCGTGATCCTTGTTAATCAGCATCAGGGCCCATTGACCATCCGGGCGTTGCAAAGGATAGGCCGTCACCAGTGTGTGTCCGCCAGAGTCTTTGACGTCGCTGGAAGCAACGTAGAGCCTGTGCTCGGCGTCTCTCGGTTCTGCCCATTCCTGCGTAAGCAGCTGCGCGGCGAAGAACTGCGAAGTCTTCCGCTGGATCTTGTAGTACTTGTCAACCATGAACATATGGTAAGTTCCCCAGCTATTAGCGCAGGCGGGATGAGGTGGTGAGTAGGATAGATCGTGATAATAATGCGTGGACTTGCCGCCTGCAGTGAGAAATCCCGCGAAGGAATCGGCCAGCCAAAGAGCACCGAAGATATCGACCGCAGCCTCACCGCCGTGATCATTGGTTTCGGTGTCGAGCAAAGGAATCGAGGAAGGCAAACCGTCGTCGCGCCAGACTTTCATGATGTGGGTGATTAATTCGGGTTCCTGATAGAGGTTCTCCCAGGGCGTCTCGCATCCATCGTAGGGATAATGCTCAAACGACATGAAAGCGAGATCCTGAAGACGATCATGAGCCTTCAGATAATCGAGGAAGCGCCCCAGCCAGGAAGTCCGGCCTTGCGCATCGGGCCAGGCTTTAATGTCCTCGGTGACTCCTTCGAAAACAGGACCGCCCAGCTTGAAATTCGGATCGACGTTGTGTAGAACAGTGGCAAATTGCAAATATAGGGTCGCATAGTCTTCCGGCAGCATGTATTGGCCGTCGGGTTCCTCGCCCATCTCGACATATGACACGGGATAGCCGCGCTTCTTGATGTAGCTCATCTGAGCGGCGGCATCCTCGGGCGTGCTGTACAACATGGCTACGGGGACAATGGCAGGCAGGCCGCGCGTGATTCCACTCTTGAAAAACAGGTCGAAGCCCGGCTGATCTCCCGACTCCATGCGGTCTGGCGCCACATAAAGATCAGAGGCATCGTGCCATGGATCAACCGATGAGCACAGCGTCAGCGTCTGCTTCTGATCAGGCGAATGATGCAGGATATCTTTGAATTCGTTGTTTGCATCGATGGTTCCGAGGTAAAGCTCGCGGATGGCGTAACCAACACAATTTCTGCGATCACTTGACCCATGGGTATCGCAGATATTCGACGAGCGGGTCATCCATACACGCACGTATTTTGTGGTGACCGGTGAAGAATCGAGATGAAGCGTCTCGGTGCCCCCTTTTCCATCCGTCACGTTTCCTGACGCGAAGGTCTTCCATGCTCCTTTGTCTTGCTCGTCCATGGCATCGCCGTCTCCGGCCCAGTACTGCACTTCGTAGACCCGGGCGTAAGGCTCCGCCCAGTCAATGCGAATCGCATCGATGGTTTCCTTCTTGTCAAGAGCGATTACAACCCATTGCGGATGCAGCGAATCGTCCTCTCCCGTGAAGGCCTTCGTGAGATATGGATTGCTCTTCCAATAAGACTGCGGATCTCCATCATCGAGGCGCGAGAAGCCGTCAAACTCCGTTCCGCCGTTGCGAGTAAAGCCGCGGTGACGAAGGGAATAGCCATAAGAGTGGCGGATCATTTCGTTTGTGGGGATAGCGTCGCCGGTGAAATATCCCCTGCCGGCGGGATCGCTCCATGTTCCCTTGGGATTCCAATGCCAGGCTTGCACAAACAAATCGGTGTTCTGGCGGTAACTAATGACTCCCCATCCGGCGGACAGAACCTGCTTGACCTGATCGGGCCGAAAGAACATGTCGGTGGCGTTGCTGGGCACGCGGTCTACGGTTGAACCCAGCGCATAGAGAGGACTGAATGTGTTAACGATATGGCCGGGGGTTGCGTCGACGACAACGGTTTGCGCCATACCAGAAGTTGGCAAGGCCAGCGCAGCACCCACAAGAATAATTGCGCCCAGCATTTTGCAGAGAATCGATTGCGAAAACGACGAGTGCATCAGAGACCTCGGAGAATCTGATCGTAATCCCGCATGAAAGTCATACATCAACTCGCTGCTCGGGTGCTATTCCGACACTGCCGGCTTTCACGTAGTGAAACCGACGTTCATGATTCCATCCTCGCGCCCGTGCTCTTTTGTATAATTTTCCGACTCCAAGACGGCAATCCCGAGGAACGCGATTCATGCTTCTCAAAGTGTTCGAAGATCGGGTCAAGCTCGGGCAGTCGGCTGCAGAACAGGCCGCGACAGCCATTCGCCGCGCCATCGCAGAGCGGGGCCATGCTCGGATCATCGCCGCCACAGCTGCATCACAGCTGGAATTTCTGGAAGCGCTGACGAATGCGCCGGGAATCGACTGGTCCAAGGTAGAAGCTTTTCATCTGGATGAATACATCGGCTTGCCGGTTACTCATCCGGGAAGCTTCCGCAAGATGCTGTTGGAGCAACTGGTTCAGAAAACCGGAATCACTGATTATCATCTGCTCGACGGTGATGCCGCTGATCCGTTGGAAATTGTGAGCCGGGTGGGTAAACAGCTGGCATCTCAGCCCGTGGATATTGCATTTCTTGGCATCGGCGAGAACGGCCACATCGCGTTCAACGATCCGCCCGCTGACTTCAAGACGGAGGAACCCTATATCATCGTCAACCTTGATGAAGCCTGCCGTCAGCAGCAGGTGGGCGAAGCCTGGTTCGCCGACATTTCACAAGTGCCGAAGCGGGCCATCTCGATGTCAGCTCGACAGATTCTCAAAGCCAAGGAAATCCTGGCAGTCGTGCCCGGCCCGCGTAAGGCGGAAGCGGTGAAGGCTTGCTTTGAGGGTGCAATCAGCCCAATGGCGCCGGCGTCGATTCTCCGCACCCATCCGAATGCCACTGTTTATCTCGACAATCACTCGGCTTCGCTGCTGGGCCCGGCCCTGCGGAATGCGCTCAACGAAAAATCTCAGGTCGCGGTTGGCGCTTAACCTCTGGTTTGCAAATCATCACGCATGGTAACTGCCAGAAAGCCGATTGCATCTTTGCGTTGGTGGATCGGTGGCCTTCTGTTTGCGTCCACGGTCATCAACTACATTGACCGGCAAACTCTCTCGCTTCTCGCTCCTTACCTGAAGCTCCAGTACCACTGGACGAACTCAGACTACGCGAATCTCGCCATCGCCTTCCGGGTAGCTTATTCGATCGGGCAGACAGTTTTCGGAAGACTCATGGATCGCATCGGCACGCGCCGTGGTCTGACTCTCACGGTCATCTGGTATTCCGCGGTCTCGATGCTGACGTCGCTGGCCAGCAGCTTTTACAGCTTCGCCACCTTCCGATTCCTGTTAGGCGCGGGGGAATCGGCCAATTGGCCGGCGGCAACCAAGGCGGTCTCCGAGTGGTTCCCCAAACGCGAACGCGCGCTTGCGACAGCCCTTTTTGATAGTGGCTCTTCGATCGGAGGAGCTATTGCTCCTTTCATTGTGCTATGGATTTATTTTCGCTGGGGCTGGCGCCCGGCATTCATGCTCCCGGGTATTCTTGGATTTCTCTGGCTGATCGTTTGGCGATGGCTGTATTTTCCGCCGGAAGCGCACAGTCGAATCAGCCCAACTGAACTTGAAATGCTGGTTGCGGACAAGCAGGAATCGGATGACCCCCGGCAAGGCAAACCGCGGCTCCGGTGGAGTGAACTGTTGCGACTTCCGCAGACGTGGGGTGTGATCATTGCGAAAGCTTGCACCGACCCGATTTTCTTCTTCGTCACGGAATGGTTTCCGATTTACCTGGTCGCAAAAGGCATCGACCTCAAGAACGGATTGATTGCCGTATGGATCCCATTCATCGCTGCTGATCTTGGGAGCTTTTTCGGTGGTTATGTATCCGGCCATTTGATCGAGCGGGGATGGTCGCTGGGCGCGGCGCGCAAGGCGCTGATTGTTTTTGGAGGAATCGGCATGACTATGCTCATTCCCACAATCTTCACGACCAACCTTTACTTGATTGCCCTCCTGTTTGCAGTCGCAACTTTTACCTATGCGGGTTTCACCACGATGGCGAATGTGTTGCCATCGGACCTGTATAACAGCGAATCTGTGGCGTCGGTGAGCGGGCTAAGCGGTACCGGAGCGGGCATCGGAACGATCGTTGCCTTCAAACTCATTGGCTATTTTTCCGATGCCCGCCAGGCCACCGGCACTCATTCCTTCGATCCGATTGTAATCATCGCGGGCTTGGTGCCTTTCCTCGGCATGATTTTGGTCTTACTCTTGGTTCGCAACACGCAAGCGACCAACGCAGGACTGGTCCGCCGAATCTGACGTCGGATACACTTTGAGGAACTATGGGATACAAGCACCTGGAACTCGACGGCAAAGTCGCAGTCGTGATCGGGGGCAGCTCAGGAATCGGCCGCACCCTCGCTCGCGGCTTGGCGGAAGCTGGCGCTGATGTCGTGCCCAGCGCACGACGGCTGGAACTTGTGCACTCGGCGGCCGATGAAATCGAGTCTCTCGGTCGGCGCTCGCTCCGTCTAGGTTGCGACGTGAGCGACCGCGGCTCGTTGGAAGGAGTATTGCAGACAGCTGTCAAAACGCTCGGAAAGGTAGATATCCTGATCAACGCGGCCGGTTTCAATCAGCGCGCTCCGACTCTCGATTTTCCTGACGCCGACTGGGATCGCCTCATCGATACGAACCTCACTGGCACGTTACGGGCTTGCCAGATTTTCGGGCGTCACATGATCGAACGCGGCTATGGACGCATCATCAACATTGCTTCCATGGGTTCGTTCCTGGCCCTCTACGAAGTGGCGGCGTACTGCGCGAGTAAGGCAGGCGTGGCTTCGTTGACGAAATCGCTAGCGATCGAATGGGCGCGGCATGGAGTCTGTGTCAACGCGATTGCGCCGGGATACTTCCGCACGCCGCTGACGGAGAAGTTGTTGACAGGGACGCCCAGGGGACAAGAAGTGTTGATCCGCACTCCGATGAAGCGCTACGGCGAACTAGAGGAGTTGATTGGAGCAGCGGTCTTTCTCGCATCCGATGCCGCGAGCTTTGTGACTGGCACTCTGCTGGCCGTAGATGGCGGCTATCTGGCCAGCGGCGTAAATCAATGACATCTGATTGATTTCTGTCGTGCATTGCAGGAGTACTAACACCCTCTCATCGAAGGTAGGGCACAAAGCCTTGCGTCTTCATTTCCAGACGGTACACCGAGGTCGTGGCCGTGATGAAGAGAGTTCGATACTCCCTGCCGCCCCAGGTCAGATTCGCCGGCTGCTCTGGCATCACAATTGTTCCGAGATGGTTGCCTTTGGCGTCCCAGACCCAGATACCTTTCGGTCCGGTGACAAAGAGGTCGCCGTTCCTGTCTACCTTGATCCCATCAGGTACACCATCGCCCTTCCCGCCCGGTTCCTCGCCGAAGATGCGGCCGTTCCGCAGAGATCCGTCAGGCGTGACGTCGTAGACACGGATGTTTCTTAATTCGCTGTCGTCGACGTAGAAGTGTTTGCCATCCGGCGAAAAAGCAAGACCATTCGGCTGGGTTAGATCCTTGGTGAGCAACTGCACGTTTCCGTTGGCGTCCAAGCGATAGACGCCCTGAAACGGGATCTCCTGCTTCTCGCCAGCAACCAGATCAAGAGTCGGATCGGTGAAATACAACGCTCCATCCGGCCCAACGATCACATCATTCGGGCTGTTAAATTTCTTGCCGTCATAATGGTCGGCCAGGATCTCGTACTTCCCGTCGGGAGTGACCTCAATGATTGCGCGCAGTACACTGGCACAGTCAATCAGCCGACGCTGGCGGTCGAAGGTATTGCCGTCCGGGTCGCCGAGCGAAATCACTTCCTCCTTTCTCCCGTCGAGATGAAGCCGGTAAATCTTGTTGATGGTTTCATCGCTTACATAAAGGAATCCCGCCTCATCCCACACTGGACCTTCCGTAAATCCAAACCCGGTGCCCACCACGCTGAGTTTTGCGGCGTGATCCACCAAATTCCAGAACTGCGGTGATTCGCCGTCCAAGCGAAACTCTTGGGGTGCCGGAGGTGCAGACAGAAAGCCTGATGCTCGAGCTGCAAGGAGCACGGTGACCACGACGACGAAGCTATTCAGGATTTTTATGCTGCGGTTCATAGAAACGGTTCTCCTGTTGAAACTTCGTCACTAATACTTTCATCTGGCGAAAACTGGCGCCGGATTTTGAAAGCCTACTGCACCTTTGAATGAGCGTTCAGCTTAACATTTCAACCTCACCGCCAAGAACAATTCACTTCTGCTTCACCGCAATTGCGGAAATCTCAATGCGCGCATTGTTGACCAGGGCCGCTGCCTGAATCGTGGCGCGGGCCGGCTTGGGATCAGGCATCACGCTCTTATAAACCTTGTTCATGTCGGGGAATTGATGGATGTCGGCCAGATAGACGGTTACATTGACAATGTCGTTCATCTCGAAACCAGCGGCCTTCACGACCTTTTGAATATTCTCAAGTGCCGCGGTCGTCTCGGGACCAATCCCTCCTGCGGCCAGTTTCCCAGAATCATCCGCACCCTCCTGGCCGGCTATGTACAGAGTATTTCCTACGACGATCCCGTCGCTGAAAGGAAGTCCACGCGCGTCGGAAAGATTCACCGCTTTCTTTTCCTGACCCTTAGCACTCTGCCCCGCCACGCCCACGGTTAGGGCGATGGCGCAAGCATAAAAGAACAGGCGAGCAGGCTTCGTGTGGGATGCAATTTTCATTTCCGTTTCCTTTCGTGATAAAAGATTGGCTCTACCATGCGGCGAAAAACCATGTTAGAGTCCGCGCACATATATACATTGAGGAGTGCGAAATGAACAAGTTTCGTGTCTTTGCCAAGTCCCACACCGTCGTGACATGCGTCCTATCCGCCGCCTTTTTGGCTACCGTCTTGTCCGGAGCCAGAGCGCTGAGGGCACAGGGTGTCGCGGAGCCAACTGGAGCGCGAGCAGACACTGCTTTGATTGCGGACTTTCGACGGGTCGAAGTGGCCTCAGTATCGGATGCGCTAGAGCAGTTGACTGGCAAACGCATGTATATGAGTCACCGCATGCATCCCATTTTCACCACAAAGTTTGCCGGTTTTGCGCGCACCGTTCTGCTTAAGAAAGACGAAGGCAACACCGACCCCGCCGCGCTGAACGGGATGTTGGAGGCCATTGATCAGGGAACAACCGATTCCGTTTACGTGATGACTGTCGAGGATGGCGAGGATATTGCCGGCATGGGCGGATTAATGGGTACGGCCATGGCAGCGCGCGGCTACGCCGGAGCTGTCATCGACGGAGGAGTGCGCGACGTGGCCTATCTGCGCAAGATCGGATTCCCTGTCTATGCGACCGGCATCGTGCCTTCGACCTCTGTGCATCATTATCGATTTGGAGGCTCGCAGATTCCTGTGACCTGCGACGGCGTGACCGTGAATGCTGGTGACATTGTCGCGGCAGACAGCGATGGGGTTGTGGTCGTTCCCAGGGCCAAGGCTCAGGAAGTGCTATCCCTCGCGCAACAAATGGATTTCAAGGAACACTCTATGTATGCGGTGATCGAGCAGATGAAATCGATCGTCGAGGCGGTCAAAAAGTTTGGCAGACTATAAGCTTGCACAAGATATCTGCTTGCATAAAATTGATTTTCATCAGATAATCCGCACTTTCACTCTGCGAATTGTCAACTGAGTTCGGTACTCATGGCTGTCACCTCCAATCGAAGCTACAACATCACCGCGCTGCAGCGTGGATTGCGCCTCCTCCACCTCTTCAGCGAGTCGCCCCATGGACTCACTGCAAAGCAAGTCGCGGCGCGCTCTCGGCTGCCTGTAAGTACCGTTCATCGGTTCCTGGTGAATCTGGAAAGTGCCGGTTTTTTGAACTGTGGAGGGGATGGCGTGTACCACCTGGGAATTGCCTGTTTCGCGATCGGTCAGGCAGCTTTGGGACAACTCGATATTCGCCAGGTGAGTTTGCCATATCTTCAGGAATTGAACCGGCAGACACGCGAAACCATTCATCTGACGGTGCGACATGGCTTGTCCGCGGTTTACGTTGAAAAGCTGGACTCACCCGAGCAGCTGCGCATTTATTCTCGCATCGGCGCCGCGGTTCCGTTGTATTGCACGGCCGTAGGCAAAGTCATGTTGGCTTACCTGCCAGACGACGAGCGGGAAAGGGTTCTGCCGCAATTGGCATTGAAGCACCTGACGCCGAATACGGTGGGAAGCCTCCAGGAGTTGAAGGCGGAACTGTATCGCGTCCGAAAAAACGGCTACGCCTGCGATCTGGAAGAACACGAGCTGCACATTCGATGCGTCGCAGCTCCCATCTGGGATCATGCTGGAGGCGTGAGTGCAAGCCTGAGCATCACTGCACCCATGGTACGGATGGCAGTCACGCGTCTGCGGCAACTGGCGCCGCTAATTCAGACGGCTGGATTGCAAATCTCGCGTGAACTGGGATACCAAGGGACTAATAGTCGTTCCACATTGGGGAAGAATATCGCCGGGGAGTCGCCGCTTGCGAAACCTCTCTGAGCGAAATCGCGCGAGCGATTACGGAGTTTTTTTCAACTCGGTGGCATAAGGAAGGATTCGTAGGTGCGGGTCGCTATACTCATCGTCATCATTTTCATCTGCCTGGCAGCTCTGGCTGGGGATAACGCCCCTGCTGTTATTTCGGCAGCAGTCGATGTGCGCTCCAACGACCTTCTGGCTCAACCTCCTGCGGCGAACTGGGTCTCCTATAACGGAGATTATTCAGGACGGCGTTTCAGCGGGCTTTCTGAAATTAATGCAGGCAATCTTGCGGGACTGCGCGCGGAATGGGTTTTTCATGCGCGTAATACCAGCCGCCTTGAGGTTACGCCAGTCGTGGTAAACGGAATGATGTTCGTGACTGCTGCAAACGATGCCTCTGCACTTGACGCGCGCACGGGGCGAGCGGTGTGGCATCATGCGTGGCCGACTTCGGAAGGGTTGATCGACGATGCGTCCGGGCACATCAATCGCGGTGTCGCGGTGTGGCATAACCGCGTGTACATGGAAACGGACAACGCGCATCTCCTTTGCCTGGACGCGCGCTCCGGCAATTTGATCTGGGACGTCGCTTACGCGAATTGGAACAAGAATTACGGCGCAACCAGCGCGCCGCTCGTGGTGAAAGACAAGGTTTTGGTGGGTACCTCGGGCGGCGATGACGGCGTGCGTGGCTTTGTTGCGGCTTACGACACGTCGACCGGGAAGCTGGCCTGGCGGTTCTGGACAATCCCGGGTCCCGGCGAATTCGGTTCTACAAGCTGGCCCGGAAAGCTATATCTGCACGGGGGCGGAACCACATGGATGCCGGGAACTTATGATCCACAACTCAATCTGATCTACTGGGGCAGCAGCAATCCCGCGCCTGACTTCGAGGGCGGCGTGCGTCCGGGAGATGATCTTTACACCGATTGTATGCTGGCCCTGGATCCTGATACCGGGAAACTGAAATGGTACTTCCAATTCACGCCCTACGATTTGTTCGACTACGACGCGGTTGAAACTCCGATTCTGATCGACGCGGTTTATCAGGGATCTGCACGGAAACTACTCGTACAGGCAAACCGGAATGGATATATCTACGTGCTCGATCGCACCGACGGAAAGTTTCTATCCGCTACGCCGTTTGTCGAAAAGCTAAACTGGGCGAAAGGAATTGATGCGCAGGGCAAGCCGATGCGAACCGGGATCAAGCCGACCAAAGGGGGCACACGAGTTTGTCCGGGCTACTCGGGAGCGACCAACTGGTTCGCGCCGTCGTACAGCGAGACCACTCATTCCGTTTATTTCATAGCACTGGAGGAATGCGAGACCTATTTTTTCAAACCGCAAGCTTTTCAAGAAGGCCAGGGCTATTACTCAACCGGTGTAAAACGTATTCCCGGCGAGACCTCGCAAAAGATTCTGATCGCGTTCAATCTGGATACAAATTCAATCGCTTGGAAGTATCCGCAAACGGGTGCGGGGCGCTCTTCGGGAGGGACCATGGTCACGGCCGGCGGCTTGTTATTCTTCGGGGACGATGCTGGTTCCTTTGAGGCTGCCGACGCGCGAACAGGCAAGCCGCTCTGGCACTTCAATACCGGACAAAACATGACCGCGTCTCCCATGAGCTATGCAATCGCCGGCAAACAGTACGTGGCGATCGCCGCAGGTAGTAATGTTTTCAGCTTCGCGTTGCCTTGATTCGTGCGCGTGGCTAGAAGGCTAAATTTGAAGGAGGGATATATGAACTCGACTTACACTCGCAGAACCTTTGCCATGAGGTTAGCTTCCGTGCTTTCCGCTTTGGGATTTACTGCACCTGCATTGCCTAGTCGTGCCTTAGCCGAGAGTTCCGCGGCACAGGACGCGGGCGGAATCCGCAAGCTGAATAGCGATGGTAAACGTGGCACCGAAAAAGACGTCATCATGCCGGTGATTGTTCACAATGGATTGATTTACGTTGCGGGACAGGGTGCGCACGATACGCGAGATCCCAAAGAGTGGACGATCGAATCCCACACCAGCATGGTCATGGATAAGATCAAGAAGCACGTGGAAATCGGCGGCGGAGACATGGACACCATTCTTCAAGCGAATGTCTTCCTGGTAAAGATTGAGCACTGGGACGGAATGCACAAAGTTTTTGCAACATATTTTCCTCATGGCGGCCCATCGCGTACCACCGTCGCAGTAGCTGCCTTACCAGGAGATTCACTCGTAGAAATCAATTGCATTGCAGCCGTCGCTCGTAAGTGAGCGGCAAAGGAGCCTCGTTCATGCGTCTGAACTCAAGATGGAATCGGCGCAGTTTTCTCAGCAGCCTGGGAGTGGTTGCAGGCTCGATTCTAGCGCCGCGTAAATTATTCTCCTGGAATCGGCCTACAGCGGGCGCAAGCGCGCGGGTGAGTGGCTTTGGGCAGACCGGAAATCCCTACGAAGAACTTGGAGTTACAACAGTGATCAACTGCGAGGGAACCATGACCATGCTGGGCGGTTCCCTTCCCCATCCAGAACTTGAGGCCGTGATGACGATGGCCGGACGCCACTTTGTCAGCATCCCGGAGTTGGAAGTAGCCGCCGGAAAACGTATCGCTGAGATGCTGAAGTTACCGGATGGTTATACTGCGTTGGTGACCTCGGGTGCGGCGGCGGCGATTCAGTCAGGACTGGCTGGGATTCTGACTGGCGGCAACGAGGCCTTGATTCGCCAACTGCCGGACCTGACCGGCATGAAGTCCGAGGTGATCATCCAGAAGTCGCATCGTAATCCGTTTGATCACCAGCTTCGATCCACGGGGATCAAGCTCATCGAGATCGAAACGGTTGATCAATTGCGAGGGGGGATCAATGACCGCACGGCGATGATGCACTTCTCCAATTTCGCCAATGCCGCGGGGCAGATCAAGGTGGACGAGTGGGTCAGGCTGGCGAAGCAGTACAACATTCCCTGCATGAACGACGCCGCAGCCGATACGCCACCGGTGTCCCATCTCTGGGACTACACCAGGATGGGTTATGACTTGGTGACCTTCAGCGGGGGAAAAGCGATTCGCGGGCCACAGTGCGCCGGCATGTTGATCGGCCGCAGCGAGATGATAGCGAATGCACTGCTCAACAACAGTCCGCACGAAGATACATTGGGCCGCAGCCAAAAAGTGGGGAAAGAAGAAATCGTTGGCATGGTCAAGGCGCTCGAACTTTTTCTCGCGGAGGACCATGACGCTCTAGCCAGAGAATGGCAGGCTCGCCTGGAGTTGATTTCGAACGAAATCACCAAAGTTCCTGGAGTGAACACGTCGTTCTTCGTGCCCGACATTGCGAATCACGTGCCGCACATGAGCATCACGTGGGACACGGCTCGCATTTCATTAGTGCCTGAACAGGCTTCAAAGCTGCTGCGAAGTTCGAAGCCGAGCATTGTGATAGGAGCCGGCGAAGGACGGCCAGGGTTGGCTATGAACTCGTTCATGCTGCAACCTGGCGAAGACAAAATAGTTGCCGAGCAGCTTTCGCGCCTTCTGCGCGAACACGCGGCGTAGCCGATGTCCGCTACGGCCAGTGCCACCACGAGCCATGTGCGATGGTTTCTGGTCTTCTGGCTGTTCGTTCTTAGTGCGGTTTCTTATCTCGACCGGGTAAACATTTCCATTGCCGGCGGCTCCATTGCCGAGGCCTATCATCTCAGCGACGTGCAACTCGGCAAGGTGTTCAGCGCTATGCTGGTCGGTTACGCACTCTTCCAAACTGTGGGGGGTAGGCTTGCGGACCGTTACGGGCCTCGCCGCGTGCTGACTGGGGGTGTGGTGTGGTGGGGAGTCTTCACTGCCTTGACTGCACTGGTCCCTGCGAAGATTGCAGGCGCGGTCGTAGTTTTTGTTGCGGTCCGCTTTCTTCTGGGCGCCGGAGAAGCCGTCATCTACCCCTCCGCCAATCAGTTCATCGCGCGCTGGATTCCGATGACGGAACGCGGCATCGCGAACGGCTGGATCTTTGCCGGGGTAGGAGCGGGTGCCGGCCTTACACCGTTGATTATTACTTACATCATGGTTCATTACGGCTGGCGGTCATCGTTCTGGGTTTGCTCTATCGTCGGATTCGGCGCAGGAGCGGTCTGGTTCCTCAATGCCCGAGACACTCCCGAGGAGCATGCAAGCGTGTCTACCTCGGAGTTGAATTTGATTCGCGCCGGCCTGACGCAATCGCAACCAAACCGTGACGGGAAAGCGCTCGTGCCCTGGGGACGCGTCATGCGGAGCAAAGAGGTCTGGGCCGTTACGATCAGCTATTTCTGCTACGGCTATGTCGCGTGGATTTTCTTTAGCTGGTTCTACCGCTATCTCGCAAAAGTACGCGGCCTGGACTTGAAGGCCAGCGCCTTTTATACCATGTTGCCCTTTCTAGCCATGTTGGTGTGCTGCCTGCTGGGAGGAGCCATCAACGATCGTCTTACGAAATGGCGGGGACCGCGCGTGGGACGCTGCGGTCTTGCAGCATTCGCAATCGCCGCGGCAGGAATATTTATCGCGTTCGGCTCCCACGTCCAAAGCGCTCGACTGGCTAGCGTGGTACTTGCAGGCGGAGCGGGTGCGCTGTATTTGTCTCAGAGTTCTTTCTGGTCCGTAACGGCCGATATTGCTGGTGCGTCCTCGGGATCAGTGTCGGGCTTTATGAATATGGGCAACCAACTCGGAGCGGCGCTCACGGCTACTTTGACTCCCTGGATCGCCACTCGGTTCGGTTGGACAACCTCGTTTCTGGTGGCTTCTGGATTGTGCATCGTTGGTGCGGTGACTTGGCTGGCGGTAGATCCTTCGCGACAATTGGCAGTTCAGTCCCGGGATGCCAGCCAACTGCGAAGCCGATCTGCCGTTGCTATCGCAGTTGTTGCGCTTCTCCTGCACGGCGCAGCCGCGACTGCCCAATCGGTATCCGACCCCGAATCGCAAGCCGTGACCGTTCATGTTGATGCGACTCCGGGACATGTCATCAACTCCTTCGATCCCGACAGTGCTCTTGGCAGTTCGATTGATGTCTTGTCTCATGCCGACATCGACAAGGTTTATACCCCACACATCATTCAGGAATCGCTTTCGGCGGGATGGGGACCAATTACTTACCGCAATAATTCCGAGCTGCGCATGGCAGCCTGGCACTGGAATGAGAATGGAACCTGGAGCGATCCGGCGCACAAGAGTGGGTACTTTACCGGCAGCACTGATCTCAAGGAACCAATTCGTTACATCCTTTCCTACGCGTTGCCGCACCGCGGTTTCTCCACTAGTGGCGACCGCCCGTTGCAAGGTCCCAATCTCGCCTATTGGAAGAGCAATCCGTATCTCACCAGCAAGTTCACAGGGGAGACCGACGCAATGCACCCGCAATGGGTGGTAGTGGATTTGCAGGCTGAAAAGCCTGTCAATGCGATTCGCATCGCCTGGGCAAATCCGTATGCCACCACATACGAAGTGGAGTATTGGGTAGGAAGTCGCGCGCTCGATTTTGATGAAGGCCCGCTGGGCGAATGGAAAACCTTTTCCGCCGGCTCAGTCAAGAATACTCAAGGGGGAACCGCAAATCTGAAACTCGCCGATGGTCCGATCAACACTCGGTACGTGCGCATCTTGATGACGGAATCTTCCAATACTTGCGATCTGCATGGATCGAGCGACGTCCGCAACTGCCTCGGTTACGCCATTCAGGAAATTCGCGTGGGTGCGATCGATTCCGGCGGCGCTTTCGCCGAAGTTCAGAAGAATTTTGGCGATAAGCCAACCACCTATTGCACGTCATCGATTGATCCCTGGCATTCCTCCGCTGACGTAAATGCTACCGGCGGCTACCAGCACAGTGGCTTCGACCTGTTCTTCACCAGTGGACTTACAAATAATCTCCCCGCAATGATTCCCGTTACCTTGCTCTATGGAACGCCGGACGACGCTGCCGCACAGATCGCCTACATTGAGAAGCGTGGTTACCGCATCGGATACATCGAAATGGGCGAAGAACCCGATGGCAAACATGCGATGCCGGAAGATTACGCAGCCCTGTACATTCAGTGGGCCGCTGCCATCCACAAAGTCGATCCTAACCTCAAGCTGGGAGGGCCGGTCTTCGAAGGAGTCAACGAAGATATTCGAGTGTGGCCGGACGCGCAGGGACGAACCTCATGGATGGGCCGCTTCGTAGATTATTTGAAGACGCATGGCCGCATGTCCGACCTGGCGTTCGTCTCGTTCGAGCACTATCCGTTCGAGCCTTGCACTATCACCTGGAAAACTCTGTACACCGAGCCACAGTTGATGAAGCATATCCTGCAAGTGTGGAGAGATGATGGAGTTCCAAAAGATGTGCCGCTTATGGTCACTGAGAATCATCTAGCCAACGAGCTCACCGGCCCCATGACCACGATCTTCGCCGCCCTGTGGCTCGCGGACAACGTTGGCTCCTTCTTCGAGGGTGGAGGCGCAGCTTTCTATCACTCGCCGATTCAGCCGCAGGGTATTCAGAACACTTGCCTCGGCTGGTCGTCGTGGTCAAATTTTGTATCTGACGAAAACTACGACATCAAGGGATACACATCGCCCTACTTCGCGGCTCGCATGATTAACTTAGAGTGGGTGCAGCATCGCTCTGGTGTACATCAGATGTTCCCTTCCTCCACTGATATCAGGGACGCTGAAGGCAACGTGCTCGTTACGTCGTATGCGGTGCATCGGCCCGACGGGAACTGGTCTTTGATGCTGGTGAATCGCGACCAGAGCAATCCGCATACTGTGCGCGTGCAATTCGAGGATTCGCAGAAAAGACAGGATGCGAAATTTTCCGGCTCGGTCGCCTTCGTGACCTTCGGAAGCGAACAGTATGTCTGGATTGACGATGGCCCGAACAGCCATGCTGATCCCGATCATCCTCCCATCGCGACTACTCTGGCAGCAGGTCCGGAAACGGCGTTCCCCCTACCAAAGGCCTCCATCACTGTCTTGCGAGGCAAGGTGAAAGGTCTCAAGGATTGAGGTTGCGAAAAGATATCTCGCTTACGCAGTAGCTAGTCGTGCGGTGCTGAGAGCTTGCTCGACCCCAGCAGCGGACGGCCCGGGAAAACGTCCGGCACGATCTTGCCTTCGTCGACGACTAAGGTTCCTCCGACCACCAAATAGCGCACGCCCACGCTCGGTTCCATCGGCTTCTCGAAAGTAGAGCGGTCGCTGATGGTTGCAGCATCGAACACAACGACGTCGGCGTCGGCACCCTCCTGCAATCTGCCTTTTCGCCGTGCCGCGGGAATAGAACGCTCCAGCATCTCCGCCGGCATTAAACTCATCTTGCGGAGAGCATCCATCAACGTGATGGTTCCCTTTTCGCGGACATATTGCGCCAACACGCGCGAATAGGTTCCGGCATTGCGGGGATGCCCTTTCTCACCGTCGCTGGCGATCATTACCAGGGGATGAGGAATCACTTTGTCCACCATTTCCTGTGTATTGGAGAAAACCAATACCAGGTGCGTGGTGCTGGAATTGTGCAACTCCTCAAAGCGCTCCTTGGTGAGGTGTTCCCCAGTGTCTGGAAGCACAAGGTCGCCATAGCTAATGCCGAACTTCTCCTGCCAGCCAGGATTGAACAGCGCCGAGTTGATTGAGGTCATGCCCGCGGTGTAAGGGTAAGCCTCGGTAGTGACATCCAGGCCGCGAGCGCGCGCGCCTTCGACCATGGCGAGACACTCCATCGCGTCGCGCGCACAAGTGCTGTTGATGTGCACAATGTGCAGCGAAGCACCCGTGACAGCAGCTGCTCCGATGACCTCGCTGGTCGCCTCAATGGCCGAACCGGGCTCGACGCGGCCGGCACTGCGCATGTGCGTGTATACCGGCAATCCCCGCCCGGCGGCGAGACGGAACATGTCAATCACTTCCAGCCGAGTTGCTCCCGGTGTGTACTGAATGCCCATGCCTACGGCCAACCCGCCAGCGTCCAGCTCTTCACGCAGGCGATTACGTATGGCTTCGATTTGTTCGGGAGTGGCAGGCTTATCGGTTGCGGCTCCGCTCTTGGGCAGGATTTCTCCGGGCGGCAGTGGGGCTCCGAACACCAGAGCTCGCGCCGCGACATGGCTGGCCGAGGTACCGTAGTGAATCAATGAGTGGCCTTCTTTCGCTTTCAAAAACTGAGCGACGTCGGGCGCACCGATTTCCAACTCCAGCGCAGTAGTGACACCATCAAGCGCCTTGGCGCGCTGGCTCTCGAGATCCTGGGCGTGCTGGTGCAGATCGATGAATCCCGGGGCAACCACCAGCCCGGCGGCATGGACGACCCGACGTCCGCTTAACGCTTCGGAGGAGATGCGGACAATTCTACCGTCGCGGATGCCTACGTTGCGCACGGCATCCATCCCGGTTTCGGGATCCATGACCCTGCCGCCTTCGAGCACGAGATCGAACTGTTGAGCTGACACGATGGGGTTTGATAGCGGCAGAAAAAGGAGAAAGAAAATCAGGTTGCGCATGGTTGCTCCGTTTGCTCCGCGATGATATCAGGATGAAGCTCAATTCGGAGATTGCTGCGCAAGTGGCGGATCCAGCCAAGTTAAACGTGGACGAGTTCTGAGATCTCAGCTCCGGAGGTCATGACAAGCCTACCGGCCTGCAGCCGCAAGAGCTCTTTCAATTCCCTTTTGAGTGTCGGCTGCATGGGTCGGGCCGGCAAGATAGGTGAGATCCTGAATGATTGGTCTCTTGTCAGCGCCGGCCTCCTGAAGAAGTTTCTCTGTGCGCGCGGCGCGCAGGAAGCCGCTAATAAATTCTTCCGACTGCTGGCCAGTGGCGTACTTGCTCACGCCGCCGTCGAGGACCGTTGGAGCGAAGAAAGGGTGCGCCACTCTCAGACGAGTGGACTCGGTATAGGCGATCGATCCCACAAGTTCCAGTCGTTGCGGTGTAAATGTTTGAGAATCTCCGAGGCCGATGATCAACAGATTCCTCGCGGCCAGATTCCCCGCCGGGGGAACGATCAGGACCGTTTCGCCGAGTTCTCCACGAAATAAGGTTGAGCTACGGATTTTATCGAGCAGGCCTTTCAGCTTTTCGTTGGTCTCGATCAGCGATCCATGAAGGGTGTTTTCCGGGACGGACTCGAACAGACAAATGATCTGTAAGTCCGTGTCCGTCTCGGAAGGGCTTTGAACCAAAACGCGGGTTGGAATCAGTGCGTTCGAAATTTGGATCTCAGTCGGTTTTGCTTGCCTCGCGGCGGTGGTCGTCTGGGCTTGAGCCAGACTGCTCTGGATCAGGCAAGGAACTGACAACACGGTCAAAATTGCGACAAAAGAGCAATAAGCCGAAATTCTTTTCATCGCACCTCCATCCAGATTTCGCCCGCCACAAAACTTCGTCCCAAAACTCGGAGTTCGTTTACCGGTGCTTGATGAAGCTTCCGTTCTGTAGTTCGTCTACCGCCTGGCGCAGTTGCTCCTGGGTGTTCATGACGATCGGTCCATACCAAGCCACGGGTTCCTCGATTGGCTTGCCGGAAACCAGCAGGAAGCGAATTCCTTCAGGCCCGGCCTGCACCGTCAACTCGTCTCCACGATCGAACAACACCAGCGAGTGATTGCTAACGTCGTACTTGGCTGGCGCATTGGGGCTCGCAGCCTGTTCGGTCAGCACCGCGCGAGGGTCCGAAGCATCGCGAAACGTGCCCGAGCCAGCGAAAACGTAGGCAAAGGCATTCCGCGTGGTCTCGACTTTGAGCCGCTTCCGCTGGCCGGGGGCAACCGAAATGTCGAGGTAATTCGGATCAGAGGCCACACCTTCCACCGGTCCTCTCTTACCCCAGAACTCGCCACAGATAACCCGCACCCGCGTGCCGTCGTCATCTGTAACTTCGGGGATCGCGCTCGACGGAATGTCCTGATAGCGCGGATCGGTCATCTTAAGGGACGCGGGCAGATTCGACCATAACTGGAAACCATGCATGCGCCCCTGCTGATCACCCTTGGGCATCTCCTGATGGAGAATCCCACTGCCCGCCGTCATCCACTGCACGTCGCCGGCGGTCATTTTGCCTTTGTTGCCCAGGCTATCTCCATGCTCGACCGAGCCGGCAAGCACATAAGTGATGGTCTCGATGCCGCGATGCGGATGCCAGGGAAATCCCTTAACGTAGTCTTCCGGATGCTCATTACGAAAATCATCCAGCAGCAGGAAGGGATCGAAATCCTTGGTCTTGCCGAAACCGAAGGCTCGTTGCAGCTTGACGCCAGCGCCTTCGATCGTTGGCTTCGTTTGAATAATTTGTTTTACTGGGCGGAGTGACATGACTCCTCCTCTCTTTGTTCTGCGCCGCCTGCCCCGGGTTCGGTGCGCGCGGCGAATCGTTTAGGCTTGCGCCTTTATGAACTGGACATCCAGAGTGATGGTGACTTCGTCGCCGACGAGAATACCGCCGGTTTCGAGCGCTGAGTTCCAGGTCAGGCCGAAGTCTCGCCGGTTGATCTTGGTTGTTGCCGACAAACCCCTACGAGTGTTCCCCCAGGGATCTTTGGCCGGCACGGTCGGCCCTTCAACATTGAACACCACACTGCGCGTAACGCCGTGGATGGTCAGGTCTCCGGTTACGGCCACTTCCTCATCGCCTTTTCGGGTTATGTGCGTAGACTTGAATGACAGCGTCGGAAACTTCTCAACATCGAAGAAGTCAGCGCTCTTCAGATGCCCATCGCGCTGGTCATCACGCGTGGTGATGGAAGCTGCTTCGATCGAGGCCTCAACACGCGAATTCGTGACATCGGTCTCGTCCAGAGACAGGGTGCCGCTGAGACGCGTGAATTGTCCCTTCACGTTGGAAATCATCATGTGTTTTACCTTGAACTCAGCCACGGAGTGGACCGGGTCGATGTTCCAGGTGGTGGTGGTGGTAGTGACGGTTTCGAGAGTAGCGGGAGTGCTCATCGTAGTCTCCTTAATCTGGATCTATTCATTTGATGCGTTATACCGACAATCGTTGCAACAACTATCAAACCGAATAAATCATTCCACTTGGCTACGCGAAACCTGCAGAAGTTCGGTCAGCGCCCGCAGTCTTTCTCTTCCCAGGTGGCCCAATTGCCTCCGATGGGCGGCCTGCACCGGTTCATCCAATCGCGCCAGAACCTTCAGACCTTCCGTTGTGATCCGAGCCATCACGGTTCGCCGATCCTTGATCTCGCGGGATCGCGAGATCAGTGCGCGCTTCTCCAGCCGGTCGAGCAGCCGGGTAACGTCCGGGTCCCGGGTAATCATTCGGTTCGCGACTTCCCCACAGGGCAATCCTTCCTGCGAGCCGCGAAGGATTCTTAGCACGTTGTACTGCGTCGAAGACAGAGCCTCCGTCTTGAGAACCTGCGCCAGTCCCCGGGACAACATATCAGTGGTACGCAGCAAATCCAGGAACGCCGTCTCTTCGGGAGAGCCGACGCTTCCCTTGCCTTTGCCAGACCCGACCAGTTTCGTCATCAATGGTCGATATTATACGTTATAACGACTATTGTCAAGACGATGATCTAACAATTCCGATACCAGGTTGCTCCCGCCACATCGCGCACCAGCCCCGATCGCCAATCAAGTCACACTTGCCTGCTGGAGGTGGAACCTCTTCGCCGCGAGGATCGTAAGCACAACAAAAGCCACCATCACAGTAAGCTGGGCGACCAGGAATGGCGGCTCTTTCCCTGTCGGAGCAAGCGCTTTGAGCGCCGGCACTTTCATGAATAGCTGTGCGACCAAAACGAAGACATTGAGGTAGAGCGCAATAGCAGCCCCGACCACATAGGTTCCTCTCCATGCGCCAGCGAGATGAAAGACGTAGCGTGCCGGAATCGTGACCGCCAGCACAACGAGCGAGATGATTCCGAGAATGTGTGAAGGCAGAAGGTGATCAAAGGGAAAACCGAAGCCGGAGACGCTGGTCAACGCCGTTGTGGCCAAAAATACTGCGGTCAGGCCGTCGAGGCGCTTCCCGCTGAGGAACCCCACCATGACGAGCAACCCCGAGCCGATTCCTATCAAGCTGATTAAAACGTGCAGAAAAGTGTATGTTGCGGTGGACATGCCGAGAATCATGATTGGCTCCTTTCAAGACCATGGCACCTAAATCTGTCGGCTCTTGCGATACTCTTGCAGAGTCTTACGCTGAGATCTCTACAAAATCTGATGATCGCGCCTCAACTCGCGGAAGGAACGCGGCCCCCGAAAGTCGGCGTAAGGCTTGGGTTTGGATCTGGGCTACCTTCCTCGTGCTGCAGGCCAGCAGCACGGAGCACTCCCAATGGGAGTAGCGCTCCAGGATTGAAAGGACAAACACGAAGCGCTCCAGCGGGGGAAACTGCGTCACAGCGTTGATTTCGTCCCCTGTGCTTCCATCATGTTGGCCCAGGGTCCAGAGATCGCGTGTTTCGCTACTCTTGCCGGAAGTGGGCGATACCATGCGAACCGCATTCTTGACCAGGCTGCGCTTGATCCAGTATCGCGTCCAGTCCTTGAACACGGTCTGTTCCTTCTGCGCTTCCTCGACGGTCATGGCAAAACACTGCTCGGCCTTTTCGTGATTTCCTGTCAACAGGAAAGCCAGCAGATACAGGGGCTGCACGTCCCGTTCAAGCACCTCGCAGAAGTCAGCACGGGTCGCGTAGTCAGCGCGGAAGTCCGCGATCATTGTTTTTTTGGGTCGAAACATGACTCCCCTTTTCTGGCGTTGACGATCCCATAGCAACAAACTATGCGGCCGCCTGCTTACTTTGCTGTAAGAACGCAAGCAGATCCGCATTGATCTGATCGGCGTTGGTTGTGGGCATCCCGTGCGGAAAACCCGGATACACCTTCAGCGTGGCGCCCTTCACAATCTTCGCGGACATCAAACCTGCCGCCGCGATTGGCACGATCTGATCGTCATCACCATGCATGACGAGCGTGGGTACATCGAACTTTTTGAGGTCCTCGGTAAAATCCGTCTCCGAGAAGGCTTTGATGCAGTCATAGTGAGCCTTCATTCCTCCCATCATTCCCTGGAGCCACCAGTGCTCGCGGATGCCCTCGGAAATCTTGGCGCCGGGCCGGTTGTAGCCGTAGAACGGGAGGGTAATGTCCCGGTAAAACTGGGGCCGATTTTGCACGTACGCTTCCCGCAGGCCGTCAAAGACCGAGAGAGGCGCGCCCGCAGGATTTTTTTCCGTCTTCACCATCAGCGGTGGCACCGAGCTGATAAGCACTGCCATGGCGACACGTTTTGAGCCATGGCGTCCAATGTAACGCGCAACTTCTCCGCCGCCCGTGGAATGGCCAACATGGATTGCGTTCTTCAGGTCGAGCTTTTCGGTGAGAGTCGCGAGATCATCAGCGTATGTGTCCATCTCGTTGCCATCCCAGGTTTGCGTGGAGCGACCGTGACCTCGCCGGTCATGCGCGATAACTCGATAACCACGCTGGCCGAAGAACAACATCTGCCCGTCCCAATCGTCGGCGCTCAAAGGCCACCCGTGACTGAACACGATGGGCTGTCCTTTTCCCCAATCCTTGTAGAAAATCGTGGTTCCATCCTTTGCGCTTATCGTGGGCATCGTCTCTTCTCCTTAAGTTTCAGAAGTCTTGGTTTTTTGAAACGTGGATGCGATTTCCATCGGCTGTACCACAAGCACGTGCGGGACTCTTTACGCATGACAAGGCTAGGTTGCCGGATTATGGACGGGAAAGCATCACGAGATGCAGTGTTTCTTTGCTACCTCAAAAGGTTGGGAAGCCGATACCTCCTTGGTGGTAGCTGGGCAGCGTCCGCGACATCGAGAAAGACGGCTGGAGTCACCCGTGTGGAAGGAACGGACCTTCGTGGAATTATGCTTCCCAGGATGGCGAGCCCGGATGGTCCCCTACGTAGAACACTAGAAACAGGCTGTGTCACTCATTTTTCTCGCTCGCTTCCCTGTTCTTAACATCATGGGAATGCGATCGACTGAACCATCGTGGCCCTCGACCCGAAGCGTAATGCCGAAAAGCCACGTGGCCCGGTACTGACAGCTCAACTTCTGTTCCACCTGCCGGACGGCTCCAAACTTTGACCTTCGCGCCAATCCTCTCCGCCCGCTCGCGCATTCCTGACAATCCCCAGTGTCCTTCGCGTCCCGCGCGCAATACCTGCGGGTCAATGCCGCAGCCATTGTCGCGGACCAGAACCCGCAACTGGTCTTCCGCGTACTCCATTTCAACTTCGACGCAGCTAGCCCGCGAATGTCGAAATGCATTCGCCAAAGCCTCGTGACCTATGCGATAGACCTCGTCGCGAATGACCGGATGCAATGGCCGCACTTGACCCTCGACAATCACGCGGAAATCGGTGGACTGCTGGAGAAAGAACTCTTGGTGAGTCCGCGAAAATGCCTGTTGGAGATCATCGGACTCGTCCGCAGACGAGCGCAGCCCGCGAACTGCCTTCCGGCCATCATCAATCACACGTGCCATCAGTTCGAGAACACGGCCGATGATGGGTTTTGCCGGCCAGTCCTCCGGTAACTGATCATTCGCGACATGAAGTTGCATGGTAGCGCTAAGAAATCCCTGCAGCAGCGTATCGTGCAGTTCCTGCGCGATTCGAGTTCGTTCCGCCAGCCGCTCCTCAAATTGCGAATCCAGTCGAGCCGCTAACTGGCGAACGTGCTGCTGATACGCCGCCCAGACAACGCCCCCGAATGCCGCCAGGCAGATGAGAAGGAACCAGTTTGTCTGGTAAAAAGCTGGGAGCAGCGTGAAGCTCAGCGAGGCTCCGACCTCATTCCAAACGCCATCATTGTTGCAGGCGATCACGCGAAACCGATACTTGCCGGGCCGAAGATCACTATAAAAAGCTTGTCGCCGCCCCTGCGGGTCCTGCCAGTTCGCATCTCGGCCATCCAGTTTGTAGCGGAAGCGGACCTTTTGCGGGGCCACGAAACTAAGGGCTGTGTAGTCAATTTCAAGATCACGAGTGAGAGAGGGCAGGCGAAGATCTTCCCGCGGTGCGTAGCTCTTGCGATCGGCGACGATCTTTTCGATCTGAATTGGAGGTGCCGTGCGGTTCTCGTACAGACGGTCAGGATCGACCATTTGCAGCATCGACCCGTTTACGAACCATAACCGTCCGTCACGTGATCTCGCGGCTGATGGTCGAAAGTCCGAAAACGCCGGTTGTGCGCCATCAACCGCATCAAAGAACGTCAGCTTCACCTTGGCGTCCGGGTGCTCCCACCACTTTCCCATCTCGGAATCAGCGATCGCAACCACACCGCAACCGGTGTAAAGCCAAATCGATCCGCCTGGATCCCTCAACACGGAGAGAACGGAATCACACGGCAAATCATTTCTGGAATCGAGAGTTTCCTCTTTCCCGTCTTTCCACCGCATCAGTCCGTTTGAAGTTGCGGCCCAGATGGAACCATCCGAATCAGCCAAAAGATTTTGCACGGGCTGATTGCTCGCACCCTGTTTCTTGGGAAAGGTCTCTAGCCGGCCTTCGCGATATCGGGCCAGATCCCCGTTCGTGAGACCCAACCAGATACCACCCTTGGGATCGGCGGCTAGTGATTTGGCGCGGGGGATGCGTGGCGGTGCAATTTCCTCTTGCACCTGTCTATCCTGAATGCGCACGAGCCGGCTTGGGTTGCCGATCGCCTCGGCCCAGATCACGTGGTCGGTATCCTCGGTGATCGCAATAATTCCCCCGAGCGCGCTACCATCAGACCTATTAACGGGATGAAAGGCACCCGCTTCATAAAGGTTCAATCCGCCGTCCACGCCCACCCATAAGCGGCCCTGGTGATCTTCAAGAAGCGAAGTTACTCTTCGTCCAGGCAATCGACTCACGGTTCGAAATGCGGAAGACTTGCCACCTTCGAGAAAATCCAAGCCGCCCCGGTTCCCAATCCACAATGTCCCGTCATTTGAGCTGAGAACGGAACCGACATCTTCGGCAGTTAAGCCCTGACGGATAGAGAAGCTCACGACCGGAAGATCGTGAAAGCGGTCAATTCCGGCGGACGTCACCACCCACAGGTTGCCCTCGCGGTCCTGAAAAAAGCTCTGGACAGAGTCACTCGACAGTCCGTCTCCGCTGCCGAAATGATCAGCGTGGCCGTTCAAAATTCGATAAATCCCTCCAGATACGGTGCCAATCCACAACACATTGTCGCGGTCAACGAACAGGGCACTGATCCCCGAATCCATGCCCGCAGAAGACGGCAGGACATGGTGCTTCCAAACTCCTTCAGCAAATTGCTGCAGGCCTCGCCCCGCGCCCGGCGAATCAACGCTGGTCCATATCGAGCCGTCCGGGCCGGATGTGAGTTGCCATAATCCGATGCCTCCCCCCGCAAGGGCAGCTTGATTCACAAAGTAATTAGTGCAGGTCAAACCTGGTTTCCAGCGACACAACGCACCATTGGTCTCTACCCACAGATTTTCGAACTTGTCTTCAACTATCAGACCGCCATAGGAAAACGGGATCCCGTCGCTGCTGCCGTAGCAGCGAAGCTTTTTGTCCTCAACCCGGCAGACTGGACCCTTTCCATCAGAAACTCTCGACCGAGCAATCCAGATCGACCCTCTCAGGTCTTCAAGAATGGTATTGACCCGCCCGTTCGTATCCGCATAGTTGATCAGGTCATCGTTCCTCCAGCGACTGAGAGTGTTCCCGCTGCCAATCCACAGACTGCCATCGTGGGCACCGAGAAGTGAGTAGATGCTGGAGTTGGGTAAAGACCTCCCTTCTGGCGGGTTCCAGGGAACAAATCGGACGCCATCGAAACGAACCAGTTCGGTTTGCGTGCCGATCCATATGTAGCCGTCGGTAGTTTGCGCAATCGCGTTCGGAGTACCGCTTAAAACTCCGTCCTGAACGCGCCAGGCTGTGTGTGCGTACTGGCTGATTGCCCTCTGCGGATCAAGTGCCGCAGCCGGCAGGGCCAGCGCCACGCCAATCATGAGGAAGGCCCAAAAGCCCAGCCGTAAAATACGGACTCGCGCGGTTCGGCCGCGACTGCGATTTTTTCGTGCGGAACTCAAAGCTATCCTTAAGAACCAATCCGCAAGAATCGGCTTTTTGCGGCTGATGCGGTTTCGCCATGGCCGACTAGACGTAAACTTGGATAAGAAAAGCCCATCGGCTTAGTTGCAAGCCGCTAAATGGGTCGGAACGCATTCCCACTTTTGGGAACTAGTATAGCGGGTGTTCGATGTGCAAATCCGGAACGGCCTCAAACAAGCCCAGGGAGGTACGCGGAGATTCCAAAGGAAGAATGGCTCAATTCGAACTTACTGCGTCTTCCGAATCATAAGCGCAGCCACAGCGGCACCTGCCATTGACAGCCCAGCACAAATCAACATGACCAGTCGGAATCCGAATACAAATGCCTCTCGAACGAACTGTGCGATCACTTCTCTCATGCTGTCGTCGGCACTGCCGGGCAACCGAAGGCCGGCAAGCCTCACCTCGTCCGCCTTAATGGCAAGCAGAACGTTCGGTGGTAGGGACAAGTTCGCCAACTGGCGGTCCAGCCGATAACTGAATGCACGAACCATCACAATCCCCAGGACTGCGATCGCCAGCACCCCCGCGACCCGCGCAACCGCATTGTTGATTCCTGAAGCTGCCCCGACACGATCCTCGCCCACTGAATTCATGACAACCGTAGTGAGCGGCGCCACGGTAATCGCCATGCCTAAACCAAGACCCACCACCGCGGGGAAAAACGCCTTCCAGTAACTGCCGCCAACCGAAGGCACGGCGAATAGAACAAAGCCTAACGCAGTGACGAGCGGACCCACGATCAACGGAAGTCTTGCGCCGTAACGTGCCACGAGACCTCCGGACCGGCGTGAAAGAAGGAACACCAGAAGAATCATTGGCAGCACAGCCGCACCTGCGGCAGTTGCGGAATATCCCTGGACTTGGATCAGATTCAAAGGAAATAAGAAGAAGAAAATCCCAGTCGCGCCGTAGAGAAACAGCGTGAGCAGGTTGGTGCCACTAAAGTCGGAAGATGCGAATAGCGTCAGCGGAACCATGGGTGAAGTCACTCTTGTTTCAAGGAACAGAAACAAAATCAGAGAGCCGCAACCTAAAATCAGGCTGGACAGCACCAACGGATCTTCCCAGCCTAGATTTACCGATTCGATAAAACCGTAAACCAAACCTCCTAGTCCGAGAGTTACGACCAGAGTCCCGCGCCAATCGACATGGCCGCCTGCGGAGTTGCGAGTCTTGGGAATACGCCAAAGCGAAATCGCAATTACAGCTGCTGCCAGGGGGAGATTGATGAAAAATACCCAGCGCCAGGAGGCGTGCTCAACCAACCAGCCGCCCAGAACCGGTCCGACTGCCGTGGTGATCGCCGTAAAGCCGGACCAGGTGCCGATCGCCTGACCCCGGCTTTTCTCGTCGAACGATGTGCTGATAATGGCCAGGCTGCCGGGCACAAGGAGTGCAGCTCCCACACCTTGAATACTCCTCGCAATGATCAGCGCATTTATATTCGCCGCAAGCCCACAGCCCGCGGATGCCGTGGCGAAGATCGCCACGCCCAGCAAGAACATAAAGCGGCGGCCAAACAAATCGCCGAGCGAGCCTCCGACGAGAATCAACGCCCCCAGGAAAAGTCCGTAGGACTCAATAACCCATTGCACATCCACTACTGTCGCGCGAAAGCTAGTTTGGAGCGCCGGCAGAGCGACGTTCACGACCGTACTGTCGATGAAGGCCATGCTCGAACCGATGATGGTCGCGGCGAGAATCCAAATTTTCGCTTGTGCAGCACAGGGAGATTCAGGAGCCCCCGACCGGATCACCGACTCGTCGCAGGGCGGTCTCATGGAAGCATGGATGCCACTTTAGGCGAATTTGTTTCTGAACATGAACGAGCCGCGCCGAACTGCGGGATAACAGAAGATCAAGAGTGCGGCGGGGCGGAAGCGCCAGGAATGATGATCTCGCGGCGCCCGAATAAGCGAGCATCCAGTGAAAACGCTCCCGGGCCGAGGCAAACCAGAGCGATCGCAATCACGGTTGCCAAAGCAGCCGTGGGCTTGTCTTCAAATAATTCCAGGTTTGGAGCCGGGAACCAGGAAAACGCGCTGCCCACGCAGAACAACCCGCCAAAGATGCCCGCGACCGGAGTTAGGTAACCGACGATAAGTGAGAGACCGCTCGCGACCGTGAGTAAGGCGAGGACAAGGGTTAGAAATCCCAAAGTATTCCAATCGACAAGGTAGGCGGCACCTTGTACAGAAAGAGCTACTCCTGCCGCAGCCCGCAGTAACACAAGGCCCGCACCGGGTAAGCCATCCGGGAACGTAGAAAATGCCCTCTGCAATCCCGGCCTCCTTGATAGACCGCGTTTAGAGTAGAGGTTTAACTTACTGAATAAATCCCTAGCGCGTGGAATCTTTTCGTACCACTTTTGAGGTATCCCGAGCTCGCTTGAAGATGCGACTTACAGTTGGATAATGCCGCGCCGCACTCCGATGGCAACCGCTTGGGTGCGATCACTTGCACCCAACTTTTCCATAATGTGTTTGATGTGGACCTTGACAGTCTCTTCGGTGATAAAGAGCTTATCGGCGATATCCCGGTTGCGATTTCCGCCCGCGATTTGACAAAGCACCTCAACCTCGCGGCTAGTGAGTGCTTCGTCGCTGTAATGTTCAGCCAGATTCGCCGCAATCTCGGGAGGAATACGCCTTTTGCCGGCGTGAACCTGGCGAATCACTTCCACCAACTCTTTGGGAGGCATGCTTTTCAAAACGTAGGCCCGAGCCCCGGCCGCGAGAGCGTTCTGAACTTCCACATCACCGGAAAATGTTGTCAGAATGATCACGCGAGCCTCCGGGAACTCCGCCCGTATCGCAATCATCGCGTCGACGCCGCTCATATCGGGTAATCGAAGATCCATGAGAGTTACGTCCGGATTGTGCTCCCGAAAGCGCTGAAGCGCCTCCCGGCCATTGGATGCTTCTGCCACCATTATCATATCTGGTTGATTCTTGATAACCGTAGCAAGCCCCTCATGCATAAGAGGATGATCATCGACGCTGAAGATACGGATCTTGGTGGCTTCGCTCATTTGCCCTTCCCGCTTCTCAGACTCTCTGGCTTGAATGCGTCTTCGTCTCGCGTATAGATCCTCGTGATCCAGTTAGACGCACGATTCGACGCATTTGATTCGAAAGCAAGCCGGCATGGAACAATCAGTTCAACTTCTGTACCACTGGCACCGCTCGTTGATACTTTGAGTCTTGCCCCAATTCTTTCCGCGCGCTC
This sequence comes from uncultured Acidobacteriaceae bacterium, assembly GCA_963782835.1. Taxonomy (GTDB): domain Bacteria; phylum Acidobacteriota; class Terriglobia; order Terriglobales; family Acidobacteriaceae; genus Sulfotelmatobacter. Next base: position 145,090 of record CAWALR010000002.1, on the reverse strand, counting down.
GCGCATTCCGGAAAGTCCCCAGTGACCGTCGCGCCCTGAATGCAGCACTTCGGGATCGATTCCACAGCCGTTGTCGCGAACAAGAACCCGAAATTCGTTGGGAGCATATTCGAGTTCCACTTCGATATTGCTCGCCCGGGAGTGGCGAAATGCATTAACCAGGGCTTCGCGGCCGATACTATAGATATCGTTACGGATGGCCGATTTCACTGGCAAGGCTGGACCTTCGACGATAACTCGAAAGCCGATTTCTCGTTGTACGCTCAGCTCCTGCGGAACCCTCGAGAATGAATACTCCAAATCGTGAGCACTTCCCACGGACGACCGCAGCCCTCGAAGAGTATTCCGGCCTTCTTCCACGACTTGCCCCATCAACTTCAAAACATGGTTGAGTGCGGGTTGCGCGGGGGAATCGGCGGGCATTTGGTCTACGGCAACGTGGAGTTGCATGGATGCGCTGAGCACACCCTGCAAAAACGTGTCGTGCAATTCCTGCGCGACGCGCATGCGTTCGGCGAGACGTTCCTCAAAACGCACACTGAGCTTCCTGGTGGTCTGGCGAAGCCGCAGGTGATGAAAACCAAATATCGCAATTGCGCCGGCAATGACGCATACCAAGGGAAACCACCATCGCTGCCAGAATGCCGGCGCGCCCCGCGTTACGGCGTAAGTCACGACGCCCGCGGTGGGCAGTTCATTGGAAGTGAGTGGTGGCTGAAAATCGGGACCGACAAGAAGCGCAGCATACTCTGTTCCGGGGTGGGTAAAATTGCTCCATTTGGAATTTGGGCGGATGCTTGTGAAAGGTTGGTTCGCGAACGGCTGCACCCACCAAGCCGTCTCCCCCTTCGCGTACAGAACAATCTTCTGTCCAGGCTGGGCACCGATCACACGTCCCTTAATCGTGCTGAGTTTGTCGGGGTCGCCCGCACCTGCCAAGGGAACAGTAGTGAATTCTATGGTTGTATGTGCGAGATTGTTACTATCTCGTTGCACCTGACAACCACTCAACAGAATACAAATAACCACCGCAAAGGCTGTGCCAATCGCACGAGTTGAGGACTCAAGACAACGGAGCCCCGCGATCCAACGACAACGCGCAGTCGCACTGCGTTTGCAAGTGGAGACGCCGGGATTGATCGCAAGCTCCATTAGAAGACGAACCTTGCGCCGAATTGGCCAACACGAGGTCCGGGAAGGCCATTGAGATCTTCCGGCAGGACTTTAGCAAAGTCCGCAGTTCCGATCTGCGTGTTAGGGCCATTGAAGCCGTGTCGGTTGAATACATTGAATGCCTGAAAGTACAAACTGAGCCTTGAACGCTCGCCAAGTCCTAGGGATTTTCTTAACCCAACATCCTCCGACGCGAAACCCGGATTGCGAAGGCTCGCCAGATAACCCGGCGCATTGCCAAATTCTCCGTTTGCAGGATTGGTGAAGCAAGCTGGGTTGAAGTAGGTGTTGCCGACCTGTCCATTGAAGTGTTCGCTGAAGTCGCAACCCGGCACCATGTCCGAATACACGTTGTTGATTCCGGGATAATACACGTTGGCTGGGATCCGCATCGGAATTCCGGTGTTGTAGTGGAAGCCCCCGCTGACCGCCCATCCACTTACGAAAGCGTTCAGCGCTGGGCTCCCGCCGGAAAGCAACGTCTTACCTTGACCAAACGGCAGTTGGTATAGGACGTATCCCTTTACGATATGAGTCTGGTCGAAATCGGAAATGGTCTGGCGCTCTTGCTGCAAATTGTAAACGTCCTGTAGCGGCCCAGTCGCATAGAGGTCCTCGAAACTGTCATCCACGTCTCCGTGAGAGGACGACAGGTTGTAGCTGGCGAGCATTGAAAGCCCGTGCGCTGCGCGCTTCTTCACCGTGAACTGCAGCGATCGAAAGTCGGTGTTGCCCAGCGGCGAACCCACATAGTAGAGAGGCCCATAGGTCATCGCAACGTTCGGAAACGGCGCCACGGACGCCCAACCAAATCCAGCGAAACCGGGTTTTGTAACCCAACTGTATTGTTGACCCGCCTGAACGAGCGCGGTATAGGCCGATAGCCGGGGCTGGTTTGCGTCTACATATCCGCTCTCTAAGTGATAGCCATGGTTCTCGATGAAGGTCACGTCAAGCACAAGGTCGTGGCTGATCTCATGCTGAAGTCCCACGGTTAATTCTTGAACGTTGCCGAGTTCCAACATGCGAGGATCGATTGACACCATGCCATAGCGAGTGAAATTCGGATTCATCCCGATATTTACTCCCTGGCCCGGGTAACCGCTGTCCCAGTTGAATGGTGTCAGCACCTGGTTGTTCAACACAAATCCGGGGTTGAATTCGTACGGAATCCCGCTAAAGGTATTCAAGTTCAGTGGAACGTAATAGACGCCGAACGATGCTCGCGCAACTGTCTTTTCCGTGAGCCGGTATGCTCCACCCGCATATCCTGAAAAATTGTGGTAATACTGTTTTTTCTCAAAGGAGTCACCACCGCCGGTTCCGAATTCCAAAGCACCCGGCTGGCCGGTGACCGGATTGATCGCAGTCGTGTCGAAGTTCGACCAGTGACCGTATTTTTCGTGGTAGCGTCCGTTGAAATCCCAGCGCAAATCCAGATTCAAAGTGAACTTCGCTGTAAGCTTGATGTCGTCCTGGGCGTACAGTGAGACAGATTTTCTGCGGCCATAAGTATTGTCCGGTTCGCTGACCGAGCCCTGATTGACGTCGCCCAACAAGAAGCTGGCAAATCCGAAGCCAGCGTTTGCACCGAAGGTGCCCGCCGTTTGCGACGGATCAAACACGAAGGTTGGAACTCCATAATCTCCGTGCGAGTTGAATTGCTGGGCGCGGAATTCTGCTCCAAACTTGTAGGTTTGGCGACCCCTGACCCATGATAGATTGTCGTCGTAGATGAAGGTGTTGGCAGCGTAGAAGTCATTGAACTGGCTGCCCAGAAGCGTCTCATCGATCGGCAGGCCGGCGACATAACGGTGTTGATCGCTATTCACTCCCTGAAATTTGATAATGGGAAAATTGCCCGCGCCGAAGTCTCCGAGTCCTAAAGTCGAGGGCCAGTTTCCTTCCCGTGAACGCGCATCGCTCGGATTGCGGAAACGGTTGAACGTGACGCTGAACACATTTAACAGCGTATTCGAAATCGTCCATGAATCCCGGGAGCGCAACGACGGCGCAGTCGTGTTGTGGTCGTACGCGTTCGCCATCGGTCCACCATCCTGTGAACCGGCCGACCAGATGCCACCCTGGTCCGATAGCAAGCGCGGTATGTAGGCGTAAATGATCGATCCATCTAAAAAGTGATTGCGCGACAGTTTGTAATCCAGCTTCAGGCTGTACTGATTGCTTTGGTACCAGGTCGCCGGGCTGCTGAGCGGCAATGCATTGTTGTTCGTGAGAGTCGATGAAAGCGGCTGATAGTATTTCTCGTAAAGACCGACGATCTTCTGCGATACCGCGCTGATGCGTGCCGCGGGAATGATGTTTCCGGGAAATGCATCCCCCGTCAGTGGATCAATGATGGCGCCCTGGTAAACGGTGCGGCCCGCACTGTCCGTCCCGAGGACTACGGCGGGGTTCAAGAGCGCGCTGAAATTGCCGTTCAGAAAAGCGGTCGTGGGAACGGTGGATGTGAGCCCGCCAATACCATAATTGGCAAATGTATAACGCTCCCACCCTGAGTAGAAAAATAGCTTACCCTTCTTGATGGGACCACCGAAGCTCGCGCCATAGGTATACAAAGAGTCGGCTGGTTTGCCGAACGCGCGCTGGCAACTCGCGGCCTGTGCAGGATCGCCGTTGTCATCGCTTAAACACACGACCTCGTTGTACTTGTCGCCCCAGGATCGAGCATCGAAAGCTTCGTTGTGCATGTAATAAAAACCGCTGCCATGCCAGGCATTGGTGCCTGATTTCATCTCGTAGCGGAACACGCCGCCGCCAGTACGTCCGTCGTCAGCCCGAACTCCTGCGCTGGTTACCTGGAATTCCTCAACTGCCTCCATCGGAGGGCTTGATTCGCTAAGATAACCGCCAATCTGCGACACGGCTGAGGTTCCGTCGATCATCACTTCTTTGTTCTGACTTAGGCTGCCATTTATGTGCGAAGTGTAATCGTTGCTCTGCGGGCTATTCCCGCTGCCTTCCACGCCGGGAACATACGCAAACATAAAGGCCGCCAGATTTCGTCCCCCTTGAACGTTCAGCGGGAGTTCAGTGATTGCAGCATTGCCCAGACTGGTCGAGATTGAGGAGGTTTGAGTCTGAAGAAGTTGAGCATCTCTAGTAACGACCAGAGTTTCGGTGCTTGATCCGACTGCCAGCACCGCGTCGATCTCAGCCACTTGACTGATCGTAAGGTTGATTTCGGAGCGCTTGTATTTCTTGAAGCCGTCCTTAGAACATACGAGCCTGTATTGTCCGACGGGCAAATTCAACACGGTATAAGTCCCCGTGGCGTTCGTAAGCGCACTTGCCTGGAGGTTGTCACTTGCATTGGTCACGGTTATCTTCACACCAGCAACGACCGCGCCGCTCGAGTCTTTTACGGTTCCGGTGATCGAGGCAAGATCAGACTGGGCGAGGACCTCCCCGGCGGTGAGTAGCAACACCAAGAGAACCATGACCTCAATCTTCATGCGACCTCACAGCACTAGGTCAACTGGAAGACGCGTCATTCCAAGGAACCTACGCGCTTCGAACGGCACAAAGAACGAATCAGAGCTAATTGCACTCTTGCTGGGATCGTCGTGTACGGCGATCTACAAACCCAGCAATCGATCCTATCGACGCGAATATACGCGAACGTAATCCACCAGCAGTCGCTGCGGAAATAGGGTCGAGTCCTCCGGACTCCCGGGCAAACCTCCGCCGATCGCCAGATTCAGGATGACAAAAAACGGATGATCGAACACCCAACGTTTGCCGGGCGGAAGGTCCGCGGGCATTTTGGTTTCGTAAAGCTGCCCGTCCACATAAAAGCGCACGGCTTTCGGCTCCCACTCGGCGGCGAAGACGTGGAAGTCGTCGCCAACGTTCCCCTTCGGAAACGAAAAGCTTCCGGTCAGTGCGCTCTCTCCTGAGTACCCGGGGCCGTGCACGCTGGCGTGGATCGTCGACGGTTGCGAGCCGAGGCTCTCCATGATGTCGATTTCCCCACATGCCGGCCACCCAACAGCAGGAAAATTATCGCCCAACAACCAAAAGGCTGGCCACGTTCCCCGTCCATATGGAACCTTGATCCGTGCCTCGAATCGCCCATATCTTTGGGCGAATCGTCCCTGTGTCTTGAGGCGCGCCGAGGTATAGCGGCGCTGAGTTCCGTCAGAGGCAGTGAATTTCTCCTTGATGGCCTCGATCACGAGGTTCCCGTTTTCCTGGCGAACATTTTGGCTGCGGGATGTGTAGTATTCCAACTCATCATTGCCCCAGCCATTTCCTCCACTCTCAACCACCCACTTGGCCGGGTCCGGTGTCGAACCGGCGGGGCCATTGAACTCGTCGTTCCACGTCAAAACCCAGTGTGGTTTCGAAGGCGATGATGCCGAGTCGGCGCGCTGCTGCGAACCGGCCAGCAGCCCCCCGGAGAAGAAAAGAATAAATGGCGCCAGCGAACAAAGTCGCACGTCCGTCCTTCGAAAACAAGGCCGAAGCATTCCTCATGTTAGGACTTATCGGCACTTGATTGGAGAGTCTGCTTCCGATAACTTTCGGGTTTAGATTAGAGGCGCAAATTTGTCACCGAATCCCCCGGCTTGGGCATATTTTGATACCACTTTCGGGGTACAGTCTTTTTAGCCGACGAACTGGCCTGCGATATTCTTACTAAACCGGACGGCATGGGATTTTCAGCTTACGAATCCGATACGTCAGGGTCGTGCGTTTCATCCCGAGCCGCGCTGCCGCTCCGTTGGGTCCTCCGATCACCCAGTTGGAGTCTCGAATTGCGTGGAGAACATGTTCGCGTTCCATCTCTTCGAGAGTACACATCTTCGAACTTGGACTCGGATTCGGAACGCTTGTTCCTCTCAGTTCGTCGAGCGGAGGCTGGAGCGCGCTCCCGGGTGACAAGATCACCGCCCGCTCGATGAAGTTTTGTAATTCGCGCACATTGCCTGGCCATCGATAGCTCGCAAAGACCTCCATCGCGCGGGAAGGAATCGTTTCAATGTGCCGGTTCATTCGGGTGGCGTACTTGTCGACATAGTGCCGCACCAGCATTGGGATGTCTTCGCGCCGATCCCTCAATGGAGGGACAAGTAGAGGGAAAACGTGTAAGCGATAGAACAAGTCGCTTCTGAACTGGCCGTCTTTGACCATCTGTTTCAAGTCGCGGTGAGTGGCGGCGATCACACGAACATCCACCCGCTGTGTGCGCGTGCTACCTAACCTCTCAAACTCCTGTTCCTGCAAAACACGCAACAATTTGGACTGAACGTCGAGTGGAATGTCGCCGACTTCGTCCAAAAACAGAGAGCCCTTGTCGGCCACTTCGAATCGTCCAGCCTTCCGCATGATGGCGCCGGTGAATGCTCCCTTCTCGTGTCCAAAAAGTTCACTCTCCAGTAAGCCGGAGGGAATGGCAGCGCAGTTCAGCTTGATAAAAGGGCGATCACGGCGAGCGCTCATGCTATGAATAGCGCGGGCAATGAGTTCTTTTCCGGTTCCAGTCTCACCTTGGATCAAAACGCCGGAATCGGTCGGCGACACGACCTCGACCTCTCGGAGCATACGCTGCAGAGCCGCACTCCTTCCCACAATCTCCGTGAAGTTATGATCGCTGCGGATTGGATCGTCCAAGCGCACCCTGTCCTCGCTGGAATTGTCCCTCAGACTGCGTAGTTCGCTGTTTACCAGTGCGTTCTCGATAGCCAGGGCTACCAGACTCGACACATGCTTCAGGAAATCCACTTCGTCCTGAGAGTACGATTTCTCATCTCGCTTGCCGAGGGCGAAAATGCCCAGGACTTTGTCGCGGCTTACGAGCGGCAAAGCGCAGATGTTCCTGAACCCCGCCGCCCATTTCGGATCTTCCTCCGTATCCGTCTCAGCAAACTCTTGGGCCTTGCCCACCCAAGGTTTGCCGTTAGAGAAAACGCGGTCCCCAAGAACCTCAGCGAGGGAACTCTCCACTTCCTCGTCGAGCCTGATGTGCCCTGGCAAGTCGAACGCCTTTATGTGCAGCCGCCCAGTTTCCGAATCTAGCAGTCCTGCCAGGGCGAAATCCGAACGGCCGACTCCCCGGGCACTCACCGCTATTTCTCTTAAGAGATCATCGGTCTCCAGACGGGAAGCCACGCTGTTCGCCAAATCTAGCAAGAGTCTCAACCGGGCAGCCTTCGCATCCGCCTCGGATTGTGCCCGGAGTGATCTCTCGAGGGCCTCGGCGTCCAGTAGAGGCTGATCCACTCGCAATCGGGGCAGCGTGCTCATGAAAGATGTCTGCGGTGTTAGTCCAAATTGTGCGACGCTCATTTTGTGTTCCTCGCTTTCTGACGAACGAACGGTCCCGGGACCAACAGCTGGTAACGGATATCCCGGCGTCACTGTGCAATCAATTCTTTTGTTGTCACGGCTGCATCATGCAGGTTGTGTGGAAGGAATACATCACGGAATGGAGGGTTTTTTTGCTACTTCCAACGGTTCATGCCCGGATACCACCATCGGGTTACCGAGATGCCCGTATAGAGGGGTGTCTTGTGCCGTCTGCGCGTCCGATTCAGTGGCAACTACCTCTGTTGAGAGGCGCCCCCGCCGGTGCCGGAGGCTCGAAGATCTGCCTCGCCGGGATCCGTCTCAGTCGCCAGTGGATTCTGCAAGCGGCGAAGGATCAACGTCTTCACTGCAGACCACACTTTGGGGTCACATTCGATGTCAATGTGCCCCGTGGTGAAAAGGCGGGCATGCCAGGGAAACTCACGACATTCCGCGGGCTCTTCGTTGTAATTCATATGGAAACTACCAAGGATCGTTGTTCGGGGGTCGGCGGCTGTTATATGTGACTGGCCGTGAATCAGGCCACGTGTTTGATAGAAATTTGCTGGCACAATTCTTGACGAGACCTGCCTCACGGACACACCGACTCTGCCCGAAATGCGGACGAATCAACAGAAACGGCTCGCCAGACTTGCCTTCGAGGCTTCGCGCCCATGATGTGAGCCAACTTGCCGCGCGCTCGTGCCACCTGTGCCTTCACTGTTCCCTCGGGCACCCCCAACCGGCGCGCAGTCTCTTTTGTGGAAAGACCCTCAATGTCGCGGAGCTGAAATGTTCTACGGAGCGTCGGTGAAAGCTGGTTCGCGACCTCGAGCAACCGCTCATGTGCCCGGGAACTGACGCAGATTTCCTCCGGACTCGGCTTCGGATCGGGGATCCGCTCCAGCAAGGCGAGCCCGTCTTCTCCCTGCTTGTGCTCCAGCGACAATGGAGAGACGCCGCGGCGCCGGCGTAGTTTCATCCGTGCAGCGTTGATGACGATTGCGGTTAACCACGTTGAGATGCGCGCCTGTCCCCTGAACTGCGCCAAGTGTTTGTACGCCGAGAGGAGAGCATCCTGAACCGCATCTTCCGCATCCGGTGCGTTGCCCAAGTATCGAAAGGCACTCTTGTAGAGCGCACGCAGGTTTCTCGCGACGACATCGTCAAGTTCTCTCATACGGTCACTCAGCAAACCGGATCCGATTTCCTGCCCACCCTCCATCGAGGCTTCTGTCACACGCATATATCTTGTCTCCTGTCACTGGTTGCAAGAGCACGTCTGATACCAGTGCATGGAAGGAGAGGAAAAACAACAATTCCAGGAGAAAGATGCGAACCACAGCGGTTAAATCGCGAACTGTGCAGGACGGCCTTTTCCATTGAGGCTGGTGTCGATCCAAAACTCTCCTGCCAAGGGCTTGTCACGTGCTATGGCTTTGACACTTCTGGGTTTGCAATTACGGTGAGGTCAGCAGTCCTCTACCGTTCTCTTTTCTTTAACGTAGAGAAATCATCCGCAGGAAACGAGTAGCACGAATAGCAGCGGAAGGTAGACGATGGATGCCATCAGGAGCCAGCGAGCGTTCGTTCTCGACCTGTGAGCTATGAAATGTGACCCGCAGTAGAAAAACCCTAGAGTCAGGAGCAAAGCTCCCGTACAGCCGAGAACGCTGGGCTGGCCTGCCCGGGCTGGTAGCAGAGCCACGGGGAACAGAGCCAGAAGCGGCAATACGGTTTGCAGACCAACAAAACCATCTCTCGCCTGTCCGCGAGGAAGCACGAAGTAGCCCGCGCGATCGTAGTCTTCGCGATACATCCATGCGATTGCCATGAAATGTGGAAATTGCCACAGGTAGAGCACGATGTATAGGGTCCATGCCTCGAAACTCAACCGCCCCGATGCGGCTGCCCAGCCGATCAACGGCGGCATCGCCCCCGGCAACGCCCCGACTATCGTACATAGAGGTGTCTTTCGCTTCAACGGAGTGTAAACGAAGAGGTAGCTTGTGAGCGTGAGAGCCGCAAGCGCGCTGGCAAGGACGTTCACAGCGACAGCCAGGTAGATGGCACCCGCCGCTGAGAGAAGAATCCCGAACCGCAAAGCATTTGAAGGTTCGATCCGCCCGGCCGCCAATGGCCGTCTTGCTGTGCGCCGCATCTGGGCATCAAAACGGCGTTCCATGTACTGATTTAGAGTAGCGGTGCCGCTGGCAACCAGCAGGGTCCCGACTAAAGTGTGGATCAGCAACGAATAAGGAAAGTTGTGGGAGCGCGTTGGGAGACCCAGGTAGAAGCCGGTAAAGGTTGCGACCGCTATAAGGAAATTGATTTCCGGCTTGGTCAGCGCCCAGTAGTCTGCCAGCTTGGCGGACGCACAAACTGCAATCCTTTCCGTTGACTTTATGGGCAAAGAAGGCGGGGCGCCAATAATTATGACGGGTTCACTTGCCACGTCTAGAGCACCTCTGCCTCGGAGCCGTCCAGCAACCGTCCCACTGGCCCGTCCGGTGCAACCGGCATTGCTGCGTTCGAGTTTCGGTTCGGCGGCGAGAGTATCTGTGTCGTGATGACGACTGCAGGAATCAGGTACGCAAACGTTATCCAGACCCACATTAGGGCACCTGCGCTCTCCTGGTCCTGGATAGGACTCAGAATGAACAATGGCGTTGTGGATCGGTAGTAGGGATAAACAAGCCGGTTACAAAAGACCAGGAATGCCGAAAGAACATCGCAAGGCAGTGTTGCCAGAAAAAGATATAACGCTACTGACCAGCGAGGAGATCTTGCCGTGCTCGGCGAGGGGTGCACGATGGGGCACCAGAACAAGAGCCCCGCCAAAAGAAAGCACACGTCCTCGACGGTATGCACCCAATGAGATCGCATGCCCAGTTGAAATGCAATTGGAAGGTGCCATCCAATAACCGCGACTGTGCCCGCTAGCCAGCACGATACAAGATGGGTAGGAGCGCGCTCGAGCCATCGCGCGGACCAGTTGACGAGTAGAGGATCGCTCTTGATGAAGAGCTTCGGAAACCCGGAAACCAGCAAAAACACCGGCGCGCCCGCAAGAATTAACGGCCCAGCGACCGTCATGAGCAAAAGGTGTTTCATCATGTGGACCGTGAGCGACTGATGATCGAGAGTACCGAGCCGAGATGCCGTCGTGGCCCACACTAACAAGAGTCCACCGATGAATGCCGCGAGCCGCCAACCGGCAATTAGTCTTGGGAAAGCGTTTCGAAGGCAAAGCCATCCTCGCAAGTAACCCAATGCCACGACCAGCAGCCCGACTGTGATGCCGAGCGCGATCGGCCAGGACTGCGTGTGTCCATGGGACTCAAACATAGCTAGCCCTATCGTGGCGAGACCTCGCTTGCGCCGAGCGCAACCGCTTGAGAAGCATTGCGAGCCGGTTTTTGATTCGCCGGGTGCAGTGTTTCCAGAAATGCCACCAGCGCGGTTGTTTCCGCCGGACTCAGGTTTTTTCCATAGGCCGGCATATTCCCTCCGCCTTGGATTACTTGCCGAATCAGTTGATCTTCGGTGAGGCGCAGAGCGACCCTGTCAAGCGCGGGTCCACGCTGACCTCCTTTGTCATCCAGCGAATGACAGTTGTGACACTGCTTCACCTGAAAAACAAGCGCACCCCGGCGCTCTAAAGCAGTCCGACCTTGTAAATATTCTTGAGGGATCGGCTCGCCGCTCCAGGCATTCATCACCGGGCTCCAGGGCGTGTGCTCGGCTAGATGAGTCAGCGTGCCGAGGGCGACCGCGATCAGCAGAATTGTAAGAACAGCAATCGGCCTGCGCTTCCAACTCTTCTCTCCCTCGCCTGCCACGAGCGGAAGAGCCAGCAAGGCAACGATTCCGATGGCGGGACCAATCAACAGAATCGGAGTCTCGGCTGACGGGGGCAAGAAGGAGAGCAGTGCGTACAACCACAGAAAAAAGAAGTCCGGACGCGGTGAGGTCTGGATCACCGTCGGATCAGGTTGGCCACCGGGACCGAACGGCCCGAAATAGACTGCGCACGCGGCAATCGAAAGAAGAATGAAAGCGGAAAAGAGGATGTCCTTCCATACCGCGTTCGGCACGAACGGCTCACCCTCCTCATGTGTTAACTCGTGATAGTCCTGCAAGTACGTGGCGCGGCGGACGATACGGCCGGGCATCGGCCATTCGTTGATTCCTAATTTCAGCACCATGAGCAGATGCACGCCCACAAAGGCAATGAGTAGTCCGGGAATGACGAAGACGTGGAGCGCGAAGAATCGCGAGAGTGTCGCTCCCGCAATGATCGGGCCGCCGAGCATGAGATTAACGGCCCAAGGCCCAATTACCGGAACACGACTCGCGATCGATGCTCCGATGCCTAATCCCCAGTAGGCATCCTGGTCGAAGCGCAGAACCTGTCCGGTAAATGCCATACCCAGCGTCACAAGCAAAAGTAAGACGCCAACCATCCAGGTAAGTTCTCTGGGAAATTTGTAGGCTCCAAAGAGGAAGACCTGCACCATGTGGATTAGGACAATTGCGACCATGAAATTCGAGCCCCAACCGTGCAGCGCTCGAATGAACCAACCCAGAGAAATGCCGTGGTTGAGCGTCTGGAGGCTGCTCCACGCTTCTCCTGCGGAGGGCACATAGATCAGAGCGAGCAGGATGCCGGTGACAATCTGGAGCATGAAACAGGTGAGTGCAGCACTGCCGAAAACGTAGAACCAACTCGCCGTCTCCCGAGGAACCGGATGCTCCAGCGTTTCGCGAATCGGCGCGCCCAACTGCAGCCGCAGATCGAACCAGTTGGCGAGTTTTTGGATCATGCGCATGTCATCTTTTCTCTCGCCTTCTTTGCAACGGGCTGACCGGGAGTCGGCATTTCGCCAGCCTTGATGAGAAGCTTTCCGTCTTCAATTTTGTAGTGATACTGAAACAATCCTCGCTCTGGAGGTCCCGACGCGCGGGATCCATCCTGGTAATAAGCTCCGCCGTGGCACGGACACATGAAGAGACTTGATTGAGGAAACCAGCGAACCGGGCATCCCAGATGCGCACAATTGACGGCAAAAACCTGGAACGTGTGATCATCCACATTCCGCACCCAGCAAGCGATGTCGCCGGTTTCGCCATCCCAGACATTGACGACGGGATTTTTGTAAGTGGCAAGCCTCGTCTGGCCCGCCGGAAACTGTTCCAGCCCGCCAAGCGAGAGCCACGACTCGTATCCAAGTTTTTTTTCGCGAATCACTGGCGACAGGAGATAGCGCACGATCGGCACTGCCAAAAAAGCACCGACGATACCGTTCAGAACCAGGCCAAGTTTCACGAGCGCCGCTCGTCTGGAGATATTGTTTTCTGCACTCATCGAGATCCTCCGATGGCCGAGTTCATGGAAACGGTGGAATAAGGCTGGCCGGGGAACTTTGTCCGCTGGCTGGAAAGCCACGCCACCACATCGGAAATGTCTTGGACTGACATGGGGCGGCCTTCGACATCAGCGCGCCAGTCCGGCGCACCCAGTTCGGGGCGACCTGCAATCACGATGGTTCGAAGTTGCTGGTCGTTGATCAGTGCGAGGAACGAGCCATCTACGATCGAACTGGCCTTGCTTCCGCCGCGTCCGTTGGCTCCGTGACAGGAAGCGCAGTAAGTTCGATACACATCGGCGCCACGTTGCGGATCGCCAGGAGCCTCGGCCGCATAAGGTGGCGGAGTCTGATCGCCGAGAACATCCGGTTTCGCCCAAGATCGAATTCCTCGAACGAGCGCTTCAATTTGCTGGTCAGTGAGCATGCCTCCTGCGCTCTGCGCGAAGGCAGGCATTGGAGTGCCCGGTTCTCCGTTCGCTGCAGTGCGCCGAATCACCATATCGTCGGCAATTGCGAGGAAAACGGGATTAGCCAAGGCGATGGATGCTCCTCCTTTACCGTCTGAGCCGTGACATCCTGCGCAGTTCTGACCGTAAAGGAGCTTGAAATCGACGACCTGATTCGGCGCTACTACCACTGAGTCCGCTCGAGGAGTACCAGGGGATGCGGTGCACGCAGTACAGACTAAGAGCGCAACGACAGGGAAAGCCACGAGAATCGGTTGACGATTCATTGCCGGGGACTCTCACTGTTCTTCTCGTCCATCGCTCCCGGCGCTTCAATCCCGGCGCGGACTTGGAACGGAAGATATTGCCAGGTGCTTATGCGCTCCTGGCGTGAAACCACGATGCCGGCGACGATGCCGAATCCGATTTGAGAAACAACAAACCAGAGCCAGTCGATGCGCTGGTTGAGCACGGGATCCAGCGCCTCGAGAGTGCTATGGATCAGCCCCGTCCAAAGAACGGGGGCGATCACCCCTCCGAGTAGAATCGGTCGGCGGGGAAACATCGGAAGGGCCACGCCATAAAGAAGCCCAACAAGTACAGAACAGACAATGTGGATGATTGCGGCAATGATCAAAGCATCCCAATGAAAGACCGCGATTTCAGCGACCGTAGACCGCGCGGGAAATAATCCAGCGGATAAAAGGTTGATGGGATACCACATGCCGTGGCCACTGACGATTCCATACAGCACAGCGAGGACGGCCATGGCCACACTCCCGGCCAACCCACCTTTGACCCCCGCCGAAATCGGATAAATCTCTAGCGGCAGACGCGCTCGGTTTAGTTCCTCTGTCATCCACTCGACTCGAGCGACCTGCGGTCGCAGAGTTACAACGGCCGGCGCTTTCCCGACCACGGGCACGGATTCATGTTTTTCATGCGGCAGCACATCGCGAAACCACCCGACACAGCCAGCCACGGCAAATATCGCACCAAGAATGCTCACGGCGCCGCTAGTCACGAATCCTGCGAACACCAGAGTTAAGCCGAAGGCCAGGATGATCGGCCACGCCGTCGGCGCCGGCAGGTCGATCGTGCGCGGTGCCTGATGTCTCTCATTGGGCAGTTCCAGCATTTCCGGTGCCATTCTGCAATCCTTCCCTTATCGTCCAATCACGTACACGACAGTGAAAACGACAACCCACACTGCGTCCACAAAGTGCCAGTACAGAGACAAGACATCGACACGCTCAGCGTGTTCCGCTGTCAGGCTCCCCAGAAGCGTGAACGCCATAACTATCGAAAGGCCTGTGAGACCCACAACCACATGGAAGGCGTGCAATCCAACCAATGAGTAGTAAGTTGTTCCAAACAGATTCGTGCTGATCGTGAATCCTTCGTGGTAAATTAGCCGATGCCATTCGGTGGCGGTGCCGTACATGAAAGCGGCACCCAGCGCGATAGTCGCGAACCACCACGCGCCGAAAGCTCGCACGCTACCACGGCGAAGCGCTCTCACGGCCAAGTGAATCGTCAGACTGCTGGAGAGCAAGCAAATTGTGTAAAAGATCGGGACACTGAGAACTTCCTTTGGTGTCGGCCCCGTCAGGCTTTTACCAACATAGAAAAGGTAGGCAACTACAAAGATCGTGAAGATCGCAGACTCCGCCGCGATCAGGCCGAACATTCCAACGGTGCCACGCGAAGGACGATCCCACTCAACCGGCCTTGCTACAGTCATGGAATTCGCGTTCATAGCGTTTCACTCATTCGTATTTCCAGTCCGGATCTTCGGGATGCTTAAGGTCCCAAAGAGGGCGGCGACTTCTCACCGTTGGAATTGTGCTGAAGTTATAAGCAGGCGGTGGTGAACTCGTGGACCACTCGAGGGTCCAGGCATCCCATGGGTCGCTTCCAGCAGCGTCACCTCGGAAGTACGACCACAGCAGGTTGTAAACGAAAACCAGAACGCCCGCCGCTTGAAAGAAGACGCCGATCGTCACGATGAGATTCCAGGTATCCCAGCCGCGGCCGGGCTCATAAGTGTAGATTCGTCGCGGCATGCCGAGCAGCCCGGGGACATGCATGAAATCGAATGTCAGGTGAAATCCAATCAGGAACAGCCAGAAGTGCCACCGCCCCAGAGTTTCGCTGTACATTTTTCCCGACACCTTCGGAAACCAGTAATAAAAGGCGCCGAAGATGGCGAACAGAATCGCACCCACGATCACATAGTGAAAGTGCGCGACTACGAAATACGAATTGCTCAGTTGCCAATTGAACGGGGCAGAACCCAGCATGATTCCGGTAAGACCGGCGATCAGGAACTGGAATAGAAATGCAATCGCGAACAGCATCGGCGTCTTAAACAGGATCTTTCCGCCCCACATCGTGGCCAGCCAGTTGAAGATTTTGATTCCGGTGGGAACCGCGATCGCCATCGTCGAAAACACGAAGAACGTATTCGCATTAGCACTCATTCCAACCGTGAACATGTGGTGAGCCCAAACCGACATGCTCACGAAACCAATCGCTACCGTGGCCGCGACCATGATTGGATAGCCAAACATTGCCTTGCGGGAAAAAACCGGAACAATTTCCGAAATGAATGCGAACGCGGGAATCACCAGGACGTAAACTTCGGGATGGCCAAAGACCCAGAAGAAGTGCATCCAGATCACGGCGGAACCTCCGGCCTGCGTGTCGAAGAAGTGTCCGCCCAGATAGCGGTCGATCACCAGCATTACTTGCGCGGCAGTCAGCGGGCTCACTGCAAGGATTACCAACCCGGCCATCACTAGGTTGAGCCACGCCAGCAGCGGCATTTTCCCCAGGCTCATCCCCGGGCAGCGCATGCATAAAATCGTCGTCATGATATTGATCGCCGTGCCGATGCTGCCGAATCCTGAAACCAGCAAAGCCAGCGTCCAGAAATCCGTGCTGTGTCCCACCGAGAACGTTCGTGAAGTAAGGGGAGCGTACGCAAACCATCCCACGTCCGGCGCGTTTCCTGCCCCATACAGGCCGTTCGCTCCGACCAGGCTGAAATAAAGAAGAAGCCCTCCGAATGCGGTGAGCCAGAAACTGAAAGCATTCAAACGTGGAAACGCCATGTCCCGCGCGCCAATCATCAGCGGAACCAAATAGTTGGCGAATCCAAACACCAGAGGCATGGCCACGAAGAAAATCATCGTGGTTCCATGCATGGTGAACATCCGGTTGAAAACTTGCGGGGAGACAAAATCGTTATGGGGACGAATCAGCTGAATGCGGATGATCGTCGCCTCGATTCCGCCGACCACAAGAAAAATCAAGGCATAGACGACATACAGAATGCCCAGCCGCTTGTGATCAACCGTCGTGACCCATTCATGCAGTTGATCGACGAATGGACGCGAGAGGCCTTCACTCCTCGGCCACGCGATAGAATCTGTCGCCATCAAGCGCTCCTCTCGACCAGGCTCGGCGGTGGGCTCAAGAACGTGTTCAACGAAGTGTCTCCAGATAAGCGGTCAATGCGTCCACTTCTGCATCGTTCAATTCCATTGCGGGCATCAGGGATCCAGGCTTGATCGCGTTGGGATTTTGAATCCAGATCCGAAGATTTTTCGCCGTATTAAGGGCAGCGCCGGCGGCGATCGTATCGCGACTCATCAAGTGAGTTAGATCCGGACCGAAGCGCCCGTTGGCCACCGTTCCAGCTATGGTGTGGCAGTTGATGCAAGCGGTGGTTTCGAATATTCGTTGCCCTTGGGTAGCAGCATCACCCACGGCTCCGGGTTGGCGCTGCTCTTCAATCCAGCGGTCGAAGTCCTCGCGCGACTGAACATAAACCCGCAGAAGCATCTTGGC
Organism: uncultured Acidobacteriaceae bacterium; assembly: GCA_963782835.1. GTDB lineage: Bacteria > Acidobacteriota > Terriglobia > Terriglobales > Acidobacteriaceae > Sulfotelmatobacter. The sequence goes on along the minus strand of CAWALR010000002.1, from coordinate 127,932 downwards.
GTGTTGAGTCCCGCAATACTGGGCACACTGGCCCAGATAGAGGCCGGTCTGCTGTGGATCAATCCATATGCTGTTCGGATGGTTGGGGATGAGGTCAGTTTTACCCGCCAGACGCGGAATCCAGAAACTGTGGTCAGTATCCGCCGACAGCAACTGAATGAAGGTCGGCGTCGGATGGGTCGGATCGCTGACCGGCACATGCAATTCATTCGCGGTTACAACCTTCAGACCCGGGTAGCGGTACTCCCACCAGAACTGGTGGCCAATTGCGACAACCTCAATCGCTCCGTCAGGTCGCGATGCCTTCTGGACGTCGGCGATCACTCGCACCGTTGCCATGAATAAAGCCACCACAATCAGCACGGGGATGACGGTCCAGGCAAGTTCTACTTGATTGCTGCCGTACACCTGAGGAGGCTCGCGGCCATCGTCGTTGGCCCTTTTCCTGAACTTCACGACACAGTACGCGAGCAAGCTAAAGACGACCACGAAGATGGATGCCGTGACCGCTAGAACAAAAAGGGACAATCCGAAGATCGACTTGGCGGGCGTCGAAGCGGGCGCAAAGATGTTTGTCGGGCTCAGGGCCGGAGTTGCGGGCTCGGTGGCGGCCGCTGCAGCCGCGAACGAGAGGACAACTAGAAGCACCTGAAGCGCGCTCCATCTCTTCGATCTGTGTGCGCCCCTCATTTGCAAACCTACTCGATCTCAGGTTTTGAATCTGCCCAAGTCAGTGATGCAGAAGTTCGTAGATCAGTTACATGTTCGCGGCGATTCTGTCGGGCTCCGAGGATTTCTTCTCAACGGAGGCCATCTCCTGGTTGAAGTTGAAGTTGAAGTCAGTAGCGGCGTCCCCAGTGATGAGCCGTGCCCCGCGACTGAAGGTTAAATCCTGGAAGGCCCACTGGATAAGAACCAAAATGCGGCTCTGGAACTGGACGATGTACAGCACGTGGATGAACGCCCATACAAACCAGGCCAGGAATCCGGACAGATGGATGCCGAAGACATCCGCCACTGCGGCCCACCGGCCAATCACTGCCAAGCTGCCCTTATCGAAATACTTGAAGGGAGGAAGATCCTTCTCGCCCTGGACTTTCCGGACGATTGCTCTTGCGGCGTAAGTTCCTTGCTGCATGGCTACTTGCGCCACTCCCGGCAACGGTTTTCCGTTGGCATCGACCGACAGAGCGAGGTCTCCGACCACATAGATATCTGGACATCCGGCAATGGTGAGGTTTGGACCTACTTTGATTTGTCCGCCTTTACTTGTTTCGGCCTTTGTCCGCTGTGCTAAAGTCTTCCCCAATTTGCCAACTGCTACGCCCCCCGCCCAGATTACGGTTCTGGCTTCCAAACGATCGACACCGTCATGAGCCTGGATGGTCACGCCTTCCTTATCAATATCTTTCACCATCAGGCCGGTCCTCACCTGCACTCCGAGTTTCGCCAGCAGCTGTGTCGCTTTCTCCGACAAGTCTTCCGGGAAGGTGGGAAGCACCCGCGAGGCCCCATCTATCAAAATGATTTGTGCCTCTTGTGGATGGATCGAGCGGAAATCATTCTTGAGCGTCTGTCGAGCAATCTCGGCAATGGCACCAGCCAGCTCTACTCCTGTTGCACCTCCACCTACAATGACGAACGTAAGCCATGAGCGCCGCTGAGCCTGATCGGGCATTCGTTCGGCAACCTCGAACGCATACAGAATCTTGTGCCGGACATTTGTTGCTTCTTCTACGCTCTTCAGGCTTGGAGCCCACTCTCGCCATGCTTCGTGGCCGTAGTAGGAACTCTGCGAACCCGATGCCACAATTAGCGAGTCATACTCCACGCTAGCCCCATCCTCGAGCAGAACGTGCTTGGCGGCCGGATCGATATCGACCACGTCGCCGAGCAGAACGCGGGTGTTCTTCTGGTGGCTCAAGACGCTGCGCAACGGCGCCGCGATTTCTCCGGGAGATAGCGACCCGGTCGCAACCTGGTAGAGCAGTGGCTGGAATAAGTGATAGTTGCGCCGATCGATCAGGGTCACATCGACGGGCGCAGACTTCAACGCTTCCGCCGCGCACAGCCCTCCAAATCCACCGCCCACGATAATCACCTTCGATCGTCCGCTCATACACACTCTCGTTACGACTGCTTCTTCGTTCTGGCACCTTCTTTGCGCGATCGAAGGAGCACAACAACCGACCTGGGACCCACCGCGTAGTCCATGCGCTGTAAAGGAACGCCGCTTACCGAGAAGTCGTTGGGACTCGGCAATGCTGTGTCCACAATTCTTTTCCACTCCGACGGAATCCCTTCCTGCACCTGGAATTTCACTTCTTCCCAATATGCGTTGATCATGGCGTAGATATCGTCATCGCCTTGCGAGGCGCCGTGCAGGCAAAACGCCAGGCTATGAGAATCGTGGGAGAGATCGACCGTTCGACCCGCTCCGTACCAGGAAATATCTTCCCGCCAGAACCTGCTGCGTCCGAGGGCAGGATGATTTTTCCGGAATGCAATCATGCCTTGGAAGAAACGGAAAATATCGGCGTTCGCCCGGAGTTGGTTCCAGTCCAGCCAACCCGTTTCGTTGTCCTGGTTATAAGGATTGTTGTTGCCGAACTGCGTGTTCATAAATTCGTCGCCTGCCCGCAACATCGGGGTTCCATTCGACAAAAACAGCAGGCAGCAGAAGTTCTTAATCTGTTTTCGACGCAGCTCCAGCACCTCCGCCGCCGCGCCTTCGTCTCCTTCGTTGCCGCAGTTCCAACTAAGGTTGTCGTCCGTGCCGTCCTGGTTGTTATTCCCGTTTTTCAAATTGTGCTTGCGATCGTAGGAGACGAGATCGTACAGCGTGAAGCCGTCGTGGGAAGTTACAAAGTTCACACTCTGGTAGGCGTGATATGCATCGGCGCGGCTGTCGGGAAACAAATCATCGCTGCCATAGAGCCGACGCATCAGGTCGGCCACCATCGCCGGATCGCTCTTAACGAAACGGCGAATGTCGTCGCGATACCGTCCGTTCCACTGCAGCCAAGTCAAACCTGGGAACCCGCGGCCAAGCTGATACGCGCCTGTGTCCCAAGGTTCCGCGATTAAATGCAACCGGCTGAGCTCCGGATCGGCGGAAATTTGGCTGAAGATGGGAGCTTCTCCCCAGTTGAGGGATCCATCCGCATTGCGGCTAAACACGGACGCCAGATCGAAGCGGAATCCGTCGATATGCATTTCTCGTTTCCAGTAACGCAAACTGTCCATCACCATCTTGCGCACATGGGGCTGGCTGAAATTCAAGGTATTTCCGGTTCCTGAATAATTGGCGTAAGGGCTTGCCGGATCGGAGGACAGCATGTAATAGCCTGCACTGTCGAAACCCTTGAAGCTGTAAATTGGCCCCCTGTGGTCGCCCTCGCAGGTGTGGTTGTACACCACGTCGAGCACCACGCCGATACCAGCCTCATGAAACGCCTTCACCATCTTCTTGAATTCATTATGTTGTTCATCCGCACCGGAGCTGCTCGCATACTGCGCATGGGGTGCAAAGAAATTCAGAGGCATGTAGCCCCAGTAGTCGCCTTCTTGGGGATCACGTTGAAACACTGGCATGAGTTCGACAATCGTGACCCCGAGCTCCTTCAGATAGGGAATCTTGTCCACCAGACCGGCATATGTTCCGGCACGAGCAGGATCTACGCCGGAGTTGGAGTTCTTTGTAAACCCCCTCACATGAAGTTCATAGATGATGGCGTCCGATTGATGAAGCGGCGACCGATCCCCTGCCCAGTCAAATGTCGGGCGATGACCAACCAAAACTCCTAAAGGCGCATGGCCCGCGTTTTCCCCTTCGCGCATCGCGAGCTTGCGATCAAAACCGGGAGGGAAGAAAATGCATTTCGCGTAGGGGTCGAGGAGAACCTTCTGCGGGTCAAAGCTATGCAGTTGAGGGATGGTCTCTCCCGCCACGGAGTACGCGTAGTAGCGAGCATCACCCATTTTTGCGATTGGAATCCGACAGTGCCAAATCCGCCCCGACTTGTTCCGCAGAAAATCGAAGCGAAAAGCCAGGAGAGGGTTCACCAAATCGTTCGCGGAATACAGCAACAGCGTGACGCTTTCCGCATGCTCCGAGTGAACGGCGAAGTTGAACGCCTGCTCCTCGTTGATCCAAGTGGCCCCAAGGGGTAAGGGACTTCCCTCCGCCTGGACCCATGTCGGGTGTTTGGAGAATGCGGCCGGCTCGGGGAGGGCAGCCTCGGCTGGAGAATCTACATTAGCAAGTACATCGAGGGTTGACCTGTTCACTTAGCCTCTCTGAACCCTAATTCGTTTCGCCAGCGAACCTCATTCTGGAAAAATGCAACCATTACGAGGCTGGCGCCGGCCGCATCCGGCGGGTAGCTGGGTACGTGCACTTGTCCTTCCAAGCTCGACCGGAATCGGCTTTGAGCGGCCCGCACGGTGGATCAATCAGTTAGTCGAAAGCACGGGACGCAAGCTATTGAAAAGCACGGCCCCGTCATTCGGCGGTGACAGCACTTCGTCAGATGCCAATCAGGTGTCAGCTTTCGGCAGCCGCTCGGTCAGCAAAGATGACAGCCCGATCCTGTCGAATCCGTCCAGCGGGGATTGACACATCGGCCTTGCGCAAGCGCACGAGCGCATCAACCTTCTCTTTGCCCGTCACCAACCAGAGGATCTGCCTGGCACGGCTAATGACCGGATAGGTTAACGTCATCCGTCGTCTCCCCTGGTAGCTGGCGGTCAGAGCCACATCACTGTCAGTAACGTTAAGTACCGGATCAGCCGGAACCAGAGAGGCAGTGTGACCATCCGGTCCCAGGCCGAGGTGAACCAGGTCCAGCGTGGGCGGCGAACCCGCCAACTCCTGGAGAGTCAAAGCATACTGCCCCGGCGCAGCTTCCAAGTCCGACGATTCCACCGGCATTGGATGGATATTCCCAGGCGGAATCGGGGAATGGTCGAGCAGACTTTCTCGAAGATGCGTGAGATTTCGATCCGGATTTCCTGCAGGCGCCACCCGCTCGTCCACCTGCACGACATGGATGCTCTTCCACGGGAGTTCCTCATGGGCCAGCGCGCGTAGCATGATCCACGGAGTACGCCCGCCGCTGACGGCCATAACGAAGCGACCGCGCGCAGCGACAGCAGCCCGCGCTGCCGCGGCAATAAACTTGGCGGCCGCTTGGGCGGCGGACTCGTCATCGGCAAATACTTCAACGTTCATTCGGGTTTTCCCGCTTCGATTTCCAGCGCGTCGAGCTTCATCACGAGAGGTGGCGTTTTCTCATCAAGCAGCTTTGCCTTCGGCAGCTGATGTCTCGTTCCCTACGATGGGGTTCTTCCAGCCTCCCGGCGGCGTAACTCGGTCGATCTCGTTCGGCCCCCAGCTTTTTGGCTCGTAGGGATAGATTGGCGTGGCTTTTTTCAGCAGTGCATCGACGATTCGCCAGGCTTCTTCCACGTAGTCTTCGCGCGCAAATAGGGTGGTGTCCCCCGCCATGGCATCTCCCAGCACCCGTTCATACGCGTCCATTTCCTCTGCTCCGGGTTGTTCGCTCGCGATCATCTCCGCGGGTTCGCCGGCCATTTCGTCGGGAGACATCACTGTCATGCCCATGGCAATGGACACATCCGGGCTGATTCGGAAGCGGAGATAATTCGAGTGCAGAACTTCCGCTGGGATGACACTAGGCGGCTTTCGTAGCCGACAGACCACCTCCGTGGACGTGACCGGCAAACACTTCCCGGCGCGAATGTAGAACGGAACTCCTTGCCACCGCCAGGAATTGACTTCCAGCTTAACCGCCGCGAAGGTTTCAGTTTTCGAGTCCGGCGCCACTCCCTTTTCCTGCAGATATCCGCGAAACTGCCCGCGAACGACGCTTTTCTCGTCCAACGCCGGAATTGCCTTCAGCACCTTGACCTTCTCATCGCGAACGGATTCACTGTCCAGCCTTACCGGTGCTTCCATCGCCAGATTACAAAGAACCTGGAATAGATGGTTTTCAACGACATCGCGGATCGTTCCAGTTTCGTCGTAGAAAGCACCGCGGCCTTGGACACCAAAATCTTCCGCCATCGTGATTTGCACACTCTCCACATAATGGCGGTTCCAGAACGACTCCATGAACGCGTTGCTGAAGCGGAATACGACCATATTTTGTACCGGTCGTTTGCCCAGGTAATGGTCGATCCGGAAAATCGACGACTCATCGAACTTGCGGAGAATAACTTTATTCAGATGTCGTGCGGACTCCAGGTCATGGCCGAAGGGCTTCTCGATGATGATCCGAGCATTGGATGTGCAGCCGCAATATTCCAATTTTTCGAGCACCGCTTCGAACATGATGGGCGGGATCGCGAGATAGTGCGCCGGCCGCTGAGTGCCTTTCAATTCCTTGCCCAGAGCCTGAAACGTACTGGGATCGTTGTAGTCTCCATCGACATAGCGGAGTAAAGAAGAGAGTTTCTCGAAGGCTGCGGAATCGACTCCGCCATGTTTTTCGAGGCTATCGTGAGCGCGCGCCTTGAGCTGGTCCAGCTTCCACCCAGCTTTGGCAACGCCGATGACCGGCACATCCAGATGCCCGCGTTTAATCATAGCCTGCAACGCGGGAAAGATTTTTTTATATGCCAGATCGCCTGTCGCTCCGAAGAAAACCAATGCGTCAGAATGGGGATCGCTCACAGGTTTCTCCTTAAGCCACTTTAGATTTGTCTTCGGATTTTTCCAGGTGCCCGCCAAACTGATATCGCATGGCGGACAAGAGTTTGTCGGCGAACTCAGCCTCGCCCCGGGAGCTGAATCGCTCGTAAAGCGCACAAGTGAGAACCGGCGCCGGGACGGCCTCGTCAATCGCCGCCTTGATGGTCCAGCGTCCTTCGCCAGAGTCGGAAACACGGCCGGCAAACTTCGAAAGATTTGGATCCTGCATCAGCGCGTCGGCGGTCAGATCCAGCAGCCAGGACGCAATCACGCTTCCACGGCGCCAAACCTCCGCGACATCGCGCAGGTTCAAGTCATACTGATAATGTTCTGGATCGCGTAGCGGCGTGGTTTCAGCATCGGCTGTACTGTTCGCGTGCCTGCCAACGTTTGCGGAGCGCAGGATCGCCAACCCCTCCGCATAAGCCGCCATAATTCCGTACTCCATTCCATTGTGGACCATCTTGACGAAGTGGCCGGCTCCATTTTGGCCACAATGCAGATAACCCTGCTCGGCGGTACCATCGATCTTGTCCCGGCCGATGGTGCGCGGAATGTCGCCCATTCCAGGGGCCAGCGCAGCGAAAATTGGATCGAGCCGTTTGACGACTTCGGTCTCGCCTCCGATCATCATGCAGTACCCGCGCTCCAGGCCCCATACCCCTCCGCTGGTGCCCACATCCACGTAGTGGATCTTTTGCGGAGAGAGTTGCTTTGCCCGCCGGATATCGTCGATGTAATAAGAGTTGCCCCCATCAATAAGGATGTCCCCCGACTCAAGGTGCGGCAAGAGCTCGGCGATAGTGCTGTCGACAACCGCCGCCGGCACCATCAGCCAGATGGCTCGTGGCTTCTCGAGTTTCTTCACGAATTCTGCCAGCGATGCGGAGCCAGTCGCATTTTCCTTGACGAGTTCGTTCACCACTTGTGGCGTTCTGTCGAACACCACGCAGCTGTGACCGTTGCGGATGAGCCGCCGCACCATGTTCGCTCCCATCCTTCCCAAACCGATCATCCCGAGTTGCATAAGCTGTCTCCTTATTCGAAAGCGAAGGTCCTACTAAGCTTCCGTGCGATCTGCGACGTGGCGCGCAGCGGGTCTGTCAGTCGGTTCCCCTCGATTTTCGGTAATACCTGATCAAATTGTTAGTTGAGCTGTCGTGCGCAAGCGTTGGTTCTGTCTTGCTTTCGATCTCAGGAATAATCCGCTGCGCCAGGACCTTGCCCAGCTCGACGCCCCACTGGTCAAATGAATCGATGTTCCAGATTATCCCCTGCGTAAAGACCGAGTGTTCGTAGAGCGCCACGAGTTTACCCAGAGTTTCTGGTGTGAGTCGTTGAGCCAGGATCGTGTTCGATGGACGATTGCCCTCGAACACTCGGTGAGGAACCAGCCACTTTGGAGTGCCTTCAGCTTGGACCTGCTCGGGAGTTTTGCCGAACGCCAGCGCCTCGGTTTGCGCGCAGACATTGGCAATCAACATGTCGTGATGGCGACCAAGTGGATTAAGCGGCTGCGCGAAAGCGATGAAGTCGCAGGGAATCAACCGCGTTCCCTGGTGAATCAATTGGTAGAAAGAGTGTTGGCCGTTGGTTCCCGGCTCGCCCCAGTAAATTGGACCGGTGTCATGGGTCACTTTCTTCCCGGCGAGCGTCACATGCTTACCGTTGCTTTCCATCGTCAACTGCTGAAGATAAGCTGGGAACCGCTTCAGATATTGTTCGTAAGGCAACACTGCAACAGTCTGCGCATCAAAAAAGTCGTTGTACCAGATCGCTAGAAGACCCATCAGCACGGGCAAATTGCGCTCGAAGGGAGTGGTGCGGAAGTGCTCGTCCATCTGATGGAAGCCGCTCAGCATGGCGCGAAAATTTTCCGGCCCGATGGCGACCATCGTTGAGAGGCCGATGGCCGAATCCATTGAGTAGCGACCCCCGACCCAGTCCCAGAACTCGAACATGTTGGCGGTATCGATCCCGAATTTTTCGACCTCCGCCGTATTTGTCGAAACGGCCACAAAGTGTTTCGCGACCGACTTCTCGTCCTCTCCCAAACCGGCAAGGGACCACGCGCGCGCCGTTTGGGCGTTCGTCATCGTTTCCAGCGTCGTGAATGTCTTCGAAGAGATGATGAAGAGCGTCTCCGAGGGATCGAGGTCGCGGACGGCTTCCGCGAAATCCGTGCCGTCGATGTTCGACACAAAGCGAAATGTCATTGCCCTGTCTGTGTAGTGCTTGAGGGCTTCGTACGCCATCACCGGACCGAGGTCGGAGCCACCGATGCCAACGTTGATCACGTTCCGAATCCGTTTACCGGTGTGACCTTTCCACTCGCCGCTTCGCACTCGGTTGGCAAAATTTGCCATCTGGTCGAGCACTGCATGCACTTTGGGCACGACGTTCTCGCCGTCGACGATTATGGAAGCGTCGCGCGGGGCGCGCAGGGCGGTGTGCAAGACCGCACGCTTCTCCGTGACATTGATCTTCTCCCCCCGAAACATGGCATCGACTCGTTCATTCAGCCGTGATTCCTCGGCAAGCTGGATCAACAACCTGAGGGTTTCACCCGTGATGCGATTCTTCGAGTAGTCCAGAAAAAGGCCGACAGCCTCGGCAGTCATACTCTCGCCCCGTTTCGGATCCTCCGCAAAGAACTGCCGCAGGTGTAAGTCCTTGACCTTCTTATAATGAGTTTGCAGATCCTTCCAGGCTTGATGTCTAACTGTGGGACGTTTTGTGATCGCTTCCACTCTCGCTGCCATATCCGCTGTCCTTTCGGGTCCTCTAGTGCTTCAGACGAACTCGTGCGTCTCTGACTTATTTTATGAGCTCGGAATGCCGCGTGTAGTCCTCCAGCACCGGAGACCTTTAGCCCACTTCGGAGTGCTTGTGTTCAAGCATTCGCAATTCCAGTCCAAGCCGCTGGTCACGCCGGAATGCCACACCCTCCAACAGAAGGACTTAAAGACCTAACCTTAACGAACTCGTCACCGACGTTCCGAGGTGAAATCGGAAAGAGTGTCAACAGTTTGACAGATGACGACAACATACATCGGCTCGGCCCCCTTTCTTTGCCCTCAAAGCGGCACGACAAAACCGGCAACCTGCGGCAGTGAACTGAGCAACTTGCTGGCGCCGTTCCACAGGATCTGCACTCCGATGCACACCAGCAGGAACGAGGAGAGCCTTAGAATCACGTTCATTCCAGTCTGGCCCATAACGGCCGCCAGTCGGTCGGCGAAGCCATAGCAAAGATAAATGGTAACCGCAACAAACGCCGAACCGATAGCCGCCGCGAGAAGCGCTAGAAGGTTTGCGCCTAGATGGTGCGGTTCATTTGCTCCCAAGGTAATCGCGACCGAGATCGAGCCTGGACCAACGGTCAAGGGCAGTGTTAGCGGGTAAAACGCATCACTTAGAGCATCCTTGCAGGTGACTGTTCGCCGTACTGCATCTCGATCGTCTCCATCCTTCTGGTTCAACATTGACCAGCCCGTTGAAATCACGATGAGCCCGCCGCCCACCTGAACCACCGGAAGAGAAATACCAAAGAATGAGAGCACATGGGATCCGATGGCGAAGGACCCGACCAGCAGGATGAAACTGTCTACGGCGATGCGGCGGGAGAGTAGTTTCCGAGTCACCGTTGTGTAATCTCTCGTGAGCGACAAAAAGATCGGACTTCCTCCGATCGGATCAACGATTGGAAAGAGCGCGCTCACGACGAGCAGAATACCCTTGACAACTTGAATCACCGAGCCCATTTCGTTCTACTTTCTAGACCTCGAGCTCAGTTCAAGGCCCGGTTGCACCGCATCGGATGTTATGGAGCCTGTCGGGCGCTTTGAACCGTCTGTTAATTCCTTCAACCATTGAAACGCTTGGGGCGACAGCATGTCTTCCCGGACTCGCCAACGCCAATTTCCATCGGGACGTCCAGGCACGTTCATGCGCGCTTCGCCGCCTAAGTTGAGCAGGTCCTGCAACGGAGCAATGGCGAGCGCCGCCATTGACGACCACGCCATGCGCATCAGCACCGATGCGGCTTCAGTAGTCTCACCCGCTGCGCGCTTCAGGTAGCTCCACAGATTCTGTCGCTGGTACTCGGGTAGCTCTTCGTACCATTGCCGAGTTGTAGCGTTGTCATGGGTGCCGGTGTAGACAACGGTGTTGGGGACAAAGTTGTTTGGAAGATACGGATTATCCGCATGTCCATCAAATGCAAATTGCAGCACTCTGGTTCCCGGCACTTGAAATTGATCGCGCAGCGCATAAACGTCGGGCGTAATCAGACCTAGATCCTCCGCGATAAACGGTAGATGACCCAGTTCCGTCTGCACTGCTTGAAAAAAACTGGCTCCCGGGCCTGAAACCCATTGCCCGGATTGAGCGGTTGGAGCGTCGGCTGGAACGTGCCACGCGGCCGCGAAGCCGCGGAAATGATCTAAGCGAATCACGTCCACGTGGTTGAGTAGCGCGCGCAAACGATTGATGCACCATTGATAACCGGTCGAGCGAAGGGCGTCCCAGTTGTAAACGGGATTGCCCCACAGCTGGCCTTCTGCGCTGAAATAATCGGGAGGAACTCCGGCAACGAAGCGCGGCCGACGTTGCTCGTCCAGCAGAAAAAATTCCGGGTTAGCCCAAACGTCACTCGAATCGGCGGAAACAAAAAAAGGAAGGTCGCCAATCAAACCCACACCATTGGCATGGGCGTACTCTTTGAGTTGATCAGCCTGGCGGAATAGCAGGAATTGCGCAAAGCGAACTTGATCGATGTCACTTGCCAACTCTCGCCGCGCCTCGGCGAGAGCACTCGGGCTTCGCTGAACCAGCTCGGCTGGCCAGTCGAGATAATAAACATCGTGATACTTGGCCTTCAGCGCTCGGAATAAAGCGTAGTCCTCCAGCCAACTCGCCTGTTTGAAGCAGAACTCGTCGAAAGCAGGCGCGAGGCCGTTGCCCCCGCGCTCCCCGGCTTTGAAGTTTGTCCATGCCTTTTGAAGCAGTCGGAGCTTGAACGGAATAACGGAGTCGTAGTCGACCACGTCGGAGGAGAAGTGAGACTCACAATCTTTTGCCTCCAGCAACCCGTCCGAAATGAGTGAATCCGGACTGATCAGCAGCGCATTCCCGGCGAACGACGAAAGCGATTGATAGGGTGAATTTCCGTAACCCGTCGGGCCGAGCGGTAGCGCCTGCCACCAACTTTGGCCAGCATTATGGAGGAGATCAATCCACGAGAACGCCGACGATCCCAGATCGCCGATGCCATACGGCGACGGCAGAGACGTAACGTGCAGTAGCAGGCCGGAAGCGCGATAGTCCGACGGAAACGGCGGAACTGGCGAGGGCATCCATCCCCACGCGCGCGGCGCTTCGCTCATTATCGCGCTCCATCATGAGAAACGACCGCAGAGGAACCCAGTGCATTGTTCACCATCTGCTGGGCCTCACTCACAATCGCGGTGAGATGCGCTTGGCTCTTGAAACTCTCTGCATAGATTTTGTAGATGTTCTCGGTGCCGGAGGGCCGAGCCGCAAACCAGCCAGTCTGTGCCACAACTTTCAGACCGCCGATCGGAGCATTGTTTCCCGGCGCCTTGGTCAGCTTGGCCGTGATTGGCTCACCCGCGAGATCCAACTCCCTTACTGCATCTGGTGAGAGCTTCTGCAACTTTGCTTTCTGCTCGGGCGTGGCCGGAGCGTCGATACGCGTGTAGTACGGAGTTCCAAACTCCGTCGCCAGTTCGCGATAATGCTCTCCGGGATTTTTGCCCGTGCGCGCGGTAATCTCCGCCGCCAGAAGGTCCATGATTGGCCCGTCTTTATCGGTCGTCCACACCGTTCCGTCAAGACGAAGAAAACTCGCTCCCGCGCTCTCTTCTCCGCCGAAACAACACGAGCCGTCGACCAGGCCCGGCACAAACCATTTGAAGCCCACCGGCACTTCAAGAAGCTTGCGGCCGAGCTTTTGCACGACTCGATCGATCATGCTACTGCTCACTAGGGTCTTCCCCACTGCAACTTCGTGACGCCATTGTGGTCGGTGCGTGAGCAAATATCGGATAGCAACGGCAAGATAATGGTTCGGGTTCATCAGGCCGGCGACCGGAGTTACGATGCCATGCCGGTCTGCGTCGGTATCGTTGGCGAAAGCGACCTGGTACTGATCTTTGAGTCCAACTAACCTGGCCATCGCATATGGGCTCGAACAGTCCATGCGAATTTTGCCGTCGTGATCAACGGTCATGAACGAAAACGTTGGATCGATGATGGGATTGACGACGGCGATGTCCAACCCGTAAATGGAGTTGATCGGTTCCCAGTATGGCTGCGATGCCCCGCCCAGCGGGTCGACTCCAAGTTTAAGGCGGGCGCCCCGAATCGCATCCATATCAACCACGTTCTTGAGATCGCGAACGTAGGGTAGTACAAAGTCTTCCTGGTGCGTCGTCGCGGCCTGGATTGCTTTGGCAAACGGAATACGCTTGACCCCGGCATTTCCCGCTCGCAACAAATCGTTCGCGCGATCTTCGACCCAGTGCGTTACATCCGTATCGGCCGGGCCGCCGTTCGGCGGGTTGTACTTGAAGCCTCCATCCTCAGGCGGGTTGTGCGAAGGCGTAACCACAATGCCATCCGCGAGGTGTTCGCGGCGGCCACGGTTGTAAACCAGAATGGCGCGCGAGATGACCGGAGTCGGAGTGATGCCGTCCTTTTCCTGGATGATCGTCTCTACGTTATTCGCCGCCAGCACCTCGAGGGCGGTCCTCTGCGCGGGTCCCGACACAGCGTGCGTGTCCTTCCCCATATAAAGTGGGCCGTCGGTTCCCTGCTGCCGACGGTAGTCGCAGATCGCCTGGGTAATCGCCAGGATGTGCGCTTCAGTGAACGTTCCGTTCAGAGGAGAGCCCCGGTGTCCGCTGGTGCCGAAGCTAACTAGCTGCGTGGGATCCTGCACGTCGGGACGACGCTCGAAATATTCTTTCTCCAGGCGAGCTACGTCGATCAACAACTCCTTTGGAGCTGGTTTGCCCGCGAGCGGAGAAATTGTCAATCCATTGGTGTCAGTTGCTGCCGGATGTGCTTCTAGACTACTGGGCATGGTTCCACCTTCCAAATTTCAGATGTGTATTCCGCGATGGTGCGGTCGCTCGAAAATTTACCAGAGCTGGCCACGTTCAGGATCGCTTTGTGCGCCCACGCTCCCGAATCAGCATAGAGCGCGCCCACACGTTCCTGCGCCTGGCAATAAGCGGTCAGATCGGCCAGGCACATGTAATGATCGCCGCTGGTCAGCAGCGTATCGCGCAAAGGAGCGAACACTCCCGGTTCGTTACGGCTGAAGTGGTCGGAAAAAATCAGGTCCAGAGCGGCTCGGGTCTCCGCCTCGTGGTCATAGTGCCAGTACGGGCTGTACCAACCGCGACTGTTCTCCACCTGCTCCACGGTCAAACCGAACAGGAACATGTTCTCTTCCCCTGCCTCCTCCGCCATTTCGATGGTAGCTCCGTCGCGAGTCCCCACCGTCAGGGCCCCGTTCATCATGAATTTCATGTTGCTCGTTCCGCTGGCCTCGTAGCCGGCGGTCGAAATCTGGTTGGAGACATCGCTGGCCGGAATGAGTCGTTCTGCCAGCGAAACATTGTACTCAGGCAGAAAGAGCACATTGAGTCTTCCGCGCACGGCAGGGTCACTGTCAATCGTTCCCGCCAAGTTATTGATGAATTTTATGATCAGCTTCGCCAGCGTGTAAGCTGGTGCCGCTTTACCGGCAAAGAAGAATGTGCGCGGCACCGTGTTCGAGTCGGGATTCTCCCGCAGCCGGTTATAAACAACTACAATTCGCAGCGCATTCATTAATTGTCTTTTGTATTCGTGGATGCGCTTGATCTGGCAATCGAAGATCGTGTTCGGATCGACGATCTGACCAGACGTCCTCTTAAGCCAGTTGGCAAACTGCACCTTCGCCTCGTGCTTTGATTTGAGGAACACTTCACGAAAGCTGTGGTCCGCAGCAAACGACTTGAGTTCCTTGAGCTGGCTCAGGTCAGTAATCCAACGCTCGCCGATCACTTCCGTAATTGCACTTGCCATCGCGGGATTAGACTGCAACAACCATCGCCGCGGCGTCACCCCATTCGTTTTGTTGTTAAAACGCTCGGGGAACATTTCCGCAAGATCCTTGACGGTCACGGTCCGCAACAGTTTCGAGTGGACCGCAGCCACGCCATTGGTGCTGTGTGTTCCGACGATCGCAAGGTTTGCCATGCGGATCTTGCGCTGGTTCCCTTCTTCCACCAGGCTCACACGCTGCACGCGTCCCTCGTCGCCCGGAAAACGAACCCGAACTTCGTCTAACAATCGCCGGTTGATCTCGTAAATGATCTGCAGATTCCGGGGAAAAAGCGTTTCAAACCAAGCCACGGGCCATTTCTCCAGAGCTTCCGGCAGCAAGGTATGATTTGTGTACGCGAGCGCCTTCTTCGTTAGGTCCCAGGCTTGGTCCCATCCCAGGTGCGCGTCGTCCAGCAGAATTCTCATCAGTTCAGACACCGACATGGAGGGATGCGTGTCATTCAGCTGAATTGCGACCTTCTCCGGCAACTTGTCCCAATCGGTGTTGTGGCGCAGGAAACGGCGGACAAGGTCGGCCATTGAGCAGGCTACCAGGAAGTATTCTTGCAGGAAGCGAAGTGCCTGCCCCTGCGTCGTGGAATCGTCCGGATATAACACGCGGGTAAGTGACTCCGCTTCCAGGGTCTCACCCAGCGCGCCCACGAAATCTCCAGTGTCGAACTTCTCAAGATCGAAATATTCAGGCGCCGCCGCGGCCCAAAGCCGCAGGGTATTGATCGTCTTTCCGCCATAGCCCACCACGGGACGATCAAACGGAATACCGATCAGGCTCGACGGCCTGTCTCGGACGACCTCAAGCTTACCGGCCTGCAACCGGAATGAGACGTTTAGCTTAATCTCAACCTTCTCGTGAGGGCGGGCGATCTCCCAAGGGTCGCTATCGCGGAGCCAGTTGTCAGGATTCTCTTTCTGCCAGCCATCCACGATCGTTTGCTTGAACATGCCATACTCATAGCGCAGACCGTAGCCTGTGCCTGGAAGCTGCATCGTCGCCATCGAGTCGATAAAGCACGCTGCCAGACGGCCCAGCCCACCGTTGCCCAAGCCGGCATCGGGCTCCTGCTCAATCAGTTCCAGCCAGTCGATATCTTTCTCCTGCGCCACAAGTTGAACAACCGGATCAAGCAACAGATTAGAAACGTTATTGCCCAACGAACGCCCGATAAGAAACTCCATGGAGAGGTAGTAAATGCGTTTCGCGTTCTGTCCTTCATACGTGGTCTTGGTCTGCACCCAGCGCTTCGCGAGAATATCGCGGACGGAATGAGAGAAAGCCTCAAAGCGCTCCCGCGCACTGGCTACTTTCGGGTCGATCGCCCGGTCAAAAACCAGATGTCGTTCGTAGAGCGCGCTGTCCGTCCCGGCAAGCGGAATCGCAGTGCCATACTGCTGCAGTAGGTCTGAGACTTTGGGTACGCTCGTCGTCATCGGAACAACTTTTGCGGAGTTGGGCCGTGCCACACTCTTTGTGCTCATTGGATGATCCTTTGTCTTCTGGGTATCTGAAATTGTTAGTGTTCAACATCCTTGGAACCAAGACGTTCCCAGAGAGCCACTACGTCTATTCATGCAGCCACGTGATGATCGTCATTCCAAAGTCGGATCACCGGCTGGGAAAGATTGTGCTCGTAACTGAGCGCACTCAGGCTTGCTGGGCTCAATAGAAAATACTTACCAGCAGATACCAGACCGAGCGCCAGCCAACGGGCGGTCAAAACTCGAATGAAGTGTCCGCTGGAAAAGAGCAATACGTTACCCATCACGGCGCGAATCCGCTCGACCACTCGATCCGCCCGCGCTCCAATTTCTTCCGGCGACTCGCCTCCCGGTGCGCCGTCGCGGAACAACTGCCAGTCGGGGCGTTCTCGAAGGATCTCATCCGAGCGTAGCCCTTCATATTGGCCGTAGTTCCATTCCACCAAATCCGGATCGGTCTCCGCCACGGCTTCAAACCCAGCCAGTGCGCAGGTTCGAGCGGCGCGCTGCAACGGGCTGGTAAACACTTTGGCAAATGTCATGCCCTTGAGCCTTTCTCCAAGCCTGCGGGCATTGCACTCGCCATTTGGAGTGAGAGGTAAATCGGTAACGCCGGTATGCTGGCCCGTGACGGTCCAAGCAGTGTTGCCGTGGCGTGCCAGATAGATCTGTGGAAGCGTTTCACTCATGTAGCCCCTCTTCAAAAGATTCCTCAAGTCGTCGCAATCTAGGTCGTGAGTGGACAAGCCGGGTGGTCGCATTGACAGGCGATGTCCACCTCTTGGCTTCCCGCGTCCCTGCAAGCCTCCCCGCAATACTCCTCCCCATCTGGGACATTGCAAAGGCATGGTAAGTGCGCGCACTTTCTCGTGTCTTGATTCTTCATTGGTTTCCTCCCTGGTGTATCTGGTTGGCTTTTTTAATCCTCGAAGCTGCGAACACCACCCTGGAATCTATTCTTCGCGTTGGACCACAGCCACTTGATCACCCGGGCATCGTTGTAGCAGTACGCCAGGTTATGGTTCAGGGTGGAGAAACAATGCTGCTGGCAGGTTGACTTCATGGCAGAGAGCTGCCCCTGATCGAATTTTGGCTGGTCGATGTTCCCCCAGTCGAAGGTTGCACCATACATCGGGAAACACGGAGCGACGGTGCCGTCGG
Organism: uncultured Acidobacteriaceae bacterium; assembly: GCA_963782835.1. Classification (GTDB taxonomy): domain Bacteria; phylum Acidobacteriota; class Terriglobia; order Terriglobales; family Acidobacteriaceae; genus Sulfotelmatobacter. The sequence goes on along the minus strand of CAWALR010000002.1, from coordinate 110,438 downwards.
TTCGGATGATCACATTATTCTGACCAGCGCGGCAGTTCCACTTCGCAAAATGCAGTTGGCCGTCTTCCTCCTGCTCGATTCCCGGCAACGAGGCGAGCAGTTCCGCTTGGTGTCCGTTTCCGCTGGTTCCATCGCCGTTCCAGCCGTATTCCTTCAGATCGAGCCCGGATGACATGCGCACGAAGGCCTTGATCTCTTGAAGCCGTTGCACGGAGTTCACCATTTGATAGCCCGCTCTATTTTTCTCAGTCAGCCAATCGACCAGAGCGTCGATCCTGCACCAATCTTCCGGGCGGATGTACGTGGGATTGTCGTAAAGATGCTTGAAGTGGTCATCCTGTTCGAGCATCGGAGTTTCATTGATGTGATAGTCCGTAGCAATACGATGGTCGTGGGCGTATTCGGTCAATTTTCTAACGTCTTCTGTGTTATTGCGGCAGATGTTGATATTGAAAAAAACCAGGTATCGATGCGCATATTGCTTGCGCAAGATATGTTCCAGGTTTTTCTGCGAGGGCACGAACGCCTTGGGAAGACTCGGCTGAAGATCCCAAGAGTCGAGCGCGAAGTTGAATACGGCTACGCCGGCATCACCCAGACGATCTGCCACGTCCGGGCGCAGCAAACGACCGTTGGTGGCGATATAAACCCAGAAGCCCTTCTTCGCCGCGTAGTAGACGACTTTATGGATGAAATCCGGCCGCAGCAGCGGTTCACCGCCCATCAGTGCCAACACCCGGCAACCGTTCTCGTGCAGCCAGTCGATCGAGCGCCGGGCCACGTCCTCGGTCATGCCCTTCACCTTGTTGTTGTACGACCAGCAATACCAGCAATCCAGATTGCACTTGTACTCGACAAACAGGTACGCGGTGATGGGGTGGAACTCGCCTGGAAGAACTCGCGAGCGCACGTAGGGAAACAACCACCCGCGCGAGTAGCGGTAAACATCTTTCACACCCCACTGCCGTTTTTCAGGCGGGGTCTCGGGGCCGGGATCCCTCAGGCGCTCGGGGTACTGCGGAAACACAGGCTCCGGAAGGGTTAAACCCTGAGCCCTCGCCGGCGCCGGTGAGCGCTGAGCCGAGTTCATCAGGAGGTCGTGAATCGCAACGTCGATACGGAATTTAGCGGCCGTCGCCATGCAAATCTACCTCGTAAAAGAGTTGGTTGGAAGCGGTTGTTCCGTCGTCTTGGCTGAGAGATAAAACCACCAGCAGCGCAAACTTCCTTCACACCGCTTCTAGATACGAAATGCAAGTCATTGGCCAACATTGGGAGAGAACTGCCCCTCTAACCTTTTGTAAACAGAAGGTGGATGGGAGCCGCAACATTCTTAGCGAGCCCACGGTTTGGCATCTGCCAAGGCATTGACCTTAATTCGGCGTTAGATTTTGTGAGTGGAGTGAAGGACCATTCGGCATCTGGGAATCCTGCTTCCAGCCTCCACCAAGGGCCTTGTAGAGTTGCACCAGGCTTTGGTATTCGTTGCCTCGAGCCTGGGCAAGTGCGAGCTCAGCCTCAAACAGCGATCGCTGCCCATCGAGGACTTCAAGATAGGTAGTGATGCCTCCCCGATAGCGTACGAGCGATGTGTCGACCGTATCCTGCAGGTCCTTGACGGTTGTCTCCTGCGCAACGCGAACCTGATGTAGCTTCTGATAGCCAATCAGAGCATCGGAAACATCACGGAACGCGAGCTGGATGACCTCCTTGTAAGCAATCAGCTCCTGCCGGTGTTGCGATTCAGCCAGCCTTAGATTTCCGCGCAGAGCGCCTCCCGTGAAAATGGGTTGAGTGACCTGGGCGCCGTAGGACCAGATTCCAGTTTGCGAACTCATGAGGCCGCTGAAAAGAGTACTTCGACCGAACGCGCCTCCTCCGGAGCCTGTGAGAGAAATCTGCGGGAAAAATGCGGCCTTGGCGACGCCGATCTCAGCGTTGGCGGCGATCAACTCTTGTTCGACCTGGCGAATATCAGGCCTGCGTTCAAGCAGCGTCGACGGCATGCCCGGCGGCACGTCCGGAGGAAATGGCTGTTCGGCCAACGGTCGCCCACGTCGCACGCTGTCGGGATAATGACCGAGGAGAATACTGATCGCATCTTCCTCCTGGCCGATCTGTCTTTCCAGATCCGGGATCTGCGCATTGGCAGTATCGAGCACTTGTTCAGCCTGCAGCACGTCCAGTTTGGTGGCGACGCCATGGTCAAGTCGCAACCGTGTCAGCTTTACGGAATCTTCCTGCGTATTCACCGTGTCGCGCGTAATTTGGAGTTCGAGATCAAGTTGCAGCAGTGTGAAATAGTCACTAGCCACATCGCTGACTAGGGTGAGTATGACCGTATTCCGCGCATCTTCCGTAGCCAGCAGCTCGGCGCGCGAAGCTTCCGTCGCGCGTCGCAGGCGACCGAAAAGGTCCAGCTGGAATGCCGCATCCGCCGTGAGCGCCAGAATATTGTATTTAGCTTGGGTAGTTGGATCTTTTCCCCCAGCAAAATTGCCACCTGCTTGCACTTGCGGAAACAAACTAGAACGCGTGATAGTGACCTGGGCCCGCGCAGCGGCGATGCGCTCGGTCGCCAGTTGCAAGTCGTAGTTTTCCTTCAGCGCGGTCCGTATCAGCTCTTGCAGCTGCGGATCCTGGAAGACCTGCCACCAGGGAAGGTCCGCGAATGACGCTGCTTGCGCCTGGGCCTGAGCGTTTTCGTTTAGATCACGATACAAGCCAGGAGTCTGAACGACCGGTCGGTGATAATTCGGCCCGACCATGCACCCGGTCATTACGAGCGAGGCGAAGGTCGCAAAGAAGATCGAAAGTAAGATCCCGAACATCGGCGACGCCAACTTTTTCATGACCATCTCCGCAGCTCATTCCTTTTATTCATTCGGGAGCAGACCATTTCAGTCTCCTTCCGCCGGTGCAGGCGTTCCTGGCAGCGCAGTGGTTACCTGCTCCTTGCCAGCGCCGGACCACTTCTCCACTAAGAAGAAGATGGCCGGCACGAAGAAGATTCCGATGAAGCTGGCGGCCAGCATGCCTCCGATCACCGTGGTACCCATGATTTGACGGGCAACCGAACCAGCGCCACTCGCCGTCCACAGCGGCACGCAACCGAGGATGAACGCAAACGATGTCATCAGGATCGGTCGCAAGCGAACCTTCGCGCCCTCGAGAGCAGCATCCGCCAAAGGCTTTCCCTTTTCATATTCGTCCTTGGCAAACTCGACAATCAGAATCGCGTTCTTCGCGGTCAGGCCGATGAGCATGACCAATCCAATTTGCGAATAAACGTCACTCTCGATCTGGACCAAGTAAGGCGGCAGGAAGACGCCGAGCAGTACACGCCGCAACCAGAGGATTCCAAAGGCTCCGAAGACCGCTACGGGCGTGCTTAGCAACACGCTGAACGGTAGCGACCAGCTTTCATACAATGCCGCAAGAATCAGAAAGACGAACAGCAGGGAGAGCCCGAAGATCACCGCTGGTGGCACTCCCTGCCGTGCTTTCTGCTCCTGAAAAGACATACCCGAATAATCGAAGCCCATCTCACTGGGCATCGTCTCTTTAAAGACGTCTTCCAGTGCGGCTGTGGCCTGGTCGGCGCTGTAGCCGGGCGCGGCGCTTCCGTTGATTTGCGCCGAACGATATTCGTTGAAGCGCAAAGTGAACTCCGGACCCAGGCGCGCCTTGATGGAAGTAAGTGTGGAAAGAGGGACGTTGTCTCCCTTGTTGTTGCGGACATAGAACTCCCCGACGTTCTCGGCCTTAGCGCGCTCATCGCCTTCCGCTTCGATATAGACCTGCCACTGGCGGCCGAAGCGATTGAAATAGTTGATGAAGTAGCCGCCCATGAAGGCCTGAATCGTGTGGTACACGTCGCTGAGGGCCACACCCTGCTTCAGCACTTTGTCGCGGTCTACTTCCACAAATTCCTGCGGCACGGTCGCCAGGAAAGTGGTGCTGAGGCTCGCGATTTCCGGCCGCTTTCGGGCAGCCTCTAGGAAAGTGTTGAGGTTCTTGGCCAGGAACTGAATATCGCCGCCCGAACGGTCCTCGAGCATGAAGGTAAATCCGCCGGCAGTGCCGACGCCTGGAATCGCGGGCGGAGAGAAACCGAAGGCAACTCCTTGCGGCAACTTGCTCAACTGCTGGTTGAGATGCGCCTTGAGCGATTGAAATTGCTCATCTCTTGTCTTGCGTTGGTCCCAGGGCTTGAAGTTCACGAAGAAGGTTGAGTTGTAACTGGTACGAACAAAACTGAGCAAACTGAAGCCAACGAAGCCGGTGACCTGTTGAACCCCCGGAGTATTCATCAGGATTTTTTCCACATCAGCCGATACCGCGGTGGTGCGCTCGAGCGACGCCCCATTCGGTAGCTGCAGGTTGACGTAGGCGTAACCTTGATCTTCGTCAGGCAGGAAGCTCGATGGAATTCGGCTGGCAAAAAAGAATCCGGCTACGGAGAACACAACGAGCAACACGATCACGACGACGCTCTTCTGCACCAATACTGCGCTCCAACTCACGTACCCCTCAGTGGCTCGCTCAAAGACCCGATTGAACCAATCGAAAAACCTCCTCAGGAGTCCATGGCTCTCGGTCTTTGGCTTGAGCAGCAATGCGGCAAGCGCCGGGCTAAGCGTGAGCGCATTGAACGCAGAAAGCAAAACAGAGATCGCGATAGTGACTGCGAATTGCTGGTAGAGCTTGCCGGTGATTCCGGGAATGAAGGCGGTGGGAACAAAAACGGCAGACAGAACGAGAGCGATGCCAACAACAGGGCCGGAAAGCTCTTCCATAGCTTTCAACGCCGCGGCCTTCGGCGTCATCCCCTCCTCAATGTGGCGCTCGACGCCTTCTACCACGACGATGGCGTCGTCAACCACCAGCCCGATCGCGAGCACCAGACCAAAGAGCGAGAGCGTGTTGATGGAGAAACCGAAAATCGGGAACAACACGAACGTTCCGATCAGCGAGACGGGCACGGCGAGCAGCGGAATCAGCGTAGCTCGCCAGCTCTGCAAGAAAATAAAGACCACCAGGATTACGAGCCCGAGCGCGATGACAAGCGTCACAACGATTTCCTTCATGCCCTCCGTGACCGCGCGCGTCGTATCCAGCGCAACCGTGTAATCCAGATCCTCCGGGAAGCGCTCTTTCATCTTGGCCATCAGCTTATTGACTGCCGCGGCCGCATCCACCGCGTTCGACCCCGGCAGTTGGTAGGTGGCAATAACCGCGCTTGGCTTCCCGTTATAGCGTCCCGCAACGCTATAGTCCTGCGAACCCAGCTCGATTCGAGCGACATCGCGGACCCGGACAACTGCCCCGTCGGGGGTCTCGCGCACGACGATCTTTCCGAATTCTTCCGGGGAGATGAGCCGGCCCTGCGCCAGCACCGTATAAGTAAATTCCTGGCCCTTGGGCGCCGGTTCGCCGCCTGCTTTCCCAGCCGGGTTCACTGTATTTTGCGCTTGAATGGCGCTGATGATTTCCGGGACAGTCACGCCCAGCTTGGCCAACGTGTCAGGTTTTACCCACATTCGCATCGCGTATTGGCCGGAGCCGAACACCTGAACGTTACCGATGCCTGGCGAACGCAGAATGGGGTCAACAAGGTTGATGTAGGCGTAGTTCGCTAGAAAGGTCGCATCGTACGTTCCATGAGGCGAGTACACGGCAATCAACGTGAGGGGAGCGGTGACCGACTTTCGAACCGTGATTCCGTAATTGTTAACGTCCACCGGAAGCTGAGACGCAGCCTGGGTTTCACGGCTTTGGGCAAGAATGTAATCGTTGTTCGGATCGGTTTTTGCGTCGAAATCCACGATCAGGCTGGTGGTATTGTTAGCGGTTGCGTTCAGCGAATACATGTAGTTCATGTTGTCCACGCCGCTCATCTGCTGCTCGATAGGCGTGGCAACAGCCTGTTCCAGGGTTTGCGCATCGGCCCCGATGTAGGTCGCCAGAATTTGAACCTCGGGCGGTGCGATGTTGGGAAACTGCGCGACCGGCAAACTCAGGATGGTAAGAGTGCCAACCAGCACCAGGACGATCGAGATCACCATGGCCACGATGGGACGGTTGATAAAAAACTTTGACATTGGATTACCTTCCCTGGTTGGCGGCGGCGAACGGCTTCGGGTTGACGTGCATGCCCGGACGCACCTTCTGCACGCCCTCGGCGACGACGCGGTCGCCGGGCTTGAGTCCGTCATCGATAACCCAGTCGCTGCCCACACGGTCGCCGACTTTAACCGTCCGGATGTTCACTTTGTTCTGATCGTCCACCGTCGCGACCTGATAACCGCCTTGCAGCTCTGTCACTGCACGCTGAGGTACCAGCACCGCGTTCGGCTGGATTCGGATGACAGCGCGAACCTTGGCGTAACCGCCGGGACGCAGGATGTTTCCAGGGTTGGGAAACAGGCCGGCCAGCCGAATTGCCCCCGTGCTCTCACTTACCTGACGGTCGGCAAAGTAGAATCTGCCCTCATGCGCGTAGGTTGAGCCGTCGGCCAGAATCAGTTGGAGGCGGAGGTTCTTGTCAGCCGCTTCCCGACTGGCGTCTGTCGGGTAGCGGTCTCTCCATGCCAGATATTGCGGCTCGCCGACTTCGAAAAACACCTTGATGGGGTCGACGGTGGAGACGGAGGTGACTGGTGCGCTGCTCAAATTGACCAGAGCGCCGACCTGCAGCTGAGCCTGCCCCGCGATCCCGTCGATTGGCGCTACGAGCCGCGTGAAATCAAGGTTGATCCTGGCAGTTTCGACCGCGGCCTCATCTGTTTTGATTAGAGCCTGCGCCGTCTGCACTGTGGCCTTGGCGGCTAAGTTGTTCTGAACGGAATTGTCGAGATCTTGCTGGCTGGCTGCTTGCTGTTTGGCCAGTGGAGTGTACTTCTCCACATCGAGCTGAGTTCTAACTTGAATTGCCTCGGAGGTAGCCAACTGAGCTTTGGCCTGGGCCAACTGTCCCTCAGCCTGGTCGAGGGCGGCTTGAAAAGGCCGTGGATCGATTTCAAAAAGCAACTGGCCCTTTTTGACGAATGAGCCTTCTTGATAGGCCTGTCGCAGCAGGTAGCCCGTGACCTGTGCTTTGACGTCAGCATCTGTAAATCCGTCGAGGGTTCCGATCCATTCGCCGTAAATTGGGACTTCCTTCTGCTCGACCTGCACGACCTCAACCTCAGGCACCGGGGCGGGCTGCGCTCCCGATACATGTTTCGGGTAAATCGCTCCAACGATCAGACCGATGACGAGCAAGCAACCCGCCCCGCCTATCCATACTTTGTACTTCAAAAGCGTGTTCATATTGTTTCCTCGGCTGCGTGCCCTCACGCCAGGATCGACTTGTCAGGTTTCTCGACTATTTCTTAGCAGTTGCCGAATCCCTTCCTTCACTAGTTCGCGCCGGTTCAGGCATTCAAACCAGCCGAACGTTACGTTCCATAGTCTTAATCACCGAGTCCATGTGGCCGGAAAGCACCTGCTTGGCGAGGCTCAGGGTAAAGCCCTTGGCCGCATGAAACGGCACATGCGACGGCAGGGACAGCGCAAATGGATCTACGACGGCATCGACAACGACTGGACCGTCTTCATACGCAAGGGCCTCGCTAAGCGCCTCCCGAACGTCACCGGGTTCCTCGATGCGGATACCCCTCGCGCCCATCGCTTCGGCGACCTTGGCGAAGTTTGGATTCTTGAAGTCCACTCCGAAGGGGGCGAAGCCGGCCTCTTGTTGCTCAATCTTTACGAAGTCCAGGGAGTCGTTATTCAGGATGATTTGGACGACCGGAGTCTTTCGCTCCACTTGCGTCAACAGGTCGCCCAGGGCGAGCATCGTGTAGCCCCCGTCGCCGCATAGAGCGATCGTTTGACGGCCAGGGTATGCCAACTGCGCACCGAACGCATTGGGCGCGGCATTGGCCATGGACGCCCATGAAAACGAACCGAAAAGTCTGCGATCTCTGCCGCCCGTGATATGCCTTGCCAGCCAAATTACCGCCGTGCCGGTGTCGGCGAAAAACATCGCGTCATCAGAAGCCACGTCATTCAGCGTCGCGGCCAGGAACTCCGGACGGATGGGTTTGATGTCAGGCCCTTTGTCAACGTAGTGTCGCAACAAACCATGGAAAGAGTTGGTTTCCGCGAGTTGCTCGTCAAGAAAGCGGCGATCGGTTTTCTCGGTGACGTTATCAAGCAATGCTGCGACGGTCGTTTTCACGTCGCCAACGAGTCCAAGATCAACCCCCGTGCGGCGGCCTATGTGCTTGGGGTTTTTATCGATCTGGACTTTCTTCACACTGTCGCCGGGCAGAAATTCAGAAAAGGGGAAATCCGTTCCCAACAGGAGCAAGAGCTCGGCTTCATTAATTGCGCGATAGGCTCCGCCATAACCGAGCAGGCCAGTCATACCAACCGCGTTAGGATTGTCGTGTTCCAGCCACTGCTTGCCGCGGAAGGCGTAGCCGACAGGCGCCTTGAGTTTGTCCGCTAATTGCAGCACCTCGTCGCGAGCCTCCCTGCAGCCGTCGCCGCCAAAAATTGCAACTGTTTTCGCATCGTTGATCATCTCTACGAGCCGACCAAGGTCGGCGTCGGAGGGGCGCAACATGGGCGTACACGGAATCGTGATCTCGGTCGAGCGCGTGGTCGCGTCGGGCATTCCAGCCGAAGCGATATCGCCTGGAAGTGAAATTACTGTCGGGCCTTTTTCCAGGATCGCAGTACGAATGGCGGTGCTGAAAACGGTGGGCGCCTGCTCGGGATTGACGACCCGAGCGGTATAGAGAGACGCAGTCTCGAAGAACTTGTAGGGATTAAGTTCTTCAAGCGCGGCTGTGTCTAAGACGCTGGTCTCAACATCGCCCGCAATGGCGATAATTGCGGCTCCCTCCTTGCGCGCATCCATCAACCCGTTGAACAGGTGAACCACGCCGGGGCCGGCTGTTCCGCACACCGCCACGGGATTGCCGCTCAGATAAGCCTCTGCCACAGCGGCGAAAACTCCGTATTCTTCATGCCTGACATGAACAAACTCGATCTTGCCGTTGCGACGTAACGCATCGATTACAGGATTGAGAGCATCCCCTACGATGCCATAGCAGCGCTTTACTCCGGCGTTCTCTAACATCGTCCATAGGATGTCTGCCACTTTTTCCGACATGGTAATGACCTTTCCCGGCTGGAATACCGATTTCGGACTTCGGATGCGGAATACCCGCACCCAATCATGTTGCTAACGTTGTCGCTTTGCTCGGGTGGATGGTTCCGGTCTGTGATGGTTCTCGTGGACTATGCGCTCATCAAATCTGAGTTCAGGGCGCACGCTGAAGCAATGTCCTCGCTTGGTAATGTGCGACATGGAAGAAATAAAGGCATCACGAGATACAGGGTTTTTTTACTACCACTGAAGGCTGCGCCAGAGATACCTCTTTTGTGGTAGGGGAGGCAAGCATGGCTTGCCTACCGGATCGCACTGACACACTACGCAATGGGTTATGATGATCACCCTATCATCGTCGTGAGCGTCCTATGCCGCGGTGGAAACTCTCATGGCCGAACATCCCGTCCGTGATTCAGCGCTACGGTCTTGCAGTTTTGTCCGTTGCGATTGCTCTCGGGATCGGTTTTCTTCTCGAACGCTCGCATTTCCACGATGTGGAATTCCCGCTCTTCCTGTTGGCCATCGTCGTAACGGTCTGGTATGCCGGGGTCGGGCCCGGGATTCTTGCGGTCGTACTCTCCAGTTTGGCTTTCGACTTTTTCTTCACTGAGCCACTTTATAGCTTCTACGTCAGCCGGTCGGAACTCCCTTACTATGTCGTTTTCATACTATTCGCGTTGCTTCTGACCTGGTTCAGCGCCGTCCGCCGCCGCGTCGAGCGAGACCTTCTGCGGTCCCGCGACGAACTCGAACAAGAAGTGGCTGTACGAACGCAACAGGCCAGCCTGCTTAATCTCACCCATGACACGATTTTTGTCCGCGATATGAGCGACGTCATTACATCCTGGAATCGCGGCGCTCAGGAATTGTATGGGTGGACAGCGGAGGAAGCGATCGGAAAGCGTTCTCACGATCTCTTGAGGACCGTTTTTCCGGCACCGCTCGACGACATTGCCGCCGACCTGCTGCGAACGGGTCGTTGGGAAGGCGAACTCGAGAAGACTAGATCTGACGGAACCCGAGTGGTCGTGGCCAGCCGATGGTCCTTGCAGCGAAACGAGCAAAGGATCCCGATCGCGATCCTGGAGACTAACAACGACATCACCCAGCGTAAACGAGGCGAAGAGGAAGTACGCAAACTCAATCAGGAGCTCGGTAAACGAACCATTGAGCTTGAGGCCATCAATAAGGAACTGGAAGCGTTCGCGTATTCCATATCGCATGACCTGCGTGCCCCTCTTCGCCATATGGTCGGCTTTACCGAGCTACTTCAGAAGAATGCATCTTCAGTTGTGGATGAAAAGGGCCGCCGCTACATGTCGACGATCCTGGAATCGGCAAAACGGATGGGGACTTTGATCGATGACCTTCTCGCCTTTTCACGAATAGGGCGCGCCGAGGCCCGGGAGAGCATGGTTAATTTGGAAGAACTGGTTAAGGAGGTTCAGAGCGAAGTGGCGCCGGAGGCGGAGGGGCGCAGTATTACCTGGAAACTCGGCCCACTGCCCGATCTGTACGGCGATCGTTCGATGCTTAAGCTTGCGCTCGTCAATCTTTTTTCCAATGCGATAAAATTCACGCGTCCGCGTCCACAACCCGAGATCGAGATGGGCTGCGCCGAGAAACAAAACGACAGGATCGTTGTGTTTATTCGAGATAATGGAGTTGGATTCGATATGAAGTATGCAAATAAACTATTTGGCGTGTTCCAGCGTCTTCACCGCGTCGAGGAGTTTGAAGGCACAGGGATCGGGCTGGCCACAGTTCAGCGCATTATTCGTCGTCACGGGGGTGAAGTCTGGGCTGAGGGGCTCGTAGACAAAGGTGCAACCTTCTTTTTCTCAGTTCCGAGCCAGAGGAGATAAACATTATGGAATTATTAGGACGCATCTTAATGGTTGAAGACGACCCGAAAGACGTGGAACTCACCTTAACTGCACTCGAGGAATACAACCTCACCAACGAGGTTATTGTTACCAATGACGGCGAGGAGGCTCTGGATTATCTCTATCAGCGCGGAAAGTTCCAGACGCGCACCAATGGGAATCCTGCTGTCATGTTGTTGGATTTAAAATTACCGAAGGTCGACGGACTGGAAGTACTGCAACAGATTAAATCGGATGAGAAATTAAAAATGATTCCCGTGGTAGTACTCACGTCTTCACGAGAGGAACGGGACATGGTGGCGAGCTATAAACTGGGGGTGAATGCGTACGTGGTAAAGCCTGTAGATTTCCACGAGTTTGTGAATGCCATCAAAGAGCTTGGCGTTTTCTGGGCCATTATCAACGAAGCCCCGCCCGGGAGCATAAAGAAAAAATAGCGGTATGTATCGAATTTGAGCCGATCGACACAACCGTGACTTCTCTTATCAAAATTCTTCATCTTGAAGACGACCTCAAGGACGCGGAGCTTCTTCAGGCAACCCTGGAAGCCGAAGGCGTTGCATGTCATATCACTCGTGTTGAAGCGGAACCCGAGTTCTCCGCTTCTCTGAAGCAACGTAGTTTTGATCTAATCCTTGCAGACTATACCCTGCCCTCTTTCGATGGCATGTCTGCCCTAAAAATTTCCAAAGAAGTCCGCCCTGACGTCCCATTCATCTTCGTTTCCGGAACTCTCGGCGAAGAAGTGGCCATTGAAGCGCTCAAAATGGGCGCAACAGATTATGTTTTCAAAACGCGCCTGTCGAGAATCCTGCCCTCGGTGCAACGAGCGGTGCGGGAGGGCGAGGAGCGAGCCGAGCGCAGGCGGGCCGAAGAGGCGCTGCGAACGAGCGAACAGCGTTTCCGGCTCATTTTCGAGACTATTCCGGGCCTCATCGCTGTCCAGACGGCGGCGGGTGAACTCGAACTCGTTAACCGCAGACTCCTGGAATATTTCGGCAAGACGCTTGAGGAATTGAAAGCTTGGGCCGCCAACGATGTCGTCCATCCGGATGACCTTCCTCGCGTGATAGCGGCCTGGAAGCGCTCAGTTGAGACCGGGCTACCCTATGACGATGAGCACCGAATCCGCCGCGCCGATGGCACATACCGTTGGTTTCACGTGCGCGGTCTCCCTCTGCGGGACGCAGACGGTCGGATCGTCCGTTGGTACGAGTTGTTTACTAATATTGATGACCGCAAGACGGCCGAGCAGGCGCTGCGCCGGAACGAAGCTTACTTAGCGGAAGCACAGAGGTTAAGCCACACAGGCAGTTTCGGCTGGCATGTTTCAAGCGGCGAGATTTATTGGTCCGAGGAAACCTTCCGCATATTCGGTTTCGAAGTTACCTCCATCCCAACATTGGAACGTGTGCGCCAACGCACTCACCCGGACGACAGACCCGCTTTGCAAGAACTACTCGAGCGTGTTTCGCGCGACAGGACGGAGTTTGATCTTGAACATCGGCTGCTGATGCCGGATGGATCCGTAAAATACTTGCAAGTCGTGGGACGTCCGTCCAAGGACAAAACCGGCAACTTTGAATTCGTGGGAGCAGTAACGGACATCACTGAGCGCAAGCGGGCGGAGTCCCTCTTAGCTGCAGAAAAGCGATCTTTGGAGATGATCGCCAGTGGTGCGAGTCTCACCGCTATTTTGGAAGATTTGTGTAGTGCTATCGATGCTCAGTCTCCTGGGGTTATTTCGTCGGTTCTGCTGACAGATACCGAAGGGAAGAGGCTGTGGCCGGCAGTCGGGCCCAAAGCACCCAGCGGCTGGAGTCAGGCTATTGCCGGTGGGGCGATCGGTCCGCGGGCAGGTTCGTGCGGAACAGCCGCCTTCCGGAAGAAACTGGTGATCACCTCCGATATCGCTACCGACCCTTTATGGGTAGATTATCGAGACCTCGCTTTAAGCCATGGACTACGCGCCTCCTGGTCGCAGCCACTTATTTCAAAGAATAACGAGGTGCTTGGCACTTTCGCCATGTACTACCCGGAACCCAGAAGCCCCAACAGCAGCGATCTTCAATTGATTGAAGCGGCGGGACACATTGCCGTCATCGCGATTGAGCGTCGGCGCGCTGAGGAGGCGCTACAGGAAAGCGAAGAGCGTTTTCGCCACATGGCAGATGCCCTTCCTGAGGTCATGTGGATCACCGGCTTGGATCCAGAAAGACCGCTGTACACGAGCCCAAGCTTTGAGCGTATCTGGGGCTTTCCAGTCACAGATCTCCATCAGAACCCGCGTGTCTGGACGCAGGGGATTCATCCCGATGATCGCGCCCGCGTGGTCGACATTTTCACCCGATGGATCGCTGGTGAGAATGTCAGTTATCAGGATATTGAGTTTCGGATCGTCAAGCCAAACGGCGAGATCCGCTGGATTCACGAGCGCGGAGTGCTTAGTCTCAACGAGTACGGCAAGCCGTACCGCGCCAGCGGCATTTCCACGGACATTACCGCCCGCAAGAAAGCGGAAGCTAAGTTCCGCGAGTTGCTGGAGGCGGCTCCAGACGCGATGGTGGTGGTGAATCGGGAAGGCAAGATTGTGTTGATCAACGCCCAAGTAGAGAGGTTGTTCGGGTACCGGCGGGAGGAACTATTAAACCGGCAAATTGAGGTGCTGGTCCCAGAGCGCTTCCGGAGTCAGCATCCTGAAAGCCGAGCGGGTTTTTTTAGCGAGCCTCGAGTACGTCCGATGGGCGCAGGGCTGGAATTATACGGATTGCACAAGGATGGTCACGAATTTCCGGTGGAGATCAGCCTGAGCCCGCTTGAGACGGAAGAAGGTACGCTAGTCTCAAGTGCGATCCGCGACATCAGCGCGCGCAAGCAGGCAGAGTCTTTGCTCAGAGAAAGCGAGCAGCGCTTTCGAACCATCTTCGACGAGGCAGGTACGGGCATCGCTCTCGTGGATCTGACATCCGGCGGGCCGATTGAGAACAACCGCGCTCTGCAAAGGATGCTCGGCCTCACCCAGGACGAACTCGGCCGGATTGAAACCTACGACGAGCTAACCTGCGAAGAGGATCGAGATGCGGATGCCATTTTGTACCGTGAACTTTGCGAAGGGAAGCATGAGACGCTTCGGCACGAAAAACATCTCGTCCTCAAAGATGGCAGGTCCGTGTGGGAAAATGTTGTTTTTACGCTCTTGCGCGACTCTGAAGGACGCCCTAAACGTGTCATCGCCATCCATGAGGACATTACCGAACGCAAGCGCGCCGAGGAAACCTTGCGGCGAAGTGAACAGCGCCTTCGCGATGTGATCGAAACGATTCCCATCATGGCATGGACCGCGCTCCCCGACGGCGCCAACGATTTCGCGAATCAGCGTTGGCAGGAATATACCGGAATATCTTTGCAGGACACATCGGGCGCCGGTTGGGAGATGGCCCTTCATCCCGCAGACATTGCTACCCATGTTGAAAAGTGGCGCGAGTCGTTGGCTACCGGGAAGCGGTTCGAAAATGAAGCACGCCTGAGAAGGTCTGCGGATGGGAAATACCGCTGGTTCCTGCATCGCGGCGTCCCTCTGCGCGACGAACGGGGAGAGATCGTCAAGTGGTACGGAACGGCAACCGACATCGAGGACAGCAAGCGCGCGGAGGAGGCCTTGCGAGAGAGCGAGGCCCGCTTAGCTGAGGCACAACGGCTCAGCCATTCGGGAAGCTGGGCCTGGAACTTTGTCACCGGCCGTGTTTACTGGTCGGAGGAAGCCTTTCGAATTTATGGCTTCGACCCTGGAATCACCGCTCCAACCAGAGAGCTTTTCCAGCGGCGGGTTCATCCAGACGACCTGGCTGGTGTGGAGGCAGCAAGCGCTGATCTTCTGGCGGGCCGCGATGGAGAATCCAACTTCCGCCTGGTTTTTCCCGACAATTCAATCAAGCATGTTCACAGCGTCGCTCACGCGGTTACCGATGAAAATGGAAAGGTGGTTGAGTTTGTCGGAACCGTGGTGGATGTCACCGAACAACGAAATGCACACGAAGCATTGAAGAAGGCTTTCGAAGAAATCAGGACTTTGCGGGACCAGCTTTACAAGGAAAATATTGCCCTCCGCGATGAAGTCGACAAGGCATCGATGTTTGAGGAGATCGTGGGTGATTCGCCAGGACTGCAATCCCTCCTGGTGCGCGTCAGCAAGATCGCACCCTCGGATGCTACCGCTCTCATCACCGGCGAAACGGGCACCGGCAAAGAGCTCATCGCGCGAGCCATCCATAAACGGTCTCGGCGCTCTTCCCGAGCATTTGTCACTGTGAATTGTGCCGCAACACCCTCATCGTTGATTACATCGGAGTTGTTCGGTCACGAGAAGGGAGCTTTCACCGGTGCTCTGCAGCGGCGCCTCGGTCGGTTTGAGCTTGCCGAGGGGGGCACAATCTTCCTCGATGAGGTCGGCGAACTCCCCATGGAGACTCAGATTGCTCTACTGCGCGTTTTGCAAGAGCGGGAGTTCGAACGAGTTGGGGGCAACCAAACTATTCGCGCGGACGTACGGGTGATTGCGGCGACCAATCGCGACTTGCAAGCGGCGATTGCCTCTGGTGCGTTCCGAAGCGACCTCTTTTATCGGCTGAATGTAATCCCCATGCAGATTCCGCCTCTTCGCGAGCGAAAGGAGGACATCCCCCTGTTGGTTGAGTACTTCATCAATCGCTATTCAAGAAAGGCTGGAAAGAGAATACGGACCATAGAAAAGAAGACGTTGGAACTATTACAGTCGTATCCCTGGCCGGGAAATATCCGCGAGCTCCAGAACGTTATTGAGCGTTCAGTCGTGGTCTGTGAAACCGAGACGTTTTCGGTGGATCAAGGATGGTTCTCTCACGTTGCATCTCCTCCGAAGGAAGAGCACCGCCAATCCAAGCCCGTCGGCCGACGATCACCGGCCGAAGAAAAGGTAATGATCGAGGCTGCCTTGGCACAGGCCGGCGGTCGCGTCTCGGGACCCTCCGGTGCGGCAGCGCAACTCGGTATGCCCCCTTCCACCTTGGAATCCAAGATCCGGACTCTGAAAATCAATAAGTATCGGTTCAAGAGCGCCTAGAAAAAGCCTCGGACTGTCTCTTGCCGTGATTTTTTCGCGAAAAAATCGCGAATTCGCGAACTTCGCGACTCCAGATTTCCACAAGCATCCTTAATTTTCAACTGTTTACTAATGGCAATCTTCGTGCCCTATTGTGGGCGTTCACCCAGCAAAGAGCCGATGCTAAGAATACAGCGGTTGTTAAATGAAGGAGTCGTCTTCAGCTTGACAGGTCGCGTCGGGATCGAAGACATCGCGGAGTTGCAGCGGCTTTTTGGTTTGGAAGCCACCGGTCATCGCTTTGCACTTGATTTAGAAGAAGTCACGCTGATCGATCGGGATGCCGTGAAGTTCTTGGCAAGCTGCGAGGCCGACAGCATCAGGCTGGAAAATTGCCCAGGCTACATACGCGTCTGGGTTGACCGCGAAAAAAAGCGAGAGCAGCGACTAGCTTACTGACGCCAAGCCAAACTGAGACCTAGGAGTTATCGCCATGAATTTGAATGGTCTTTACCAAGACACCTCGCAACCAACTGCTCGTTTCCAACGGGCTCCTCGTGGGTCTGGGGGTATCGCTGAAGACAGAGTCGCCGGTGACGATCTGGAAATCGCCTTCTCGCGCATTCGGGAAGAAATGCGTCTTGGAGCACAGATGGTGCTCCGCATGGTCATCCGAGGTAAATCCCGGCCCCTCGATCCGCTGATCCGAGATGAAGCCTATCGGATTGGGCGCGAGGCCTTGCTCAACGCATTTCTCCACTCCGAGGCCGCCCGGGTCGAGGTCGATCTCGAGTACGCCCCAAGGCAACTCCGCATTGCTGTTCGGGACAATGGGAAAGGCATAACGCCAGAATTATTGCGCTCGGGCCGTGGTCACCGGGGTCTCTCCGAAATTCGGGATCAAGCGGAACGAATGGGCGCAAAACTCAAGTTGCTAAGTCGAGTCGAAGCAGGGACGGAAATCGAACTCTCAATACCTGCTCACATTGCATTTGTGTCACAGAGAAACGATCGCCGATTGGAATGTGCGCCTGTCTGATGCGGGAACGCACGGACCATTGGTCTGCAAGGAGATCAAAATGACAACGCCAGCCCAGATCCGCATCCTGACCGTCGATGATCATCCTTTGCTCCTGGAGGGGTTAGCGGCCGTAATCCAGAGCCAGCCAGACATGCTCCTCGTTGGACAAGCTTCGAATTGCCGCGAAGCAATCCAGCAGTACCGAAAAATTCAACCCGACGTTACCCTGATGGACCTGAGATTGCCAGACATGAGCGGAATCGACGCGATGATGGCCATCCAGGCCCAATTCTCGGACGCCCGTATCATCATTATGACCACGTTTGAAGGCGATGGCCCGGTTCAACACGCCCTTCAGGCCGGCGCTCGTTCCTACATTCTTAAGAGTATGCCGCCGAGAGAGATAGCAGACGTCATCCGACAAGTTCATGCGGGCAACAAACGTGTACCCGCAGAAATTGCTGCCACCATGGCTGAACACCTCGGGGATGAGAAACTGACGGATCGTGAAGTTGATGTTTTGAGACAGACCGCGTGCGGAAATCGCAATCGCGACATCGCAGACAGACTCTTCATCGCCGAAGAGACTGTAAAAGCGCACATGAAACACATCATGGAGAAACTCGGCGCAAGCGACCGCACGCATGCTGTCACCATCGCCGCCCGGCGCGGCATTATTCAACTGTAAGCTCGCTTCCGGGGAAATGCTTCCGAGTAATCGCTCAATTCTTTGGCCTTGGCAACTCGCAACAAGGCCGATTCTTTCGTCTATTGTTCAGATTCCAATCGGCAGGAAATCATACGCTTGCCCTTCCCCATCGTTCGAAGCGACGATGTGCCGCTAACCCAAACGTGGTACCCCGCTACAAACCTCCCGTGGTAGAAAAAAAATACTGCATCTCGTGATGCGTTTCCGTGAGCAATCTGCAAAAGTACTTCGTCAGTGAACCTGCGCATGCCATCGCGTGACACAACAACAGTAGAGAATTTTGTAGTGCGCTTTTGCTCGCAGGCTTTAGCCAGTCCATTTCGAGGGAAAGAATATGTCACCTCAATTTCCGTTTGATAGCCCCATCCTTTTGCAGTTCAACAGCGGTCTGCGCGAACTGCAGAACAAGTTGCAGGAACTAATTGAAAAAGCGGAAAAGGAAATTCGAGAATTCGCCGATCTTGGACCTCAGGATGCAGTGGATATTTCGTGCTTCAACTCTTCCAAGGAGTCCATGTTTGCCGACAGTAGCCGGAACCGCAACCAGTTACGCCTGGTCCAGCGCGCACTGGAGCGCATTCGCGATGGTAGTTTTGGAATTTGCGCCAGCTGTGAGGGTGCGATCGGCCTCAAACGGCTACAGGCCGTCCCTTGGACCAGGCACTGTATTCAATGCCAGGAGCAATTCGAGCACGGCAGACGGCAAGACTGGATGACCGCGTGACTTATTGCTCCTACCCGAAGGTGGTACGGATTCGCAGGCCTTCTGGGGCACGAAAAAAGTACTGCATCTCGTGATGCGTTCCCAGCGGCGTCGTGTGAAAGTGGACCACACGCAATAGGTGACAAGAGTCGCGAGAGAAGAAGGAGTCTTTTATGGAGAGGCTGATTGACATTCTCGACTTCGTGTTTGGTTGCCACCACGGTCATCTGAGCCGCGTCTTCAGCATTGACGGGCGAACTTACCGGGTGTGTTGCGACTGTGGAGCGAAATTCAAATATTCGTTGGCTGGCATGTGCATCGAACGAAAGTTGCGAGTGTTAGATGCTCCACACGCGACGCTGACCTGATCCGGAAGCGACCTGCGGGGTGAGCGCAGAGATCTGTGAAACCTTCGGATCATTCCTCAGAACCGAGCGTATGCCGCCGATAGAACCCGCCTGGATCTTCAACCCGACCCAAAAAGGTCTTCGCGATTCAGCATCGTACTTTCCACGATAGTAATTTCGACCTGTTGCGAAAGGCTTTGAATAATCGGATGCCCCGCGCCGTCGAGGCCTAGCGTGCTGGTCAAACTGCAGTTCTCGCAAAGCCACAAAAACAACGGAATACTGCCGGCCTTTGTGCTTCCCGAGGTAGAGATATTTCGCGATATTCCTGTGAAACTAGCGGCCTCAAAAACAAACAGCTTACCGCGTCCCAGCCGCCGGAATGCAGTGGAGCACGAGGGATTAGCGCACTTACCAACCAACTGGCTCCTCCGAATGAGTGACTCTTTTTGAATCCGCTAAAACGGCGAAAGCGTCTGACGCCGGGAAGAACGCTAGGTCGCGTCCGTTACCCTCAGGACGATTTTGCCTCGCTTGTGCGGCGCACCCGCGAGCATTTCATGCGCCATGCGCGCCTCCTCGAGTGGTACTGTCGCGCCCACCTGAGAAATCAGTTCCCCGCCTTCAAACAATTTCGAGATCGTATCCAGCCGGGTTTTGGTCACCTCTACAATGAAGAAGACGGAGCGAACGCCGCGATGTTGCGGAGTTTCAAGAAACGGCGACACAACTGACACGAGGACCCCGCCCTGCTTTAAAACGCTAAACGATCGCTCCCGCGTATCTCCTCCAACCGTGTCGATCACCACGTCGACAGGCGGCACAACGTCCTCGAACTTTGTCGTCTTGTAGTTCACAATTTGCTCAGCGCCCAAACGTCGTACATACTCGAGATCGAAGGGCCCCGCAGTTGCGAAGATCTTCAAGCCTGCATTCTTCGCGAGTTGCACGGCATATGCGCCCACGTTGCCCGCCGCTCCATGGATAAGAATCGTTTGTCCGGTTTTCGCTTCGGCATGCTCGAACAACATCTGCCAGGCAGTGACCGCTACGACTGGCGCCGAAGCAGCCTCCAGAGAGCTAAGCGATTTCGGCTTTCGGGCCACCATCTCGGCTGACGCCAGCGCATACTCCGCATAAGCACCGATAAATTGTTGGTTGGTAACCCCGTAAACTTCCTCACCCAATTTAAAATCCGTGACTCCCGCTCCCACGGCTTCGATTTCTCCGCACACGTCGGACCCAAGAGTGATTGGTAGCGGTGATTCGACGACGCTCTTGTGTTCTCGGATGAGCGCATCCCAAGGCCCAACCCCGGCGGCAGCAACCCGTAACAGCAACTCACCTGGGCCCGGTGTTGGACGCACGAGGTCGTCGATCACAATCACATCTGGCGGACCGAATCGATGAATCCTCGCTGCTTTCATTGCTTTGTTCATTTCACCGCGACTCGTTGACACGCAGAAACTTCTTCAGGGCGTCGGTCGCCAGTCCGAATGTCATCGGAAGAACCCGCTCACCAGTCCAATCGTGCGTATGTGCCAACAGACCAACCAGGAGAAGCAGACCAAGCAAAATCTCCGGGCGCCGAAAATCTTTTCGTAGGAGAGTAGTAGGGCCATGATCCCCACTGTCGCAGGTTGCTCCGCTTGGCGCGTCACGAGATGTAGTGTTTTTCTTCTAACCCGGATGATTGGTGGATGCGTAACTCCTTTGGGGTAGCTCGTCAACCTCCCGACTCGTACAAGCACAAACCCTATACAGCGGCGTCATCGAGCCGTAGGCGCGGAACTGCGAAGGGGGTCTTGGCGGGTGCTATCACCCCGTGGTTGCATCATGGTGTGATGCTGAAGCCCGCCCTCGGTTGCATCGTTCTGCAGGCAGAGAGCAGAGCACTAATAGATTGCCGGGCCTTCAGGCAGCCTCGTCATCCTCCAGCCCCCAATGCTTCAGCAGTTCGGTGGGCACATACTTCTGATCCTTATTCTTCTGGACCCATTCTTTCAATGGCAGGGAATCTTTGTATTGGGCGGGGCGGATACCCAGGATTGCTACGACATGATCGAATGAGCTGGCTTGGTCCATGGCACACCTCATGTTGGTTGTAGTTTTATGGCGATTCTAGCAATCAACTATTAATGGATCGTAAAACTACTAACTCGGTAGTGCCGGGTAAGTGGAAGGCATCGGGGCAGGAAAATTGAGTGATCGACACTGGATTTTGCGTGGCCGGGGACTAACCGCGTGGTGTTTGTTTGGATAGGTGCTGAAACTCCGAGGCCAGCAGAGAATCCAGTTTCGCCATCAAAAAGTAATCCGCGAACCTTCCCACAACTCCGGGCTCTTAGTCATCGTCGTCGGGGCAGACTTATCTTGATCCACGCAGCTGAAGCCCGCAGTACGCCTAACCAGTATCCAGACGCGAACAAAAAAGCCCTCTCCCACCGGGGAGAGGGCCATTGCAATCGGAACGTGTTTTTAGTCGTCGTCGTCGGCCTTCGCGGGCGCCGGTCTGTTGAAGTCGCTAGCGGGACGAACCTTGCTCTCGCCAGGGTAGGGGCGAGTAAACGCGGTGGATTCGTACCAGTTCAGGTGGTTGACGGTGTCTGAGTCTTCGACGTCTGGCCTGTGGTAATTGCTAGCGAAGATCTCCGTCTTCTTCTGCATCCAGCCAGCCCTGAGAGCCTTAACCGCAGGGCTCTCGGCCCGGATGGACTGAGCCTTGACCGCAGGGGCCACGGCGGCCGCAGAACACGAGGGCGGGAGGGTCTGGGTTGGGCTCTGGCTAACACCATAGGTCAGCGGCATTCCCGCTGCCACATGTGTCCACGGCAGGAAGTTGTCCGCCGGGGGGTTATCGAGGAAGACCGTGCTCATCGGCGAGGCCACGAGGTCGTTCTGGTTCATGGGCTCAATGCCGAGAATCTGCTCAATCGTGCGAGTCATGTTGACCTGCGTGTAGAAGGTGCTGTCAACGTAGGTCGATCCACCGGTACTCTGGATGACGAACGGGCTAATGATATAGCCAGGGCTGCGGTGACCGTCGACGTGGTCGACGCCAGTCTGCGCGTCGTCTTCGGTGACGAAGATCGCCGAAGAGGACCAAATCGAGCTGTGGCTGATGGCGTCGACAAAGCGGCCAAGAGCCAGATCGTTGTCGGCCTGCATGGCTGCCGCGTTCGGCGGGCCGCCTGTGTGGTCGGAGCTGATCCACATCATCTCCAACTGGGGAACGGTACCTCCGGCGACGTCGCTCTGGAAGTTCTCATTCCAGATATCGAAGCGGAACTGGTCGGGGATGCCCAAGTCGAATTGTGGGTAGGTCTGGAACGTGGCGTTTATCAGGTTCGGCAGCGGGGAGTGCGATGCCACCGTGTTGTAGTTGTAGAGCTGGGGCTCGTTGCCCGCCTCGTAACACGTGATGTCGTTGTAGAAGTCGATCCACTCCGGCTCGGCGGTTGAGCCGGTCGGCTGCAGGAACGAGTTGTACTCGATGTACTCGCCGTAGTTCTTGAACGAGACTTTGTACTTTGCAGCCTGATCCCAGAGGTGGCCGGCCTTCTGGTAGGCAAGCGCCTCGCCTCCGTTGGAGGGGTAGTCGCGTAGCCAGTCCGGCGACTGCACGTCGTCGGAATAAGGAGCGATGGCCTGCGTGATCCAGTTGTGACCGTCGGCCGACTGGCGGCTCGGGTTGTAGTAGTTGTCCAGCAGCGGGAAGCGCTGCACGATCGCATGCGCGTTGGGCGTTACGACGGGGTAAGGTGTGTAGGTTGAGTTGATGCCGAAGGTGGCCAGGGAGGCGTCGCCGTTGCCCGCAGTCACGTCGCCCAGGATCTGATCGTAGGTGCGGTTTTCACGGATGATCAGGAAGACATGCTTGATCAGCGAAGGCGAGCCAATCTTAGCCGGGATCGCCACCGGCGTAGCAGTCTTGCTGCCACCGGAGGCAGATTCGATATTTGCCCTGAGATCCCAGTGGTTGTTGTATATAACCTGCGTCGTCATCGCCGGCAGGTTCAAGCTCGCAATGGGAATGATGCTCGCGGTGCCGAGGTCCTGGTGCGTGTTAAAAAAGTACACGCCGAATTCTTTGGCGTACGAGTTTTCGAACGTATTCGTAGGAGGCGGCGCCACACCGTAGCCGTCGGTGCCGAGGCCTTTGTCGTTGGCAACGAGCAGCTCACCGTCCGTCGAATCGAACACGACCGAGCTCGGCGCGTAGCCGACGGGAATCAGGCCCTGAACAACGGCGATGTTGAGATCGATTACGGCAACCGCATTGGCATTGTAGAGCGCCACGTATGCATTGTTTGAATTGTCGACGGCGATCGAGTTTGGCCCCACGAGAGTGACGAGGTTCTTGGGCACTGTGACCCCCAGCCCAGCGAAGAAGGGATCAAGCTTAATCGTCGACGAGACCGTATTGGTGGTCGTGTTGATCACCGAGATCGTGTCGTCATAGGCATTGGCGACCAACAGGTAAGTGGTCCCCCCATTGGTCCAGAAGGTCATACCCGTCGGGTGCAGGCCGACCGTGATGGTCTTGGTGACCTTGAACGTGGACAGGTTCACGACGGAAATGGTGCCGTCGCTCGTCGCGCCCGTCGGATAGACGGCGACGACCGGCGTGCCGTTCGAGTATCCCTGGAAGCTGCTCGCCGTAGGAACCTTTCCAGCCTCGTTGGCAACGTAGGCGGTGGTGCCGCTCGGCGAGATCACGATGTTGTTCGGAACCTGACCGACGCGGAGCTCCGGACCCTCTACCGGGGTTCCTGTCAGGTTGATGCTGGCGATCGTGTCGTTGTTGTCCAGCACCACGTAAGCAGTATTGCCATTCGGCGTGACCGCGATGCCCATCGGATAGGAAGTGGGTGCACCGTCTGATACAAGCGAGACGGTCTGGCCGCAGGGGATTTCAATGCTGCCGGTGGTCCCAGGAGGGCTGCCGGACGGGGGTGCCGAGGCAGTGTTGAACGGAGCCACCCACGGAAAGCAGGTAACGTTGGTCAGATTGCCGCCGCCGTCGGCGTCGAGCGGAACGCTGATCTCAGCGTAATTGGAGAGCAAGCCGGTCGTCGGATTGACGCTGGCCATGGCAACGTACGCTGGGCCGTAGCCGCCGTCTTCGCTAAAGAGTAGGTACGCGCCATTCGGTGTATAGGTGATGCCCATGGAGCTGCCGCTGTGGTTGCCAAGAGTCGGTATGTAGTTCTGCATGACTTGGCCTTGCGTGTAGGTTCCGCCATCGCAGCCGGCGGTGGCGACGCAGAAGATCGAGACGGACTGTGGGGCGCCCATTTGAAGTACGGCGGCGGTTCCGTTGCCCGTGGGATTGAGTGCGATGGCCTTGGCCCGGGTCGTAATGCCGAGGTAGACCTGGGTGCCGGCAGGGGTGATGATCGTGCCATCGCTGACCACCCATGGATTGCTCAAGGGCGCCGTGAATTCCGGGCCCGTGGTTGCGTTTGTGTTCTCGCCAGGTGTGTAGGTCGGAAACTCTGTGGATTGCGCTAGCGCCGAAACGCTCAGCGCCGCTACCAACAGTCCGACGAATAGAGGCAGACGCCTCATCTGAGACTTATTGCTAGACTTTGGGGACATTATGCTCCTCCTCCTGGATCTAGCCAGGGGATCCCATGGTCGCAGCGCGGGGCTGACGTCCGCATGACGCGAAGATTACATTTTTGTCATCTTGCGGAGCTGGAAGACGCCGGCATCTGCAGCGTGACCCGAGTACCGTGTCCCGGTTGGCTTGAAATCTCCACGTTACCGCCGTGAAGCACTGCAATGCTCTGAACAATCGCCAGCCCCAAGCCGGTGCCTCCCGAACCTTGGGATCGCGACGAGTCGACGCGGAAGAAGCGATCGAAAACTCTCGGCAGCGCTTCGGCTGGAATGCCCATGCCCGTATCGGAGACTTCGATGCGAATGGTGGAAAAATCCGGGATCGAGAAATCCTTGTTCCAGAAATCAATTCCCGTCCCCAACACGACAGTTCCGCCGGGCGGCGTGTGTGCCAAAGCATTCGAGACCAGGTTGCCCACCGCCCTCTGCAAAAGCGTGCGGTCCAGTTCGGCAATCACCGGTTCGTTCCCGACAATAATGGTGAGCGAAACTCCACCATCCGCAGCAGAAGCTTCGTAATATTCCCTCACTCCGCTGAGCAATTCCCCCACATCCACCCGCTCGCGATGCAAATGAGTCAACGGACTTTCCGCACGCGCCAGAAATAGCAGGTCGCCGATAAGATCCGAGAGTCGCACGGCTTCCTCGAGGCAGGACCCAACCACATCGCGATATTCGTCGGCAGTTCGCGCACGGGCCAGAGCTACCTCTGCTTCGCCACGAATGTTATTCACTGGCGTGCGCAGGTCATGCGCAATGTCCGCTGAGAATCTCGAAATGCGCTCGAAGGACTCTTCCAGGCGATCCAGCATTTGGTTGAACGTACTGGCCAGGGACGCCAGTTCGAAGGGATATCCTTCCGGAAGAATGCGTTCCCGGAGGTTCTTCGAACTGATGTGACGCGCGGTCGTCGCCATTTCCTCCACCGGACGAATGCCGTGCCGTGCAATCTGGTACCCGACCAACGGAAAAATGGCGAAAGTCGCCAGCAAGATGGCCCAGAACCAAAAGCGGTAACGTGCCAGCAAGTCCTCTTTTTGCGAGACATCAACTGCAATCTGAATGGTGTCGGTTTGCGTTGCCTGGGGACCAACCGGCACTGACGCGCTGGTCACGCGAAACGGTTGACCATCCCTGCCCTTCATCCGAATAGTGCGATCAGGCCAGCTTTGGGTTTGACTGGCTAATTGCGCCAGGTCCAATTGATCCGCCATGCCTGGAGTTATCAGCAGTGGTTTGCTTTGTTCATCCAACAAGCGAATATAGAATTGTTCGTATCGCCGCGCGGCCGATTCCAGTTGAATTTCCTCCCGCAGCGCATCCCAGTCGTCGGGTCTCTCGCGCAGCATGGTGCGTAGCACGTGCACCTTATCCGCGAGGAACAGATCTGTGCTTTTCTCCAGTTCGCTTACCAGCACGAAGTAAAGACTGGCTGTGGCGAGGAACACCAGAAATAAGCCTGCAAGCGCGTAGCCTGCCGTCAACCGGAAGGCCAAAGTTCCCCACAAGCGTGAGACAGGAGCCAGGCTATTGGGTGGATTCCAGGACATAACCGGCGCCCCGTACGGTATGAATCAATTTTAGCGGGAAAGGATCGTCCACTTTGCTGCGCAGCCTACGCACATTGACATCCACGACATTGGTGTCGCTGTCAAAGTTCATGTCCCAGACCGATTCGGCGATCAGGGTCCGCGATAGCACTTCACCCGAGCGCCGCGCCAGCAGGGACAGAAGAAGGAATTCTTTGGAAGTCAGCTCCAACCTCTGACCGGCTCGTGTGGCACGCTGGCGCAATAAATCGATTTCAAGGTCGCCCAAGCGAAGCGTCTCTTGCGCGCGTGGAGGCCCACGGCGTAGCAGCGATCGCACGCGCGCCAGCAATTCCGAGAAGGCGAACGGTTTCACCAGATAATCGTCCGCGCCCAGTTCGAAGCCTCGTACCCGCTCGTGTACGGCATCGCGAGCGGTCAGGAAAAGTACCAGCCCGCGCCGTCCTTCCTGGCGCAAGCGAGAGAGAACCTGCCAGCCATCCAGCCCCGGGAGCATCACGTCGAGAATGAGGAGATCGAAGTGTAATTCTTGTGCGAGATGCAAGCCATCCAATCCATCTCCGGCCACATCCACGACGAAACCTGCCTCTCCCAGTCCCTTCTGCAGGAACTTGGCGGTCTTGGCTTCGTCTTCGATAACCAGAATTCTCATGATCAGCCAGCCAGCCTAGAACGTAAATCTCATCGAGAACTGCAATACTCTGGGAAGGCCATTGGGACTGATTTCCTGCAAAGCACCAAAATTGCCGGGACCGGAATTCGGCACCAGATAGCAGGTCTGGTTCAGCGACGTGCCATCTCCGCAATTGCTACCGAACGGGTTGTATTGCAGTTGGTTGATGCCATCACCGTTCTGGACGTAATAGTTGGGATGATTGAACAGATTGAATGCCTGCGCCCGAAATTCCAGTTCCTTGCCTTCGCGGATTTCGAAGCCGCGCGCCAGGCCAAAGTCGATTCTTTCCAGCCATGGACCGTAAAAGGAATTCAGGCCGATTCCCGGCGTTGGGCCAGCGCCGTTGATTCCGCCCGCTGTGTTGGCCGTGTCCTGGTTGAACGCGGTGTCATTCAGGTTGTCGTTGCCGAAAGATTCGCAGCCCAGGTTCGCCAGGTTTCCGGAGTTGCTCGCGGTCGTGCACGCTGGACTTAGCAAACCCGCATAGGGACGTCCGGAGGAGAACTCCAGTACGGTGCTCAACGTCCAACCTGACAAAACTACGCGTCCCTTGTCAGAAGTGGTCAGCCTTTCCAGTTCAGGGCGGTATACCGCAGCCAGGCTAATTCGATTTCGCTGGTCAAGCAGTGAAGGTGCGTGAGTATTGCTGAAGTCGAACTGATTGCTGAAGTCCATGCCGTCGAGCATGATGCTCTTCGCGAAGGTGTAAGAAGCCTGTAAAGAAAGTCCACGCGACATGCGCCGCTGCAACTGGACGAAGAACGAGTTGTAATAATTCTGTGCCGGGCTGATCAGTTCGTTAATCTCGCCTAGGCTTCCGCTGATGCGGCCTTCCGTCAGCAGGCCACTGTCCATGTTCGGCAGTACGTACGTAGGGCCGTTGCAGGGCAGCGCGGCAGTGTTGGCAGGACACATGATGTACGCGGTCGTTCCTTGCAGCGGATTCAGGTTTAGGTCATAAGCGCTGCCGGAGAGGATGTGCACGCCGTGATTCCACATGGTGCCGACCGTCAGAGTTGTGTTCTCCGCAATCTCCCGCTCAATCTGCAAACTCGCCTGCAGAATGTATGGCACCCTGAATTGCGGAGAAACCAGGGAAATGTCTGGGGACGCGCCAAACAGGGGAGAGTTGGCGGGCAGGATATTGGGAAACGTCGGCAGTTGCTGGTTCGGGGGACCTGCTGTGTAACTTGCACTTACCGACGACTGCTGCGAAGCCAAGCCATTCGAAACAACCGCATTTCGATAGTTCAGGCCGTTCATGTTCGTATAGAACTGCCCGAATCCGCCACGTATTACGGTCTTCGATGCTGGTTGCCAGGCAAATCCGAAGCGCGGAGCAAAGCGGCGAAACTGGTTCGGGTACTGTCCGGTAAGAGGAAAGGCCGGATTTTCCGCCGGCTGCGCATAAACCTGAAAGTCTTCGCGCAGGCCCATTTCCAGCGTCAACTGGCGAAATGCTCGGAATGTATCCTGCACGTAGAACCCGTAATAAGGCACCGAAAAAGAAAACCTTGGATCGCCGGCCGCCTGGCTGAAATTAATGTATTGTCCGAGGGCAAAGGCTTGCAGACTCGGGAATTCGTAGAGTCCGAGCGGCGACCCGAAATCCACAGCCTCGTTCGGGTCGGCCCCGCCGTCATTAGTATCCGCATCCGAGGATCGGCTCCAATCAAAACCAAATTGCAACGTGTGTTTGCCGATCACGTAATCGATGCGCTCCGAAAGCGAGTACTGTCTTTCAAAAACTCTCCCAATGGAAAACGCGGCATTTCCCAAAGTGAAAGCGGGACTATCCAGAATCACCGTGGGCGTGTTTGGAGCTAAACCGGTAGGCGTCGAGATTTCGTTGTCTTGCGAAGTGCCTGCATGGAACTCACTTAACAACCTGGAAGAGAACGCGTGCGTCCATCCTAAGCTGGTTTCAAACGTATGCACGGAGGAATTAGCCAGGGTTTGCAGGCCATAGTTACCAACGGTCGGGTCGGTGATCACCCCTCCGGGCGAGTCGAAATGATTGAAGTTCAAGCTGAGGAACAAACCGTCCCGCGCACTCGCCTGGTAATCCAGCCGGGGTGTAAGCACCAAATCGTTACGCTTTCTTGCTCGGCTGCCTAGATTGGAATTCAATGCATTGATCACATTGGACACTTGCTGCAGGTACACCGGATTGTTAGCATCCGGTGCAACGTCGGCGCCAGGCACAGGCAAAGGCCCGTTTGGTGCCGGGAGTGGAGTCTTATCCGGGATTCCAAAGTTCGAGGACAGAAAACCTGGTTGCGTGCTCACCAGCGCTTGGTTGATCACGGAAATCGGATCATCCCGCAGTTGCTGCTCGTAATCCACGAAGAACCAAAGGCGGTTACGGAGGATCGGCCCACCCACCCCGGCTCCGAACTGCTGAAGATTGTCCTGTGGTTTCGGAAAACCTGCCGCTTCGTCGAGAGCATCATTCGCTCCGGTAGCGGAATTGCGGTTGTAATAGAAGGCACTGCCGTGGAACGTGTTGCTCCCCGAACGAGTCACGGCATTCACGAATCCGGCTCCGCCACCATACACGGCGGAGTAAGGGCTCACCGAAACTTGAAACTCCTGGATCGCGTCCTCGCCATATAGATACGGGATGCGGTAACGGCCGATAATGTCGGCGAAGTAGTTGTTGGTAGCATTGGTTCCGTCAACGGTGAACGCATTGGAGCCATTTCCGTTGGCGTACCCCGAGTCTTCCCCGCCCTGCTGGCCCGCGATGCTTATCAGGCCGGTATCGCCGTCATAGCTGGTGTTGGGCGTTAGCGCGGTGAAATCGGTGTAGCGGCGTCCATTAAGCGGTAGCTCATCAATGAAGGAGCGGTCAAGCACGGTGCTGGCGGAAGATTCCGCGGGCCGCAAGAGTGCCATTGTGCCCGTAACCTTTATTGTGTCCCCACTGGTTCCCACTTCCAGTCTGACATCCTGCGATGTAGTGTTTCCCACCAACACTCGCACCAGCGCCGCTACATCGTGAAAACCTTTTCCAGACGTCGTGACCGAATACGTTCCGGGCATCAGAGCCACGAACTGATAAAGTCCGGTGTGATTTGTAACGGCGGAGTGCTGCAGTCCGGTCGCAAGACTTCGCACCACAACTGACGCTCCCGGCACGATCGCTCCGCTTTGGTCAGTGACGCGGCCGGCGATGGCGCCGGTTAATACAACGTTCTGAGCTGGGGACTGCAGCATGCTCGCCAAGACCAACAATGCGACAGCGACCAAGTGGGTCGTCAGCAGACTTAGTTTTGCGGCCGATGGAAAAAAGCTCTTTGTCATCGAGTTGATTGTCATAAACCGACCTGCGGGGGGACAAAACCCAATGTACACGGGCACCCTGCCCACTTTCATTGAGTTTCCACCGGCGGCAAAACCATCCTTTTCTCGTTTCCAGAACCTGGGCTTATCCGGTCATCATCACGGAAACAAGCGGATGCTCCGTGAGCAGCAGACTAAATGAACTTGTGAACCTGTACTGCGGATCCCATTACCAGTTTCCTTTCGAGAAGCTCCATTGCTGGTTGGGGTTCAAAGTTATGGCGGCACAGCATCGCCGGCAGGAGGCAGCGTTGAGTTCCGTAAAGGGTGGGCATCCAAGCTCGCCCCATGCTAATAACGGGGACAAACAACCATACGTGCGCATAGTTACGGGAAGTTGAAGCAAATGTGAATATCGGATGAAAAATCACCGCTGGCTGTGAACATTGCAGCTGAGCCCCGTGAGATGTAGCCTTAGGCTGGCAAATTGACCTGGCCGCAAAGCGAAGTCGTGCAACCTTCCTTGGGCCCTGGGAGAGCGACCGGTGCCGAAGGATACCCATTCACCGAAATCATAACCGAGAACTTTCAACCTTCCGCAGCTGTGTTCAAGCCGCTCCTCTTTCTGTTCCAGTCGCGGATGGCATTTTTTGTGGATTCTCCATGCACTTCGACTCAGAATCACAATTTTCGAGGGTCAGCGAGAAAAATTGGAAGAGCGAGTGCAGCCCAAACAACCGAGCCAATATCCGATTCTTCCTGTCTGTCTCTCGCTCGCCAGCCGCGATTCTAGCCACGGTCGCGTCGACCGTCCCAAGTGGGCTAGTTTGTTCAAAGTAGCCCACTTGCTAGCCGTCTCTTTTGTTGACATTCCCGGCCTGAGAATGCAGTATGTATGGGCTGTGGGCCGTCAAGTTCGGTGAAGTTGATTCTAAAAGGGCGCGTCACACCCCCCATCCGTACCACGCTAGGGCGGCAAACTAGTTGTAGAAGCACAGAATCGTCGTCCTGATCGCTTTGGCCGCGCCAATTGTATCGCTTCACCCCCCAATCCAGGTGGCTACGCTAAGAGAATTTGGTTCTTGATGTCAGGCAGTCCAATTTGGCCTTGCGATTCGTTCCGCGAAGGCTTTG
Organism: uncultured Acidobacteriaceae bacterium; assembly: GCA_963782835.1. GTDB lineage: Bacteria > Acidobacteriota > Terriglobia > Terriglobales > Acidobacteriaceae > Sulfotelmatobacter. Next base: position 79,256 of record CAWALR010000002.1, on the reverse strand, counting down.
ACCATAGTTGTTGTCGAACCTCAGACTACTAACTCCCCGGAGGAGTACACGATGAAATCGCTCGAAGCCAAGTTCCGCACAATGGTTATTGCCGTCCTTGCCCTTCTGGGGTTGGGCCTTGCCCAAAACTCGCTGGCACAGACGGTGTCGGTCTCACCGGGCGACCTTTCTTTCGGAATCCCAACCGGAACGCCGCCCCCACTGGCCCTCACGGATGTGGTCACCGTAAACATCACCGGGACCGGGCAAGCCACGCTGAGTAGTTTCGAGATCACTGGCGGCCCCTATGCGGGCGATTTCACATTCAACGGTAACACCTGCTCAACTCCGCAAACCGCGCCCACTACCTGCCAGATTGGAGTGAAGTTCACCTCCACGCAACCAGCGGGCACCTTGGAGACGGCAACACTGAGCTTTAACTCCTCCACGCAAACCGGCCCGATCACCGTTCCGCTGAATGGTGCATACGGCGCTATCAAGCTTTTTGGCCCAATCGATGTCAATCCCTCCCTCATTTCCGGCGTCACGTGGACACAGAACCCACCCACGGCGGGTTATACGGTGCAGGGCACAAATATCAATCTGTCATGTCCGGCGGAACCCACTGCGACTCTATCTTCGACGCCTGACGGATCGGGAAACGTTTTCCAGGACAACACCATGCAGTTTGCTGATACCGTCGGAGCGTCGACGACGACTACCGCGAATGTCTGCACGGGTGGGGATCCAAACTTCCTGGGATACACCGGTTTTCCCGTAGGGTCGACGAACTGCTTTCAGGCTCCTTACGAAAATGCAGCGCAAAACTACCTCGGACAGAATCCCGACCTGGCCACCGCCTCACAGAATGGTGCGGTCGTGAGCTTTATTGCGGCATACGGCGTAAGCCCACTCAACGTAGCTGGCTTGCTCTCGCCTGGAACCCCGACTGCAAACCAACCCCAGTCCGTAACCGTACAGCTGCAGGATGCCGGCGGCGAACTGGGCGCGGCCACACTTCACCTGGTAACCAATTGCAGCCCGGCGGGAATCACACCTGGAGGTACGATCACGGGGAATCCCATCACACCGAGTGATCCTTCCTCGTTGACGCAGACCTATGCCTTTGCCAACTCTCCGGGCCAGAACATCTCGTTGATCGACAGCACCACGCAAAACCCGCCTCCTTCGGGAACGGTGCCGGCCGTTACGGATATCGGTGTGCCTCAGTCTCTCTTCTCTCAGCTCGTCGCTGGCACGTCCGCCGCGCCTGCGGTTTGTTTACGCATGTCGGGTGAACTGGATTCTCTTGGCAAGCCAATGTGCAAAGGCTTCCTGATCCAGTGCACCGCCTCGGGAAGCACGAGCGGAAGCAATTGCGATCCTGTGATCGCGGGTATGTCGAGAAGTCTTTTTGACTCCATCCAGTTTGCTTCTCCGGACGCCCCGGCTAACGGGCTTAACTTCCTGTACGGTCCGGTCGGATCTCCTGCTGCGGATGCATGCAGTAATGTCCTGAATTCAGTGCCGGGTGCTGCTTGCGCGACGAACACTGGACCGGGCATGTTGATGGGCAGTGACAACTGGCTGTGTGCGCCCGGACAGAGCTGCGCCCTGTACTCCGCTTGAGCCCATTACTTCGACGACTGGACCTGTCTACTCGGCCAACAATTGCCAACTGACAGGCAGTGTAATGTACGACTTGTGCCCGCTCGACACCCTGACTCAGTTCATGGGGGCGGCAGATCCGTCGCACGGTGGCACGACCGCCGGCAAGAACTCATTGCTCATCCCAGTCGTGAATATGCCATTGCCCTCCACGGCGATAACAAACGCGACCTATCAATCGAACGGCTGGGTACCTGCGCCCAGTTCTACCGCCCAACTTACCTTCACCGCGAACCCGGCAAGCTATAGTCCGTCGACAGCAAATCCACCGTCCAACACCTTTGTCGCGGCGTCGGCGTACAGCGTGACGTACGGCATTACGCCAGCGAATATGCCCCTGCCGGATACTACCTACCCGGTTTCGGGAGATATAACGCTGTTTAATTCGACCGCGAATCCAAATTTTGGCGACCCGCTATGCTCGACGTCGACCACAAGTTCCTTTTCTCCGCCGACCGTCAGCATAACTCCCCCACAAGACGGTATTTACAACCTGCACTACTTCACGACGGATTGCGCTCTCACGGAGGAACTAGTCTTCAATCCGCAGGGTTCGCAACTTACCGATCCAACCGCGAACTGGGCATCGTTCCGCTTTGTAACCTTCGGCGTTGACACTGTAGCCCCTACTTTTTCCTGCAATTCGCCGATCACTGGCGTTTGGTACAACACGAACCAGACGGCAACATGCACGGTTACGGATCAAGACTATGTTGCCAACGTATCAGGATCCGGATTCTTACCGCTGACTACCGGCATCCAGGGTAGCCAGACGGAAATCGTCAACGTTTCCACCAATGTGGCGACTGGCACCTTCAATTCGGCAGCCCCCACCAATTCGCCACGGGCGTGCGATTTGGCTGGCAACTGCGTCACGGTTTCCGCAGGTCCATTCGAAATCGATTTACAGCCTCCAACCATCACCGGGCCCGCCTTTAGCTCCGCTGGACCTTATTATCTGAACGGACCAGCCGTCACTGTGACGTACAGCTGCTCTGACGGGGGCGGGTCCGGCATCGCCATCTGCACTGCCACCGATGCGCTCTCGGGAGGCGGTACCACCGGTATCTCTAGCGGCGGAACAATCAGCGCCTCTGCTGCAGGAACTTACACAATTACCGTAACTGCTATCGACATCGCCGGTAATAAAACCACCTCGTCTTCGAGCTACACGGTTTCCGCTGCGCCCGCGGCAGATGTGGCTGTAGGCGACATCCCCATCCCGGAGACCATCCCGCAAGGGAAGACCGGGCATTACTACCCTTGGGTAATCAATCTGAGTTCGCCGGTGGCCAACAACGTAGTGGTCACTTCAACCTTCACGGTGGCCAACCACGTTCTGAATGGCAGTCTTATCGCCAGCTTCGGGGTGATTACCTGCAACTCGAAAGGGTGCACCTCCATCCCGAGTTCCGGATCGAGCTGTTCCGTGAATACCACTGTCGGGAGCAGCACAACGGTCGCCGTCCTTACGTGTAACATCGGGCAATTGGTGAGCATATCGAAGCTAGAAGGCGTGGTGCTTATGGTCAACATTCCAGTGTTGTCCACAGCGCCAGTAAACACGAAGTTCACGTCGGTAACCACCGTCACGTCCGACAACGATCCCAATTCCTCGAACAATACTGTCTCGGAAAGCTATATTGTGGCGAAGTAGAGCAGGCTAAACTCGAGAGCCCAATCAGAACGAGCCCGGTAACCCTCTCCCGAAAGGGGGCGGCACCGGGCTTCATTTTCCAGAAGCAGAGGAAAGATTCGGCAGGAGAAATAAACGCGGCAGCGTGAAGCTCGCTTCGCAGCTTTGCATCCGCACAATCTATTTAGCTGCAACCGAAGAGCGGCCAGCGTCGGCATACATCGAACTGAGGTCGGAGCGATCCAGTAGATGCTCCGCGCCTGGATCCTTCTTGAGTTCTTCCAAGATGTCGCGTCCCAGCTGGTACTGGTGGGGCGCGTCGTCAGCATTTCCGCCAAGTCGGAGAGTGTCTCCGAGGAAATAATGAATTCGGGCAGTTTCCAGACGCAGCCCCAGTTTCTCACTGCTACCGAGTGCATTCTCCAGTTCCTGACGAGCGTGCAAATAGTCCTTGCTCTTGATCATCGCCTCCGCCAAGTCAACCCGGCTGCGGAGCCAGTAATATTTCAGGTGAAGAGTGTCGGCCTGCTGGATTGCGGCGCGTAATTCGCTGAGGGCGGACTGCGAACGCCCGTCGGCAATCGCGACGCGGGCAAGATTCATCTTGGCGATCAAGATATTTTGGCGATCCTTTGTTTTCGCGGCCGCCACGGCAGCCTGTTCGTAAGCGCCGCGTGCCGACTTCAGATCTCCCCGATAGTAGGACGTATCTCCCCGAGTGTTCAGAAGTTGACTGCGAACGTTTTCGGTTTTGAGTTCGCCAGCGAGTTTGGTGGCTTCGTCCAAAGGTTTGCCAGATTCTTCCCCACGGCCGGCCAGGGCCAAAGTTTCTGCGAGGTTATTCAAAGAGTCGGCCAGCTCAAAGCTCTGGTTGTTGGTGGAGCGAAAGCCGTTAACCGAATCCTGCATGGCGCTGACGGCAGCTCCCAGGCGTCCCTGGTACATTAAAACTTTGCCGATGGAACCGGACACATTCGCTGCATCCCTGGCGTCATTTGCCTTGCGCGCGACATCCAGCGCATTCATCATGTTCGCCAGCCCTTGATCGTAATCGCCCATGGATGTGTACACTTCGCCGAGAGCGGCAAGAGTTTCCGCAAGGTAGATGGGTTCGTTCAGCTTTTGCCGTAGCTGAAGGGACTGCTGGTAATAGATGAGCGCGTTGTCGGTGTCGTATTTCGAGAAATATACGTCGCCGATATTGCTGAGACACAATGCCTGGTAGTTAACGTCGTTGGCATCGCGCTGGATTTGCAACGCCTCCTTGTAGTCCTGAAGCGCCTTGTCGTAGTCGCCGCGCGTCTGGTAAAGCACACCGCGATTAATCAGGATATCGCCATAGTCCTTAGTGACCCCGATCTCGTGCAGAATTTGCAGCGCCTGATTGTAACTGGCCGTCGCCGCGTCGGGCTTACCGAGCGTGATCTGATCTTGCGCCAGCTCAGAAAGGCTATTTGCCAGCAAGCGCTTCATGCCCAGTTTGCGGCTAATTTCCATCGAGTCCTGGATGTTGCGGATCGCTTCATCCGGCTTGTCCATCTCACGATAAGAAATACCCAGCGCTTGCAAAATAAGCGCCTTCTGCTCTGGGTTATCCACTTGCACCGCCAGACTTAATCCCTTGCTGAGCGGCTCCAGAGCCGCCTGCGGATTTCCTGACAGGAATTCCACGCTGCCAATCTGCCACAGCGCTTTGATGTTCTTGGGATCGGCTTTCAGAATGCTCGAAAACTGTGAGCGAGCCTTCTCGAAATCACCGTTGTCGGCATAGAGGCTTCCCAGTGCATACTCCACATCCGTGTTCTCGGGGAAAGTCTTGGCCAGATTTTCGTATGCCTCGATGGCCTTCTTGTTGTCTTTCATGACGTGCGCGTGGTTGGCTTCGATAAGGTATTTCTCCGCCAAAGGAAGTTGCTGGCTGAGTTCGATTGCTTTCCTCGAATACTGTTCCGCCTGAGTGTCGTATCCCAGAGCCGACTCCGCCTCGGCGAGCCGGGAATATGCCAGGGCGAATTGTGGATCTTCCTGGATCGCAGTTTGGAGTATTTGCACGGCATCCAGATTTTTACCTTCGCGCAAAAGTTGTATGCCTCGACTGAAGTCGCGCAGCGCCGGCGCAGATTTCGACGATGGCTGGAAAGAACTGGCCTTCAACTCCTTCAAGACATCCGAAGAAACGGAGAGATTCTGCCGGATAAGATCGGCCAGATGATCAACGGAGACGGGAATCTCCTTCTCATTAGCCGCTTCGATTTTCACCGGGACGCGCTGGTTGCGCTTCAAGTCCTGCAGTGTGGCGTCAATGCGAATCTGGTCGCCAAACCTGGCATATTGTCCCCAAACCACGATATCCGCGTTGCTGAATTCAGCGAGACGGCCAATCATAGTTGGATCAATAGGGGTTGCGGGATTAACGTGCAAATCGGAAAGGACTTGATGAAGCCGTTCAGGGGAGATTGTGCGCAGATGGACGGACTGTCCTACATCGGTACTCAGCATATCCGCTAAACTCGGCCCCAGCCAGTCGAGACTGGTGTCTCCGGAAGCATTTCTAAAAGGCAAGATTGCCAGCGACACAGTTGGAGCGCCACTTCCAGCTGGCGAAGGCGAAGAGAGCATGCCGCGAAACACGTAGCCCAGAATCGCAAGCACGATTACGGTGCTGATGCCCGCTACTAGCGGCCAGTGAATCGTCCGTCCCCAAGGCTCGACAGCCGGTTGAAAACCCAGGGTCGCCGCAGCACGATTGCCCTGCCATGCCTCAAGGTCCGCCAGGAGTTCACCTGCGCTCTGATAGCGTAAGTTAGGGTCGCGCTCCAGGCACTTGCTGACAATGTTGCTGAGCGCACGTGGAATCGTCCCATCGTGATCGGAGACCGGGATGGCTCGCTCCTGGTTGCGCTTGATCAAGCTGGCCACCGCGCTCTCGGCCCTGAACGGCGTCACGCCCGTCAGCAATTCATAAAGAATCAAGCCCACGGTGAAAAGATCGGAGCGCTGGTCCAGATCTTTCGCCAAAGCCTGCTCCGGAGACATATATTCCATGGTCCCAACCAGAGCTCCGGTTTGAGTCATGCCGTCGCCTTGCACCGTGCGCGCTAAACCAAAGTCCATCACCAGGATCCGGCCGGTTTGATCGCGCATGATGTTTTGCGGCTTCAGGTCGCGGTGGATCACTCCAACACTGTGAGCTGCTTCGAGGGCACGGCAAACTTGTTGAATGATCTCGACCGCCTCTTCCGGTGGGAATTTCTTCTTCTCCTGGATCAGACCGCGTAGGTCCTGGCCTTCGACGAACTCCATGGTGATGAACTTCACACCATCGGCATCCCCAAAGTCGTAGATGCGGATCACATTCTTGTGAGTAACTTGATGCGCCAGCAGGAGCTCTTGCTTGAATCGCGCCAGAATCGAAGGATTGGCGGCCAATTGCGGCCGGATCAGCTTGAGGGCCACGGGTCGGTCCAGTTCGCGGTCCATGGCTTTATAGACCGCGCCCATTCCGCCTTCACCCAGCAGTTGCAAGATCTCGTAGCGTCCTCCCAGCACATCGCCCGCTTGCAATATTGTCGCGCCAGCCTGAAAACGAGCGGGGCCGCCGGAGGGAGAACGCGGAGGCGGAGTTACGTCGACCTGTGTCGCGTCGGTATCCACGGGACCACCCGGGGGAGCAGAAGACGGTGGGGGAAAATCGACTAGAGTAGCGTCGGGATCAATCGCAGAATTCGAGGCAGAACTATCTCCTTTGGTCGGAACGCTCACACCGAGCGGGTTCGCCGAATTCGCTCGATCTTGCGGATCAAACGGTGGGTTCCTGTTCTCCATGATTCGCCCGGGTGGGGCCAGACAAAAAGCCCCGGAGAGAGCCGCACACAACGATAATCCGGAAAGTATATACCGCCGGAGGTCCCCACGCACGAAGAGCCTGAAGCACAGCTGGCGGGCGAGTGGTGAGCTGTCCCTCACGCGGGGATCGGTCCAGATCGCTGGTTTGCTTCTCGGCCATTCCCGCCGTCTCGAACATCGAGCCCGCAAGTCGTCCGCTGGCAGGCGAACGAAATTTCACAGAGATTTAATACTTTCCGCAATCTGGCCCGCTAATACTAACTTCCTGGAGGTTCCCATGAACGCGAAGAAGAAGTTCATATTGGCTGGAGTTGCGCTGGTGAGCACACTAGCGTTGTCGGCAAACGAAGCTGTAGCTCAAACTAACACTGTGGGTTCAGGCAAGATCAAGCACGTACTGCTGTTGAGTATTGACGGCATGCATGAGGCAGACTTTTACAACTGCGCGCACGGACTCACCGGCGTGAACGGCGGCAATCCGTATTGCCCGAACATGGCAGCGTTGAGCCAGACGGCGATCAATTACGTAAATACAACCTCATCCAAACCCTCGGACTCTTTTCCCGGAATGGCGGCGCTGGCATCTGGCGGCACGCCGAAATCGACTGGCCTTTACTACGATGTAGCGTATGACCGATCGCTTGACGCTCCGGCAGAGACGACCGGCACTGGCCTCGCTGCGGGGCCATGCGTTCCTTATGCGACTCCATTTGGCACCACGACCGACAACGACCAAGGCATCGACATTGATGATACGAAGCTGAATGGTGGCGCGCCCGGAGCCGGGCTGACAGAGGGTGGAATTGCCTCGATCGATCCAAATAAGCTGGAGCGCGACCCACAAAACGGTTGTGCCCCGGTGTATCCCTGGAACTTCATCCGAGTAAACACTGCATTTGGTGTCATCCATGCGGCGGGCGGATATACCGCGTGGATCGATAAGCACCCGTCGTATTCGTTTGTGGGCGGGCCTGGCGGTACGGGCCTGGATGATTACTATTCGCCGGAGGTCAACTCGACCGTGGTGCCCCTGCCAGGGGTAAATACTTTGGAGGGCGCTGCTTGCGATCCAATCCGCGACAAGGTTGGAGTATCGGCGTGGAATGCCAGCTTCAAAAACATACAGTGCTATGACGCGATCAAGGTGTATGCACTGCTGAACCAGATTGCCGGCAAGACGCATTCCGGTGCACCGGCAGTCGTACCGGCGGTCTTCGGCATGAACTTACAATCCGTGTACGTGGGCGAATCGGTCAATGAGGCGGGAGTCGCAGTAGGGCGGCTACAAGAACGCGGCGGCTGTGCCGAGCGCGGAGTTACTGGGGGAGATTGAATACGTCGACACCGCAATCGGCGAGATCATCGGTGCACTCAAGACTGCCGGCATTTACAACAACACCCTGGTCATTATCACGGCGAAGCACGGCGAGTCTCCGATCGATCCAACTCGGTATGTGGCAGACGGTACGGATACGCCAGCAACATTACTCGGGGATCTCATTCCCTACTCGGAATCGCCGCTGAATACGACCGGCATCGGCGCGACCGAAGACGATGTGTCGGTCCTTTGGCTAAAAAAAGGCGTGAACGTAGACACGGCTGTACAGATACTTGAAAGGGATGCGACCGAGATCGGGATGGGAGAAATACTCTACGGGCCGACACTGGCGCCGAACTACAACGTCGGCGGCCTTGAGCCAGGCGAGGATCCGCGGTCGCCGGACATCATCGTGACCCCGAACATCGGAGTGACCTACTCAAACAGCACCTCGATGATTGGAGATCACGGCGGGTTCGCGCATGATGATACGAATGTCTTGTTGCTGGTAGCGAATCCCGGCTTTGCGGCACAGACAGTCTCCGCTGAAACGGCGACCATACAAGTCGCGCCGACGATCCTCAGCGCACTAGGCCTCAATCCTGCGGCGCTGCAGGCGGTGCAAATAGAAGGCACGCCGGTGCTCGCCGAAGTGGCTTCGCAACTCGCAAAATAGCTGTTCGTTCGTAGAAACCAACCGTGGTGAGAGGAGCCGACAAACGGCTCCTCTTAATTTTTCTGGCTTTAGTAAGTCAAAAATCGCGCGATCAACAGAGCGCTGAACTTCGAAAGGCCAACTGCGCTTGGTGGCTTCAGGGAAAAGAAGGCAAACATGAGCCTGCGATAAAGCAAAGTCCGCTCTCTCCAGTTCGGTTCTTCCGAGAAGAATAACGAAATGCGGGGGCCTTCAGTACACGTGTCGGTCTCATGCGCGAGATTACGAGATTGTAATCCCCGCGTCATCTTAAGGTCTCCTTCACGCCGCTAGGCTAGGAGCGATCCTAGGAGGATCAGCCTATGACGTTAAGAAATCTGCTTCGCGGAGCCGGCTTGGCGGCCGCTCTGGCCCTGACGAGCTTCGCTTCAGCACAAATTCTACCGACGGGTGCAACCCTCACACCGGACGCGGCTCCTGGATCGGTGTTCGTACCTTTGACGACTTCTTTGCTAGATGTTCCGACCTTTACACCAGATGGTGCCGAGACCACTGCCATTAGCCCGGACGGCAAAACTTTGCTGATCCTCACCAGCGGCTACAACCTGAATGAAGACGCGAGCGGCAACTTTCCCGGGGCGGATTCCGGTGAGTTCGTTTTCGTGTATGACATTTCCACGCCCAGTGCGCCGGCGCAGAAACAGGTAGTCCAGATGTTGAACTTTGACACCACCTTCGACGGCATCGTGTGGGCGCCGAGCGGTTCGGCGTTTTACGTCGGCGGAGGAGCCGAAGACAATGTTCACACGTTCACGCTACAGAGCGGTGCGTGGACCGAATTCGGAACGCCGATTAACCTCGGTCATAACTGCGATCTGATGTGCGAGGAGACCGAAACCGGCCCGACGGCAGCAATCCTCGGCATCACTGCCGACGGCAATACTCTGTTCGTGGCAAACCACGAAACCGACTCCATCACCTCAGTGGACCTGGTTCATGGCGTGGTCCTGCAGGAGTATGATCTCCGTCCCGGCCTCATTAACATTGCTCAAACCGGCGTCCCGGGTGGGGAGTTCCCCTATGGAATCGCAGTCGCTGGCAGCAGCACCGTATATGTCTCCAGTGTTCGCGACCGCGAAATCGATGTGCTGAATTTTGCCGGCGGAGCGCTGAAGCTCACGACCCGCATTCCCGTTGCCGGCAACCCGGAACGGATGGTTCTCAATGCGGCTCAAACCGAGTTGTTCGTCGTGGCAGCCAACTCTGACGAGTTGATCATCATTAACACCGCGACCAACAAGGTGCAGAGCCAGGTCAACGCCAGCGCTCCGGCAGATGTTCTGGGCAGCGGCAAGACGGTGCCTAAGGGCGCCAATCCCAACAGCATTACGCTTTCGCCCGATGAGACTACCGCCTACGTTACCGACGGCGGCACCAACGCTGTGGCGGTCATCAGCCTCACGGGAAAGACGCCTGTAGTTCTTGGGCTCATCCCCTCTGGCTGGTACCCCAACTCAGTGAGCGTCAGTCCGGATGGTTCCACTCTCTACGTGGTGAACGGCAAGAGCGTAGAGGCCGCGAACCCGGAGAACTGCCGCAACATCTTTAACAGTCCTGCCGGCAGTCCTTTCGGCTTCGGCTCGGCGTGTCAAACCGCATTTTCTCAGGACGGCGCGGGCAACCAGTATGCGTGGCAGAACGAGTCCTCGGGATTCCTCACGCTACCCGTTCCCAACGCCGTTCAGTTGGCTGGGCTCACGGGTCAAGTCGCGCAAAACAACGGCTTCAATTTCCAGTTGAGCGCAAACGATATCGCGACCATGACGTTCCTGCGCGAGCACATTCAGCACGTCATCTACATCGTCAAGGAGAATCGCACGTTTGACCAGATTCTCGGCGACCTGACCAATGGAGCCAACGCGGATCCGGCTTATACCCAATTCCCGGCCGCAGTCACTCCCAACTTCCACAACTTCGCCAACAACTTCGTGACCTTCGACAACTTCGACGACAGCTCGATGGTGAGCATGGACGGCTGGCAGTGGTCAACTGCTGCGCGCGCTCTTGATATCAACGAGAAGTGCGTGAAGGTCAACTACGGTAAGGGCGGCTGCCAGTACGACAGCGAAGGCACCGCTCGCAACATTAACGTTGCCATCACCGGTGTCGCCGCTCGCCAGGCGGAACAACCGCTCTATCCGCCCGATCCGAACCTTCTGCCCGGGAACGCCAACGAAGTGGAAGCCGACGGCCCCACTGGCGAGGAGGGCGCGGGCTATATCTGGGATGCCGCGCTCAAGTCGCATCTGACCGTTCGCAACTACGGGTTTTACACCGACCTAGGCGCTTTGGATGTGCGCGAAGCCCTCGGTGAAATCTCTCCCACTCTCGCCTACCCTTGCTCCACGAAGCCCGCGACCCAGGTTGAGTGGCCGGCGAAGAAGGAACTGCTCAAACTCAGCGATCTCTGCTTCTGGCCCTTCGATCAGAGTTACCCGGACTTCTTCCGCTACGCGGAATGGGCACGGGAGTTCGACCTGCAGGTTAAGCATAACGACATGCCCAATCTGACCTTGCTGCGCTACGATCACGATCACTTCGGCAACTTCGGCAGCGCCAGCTTCGGCGTGAACACTCCGGAACTTCAGATGGCCGACGACGACTACGCGGTAGGACTGACGGCCGATAAGATCGCCCACAGCCCTTACGCCAACAACACGCTCATCTTCGTAATTGAAGACGATCCCCAGGATGGCCCCGACCACGTCAGCGGCGACCGCAGTCTCGCGTTCATCGTCGGACCTTATGTGAAGCAGGGCGCGGTTGTTTCCGATCCCTACTCCACGGTCACCATGCTCCGGACCATCGAACAAGTCCTGGGCCTGCCCCCGCTGGGCGTGCACGACGCGGGCGTTCCACCGATGACAGACGCCTTCAACATCTCCCAAGCGAGCTGGACCTATTCCGCGATACCGTCCGCCTACCTCTACAACACCTCGCTTCCGATTCTGAACAAGTTTGTCGTCAATTCCGCAAACGTCCCGCAACCTACGCACAACGCAGCCTGGTGGGAAGCGCAAACCAAGGGTATGGACTTCAGCGACGCAGACCGAAATGATCCGGAGACTTTCAACCGGATTATTTGGAAAGGGATGATGGGGAACAAGCCATATCCGGCGAAGCGCACCGGCGGAACTCCACAACCCGAAACCAAAGGGGCAGCCAAGGCCGTGTCGTCACCGAGAGACGACGACTAGGTCAAAGTCAGCCAAACGTCAAAATCAAAAACCAAAGAGGCCCGAGAAATTCGGGCCTTTTTCCATACCCTGGAACAAACGAGCAGGATGACGAATCGATTGGACGACCGTATCGATCAACCCAAAGTATGGATTGGACATTTATGCCCAGGATGGTGCATGCTTATACCCAAACGGGGCGCCGCTCAATTTCCTGGGGGATTCCATGAAGAGGGCCGCTGCTCCAATTCCTTTTGCGGGCTCCCAACTCGATGAGACCCGTCATGTCTGCGCTTTCTTCACCAGCGACCACGAAGAGTATCCAGTCTCGCTCCCATTCATAAGGGATGGATTGCTGTGTGGCCACAAGGCGATTCGCGTCGTTAATCCACATCAGAGTGCGGACCATCTGCAACGCTTGGTTGACGTAGGAATCGACGCGGGTGACGCGAAACTGAGCGGACAACTGGAGCTTCGCCTCAACACAAACGTCTACCTTCTCGATGGCCGCTTCGATGCGGATCCATGATCGCCGTGTTTGAGCAGCTGGCCAAGGGAAGATTCCCGCTAAGTCGTATCAAGAAGCTCGTGTAAGGTTCACGAACATGACCGCTGAGACACAAGGTACAAAGGGAAATACCGATCCGCTAGATCTTCGGAATCTTATCGAAACGATGCCGGGGCTGGTGGTGTGTGCGTTGCCCGACGGATCTGTTGAGTTCGTCAACCGTGAGTGGCAGGAGTATACGGGTTGCTCAACACAACACTTGAATCGATGGGTCTGGCAAACCACGATTCACCCCGATGATTCTGCAAGGTTCATTGACGAATTAACCGCGGCTTTGGCCGGCGGGAAACCATTCCGCACTGAGGCACGCATGCGGCGAGCGGATGGCCAGTACCTCTGCTTCTTGATCAGGAAGGTCTTAGCCGTTACCCCAACCCGCGGTCGCGAATCATCCTTGCGAACGTTAATCGCTTGCGAGGACATTCATGAACGTAAACAAGCCGAAGCTAAGCTGCAACAGGGCCAGGGACTGCTGCAGGCGTTCTTTGAAAACAGTCCCAACCTGGTTTTTGTGAAAGATCGGCAGAGCCGGTACCTCTACGCCAACAAGCAGTTCAAGAAGGTTTTTCATATCTCCGGCGAAGTCAAAGGCAAGACCGATGATGAGCTATTTTCAGCGGAACAAGCGGCTGCCTTTCAGGCCGTTGACCGCCAGGTGTTGCAGACCGGCTTGCTGATGCAAATTGAAGACGTGGCTCTCTACGAGGACGGACCCCACACCCGAATCGTCCAAAAGTTTCCGTTGTTCAACGCAGAAGGCGAAATCTACGCCATCGGCGGGGATGTTACCGATATTACCGACCGCAAACGGGAGGAATCCGCCCTCCGCTACAGCGAAGAGAACTATCGCCTCGTGGTCGAAACGGCCCCTGATGCCGTGATCAGCATCGACGAGAGCGGTGCAATTCTTTTTACCAACCCCGCCACTGTGAGAATCTTTGGCTATGATCCGACGGAGTTGATCGGGAAGCCGTTGACCGTCCTAATGCCGGAATTCCTGCGGAAATTGCACGAGAAAGGGTTCAGCCGTTATTTGGCTACCGGCCAGCGGCACATCAACTGGCAAGGCACTGAACTGACCGCACTGCGCAAGAATGGCCAGGAATTCCCCGTGGAGATCTCGTTCGGGGAACTATCTAGAGATGGGCATAAGGTATTTACCGGCTTTATCCGCGATATCAGCGAAAGAAGGCAGGCAGAGGAAATGCGAGCAGCGCATGCCCGTCAGATCGCTGTCCGCGCTGATGTGAGCTTGGCTTTCGGTAAGGAAGAAAGTTTGAAAACGATCTTGGGTGAGTGCAGCGAAGCCATTGTGCGCCATCTTGATGCAGCGTTTGCGAGGATTTGGACCCTGAGTGACGATGGAAAGATGTTGAACCTGCAGGCCAGTGCAGGCATGTACACACATCTCGACGGACCTCACAGCCACATTCCAATCGGACAATTCAAAATTGGGATGATTGCGCAGGAACGAAAACCGCATCTGACCAATGATGTCCTCAATGATCCTCGAATCACTGATAGAGCATGGGCAGAGAAAGAAGGGATGGCTAGCTTCGCTGGCTACCCACTGAGCGTCGGAGACCGCACGATAGGCGTGCTGGCCATGTTCTCTCGAACACCGGTCACGCCAGAAACGACAGAGACATTGGCGTCTGGTGTGGACTTGATCGCTCAGGGAATTGAACGAAAATATGCGGAGGACAAGCTGCGTGATAGTGAGCGCAGCCTGCGCCAGTTGACTGAGACCATTCCGCAGATGCTCTGGAGCGCCGAGGCAGACGGTGCGATTGATTACTGTAACCAGCGCGCGCTTGACTACACGGGATTATCCGCAGAGCAGGTCCGAGGCGCGGGCTGGATGAAGTCCGTTCATCAGGATGACATGGAGAAGATGGCGCAGGCATGGACAGCCGCGGTTTCAACCGGTGAGCCGTTTCAGTTTGAGTTCCGCTGCCGGCGAACGGCGGACAACGCATATCGCTGGTGCATTTCCAGCGCTCTACCTTTACGCGATCAGGATGGTCGGGTCATCAAATGGTTCGGGACCGTTGTGGATCTGCATGATCGCAAGGAAGCCCAACAAGCACTGCAAATGACGCAAGCGGAGCTTGCCCGCGTTTCCAGGCTGACCACCATGGGCGAACTGGCAGCGTCCATTGCCCACGAAGTCAATCAGCCGCTTACCGCCGTAACCAATAACAGCAACGCTTGCCTGAGATTGCTCGCCGCCGGTAACCTCAAACCTGAGGTTCTGCGTCGGGCTCTTGAGGAAATCGTTGCGGACGGCAATCGAGCGAGCGCAGTTGTTGCTCGAATCCGCGGATTCATCAAGAAGGAACCTGCCGAAAGGAACAGGCTGGACATAAACGACGTGATTCAAGAGGTGTTGGCTCTAGCTGACCGTGAGCTTTATGAGAATCGAGTTCGGCTCGAACGCCAACTGATGGAGGCTCTCCCGCCGGTGTTGGCTGATCGGGTTCAGCTGCAGCAGGTCCTGCTGAACTTGATCATGAATGGCATTGAGGCTATGGCTGCGGTCACAAATCGACCGCGTTCACTCTGCATGCAATCCCGGATCGACGACTCTGGGGACGTACTGGTTGCGGTGCGCGACTCCGGTACTGGCCTTAGCTCGGAAGCAGATCGCCTTTTCACTCCCTTCTTTACAACGAAAGCGAATGGTATGGGAATGGGCTTGTCCATCACCCGCTCCCTGGTTGAAAGTCATGGTGGTAGACTTTGGGCTGAGCCCAACTCTCCTCATGGCGCTGTTTTTTGCTTCACTCTTCCCGAGTCCGGCGGGAGTGCGTCATGACTGATGCTCCGGTTGTTTTTGTGGTCGATGATGATCCCTCCGTTCGTTCTTCGCTTAAGTTCCTCTTAAGCACCGTGGGGCTGCAGGTTGAGAGCTTTCACTCGGCCGATACCTTCTTGCACAAGAAACCCGCAGGCGTGCCCAGTTGCCTTGTGCTGGACGTCAGACTACCCGGATTGAGTGGCATCGATATTCAGCGTGAGCTGGCGGCGAGAAACATTCTTATCCCCATAATTTTTCTCACCGGCCACGGCGATATTCCAATGAGTGTTCGCGCCATGAAGGCTGGGGCGGTCGAATTCCTCACCAAGCCATTCCGCGACCAGGATCTGCTGGATGCTGTTCGTATCGCACTGGAGCAGGATCGTGCCAGACGCGAACAGGAGAAAGAACTAACGGACTTTCAACAGCGTTTCGACTCCTTGACTTCTCGCGAGCAGCAGGTGATCTCCATGCTTGCCTCGGGCATGCTCAATAAACAGATTGCGGCTCAACTCGGGACTGCGGAAAGTACCGTGAAGGTCCAGCGCAGCCGGGCAATGGAGAAGATGCACGCGGAATCCCTTGTCGACCTGGTACGAATGATCGAGAAGATCAAAGGCCCCTCGGAAAAAGCCTCGTAAGCGAAAGCTTACCCGCATCATCCTTTTTAGGACCTGTATCTACCAACGCCCAATAGATTCTTTCTGTCTCCTCGAATAGCTTGAGCTCAGTGAGGAGTTCAGAGTGACAGAGAACCTGATCTCGGTAGTTGACGACGATGAGTCGGTTCGCAGGACCACCACACTACTCATCGAGTCCTTTGGCTTTCGAGCGGAAGCCTTTGAATCTGCCGAAACTTTCCTGAAGTCCGGCCATTTGCACGATACCTCGTGTCTCATCGTTGACGTGCAGATGCCGGGCATGAATGGGTTACAGCTTCAAAGCCACCTCGCTGCCGCGGGCTGCAGCATTCCTATCATCTTCATCACCGCTTACGAAAGCAAAGATTCCCGTCAGCGGGCTTTGCAAGCGGGCGCTGCCGCCTTCATGGGCAAGCCTTTTAGCGACGAGCAGCTTCTCCAAACCATTCGTTCAGCCTTACGGTTCTTCCACCGAAACGATTGCTGAGGGCAAATTGAGGAGTGAAATATGAGTTCAACGCACGCACTTTGCCATGAATTAGGGGCGCCACCTATATTGGACGTAGGACCAATCGTATTCGTGGTCGACGATGACGTCTCCGTGCGCGAATCGCTGGGATTATTGATCCGCTGCGAAGGCTGGCAGGCGGAGACATTCTCGTCCGCGCAAGAATTCCTCGACTGCCCGCGAGCCCTCGGTCCAAGCTGCTTGGTACTTGACTATTCTCTTCCAGACCTCAACGGTCTCGAACTGCAGAAGCGCGTGGCGATCCTACGCCCCGACATGCCGATCATCTTCATCACGGGCCACCGCGATGTGCCTATGACGGTGCAGGCCATGAAGGCGGGGGCTCTCGAATTCTTGACAAAGCCATTCAGCCATGACGTTCTGTTGAACGCTATCCGCGACGGCCTCCGCCGCAGCCGGGCGGCTCTTCGTCACCAGGCGGACATGCAGAAACTCCGGGACCGTTACGCGTCGCTTTCCTGTCGCGAACGTCAGGTGATGGCGTTGGTCGTCTCTGGCCGGTTGAACAAACAAGTTGGTGGGGAGCTCGGCATCAGCGAGATCACAGTGAAGGCGCACCGCGGCAAGGTCATGCAGAAGATGCAGGCCGATTCTCTTGCCGACCTGGTGAGAATGGCCGCGAAGCTACCGCCCGCACCAGCAGCGATGACTGCGGCCTAATAGCTGAATTCACGGTCGTAACAATTCGTGAAGACGGCGAATTCTCAAGCGCCGTCCGACGCAAAGCCGAAAAGAAAAAGAGTGTGATGGCTGTTGTTAACGCTTGAGCTTTCGAACCTCGCAACCGCACAGATGGAGGTGAGAATATGGCCAACATTATTTGTTTGCTATCCCCCTGCGTGCGCGCTTCAGAACGAGTGAGACGTTCGGCTCTGCGCAAGAATTCCCCGATCGCTCAAGAACACTTGTCCCTTTCGTCGATCGATCAGCTCCGTAACTTGCCGGCGAGCCAGTAATCGACACTGAACTTTCCCGGGCCAGAGCAAATCAGCCAGATAAAGAAGAGCGCGTACAGGACTTCCGGAAGGTAGAGGAAATCGTCGAGCCAGTTAAGAGGCGTGAGTCCTTTAGGCAACGTGGAAAGCGCGCTGGTCAGGGTAGCGACGGTCATATCGATCAATAAAGCCACGCTGGCTGGACTCGAAAGAAACCCCACAGCCACCAAGGAGCCACAAACGAACTCGACACCCGACACGAAATAAGCCGTCTGGTGGGGAAACGGGACTTTGGCCTTAACCAGCGTTTCGTAAACAGGTTTCGTGCCGTCGGCGACAAACAACTTGTTTGCCCCGGAGATGGCGAAGAACAGCCCGATGGAAACGCGTACCAGCAGGATGGCATATTGTTCCAAATCACTGCTACCCAGCAATGCAAACTGGACCAACCGTTTCCAATCCATCTCTTGCCCCTCCATCGGCGATGTCGCTGTCGAATTCCCGCGCCTCGAGATTATGTGTCCATCCGTTCGACCCATTGAGCGCGAAATGCCGGAGCCACGAATGGATCCGCAAAGTACTGTGTTTCCCGCGCAACCTTGTCGCCCCTGAACTCCATGATACTGACCGTGTAGGTCGGCTTACCGTCATATGTCAGGATGAATTCGGTGACCCAAAGATCACCGCGGCCAATGATTCGTCGGACAGTAAACTGTTTTTTGCTCGGCTGACTCGCGCGTTGGCACTGTATGTTGTGTCGACCGCTGGTTCGCTCGCCTGACTGCGGGTAATCCAGCACCGCGTCCTCGTGATAGATGCGGTGCTCCGTTTCAAAATCGTTGGCATCGGACGCCGCCCAATGCTGATCCAGCGCCGCACGGATTTTTTGATCTCGCACTCCAGAATACTGCTCCTGCTTTTGTTGATCGTTCATCTTGAGCCTTCAATTTGACAAGAAGCTGAATGCTTTAGCGGAATCGGAGTTGTACGACTCGTCAAGTCGCGCTGTTTCTTCGATCACGCTCGGCTCGCTCCAGCTCGCAAATTGTAAGCCTAGAAGCAGCCCTGGGCGCCTGAGGGCCGACTAAGGTTGGAACCCGTCCGCCATCCACTTGGCGAAAAGTTCAATCCGGGATTGCGGCCAAGGACCTTCTCCTCTTGGTGGTGGGGGCGGCATTACGGCGCCACCGATTCCACGAATGCGATCGTAGATGGCGCCAGCGTGCTTTTTGACGTCATCGTAACTTCCCAGGTTGAACGCCTTGCTCATGCCTTGAATGTCTCGCTCCGTAAAGAGCGGGCGAATGTCCTTTTGAAAGCTCGTCGTTTTCGTCATTGCGCCTCACAGGTATTGGATTATACGGATGTCGCAGCCTCCAAGCGTCGGTCTACCCAACGCTGAGCAGACGCTGCAGTCAAAGAACCTCAAAGATGCTAAGGCAATCCACACATAGCCGACGACAATCTGAAGAACTTAGAACTTCGATCTGAAATCGTCGCTGGGTGACACAAATCACCCGGCGACATATAGCTGTCCCCATTTAGGCAGAACAAAATCGGCCGCGCAATTGGACGATGGTATCGCCCATACTTTCGTATCGACTGCCGTGTCCTCATGCCTGAAGCATGCGGCTCTTCTCCTCTCCTCCATCTAGTCCTGAAAATCGACCAAAGCGAAGGAAACTTCCTCCCGCACACGGGATACGACGGTATCGTCGATACCGTCGTCCAGTCGTTTTACTCACCCCACCTCTGATTTAATTGCAACCATCCTAGATGCGCGTTGATCGAACGCAGAAGACTTTTTTGTGAAGGAGAACAGACCATGCCTGAACTTATGAGGGGATCTGTGGGTCTGCCGTGGATTGGCGGGTGGCGCGGAGGTGATGGCAGCGTGGCGTTAAAACACAAGGTGATGCTTGGCGTGATCAGTGCAATGCTGGGCGCTTTGCTTCCAGGTTGCACAACGGACAAACATCCTTCCCGGGAGGAAACCACCCTGGCCAATGCGGCTAAAGACGTTACCATCCCATTGGAGGCAGGAAAGAAGACGAACCCGCTGCCTGAGACGGATGAGGTCGTGAGCCAGGGCCAGGAAGTGTTTCTTGGATCTTGCGCCCAATGCCGAGGCTCCACGCCACACCAATACAGAGTGACATGGTTAAGGATTGCTGGCCTTTGGATATCTCCGTATGCGATGGGTTCACTTCAGGCGTTGTGCAACGCCGGGGAGGCGTGGCCTCTTGGCACGTTCGTTGTCGGGCGGTCCGTCGCGCTCTGGAGGCGGTTCTAAACCCCTGCTGGTGCGGGTGGTTGAGTTCGTGGCGCCCGAAGTCATGGTTCCTCCGTCGTCATCCTGAAGAACAACGTTAAGCAGTGAACTGTGGACGCGTAAATTGTCGCCAACGTCATAATTGATAAATCCGAGCTTCCGGAATCGGTTCATGAAGTAGCTGACCCGCGAGCGGGTCGTCCCGACCATCTCTGCCAGAGTCTCCTGACTCAGTCTCGGGACCAACATTTCGGACACTCCTTCTTTGCCGAATTGCGCCATCAATAGCAGAACCCGCGCCAGCCGCTTTTCGCTGGAATTGAACAGTTGATCCACCAAATCGTCCTGATACCGGATGTTCCGCTTCAGCAAGTACTTGACAAACATGGCCGACAATTTTGGTTCCCGACTCATTGCAAGCATCATCGCCTTCTTCTCGACATGAAGCAGGACGCAGTCTGTCATTGCGTTTGCAGACGACATGCGGATGGCCTGGCCGGCAAGACCGCCCTCTCCAAAGAAATCTCCTTCGCTCAAAATGCCAAGAGTCGCCTCTTTCCCGGCTTCCGATACAACGCTGAGCTGCACCTTCCCCTGCTGGATAAAAAACAGTCCGTCCGTCAAATCTCCTTGAGCGAAAATCGTATTCCTTTTTGCAAACGACAGCATATTCCTGCCCTTTCCGACGGTTGAAAGAAAGGTGCGGGGATTGAAATCGACTACTTTCTTTGCGGGCCTGATTTGCTTTGTCAATGGCCGTCCTGACTGGAGATGTCCCAGTAGGAATTATGGGCGAAAGGATAAGCTGAAGACTGGTCTGTAACGCTCACAATTGCATGCAAGAAAGGCCGAACTCATGCGAGTTCGGCCTGAAAGGTGAGTATCTGAAGCACAGTGAAGCAATGCGGTCGTGAGGGTCTTAACGTCGGTTTCCCGCCACTAACCCATGACCGCGTTAGATTCGAACTGACCTAGATTAACCATTGCCGAGCTTAGAACACTGTTCACTTTTATACATTTTCCACAAACGGCTTCTCCCCCGTCATGCGTCATCCGAAGGCGAAGAAGTCGATCCGCATCCGTGCAATCGTGGACATACCGCCCGCCTGCTGGGAACCCGCAAGAACGGACGTCAGCGTCACTGCAGCAAGGTTTCCAAAAATCTCCGCCGGTCCATTTGCCAGCTAAACATACCCGTAACGAACGATCGTGATTTGAATGCCCCCCGAGGAGATAGTCGGCACCCTTCCCTGAGCAGTAAGGTAAGGGGTTGCCCGTTTTCAAGATACTTCGCGCGGCTCGGGGCGCGACGAACTGTTGGATTAAGCCTATTCCTTAGGAAGATCGATCATAACGACCTGTGAGTTTTCTCGTAAGCGGTCAAAGACGATTTGCTTCCCGTCGCTTGTGACGTCGAAGGTCCGCATGGCGGCACGGTTTTGCAGCCTGGTGAGCGGGCGAGATTTCATGGAGGCGAGATCGAGTAGCCAGAAGTCCTGTGATGCGAGCAGCCCCTGCATGTAGATGAGACTCTTGCCATCAGGCGAGAAGCGCACGTGCTCGCCCAAGCGCCGCAAGCTGATATGGGGCAATTCGACGCTGGTTCCGTCCGGATGTAGGGCAAGAAGAGGAGCGAAGGTGCTCACATTCGTGCCCGCGTATACGATCAGGCTTCCATCCGGCGACCAGACTGGATTGAGTGCCGGGCCGCTGACCAAGCGAACTGGCGGTCCGCCATCTAACGAAATCTTGAAAAGCCCGAGACCGGTGGCGTCGCTGCCACCAGTAACGATCCATCTGCCATCCGGTGACCAGCAACTCGAACCCTGGGCGACAATTCCCTCGGCGATCGGCTGGAGTTCGGCGCCGTCTGAAGAGAGAATATTCAATTGGCGCTTCCCGCTCCGCCGCAGCACAATGGCCACGCGACGTCCATCCGGCGAGACAGCGGGAGTCTCCAGCAGAGCGCCATCGGCGCCCTTCCAGACTTCAGTCACCTGTCCGTCCCGGAGGCGCCACAGTCCGTCGCCCGTCCCGAGGGACGATAAATAAAACAGCGACGAGCCACCAAACCGGGGCGCCAGCGCCCGAACGGTTCGGCACTGAGAACGGTTTTACGTCGTGTTCTTCGGCTACGCGTTTGAGAATCGGAACAGTCCAAAGTCCGGCGATGGGATTGCTGATGGTGGCTACCAGCTTACGGCCGTCCGCGCTGGCTTGCACGGACGTATATTGTTCGAGACCGACGCTCGCGCGCCGCGAATCCCTGCGTTTCAGATCAAACGCCCACAACCAAGGTCCTGAACCGTCCGCGTCCCGCGCCACGTAAAACACTGTGCGGTTGCCAACCGGCGTGGGATATGCAACATCGGTATTGAGTTGCGTTAGGCGCTCAGGGCTTCGGCCGTCCGGGTTAATGCGCCATAAATCCATCTCCCTCGTCGCGGGTGTCCCATGCGCGAAATAGATCCAATGGCCGTCAGGCGACCAAGTTGGAAAGTGATTGTGAAGTCCGGGCCGGTCGCCGAATATCCGCCGCGCATTGGCGCCAGTGCGGTCCGCCACAAACATGGGATCGCCATCAGTGAAGGTGTGATAGACGATCCGCTCTCCGTCCGGTGACCAAGCCAGGTTGGCAGTCTCCTCGCCGAGGAAATTACGGGTCGTACCTCCCGTCAGGGGCATCAGCCGCAGCCGCAGCCCCACATCACCACCGCCGATCCAGATTTCCGAGCCGTCGCCAGAAAACCCCACGCTTCGTAAAGGCCCAGGTAAAGGGCCAGCCTTCCCCCGTGTGAGATTAATCAGATGTCCGGTACCGACCTGGGTGAGCCATACATCGAAGGGGCCGTCATGATCGGAGATAAAAGCCACGAACCTGCCGTCCGGCGAGATCGCCGCTTCTACGCTCTCGAAGTCGGTCACGCGCGTGAAATGCGCTTTTTCGAGCGGGTTCGCCGGTTCAGCCACTGGCCGAGCTATTTCCCAGGCCGCAGTTCCCATCAGCAGTGCAGCGGCTATGATCCACGGCAGCCAGGCTCGCCTTGACTTCGGCTGCGGCACACTCTTAGCGGTCGACGTTCCGCTCGATGTTCCGCTCAGCGATTCAATGGCAAACGCCAAGTCGCTGGCCGACTGGAATCGTCGCGCGATATTCTTTTCCAGGCATCGCGCGAGAATCCGTTGCAGTTCCAGCGGACCTTGCCAGCCGGTATCGTTCATCGCCTGGGGCTCGTCGCGCAAAATTGCCGTCATCGTTTCTGCAGACGTCTCGCGTTTGAAGGCGCGTTTTCCGGTGAGCATCTCGTACAACACTGCACCGAAACTAAAAATGTCCGATCGGGCGTCGCACGGTTCGCCCCGCACCTGCTCGGGTGACATGTAGCCGACCGTACCCATCACCATACCCGGCAACGTCGCCGGGTTCGTTAGCGTCACGGCCGTTTCGTGGTTTTCCTCCGGCCTAACCAGCTTCGCCAGCCCGAAATCCAGCACTTTAATCCGTCCGTCACGAGTGACAAACACGTTCTCCGGTTTCAGATCCCGGTGCACGATTCCTTTCTCGTGTGCCGCCGCGAGCCCCTGCGCGATGCCGAGCGCGTATTCGATCGCCCGCCGCACCGGCAGCGGCCCTGATATGAACTTCTCCCGCAGTGTTTGTCCTTCAAGAAATTCGCTGACCAGAAACGGCGCACCGTCGTGCGCTCCAATGTCATGGATTCCCAGGATGTTCGGGTGGTTCAGCGCCGCAATCGTGCGCGCTTCCTGCTCGAAACGCCGCAGTCGGTCGGCATCATCAGCCAGCGACTCTGGCAGCACCTTGATCGCGACATCACGACTGAGCCGCGTATCACGCGCCCGATACACCTCACCCATGCCGCCCGCGCCAAGCGGAGCAAGGATTTCGTATGGACCGAGTTTGGTGCCAGAGCTGAGGGCCATTCGTGGGCGTAATTATAGCCTGTGCAGCACGTTGCACTCGGAGGCGACGATTCTGGGTGTGTTGTCGGCAAACCGGAAACTACAAAACACTTGTCAGTAGGTGAAAAATCACGACTACACTCATTGATCTGGATGAGGAGTGTAGTTCTGATTCGCCGATGGTTCGACGGCGGCCTTCATGTAACTGCATCTGGCCTACAATGGACGCCGGTACCGCGATAAAACCGGAACCACTGGAGGATAGAGCAATGCGCATCGCAAGCGCGGGTCATGCGCTCTTTGCGGCCACCATGATCGGCCTCGGAATTCTGGGCTTGATCAAAGGCAATTTCACCGCGATATGGCAGCCGGTACCGGAGGGTGTGCCGTTTCGCGAAGTACTGGCGTATCTCTGCGCGTTCATCTCCTTGGCATCTGGCATTTGCCTGCTCTTGGAGCGCGTCGCCGCCCCTGCTGCCCGTG
This sequence comes from uncultured Acidobacteriaceae bacterium, assembly GCA_963782835.1. Lineage (GTDB taxonomy): Bacteria > Acidobacteriota > Terriglobia > Terriglobales > Acidobacteriaceae > Sulfotelmatobacter. The sequence continues at coordinate 54,769 of CAWALR010000002.1, read as the reverse complement.
TGCTGCTCGCCTTTCTCCTTCTTTGGCTGCTGGTGTGGAGAGTGCCCGGCTTCTTCCGCACGCTCACCGTGGACGTTTACTGGCCATGGTGCCAGACCGCGGTGATGGTGGCGGCCGCCTGGGTGCTGTACGCTTGGTTCGCCACTGACTGGGACAGGCGGCGCCTCAGTTTCGCCACTGGCGACAAGGGTCTGCGCATCGCGAGGGTGTTCTACGGCCTAGCCTTGATCCCCTTCGGCGTGGCTCATTTCACCTATCTCGAAAACACCGTCTCCCTGGTGCCTGGTTGGCTGCCGACGCACGCAGGCTGGGCGTATTTCACCGGGGGTGCATTCATCGCGGCAGGCGTGGCGGTGATCATCGGTGTGTACGCACGGCTGGCCGCCGCGCTCTCGGCGTTGCAGATGGGCATGTTCACGCTGCTGGTTTGGGTACCCATCGTGGCCGCGGCAGGCCCCAAGAGCGCATTTCAATGGAGCGAGACCGTGCTCTCTTGGGCGCTGACGACAGGCGCCTGGGTGGTGGCGGATTCCTACCGCGGCATGCCGACATTCAAGGCATTTCGCGCCCGGCCGAAGCGGATTCTGAGAGCATCGAAGAATTAGTGAAAGAGGGAAACGCTTTCGAAGCCTCGATCGTCGGGCGCTTCGCCTGTGCACTACGCTGTGGATTTCGGTAGGCGTTGACCGGATGCAGAGAGACTTCGAGCCGATGCGAAAGAGGGCATTACTAAAGCGATGAGGCCGACTTCAGATACTGCTGTCGGCCTCATCTCATTTTATTCTGGCGATTTTAGGTCCGCTCCATCAGTGAGGATTCACGGTCACCGTGACCGGGGTTTGTCCGGAGGAATTACTGCCACTATGGTTGCTGTCACCACCGTAAGTCGCCGTAATCGTCCGGGTTCCTGTGGTGGTAAACGTCAGCTTGCAGCTTCCGTTTCCGGTCGCTGCGCTGACCATCCCGGAACATACCTCACCGGTGCTGGTGCTTAAGGTGACGGCTCCGGTTGGTTTGTAGGAGGTCACATTGAAATCGAGGGTTGCGGTGGCGACCCCATCGATGTTCATGGTTACAGTTGAACTAGAGGAGGTGATATCCGTAGTGGTTGTGGCTTGGAGCACCTGTAGCGCGACTGTGTCTGTCGAATTGGAGTAGTCGGTGTTGCTTGGTTTGTAGGTCACTTTTAGAGTGGCCGTTCCAGCTTCCTCAATCGCCCCGGACGCGGGTGAGTAAGTGTAGGTGCCCCCCGCTGGGATTCCCGAAGCGTCCAACTGAGTCGAGCTGAGCGGCGTGCCGTAGGTTATAGCCGCCGGAGGCGCCCAAGTAATCGTGGAAGCCGCTTTTGTCGCCGTTGTGGTTTGCGTGGCGGTGGCTGGATTGTAGTTGGCGTCGGCTCCCCAAGACGCAGTGAAGATGCATTTTCCAGAGTCTTTAAGGATCGTCACCGTTACCGCTGAATAGGGTCCGGAAAGCGCGCAGGTAGTCGGATTGGTGCCGGTGATGTAGGCCACCGCAGTGGAGTTGGTGGAGGCCACCAGCGTGAACGCGCCGGCGTAGGGCGCGCTGCCAGGAGCGCCGGTGAAGGTGACCGTCTGAGCCGCACGCTGCGCCGCCGTGGACTCGCTGACCGGGCTGGCCGCCAGGTAATTGGCGTTCCCGGGTTGGTTTGCGGTCACCGTGCAAGTTCCGGTCCCGCTGGTGATCGTGTACGTCGCACCGGAGTTGCTGCACGACCCGGCATTGGTGAAAGTGGCCGACAATCCCGACGAACTCGTGGCCGCGACCGTGAACGAACTGTTGTAAACCGCCGACGTCGGAGCGTTGGTGGTAAACGAAACGGTTTGGCTGGCCTTCACGGCGTTCGTGGATTCGCTCGCCGAAGCGGCTGCATAGCTGGCGTTGCCCGCTTGCGTCGCACTCACCGTGCACGTTCCGGTTCCGCTGACCATCGTGTAGAGCGGGCCGGAGTTGGTGCACACCACACCGTCACTTGAGTAGGTGATCGGCAATCCCGAAGATGCTGTTGCCGCAACCGTAAATGAACTGTTGAAAACGGCCGATGCCGGCGCGTTAGTGGTAAACGAAACAGTTTGGTTGAGCGCATTTACGACAACCGTGTCCTGAACCGGCGGCGCAGGAGCGAATGCTGCGTTGCCGGATTGGTCAGCCTCGACGACGACCGATCCCGAGCCGGTGATGGTCAGAACGTTGCCCGTAAGAGTCGCAGGTCCCGAGATCAGAGAGTAGGCGATGGGCCAACCTGAGGTTGCGCTGGCCGTGAGTGTGATCGGCGCGACACCGGAGGCCACCGGTCCCGGGTTCGGGAAGGTGATGGTCTGGGTTTGCCGAGCGGCGGTCGATGGAACGTAAGCGACTCCGCGGAACACTTCCTGGTTGCTCGAGGTCTGCATGCTCACGAATTGTTCGTTGGCCGGCAGAGTCGTTGCCGCCAGCGAGTCGGTGATGCCCACAAGGGATGTGGGATCGGGCTCGCCGCCGGAGACAGCGCTGAACTGAGAGGTAATGGCAAAGATGGTGACCGAACCGTCACCGTTGTTCACACCCGTCATGTTACGAAGTCCGTAGGTATAGGACTGGATCGGGTTGCCATTGATGTCGTTGTAGTTGGGGAAGGTTCGGGGCTGATTGAAGTTCAGGCCTGCCTGGATGGTGTAGTCGAGAGTCCAGGTGCCATTGATCAGGCTCCATTTTTCCAGTCCAGCGTACGGATCGTTGCTGGGAACGTAGGTTCCGTTCGTGGAATTGGAGAAGCTGACCGCCGCTCCGCCGGTGTAGCTGCCCGGATTGCCTTCGTCGGCTACGTAGAGTGTGGTTGGGTTGGCGAACCAGAAACCGAAGGGAAGATAAGGAGTTGGAGCGAGAGTGCTCTGATTGGTTACAGGAGCGGAAAACACCGGAGTAAACGTAGCGGCTGCGGCTCCCGTCGGCTCGGCGCCAGTGGTTGTAGTGGTGCAAGGCGGCAGGCCGCCGTTCACCTGTACCAGGAATACACCGTCGTCACCGTTGCCGCCGCTGCCCTTCGATACGTAAAGCTGCGGGTTGCCGTTGGCATCGTTGTAGATGCCGATGCCGCGCCAGTTGTTGTCCTTGACGTGCTGCTTCGCGGACTCGTCGGTTCGATCGGTGGCGAGATAGGTTCCCAACTGGTACGACAGGTTGCTGTCAGGATTCACATTCCCGTTCAACAAAGCGGGTGTTCCGCAGCGCACTCCGATAGTGAGCCCCGGCTCGCCGTAAGTGACGCCTCCGACTGTTACCGGTTTCTCGGTGGAGTCGGAGTTGCCCGCCGTATAAAACTCATTGCCATCAACGGTGATGGCGGCGCGCGGGTTGTCTCCGCTATCGGCGTTGTCGATTGGGGTCAGGCTGAGCAATCCGCCGGGGCCAATCAGCGCAACTTCACGATCGTAGAACGGATACGGGACATTGTTGCTGTCGGTGTAGGTGTTGGGGCTGAGTTCGTAGAGAGGGCTTGGCGAATAGGAATTGGAGACATCGACCATCGTGTCGTTGCCTTCGTACCCCATGTAGGTCAGGTAATTGCTGCCCGGCGCAACCATCAGCGCGCCTTCCGACTTGGAGCTGAAGCTGGTGGTGATGTAGGAACCAGGCTCCTGTGTGGGAAAGGCGGCTGGCGCTCCGCTCGAAGGCAGCGCAAGCGTTCCCGCCAAGGCCGATCCCGGGATGGTGTTGAACTGATCGATGAAAACGCTGCCCTGGATGCCAGCGATATTCTGGATGCCGTTCGTGGTACCCGTCAACCCAGCCTGGTCGTTGAAAATCTCCGGGAAACTATACAGGCTGGTATAGATATCGCCGTTACCCAGGTTGCTGTTGACGCCATCGTACTGCACGCGGCTGACCTGTATGCTTCCTGGGGCAAGCGGCGTTGCGTTCAGGTTCGTCACCAACTGCTGAGCCTGAGCGGTGAGTTCAGTCGTCTGCGTGGTGAGGCTGCTGACTGTTGCGGGGTTCAGCGTCGCGCCCTGAAATTCGGCGGCATTCAACTGCGCCTTGATCTGAGCCGCAAGAGAATTGCGCTGAGCCGTCAGTTGATTCAAGTTGCTTTCATACGTGGAGTACAGCGCATCGCTGCTCGTGCTTCCCGAGGCCAGAGCCACTGTCGAGCCTTGCAGCGCGGCCTGCCCGAAAGCGCCAATGGGAGCGTTCATCTGCTTGTACGCGGCCGCAAGTTGCTCGAAGGACTGGAGGTTGGACTGCAGGTTTGCAGGTAGTGCGCTGGGCACCAAGTCCTCCACCAACACTCGACCGTCACTTTGGTAGTCGTCCGTCAGACCCGTCAAATACAAGATCGTAGGACGGATGTCGGTGTGGTCAGACCAGGTTGTGCTGTCCACGCCGTTGTTTTGTACTCCGGGTCCGACAAATCCAACCCAGGTCGTGTTGATCTCTGGCGCCACGCCACCGTGGTTATACGCGTAGTCCTGTGGCTGCTCAACAATGGTGCCCTCTGCCTGCTCCTGGAAGTACCAATCGGTGTTGCCGAACATCACGAAGGTCGGCGTTCTGGCGGGATCGCCCGTAATCATGTGGAGCGCATTCAGGCCCGCGCTGTCTACCAGATAATTCGTAAGGTGATCGGTGTTGCCGGTGATGGGGTTGGGTGCCGTAAGTTGCGACGTCGCCCGCTCCAACTGGCGCGCAAAGCTTGGGGTATTCGACGAAAGATAAGGATTCAGGGAAACCGCCGGCGCCATGTCGTAGTGGTAATCGAAAATGCCCGAGGCGGTCAGGCCGCTGTTGGCACCCTTGCTGTCCGATGAGGATGGGGGAACCAAGCTGGGGAATTGCTGCTGGTAGAGTTGGGTAAGGTCTCCTTCCACTTCTCCTATGCTCAAGTTGAGGCCGCTGGGACTGTCGTTGCCGACGGGAGTGTAGCCGTTGGGATAAACATAATTGCAAGGAGTGGTGACGCCGTCGCAGCCAGCTGGCGATGCGGGGCCTGCGACAAAGTGATCCTGCTCATCCGCGCTAACGATGAACAGAGTGTTCGAGGCGTCGATGCCGTCATTGGCCAGGCGCTGGAAGAATAATCCGAAGGCTGAGTTGTAGGCCTGCAGCTGCGTCTCATAACTGGCCTCGCCCGGACCCAACGCGCGGAAATACCCGTCGCTGAGTGTGCAGGTCGGCAGAGCCGTGTGACAGTCGTGGGCATCGGAGATGTACGTGTAGACAATAGGGACGCCGTTTTCCAGCATCTGCGCGTCGTAGGCCAGCGCCTGCGCAGGGGAGATGGGACCGAAGCCAGGGAAGCCGGTTATCTGGTTTCCGTTGAGGTCGAGGATGTAGTTATTGCCGTTGTTGATGGCAGGTGCCACGTACTTGTGGCCATACAAAGCGGAATATCCGTTATAGCCGTTGGGTTCTTGGGGTAGCACATCGGGCTCTGCAACCACATTACCCGCCGTGCTGCACAGCGAACTGCTTGCAGCGCAATGGATGGCGATGCCTTCAAAGTCGGACGCCGCTTGGCTACTACTGCTCTTATACTCCGCGTACTGCGGAGTGTACCCGGACGAAGTGCAGCTGGTTGTGCCGTTGGTGCACTCGCCATAGATCTTCACAAGGTCAGAAGTTACGTTCTCCATTTCCATGTTGGCGATGGAGACCGCGCCCACGTTACAACCTGCGCGGGTAAAAGGAACCCACGGAGCCGGGGCGTTCTGGCCCGCGGCAGTAATCATGCTGTAGGCCGTGTCCTCGGTCGTATTGGTTTCAACCTGGTCGGTCCAATAGGTGAACGAACTCGGGAATTCATCCCAAAACTTGTTGGAAGGCAGGTTTTGCGAAACGAAGCTGTTGGCCACGGCCTGACCGTGACGATCCGGGTAAACGCCCGTCAACGACGTCAGAATGTCGTCCGCAGTGTGCGAGATCAGCGGGGTGTGGTGATTCGTAAACAGAGTTCCGTTGCCCGTCAGGAAGTTGTACAGATTGGGCATTTGCTCCAGATCCGATGGAACATTCGGGTTATCGCGTTCATAATGCAGGTTGTCGAACTGAATGTAGACAATGTGGGTGATGCTACCGCCCGGAGAGCTTAGCGGGCAGGTCGCTACCTGCGCTGCGGCCAAGCCGCCCAGCACAACCGAAATGAATAAGCATAATGCGATGCGGCTTAGACCAACCGTAGAGCAATGTTCAACGGAATGCCCTGTAGGGACCGAGGTAGCGGAGATTCTTTCAGAGTTCACTAGTCACCTCTCGCAGCGGCTATTCGGATTTTAGGGATGAAAAAAGTAGTCCAGACACGGACGGGGCGAATTACACAGCATCGGTGTTAATCGGACAATAAATACATATTAATGCTAGATGAATTGTGAGAAAGACTAATGGATAACTGGGAACCCATCGTAGATTTGCGCAACTGCAGCCACCGACTTGGGAGAGTAGATTACGGAGTTGTCATTTTGGGTAACTATTCGCGGTCTCGCTCCTCCGCGCCGCCCTCCTTAACGTCAACGAGCTCCAGGTCGAAGATCAGCGTGGCATTCGGTGGCACCTTCATGGAGGGAGCGCCGGCTTTTCCATAAGCGAGTTGCGGAGGAACAAAGAGTTGCCACTTCGATCCTTCAGGCATCATCAGGAGCGCCTGTTCCCAACCTTTGATCACTCCCCGGAGGGGGAACGTCACCGGCCCGTCGTGCTTGGTGGAACTGTCGAACTCTGTGCCATCGAGCAGCGTTCCGCGATAATTGCAAACCACGTGTTCGTGAGTTTCGGGCTTCTCTCCCTTTCCCTGCTTGAGAATCTTGTATTGCAATCCGGTTGGCAAGGTAACCACGCCTTCCTTATTCTTATTCTCGGCGAGAAATTTCTCGCCCTCTTGAACTATCGCTTCGGCTTGCTCCTCGCGCAACGCGGCTTGCTTCTTCTGATATTCCTCTTTGGCATCAGCGAGAATGGTGCGCATTTCTTCTTCGGTCAGCATAGTCTTGCCACCGTTGAACGATTCCGCAAGGGCCTTGGTGAAGGTGGCGAGATCCAGATCGAGGACCTGTTTGCGGAAGTCGGCGCCCATCTGCATGCCCAGGGCATAACTGAATTTTTCTTTTTGCGTTTTGACCGAAGCGTCCTGCGCCGCAACGGCAAGAGTCAGTAATGCGACTGCGAGGGCAATAATCCATGTTCGACGCTGCATAAGTGTGGCTCCTAATGGTGCATTCGGAAAGTCGGCGGCGCCTAAAGAAAGTGACCTTTCTCGTATTCGTGTTACGACTGTTTAGGCATCGCGGCTAATCTCTTCGCGATCGTAAATACTAAACCTAAGAACGAGCAGAATTGTTACAGATTTGTTACGTCGCGCGACTTGCCGGGCCGGGCAATGATAACTGAGCGATGCTGGTTATGTATGCGGCCGACACCACCCGCAGCGTCTCCCCGTCAACCTAGTCGTCAATTGCCAATCTGCCGGAAGAAATGACCGTGTGATTGCTGCCGATGGCCGCCATCTCATAGTAATCCTGAGAATTGCCATCGGCCAGTGATTGGCGCGAAGTCGGCTTCTGGGAGATAGGAACGATAAACGCGCAAGCATCCAGGGTTTTGTCTCCAACCTTGCCGACATATCAGTACTAATCCGGTGTTGGTGAGCGCATTGACGATTTGGCATCAATCAAGATGCATTGCTTCCGCGAAGAGCGTTTGAACTATGCCGTTAGGGGGCAACCGGGCCGAATTACGGACATTTCTTCTTTCGCGTCTGTGCATCACACGAAAGCTATGCTGCCGTCGAGCGATCTGGCGCCCTGCGAATAAACTTTGAGTACATTTCGTCCCTTTGGTAACCATCACCCTATCGTTATTTGTTCCCATGTCAGCAAGACTGCTGGAAGATGGCAAGTGGATCGCAGTGGGATGCTGTCATGGCAAGGGTCAAGAGCATGGATTACCGAGCCCTATTTGCTTCTGCATCCTTACCAGTTATTTCTGCGAGATGAGGCCAGTTATTCATGTCCATTCCGACCCGGGTCACCGCAGCGGCTTTCTTCGTATTCGCTCTGGTCTCCACGACGCAGGGGCAAGTGCAAGTCCCAGTACAAGTATCGACTCAGGCGCAAGCACTACCGGCGGACGATGATTTCAACGCTCTTCGCGGGCCTGCCGCCGCAGGGGACGCGCAGGCGCAATTCGCCCTCGGGAACGACTATATCTATGGCCGCGGAGTATCCCAGGACTACGGCCAGGCAGTGATCTGGTATCGCAAGTCTGCCGCCCAGGGTTATGCTCCGGCGCTGAATCAACTGGGCTACATGCAGGAAAACAAAATTGGCTTGCCGCGAGATTACAAGCGGGCCCTGTATTACTACCGTTTGGCCGCGAATAAGGGCAATGCGCTCGCGGAGTACCATCTGGGGGCCATGTACCAGAGTGGGCTCCATGTCCGGCGTGACTATAAGCAGGCCTTTGAGTGGTACCGCAAGGCGGCGGACCAGAATCTCGCAGATGCCGAGAATGAAGTCGGCTATTTTTATCGTTGCGGATGGGGGGTCAAGCGCGACTATGCTCAGGCTCTGGACTGGTACCGCCGCGCCGCCAGCCACGGCAGCTCCAACGCCGAAACCAATCTCGGCTTCATGGCGGAGAAAGGATGGGGTCAACCTCAAAGTTACGATCAGGCTTTCTCCTGGTATTACAAAGCTGCAGAACATGGCAACGCTGAGGCCATGGAAAACATCGGCTATAACTTTCAGAATGGCGTTGGTGTGGCGATCGATTATGCCAAGGCCTGGTCCTGGCTTTATAAAGCCGCGGCGTCAGGAAGCGCCACCGCGGAGAATCAGCTCGGTTGGATGTATCAGTACGGGGAAGGTGTGCCGGCCGACAATGCTATCGCTATTACGCTGTACCGCCTTTCTGCCGATCAAGGCAACACCAGCGGTGACGACAATCTCCGGGATCTCTGCGTCGACCTGTACCAAAGCGGTAGTAAGCTGTGTGACTCGGGCAACGCTACTGTGAGCGACCCTGCTATCGAGATGATCCAGCGCCGCGCGCAAATTCGGGACCTCCGCGCTCAAATTATCGGACTGGAGACCGACGCTCTGCAGGACGACATTAGCTCCGACGATCTCGCCAATATGGGCAAGAACGGTAAAGGCAAGAAGAACGGCATTACTAGAAGCATCACTAAGGTCATGGATGGGGTTGGAACGGCCCTTAGCGTCAACCCCCGTCTCGATGCCGCAAGCCGTCGCGAGCAGGCGGCGCGCCTGCGTGAAGAACTGGCTCAACTCGAGAGTCTAGACCAATCCTCCGCTAATGTCCCCCCGCCCGCACCTTAAGATCCTTCCCATAGGACGACCTGTACGCAAGTGACGGCACAAAGTCTGGCGCACTGGCACAAATGCCTCACGGAGCGTTCGATGATCCAATTCCACTTCTCTGCACAGTTGCCAAATCGGATATGGATTCTCGAATGGCGATATCAGGCCAATGCACTCGTCGAGCAAGGGTTTTGAGCTGGCATTAGACATTAGTCCTGAAAACCGCGCAAGCATCCAGGATTTTGCCTCCAGCCTAGCCGACCTCTGGGGAGTAATCCGCTTACTTCAGCTTCGTGTACTCGGCCTTGGCTTTGTTCAGGATAGGGATGTCTGGGTCGGCGTCTTTCCAAAGGCTGAGAAAATCGCTGTAGGCAGCGAGCGCCCGGACGCGGGCGGCGTCGGCATCCCGACCCTTTGATGTTCTAGACTGCAAGGCGTAGGCACGAGCCACTCCCAGATGTGCCAACGCTCCCGTCCAGCAGTTCCACACGATACCGCTGTGGTCGAGAATCTTCTGAAACTCGGCAGCGGCGGCGCTGCCCTGTCTGGCTGCCAGATAGGCCTCGCCACGAACATACGTTGGATAAAGGCAGGAAATGTTAGCGACAGACAGGACTTGCCCCAACTCGATGAGAGGTGCAGCAGCCTGCAAAGCGTTAAGGGCTTCAGCTGGATTCCTTCGATTCAGCGCCAGTTGTGCTCTAATCGCTGGCAGCCAAAGCGCCTGCATCTGGGTGCCCAGCGGAAAGCGTTTTCCCAGGTCATGGGCCAGCAATTCGGCTCGTGCCCCATCGCCTCCCATGGCAAACGCAAGCGCCGCTTCGACCTCGACGCTCGGACTCGTGGGAACGAGTTTCAAACCTTCTGCCGCGAACTGCCGCGCCTCTGCAGCATTACCGAAGGCGGCTTCGCGCAGCGCGGCATTCTCCTGCCAGGTGGCTCCGCTTTCCTTGCTGTCAGCGTGTATGGCGGAATCTACGGACCGATTGGTCAATTCTCGTGCCTTGCCTAGATGCCCAGCGTATGCCTCGGTGTCGGAGGCGAGCGAAAGCCCAAAGTGCTCAACGTCTGGCTGGCCCGCAAACCACTGTTGCTGTTCCACCGTCGACGGGGAGTCTGCCACGAGAAACGCCAGTGCATAGAGGGCGTTGTGGAATATGTAACCATCCAGTTTTCGCGCCTGCGCCTGTCGCATTGTCTGCCGCGCTTCGTCGAATCGCTGCAAGGCGAGCAGATTGTTGCCGAGGTTTTCATAAGGAGCGATATCATCCGGGACGAGGCGGAGGTTTTCACGATACGCATCCGCCGCCTTCTCATACTGGCCCTGTTCGCTATACACAAGGCCCAGGCCGGTATGTGCGGCGCTCTGTCGGGGGTAGCTCGCAATCATCTCCTGAAACGTTTGCGCGGCTTTCTCCAGTTCCCCGGTTATAAAGTGATAGTAGTTAACAGTAATGGCCAGCTTTTCCCGCTCGCTGGCACGGTCCCGCAGCTCAAACGCCTTGGTAAAGTACTCGCTGGCTCGCCCGAGCTCCCCGAGACTGGAGTAGTCGTTGCCTAATGCGTTGTAGCCCAAGGCAAAGTTCGGATCAAGCTCGATGGCGCGTTGATGATAAGGCAGCGCGGCGGCAGGGCCTTTCTCGAGATGAGCCTTCAGACCAAGCGTGTACGCTTTCAGAGCTTCGAGCGAAGATGTAGTAGCTTCTGCGAGCGAAACATCGAACTTCTTGACCGAGGCCAGCGATTCACCCAACTCCGTGCGGAGCGTGGAGGCGCCCTTGCCCAGCGCGTCAAGCACCTTCTCCTTGGACGCTGCTGTCACCTGCTCTTCGGCCAATATGTCTCCACTCTGGCAATCCACCGCCTTCAAAACCAGCACATATTCGCTTCCTAGAGTTGAAATCGAGCCGTCGATATATGCTTTGCTTGCGCTACGCTGACAAACCTCGCGTGTGATTTCCGGTGTAAGCGGGGTGTCAGCCGGGCGCGTCATCAACTTGAGAGTCGAGCTGATGCTGTTATCCGAAAGAAGGTTCAGGAACGGCGACTGTCGCAAGGCAACGGTGAGCCCCGTCTTTAGCGTATCGTCGAAAACTGCCTCTCCGGTGGAATTTGTGAAATCGGTGAGCACAATGGTGTCTCTTTCGTTGAGCTTGGATGCCGCAGACCTACGTCTGTGCGATAGACCAAAGATGATCGCTCCCAGCAAGATAAGGGTGAGCATGAGGCCAATGGGTAGGAGCTTCCATCGTTTCTTTCGGGATACGGCCTTTCCTGTTGACTGTGAGGCAATGCCTTCCGGGTCGGCCGATGTTGTCGCAGTCGATTTGGTGGTGGCTTTCAACTGTTGCAGATCGCTGCGCATCTCCGAAGCATGCTGGTATCGCAGGTTGCGGTCTTTTTGTAGCGCCTTGGAAACGATCTCGTCGAGCTTCACCGGCAATTGAGAATTGCATCGGGTAACGGGCTCCGGCGATTCGTGCAGTATGGCGGCAAAGGTCGCACCGACGGTCTTACCTTCAAACGGCAAACGCCCGGTAGCCATTTCGTAAATCACGACTCCAAAGGAGAACAAGTCGGTACGGTGATCCAGTTCCTCGCCATGCACCTGCTCTGGAGACATGAAGGCGATGGTGCCAGGAGTGGCGCCCAAAGCGGTGAGATCTTGGGTTGTGACGGTGCTGGCTTCGTGGAGCTTGTCATCATTGTGCAGGTGAACGTGGGTCGTCGTTTTTGCCAGGCCGAAGTCAAGGATCTTGACGTGCCCGCGCTGCGTCACGAAGACGTTGGAGGGTTTGATATCACGATGCACGAGGCCTACGGCGTCTACCGCCTCCAAGGCGTAGGCGATCTCAACGGTCAGTGAGAGGATGACGTCCGTTTCCAGTGGATGCCCAGCGATACATTTGCGGAGCACCATCCCCTCCAGAAATTCCATGACGATGAACGAATGGCCATCGTGCTCACCAATGTCATAAATCGTGCAGATATTGGGATGATTTAGCGCGGAAGCGGCTTTGGCTTCACGGCGAAATCGCTCCAAGGCCTGGGGATCTTTGGCCAAGTCCGCGGGCAGGAACTTCAGAGCTACAAAGCGGTCGAGCCGGGTGTCTTGTGCCTTGTAAACCACACCCATCCCTCCGCTGCCGAGCTTCGCAACGATGCGGTAATGCGAGATGGTCTGGCCGATCACTTGAGAAAAATCCTACGGCTGCGAAGGGGCCAGTCAATGGAAGCCCTGGGGTTGGCAAGGTCCCAAGGGGATAGTTTACATAACATCGTCTTAGCACTCATTCACCGAGGCGAGTGGTCCGCAACAGGAAACTATCCACAAACGCGCTACTGGTTAGAAGATCGGGGACAGGATCATGCTTTTCGCCGCGGCAGCGGAGGCCGCTTCCAATGGCGAAGAGCAAACCAAACGAGTCCCGAAAACGGTCCTCAAATTACCCGATCTAGAACAATCGAAATCTGCGGTCTTGAATAGTCTCACGTCGGTACGACCATGCCATTCGTGAATTCATCGAATGGTACTGTTCGGAGCCCAGGCCCGTGGTTACGCGGTACCGAATCGCACTCGAACAGGACCCGTACGCAGCCGTCGACGATTAACCTGAGATTGGCGGCGATACGCCGTCTGGCGTATGAAGCATCCGATTGCGGACTTCTTAGCCCGGATCTTGCGGCAGGCATTCGGCGTGTGAACGGCGTCAGGCGGCTGGGAGTGCGTGTCGGGAATTGGCTGACGGCGGAGGAGGGCAAGAAGTTACTCGGTGCTGAGACAGCCTACACTCTTCGCAGCCGACGAAATCGCGCTTTGCTCTCGCTTCTCATCGGCTGCGGCCTCCGGAGAGCTGAGGTTACAACCTTACGGTTAGAGGATCTTCAGCTTGGACCTGTGCGCGATTGTGTCGTCAGGCAGGAGGTGAACTAGATCAGATTCAGTTCCTGCTCGGCCACGTTTCAATTCAGACGACGGAGCGATACCTCGGGTGCAAGCAGCGTTTTCACGATGCGGTTAATGATCACATCGGCCTGGAGCCGGATGCGCCGTCGTAAATACTGCGCTCATTCTCTTTTTATTCATATGGCATTTTCCTTTCGCGAAATGCGACGCTACTTCATCGGCGAAAAATCTGTCGACCGCATGTACATTCGGTCTATCTTTTCCACCAACTTGTTGGCCTCCTCGGATTTGATTGCCTCCTGAACCTCCGGGTCGGCCAGCATCGCGTCCCAGTTCTTTTTTGCTTCCTCCCGGTTGGAATGAGCCACGAGGTAGACGAATGTGTTGTCCCAATCGGCTGCCCCCTCAGGTACCCAGTAACCCACGACCTGCAGATCGTGTTTGGCCAACAGCTTTGAATAGATGTCTCGAAAACGCGATTCCAGTGCCGGCAATTTGCCCGGTACAGTGTGATAAATGCGAAGCTCGAAGACGCGATTGCTGTCGGCCCTCACGTGGTCGATGGGAGCGAGGCGCGCAGTCATGAGCGATCCGGCGGTGAAAGAAAGCAGGGCAATGGCGCAAAGACTGCATCCCCTGGATTTCCCGCCTTTGAATTTCCAGCAGTTGAGTGTCATCGATACTCCTTTCTAGACGACGCGAAATGAGTGTCCCACACCGCGCGGCGCTCCTACTTAGACCAGGGCGGAACGACGCCGTTGCTGCGCGCGTAGGCGATCGACTGCCCCAGATGCTCGTGTTGGTCCTCGAGAATCAGCATCAGCGCGCCCTGCTTCGTCATGTCTTCTCCGAACAGTTTCACCGGCGCCTGCAGGTCGTTGTCGGAAAGTCCCGTAATGGCTTTTTGCAGATCGACGTAGGAAGCCTTCAGTGCTTCCTGCAATTTCTCCGGATCGGTGATGGGCGCGGGCTTTGCCCCCGTATTCGGTGTGCCCGAAAGCACGCCGGCGAGCATGTGGTTCTCCTTAACAATCAGGTTGAACACGTCGCCAACGGAGCGAACGCCCGGGCTGGGCTTCCAGTCGTACTTGCCCGACATAACGCGCGCCAGCGCGGTGAATTTGTCGGAAAGCGTTCCGGCATCTTCTCCGAAGGCGGCCTGCATTCGTGCCGGCTGCGCCTGTGCCAACGGCACCATCAGAGCGATCGCAAGGACGAACACTCCGTACTGAGTCAGAATCTTCTTCATGTGGAACTCCTCTTCGCGATGCTCCTGCTCACTGGACAATATGCCGCGAGGAACGAGTGTTTGCAGGAAAAGTGACATGCGGTATCCGAAGTGAGACAAGCGGTCTGTCCTCAGTGATGTCTCCTTCGAAGGCTCAGCTATAATCCGTCCCGGAGAGGTCGACAAGCCCATTGCTGCAGGCCACACCAGATATAGGACGCGCGAAATGGATTTTGATCCTGTGTGCGTGGACGATGGTAGGACTGTTGTTCGCCGTGCAGGAGATCGTGATGGCGAAGGTTCACGGCGGGCAGATCAACTGGGTGTTCTGTGCGATCGAACTCGTCTACTGGAACGTATGGGCGGCGTACACACCGCTTGTGATTGGGCTGGCCAGACGGTTCCCGTTGACGGGGCCGAGGTTTGGACATCACATAGCGATCCACACAATCACGGCGCTCCTGATGGCTCCCCTGACATCTGTCACCGAATACTTTCTGAGCGGTGGACTTCTGCGGTTACTTTTGCGCAATACGGATCCTGGTGCGCTGCGCCTTCTTCCGACGTTCACAGTCAGTGTTCTATCTATGAGCTTCACTGGCGTGCTTACGTACTGGTTAGTTGTGGGACTGTATCAGTCGATCCACTTTTACCAGGCCGCGATGGAGCGCCAGACCATAGCGGCGCAACTGGAAACGCAGCTCTCCCACGCCGAACTTGAGAACCTTAAGAGCCAGTTACATCCGCACTTTTTGTTCAACAGTCTTCACACCATTGGAGTCTTGATGCAGGAAGACGTCGATGCTGCAAGCCATCTGCTGGTCAGTCTCGGCGACTTGCTGCGCATGGCACTCGAACGGCGGGAGAACGAGATCACCTTGCAGAGCGAACTCGAGTTTGTCGGCAAGTATCTGGAGATCGAACAGACACGCTTTCACGATCGCTTGCAGGTTCACATGGACGTGCCACCTGACCTTCTCGGAGTCTATGTACCGAGCCTGGCGCTTCAGCCACTGGTTGAGAATGCCATCAAGCACGGCATCAGCGTCGATTCCGCCGCAGGCCGACTGGAGATCGCTGCGCAACGCCACAACGGCAGAGTCTGGCTCTGCGTCCGCGATGACGGCCCGGGTCCGGCACCGGGATCGCGCCTGCGGCTCGGTGTTGGGCTCACCAATGTCCAGTCACGCTTGAAACAGCTCTACGGCGACGAGTCGTCGCTGGAACTTACCGGGGGCGACGGTCGAGGCTGTGAGGCCATCATTACCATTCCACTGAGGAGTTCCCTTGAAGACGCGAGTCCTCATCGTCGATGACGAACCGATCGCCCGCCGCGGTATCCGTCGCTATCTGGCCAAACACAACGACATCGAAATTGTCGGCGAGGCGGCGAACGGAATAAGTGCCGTGGAGCAGATCAATGAACTTCATCCCGACATCGTTTTTCTCGATGTGCAGATGCCTGATCTGGATGGTTTTGGAGTCATCGAAAATGTGGAGCCATCGACCGGCCCCGCTCCCGTTTATGTCTTCGTCACTGCTCACGATGCGCACGCCATTCGTGCATTCGAAGTGCAGGCTGTTGACTATCTCTTGAAACCGTACGATAAGGAGCGATTTGCCAAGGCCCTGGTTCGCGCACTCCAGGTCGTCCAAGAGCGCGGGACAGCAAATCGAGGTCTCGAACCACTGCTCCGATCCCTCCGTAGTCTCCGCCCGTTCGAACGTTTTGTGGTGAAGGACAATAAGCGGATTTTCTTTGTTCCCGTTACCAACGTTTTGTGGATCGAAGCCACGGGAAACTACGCCTGCATACACACTGCCAGCGACAGTCACCTGTTGCGTGAAACCCTGGCGCACCTAGAGGAGAAGCTGGCGCCACACCACTTCATCCGCGTGCGGAAGTCGGCCATCGTGAACGGTGCCTGCATTAGCGAGATTCGTCCGATGTTCGATGGGGTTTACGACATCGTACTGGCAGAAGGAACGGTGGTCACGTCGAGCCGCAGATACGCTCATAAGTTACGGGCGCTGCTGGAATCCTAGTCTTGGCAACTGGGATGGAAATTGGCGCGTCGGCGATCAGGATTGTGTGAGAACGGCCATGAAGGACCACATAGGTAACGACAAACGCCCAAGCATCCAGGATTTTGCCTCCAGCCTAGCCGACTTGCCGTTACCAATCTGGACAACTTCCTCGAAGCCCGTTTCTGACCAACTTACGGATTGCCGACCATCCTGAACTTTGACACAAGAGCTTTTTTGTTACTGATCGTTCTAGGTCTCAACCAGTTATGCCCTTGGATTTGGCTCTTTTTCGATTGTTATACAAAGCGATATGAGGGAACTTGAGCATTTCAGCCCCAACGGGGCTGCTCATCGAGGCTGATGCCAAGGGCGGTCTTCCCCACAACTTCGTGGGTGAGGAAAGCATTGGCCGGATGAATTCGGCCAAGCCGCGCGTCGCGTAACAGACGTTCGTATCCCGCGGAGCGAAAGATGCCGGCACCGCCAGTGACGTCAAGTCCGATGTCGACCACGCGCCACGCACTCTCGACCGCATGGTACTTCGCGGCGAAGAGCTTGGAGGGCCATTCGGCACCATAGTTAACGCCTCTCGACCAATCGTCGGCGATCCGGTCGAGATGAGGTCCGATCGATTCCAACTCAAGAACCATTTGCGCAATTGCGTGCTGGATTTCAGGGTGATAGGCCATAGAACGCGAGAGCGCGAGAGAGTGTTTGCTCTTTGCGGCCGCGATACTCTTATCCAAAGCACGCTTGGCCAGTCCGTAATAGACATTGCCGAAGCCCAACACAGCCCAGGCCAACACAGAAAGCACGAAAGGATCGATTCCGGCTGCACCCGCGGGCACAACGCGCACGACGTAGCACTCGGGGATGAAAGCATTCTCCACAAGAGTGTCGTCGCTGCGGGTGGCGCGCATGCCCAGAACGTCCCACGTCTCCTTGATGACATAGCCGGCACTGTCACGGGTCAGGAATGCGTGGACAATTTTCGGATAGCTAGGATCGCTGGTATCCATCCCGTGAAGGCCAAAACGAGTCCAGACGGGCGTCAAGCTCGCAAACTGCTTGCGACCTGTAAAGCAATAACCACCCTCCACTCGTTCTGCTTTCGAACTGGAGAGAAGCACCGGAATATCATTGCCGCTTTCGGCATGGCCAGCAGCGAAGATTTCTCCCGCCGCGGCATCGCGCAGCATCCACTCCAGCGAGTTATCTCCCTGCCGCCAAAGATCAGCCGCAACGCCAATCCAGTAAAGATGCATGTTCACTGCCAGGGCAGTTGCCGGGGCGTAGTACGCCAACCGGCGCTGCTCGCGACACACCTCTTCAAGAGTGCAGCCTGCGCCTCCCAATTGGGATGGGACCGGCATGACAAGATAATTCGCGGCGCGGAGCTCCTCGAAGTCCTGATCGAAGAAGCGATTCTCCCGATCGTAAGTCGCGGAGCGAGAGTCAAACCGCGCCAACATTTCCTCGGTAAGAGGGCTGGGCGAATGGGGCTTGGTTTCCTTGGCGCGTTGCATTTTCTCCGCGCTACTGCCATTTCTCGAATTCGTTCTCCCCTCGGGTTTGCTCTTGACGCCGTTCATGTGATTTGCCTCGCACCAGAATTGATCCGCGTATTCTACGCCCTGCTCTACTGAGCAGCCGCATTACGGCGACTGCTCAGTTGCGATCGGAGGTTTACGGCCGGGCTTCGTAAATGATGTTAAAAGGAGTCTCACTCGCGCGACGGAAACGGCTGAAGCCAGCCGCAGTTACCACCTCTCGAATGCGCTTCTCCCCAGCCTGTGCCCCCAGGCAGAGTCCGACTTCTTGCGATCGAGAACATGGAGTGCACAGAAGCGTCGAAAAGGAGTAGTAAACCCGACCAACCGGATTCAAGTTGTCCTTTAGTTCGTCGTTCGCGAATGGTTCGACGATCATCCACGTTCCGTCTTTGGCGAGCGAGCTGCGAACGTGTGTAGCTGCGCCAACTGGATCGCCCATGTCGTGCAAGCAATCAAAGACGGCCACGAGATCGTAATCTTTTCCCGGGAAGTCTTTGGCCTTTGCTACCTCAAAGCTGACCCGGTCGTTTAGCAGTTGCCGTTTGGCAGAATCGCGTGCCGCTTCGATCGACTTGTCGTGATAATCGAAGCCGAAGAACTTTGATTTCGGATAAGCCTTTGCCAGGAGCAGCGTCGACGCACCTTTGCCGCACCCGACGTCGGCGACACGGGCTCCGGCCTCGAGTTTTTGTTTCACGTCATCGAGCGATGGTATCCACGAGCTGACCAGATTCGCGGCATAGCCTGGCCGGAAGAATTTCTCACAGCCGTGAAACACTCCGTCATCATGCTCGTGCCAGCCCATTCCAGCGCCCGTACGAAAAGACTCGGCGATCCGGGGAACAGAGGCGAGGGAACCGAGCGCCAACTCAAACGCGCCGGGCAAGTAAGCCGGGCTGTCCTCCTGCGCCAACGTGAACGCCTGTTCTGCTGTCAGGCTGAACTTGCGGGTTTGTTCGTCATAAGTGATGTAGCCACCGGCAGCTTGCGAGGCCAACCACTCGCGCAGATAGCGTTCATCCGTGCCGGTCTTGGCCGCCAGCTCTGACGAACTGGTGGGTCCGTGTGCGAGTGCCTTGTAAAGTCCAAGTTTTTCCCCGATCACCACCATACCGGCGTGAACCGAGGCGCCCAGATCTGTTACGAATTGCCCAATAAAGGCATTCAGTTTGTTCATGTCCAATGTGGGAACCTGTGCAGTGCTCATTTCGATATCTCCTTGTTCCGAGCGGATCTCGTCCGTTCCCGTAGTCACGACTCGGCTTCTTGCGGCCTTGGCGGCTTTGCTAGAATCCGAGTAATTGGCGGTTTGCCTCCGGCTCGGTTCGCCCGGAAGCTTGTCGAAACCTTTGCGTTTTGACCTCCAATCCAAGGTAGCTACTTGGGGTGCTCGGCGTAACGAAACAACGCCGAAGAATTACCGAAAATCCAAGAAAGACGATGTTCGGGTTGTGCAGGAGATGCACTTACTTGGCAAGCGATCCATTCATCTATCGTTTTGGCGCGTTTACGCTCGACATGCAGCGGGGATGCTTGCTGAAGTCTGGGCAGGAGGTCAGGCTTCGTCCAAAGGTTTACGATGCGTTGAAATACTTGGTACAGAACCCAGGTCGCCTGATCGGCAAACAGGAGCTCATACAAGCCATCTGGCCGGACAGTTTCGTCACCGATGATTCCTTGGTGCAATGCACCGTCGAGTTGCGCCGGGCTCTCGAAGATCGCGATCAACAGTTGGTCAAAACAGTGCCGCGACGCGGGTACCTCTTTACTGCACAAGTCAGGCAATCCGGGGAACCAGCGGATTTCTCACCTTCGCATCAAGAGCGGAAAGAATCTCATAAGTCCGTCATCGCGCGAGTCACGAGAAAGCTTGTTGACTTGCCAACTCCACGAACTTTACTAATCGGGCGCGATAGAGAAGTTTCGAAGGCAGCCGATATCTTGCAGCAAACGGATGTCCGTCTTCTCAGCCTGACCGGAGCGGGCGGCGCAGGCAAAACCCGTTTGGCGATAGCAGTAGCTGCGGCTGCTGCCAACAAGTTCAGCGGTGGAGTTCAGTTCGTTGGACTTGCGTCCATTACACACGCGGACCTTGTTGCGACGGCGCTCGCCAAATCGCTCGATCTGCAGCAAGTGCCAACCCGGAGCATTCCTGAGCTGCTCAGTAATTACCTGGATGGGTGCCCGTTTTTGCTAGTGTTGGATAATTTCGAGCACGTGTTGCCGGCTGCGACTCTAGTCGCTGAAATTCTCAGTGCTTGTCCCACCCTGAAAGTGCTCGTGACCAGCCGGGCCTGTCTGCACGTCTACGGTGAACACGAATTTCCGGTTGCTCCTTTGGAGCAGGATTCAGCGGTTCAGCTGTTCGTGCAACGCGCAACCGCCGTCAGACCTAATTTTGCTGTGACGAAGGAGAATTCTGGCGCGATCCGCGACATCTGTTCGCGACTGGATGGATTGCCGTTAGCTATCGAACTCGCGGCAGCTCGAACGAAGCTGCTGTCACCGAAAGCCATCCTCAATAGACTTCAGAGCTGCTTGCAGCTATTAACGGGTGGCGCTCTCGACCTGCCTGAACGACAGCAAACCCTGCGCAACACCATTGACTGGAGCCATAGTCTCTTGAACGAAGCGGAGCAGAAACTATTTCGGCGCTTCGCTGCATTTGCCGGCAGCTGCACGATGGAGGCGGCAGAAGCGGTCTGTAATACCAGCTACGATCTCGGTATCGATTTGGTTGATGGCCTTTCGTCGCTTGTTGATAAGAATCTTATCCAGAGATCGGAGCGGGACGATCTGGAAGCGCGCTTCACGATGTTGGAAACCATTCGAGAGTACGCAATCGAGCGTCTAGATTCGAGTGGGGAGGGGAGGGCTACTAGGCGAGCGCATGCTGCCTACTGCCTAGTGCTTGCCGAAGAAGGAAATCCCGAACTGAGCCCCACGGAGCGAGTGCTTTGGCTATCTCGATGTGATGTGGAAATCGATAACTTCCGTTCCGCCCTAGCCTGGCTTTTCGACACCCGCGAGCTCGATTGGGCGCTTCGTTTGTGCATGGCCCTGTTTCGGTTCTGGGATATGCGGGAACATCTTGCGGAGGGCCGCTCTCGGCTGGAAACGGTACTTCGCTTAGCGGGGGATGGATATAAGCAAGAGCGAGCGAGAGTTGGGATTTTTCTCGGAGCTCTGTCGACAGCACTGGGGGATTTTTCAGCCGCTCAGCGCTACTCTCAACAGAGTCTCGTTTTGTACGAGGAACTAAGTGAGCATTGGGGAATTGCGGCATCTTTGAACGCGCTGGGAATTGAAGCTCGTGATTCCGGGGACTACGAGACTGCGCAGAGCTATTTCGAGCGAACGTTGGAATACTGGCGCCGCCTCCCGAATCCGATCGAAACGGCACGCTGCCTGCACAATCTGGCGAATGTCGCGAAGGCTCGCGGCGATTATTCGCGCGCCCAGCTCGCGTTGCGGGAAGCTACAGAAATTTTTGAGAAGGCACAGGATCGCAGCGGGGCCGCATGGTCGATCAACCAGTTGGGGGACATCATGCGGGAACAGGGCGATCTGGATGCCGCTGGGGCCCACTACAGCCGTGCGCTAGCGGAATTCCGTGATGCCGCCGATCGATGGGGATGCGCTCGTTCCTTGGCAGACTTAGGTTACGTCCATTGCGA
The DNA here is from genome assembly GCA_963782835.1 of uncultured Acidobacteriaceae bacterium. Lineage (GTDB taxonomy): Bacteria > Acidobacteriota > Terriglobia > Terriglobales > Acidobacteriaceae > Sulfotelmatobacter. The sequence goes on along the minus strand of CAWALR010000002.1, from coordinate 33,065 downwards.
AAGGAAGCAGTACGACGCCGCACATCAGGCTTATCGCGAGGCACTCGAAGTCTTCGCGGAGTTAGGGCACAAACGCGGAATGGCGCGAGCGCTCGAAGGCTCGGCGTGTCTGGCTTCGGCACAGGGCCAAGCTGCTCGTGCTTTGAAGTTGGCTGCAGCAGCCGAACACCTACGACATCTGATCAGCGCCCATTTGCCTCAGGCTGAACAGTCCAAGCTTGACCAAAATCTCTCGCTGGCCTGGAAGTCAATCGGTGAAAGTGAAGGGAAACGGGCTTGGGCAGACGGAAGCGCGATGAGTATCGACCACGCGATTCGATACTCGTTGCAAGAGCCCTCGTGATTATTGCAGTTTGGCAGGATCGATGAGGCGGCGAACTGCGGATACACGGTCAGCGGGAATGCCTGAACGTCGGGCATGCTCGCGTATGGTGTTCTCGTCAGGAGCGAGGTACACGCAATACACCTTGTCCTCCGTCACGTAACTGTGCAGCCACTGAATCTGAGGACCCATGGCGTGCAAGGTTTCCAGAGAGCGCAACGACACTTCGCGGATCTCAGCCTCAGAGAGAGACCCGGCGCCCTTGATTTCACGTTCGATTACGAACTGGGGCATAGCGCCGTCAGTCTACCACTATTCACCGAGGCTTGAACCGACCAATCAACTTGACTGACCTTGAATTGCAATCACAAGCCTTCCGGGACAAACTGGTTATGCCCCCTGCAGCAAGGCCGATGATACCCGAGTGACGGGCAATCCGGAAGTCATGTAGGCCCGAATATTGTGTGCCGCCGGTGTGCCAGATTTGCTCGCCGTCATGTCCATCTCTCGGCTAACTGTCGGTCAGCCGTCAGCCAGCCTTCTGAGATGGGTTCCCACATGCCGACTTAGCCGCGTTGCGGGGGACGCATTCGCGTGTTTGCTGAGCCGACGGTGGAGTTGATCTGAGCTAGTTTGTGTCGCAGAGGAGGAACTCTCTGTGACCCATCTACGTCAGCTCATGCTGGAAGAACTAAGACGCCGCAACTTCGCCGATTCAACCATCCGCTCGTACCTTCACGGGGTTGAGCACTTCAGTCGCTACTTCCACCGCCGACCCGATCAGCTTGGGCCCGAACACATTCGCGAGTATCAGGCAGCGCTCTTCACTAAGTTGAAGTTCAGCCCGAACACTGTGACCCTGCGGCTAGCTGCTTTACGCTTCTTCCATATTCAGGTTCTGAAGAGAGGCTGGAGCATTGCCGAGACGCCGTATCCGAAGAAGGTTCTGCACCTGCCCGAGATACTCAGCCAGGACGAAGTTGCGCGTCTGATTGACGCGGCCGAGTTTCCCTTTCATCGCATCCTGTTGATGACGCTGTATGCCACGGGCGCACGTCGCGCAGAAGTGGCACACCTGAAGATCAGCGATATCGACAGCCAGCGGATGATCATCCATATCCGGGGCGGCAAAGGTCGCAAGGACCGCGATGTCATGCTCAGCCCGAAACTGCTCGATGCATTGCGCGTCTATTGGCGCGGGCTCAGGCACAAGCCAACGAACTGGCTGTTTCCCGGCAACCGATGGCATACCGCAAGTTATCCGGTCACCACCAAGGTCCTGTGGACTGCCTGTCAGAACGCCGCCCAACGCGCTGGGCTTGAACACAAGCACATTCATCCCCACACCCTGCGCCACTGCTTTGCCACGCATCTGCTCGAAGCCGGTGCCGACCTGCGCACCATTCAGATGCTGCTCGGGCATCGCGACCTTGAGGAGACGACGATTTATCTGCATCTCTCCCGGCGACATCTCAGCGCCACTGGTAGTCCGCTGGATGCACTTACGATTCGAGAACAAGGAGAGCCGACGCCGAGCGCATGAACCGGCCTCCTCTGGAGGTGGCCGACATCGTTCGTTGTGCGGGGCCGTTGTTTGTTGAGCGCAGTCGCCGCTGGATCACCTGGCAGCATCAGAAGATTTTGCTGGCCCTTGCTCGTTGCCGCACCGCCGCGCTAGGCGGGCATCGCGATCACTGCTCGGACTGCGGATATTCCGCCATCTCTTACAACTCGTGTCGCAATCGGCACTGTCCCAAGTGTCAGGGCAATGCACGCCTGCACTGGCTCCAAGCGCGGGAACGGGAGTTGCTGCCCGTCAGCTACGTGCACGTCGTCTTCACGCTGCCGCGGGAACTGGCTCCGCTCGCGCTGCAGAACAAACGGCTGATCTACAACCTACTCTTTCGCGCCAGTGCTGCAACTCTGCTGGAGATCGCCCGCGACCCACGCCACCTGGGAGCCGAGATCGGCTTCTTCAGCGTGCTCCATACCTGGAACCAGCGGTTGCAACATCATCCTCATGTCCATTGCGTGCTGGCTGCCGGCGGTCTCGCTCCGGACCACTCCCGCTGGATCTCCTCGCGCCGATCTTTTTTCCTTCCCGTCAAAGTGCTCGGCCGAATCTTCCGCGGCAAGTTTGTCGCCGGGCTCAAGAACGCCTTTCAGTCCGGCGCACTCCAGTTCCACGGACACCTCTTACCGCTCACGGAACCGCGAGCCTTCGCCTCCTGGTTGCGGCCACTGTTTCGTCACGACTGGGTCGTCTACTCCAAACGGCCTTTCGGCGGGCCAGAACATGTGCTGCGCTATCTCGGCGCATACACCCATCGGTCGCCATCTCGAACAACAGGTTGGTGGCTCTCTCCGAGGGCAACGTAACCTTTCGCTGGCGCGACTCCGCTCACGGCAACAAGAAGCGGCTCATGACTCTGCCCGTCGATGAGTTCTTGCGCCGCTTCCTACTTCACTCGTTGCCGCGTGGCTTTATGCGGATCCGCAACTTCGGCTTCCTCGCCAACCGACAGCGAGCAGAACTCCTTCCACTCTGTTCCCGATTGCTCCAGCCCATTACTAATCGCCGTAAGTCAGCTCCCGATCACTTCCGGTTAGCCGACAAACCGTCCAGAATCGGGAAAGAGGCGTTCTTAATCTGTCTGATTTCTCATCACGAGCTGACCTCGGAGAGCGATGCCCCGGAAGGCGTCGAAATAATGGTTTTCGCCGACGTCTTCATACTCCTCCGCGACCGATATACCAGCGGCTCGGAGCAGCTTTTTGTACTGCTCGCCCCCAAAGAGATTGATTCCAACCCTGTCATTGCATCCTTCCAAACGGCTGGTTTGGGGGTTGAAGTAAATAGCAGGCGGTCGCCCGGCATTAGTATCTCGGCGAATCTCTGGATGAGGCAATGCTGATCTTCCGCCTTGAGAAGGAACATCAGGCCAATTACAGCATCGAAGGTTCGATCAAAGAATCTAGGCTCTTGAACCGCTTCGCAAAGGATGGGCGTACCCGGCAGGTTGTGTTGGAATGCCGCGACAAAGGATGGTGCTGCATCTACCCCGAAGACCTGAAGTCCTTCTTCGACCAGTACTACAGTGATCGGAAAGCCGGCCCGCAGCCCAGATCAATGACACTGCTGACCGGCGGTAGCGTCCTCGCCCACTTCCGCACTTCCTTCACACCGATTGCAGTGGACGGAGTACTCCTATTGCCACGATGCGCAAGAAATTCTGCCGAGACTGCTCCGTATCCACTAGATCGATCCATCAGTTGATGGTAGCAACGCACCTCGCGCCAAGATTTCGGCACTCCAGTCGGTTCACCGGCAACCCGGAACATTCGAGGCTCGGCCGTCCCGCCCCCAGCGCAACAACGTTCGATCGATCCAGGCCGCTTCCGCCTGTTCGACTCCACAGCGAAACACACTTCCCACCGGCCCTGTGCGTCAGCACACGAGCTCATGACGCTGACATTGTCAGCCCTTTCGAGACTTCGACTTCTTTCCAGCCATTGCGGCCTTGGCAGCCGTTTTGCTCGCCGCACTTGAGGCAGGCAACACCTGGCCATGTCCTACATTACTTACGGGACTTGCCGCGACGGGTATCGACGTTTGGCTCCGGATAAGCGCTACCCGAATCGCTAAGCCGTTCTGTTTCCCGGTGTCGATCTCGTAGTCGGCTGTCACCGGCAGGTTGTTCACGAAAGCGTCGCGCAGAAGGCTGAACATCGCCTGGCGCGCCGGCAGGTACTGATCGTTTCGCAGCTGGAAGCCGTACGCACCATCGCCGATCGCATTCAGGATGAATACAGCTTCAACATCCAGAAAATCGTTGGACGGACCATAACCAGTTCCGAGATCGTGGGCGCGCAAAAATACGATCTGTCCTGTCTTTTCGAGCAAGTTGGCCATGAGTACTCTCTCCTATGCGTTCGCAACGCGAATGATTTGACCCGCACGAGGGCCCACCGTCTCGTAATCGATACGGACTAGCCTCCCCGCGATGAAGGCCGATCGAAGCAGATCGAACATCTCTGTGCGAGTCGGTTGTTCCGCGTCCGCCCGCAGTTGAAATCCCATCGCGAACAGCGGTTGTTCTGCGAGCAGCACAACCACTTCGCAGTCCAGGAAATTAGGCGCTTTGCCGTAGCCCGAGCCTAGATCATGAGCCCGCAGGAACGAGATGTGGCCCACTGTCTCGATCAGGCTCCCGTTCGGATTCACCCGGCCGTAGCCGATCACATCCATCACCTGCAAATCGACAGCCGAAACCGGATTCACTACACCCGAGAACGAAACGTCATTGAACGCGTCGTTATCGCCGGCCGCCCAATCCCGGCTATCTCCACCATCTGCGGAAGAATCGTTAAACTCTTTCAGCAGAGTCGTCCCGTTGTCTATCGAGAAGAAGTTCCCCGCACCTTTGCCCATCGACCTCATCCCCGCGCCGCTGAACGAAAAAATATCGATCAAACTGAACCCGCCACCGAGATTTGCGCCACCGATGCGGCCCATCACCTCGGAGATCTCGTGCGCAGCAACCCCCTGAAAATCAAATGTTCCCGCCGCAATCGGACCGGAGAACGTGAAAGTATTTCCTGTCACCCCGAAGGTGGTTCCTCCATCGTCAGACATATCATCGGGAATAAAGCCAAGCGCTTTGGCTTGAGCTCGTGTCAGCTGCCAGGTTCCCCCATTGCTGGGATCGGTCGCCGGCACCGAGCCCCCCGGACCGATGGCGATGGCATCATTCTGCGTCGATGCGTAGGCGACGACCTGATCGTACAGCTCGGGATACGAGATCGTCACAGTCCGCGGGAAGCTCTCTCCAAACTTTCCTGGCGTCGTCACTGCATCCACCGTGACATTAATGTGGATGGGGTCAGAGAACGCGTCAGTGAAGACCTTGGCCGCGGCGTTCCAGGCTGCCTTGGCCGCCGTTGCATTGGCGCCGAAATTCATCTCGAAGCCGGTCGTGAATGTGGGGGTGATAATCAATTCGACCCTCCCGGAGCTCAGGCATCAACTCTCAAGCAAGCGCCGTCAGGCAAAACTCAAATAGGCCCGTCCCGAGATTTAGCCGCATCTCAGGCCAAAAGGATTGAGTTATTCCTCTACGTCGTGGGCCATGGGTCTTCGACGAATCCGCAAACAATAGCACAAACAAGTCAACCCGCGCGATGAATTTCAGATGGGCGGATGACGGGCAACCCGGAAGTTATCCGTTCGTCCGTCGGATTAGTACCGACAAACGCGCTTGTGTCCAGCGAACGATCACTGTCTAACCCCGTTGGCCAGAAACGGGCTTCTAGGGAGCAAAACATCCCATTCGGTTCGACCGCGAGACCATGTTCACCGAGAAGCAACGACACAGGTGCCACGTGCCACCCATCCCCTTAGAGTTGGATCAACGCTATTCCTGATTCAGGATCGAACTTCTTCTGAAGATGAGTCGGACTCTCGGTCAGCATCAGTTCGCAGGTCGGACGCACGCGAGCCTCAAGCAGATGGCCACCGTGGGCGGCGGTCCCGTCGGAGCGTCCGACCACCACGTGTGCGTGCACCTGGGGCTTTCCATCCCTGAGAGCGATGTCGCCAATGAGCGAAAGCAACTCCACTTGCTCGTCGAGAACGCAAGCTGGATCGTACTTTTTCGTTTCCCAGTTGAACCAACCCAGCTTCGCGTAAGAAAGCGCGCCGATGGCTTTAAAGCTACTTCCCCCCAAACCTTGGTCCTCCGCGAACCGTCGCAACACGCGTGCGATCTCGTCGCCACTCTCAAAGATAAAGACGAAGACCTTCGGTTCATCCTCAATTTGCTTCCACCGCATGTTGTTCCCTCTTCCCAAACCCTCTCAGACCTACAGAAAACAAGAAAAGAAACACGAAGCTCCTACTTCAAAGCCGAATCAATCAACGTCAGATCTGGTGCACAAGAATATTCGTTGATGACACGACGAGATTCGAGACTTTGGCTTGTTGCGGTACGGTGCGTTAGTTTCGGTAGCAAAGAGCGAATCAGGATTTGGACTCCTCCAAACTTCTCGACTATGAGGGAGGTTCTGAAAGGATTCGCAGGCTAAGTCGAATCGGGCGAACCAGGGGGTGGAGTTCAAGGTTCCGAGAGCATCCTGAGCTCTCATGCGCATCGGTTCCGGCGATGCTGTGCTTCAATGGCGCGACGGAGGGATTGGCATTTTCCAGTCCAAGACTCGGTCGGACGGCGACAATTCCACCTGCTTGGGTGGCAGGCGATGGGACGAATATCGGCGGAGGAACATACGAACATATTCCTCTATGAGCCGGGAGGTGTTATCGGCTCTCAGGTTTACGCATGTGTTGAAGCACAACAACGCGTCGGAAAGCGGCTTTACGACTACGCCATCAGCATGAAAGTCGGTCGTGGAAGGCTGCGTAAGAATCGCGACACCTAAGTGCTCCGATACCAATTCACCTGCCTGCTGTGGCGCAATGACATCGTGAGCATACTTGGGAACGATGGACCCAGAATGTGCCGCGTCCATGATGGCATCAAACACGACTGGATCAAAGCGTTTCGGAAACAGAATCCACTCATCCTTGGCCAGATCCTCGAGCAGCAGATTCTCTTTGTGAGCAGCGGGGTGGTCCTCGGGAAGTACCGCGTAAAGCGGAGCCGGAGCAAACGGTACAGCCGTGATCTGGGCATCCTGCGGTGGAGCTGTCACCAGGGCGAGGTTGACTTCTCCGACAAGGACGCTATGGACCGACTCCCTCGCAATCCTGCAAGCCGACTTCGCGTTACTAATCGGCCGACTTCCTCGAAGCTCGTTTCTCGGGAGTTGAGATTATGCGGTCCAGACTTCATGCTCAGCACTACATCCCTCGGCTTGCCGAGAGCCACTTGAACGAGCATCCGCTTTCGGGCAGACTATCGGGTGGGCCGACCGACGAGTGGGGCGTTCCGCATCGTGATCGGGGACTTTCCCGGGGACCCGGCGGAGCGGCGCGTGCAAAGGCGGCGGGATTCACCGTGAACGAGGGACATCTGTGGTGGAAATGCGATCCACGGCAGGGGGCCTGACGAACGACTTGCGGGGGCGTGTCGGCGCATGGGCACGATGTGTTCCTGGATCGTTATGGCGGTGGGCTGGGCCAGTCTTGCTCGCCATCACGGTGGCCATTGCCTATTTCCTGGCGGCGCAGCTCAGTTTCTTCCTGAAAACCAAGCCCGACGACATTGCGGCGTTCTGGCCGGCCGCAGGTGTGGCGGCCGGTATCCTGGTTGGTCTCGGGCCCTGGGCGAGGTTGCCGGTGGCCATCGGGACAATGGTCGCGAGCGTCGCGGCCAACCTCTCGGGCAACTGGAGTCTCTCCACCTCCCTGGTCTTCGCCCTGTGTAACGCCGGCCAAGTCCTGCTCATGGCCGGTTTGATCGAGCGGTACTTCGGTTCAGCCTTCAACCTCGACAGCCTGCGCCAAGTGTTAGGCCTGGTTGCGGCGGCGATCGTCGGGACCACTGCCGCAGCTATCGGCGGAACGGTGGGCGTCGTGTTGGTTCAAGGTTCGACGGCACCGGCTCTGACAATCTGGAACCATTGGCTGACTTCCAACGTGCCCGGCATCGTCGCCGTCGCGCCGCTGTTAATCGGGCTCGTTTCCACTGTGCGCCATCCCCCGCCGCGCGGCGAAATCGTCGAAGGCGTCGCGGCGCTTGTGGGGCTGATCGCATTGAGCGGGCTCATGGTTTTCCTGCCGAGGGAGCCCTGGACAGTCGTGGCGCTTGTCGCCCTCTTGTTTCCATTGCTGCTGTGGCTCGGTGCTCGCTGCAGGCCGGTCTTCTCAGCGGCGGCCGCGTTCATCGTTGCCGTGACAATCGTTTGGACGACGACCTTCAGCATCGGTATGTTCGACGAAAAAAATTTTCCGATCGCCGAACGCGCCCCGGTCGCGCAGGCTGCCATCCTGGCGGTGTCGCTCTGCGCGATCGTTCTCGCTTCACTGTTTTCCGAAAGGCGGGCGAGCGAGGAGCGCCTCACTCGCTCAAACATGATGCTGCAGCAAGAGCGGAACAACAGGCTAATGAAGATCGACGCGATCACGAGCGCGATGGTCCACGAGGTCAGGCAGCCATTGGGAGCGATCGCGTTAGACGGTGCTACGGCAATAAGGTGGCTCACGAGAAAGCCACCAGACTACGACGAAGCGCAGGCAGCTATGGCCCGCGTAGTCCGTGACTGCCACCGTGCCAGCCAGGTGTTAGAGAGCTTCCGGTCCTTGTTCAAGAGCGCCGACACCCAGCCGGTCAACTTGAACGAAATTGCTCTTGGCGTTCTGGACGTTCTCCGCGGAGAGCTAAACGATCACGGTGTCGTGGCCCGCACCGTCCTAGCGCCCGAATTGCCCCTTGTCCCTGGCCATAGCGGCCAGCTGCAGGAAGTCATGCTCAACTTGGTCCGGAACTCGATCGAGGCTATGGACTCGGTAACCGATCGGCCTCGGGTGCTGTGGGTTAGAACTGAGCGTGATGGCCGCGACGCGATTGTCGTGTCTGTGGAGGACTCAGGACCGGGCATTGATTCGGAAAAATTAGACAGCCTATTCGACGCGTTCGTTACGACGAAGCCACACGGAATGGGACTGGGATTGGCCATTTGCCGGATGATTATTTCCCGTCATGAGGGTCAGCTTTCGGCGTCGGCCGACAACAAACCCGGCGCGTTGTTTCGATTCACTCTGCCAATCAAATCAGCCGTCGGCTCTTCGACAACGGCTCTTTAGGCGTTGAAGTCATCCGGGCGGTGTCGGGCATGGCCGCTCTGATCGTCGCGTGGCTTGCCTATCGTTTGCACAAGCCTGACCGAGCGGCCAACTCCTGATAATCGGCTTCTAGGAAGTTTCACCGGATCGGTTCTGGGAAACGCGCTCGTGTCCGCGAATGGAGTAGTGCCCGGTTGGTCGGTAAACAGGAAGTGATCGGAAGCTAACTTACGGCGATTAGTACCGACAAGCGTCAACTGGCGTTTGCCAGACAGGGTGCAAAGGAACAGGGGGAGAGCGATGATGATTGGCACCGGTCGGATGACAGCTACAGCCCGCGCCGACACTGGTGCTTCAGAAGCCCGACGATAAGCGTGGGTCCGAGGTTTGCGTACAGACGTGTGATGACGCTCGTCAGCTCTGACGACGATCTCGATTGGGAGTTTGCTTTTGATTCGCGCCTTGGGCATCCGGCCGGTCCTCGGAGGAGCCAATGGCGAAGCGAGCAAAGAAACGGTGCGAGCAATTGCCCATCTTGCACCCAGATGCAGCCGGCATCGATGTAAGTGCAAGCGAGTTGTTTATCGCAGTCAGCCCTGATCGTGATCCCCAACCTGTCCGCAGTTTTCCAACCTTCACCCGCGATCTCAATGCACTTGCGGACTGGCTTCAGCAGTGCGGGATTCGTTCAGTAGCAATGGAGTCAACGAGCGTGTACTGGATTCCCGTGTATCAGATCCTCGAGTCCCGCGGGCTAGAGGTGTGCCTCGTCAACGCGCAGCACGTAAAGAATGTTCCCGGCAGGAAGACCGACGTGTCCGACTGCCAGTGGCTTCAGTACCTCCATTCTGTGGGTCTGTTGCGAGCCAGCTTCCGTCCTGCTGGCTTCATCTGCGCTATTCGTTCTCTCTGGCGACACCGCAGTAGTCTGATCCAGATGGCGGCAGAGCATGTGCTGCACATGCAGAAAGCGCTTGATCAGATGAATCTCCAGATTCACCGCGTCCTGAACGACATCACCGGGATGAGCGGTCTCCGGATACTGGATGCAATCCTCGCTGGCGAACGAGATCCCGTGACCTTAGCTCGGCTCTGTCATGGCGGCGTAAAAAGCAGTGAGGACACGATCGCGAAATCGCTTGAGGGTGACTATCGCCCAGAGCACTTGTTCGCGCTCCGACAGTCACTGGCTGCGTTCCGCTACTACCAGCGGCTGGTCGTTGAGGCGGATCAAGAGATTCAACGTCAACTCGGCACTCTGAAAACAGCGACGACTGCGGAGCCAACAGTACCCAAACGAACCAAGGCGTCCGCCTATCAGCGACGCCGGTATGAGCCGAAAACGTTCGACCTCCGCGGTGAGCTGTATCGAATCTTCGGAGTCGATCTCACCAACGTGCCTGGCATCAGCGCGATTACAGCCCAAACCATCCTCTGCGAGATCGGCACAGATGTGTCCCGGTTTCGCAATGCTTCCGCCTTTGCATCCTGGTTGGGACTCTGTCCTGAGAACAAGATCAGCGGTGGCAAGTGCTCTATACCAAGAGTCGCCGCGTCAGGAGCCGCGTTGCCACGGCGCTACGAATGGCGGCCAACTCGCTGCATCATGCAAAAGATTATCTCGGCGAGTTCTTTCGGCGCATCACTCGGAAACTCGGCAAGCCCCAGGCAATCACCGCCACCGCTCACAAACTCGCACGCATTGTGTATCACCTGCTTGGCACGAGGGAAGCTTACGACGAGAGTGTCTTTCACCGCTGCGACGAAGAAGCTCTAAAACGCGCACAATTTCGGCTCCGAAGGCAAGCAGCTCAGCTCGGGTTTCAAGTCATCCCCCTACAGAACGGGTGATGTTCCTTGAGTCGGCTCTGCGCCAGAAATCGGGGAGTGGGGGGCTCACGGAAAACATGTCCGATGCGCGTTTGTCGGGACCAATCTGGAGGCATTATTCCCGGATTGCTCCTGACTCGGGCAGGGCCTGTCAAGCGTTGATCTTGCCCTGCAAGCAGTAGGACCTACCCCACCATGGGTGCGATAATTTCGGTAACGAATCCTCCCGCAACTTATGAAGCGCCACGTCCTCATGTACGGGTTGATCGGTGGAATCTTGATTGCTCTGCTCCAGTGGACCGAGTATCAGTTCCTGGTCGTCGAACATTCCATCGAAATCTACGGCGGACTGATCGCCGCGACCTTTGCCGTTCTTGGCATCTGGCTTGGCCTGAAGCTAACAGCAAAACGCCAGACAATTGTTGTGAGGGAGGTCCCCGTCCATGCCGAGGGACCGTTCATCCCTGACGAAAGAAAACGTGAGGATCTCCATATCACTCGCCGTGAGCTTGAGATCCTTGAACTGATCGCCCAGGGCCTGAGCAACCGGGAAATCGCCGAGAAGCTTTTTGTGAGCGAGAGCACGGTGAAGACCCATTCCAGCCGTGTTTTCGACAAACTCGGGGCGAGACGAAGAACGCAAGCGGTGCAACTCGGCAAGGAATTCGGCCTTCTCCCCTGATTTACTCGTGCACAAGCACGGTCCGCGCCAATAACCGCTCCCCCAAACGAATGATTTTTCTCTCCGCCGCCAAAATCAGCCAAAAGGATGACGACACCGACCCCGCCTCATGCGGTATGTTGAGCGGCGGCTCAATACGAGCGACACGAAGTTTATGAAACATGAAGTTTGTGAAGACATGAACTTCCTGAAAAAAGGAGCGAACATGAAGTCTCTGAATTCGATGAAGGTCTTTGTCGTGGGTACTCTGTCGATCGGCTTGTTTTCAAGCACTGCGCTCATTCCCGCAACCGCCACCGCCCCGGAATATGAACTCCCCCGGATCTACGACGCCTCCATGCCACGTGACCAGCAGGTCACACTCGCTGAAAGCGCCGCCCCGGCCGAGGTATCCAGTAAAGCCACAGTTTATGTTCTCGGCCCCAAAGGCTACGAGAAGGCGCGCGAAGGCACTAACGGCTTCAGCTGTTTTGTTGGCCGGCATTTCGTAAAGCCCGCAGAAACAACCATTGAGCCGCAGTGCTTCGACGCCGAAGGCAGCCGCACTCTCTTGCTTGTCTACATGCACGGTGAAGAGCTGCGCACAAACGGCAAGTCCGAGGCCGAAATCAAGGCAGACGTCGCCAACGGATATAAGGAAGGCCGTTACCAATATCCGACCAAACCGGGGTTCCTCTACATGATGTCCAGCCAGAACCGCTTGAGCGCCATCCCCGAGCACGGCACGGGCATTTTCCCTCCGCACTTGATGTTTTATGCGCCGAACATGACAACGAAAGACATCGGGTTCGACGCCCAACCGGGACTCGACAAGCTCGATTATCTTGGGATGACTCACCCCGGAGCAGGCGATAACCTGATCGTAGTTATCCCAGCGGCATCCAAGTCGCCAGCTGACGTGGCTGGTCGCTGAGCCCGTATGGGCATGGCGCCGTCAGCATACGTGGAAAGGTCGAGATCGATAAAAGACGATCGATAAAAGACATTACTAGGATATGAAAAAGATCATCATCACCTTCGGGCTGATTTCCGGCGCTATCTCCTCGCTGATGATGATAGCGATAGTGACCTTCGGCGACAGGATTGGCTTCGATCGCGGCGCGATCATCGGCAACACCTCGATCGTGCTTTCGTTCTTGATGGTGTTTGTCGGCATCCGAACCTACCGGGACAACATCGGCGATGGTCAGATTACCTTTTTAAAGGCTTTTGCCGTCGGCCTCTCCATTACGCTTATATCCTGCATCATCTATGTCGTAACCTGGGAAGTGATCTACTACAACTTCCTGCCTGGCTTCTGGGACGCATATGGCGCTCATTTGGTTCAGAAGCTCACCGCCTCGGGCGCGAGCCCGGCAGCCGTCCAGGAAAAACTTCAGCAGGTCAGAAAATACAAAGAGCTGTACAAAAACCCATTCTTCAATGCAGTGCTCACGTTCATTCATCCCTTCCCGATTGGGCTCGTCATCACACTGTTCTCCGCGTTGGTCCTGAGGCGAAAGCCGCAACCGCAACCCGAGCAGTCACCCTTGCCGGAATCCTGAAGCTGTTCCGGCGGCTTCGCCCTAGGGTCGTCGTTGGCACTGGTGAGTAAACCGCCGATAGCCGATCTGCCCGTCTTTGTAGGGCCGGTTTTGTTAACGTTCGCATCGTGACGTTTGCGCCATGGCAGCGACTCGAATTCACCACAACCGGACAACTTCCCTGTAGTCGGCAAGCCGGAAGCAATCCAGATTGCGATGTGCGGATCGGTACCGATAAGCGTGCAACTGGCGTTTGCCAGACAGGGTGCAAAGGAACAGGGGGAGAGCGATGATGATTGGCACCGGTCGGATGACAGCTACAGCCCGCGCCGACACTGGTGCTTCAGAAGCCCGACGATAAGCGTGGGTCCGAGGTTTGCGTACAGACGTGTGATGACGCTCGTCAGCTCTGACGACGATCTCGATTGGGAGTTTGCTTTTGATTCGCGCCTTGGGCATCCGGCCGGTCCTCGGAGGAGCCAATGGCGAAGCGAGCAAAGAAACGGTGCGAGCAATTGCCCATCTTGCACCCAGATGCAGCCGGCATCGATGTAAGTGCAAGCGAGTTGTTTATCGCAGTCAGCCCTGATCGTGATCCCCAACCTGTCCGCAGTTTTCCAACCTTCACCCGCGATCTCAATGCACTTGCGGACTGGCTTCAGCAGTGCGGGATTCGTTCAGTAGCAATGGAGTCAACGAGCGTGTACTGGATTCCCGTGTATCAGATCCTCGAGTCCCGCGGGCTAGAGGTGTGCCTCGTCAACGCGCAGCACGTAAAGAATGTTCCCGGCAGGAAGACCGACGTGTCCGACTGCCAGTGGCTTCAGTACCTCCATTCTGTGGGTCTGTTGCGAGCCAGCTTCCGTCCTGCTGGCTTCATCTGCGCTATTCGTTCTCTCTGGCGACACCGCAGTAGTCTGATCCAGATGGCGGCAGAGCATGTGCTGCACATGCAGAAAGCGCTTGATCAGATGAATCTCCAGATTCACCGCGTCCTGAACGACATCACCGGGATGAGCGGTCTCCGGATACTGGATGCAATCCTCGCTGGCGAACGAGATCCCGTGACCTTAGCTCGGCTCTGTCATGGCGGCGTAAAAAGCAGTGAGGACACGATCGCGAAATCGCTTGAGGGTGACTATCGCCCAGAGCACTTGTTCGCGCTCCGACAGTCACTGGCTGCGTTCCGCTACTACCAGCGGCTGGTCGTTGAGGCGGATCAAGAGATTCAACGTCAACTCGGCACTCTGAAAACAGCGACGACTGCGGAGCCAACAGTACCCAAACGAACCAAGGCGTCCGCCTATCAGCGACGCCGGTATGAGCCGAAAACGTTCGACCTCCGCGGTGAGCTGTATCGAATCTTCGGAGTCGATCTCACCAACGTGCCTGGCATCAGCGCGATTACAGCCCAAACCATCCTCTGCGAGATCGGCACAGATGTGTCCCGGTTTCGCAATGCTTCCGCCTTTGCATCCTGGTTGGGACTCTGTCCTGAGAACAAGATCAGCGGTGGCAAGGTGCTCTATACCAAGAGTCGCCGCGTCAGGAGCCGCGTTGCCACGGCGCTACGAATGGCGGCCAACTCGCTGCATCATGCAAAAGATTATCTCGGCGAGTTCTTTCGGCGCATCACTCGGAAACTCGGCAAGCCCCAGGCAATCACCGCCACCGCTCACAAACTCGCACGCATTGTGTATCACCTGCTTGGCACGAGGGAAGCTTACGACGAGAGTGTCTTTCACCGCTGCGACGAAGAAGCTCTAAAACGCGCACAATTTCGGCTCCGAAGGCAAGCAGCTCAGCTCGGGTTTCAAGTCATCCCCCTACAGAACGGGTGATGTTCCTTGGGAGTCGGCTTCTGGAAAGTTTTCACAACTGGCCGTTAGCGACTTACTGACGGTCAGCCGATGGTTCCGCACAGCAGCCCGCTTTGCCGGAATGAATTTCTGCACACAGTTGGCACACTCTCTCTTCACGGACATCGTTTCGCGGCCGAACTAGGAATGCTCTCTTTCACTTTCTAGAAGCCGGTCTCTCGTTACTCATGTTGTGGAACTTCCCAGAAGCCGACTTATGGCTCACACTAATTGCACACTGACCGATGTGCAAAGCGCCATAGATCGGGTGATTGGCAACTGGATGGGTATTGGAATGTCAGGCGGAATCGGTTCCCATGAGCCGACTTCTGGCCCGGAACAATTTCGGGGAAAGGCCAGGTTCAAGCGCGAGCCCAGAAACAAGAAGTCCCACGCATGGCGCATTATTCATGTCCTGCTAAGCCTGCCTCAGCGCAGACGGAGCGCCAGCTTTCTTAAGGCTGACGGTCGCGTTGGTGATGAGTGGTTTGGCCCAGAAGCCGACGCTTAGAACACACGCGAAAGTGACGTAGAGAAATGCCACTCCAGCGCGCAGGCCGAAGTGGTCCCCGATCCGTCCGATAATCAGGGGCACCACAGCGCCACCCATAATTCCGGTGCTCAAAATTCCGGCGAACGAACCGTGGTGCTCAGCAACGGAGTTGAGCCCCAGTGAAACCAGGATCGGCCACATGACGGATGCGAAGAGGCCGATTGCAGGAAAGGCTATGACTGAAACGCTCGCCGGACCGAACAGAGCAGCGGTCAGGCACAGGAGTGCTCCCAGGCAAGTTCCGATCAACACGTAGCGGCTGTCAAAAATTTTCAAAAGCAACATCCCGATAAAGCAGCCCACTGTGAGTAGTCCCCAAAACCATGACACCGCGGTTGCGCCGGTGGTGTGAGGATCGTAGCCGTGATATTTCGACAAAAACTCAGAGATCCAATTCGCAGTGCCTTGTTCCGATCCGACATAGGCAAAAACGCAGAGGAAGAAGGCCCAGACCATCGGCTTGCGAAAGAGACTGCCATAGGTCTGCAGCGAGCCGGCCTGCTCGTCGGCGGTGAGTTCCACGCGCGGAAAACGGCTGAAGGAAAGTAATGCCACCATTGCTAGCGTAAACACCGCGAAGATCCAGTACATCGAGGCCCAAGGCAGCGTCGGTGGAGTGATCCTGGCCAGAAGGTCGAGCAGCGGATTTCGATTTGTGTGCTCGCTGCCTAAGTTCAGCACCAAATACGAATACATATAGGGACTCAGAAAGGAAGCGCTACCGAATACAAGCTGGGCGAAAGCAGAATTGAATGCAAAATGCTCTTCGCCTCCGGCAACGCGCAGCAGAGGATTGATCGCGGTTTGCAGCGTAGCCATTGCCGATCCCATTACAAACAGCGAGACCACGGCCACTGCATAGCTGGGGTGGAAGGCAAAACTCAGCGATCCGGTTGTGCCCACCAGAAATGCGACAATCATCACGGGCTTCTCCCCAAAGCGTTCCACCAGAAAGCCAGCAGGAATCGACAGCACTCCATACGCGATGAAGAATGAGAAAGGAAGGAAAGCCGCGGCAGCCAGACTTACTTTGAAGCTGTTGATGATGTCGGGCACGATCGGGCCCAGAATATTGGTCAGCAACGACATCACGAAAAAGGTCAGGAATACGATGGCTACCATGTATCGGTTTCTTGGCATGGAGCGAGAGGTCATCCGCTGTTCCTTTATTCCTTCGTGGTGACTTTTGAGGCCAATTCAAAACGGCCAGGTTCACGCCCAACCTGAGCCGCTAAAGCCAGGGTGACCATCTGAATCGGCAGTATCTCGACAATTGGATGGATCGATCGTGGAACTGAAGGTGGAAGGCAGGAGCGTGACGCCGCGCCCTCGCCGATTAATTCAGCCCGTCCGCCTTTTCCGCGAATGTCGGCGAAGAGGCTCTGGTTCAGCTCTCGTGTTTTGTCTACTCCGGCAAAGACGAAGACAAAAGTTTCATCGCTGAGCATTTCAAATGGTCCGTGCCGAAATGCCGCACTGCTCATACCTTCGGCGTGGAAATGGTCAGACTCCTTAATGGTCAGAGCCCCGGTTCCCACAGCAGCGAGCGACGGTCCGCGGCCGACGAGGAATAGATTTCGCGTGCCGTTGAGGATCTGCGCTAGGTCTTGCACATGCGCTTTCCAGTGGACAAGGTAATTCCGAACCGCTTGACCAGCGGCTTCAAGTTCCTGCCGTGCACGTTGCAAATCACGTTCGCACACAACATCGCCAAGCCACCGCAGAGCCATCAACGCCGTCAGATAGGTCTTGCAGGAAACCGAAAATTCTTCGCCTGCCAGGCTGAGGATGGTTGCGTCGGCTTGCTCGGCTAGAGGACTACCCGGTGTATTCGTGACCGCAATCACAGACGACTTGCCACGATTCATCTCCAGCAGGCGGACAACTTCGGCACTCTGGCCGGACTGAGACACCGCTACGATCAAGGTCTTTGGATCGAAGAGCCGATTCTGATAGTGCAGAAGTTCGGAAGTCTCCACCATCATGGCGGTGAAACCATGATCGATCAGCTCGATGTTGAGGGGATGAAGAGCGTGGAAAGAAGAGCCCATTCCGGTGAGGACAACGGTGTTGAAGTTACCTTGTTGCAGACGGCCCGTGAGTCGCTGAAGAGCCCTCGAGAGTTCGAGTTCTGCCAGCGTTTCTTCGAGAGCACGCGGTTGATCGAGGATATCGCGAAGGTATGCTCCTTCGACTACGGAGAAATCAGCTTGCACGGGTCGCGTCCTCCGAGCCGAAACGGTGGTACCAAACTCTCGCGGCTCCTATAAGGTTCGAGTCTTCGCCCAAGGAAGCCAAGGCCAATTCTGTTTTTTCAAAAGGAACCAAGCGGCAGCTGGAGGTTATGACCTTGCGAATGCCTTCGAGAAAAAGGACAGCGCTTTTCATAACGCTGCCGCCGAGGACGATGATCTCGGGGACAAACATGGTGACAAGATTCGCCATGCCTAGGCCGAGGTAGCGGCTTTCATTCTCAACGGCGCGCATTGCCCACTCGTCGCCTTGCCGAGCGAGTTCGCAAATTTTCTTGGCGGTCAGGCCGGCGCGATGGGGATAATCCGGTGGCGCATTCTTCTCCAGCCATGCAACCATGGCCGGGCCGGCCGCCAGAGATTCCCAACATCCGCGAAAACCGCACACACAAGGCGGACCAGAAGGATCGACAAGATGATGGCCAATCTCCGGATGAGACTGATCGACGCCACGATAAAGTTGTCCGTCAAAAAGAAGCCCGGTTCCGATTCCAGTTCCGATCGTCACATAAATCAATTTCTTTTTGTTCTGGCCAGTACCCCACCCGGCTTCTCCGAGAGCAGCGGCGTCGCCATCGTTCTCGATCGCTACTTTCACTTGGAATATATGGCTGAGATCTTTGACCGGATTTTCTCCTTTCCAGTTTGGGAAAAAGTTGACATCGCCAAACTCGCCCGTCAGAGGGTAAACGGGTCCGGTAGACCCGATTCCGATACCGGAGATTTGCGTGCGTGCGGTGCGGGCTGTGGCTCGCAGCAACTCCGTGATGTTCCGCAAAGCGTTCGCATAGCCGCCATCAGGATGGGTCGGGCATTCCTGGCGGGCTAAGACTTTGCCGTCGCTATCAATCATTCCCACGGCTATCTTGGTCCCTCCGATATCTACAGCTGCAATCAATGGGTCTCCTGTTTGTCGTCCTAAGTTTGTGAACTATTTCCACTCAAGAACCGCGCCCTCATAAGCTCCGATGTCGATCTTGAAATCGGAGCCAGAGACTTGAATCTGCGTCGGTCCTTGCGATGTGATTCTTGCAACCGAATGTAGAATGCCAGCGGCCGTGATGGTCACAGTGTCCGGAACGGATCCATGATTGGTGATGACCACATACCCGCGAGTTCCGCCGCTCAGGGCGCAAACTTCCACCGATGGCTGGTCACTGCGGAACAGAGGCTTGAGTCCTGACCATTCGCGAAAAGCTTCGTAGATCCGGTGAGTGTTTTCTGGCTTATCAAAAGCCGCCGGGAGATTCGCGAGATAATTTTCCAATGGATACGCGCTCAGCAGTGTCTTTCCGGACCCCACGGTATTGGCCACAAGCGCGGGCCGGTTGTCCTGATCGACCGCGATGACCGCACCGCCTTTAACTTCAAGAATCGAACCCCACGAATGTGGCGTCGCGGAAGGGACTGAGTAGTGAAAAGTGTCTCCGACCTTGAGATCGCCGAATGGGGCGATGACTTTGAGAGTGACTTCCTCTTTCGGATTCGCATCGACCATTCTCGCTCCAAAGAGCGACTCCATCTCAGGGATGGCGGCATCGGCGGCGACCGACGCGTAGAGCGCGCCGCCGTGGCTGACGTATTGCTTCGCTTTTTCCCAGAAGTCCGAGTGCACGTGAACCAAAAAATTATCTGTGCTGGTCAACGGCGATGGCATCAGCACCATCGGACGCTTTTGCCAGTCGTCATACTCACGCGGAAAGTCTGCCTTCATTCCGGCGCGCCGCGCTAGCACAAAGGATGACAACCACGAACCGGTGATCCATAAATTTTCTTCAGTGAAAGTTGGCTGCGATTGGCCGGCTACATTCGCCCCTTCATCGGTCGAGGTGTACGGAACAACTTCTGGACCAGTCAAGCCGAAATGAGAAAAATCGCCGTGCGGTTTTGACCACTCGTAAGGAACGATGATGCCAGCGTCGGCCGGAGCCGGCTCGATTCCCGTCAGATCCAGGCGACCAACGATATCCTCGAATTCCTTAAACATTCTTGCGGACGGACGGTCTTTACCATCCCAGGTGGTGAGGCCGAATTGCGTTTCGTGCGGAGAGCGGAGGTAAGGCACTTTGTGGAACTGGTCCGGAGCGGCATCGGTGTAGCACCAGAGAAGAAATCCATTCGCACCCGCTCCCAGCCCGGAGTAGAGGCTCGCGCGCAGAAACCTTGCGATCTGCTCGGGATCATACTGGGCGGACGAAGCCCCGATCTCTTGCACCATAACCGGCTTGCCTGCACCGCCCGACAAAGCGGTCTCGAATGCTGAGCCATAGGTGCCGCGCTCGGAGAGCATAGCATCGGGGAAAAGCTTCGGCGCGTAGATGGAATAAGGATGAACGCTAAAGAAGTCGGCCTCTTCGCGAAGATTGTCTGGACGGAATGGACCGCGTCCCACATCTTCCATGCTGGTGCCTACTACGATGGGATGGAGCGAATCGTGACGCCGGATCGACCATGAAAGCAGCCGCGTCCAGTTAATGGCCATCGCATCGGTGGTGCTGTCCGGCACAATCCAAAATGGAGGTTCATCGGTTAAATCCCACCCAAGAATCGCGGTTTCTTTTCCATAGCGGCGGGCGAGTTCGCCGACGTGGTCGGTCTCGAGGCGTAGCATGTCTGGATCAGAATGAGGATGCCGGCCCTGGCGGTAAGGGACATCCCAATACGCTTCCCCGACTTCTCCGCCGATCAGGAGACTAGGGTGCAAGTAGATGTGGTAACGATTTGCGAGCGCGATCAGGAAATCGAGTTTGCGAAATGCCTCGGGATCGTAGTCGCCGGGGCGAGGCTCGAGCCATGCCCAAACAAAATCGAGACGAATGGTGTTAAAGCCGAGTTCGTGCATGCGCACAAAATCAGCTTCGATCGCCGTCGGATCCCACTGCGTCGGCCATTGCATGGCCGCCCTCGCCGGTACCCAGTTCGCTCCTACCGGGATAAAGCGATGGCCATCGCGAGAAAAGTAGTTCCCGTCCAGATGGACCGCCGGCAGATGTGGCGCCGACTGGCTGGTCGCAGCAGGAGCGCTCTGGTCTGGAGAACGTGCCTTTGCCTGCGCGAACGCTGACGGGAAAATGGAGACGATTGCGACCGCAGCGATCGTAATCTGTCGAATTTTAGTGAAATGCATTCGTTTCATTCCCCTCCCGAAGTTCGCTGGCACCAAGTTGGCCAGAATGCCGGCGGATCAGGAACCCCTTTGGCAAAATACTAAAATGAAAAATTTACTGAAACCTGAATCTGTCGCGACTCGTGCAGCGTACTCGTTATCTGACCCGCGGTTGGAGTATCCACCAGGTTGTTGGGCAGGGCAAATTGCGGAGTATTGAATAGATTGAAGATCTCGCCCCGCAGTTGGAGCTGGCCTTTCTCTTTTATTTTGAAATCCTTGAAGACGGAGAAGTCAGTATTGTAAAACGCTGGACCGCGAAGGCTGCCCCGGGTCGCGTTTCCGAACATGGTGGCGAAGGTCTGTCCTGGAGCGAGCGGTGCAAAGGCGAATGCGGCGGGGTTGTACCAGCAGTTGAGATTCTGATGAGTCGAATTCGCGCAGCCCGCGGTAGGGCCTCCATTGTTACCGCCATCAAAACCCACAGCGGCATTGGAAAAGTCATACGGATTGCCGACTAAGTCCGGACGTGGTCCGCCCGAACCGGTGTTGGTGGGATCGAAAGACAAATACGGCGTGAACGCCTGGCCGGAGTATAGCGAAATGATCGCGTTCAACTGCCAGCCCCCGGTAAGCAGTCCCAATCGGCCCGGGTCCTGGAGGTAGCGTCGTCCGGGACCAAACGGGAGTTCATAGGACCATGCGGAAGTGAACTGGTGACGGAAGTCGGGAGTAATATCGCCGCGCTCGGCGCGCATGTTGTAAGTATCTTGCGGCTCGCCATCGGCATTGGGCGTTTCGCTTTCCGTCGCCTGTCCGATGGTGTGCTGGAAAGTGTAACTGTTCAGCATGCTCCATCCGTTCGAGGAGCGCTTTTCAAAGCGAACCTGCAGGCCATGATTGATCAGGCTGATGTCGTGGCCTTCGGTGCGGATGGCTGCGATGTTGGGAACGGTCGACTCGTAAGGCCGTCCTTCGTTTCCGGACGCATCGGAAAAATTCGAATCCAGCGGTTGCGTGGCCTGGTTGAGATTTCTCAGATAGGTCAGATGGACTCCCCGGGTTCCCTCATATCCCACCTGGAGCACCATGTCCTTCATGAGTTGGCGCTCGATGTTCAGGTTCCACTCCTGAATGTAGGTGGTGGGATTGTGGAAGTAGGCGGCGCTAGCGCGGCCCGTGGGATTCGTAATGCTGGAAAAAACAATGGGAGACGGCCCCTGGGAGAGAACCATCACCGGTGTAGGGGAGCCCAAAGCAGCAGTAAAGGACTCGCTCCCATAGACGCCGGGCAAATCATTGTAGGCCAGCTCAGTATCGTTCTGATCGGCTTGTTCGTCGTAGAAAATTCCGTAGCCGCCGCGTATCGCGGTCTTACCGTTGTCGCCGAGGGAGTATGCAAAACCGATGCGCGGGGAAAAATTCTTCCAGTTCGTAACTACATCGCCAGAACGGCTCGTACCGGGGGTAACTCCGGGAGCGACAAAGTATCCCGTTTGAAAATCAAAGTTAGCCAGGCGATTGTGTTCTTCGACCATGGGCGTGTACACATCGTAACGAACGCCGAGGTTGAGCGTAAGTTTGTCTGACGCTCGGTAGTCATCCATCAGATAGGTGCCGAATTCCCACCAGCGCATGCCGTAGGCTCCGGTCTGTGCGTCGCGGAAAAGACTCTGCGTGTAACCAATTAGAAAATCGGCCAAGGGATCATTGGTGAACTGGCCCGTATAGAAGAAGTCTCCGTGGGGATTCTGCACCTGATAAAAACCGTGCTCGCGTCGCCGCAGGTCGCCTCCCATTTTGAAGGAGTGATGTCCTCGAATATAGGTGAAGGCATCGAGCAACTGATAGTTATCCTCGTTGAGCGTTTCCGGGAAATAATCGCCGTTTCCCAGATTGTTCAACCCACTGATCTCGATGTTGGGTAGACCGCCGGTGATCGGGCTATTGGGATTGTTGATTCCCGGAATTCCCAACTGCGTAGCCAGCGGCTGTCCTTGGAAAAAAGGAACGGCATCGACCACATAACGCGTGTAACCGATCTTCAGTTCGTTGATCTTGGTCGGCGAGAACGCCTGCACATCGCTGAGGCCCGCCAGCAGAGACTTGTTGTTGATGTCGCCGGTAAAAGAACCGCCTCCCGCTATTCCGGGAAACGGGTCAGGATTATGATCCTGGACATTGCCGTAGCTAACGATGCCGAAGAAATTATTCTGCGACGTGATCTGGTGATCGACGCGGACATCGAATGCATCCTGATTATTGCGGTTGACCGGATTGTAGAGAAAGAGATCTCCCAACGCAGGGGCAACATTCGGCTGCGGAAAAAGGGCGACCGTTTTGAGCGCAGCTGGATCAAGACACGCTCCACCAGTAGGGCTGGGACAAGACGGAATCACGTTCGGACTCGCGTTGTTATTTCCCATGAACTGATTGCCAGTCACGGGATCAACGACGACGGTGGGGGAGGGACCAGTTAAGAGATCGGAAAAGTTTCCACCAACCTCGGACGGGCTGGGCACAGGAGAGAGATAGGTTTCAGAGGTGCGGATGCGCCGTCCCTGATAATCGACGAAAAAGAAAGTTCGATCCCGAATGATTGGCCCACCGAAAGAGCCTCCAAATTCGTTGCGTTTGAAACCAGGAATGGGGGCGGTGGGATTGTCGAAATAGTTTTTCGCATCCATAAAGGAGTTGCGGAGAAACTCGAACGCACTGCCGTGAAAACGATTGGTACCTGCTTTCGTCACCACGTTGACGACCGCCCCGCCCTTACCGATGTCGGCGGTGAAGTTGTTGGTTTGAACTTTGAATTCCTGAATGGCATCAACCGGCGGCTCGATCAACTCGAAACCAATTTGCTGCTCATTGTTGTCGAATCCGTTTAAGAGGTAGTTGTTGTTGGTCGCCCATAATCCATTCACCTGGACTGAACCATTACCGCGCTCATCCTCGGGGATATTGCCCTGCTGCACGTTGCCTGTGCTGCCGGTGCTCGCCGGACCCATGTTTACCCCGGGGCTGAGATAGGCGAGTTGAATGAAATCTCGTCCGTTGAGCGGGAGCTGGTGAACCTGGCTTTCCCCGATCACCTGCCCGATCGACGAAGTTTCCGATTCCACTAGCGGCTCAGCGGCTGTGACGATGATTTGCTCCTGCACGGATCCTACGACCAAAGAAAAATCCACACGCACAACTTGATTGATATCGAGCTTGAAGGGGGCTTCAACCGCCGTCTTGAAGCCCGCTCGCTCTGCCTTCACCGTGTAGACTCCGGGTTTCAATTCCGTCACCACATACTCACCTGCATTGTTGGTAGCAATCTTCATCTCAGCGTTCGTCTGAGTTTCGGTGACGGTCACCGTCGCCGCCGACACGATTGCACCCGAGGCGTCCTTGACCGTGCCCACAATTTTTCCCGAATCGACTTGAGCGTTCACGATGATGGGAGCACAAAGTAAAAATAAAAAGATGTTCGCAGGGACGCGGGCAAACCTCCGCGAAGAAAGCATGCGCATGCATCCTTGCAAATTGTGAATAGCGGGATTGGCGACCATGATCGGAATCTCCCAAAGCTACAAACGTATATGAACCTCGTATGCATAAATGATGTCAAGATTATTTTTCGACTAAGAGCATACGTCATCGTGTTGATGGCTCATATAATGCTTGTAATATGCTTATAATAAGGTAGTTATCAATACGCCAAAGAACTGCAAACTATTCACACAATTAACTTGCAAAGCTGGGGCATGCCTATGATATATACATTGCATACTATGTTGATAGAGGCTTTCCCGTGACACAACCTGATCCCATTACAGTCGAACGACTTGGTCTTACGATCGACAGCCACAGCTTCGTGCCCTACTACGTGCAGATTGTCGATCATGTGCGCGAATTGATCATGAAGAACAAGTTGAGCCAGGGACAGACGTTTTGCTCGGAAGGCGAAATTGCCCAGGCTCTCAAGGTCAGCAAGATGCCGGTACGCCAAGCCTTCCAAAAACTACGCTCCGAAGGACTGCTGGTAATTGCCAAGGGCAAGCGACCCATCGTTGGATCCGGCCGTGTACCCTGGAATTTTCAGCAGCTTCGCGGCTTCAGCGAGGAGATGCGAAGGCGAGGCCTTACTCCGTCCGCTCGGCTGCTCAGCATGGAGCTGGAAGACCCTGAGCTGGAAGTAGCGCAGGCTCTCAAGTTAACGCCAGGAGAGCGCGTCTACCGGATCAGGCGACTTCGCTCGGTCAATGAAGAGCCGGTCGCCGTGGTCACGAGTTACCTTCCCGCACGCATTTTCTCAGGGATCGACAAACTGGATCTGGAGAAACAGTCGCTGTACGCCATTTTCGAAAACAGCTACAAGCGCAGGCTGCAGTGGGCGGAAGAGGGGATCGGTGCTGTGATTGCCGGAGAAGACGAAGCAGAGGTCCTTCAGACTTCGGTAGGAAGCGCACTGCTCATCATCAAAGAGACGACTTACGACACGCAAAATGTGGCTATTGAATATAGCGTCTCGTTATTGCGCGGCGATCGTTATACCGCTTCGGTAATTTCAGTCCGCAAACCTGAGGTGGGAATCGGGAAAGCTGCTTTGCGTACGTGAAATAGAAAAAGGGCCAACCCTTGTGGTTAGCCCTAATTTCTACAAGCCTACGGCTGGCTCTGCATGTCAGTGTTGACCACCTCCCAGACGGAACCGGGGCTGGAGTTGTAGGGCACAGCCGTGTCGCCCCACTCCCAAAAGAACACGCCGCTCACCCAGTTGGCCGAAAACGGCAACGGATAGGGATCCATGCCATAGCCCTGATTGAGCAAAGTGGTCAAAGTAGAGCCTGTCAGCTTCTTCGTGCTGTATCCCCACTCCCCGAATCCGATCTTTGCATTCGGAAACAGATTTTGTACCTGGGTAAAGAAAGTGCCCCAGGCCGAGGCGCTCGGGTCCGTGCCTGCCGTGCAGTCCTGATGGTAGTAACTGACGAACACGTAGTCCATCCCGTTTCTCATGTTTAACGGAACCTTGGCTTCTGTCCAGGTAATGGGGTCGAACGATGCGGGGCTATCACAGCTCGATCCGGCGCCGGGATAATACAAAGTCAACTCCGCGAGCTTGCCCGCGGCCTTGACGGTGTTGTAGGCGTTGATCATGTCGGTGACGACGTTGGCGTCGGTGGTTTTTGGAGTCGTCCATGGACAACTAATCTTGCCTGTCCCACCGGCATCCTGGCTATCTAACCAATTGCCATTTATTTCATTGCCCACCTCCCACACATCGACGTATGAACCCAGGGTAGAAACATAATCGGTCCAACGCGACTGGGCAGTGGTTGTGGTGAAGCAGCCCTGATAACTGGAGTCGAGTACTTCGCCCAGTAGAAATGGCGGGCGTGTTTGTGACTTCAGAGTTTCTAATGCGGAGGTATACGTGCTAGCTGCGGCAGGAGATGAACAACTGCCGTCTTGCCCGACTCCGCAGAGTGTGAACGTAAGCCGGACCGTAGGCTGGTCCGTCAGATTGTTCAGAGAAGTGACCAGCTCGCCCTGATACTTTGCAGCCCGGATATCCTGTACCGCACCGGAGAAGCTAAAGTCGGCCACGGTCGCGCCGTGAATTGGCAAGGGAATCCAGGGTGGGGTTGCGGCTATCGATGCGTAACGGGAGATGACGGCAACCGTAATCGATACTGATATCGCGTTGTTGGCTTGTGAAACAGCGGTGACGGTCACTGTCCCAGAGCTAGGAACTGTAGCAGGGGCGGTGTATAGCCCGGAGGTCGAGATTGTGCCGACGGTCGAGTTGCCGCCCGTTATGCCGTTCACTTCCCATGTCACTGCGGTGTTGGAATTTCCCGACACGATCGCGGTGAATTGCTGCGTTTGATCCGTCGAGACGGTTGCCCCGGTTGGCGATATCCATACATTCAGCGAGCCTGAGGTAACCACGATATTCGTGGAAGAGGAGTTGGTGTTGCTGGCTTTTGAATAGGCCGTAAGAGTTACGGTCGCAGGGCTCGGCAAGGTTGAGGGCGCTAGGTAAGTGACGGAGAAGGCGCCAACGTTCGTCAACGTGCCACAAACGGAACCGGAACAACCGGGGGAGCTCTCACTCGTTCGTAAGTGTCAGAGCAAACACACGGTTGACAGGTTGATAGATTGAATCCGCAGCCAGCGTGACTTCGCCACTTGATCAGCAAATTCTCAGGCGGCAAGTATTCGTGCCTTCGTCCAATGCGGATTAGTGCCGGTTTGCTCGTTATTCGCGGGGTGACTGGCTCGAATTTCACAAGCTGACCTCTCATTACTTCAGGCGGTCCAATGGTCGAGCCGCCGGAACCGCCCGACCCAAGGTCCAGCACCGTCTCGCCCGGACTGAGCTTCGCCAAAGCCATCGGGTTTCCGTATCCTAGCGAGGCCAGAAAAGCCTAAAAGCGGATCACCGTTTTCAGTTGGATCATGCGGGGAGAAACATCGCCTCCAAGGCCAGCTCCCAGAATGCTGGTCGGTGGCATCTCCATCGTCGATACCTCTCCGAACCCTGGGTCCGAGCTGTCGTTGTCGGGCGGGCCGAAATTTGGGTGATTGAAGAAATTAAAGAATTGGACGCCAATACCCACCACCACTTTGTCCTCGACAAAGCTGATTCTCTTCACGACATCGAAGTCAGTATTGAAATAGTTCGGATAGCGGAAGCGGTTGCGGCCTTGAGCGAAGGAAACGGCACCGCCTGAACAAGGTCCCTGTGAAGTTGGCAAGTTCCCGGTATTGAATCCTGTTTCGCAACCCGTTTGCACGAAATCTGCATTTGTATTGGGTGTCGTTGTGCCGTCTGGCCGCGTCAACACTTGCGGCGGCCAACAAGGATGCGGGAAGGGTGGAACTACGGCTCCTGCTCCGCAGGAATGCGGCCCGCTGAGTGGCTCGACTGGCACCGAGTAGATTGTTCCATAGAAATTCTTCTTAGTCAGGTTACCGCTTTCTGCGAGATCGATCACCGTGTAGGGAAATCCGGTTCGGGCGAAAATCGTTCCCGAGACCTGCCATCCCTTCACCAGGTAATCGGGGCCGCGGCCGCGGAGCACGGTCTTCACCGGAATTTGCCACACGTAGTTCGCATTTAAGGAGTGACGAACATCGTAATCTGCCGCCCCGTAACTGCCTCGCAGATAAAAGGGGTTCTGGGGGAATTCGGAACTGCCTGCCGTGAATGGGGCTTGCCCACCGTTGGAAACTTCATCGAGAGCGTGGCCGAACGTGTAGTTTGCCTGGAACAAGCCATTGCCAAAACCAGCAAATCGTCGTCGAAAGGAAACAACCATCCCATTGTAGTTCGAGATTCCGGGTGTCGTGTATTCAGTGACACCAGCGAAGCGAGTGTCGCCGCAGGGCGGAACGGGTGGACTGCTGCAGACTGTAGTGGGAAATGATCCGCATCCGTAAGCATTGACTGAGGGATTTTGCACCAGCTCATGAATTCCGTGATTGCCGTAGTATCCAAGAGTCAGCGAAGTGCTGGTACCAAATGTCTGCTGCACTTCCAGGCTCCACTTCTGATACTGGGCTGAGGGGGTCCTACTATCCGGAACGGTAAGATTTGGGGGAAAGAACTGCGGATCCGCCGCGTGGATCTGAATAAAGTTTTCGCCGGCTGCAAACCCATGGACAAAGGCGGCATTCGAGGCTGCGGCCACTTTAAAGAGGCTGTTGGTTTCTTCCGGAGCGAGATTGTAGGCGCCAAACACCCTCACGCGGTTCACGAGTGGTGGATTGTCAGAGAAAACGGGTCCGAACCCGCCAGAGAACAGCTCGTAAAATAGACCGAGACCGCCGCGCACCACGGTATTATGCGAAACTCCCAGCGGCTGCCAGGCGAAACCGAATCGCGGTTCCCAGGCAACAGGGTCGGTGTGAAGAAAGGCTTGCTTACGATTCGAAAGCGCCTGATTGTAAGGCTGTGCGGGGTCATGACTGATAGATTCAAACGCTCCAGAGAATTCGGAAAAGCAATCATGGGCGCAGACCGGATTTGATTGATGTTCTACGCGCAGGATGAGAGTAAGGGCCAGGTTGGGTTTTATGTGCCACTCATCCTGCCCATAGCCCGCCAGAGTGTAGTTAAGGAAGAGCTCGGCCCGCTGCGTCGGAAAGGATTGACTCAAGCGTGTCGAGTCGCTGTTGGGAGATGCTGGGTCCACGCCTCCGGAATAAAATGCGTCGATGGTCTGTGGAACGATATCTCCGACGGCGTTCTGGGTATATTGGGCGTGTCTCAAAAATGCTCGGAAGAAGTCTCCCCCGAATCCGAACTTGTGCTTGCCCCACGTCTTCAGGAAATCGTCGGCGACGCGGTACTCCGTGAACCCTGTGACGAGGGGATAGCCATAGAGATAGTCAGATCCTCCCAGCGACGTAAACGGCTGACCCGCATTTGACCAATCCAGGGTGGTCGGAAAGGCAGCCAGCGTTCGCATCGGGTTGACGAGGCTCGACACATCGTCTTTATAAACACCCGCCACTAGGAACTGGTTCGCGGCGGTAGTTCCAAATGTGTGAGTTTCGTTCAACTGGGCTTCCCACCATGGCCCTGTCTCATAGACGTTGAAGAGTGAGCTTATTGGGTCGACGACAATGGGTTGACGGCCATTGTCGTATTGGAGGAGGAAGAAAGCACGGTCGCTGGTACGGATGTTCCAATCCATACGCCCAGACACAAGGGATTCACTCGTCGGCTGCCCAAGCGTTTCCTGAAAATGGATTGCGCACGGAAGATTCACGCCGAGTCGCCCTTGGGGAGTCGGCGGACCGATAAACACCCCACTGGCGTCGAGACAGCCGAGGCCGAGAGGATCATCGGCGAAGCTCCCCTTAGTAGCCGCTGCTATTCCAGGGGTTTGGTTATACAGACTGAAGATTTGCTTGTAGAAAGCATCGGAAGCGGATGCAGAGCCAAAGATCGAATCGATATTGGCGACGGTCGCCGCCTCGAACTGTGGGCTCGGGAGAACTATCTGAACAGGAGCGGGAAGCAAGACTCGGATTCCCTCGGTATCAAAAAAGAAAAACAACCGGTTTTTCTTGATGGGCCCTCCCAGCGAACCCGCCCACTGATTGGCGATATCGAACGGCCGAGGATTGCCGAATGCTTTCGTGATCCAGTCGGTAGCGTTCAACACGCTCCCATTCCAAAAGTACTCGGCGTTCCCATGGAAACGGTTCGCTCCTGACTTTGTGACGTAGTTCACATAGGAGCCCGCGTCGGTTCCAAAATGTCCCGAGTAGCCATCACTCACCACAGTGGCTTCCTGAATCTCGTTCTGACCCAGAAGCATACCCGTAACGCCGGTAAAATTAAGATGACCCGCGTCTTCGTTCATGCCATTCAAGGTGAATTGATTGGAGGTCCCCGGCATGCCCAAGATCGAAAAGTTCCCGCCTCCACCTCCAGTGCGCGCATTATCGGTGGCCATGATTGCGCCGGGAGCGGTCTGAGCGATGTAGGTAAGGTCGTTACCGGGATTGGGTAGTTCCGATATCTGCGTCTGGCTCATGGTAATCGAAACGTCCCCGTTGTCTGCCTGAACGAGCGGCGCCTCTGCGGTCACGTTGAGCTCTATGTTTGCTTTTGCAATCTCCAGCGTGATGTTGACTGTGACTGGCGTCTCCAGCAATACAGTCACACTCCGGACTTCCTTGCGAAAGCGGTCGTGCTCTACGATTAGCGTGTATTGGCTGGGAGAAAGAAAAAAGAAGCGGTACACGCCGTCGCGGTCTGTTTTGGTTGATTCTGTCGTGCCCTTGTTGACGTCCCTGATCTCGACATTCGCATTCGGCACAACCGCACCGCTCTGATCAGTAACGACGCCGGTCACTGCGCCCGAGGTAGCTGTTTGAGCATTCAGACTATTTAAGAAAGACGTACTGAGGAAGATTCCAAGAAGAAGTGCTGCCGATCTCGGGCGCAAACTCGTCGAAGCACTCATGGGATTCAATCACACAAGGTCACAGGTCAGTCAGGGAGACATGATACTCCGCGCTTTCTCAGTGGGGTAAGTCTAAACCGACTTTGTGGAGCAGATCTTTAAAGCGAGGATCTTCGCGCAAAGGATCAAAGTAGGGATGGACTTTTATCAACTGCAGGATGTTTGACTGCTCTAGGTAGGCCCGCTCCAGCCAGGCAAGTGCCTGCTCGTTGTCACCGAGCCCCAAATAAGCGTTCACAAATGCGGCAGTAGGAACGTAGGTGCTTCGCTGCCGTTGCTTCAGTTCATCCAGCAAACGAAGCGCTTCCTCGGGGCGCCCCGCATGCGCATAGGCCCGAACCAGGATGCCCATCACAGCCGGAGTCCGGTTAGTGCCGAGCGCCTTCTCCAGCACTTTAATTGCTTCGTCCGGCTGGCCGTTGGCAACCAGGGCCATCCCCAGATACCAATGGTCCAGGTCGTCGCTGCGCAATTCCCGGATGGCCTCGTCGTAACGTCTGGCATGAAATAATATCCAGGCCTTGGTGATGCCAGGGGACCCAAGCAGATCACCAGCGGATCCAAGCGGGTCAAGGTCGCGGGCACGCTGGGCCCATACCAGGGCGTCGTCCATTCGTCCCTGGCACATGAGCCACTTCGCGTAGCCGACGTATGCACCGGCATCGTTCGAGTTCAACTCCAGCGCCCGCTTGAATTCCGCTTCGGCATCGCCCCACCGCCACTGTTTCTGATATACCGCCGCGAGCAAGACGTGCGGTGCCGCAAGGTCTGGATCGAGTTCAATGGCCTTTCGGGCCGCGCTCATCATTTTAGGATGCGTTTCCTTCGGGGAGCCACCGACAGGAACTGATCCCAGCCGCTCGTATGCCCTGGCGAGGCCGACATAAGCAGGTGCGAAGTTAGCGTCTTTGCCGATCGTTTCCTCAAAGTAGGCAATACTCTGTTCAAACTCAGCCGGGCCGCTGCTCTTGTCGAATTGTTCTTCGGCTTTGAGATAACTTTCGTAGACTTCAGGCGAGACGTGACGCGCGGTGACCAGCCTGGCATGCTCTTCTCCGGTGACCTTTACTTCCACCGTGCGCGCGATCGATTGCGCCACCTCGCTCTCAAGAGTAAGCACGTCCTCTAACTCGCCGTCGTACTCATCCGCCCAAATGTGCTCGTCGGTTGAGGCACGAATCAACTGGGCGTGCACACGAATACGGTTGCCCTGCCGGATCACCGAACCCTCGACGACGGCGTCCACTCGAAGTGTCCGGGCGATCTCTGGCACCGAGAGCTTCGTACCCTTGAAGCGCATCACCGAGGTCCGGGAAATGACGCGCAGTTCATGGATTCTGGCCAGGCGTCCGCACAGCTCTTCGGTCATCCCGTCAGCCAGGTATTCCTGAGTTGAGTCGCCCGACAGGTTGCTCAAGGGCAGCACTGCCAGCGACCTGATTTTGGATTGGGATGTATGCCCACTGTGGCCCCGGAACACAACGTAGGTGATGGCAATCAGCACGAGTGCAGCCACCCCTCCTAGAACAAGCCAGAGACGCGCTCGCGAAGTCCCGGTTGGTCGGACGTTGACTTCTCCAACCGTCGGCCGTTCCGCCCTAAACCCCTTCTCATTTGTTTCACTCGGATTTGGCCGCAAAGGGACAACAGCGGGCGAATCGATCGGAGCTACTCCGGTGGACAAATCGCCATTTTCCACCTGAGCAATGAAACGGTATCCCCGGCGTGGCAGAGTCTCTATGTAGCGGGGTTGCTCGGCAGAATCGCAAAGAGCGTCGCGTAGCTTTTTGACGGCACTGTTCAGACCGGTATCGAAGTCAACAAAAGTCTCGGCGGGCCAGAGTCTCTGGCGAAGTTCCTCGCGCGTAACCAGGTCCCCGGGACGCTCGAGCAGGAGCGAGAGTACCTGGAAAGGCTGGCGATGGAGCTTTAGACGGATGCCGTGCTTGCGCACTTCGCCCGCGCGCATGTCCACATCGAAGGCGTCGAATCGCACCTTGCGGGTTCGGTCGGTAGCCTCCATAGCCGTTCCCCAGATGGCCAGTAGTCTATCACCACTGCTTATCACCTGAGGAGCATGTGCTGTTGTGCCCATAAGCCGCCTCCATTCAGAAAGTTGCACGATCAGAACAAAAACACTCACAGACCATACGCCGACCATTGCGCCTCAAGCGATTTCGCGCCAATGTCGCGGGACGCAGGCCGAGCATTTAGGCACAAC
>CAWALR010000001.1:0-81422 GCA_963782835.1 uncultured Acidobacteriaceae bacterium | reverse complement strand
TTTGTCGCACCCGCGCGCGCGCACGCCTTCCATACTTGAGGCTCAGCAGAAAGGCAGGGGTGGCGAAGGTTGCCATGGTTTGGGCAACCGACTCTGGAGTCATGAGGGAGGATCTCATGAATACCAGACACTCACTGCTTTGCGGTATCGCGATCCTGGCGATCGCCGGCGTAACCCCGGCGATGGCGCAGGCCGATTCCACGACGACCGAAACGGCGTCGCCGCAGACCGGCGATACCCAGCCGGCGGCGCATCACGCCAGGCATCACCACCGGATGGCCGTCAGCGGGCCGCAATATTCAACGCCCGCGGAGAAAGCCGCGACCGATCGGCTCAATGAACAGCAGCTGCAGCAAGCCCAGCAATCGCTGTCGCAGGTTGAGGCCGCTGCTTCGCCGAGCCAGATGAGCGGACCGACGACGCCGGGCGCTCAGCCCATGGACGCGCAGCCGGCGAACCCGGGCGCGCAGCCCATGGACGCGCAGCCCTTGAGCGCGCCGCAGAACAACGGTCAGCCGCAGCAGTAAAAGGTCCGGCCTGGCGCAGGCTTACCCTCTGGGGCCGAAAACGGCACCAGCATGGGAACTCGGCGGCGATAGGCGTTGTAAGCCTCGGCGCCGAGTTCCTTGCACAGGAACTTCTCTTCGATCCGCGCCTTCATCCAGAAGGCGAGGAGGAACATCGCGGCCCCCGCCAGCGCGTAAGCGGTTCCTTGCGCGATGGCCGTCACGGCGGCGGCGAAGATGATGGCCGAATAGATCGGGTGGCGCACCAGCGCGAAGGGTCCGCTGTCGATGACGCGGTGATCGGCGGTGCGCGAAATAAATCCCGACCACAGCCGTCCCATCGCGATCCTCGCCCACCAGCAGAAGGCGAAGGTGCAGACGAGAAGGCCAAACAGCACCCAAGCGTCCTCGGGTCGAGCGCCCACGCCACCGGCGGATGCACGCCGGCAATCGGCGGTCCGAAGAGAAGCCCAAGTCCGAGCATTGTGGGAACCTGGTAAAGGACGTGCATGCCGGGATTGGGTCGCGCCGAGGGCCGTTTGCTCACACCGAGAAGCGAGCCAGCTCGCGTACCAGACGATCCAAAGCCAATAGATCGCGTGCAGCGGATCGACCATGCGACATCCCCCGGTTCAGGCGCCACAATAGCGGACCGTGGCGGGACCGCACAATCGTCGGTCAGACCGGCTTGCCAAGAACGTGGAATTTCGCGCGGAGCTGGAACGCGAGGACCAGCAGCGAGATGCCGAACAACAGCGCATAGGCCCCGATCCACCAAGTCAGGACCACCGCGCCGATTATCGGCGCCACGACCAGCACCACGCCGTACGCGATGGAGAGCCCAGCTTCCCAGCACGAGCCACCAGCGCCCATGGTCCGTGTCGAGTTCGAAGGCGGCCACCAGCATGAAGCTGCCCGTGATCAGCGCCCAGGCGGCGACCAGCGCAACGAACAGGACGACCGTAATACTCGGGAATGCCACGACCGCAACACCGAGCAGGATGTCGATGATCCCTTCAAAGGCCAGAAAGCTCCAGCGTTCGCCTTGCTTGGCAGCGTGCACCGCGCCGATCATGGCAAAAATGCCGTCGACAATGGCATAGGCACCGAAGACGAGAACCAGAGACAGCATCGTGACGCCGGGCACGAAAAAGGCAATTAGCCCGAACAGAACCGCGATTACGCCGCGCACGACGAACGCCCACCAATTGCGAACGAGCACCGAGTTCATAGCAATCCCCCAGCTAGACCGAGGGCTTATTTACCATGATTCCGGGTGCGGTTGAACCATCGCTCTGCCGTCATTCCAGCTCGGGATACGGCCCCTTGCCGCCCGCGGCGATGAACGCGTCGATGCGCTTGGTCAGCACCGGCAGCGGCACCGAGCCTAGTTGCAGCACCGTGTCGTGGAAGGCGCGGAGATTGAACCTCGACCCCAGTGCCTTCTCGGCCTTGGCGCGCGCATCTCGGATCGCCATCTCGCCCAGATAATAGGAGAGCGCCTGGCCGGGCCAGGTGATGTAGCGGTCGACCTCGGTCTCGATCTCGTGCTCGGGCAGCGCGGTATTGTCGTGCAGATATTGGATCGCCTGGGCGCGCGTCCATCCTTCGCAATGGATGCCGGTATCGACGACCAGCCGCGCCGCGCGCCAGATCTGGTAGCCCAGCATGCCGAAGCGGTCGTAGGGCGTCCGTACATGCCCATCTCGTCGCCCAGCCATTCGCAATAGACCGCCCAGCCTTCTCCATATGCGGAGATATACGTATAGCGGCGGAAATCGGGCAGCGACTTGTCCTCCATCGCCAGCGGAATCTGGAAGGCGTGGCCGGGCGCGGATTCGTGCAAGGTCAGCGCGGCCAGGCTGTAGAGCGGGCGATGCGGAAGATCGTAGGTATTGAGCAGGAAGACGCCCGGCCCGCCGCGCCCCGCCGTGTAGAACGGCGCGAGGTCGGCCGGCACCGGCACGATTGCAAAACGCGCGCGCGGCAGAAAACCGAAATAGAGCGAGGCCTTGCCGTCGAACTCCTTGGCGATCCAGGCCGCATCGTTCAGCAATTCCTGCGGCGTCTTGGCATAGAAGCGCGGATCGCTGCGCAGATATTCGAGAAAGGCCGGAAAATCGCCCTTGAAGCCGGTCTCGCGCATCACCGCGAGCATCTCGGCATGGAGCCTGGCGACTTCGGCGAGCCCGATCTGGTGGATCGCCTCGGGCGCAAGATCGAGCGTGGTGTATTCGCGGATCTGCTGGCGATAATAGGCCTTGCCGTCGGGCAGATCCTCGGCCGCGAGCGTGGTGCGCGCACGGGGCACATATTCGCCGTCCCAGAATTTCAGCAGCGCCGCATAGGCCGGCTGCGCCTGTTCGCGGATCACCTTCACGGCCTCGGCGCGCAGCGCCGCCTGTTCGGCTGGCGGAATGGTCGCCAGCATCTGCTTGAACGGCAGGTAGAGCAGCGTGTCCTCGGGCTTGGCGTTGGTCACCGCCGTGATCGAACCGTCGCGGCCCTCAAGCGTCACCCGCGGCGGCGTGAAGCCGCGCGCTTCGCCGGCGCGCATCTCGGCGATCTGCTCGCGGAAATAACGCGGGATGTCGCGCATCTGGGCGATCCAGTTCCGGTAGTCCTGCAGCGTGCGGAACGGCCGGCGCGCGGTGTAGCCGATGTCGGTCCAGAAGCTGGAATCGGAATTGGCCGGCATCTCGTACTGGCGAAACTGCTGATCGGCGATCAGATTCGCGATCTGCGGCCGATAGACGTCGTAATTCACGCGCTCCTTGGGCGAAAGCTGGGCATAGGGGACGGCGTCGAGCTGCGCTCATTACGCTTTGCCAATAGGCGAGCCGCATGGCTTCGCGTTGCCGGATCGACCTTGGGCAGATAGATCGACGGACCGGCGCGTGTTGTCGTGGTCGCTCGGCGAACTGCGCCTCGCGCCAGTTCCATTCCGCCGCGTAGATCGCGCGAAATTGCGCATCGGCGGATGGCGGCGCGGCGTGAAGCGGCGGGCGATAAAACAAGTGCCGCGAGAATGGAGATGATGACGATCCGCATGGCGCCTATCCTTTGAACCCCATCGCCACCAGATAAAGCTCGACCGACTCCTTGCGCGAGGCCGGCGGCTTGACGTGCTTGACCTCGGCGAAGCTTTCTTGATCCGCGCCAGAAGCTCGTTGGTCGCCCCGCCTTGGAACACCTTGCCGACGAAGGCGCCGCCGGGCCTCAGCACCTCCTCCGCCATGTCCAGCGCCGCTTCGAACAAGGCCGTGGTGCGGATGTGATCGGTCTCGCGATGGCCGGTGGTCGGCGCGGCCATGTCGGACAGCACGATATCGGCCTGCCCGCCCAGCGCGCGCTTCAGCAGCGCGGGCGCGCTCGCATCGAGCAGATCGCATTGCAGGATGTCGACGCCCGCGATCGGCTCCATCTCCAGAATGTCGGCGGCGACGACGCTGGCCCGCCTCGCCGACGCGCTCCGCCGCGACCTGGCTCCAGCCGCCGGGCGCGGCGCCCAGATCGAGCACGCGCGCGCCGCGCTTCAGAAAGATGGAATTTCACGTCCAGCTCCATGAGCTTGAAGGCGGCGCGCGAGCGATAGCCCTTCGCCTTTGCCGCCGCGACATAGGGATCGTTGAGCTGGCGCTCCAGCCAGCGTTGGACGATACGCGTGCGCCCGCCGCGTTCTGCTCACCCGCACGCGCCGCTCGCCGCGCCCCGAACCGGTCGGCTTCATCGCTTGCGCCTCCGCCGCAATTCGCGCAGGATGCCTTCGCGCAGGCCGCGGTCGGCGACGCGCAGCCGCGCGCACGGCCACACCGCATGATGGCGCTGAAAATCGCGCAGCCCGGCAGCATCAGATCGGCGCGCTCCTCGCCGATGCAGCCGACTTCGCGCGCGCCCGCGCGATCGAACTCCGTGCAGCATCTCCACGCACTTCGAGAATGTCGGCGCAATCGTGCCAGCTGCCGTCCACCCTGGCGCGCTCGTAGCGCGGCAGCCCGAGCGCAAACGCCGGCCAGCGTCGTCACCGTGCCCGAGGTGCCCAGCAGATGATGGCGCGCGGGATCGAACGGGCTTTCTTGTCCATTTCGCGGCGCACCGCCGCGAAGCGCGCCAGCATCGTCTCGCGCATCGCGGCGAACGAGCTTTCCCGCCGGCCTCCGCCAGCGACATCACGCCGAGCGGCACCGAGGCGAAATGCTCGAGCGCGACCTCGCCCGCCTTGCCCGAGCCAGATCGCTTCGGTCGAGCCGCCGCCGATGTCGAACACCAGCGCGCCGCGATAGTCCTCGCCGATCAAGGGCGCGCAGCCGACGGCGGCGAGGTGGGCCTCCTCCGCCGCGTCGACGATCTCGAGGCGGATGCCGGTCTCCGACGCGACGCGGTCGATCAGTACGCGGACGTTCGCGGCGCGCCGGCACGCCTGGGTCGCCATCGCGCGCATCTTGCGCACGCGCAGCTTGCGGAGGCGCTCGGCGCAGATTCCCAGCGCCGCCACGGTGCGCTCCATCGCCGCCTCGCCGAGCAGACCCGACTGCGCCACGCCTTCGCCCAGCCGCACGATGCGCGAAAGGAATCCACCACCCGCAGATGGCCCTGCCCGTCGGGCCGGGCGATCAACAGGCGGCAATTGTTGGTGCCGAGATCGAGGGCGGCGAACAGCGCCGGGCGCTTGGACCGCCCGCGCTTCTTCCGCCCGCCTCCGCTTCGTTCCAAGGCCGTCTCCGCCGATTTGCCGCCGGAACGCTAGCACGACCGGGCGGGCGGGATGTATGTCCTTGTAAAGAGGGGCAAACCTGGTCTAAACGAGGCGCCCGTTGGGGGATCGTCTAACGGTAGGACTCCAAACTCTGACTCTGCCTGTCTAGGTTCGAATCCTAGTCCCCCAGCCAGAAGCGTACGGTATTATGGCGCAAGCGGTGGAGGATTTTGACATCGGCTCACCTATCTTTCAAGCATGGGCGAACCGATTGCAGTTCTGGCGCTTCGTAGGAAGCGCGACGAAATCTCAGGCACGATAGTGCACTATGAGCGGCTGCTACGCGAGGCTGAACATGACCTGGCGCACGTCAACTGCTTGCCCCTAAGGCTTTTCGATATGGGGCGAACCCAGACGTGTCGGGACACCTTGAACTCAATGCCGCCGCCCGCCGTCATGGCAAAATTATTTTCGGTCTCTGTTGATTGGGGCAATGCGGATCGCAGTATCAGTTTCAAGCTGCCGCTCCTGAGGGAGACGATCGCACATCAGCCGCATAGTCGCAGAAGTCAGGCGGCTACGCTCATTGAGAATTGCGCAGCGCCGAGTCAAATTGCCATCTCGCTCACTTGGCGACTTCTTTGCCGACGTCCTTCACTCCAATGGCCGTTTTTTCGCCACCTTTCTCAGTGTACTTCACGGAAACCTTCGCACCCTCTTTAAGGCCCTTGCCTGAGTCCTTGGTGCCCTCCCAAGCCGTGTCCCCGGTCCACTTGATGGTGTGTTCGGTACCGTCCGCAGTTTTGACCACCACCGTCTTGGCGTCGTGGTCCACGTGCTTCACGAAGCCCGAAACCAGATGAACTCCATCTTCGCCCACTGCGACGGCCTGCAAAACTGCTACCGCAAAGAAGGTTGAGAGGCAGATCAACGCAATTCGCTTTACGGATATCGACATACCTGTATGCTCCTTTGTGCTCGAAATAGTTTACTCTCATCTCGTCTGCCTAAACCAGAGCGAAGCCGAGCGCTTTGGCTGCGGCAAGCAGTCGCGGCGCCAAGGATTTCGGCTTCGGGCTCGCTGCCCGCAAAGCGCCTCGACTTCGCGTTTTTTCCCGGAATTGAACCGTTCCGTGTGATCCCATCCCTATCCATCGAGTGCGAACAACCGAGCAGTTTGGCTAGTGGCTGGTGGCCCCGCTGTCGTTACTAACCATGAGGCTCGAGACATTTACGGGCTCGAAGTCAGCCAAGGTGAGGCTGGTCAGGCATGAAAGATCATTGTCGTTCCAGCGAGCGTCGGGTGTGCCAATCAGGCCGCCGCTGTCTCCGTTATCGGCGAGGATGATTCCATAGTTTCGAAATGCGGTGATGATAATAGCCGCTTGCGGACTGGTAGAGGCACACGTGGGAGTCGCGACGGATGCCTTCAGCCGATAGATCTCACCAGCCGGTCCGGACATGGTACAGCTTTCCGGAGGAGAGGATTGCGAAATTTCCGACTCCACGGAAATGGAGCTTCCTCCCGTGGCCGTGCAGCTTCCGACGCCTGCTGTTTCCGTAGCGGGCCAGACCCAGTAGTTCAACATATGGTTGAGGGTGAACCGGATGGGATGCTGGATCGTACCGCTCGGGGAGCTGGGTGTGCCGGTGCCGATTACCTCGTCGGCGTTGGCGAGTAGCGGCCCAACCGGAAGGCCGGCAGCATCCGATGTGCCCTGCCCTTGCTGTGTCAGATTATTCGAAGATACGTCGGGCCAAAGCGCGTTTGAGGAATCGGTCCAGGGACCGCCTTCGTAGATTCCCTGCCACATCTCGTAAAGAGCGGGATTATTTCCACCGCCTGCCTCCAGATAAACCAGAACGTGTCGATCTCCTGTGGAGTTGCTGGTGCCTTCCACCGGAGCATTCGCTGGTATCGGGCCAGTGGTGAAGTAGGACTGATATACGGTGGTTTTAACCGATACGTCCGGCTGGTTGTAAGGAACTTCGATGGCCGGGATTCCGTTCGGAAAGGGAGCATTCGAATTGTTCCCGAAGAACGGCTTCACCGTAGCGGACAAATAGCCGCTGTACATCGGCGCTGCCGGCGAAGTATCTACGGGCAAGCTGGTCGTGGCCGCATCCACTCGATGGTGAAAAATAGAAGTTGATGGAAAGATGTTGGCAAGGAATGCGTTGTTGCCGTTGATGGCGAAGCTGATGTTCTGAGTCGCCTGGGCGTTTGTCGAGTCCGTCACGACAAATTCGGGCGCGTAGGTGCCTTGGCCGCCGATCAGTGAACTGGTGATGCTTCCTGTCGTGGGATTGAGAGACATTCCTTCGGGCAGCGGAGGAAAGCTGGCATTGGTGCTTACGGAATAGGTGTACGGCGGAGAGCCACCGCCGGCCAGGATTGTGCAGCCTGAATACGCAGAGCCTTGGGTTCCGCCTGGGCAGGAAGTGGTTGCGATCGCCAGCGAACCACCGGAAGTTGCTACTGTGACTTTTGCCATCGATGTAGTCGAGCCCGAGGCATTGGTTGCGGTCAGGGTGTAGGTGGTGGTCGTAGTCGGGCTGACGCTCGTCGAACCGTTTGCGGAAGTGGAAGTGAATGTTCCCGGGGTGATGGCAATACTTGTCGCTCGCGCTGCCGCCCAACTGAGTGTGCTGCTTGTGCCGGAGGTTACGCTGGTGGGATTTGCCGTGAAGGAAGTGATTGCCGGCGCCGTGCTGTTTGCAGAGGGCGAACTCGACGAAGTCGTCGAGCCGCAGCCGGCTAGTCCGGCACAGGCAAACAGAATGATAGTGAAGCACAGTGGGCTAAGGCCTAATCCCGAAGACTTGAGTCGCCGGGAACGGAACCAATTTCTTCCGGACGAGCAAGTTGAGTCCACGCCCACTCCTTTCACTTGCGTCAGCGCATAAATCAGGGTTATGTGTGTAGTTCGACGTAGTACCACGGAGCCGGATCAACTTCGTTCGCCGGTTGCACGAAGGTTCGCGCTAATTGGCCAGCATCACGGGTGAGCCCGCCAGCAGACCGGCGGCGAGTTCCAGGTCGTGCAAGTCTTCGCGGCTGAAATCCTGAGTGAAGCGCGGATCCAAACCTTTGCGCGAGATCTGAAGGACGCCCAACACAGTCGAGTTGTTATCCAGAATTGGTACGGACATTAGTTTCTGAATGGGCGCGGGCGGAGCCGGACTGTCTTCCTCGGCTCCAACTGGCTTGATCGTCTCGAAGATACTGGCGTGCTTTACGCGCGCGAAGTTGTTAAAGATTTCGGCTTTCTTGCTCAAGGCGGTGTGGGCTGCAACGGCTTTGCTGGAAATCGGAATCGCGCCGGTGGTGCGGAGATGCTCCGGGAAAACAAACTTGAGCAGACCGCCTTCCAACCGCAGCAGAGCAACCTCGGCATACTGAACGTGGAACACTTTCGCCAGAACCAGGCTGATGTCCTGAGGCGTGACGCCTTCCCCCAGCACAGATCCTAAGGGCAGAAGGTTTTCGGGGAGAATAATCTCTTCTTCAATGGCCGCGTTTTCAGGCTTATGGGTCATAGTCGAACTCGTAAAACTTAATTTGAAAACCGTATCCAGTCTCGCATTTTGAACGCCAGACGAGGATCGTAATGACATCCTACAACCCCTTTGGATTCAGCAAAGTAGCTTCGGACCATGACCTTTCGCGGCAGGACGGTTCGCCAGAAACTTGCAGCCAAATTGACAATTTTTGTCAGAGAATCAGGTCGCAGTTGCCCAATCGAGGAAGCGTCAGGCAGTTGCGGGTGACTTCACCGGCGCGTCTTTCCTTTCTACTCCTAAGTTATTACACTGCTTGGCTATGAGTGTTCCGCCACAACCTAATGTCAAGCTGACTAACGCCCCCGACTATCGGGAATCCTATGCCAATAGCGTGCAGATGCGAGTGAATGTGTGGGACTTCTTCCTCGTATTCGGCACGGTGCAACAGCAGAGCGAAGCGCAAGTCGAACTGCGCAACTTTCAGGGTATCTATCTGAGCCCGCAACAGGCGAAGGCTTTGCTCGGTCTGCTGCAGCAGAACGTCAACGGCTACGAGACTGCCTTCGGCGAAATCAAACTGGACCCGCGCATGAGCCCGGGGGGGCAGGTGCACTAAAGTCACTCTGCATCCGGATTTAGAGCGCGATGGATGAGTTCGGGCTAAGCGAAACCCACGGTTTGGCTGTGGCCCGTGTCGTCCTCGATCCGTTGAAGATCGACGCGCCGGAAGAACCCGCAGGAGGAATACCCTGAAAGACTACGCATCGGGCCAGAGCGGTAGAGTGCTATGGTCCGGTAGCTATCCCGCCCTGGTGTTCGCGGTCATCTTTGTATTTGTTTTTCTGCTGCATGTGCCTTTGCTGCGGCTGCCCTACTTCTGGGACGAAGCGGGCTACTATGTTCCGGCCGCGCGCGACATCCTGCTCAGTGGAAGTTTCATACCGCATTCGACAGTCTCGAACGCACATCCGCCGCTGGTGATGGCTTGGCTCGCGCTCTGGTGGGAGGTGGTGGGATACGCTCCTCTGGTGACGCGTACGGCCATGCTGGAACTGGCCGCCTTTTCGCTTCTGGGTATATTTCGGCTGACTGAGCGCGTAGCGAACACGCAGGTTGCGATTGCGGCCACGCTGTGTACGGCGGTCTATCCGGTATTCTTCGCACAAAGCTCTCTGGCTCACGTGGATTTGGCGGCAGCGGGACTTATTTTCTGGGGCCTCTCGGCTTACGTGGAAGATGATTTGATTGAGATGGGAGTTTGGTTCGCGCTTGCCGCGTTGGCCAAGGAGACTGCGATTCTGGCTCCGGTTGCGCTGGCGGGATGGGAGATGATCGGAGTGCTGGCGCGGAAGAGATCACCGCATAAGTTGTGGATGGATCGCGAAGAGGGACGAAGGGATTCGCGATCGAACAGTGGTGCAGCACGGCGAGTCGCATGGTTGATCGTTCCGGTTCTGCCGCTGGCGCTCTGGTATCTCTATCACTACAGGCGTACGGGATATGTTTTCGGCAACCCAGAGTTTTTCCGCTACAACGTAGCCGCGACGCTAAGCCCCACGCGCTTTTTTCTAGCGCTGGCCATGCGGCTGTGGCAAGTCAGCGGTTACCTTCATCTGTGGGTCTTGACGCTGGCGACGCTGCTGGCGATGTGGATGCTCTCGCCGGAAAGTGATGCGGGACGGGAGCGGCCACGGATCAGCCTACCCGTGCAGATGGTTTTCTACGTCGTCGTACTCACTTATGTGACGGCAATGGCTTTGATCGGCGGCGCAGTGCTGGCGCGCTATATGCTTC
This sequence comes from uncultured Acidobacteriaceae bacterium, assembly GCA_963782835.1. Classification (GTDB taxonomy): domain Bacteria; phylum Acidobacteriota; class Terriglobia; order Terriglobales; family Acidobacteriaceae; genus Sulfotelmatobacter. The sequence continues at coordinate 70,922 of CAWALR010000001.1, read as the reverse complement.
CAGCGGTTCCTCTGATCATCATTGTCTGCGTCTCGACCCTGTGGCGCCGATTGAGTTTCTGGCGTGCAGCGATAGCTTGTGTGGCGCTGGCATTTGTTGGGGCGTGGTTCTGGAATCCTCCGTATGGATTTTCGCCGGAGGATAACCTCGCTTACCGGGACTACATTGTGCTGCATGAAGATGGTGACCAATTCCTGGAGGCCCGTTATCCCATGGCGGAGGTGCTGACGGCGTGGCCCGCGTCGGATGAACTGACCCGGCCCTGGCTGGGCTACGTTACGCGGCCGATGCGAGTGGTGCGCATTGAAGACTTCTCTCTGGACGAAGTCCTGTCGGCGGCTGATTTTCGGCCAGACGTTTCTGGGTCCAACTATCAAGTGGCTCTGGTATTTTCGACGAAGTACGAGCCTGGTCCTGCGTCGTGGGATCGCTGGCGTACCTGGACGGAGTGGAAGACTCGTTTTTTCGGTTTTCATCGCGACCTGCCGCCAGCCGCCGCGGCGCAGATTCTAGGCGGCCACATCGTATTTTCAGAACAGCGAAAAGGACAATGGATCGCCGTGATCGAGATGGAGCGCATCGAGGAGGCAAAGCTGCGGCCGCCGCGATCACGGTTCAGGCTTTTTTCTCAACCTACTTCCCGATCGTGCTCAATACCGCATCGTTGATGGCATAGACGGTGCCATCGCTGCCGATGAGCGTGGGAGTGTAGGCTTCGCCGATTCCGCCGGAAAGGGTGATCCGCTCGGACAGAGTGTTGGTCGCCAGATCCCAGCGATAGAGTTTGCCGTCTTCACTGTTTGCCATGACTGACTTGGTGAACGGGTCAACCGCCGCGGTATTAATGCACCATTCCCGAACGGCGCCGGGAAAAGTTGGGAAGTCGGGATCAGGAGTGACGCCCAACTTTGGTGATGACCTCTTTCATCACCTTCGTAGCCGGAATCACCGGATCTTTCTCAGTTGCATTGGGATCGAGGATTGCGATCTGATTGTGTCCATTCCCGGTGTTGATCCCTGCATAGTTGTTGTACTTCGTCATCAGCAGATACTTCGACTTGCCGTGATAGCTGGGGACCAGCGCGGCATCGACGATCGACGGGGTATCGTCCCAGCCAAAGCTGCCGGGAATCTTCAGCTGGGAAAGATCGCTGTTGAAATGCAGCATCCAGCCGCGATCATTATGGCTGGGAAATGGATTCTCCAGCACGCCGAAGTACACGTCGCCATCGGGGCCGACGGTGGGAGCGGCACTGCTTTCGTCGGTGAAGGTGGCGTCGAGTCCCGACCAGGGATCCAATAGTCGAACGCTGTTGATGACAGCGAGCGTGCTGCTGTTCAGGGCGACGAGGTAGCCGTAGCCAAAGTCCTGGGTGTCGACCGCGACGTATACAGTGCTGCCATCGCTCGACAGAGCGGGAGCACAACTCATGGCGACTTTTGTGACCGCCGGATCGGAGCTAATCGCAGTCGCCGAGACCCAGGTGGCCTTGCCGTCCGGCGAAATGCGGGCCAACCCGCTCTGCAGGCCGATGGGCGTAGAGCCGAGAACCAGGAAGCCGAAGAAAAGATTCCCATTCGCGTCGGTGGTCAGCGGAGTGTTGATCTGCACACTCTGCTGGTAGACCTTAGGATCTGCCGCGTAGTTTTTCTGTCCATAGAAATAAAGGTGTCCGGTATGGCCGGTTGACGAATCGGGATTGTCCCGCACCAACACGCGGCCAGCGATATCGGGAACGAAAAGCCGTTTGCCGAAGAGTGTGGGACCAAGGCCCGGGATGAAACCGGCGCTGGGCGCTTGATAGCCTGTCGTCTCTGTCCAGAGCAGGCTGCCGGTTGCGCCGTCGTGAGCCTCGACGCGAAAGCTGTTCGCACCCGTCTTCACCGGCACGATCACCGTGTTAGCCGCTGTGACCAACGGCGAACCGTAGTGGATAAGGATCTCCCCTGTCGGGGGATCGAGGTCCACCGGCGTACTCCAATGAATTGTGCTGAGCGGTTGCGCAGCCACGGAAGAAACCGCAGTGTGTTGGGCATCATGAGCGTGAGTTGCCCAGACGCCGACTTGCGAGGCTGCATTTTGAGGGAAGAGCACGCAAGTTACGCTGATTAATAACGCGAGAACATCCGCGCGAGACCTTATCCACTTGGCCAGATGGCTCATGATCGTTTCCTCTTGTTTTATCTGTCTTGTTTTAGTGCTCGGAGCTAACGGGACAGCGTGACATTACAAGCGGAATAAGAATGAGTTGTTAAGAAAATGTAAAAGGAATGTCATCTTTGGAATAGAAACCGGTGCACTCTCAGCGCTGCATCAGATGGCAAGAGTGGGTTTTGATGACCAACCAGACTTCCATGCCCGGCTTGAGATGGAGAGTGTCTCTGGCAGCAAATGTCAAGTGGACTTCCATCTCAACGCCACAGTCCACACGCGCGGAAACAATCACATCGCGTTGCTGCAACGAGACCAGACGGCCTGGAATCACATTGCGCGCGCTCAGGCCGCTGGGAAGCGTGATCGCCAGCAGGATGTCGCCGGCGCGAATTCCGACCCGCAGACGCGAACCTGCTTCTGTGCGCACCAGCGGAGTCTCGATCTCCACCAGATTTCCGGGCTTGTCTACCTGCAACTTGCAAGTCAAGGTGCCGCGATCGGGGTGGACGGACTCGACAAGGGCCTCGAAGATATTTTCGAAGCCGGCCAACTGCGCCACGGTCTCCTGAAGGGGAGCGCGCAGCACCTCATGGGGCGTGCCCTGCGCGATGATCCGGCCCTGATCCATCACGAGCACGCGTTCGCCCAGAGCCACTACTTCCTCGCGGCCGTGCGTGACATACAGAACGGGGATGCGATGAATCTGATTCCAGCGACGGAGATCGTCGATGATTCTTGCCTTGGTCGACGCGTCCAGAGCGGCGAGAGGTTCGTCGAGGAGAAGTGTGCAGGGGTCGGTCACGAGAACCCGGGCCAGAGCAACGCGCTGGCGTTCGCCGCCGGAGATTTTCGCTGGAAATTGCTGGCTTAGATGGCCGATGCGGAACTCCTGCAGCATCGCGGCGACGCGTTCCTTTCTTGCGGACCTGGACAGGTGCGCCAAACCATAGGCCGTATTCTGATCGACTGTCAGGTGCGGAAACAGCGCGAGATCCTGCAAGACATATCCAACGCCGCGCTTGGCAACGGAAACGTACGTCGGAGTGTTTTCGTCGAACAGAACACGCTCGCCCACGGAAATCCGTCCGGCGTCCGGAGAGGCCAATCCGGCAACGCAATCGAGCAGCGTAGTTTTCCCCGCGCCCGATGGGCCGAACAGAACGGTGAATCCGGGCGCGGCGCTGAAGTCCACGTCGAGGGAGAACTCGCGCTCCGTGGAAGCGAAGCGCTTACGGACGCGTGCGCTCAGCGACGGATTTGCGGATGCGGTTGCGGATTTTAATTCCGCGGTCGTGGACATTGAAGTTTGTTTACTCAGGACCTATAGGCCAGGCTTTCTGCTTTGGCGTTCTCCGGTGCACTCCATAGACCACGGTGAGGACGACGAAGCAGAAGACTAGCAGCAGCAAGGCCATCCCGTTGGCTGCGGCATAATTGGAAGCCTCAACCTGATCGTAAATGCTGATGGAGACGGTACGGGTCACGCCGGGAATATTTCCTCCAATCATCAGCACCACACCAAATTCGCCCATGGTGTGGGCAAAAGCCAAGGCCACACCTGTGATTAATCCGGGAACCGATAGAGGAAGCACGACGCGGAAAAGAGTGCGCAATGGAGAAGCACCCAGCGTGGCGGAGGCCGCAAGCAGTTTGCGATCGACCGACGAGAAAGAGGTAGCAAAGGGCTGCACTGCGAATGGCAAGCTATAAAGGATGGAGCCGATCACTAGCCCGGTAAAGGTGAACGCAAGAGTGTGACCGGTAATGGACTGCCACCATTGTCCCAGCGGACTGCGGGAGCCGAGAGCTACGAGCAGATAAAATCCGAGGACGGTAGGGGGAAGCACGATCGGCAAGGCGACCAGGGCTTCTACAAAGAATTTCCAGCGCCAGCGCGAGAAGGCGATCCAGTAGGCGAGAGGCAGGCCCACCAGAAAAAGAATGGCGGAGACTAAGCATGCTAGTTCTACGGTCAGACGGAAGGCTTGCCAGTCGATATGCATTTTATTTCGCCATCTTTACTTGAATTTGAGTGCTTCCTATTTAGCTGTACCCTGCTTCGGTTCAGGCAAAGTGAAACCATAGCGCTCCAACAAGGACGATGCTTCCGTGGTCTTTATATAGTCCAGAAATGCCTCCGCATCTGGTTTGTGAGGAGAGCGCGAGATTACGACCGCGCCTTGATCCAGCGGAGGGTAGGCCTCGGATGGAACGATCCAGTACTTTCCCTTGCCTTGCATGGTTGATGCCGCGGCATGAGCCAATGCGACGAAACCAACCTGCGCGTTCCCGGATTCGACGAACTGCGCCGCTTGCGAAATATTTTCTCCCAGCACCAGCCGGTCGCTGACTTTTTCGTACAGGCCATAGTGCTTCAGAGCGGCCACGGCTGCGCGGCCGTACGGAGCATGTTGCGGATTGCCGATGGAAATTTTTTTCACAGATGGATCGAGCAGAACATCCATGCCCTTGTTCTCGACGTCGAGCGGCGAATCCTTGGGAACCCACAACACCAACCGTCCAACAGCGTAACGACATAACGTTGCGCCGTCCGCCTGGGCGCTGGCGATTAACTGGCGCGGGTAATCCATATCAGCCGAGAAAAAAAGGTCGAAGGGCGCGCCGTTCTGGATCTGCTGGGTCAAGGCGCCGGAGGCGCCGAAGGAAAGCTTCACTGTGATTCCGGTGCGCTTCTCGTAGCCGGTCGTGAGCTCCTGCAGAGCGGAGCTTAAGTCTGCAGCGGCAGCGACATTGATCTCGCGGTCCGCAGCTTCAACCCGGGGGATTGAAAGCCAACCCGCCGATACGACCAGAGCAATCAAGCTGAGCGAAAGCAGATGCCGCATCGACACGTGTACACCTCGAAAGGTTTTGATCAACAAGGAATCCGAGGAGATTGTACAGGCACTCCACTGCCACATCACAGCCGGCCTGATACGCACGCGACTGTGTGGTAATTCCCAAAATAGTTTCCCGAATTGGTTTTGAGCGGCCTTTATTTGCTTTTGAGGTTGCTTGACGCTCTACGGCACTCCGATACTGGCCTCATCGATGGAAGATTATGACTTGCTCCAGGCTCTGTTATGTAATTCGTACTTCCCTGCTGGCATTGTTCTTAATTTCATTGCAGCCGATCACGCTGGCGCAGGGCGCCAAGAAACCACTGCCGGAAACACCGATTCGAGATGCTGACGCGGATCACGAAGAGAAGCGCTCCGAGTGGTTCCTGCATGGTCGCGTGGTGCCGGGGGAATCATCTGCTGAACTGCGTCGCCGCGCATATCAAAGCAAGATGCAGGCCCGCGCGGTCCGAACGACGCGCGGTCGCGGCACACAGGCTGCGTCACTGACGGAGTTGTCTTCGGGTGGATGGACGCCTTTAGGTCCGGTACCACTCGCTTCCGATGCCACGGGCACGGGCTTTCAGGATTATCACCAGGTTTCGGGTCGGGCGACTGCGATTGCAATTGATCCGGCGGACGGCAGTGGTAGTACGGTTTATATCGGCGGAGCGCAGGGGGGGGTGTGGAAGTCGACGAATGCGGCCACGAGCATCGCCAACAACGTTACCTGGACGCCGCTCACCGACGATCAGGCGACGCTGTCGATCGGTTCGATTGCGATCGAGCCGGGAAATTCGAATCCCGCCGAAAGTGTTGTGCTGGTTGGGACGGGCGAGGCTGACAATTCCGCGGACTCCTATTTCGGGCTAGGGTTTCTGAGGTCCGCCAACGGCGGAGCCACGTGGGCGCCGCTGATCTCGACTGCAAATGGCGGCACACTCTCGTTCGCCGGCTTGGGCGCCACCCGTGTGGCATTCAGCACCGCCAGCGGGCCGCCCAATACAGTGGTAGCGGCCATGGCAGCGACTGGTGAAGGCATCACCGCGGGAGCACTGACGAGCAATACCTATCGCGGCCTGTACACCTCCACCGACGCCGGACAGACCTGGACCTACGACGCACTCTTCTCCGGAGGGGCGAGCGAGGCGACCTCGGCGACCTCGGTGGTCTACAACGCGGCTGCGGGACTATTTTTCGCGGCGCTGCGGTATCACGGCTTTTACTCTTCGCCCGACGGCGTGACGTGGACAGCTCTGGCGAATCAGCCGGGCGCTCCGGGACTTTTGAGCGCGACGGCCTGTCCCCAAAGCTACGTGACGACGTGTCCAATCTATCGCGGCGAAATCACCGTGGTGCCGGGACGAAATGAAATGTACGTCTGGTTCGTTTCGGCGGACTCGAGCGGCGATCCTGTGGATCAAGGAATCTGGCAAAGCACGACCTCGGGCGCTTCGTGGACCCAGATCAGCGACAACGCCATCATCAACTGTGGAGACTCCAACGGCTGCGGCGTGGAGCAGGGATTCTATAACCTGGAACTGGCGGCGGTTCCGAACTGCCCCAGCAATGCCCCGAGCTGCGCGACGAATACAGACCTCTACGCGGGCGCTATCAATCTTTATAAGTGTTCAATCAATTCCGGCAACCCAACGTGCGCTAACCCGACCTTCATGAATCTCACGCACGTTTACGGCTGCGATCCGTTGAGTGCGCTGGCGCATGTGCATCCGGACCAGCACGTGCTGGCCTACACAATTCCGAGGTCGGGCTCAGACCTGATGTATTTCGCCAATGACGGCGGCATCTACCGCGCGCTCAACGGATTCGCGGGGCTCATGACCGGGTCGTGCTCCGGCACGAATCAATTCGACGATCTGAATCAAAATCTGGGTTCGATGACCCAGTTCGTCAGCTTCTCGCAACATGCGAGCAATCCCAACACGATGTTGGGAGGCACGCAGGACAATGGGTCTCCGGCAACAGCTACGGCTACGACCAGCACGGGCTGGGGAAACGTACTGAGCGGTGATGGCGGGTACAACGCCATCGACTCCAACACCGGCGACTGGTTTGCGTCGAACCCCGACACGGGATCGGGAAGTTTGGCCATTCAGGAATGTCCGTCGGGCATGAATTGCATCGACAGCCTATTTAATGTGGTCGTAAGCAGCGGCGATGTCGGTGGCGACGACGGATCGTTTTACTTTCCCTACATTCTCGATCCGCAATCAACCGGTTCCATGCTGGTCGGAACTTGTCGAGTATGGAGTGGGCCGCGATCGGGCGGAGCATTCACGCTGCTCAGCCTTAATTTCGATACGCTTGGTTTCGGAACCTGTGCCGGCACCGAGGTGAATGTGGTTCGCGCGTTGGCAGCCGGTGGTCCCGAGAACTCCAACGGTTCGGAAGTAATCTATGCGACCACCGACGGGCTTGGGCCCGACGATTTATCAACACCGATCGGGGGAAATGTCTGGGTCACCACGAATGCGCTTGCGGTCGCAGGCACAGTTTCAACATTTTCCAATGTCACGACCAATGACCCCAGCGGCAGCATCAATCCCAAACAGTTTCCAATTTCAGGCGTCGCCATTGATACTTCGGATGCAACCGGCAACACCGCCTACGTTACAGTAATGGGCTTTACCGGGGGCCCCGGGCATGTGTGGCAAACCACTAATGCCGGAACGACCTGGAGCGACTTCAGCGGAACCGGTGCGAATGCAATTCCGGATTCTCCCGCGAACGCAGTCGTGATTGATCCTGTGGCGCACATGGTCTATGTGGGCACCGACGTAGGAGTATTTCAGAGTTCCACATCCGCTTCCGCATGGACGGAAGTAGGCCCGATTCCCAGCGCCACATCATCCGGATTTCTTCCGAATGTAGCGGTGACGGCGCTCGGGCTTTTCAACTCCGGTGGGCAGAAACTGCTACGAGCGTCCACCTATGGCAGGGGGCTGTGGCAGTTCAATTTGTTGGCTAAGCCTGATTTCCAGATCGCAGTTTCGAATACTCCTTTGACAGTGTTTGTCAGCGAGAATGCTGTCTTCAATGGTACGCTGAGCGCGGTAAATGGATACAACAGCACCGTGGAATTGAGCTGCATCGCGGGTTCTTCGAGTCCGCCCAATCCCTGCGTACCGAGTCCGGCGACGCTCACGCCGACTCAGGACGGCGCGGCATTCTCAGTGAGCGCCGGCGCCGCCGGTGTGGCCGATTACTACTTCAATGCGCAAGGCGTTGGATTCGATCCCAACAGCACGACGCATGTTGCGGCGATTACCTTGCATGTGGTGAATTGGAGCATGACCGCGCCTTCTCCGAGTAGCGTGAATGAGCCTCGGGGCGCAACCTCCCCGCCGGTCAGTTTTCAAATTGCCGCGCAAGGGACATTCAGTCAGAGCGTAGGTTTGAGCTGCAGCTTCACTCCAAGCATCCCAGGAGCAACCTGTAATTTCACCCCGGGCGCAAGCTTCAATCTGAGTACGGGCTCGCCGGTAAACGCGACGGCGACCGTAACCGTACCGGTGGGAATCACGACTGGCTCCTACGGGGTGACCATTCAGGCTACTACGGCGGGAGCGATCCTAACCACTTCGTTCATTGCGAACGTGGTTCCAAACCCCACCTTCGTCCTCAGTCTGACCAACGCCTCTTTCTCAAACGTCAAAGCCGGCAGCACGGGCACGACCGGCTCGATTACGATTGCGTCTCAGGATGCGTTCACGGGCACGGTCAACTTGAGTTGTGTGTCGGCGTTCGGAAGCGGTAGTTGCAGCGTCAAGCCAGCTTCCGTGAGCGTCGCACCCCCACCAGCGGGGCCAGCAACGGCCACTCTCACAATCAACGGGACCAGCTTTTCCGCCGGCAGTTACGAGATTGCCGTACGGGGCACGTCAGGTTCAATTACAAATTCGCTGGAAGTTCCTTTTAATGTCGGCGATTACGTAATCGCCGGCCCAGCAACAGTGATTGGCGTTCCCGGCGGCTCGGCCACTGCGAATCTTACTTTCACTTCGCTCGACTCCTACAGTGGCACAGTCAACGCAACGTGTGACTCTACGGCGCTGCCGGGCGCGCAGTGCACACTCAGCCCGGTGAGCCCTATCGTGATCGGCAGCGGAGCTGTCGTTGCCGTGATCGCGACCATAACCGTTCCGAATGGCTCTGCTCCCGGCACTTACAACATCAAGATCAATACCCAGGACGCCGCTGGCGAACCGAGCCATATATGGACAACGTCTCTCAGCGTGCAAGATTTTACGTTCAGTACCGTGACGCCTGCCAGCAATACCGCAGGCTCGGGGCAAACGGTTAGCTACAATCTCAGCGTCATGCCGGTGGGAGCGTCTTTTGCCGATGCTGTAACTCTTTCCTGTTCGGGTGCTCCCGCGAGCTCCACTTGCAGCGTAAGTCCCAACACTGTAACTCCCGGCAACAACTCAGCCGCAGTGGTTGTGACGGTCGCCACCACGGGCTCAACCGCGCAAGACAACTATAGCCTCGCGGTTACCGGCACGTCCGGCTCGCTTTCGCATTCGGTTACATTTCTCCTCACGATAGCGAATAGTTTTACACTTGCAGTCACTCAACCTTTTCCCTCTGCCGGCGTGGACGCCGGAGCGCAGAATGTGGCGGCCAAAATCTCTGTGACGCCGGACTACAGCGGTTCCGTGATCGCAGCCTGCAATGCCACGACGCTCTCAGGAACCCAGTGTGCGCTCACTCCTGCGAGCCCAATTGCAATTAGTGGCTCTCCGGTTACGGTAGGGGCGCTCATCAACATCCCCAGCAATGCCGTGCCGGGCACGTACAACATCGGGATTAATGTCCAGGATTCCAGCGGCACCCCCAATCATTCAGTGACGATTCCGTTCACAGTGATCCAGGACTACAACATTGCCAACCTCTCGGCGATCAGCCAGACCATCAGCGCCGGACAGTCGATCACCTACAACCTAAGCGTTTCGCCGGTAGGAGGGTCGTACAGCAATCCGGTCACTCTCAGCTGCAAGGTGAGTCCGTCGCTCGCAGGATCAGCGTGCAGTTTCTCCCCTAGCCCCGCAGAATTGCAGAGTGGACCCGCGGCGGTGGTCATGACGGTTACTACGCAGACAGCGAGCGGACAGGTATGGCTTCCCCGGGCGAAGGCTGGTCCGTGGTTGTACGCGATGTGGCTGGTCCTTGCGGCAGTCGTGGTCTGGGGCACTGCGGGCAGGCGGCGCTGGAGTCAAGCGTTGCTGTTGGCATTTGTGTTTTGCCTGATAATTTATTTGCCTTCGTGTGGCGGGGCCGGTCAGAACGGCGGCAGCAGCAACCCAGGAGGCAACACAACCCAGGGGATACCTGTAACTTACACGATCACGGTGCTCGGCTCACCTGCCAGCATCAGCCAACCCAATGGAGCATCTGTTACGCTCATCGTGCAGTAAATTTAGGTATGTTTATGGCCGATGCGCGCTACAACATCATCATTGTGGGCGGAGGCATTGTAGGACTTGCGGTGGCGCTTGAAATCACGCGACAATTCCCGCAGTTTCGCCTGCTGTTGTTGGAAAAAGAAGAGCGCGTGGGACGGCATCAAAGCGGCCATAACAGCGGCGTGATCCATTCCGGCGTGTACTACAAACCGGGATCGCTAAAAGCAAGGTTATGCGTAACCGGCGCTGCCGCGATGGTGGAGTTCTGCCGCCAACATGGGATCGCGCATCAGATTTGCGGCAAAGTAATCGTGGCTACTCACGAGGAGGAGTTCCCACGACTCGAAGAGTTGCGTCGGCGCGGCGAGGCCAATGGGCTTACTGGCCTTCGTTCGATCGGGCCCGAAGAACTGCAGCAGATCGAACCCCACGCGAGCGGACTGCGGGCGCTGGTCGTCCCATCTACCGGTATAACCGATTATGCGGTGGTCTGCGATAAATATGCAGAGCTGATTGCCGCGAGAGGTGGATGCCTACTCACGTCGACTGAAGTGATTGGCATCAGACGGCAGGGGAGCGAAATCACGGTTGAAACCCGAAGAGGGGCATTCTCCGGAAAATCACTGATCAACTGCGCAGGACTATTTAGTGATCGAATCAGTCACATGGCGGGGGACAATCCCCCAGGAATGATTGTGCCTTTTCGCGGCGAGTACTATGACCTCATCCCCGCACGTTCGTCGCTGGTGCACTCCCTCATTTATCCCGTTCCCGATCCGCGGTTTCCTTTTCTCGGGGTTCATTTCACGCGACGCATTGGCGGCAGCGTGGATGCCGGACCGAACGCTGTGCTTGCGTTTCGACGGGAAGGCTACCGGCGCACGGACTTCAGCGTGCGCGACTTAAGCTCATGCCTGGCGTTTCCCGGGTTCTGGCGAATGGCGGCCAAAAACTGGCGCAGTGGATTGGGAGAATTCCACCGGTCGTTTTCCAAAGCTGCGTTCGTGCGAGCGTTGCAGCGTCTGGTCCCCGAAGTACGCGACGAAGACCTGGTGCCAGGAGGATCTGGAGTGCGTGCCCAGGCTGTTACGCGTGAGGGCACACTGGTCGATGATTTTCAGTTTGTGCCCTCAGAGAGGATCCTGCACGTGCTCAATGTCCCGTCCCCGGCAGCCACGGCCTCGCTGGTGATCGGCCGCACGATCGTGAGCACGGCCGCGGACGGACTACGTTGGCAGTAGAGGAGAAGCAGGCCTCGTAACGTCTGGCTGGAATCAGATTTCAGCTGAAACCCGGGGCGGGGTGGCCAGGGTTATCCGGCTGGCCGGCTTTGCGGACCGGGCGAGGAGCGCGGGCCCCAACGATTCGGGGGAACTGGCGGCAGAAGCGCTCACCCAGTCCTTGCGAAAGCGGAAAACGTAAAGTACTACTTCCACGCGACTGGATACACCGAGCTTATCGAAGATGCGGAAGAGGTAATTCTTGACCGTATGTTCCGTGAGCCCGAGGCTGCTTGCGATCTCACGGTTCGACAGTCCCTCCGCCACACAGCGAACTACGTCTTGCTCTCGCTTGGAAAGAATCGCTGTGCCGCCGGAATCAACCAGCCGTATCGGTTCGGATGCACGAAGGGCCTCCATCACATAGCACAACTCCGCACTGTTCGCCCACACCTGGCCTTCGTGAACGCTATGGATGCACTTGGCAAGACTCTTGGAGGATTCGGTGCGCGAGAAAATTCCACGGGCGCCGCAACGAAATGCTTGAACCACAGCGGAGGGGTTGGACGCGTCCATCAAGAGGATGACTCGAGTGCTCGGAACCGTTGTAGAAATCTGCCGTGCCAAATCGAAACCCTGGGTCCCGGAATCTTCCAACGCCGAACTGATCAGAACTATGTGCGGCTTCTCCTGAGCCACAGCCGCCAGGATTGAAGCTGGCTTCGGCTCGATCCCGGTGACTTCCAGCTGGCTATCCTGCGCCAACGCATCGGCCAAGAGCTGACTGTTCATGCGAGTGCTTTCGGCGGCGAGCACCTTGATCCTTCGGAATTTCTCTGGTAATGGAACTGCGTGTTGAGCCATTTCTGTTTCTCCTTGGATGCCGGTCTGGACGCAGTTAACACGTACCCATGTCTGGCGTAGATAATTCGGAATAACGAAGGGGGACCACTTAAACCATCAAGACGGGGCAACCATGAACCAAGAGTACCCGCATTGATACACCGTTCGAGAGACTTTAGTCTTCACGGACCCGGGCAGTAAATGGCACTGACGTGCCATGTGGGTGCGGCTTGAACGGAGTGAGAAACAGGGCTTGGTGGGAAGGTGCTGAGGTGATTTTTGTGCGACTGGCGCTGGTAACCGGAGGGACGATTACCATCGCAGGCACAGGCAGATAGAGTAGAAGGTCTCTTGACATGGTGATCACATAACGGTCATAGTGGGCGAACACAGAACGTTGATTCTCCTCCCCAAACGACAAATTTTCGCCATACCCCATCTTTCAGGCACACTCGGAACGTTAAAACAGACCACAGGAGGAAGCGTTGATCATTACAAAGCCCGATTTTGATGTCGCCATTATTGGCGGGGGACCGGCTGGGTCGTCTATGGCGGCGTACTTAGCCAAGGCTGGGGTAAGTTGCGTGTTGTTTGAGCGGGAACTGTTCCCGCGGCCGCATGTTGGCGAGTCGCTCGTGCCATCTTCGACGAGGGTGTTCAAAGACCTGGATTTCATTCCGAAGATGGAGGAAGCGAAGTTCCCGCACAAGTTCGGCGCCGTGTGGACGACGGATGACAAGAAAATCCCGTACGAGCATGACTTCGAGGGTTTATCGCCAGAATGCAACGTCGACATTCGCTTCGATGAGCGCGAGCAGGCGGGCGTGGACAAAAACCATACCTACCACGTGGATCGCGGCAAGTTCGATTTGATGCTCTTGCAGCACGCCAACAAGCTGGGCGCAGCGGTATACGAAGGCGTGAAGGTGAAAGAGGTGGATTTCGGGCCCAAGGAACCGATCGTTCGGTTCAATATGGGCTCCAGGGAAATGGGCGTAAGCGCGAAGATGGTGGTGGACGCGAGCGGCCGCAATACTTTCCTGGGCAATCAGATGAAGCTCAAGATCAAAGACCCGGTGTTCGATCAGTACGCAATCCATACATGGTTCGATGGATACGATCGCCGCGCCTTCGCCAAGAAGGACGCTCAACTGAATTTCATCTTCGTCCACTTCCTGCCGATCTCGAATACTTGGATCTGGCAGATTCCCATCACGGACTCGGTGACCAGCGTCGGGGTGGTGACGCAGAAGAAACACTTCGCCAAGTCCCGGAAGGATCGCGAACAGTTTTTTTGGGAAGCAGTAGGAACGCGTCCCTTGCTGCAAGAGAAATTGAAGCAGGCCGATCAGATGCATGCCTTCAAAGACGAGGGCGATTACAGTTATGCGATGAAGCAACTCTGCGGCGACCGATTTGTCATGGTCGGCGATGCCGGGCGCTTTGTGGATCCGATCTTTTCCACGGGCGTGAGCATCGCGCTGAACAGCTCGCGCTTCGCACACAAGGATATTCTGAACGCCCTGGAAAAAAATGAATTCTCGCGGGAGAATTTTTCTACCTTCGAGAACACTCTGCGTTTGGGAACCAAAAACTGGTATGACTTCATCACGGTTTACTACCGGTTGAACGTGTTATTCACCTATTTCATCAATGATCCGCGTTACCGTCTGGACGTGCTGAAGTTGTTGCAGGGCGACGTTTATGACGAAGCGAGGCCGCCGGTGCTCGAGAAGATGCGCGAGATGGTCACGGAAGTTGAACAGAACCAGAAGCATCCGTGGCATAAGTTGCTCGGCGATCTCACAGCGAACGCGTTCAGCCAGGCAACGTCCTAAACGGATGGATTGGTCATCGAGACAAACGTTGCTGCTCCCCGGCTGCAACAGATAAATTCAACTGGAGGCCCCCAGGATTTGGGGGCCTGCTTCCAGTTTCCGTCCGGACGGAATTTTGCTGGAAGAATCTCACAGCGTTTCTTCGCAGGGGCCAGCCGTTCGGACACTGGCATCGCCTTCCGCGGACAGAATGTCCGCCTGATAAGGCGCAGCGCTGCAGCTTTGATAGACTCGTTCCTGTCCGTCATCGATTTATCCACACAAAAATGAGTGGCCGACGAGACAACGGTATTCGTCATTCGTGTAGCTGACGAGCCTTCAGAGTCAGATAGCGGCGTCAAGAAAAACGAGGTGAGCACGCATGGGAGTTGATATCGAGGGAAAGCGGATTGCCGTCCTAGGCGCCGGAAAGATGGGGGGCATCCTGCTCAAGGCGCTTCTGGATAAAGGATTGCTGCGGCCGGAATTAGCGTGCGCCACGGTGGCACACGAGGAGCGAGCGCGGAGTCTGAGTGAAAAACTTGGCATTGCCGTGGGAACGGACAACGTTGCCGCTGTTCGCAATGCGGACATCATTCTCATTGGCCTGAAGCCACAGATGGTGGAAGAGGTTGCGAACCAGATCCAGCCCGTGGTGACGAGCGGACAACTTTTTATTTCGGTGGCAGCGTCGGTTCCGACGGGCCATATTGAGCGTGCGCTCGGACACGACGTGGCGGTGATACGGGCGATGCCGAACACGCCGTGCCTGTTGGGCGTTGGCATCACGGCGCTTTGCCGGGGCAAGTTCGCCACTGCCAAACATCTGGACACGGCCTGCGCTCTGTTTGCAGTTGGAGGAAGAACGGTCGCGGTCGACGAGAAGCATATGGACGCCGTGACTGCTCTGTCGGGAAGCGGCCCAGCATACATCTACATTATCCTGGAGTCGCTAGCGGAGGCGGGAGTAAAAGTCGGTCTACCGCGCGACGTGGCAACACTGCTTGCGGCGCAGACGACACTGGGCGCAGCGACGGTAGTGCTGGAGACCGGCGACCATCCAGCTCTGCTGAAAGATGCGGTCACGACACCGGCGGGATGCACGATCGATGGCATCCTGGAGCTGGAAGAAGGCAAACTGCGCGTGACGCTGATCAAAGCCGTGGTCAAAGCTGCGCAAAGGGCGAAGGAGCTGGCGTATCGATGAGATGGCTCAGAGAAAAGATGAGGCCGAGGGTCGCTCCTTGGCTCTTATAGCTTCCGCAAAGTTAACCACCGGTCATTACATTACTTGACCAACGATCCGATAAGGCCGAAGGAAGCCCTGGCACATTGATGAAGGTTGAGCCCGAAGGTTGAATCGCACCAGTTCGCGTAAGCGAAGCCGAAGAAGCTCGAATTCACGAACATCTGATCCTCTACCTGAGCCCCACCGTGGACGTTGTTGGTCCGGTTGGTTGTGTTCGAGAGCAATATTCTACCGACGCTGCAACTGCCGTCCTGCTCGCCATTGGTACAGGCCGGAGTAAGGTTGAACCAATATTCGCCGGGAGCAATCAAGAGCGGAGCGGAGAGCTGAACTGCCACCGTGTACTCGTTCAGACCGAGAAAGTTCCGCCCTGTCGCGGCGACGCTAATGTTCGAGGTTCCGGAAGCGATGCTGGTGCCTCCATTACCTTCGGTGACACCGGTTCGGACG
The DNA here is from genome assembly GCA_963782835.1 of uncultured Acidobacteriaceae bacterium. Taxonomy (GTDB): domain Bacteria; phylum Acidobacteriota; class Terriglobia; order Terriglobales; family Acidobacteriaceae; genus Sulfotelmatobacter. Next base: position 54,922 of record CAWALR010000001.1, on the reverse strand, counting down.
TCATACGTGGCAGTTTGCGGATCGAAGTTCGCGTCGGTCTGGATGTTGAAAACAATTCCGGTCACGCTCGCCGAAACTCCCTTGAAAGTGAACGAGGCGTAGGTGGAACTGCCTCCCAGAATAAGAAGAGTATTCTCGTCCGACAGTCCGACAGCGTTCGCGTTGGCCGGATCGATATCTCCACCGTAGAACAAGCATGGGTCGCATAGAGTTGGCGGAATACCCTGGGCGGCGACCGCGGATGCTTCGTCACTGCCGGCAAGATGCTGAGAGGGAGCCGGCTTCTTTGCCGCCGATGCTGAGAGGGTAAGCGCTACCACGAAGGTCGCTGCCAAAATCGTTGTTTTCACTCGATTCCTCCTGTTCAAATTTCTTGCTGTCAGAATCAACGGTCCTGCACGACGCGCTGGAACGCTTCTGGCAATGTCCAGGCAACGGAAATCATCGGCTACTTAGTTCCGCGCAGACCAAACGACGCATAGCCGCATTGGGTCGGGTTGAATCCCAGGCTTGCGTCGCACCAATTGGTCCAGGCCACGCCGAAGAACAAGGAGTTCAGGAACGTTTCGTGAACTGGCTGCCAGTTGCCGTGGATGTCATTGGCTCCCTGCGTGGTGTTGGAGACAAACTGCCGGAAGACGCTGCAGCTGCCATCGAGCGTGTTGAGACACTGCGGGGTGAGGTTGAACCAGTATTCTCCTGGCGTAAGGGTTACCGGTGTTGACCACGACACCGCAACGGTGTACTCGTTGAGGCCGATGAAATTGCGGCCCGTGGGCTGAATCACAGCGGTGCCGCTGCCGGAGGCAATGCTGGTGCCGCCGTCGGCATCAGCAACGCCCGTGCGGATGTCATAGCTGGCCGTGATGGGGTCGAATGCGGCATCGGCCTGGACGTTGAACAGGATCCCGTAGACCGTGGCTGTAACCCCGGTAGGGATATTCACGGCCGCATAGGTGCTGGAGCCGCCAAGGATCAGGAGAGTGTTCTCATCCGAGAAGCCAACGGAGTTGATGTCGCCGGGATTAAGATCGCCGCCGTAAAACAAACAAGGGCTGCACAAAGAAGGTGGAACCGAGTGGGGATTGTTCTCAGGTTCCTGAAGAAGGATGGATGGGTCTCCGGCACGGTGCTGAGATATAGCGGGCTTTTTCGAGTTAGCCGCGAATGCCGTGAGAGTGAGCGACAAAAATAGCGCGACCGCGGAAAGCGTTGTTTTCACTACATTCCTCCTCTAATTTCCCCCGAGACAAAAAGCGAGTTTGCCAGCGGCAGAGCCGTTCGCGGAGTCTATACTCGCTGGAAATCTCGTGCAATGGAGAAGAAAGTACCGGCAGGCTCGGATGGCGCACACTGCAGGGCTTTTGCTCAGGTGCACTGGATGCGGCGTCGATCAGGATTGACTGCGTGGACCCGCAAGAATCCGATCTACGATTTCTTTCTGACTGGGAAGCAACGACGCCTGGATTTCAGCGAGAGGAAGCCAGAGAGGGGATCCTTCCCAGGAGTCGGCGAGATTGCCGGTGGTTTCTGCGTCGAAGACGCTAAGGATGCAGGGAACGTCGGCTGAAGTTCGATACTCGAAGAGTGGCGAAGCTTTCTCGATCTGCAGGCCGGTCTCTTCGAGTAATTCTCGCCGCATCGCCTCTTCAGATGTCTCCCATGGCCAGGCAAGACCGCCCGGAAACGAAAGTCCCCGTCCATCGCTGCGGTCGATGACCACGACGAGCGGGCCATTTCTGACGACAGCAACCGAGGCACGAAGGAACCCAAAAACGGGTACGCAGGAATAGCCCGCGACTCCAGTCCGCGATAACACCGCGAAGAGGGTGCGCTTGATATTTTCGAAAAGAGTCACGAGCAGCGTTCGCGGCTGCATTCACCCTTAGCCGAATCAGATTACCAGCGCTCGCCGTTATTCCCCAGTTGCATGGAGCGGCTATTTCCTAGTTGCAAGGAGCGCTGGTTAAGCCGAACACGTCCAGTCTTCCCCGGGTATTGGTGGTGTCGGTCGGATCCATCGAGCCTAGATAGACCATTCCGTTGGCAATCGTGGGCACGACAAACTTGGTTGAGTTTCCGGTCTGGTCCCGGGTGGGACACTGGCTGCTATTCCACAGCATCGGAATGGACTTGGAAACAGCGTGTTCGGCGTCAAAGGCGTACAGCGTGACTGGCGCGGGAGTGGTCGCGGTCGGCCAGCCATTGCCCAATGCAGCCCACGCAATGCCGGTTCCAGCGGCGGTACCTGAAGCGGAAAGCGAGAGGTTGGTTCCGTACTCGAAACTAACGGCGGTATGCACAGTGTTGGTAGTGCAAACCAAGACCGACGGGCATGCAGGAGAATTGAGCTGATACTTGGTCATGCTGCCAAACATCGGTATGGCATACATCTGCGAATTCCAATACCCGGGCGTCGTGTAGTACTGGTGAGAGGAGCCAAGGAAATACTGAGCATTCGCATTGGTCCCTGTAGCCGGGCAAGTAGAATTCGTTGGCGGGGTATATCCTCCGGGATCTGCCCGGTTCATGACAAAAATATCGCCCAGCTTGCTGGCAGCTATGGCGTAGTAGATGGAACCGCTATTGGGGAGCAGCATCACGCCGCTGGAGCCAAAATCCAAGTCCGCGGGGTTCATGCAAGCCTGCGCGAAAGGCGTGAAGTAGGAAGCCGGTACCAGGCTAGGGGTCAACTTGACGAAGCTGTCACCGTAGTCAGATCCACCGGTGTTCGCGGTAAAATCGCCATCCCCGGTGGTGAAGTAGATGTAGTTTGAGCCGCCCGGCGAATCAAGTCCCGCAGCCAATCCTGCGCCACTCGCCCAAACCCCGCCGCCTTCGCCGTTCGGAGTACTGCTCCACACGTAGGGCGCAGCCTTAAGATTCTTGGCGTCGTATCCCAATATCCAACCGTGAGGTATGCTCAGGCCCGGGGTTCCGCCGCCATCCGCCTCAGAAAATCCGATGTAGATTCCACTGTCGCCATTTGGCATGGCGCCAGTTAGCTCGAGCAGTCCGGGACGTTGAATGTGATTGTAAGAGGTGAACGAAATGTTCTGATAGCTGCCGGCAATCGCCACGGGGCCATCGTACTTTTCAGCAAACGTTGTAAAGTTCAGGGCGTGCAAGCGATGAATGAAGCAATTGCTTGGTTTCCGCTTCGTACCGGCGACGCATTGCCCCGTGGTTAACTCACTTTCGCTGACCACATAAAGCGTGTTCGTGGTCGGATCGATCACCGGAGTTCCCAGAATCCCGAAAGCAGGACTGACAGTTTTGCACTTCGCTCCTCCCACATCCGCGCACTGAACCGGTTCTTCGGTCGGCTCAAGCAGCGACACACTGTTGATCACGCTGCAGTTTGTAGCGTTCACGGCGTAAACCGAGTCATTCTGCGTGGCCAAGTAGACCGTGTTTTGGCCGCCCCTCGAAACGACCAACGGTTGAGCATAGATCTGACCATCGAAAACCGCGGAGCAGATCTTGCCGAACTGGGTAGAGTTCACGTTGGTTTGGTTCAGAACCGTCTCGGTAGCGTTCAGACCGTCGCGCCCAATATTGTTGCGCCAAGTCAGCACGTTTGTCTGGGCGCTCAGGGTTGCCGTGCAGGCAAAGATTGCAATGGAAACAATAACGTGGCGCTGGAATGCCTTCATCTTTTCCTCTTCTTCACACCGTCAGGAAGCACAATTTGAGTCAGTTGGCACGGGGGTACAAATGGGGTTATTCATTAAAATTCAGGGTCCTGCGGGGAGGGACAACGTGCGCTATTGTGGTGTATCGGCTTTAGCTTGTCAAGGAAAAATGGGCATTTCCCGCTGCATGGCGAGTGAAGGAAATTGCACACGCGACGGCCCGAGGAGCGCCGCTTCTTCTCAACGTTGATGCTTCCAGCCAGCCCAACCAAGCTGCGATCGAAGATTGCAAGTTAATTCATCTTGACACCATCCCGTTTGAAAGGCAGACTGGGGCGCGTGTAAGACCGGTCCCCCACAATCTCCCTATCAAGACTTCTTCCAGAGTGAATGCGTAACTCATTGCACTTTCAGACGAATTGTGCCGGTTCCGTCTTGAGTCCTTGATGGGATCGATTCGAATTCATAGCAAACCTCCGGTACTACTCTGGGCAGCGTTGAACTACGACTTGCCAAAAAGGGGATTGACAAATGTTCACTCGCTTCAAGTGGTTCGAACTCGCGTTGAGTTGCTTCGTGATCGGGTCGGTGCTGAGTGCGCCGGCAACCGCGCAGAGTTGCCTGGCTATCACTCCAGCGAACTATACGATCAACTTTGGGAAAGTAGCGGTTGGGACCACGACCCTGACCCACGACATTGAAGTCGTGAACCTCTGCAGCCCGGTCGTACAAGTCACGAGCTTCACCATGCCAACGACTCCCGAATTTCTTTTTCTCGGCGGCTGGGCACCGGTCAATCTCACAGAGGGAACAAACATGATCTTTGAAATCAGATTTGCTCCCGCAGCCGCCCAAACCTACACCGGTACCGCGACCGTGAACGTGGAGGGTTATAGCCCGATCGTGGTCTCGATGAGCGGCACAGGTTTTGCTGCCGATGCAGTTCCCAGCTGGAGCGATTCTTCGCTGACCTTCAGCAATGTTTCTTTAGGAACGACGAGCGCGCCTCAGAGTGTCACCTTGAAAAACACGGGTACGAAAGGCGTGACCATTTCCGACGTTTACGCGAACCCGCCCTTTTCGGTAGCTTTCTCCGGGCAAGAGAATCTCAAAGCCGGAGGATCTCTTACGTTCCCGGTGACGTTCTCGCCATCGTTTGCTGGATCCTTCAATGGCACGCTGGTTGCGACTTCAAATAATTGGCCCCCAACCGGGGTCACCCTCTACGGGACCGCAGTCGCGCCGAGTACATTGGCCATCACAAATTTCCCGACCTTACCGGTCGTAACTCAAGGCGCGACCTACCTCGCCCAGCTGCAATCCATCAATGGAATCGGTACGGTGACGTGGAGCTTGGCCGCCGGATCGATTCTTCCCCCTGGATTGAGCCTATCCAGCACGGGCAGTATCACCGGGACTTTGGCTTCTACGGAGCCCGTGGGGAATTACCCGTTCTCCGTGACCGCCACAGATTCAAGCTCGAACTCAGCGACGTTGCAGTTGACACTGCCAGTTCAGAAGCCGACGGGTGCGAATTGCAACAATATCGATTGGGATGTAACTGGAACCACCACGCCGATGATTCCGCTCACGGATCTGGGAACTGGAACCTATCTAGGCGCTGAAGGCGGACTCTATTTGAACGGCAGCAATGTGATGCCCTCCAGCCACGACGCGGACGGCGTAAGTTTAGCGCAATCCATTCGGCCTCTGGATGCAAACGGAAATCCCGATCCGAGTGGCAAGTATGCGTTGATATCGATGGGCATGTCGATAGCGTTTGATACCTACCAAAAGTTCATGCAAAACGCCGGAGCTGACCCTTCCGTCAATCCGAACCTGGTCCTTGTGCCGGGTGCTCAGCCACGCCTCGGGGCCGTGGATTGGGCCAACCTCAAGAGTCCAGCCTGGGTGGATACGTTTAATTACTTCCTGCCGCAGTCCGGCGTCACGGCTAAGCAGGTAGTGGCGGCGTGGGTGGAATCCGTCGACGCCAACCCGCATGGAAGTTTCCCTGGGGATATGACAACATTGCAATCGGAATTTGAGACGGCGGCTCAGTTGTTGCATACGGAGTTCCCTAACTTGAAGCTGGCGTTCTTTTCGAGCAGAGAGTACGCTGCCTACGAAAATGGCCTGGCGCACCCTGGTGACAAAGAGCCCTATGCCTACGAGACGGCTTTCGCCGTGAGAGGAATGATTGAGGACCAACTGAACGGCGTCGCCGCCATGAACTATAACCCGGCGAACGGCCCGGTCGTGGCTCCCTGGGTGGCGTGGGGACCTTATATTTGGGCTAACGGTCTGATCGCGCGTGAAGACGGACTGACATGGCCCTGCTACTACTTCGAGACTGACGGCCAACATCCCTCCCCCACGACGGGAGGCTCTTTGCAGGATGCCAATATGCTCTTGAACTTCATGAAGACCGAGGACGCGACAGCGCCGTGGTTCCTGGCACCCTCGGCAAAATAGGGGCGAGAACGGCTGAACGAATAAGCTGGAGAACAGTATGCTCATGAAACTGTCTGCGCTGCGGCAAGTAGTTTTGTCCGCGGCGGTTTTTTCTGCCCTGATGCCGTCCGCAGAGGCGCAGGGATTCGCCGGCACTTTCACCCAGCACAACGATCTCAGCCGTACCGGGCAAAATCTCAACGAGACGGCCCTTACTACCTCCAACGTGAGATCCACGACCTTCGGCAAGCTGTTTTCGTATCCGGTCGACAACCAGGTGTACGGGCAGCCGTTGTACGTGCCAAACGTGGCCATTCCGGGGCAAGGTACGCACAACGTTCTCTATGTGGTGACGGAGGGAGATAGCGTCTTTGCATTCGATGCGGATGGGCTGAGCCCGACCGTACTGTGGTCGCTGAATTTCACGAATCCTGCGAGCGGAGTCAATGTCATCTCGTGCGTGCTGAGCGGCCTGGCGTGCGGCGTCTATCCCAACACGGGGATCACTGGAACGCCGGTGATTGATCCCGCTACCAACATTATGTACGTGGTGGTGCGAACGGCGGAGACCTCGGCTGACGTGACGAGCTATGTGCAGCGTCTGCACGCACTGGATATCACAACCGGAGCGGAAATGTTAGGAGGACCGGTGGTGATCGCCGGTTCGGTGAAGGGCACGGGTGTGGGAAGCGTTCACGGCGTAGTTATATTCAATGCACTGCACGAGAATCATAGGCCAGGGTTGACGCTGGCCAACAACACGGTATACATCGCTTATGCCGGCAGCGGGCACGGCTGGATTTTCGCCTACAATGCGCAGACGCTGGCGCAGGTGGGTATTTTCTGTACAACGCCCAACGGCAGTTTGGGAGGCATTTGGGCTACCGGCAACGGGCTTGCGGTGGATTCCAATGGCAACTTGTACGCTGCCACCGGAGATGGTCCCTTTGACGCAAACACAGGGGGCTCCGATTACGGTGACAGTCTCATTCAATTCAGTCCGATGCTACAGGTGCTGCAATATTTCACGCCAAAGGATCAGGCATGCCGCGCGCCAATCACAACTGATCTAGACTTGGGATCCGGCGGGCCAATGATTTTGCCGACTCAAGGTGGTGCGTTTCCGGATGAGATCATTCAGGCGGGCAAAGGCGGCGCACCTTGCGATCTGTTTCCTGATGGAAATTATGCGGTGCCTATTTACGTGGTGAATCGTGACAGCATGGGCGGGTACAACGCGAATCAGGACGCGGACATCCAGACGGTTGAGGGCACTGTCCACGGGTATTGGGGTAATCCTGCTTACTGGCAAGGACCAACCGCCGCATATATCTATTATTCGGGAGTCACGAGCGAGGGGAACGGCGGAGGAGACTACTTGAAGCAATACACGGTTACGAACGGCGTGGTTTCTGCAACGCCGACGGCGCAGACCTCCAATGTGTTCCCGGTCGGCGCTACTCCATCCATCTCGGCTAACGGCACCAAGAACGGTATCGTGTGGGCCATGCAGCGGAACGATCTCCTCTCGAACGGTCCGGGGAACCATCCGGCGGTGCTGTATGCGTACCCTGCAGGCGATGTCGCGAAAACGCTCTACAGCAGCGGCCAAGCGAAGGTGAACAGTCAGGTCAGAGATCAGATGGGATGCGCCAATAAATTTCAGACGCCGACCGTGGCCAACGGCAAGGTCTATGTCGCAACGCAGAATGAAATCGATGTTTTCGGATTGCTGGCGAACAAGCCTTCTGCTCCTTCGCCCTCAGTTTCGGTTCCATGTTTCTCGTTCAGTGGCGAAGCGGTAGGCACGACGAGCGCGGCGCAATCGACAGTCATCACGAATTTTGGGCCGGGAACGCTGACCATCAGCGGCGTGTCGATCCAAGGAATTAACCCCAGCGAATTTTCGCAAACTAACACCTGCGGCAGTTCTGTGGCCCAGGGAGCGAGTTGCAAGATTAGCATCACGTTTACGCCGAGCATCGCAACCATTCCACAACAGGCGTACGTGCAGGTCAGCGATAACGCAGTGGGAGGCGCGCTCACGCTTCAACTCGTAGGCACCGGGAAGTGAAGGGTTCAATCCTGCATTTATCCCGCGCTTCTCAGGTACTTCGGGTTCAGGCGACCGGACTTTTGGCACGACTTCGTACCCTCGCCTTTCTCGGCGACGTGCTCTTGCTCGGGTTGGTCTGCATACCGCATCCAGGCTGGTCTCAGGTCACGCCGAAACCGTTGCCCGAGGGAATCACGCTGGTCGATGTAACGGCGCGGATGCATCTCTCGTTGCCGCCGCTGAGTCATCTCCCTTCCGCGCAAACTTTGCAAAAACCGATCGCCTCAGGGGAATACTCGCTTGAGTTTGCACGTCAGGTTCTGATTCCGGCGATTGGCGATTTTGTTGCCGCCGGAGATTTGGACGGAAGCGGATATCCGGATCTCTACGTGGTTGTTCCGGGAGGCTCGAACCGTTTTTTTCGGAACTTGAGAAATGGCACTTTCGTCGACACGACAAAAGAGGCTGGAACGCCGGGAACCGGCAGCGACCTTTCCGCCACTTTCGCTGATTACGACCATTCGGGTCACGCGAGTCTATTCGTTGCAGGTTTAGGAGGCGTGACCGTTTATCACAACAACGGAAACGGAACCTTTACAGACGTGACCGAAAAAACCGGGCTCAAGAGAGTGCCGGGGGAACTGGCTACTTCAGCTTTGCTGTTTGAGGCACAGGGTAACGGAACTCAGGATTTGTTGATCACGGTTTACACGGATTTGAACACTCCTCCCACGAAGCCGTCGTTCCTGTTCCCCAACGATTTCGGCAGTGCGCGCAGCCATCTTTACCACAATCAAGGTGACGGAACTTTCCGAGAAATAAATGTAGCGGACAGCCTGGACGAGAATCCGGGACGTACTCGTAAGGCATTGGCCGCCGATTTTAGCCACAGCGGCCGATTGGACCTATTGCTGCTCAGAGACAACAAGCCTCCGGCACTTTTTCGGAACAAGGGGCAAGGCACATTTGAAGATCAGACTTGGCAGGCGGGTGGCGAGAATTGGAAGTATGCCTATGTGGACGGGCAACTGTCGGACTTCAACCACGATGGCAAACTCGATGTCGCGCTGTGGTCGACCGTCGGGAATGAAGTGCTGATCAATCCAGGCGACGGAAAGTTCGAGCAGGAAAAAACCTTTCCGATCGTATTTGCCGCCAACCGCCCTTTTGGATTTCACGGCGCAACCGCAGATCTTAAGGCAGACGGCTACGACGACCTGCTAGTTGTCGATAACAACGGCGAGTGGCATTACATTGTCAATCATCGCGGACGGTTTGCGCTGGCTCAGATCACTTTGCCAGCGGTAGGGACGAAGGCCAAAGGCGAGCGCGGGCAAGCTGCATTTCCGAACTTGTCGTGCCTGGTTCCCGTCCGCGTTCAGAAGTCGGGGAAGGTTGTTCTGATTGGAGTAAGAACGGACGGACAGCTGATCGCGCTCGAGGCGCGGCAGCAGAAGCAGAAAACGCCGCCATCTCATCCGTCTCACAATTGACTTTATTCCAGGTCTCTACTTCACCAGGAACCACGGTGACGCGTCGTGCGTCTGCATGAAGTCCAAGAGCATATTCGCATCCTGGCGCCGCTAAAATCTGCGATGGAGTGCGAGCGAAAAAGGCGCGATTATGGGTCTTTGGACTCTTGTCCAAAGCCGTGGTGCCATGTAGTCTAGTCTTCCGGCCGAGGCTTGCATTAGGGCCCGTAACTATGCAAGAGATTGCATACGGCAGCATAATTTCAGGGCCTCGGCGAAGCTGAACGATTCATCTCCCCCCTTTTGGGCCTCGCTTGCAAAATAATGCACTCCCGTCGGGCGGTGCCGTCCGCTTAGGCTTGTAAGTGGTTTGGACTGAAGACATCTGCAATGGGGGAGAACGGCGTAGTACGTGCGCCACTGTGAGCCGCGTACTCCTCCCAATATCAATTAGGGGAAGACATGGCAATCCGAAGACTTTCGTGGAGCGTTGCAGTTTTTGTTGCCCTTGGCAGCTTGGTTTGTGCGGCGCAGAACAACTGCAGCGGCTCACCGGCGTACGGAACCTGTGCCGCTCCCGCGCCTCCACCGCAAACATGGTGCGCCGGAAATAACAGTGCGAGCACCTGTCCAGGGGGCAGGAATTGGGTGGGCTTCGACACGACTTCGCCAGCGGATGGATCGTGGTCCGGCCAGCTGGAAGGGTTAGATGCGAGCAGCATTTTGGGGGCGGGGACTGAACCTGGACCTCAAGCGGATCCGGTAGGTGGGATCGGGCCGACAAACGAGAATGGAGTGGGCCAGTACTTGGAGTTCGCGGGAAGCTACACGCAAGCCTTCGACCGAGCCACGGGTAGCGGCATATTTTCCAACACGGCAAACGGCGCTGCCGCTCCGCAGCTGCTCAGCTCATTGTTTGCCCCGGGTGGGTCCGCATATTGCAGTAACCCATCCTTCGATGGCTTCGCAAGCTATGACCGGATTGACGAAGTTTTTGTCCTGGGCAATATCTTCAGAGCACCCGGAACGGGCGGAGCAACCGACTACTACCTTTGCTTCGGTGTGAGCGCAGGAGACGGCTCCGTCCCTCCAAGCAACTTGGAAGGAAATAACGGGAAAAGCTACTGGAACGCTTACGTTTACGAACTTAATCCCGCGCTACCCAAGAATTCCGCAGGAACGGCTTACTTTCCGGACTACGTGAGATACGGCACCTGGTCAGATGGATTTTATGTCGCGTGGGACCTGGAAGACCCGGGGCATTCCTACAACATTGTAGGATTCGAAGTTTGCCAGCTCGACAAGACGGACATCGTGGCAGGGCTTTCCTCGAACGCACCAAAATGTTATACCTACATCCCCAGCTACGTGGTCGGGACCGGCGGAACCGACAAGACCTTGATCCATACTATTTTGCCGGCTGACTTCGAAGGCGATAACCCGATCCCGGCCGACACCGCGGGTGAATACTTCCTAGCACAAGTGAATCCCAGCAATGCGGGTACCAATAATCCGTGCTCGGCCTCACCTTGCATGTCGAAAGCGCTAGCTTTCTGGACATGGTCCGGCCTTACCAGCGGCGCGGGACCGACGCTCATGCCCGTCAAGTTTCATGCCTACACTCCGGGATGCTATAACACAACGAGTCCGGCGAACACCTACTGTATTCCTGAGCCGTGGGGCGGCAAGATTGATAGCATAGGCGACCGGCTGATGTCTCGCCTGGCTTATCGATACGTCACGGCAGGAGTCGCGGGAGAATATTTGGCCGTTGCTCACACGGTGCAGGAAGCCGCCACCAACCGGCGCACCGGGATCCGTTATTACAAAATCCTGGCAGGCAAGACTCCTTCCCCTGTTTTTATCGGGGACATACAAGACACGAAGACTCACAACTTCATGTCTGCGCCGAGTGTAGCAATGGACGCTGTCGGCGATCTCGGCATTACGTATACTGTGACCGGAAGCACCGCTCACGGCAGCGCCACCAACTACGATCCTTCGCCTTACTTTGTTACGGTAAACACCTCGGGAACTCAGGGCACTCCGGTGGCGATCCTTTCCGACAGCGGAACGAGCGGGCAGGACGAGACCGACACATACTGGGGCGAGTACGTCAGCGTTTCTTCGGACCCGGACGACGATGTTACGTTCTGGGCGGTGAATGAATACATGAAGGGAAATCAAACCGCCAATTGTTCCTCGAGCAGCACCGAAAGGCCCGGCTGCACGTGGGCATCAAGGATCTTCACTTGTCAAAAGGGATCCGGCTGCTAAGAACCAGCGACAGCCAACCTGCCATCCTGGTAACGGCCCTGGTTTGATCAAACGACGCCATTATCGCTGCAACGACTTGACTCGACTGTTCTACCGACATAGCATTTTTTCGGCGATGGTTGGTTGACCGTCTCGTCTTCAGGAGTTGCATTGGGAGACTGAGCGCTGGCGATGGCAATCACGTGATATCCGCTCAAACCATTGATAACCGCGCCCGGCAAGCTCAGCCAAGGTGGGAAAGCAACCCGAGGACCTAGTGAAGATTGCTCTGGTTCACAACACCTATCAGCAGGCCGGCGGCGAAGACGCGGTTTTTGAGCAAGAATGCCGGATGCTGGAAAACGCTGGCAATAAAGTGGTGACCTACTGCCGGAGTAATTGGGATACGGATGGTTATGGCGGAATGCGGCGCTTCAGTCTGGCCAAGCAAACTATCTGGGCTTCCGATTCGCGACGTGAGTTCCTGGAGTTGTTACGCAAAGAGAAACCGGACGTAGTCCACGTGCACAACACGTTCGTGATGATCTCTCCTTCGATCTACTCGGCTTGCTACGAGGCCCAGGTCCCGGTGGTTCAGACGCTGCACAATTATCGTTTGCTCTGCCCAGCTGGTACTTTTTTCCGCGACGGAAAGGTGTGTGAAGAATGCCTGGAGAGTTCATTGTGGCGAAGCGTAGAACACTCCTGTTACCACGATTCCTATTCCGCTTCGGCGGTGGTGGCCTTTATGTTGGCGTATCATCGCTTTCGCGACACCTGGAAGCGTGAAATCTCCTGCTTCGTCGCCCTCAGTGAATTCGCACGGAACAAATTTATGGAAGGGGGTCTGCCCGGCGAAAGAATCTTCGTGAAGCCGAACTTCGTTTCTCCCGACCCGGGCGCACGAACCGGCATCGGCGATTACGCTTTGTTCGCCGGGCGCCTGTCGCCCGAAAAGGGAGTCAAGACGATACTGGCGGCGTGGAAGCGCCTGTCTCTCTCTGTGCCTCTCGTCATCATCGGAGGTGGTCCGGACCAGGCGCAATTGCGGGCCCAGGCGGAACGCGAAGGTCTTACCAATATTCAATTCAAAGGGCAGTTACCGCGGAACGAAACCCTGGCAGCCATTAACAACGCCCGCTTCGCGATCATTTCCAGCGAATGGTATGAAACATTCTGCATGGCAATTGCGGAGTCCTTCGCCTGCAGCACCCCGGTGATCTGCAGCCGCATGGGAGCGATGCAAGAACTGGTCGAGGATCATCGAACCGGACTTCATTTCGCTCCTTCTGACTCTCAGGACTTGGCAAGCAAAGTGGAATGGGCATGGACTCACCCCGAGGAAGTGCGAGTCATGGGTATCGCAGCCCGGGCCGAATACGAATCCAAGTACACGGCGGAGAAGAATTATCCGCAATTGATGGAAATTTACCAACGCGCGGCACACAATCTTCAGGGTGCTGCGCGTTGACGCACATCGAAGCGAGTCTATATGCGTTTTCTATTCATGATTGTCCGATCCATGCTCATCCAGTCCATGAGGCGTAAGCTGCTTTGGCTGTCAGCCATTGCACTAGCGATTATTGTGGGCATCTCGGCTTCGTCTTTGCTGGCGCGATCGTTGGGCTGGCCGATATCGGAAGGATCATCCGGACGCCTCAGTTTGAATCCCCCAACGAGCCCGGTGACCCGCGAGTTTTTCGGACTCCACATTCACCGTGCTTTCTCGACCACTCCCTGGCCCCCGGTTCCATTCGGTAGTTGGCGGTTGTGGGACGCCAAAGTTCACTGGCCTCAGGTAGAGATAGAAAAGAACCGCTTCGACTGGCGCATTCTCGATCGTGAAGTGGATCTTGCCGAGAAGCATCACGTCGATCTCTTGATGACATTCGGTTTTACCCCAGATTGGGCGTCGGCTGGGCCGGTGGAAGCGCCTATGGGTCGATTCCGTCCCGGCCATCGCGCTCGGGGAGAAGTAGTCGGAGACATCGCGGACCTGGAGGATTGGCGAAACTATATTCGCACTCAGGCGTTACGTTATAAAGGCCGCATCCTTTATTACGAAATCTGGAACGAACCCAATCTTCCGGAGAATCGAATCATTGGCACTCCCGAGAGAATGCTGACCCTGGCGAAGGAAGCCTATCTGACGTTAAAGCAGGTTGACCCGAACATTAAAGTCGTTTCTCCAGCGCCGGTAAATCCTAACGGCATTGACTGGCTTGATCGCTATCTTGAGTTGGGAGGCGGACAGTATGCCGATATGATCGGTTATCACTTCTATGTCCGCAAGCGGCCGGAAACCATGCTGAAGGTGATCCTGCCCGTCAAAGATGTTATGCGGAAATATGGCGTGGCCGATAAGCCGCTCTGGAATACCGAATCTGGCTGGATCCGAAATCCTCTGACCGATCCTATTGATCCGGTGCAGCAGGCCCCTGGATACGCGGCACGAGCCTATATCTTGAACTGGGCGGCAGGGGTGCAGCGCTTCTACTGGTATGCCTGGGACGACGATGGTGGTGACAGCGTTCCTTTTACTGAAGAAGATGAGGCCACCACAACCATCTCTGCACGTGCCTACGCGGAAGTTCAGAAGTGGTTGGTCGGTGCGCGCATGGATTCGTGTGAGAGAGACGACAGTGGAAGCTGGATCTGCAAAGTGACGCGCGAATCTTCCGGTCCCGCCTGGATTTTATGGAACGAGGATCATAGTTCCAAGTTTGATGTGCCTAAGTCGTGGCAGGTACAAACCTGCGCCAAGCTTTCTGGTGAGCACTCCGCCTGCGGGGCGAGTCCAGTGGACGTGACCGAGATCCCTATCATGCTGGAGGGGCCATCAACACGACATTAGTCGTCGGTCTCAGATTCATTCAAAAGAAAAGCCGATCATGGTCGTGCTGCATTGAGATGCACGGAAGCACTCGATGAAAACAACTGCGGTCAGAAACACGATGGTTGCGTCGGTGTTGCTCGAGCTATTCTTGAGTCTCAACGGCTGTGGTGGCTCGTCCTCTAGTAGCACACCGACGAGTCCCACGACGCCTACAACGCCGGGCTGTACCACCGATTGCGGGACACCGGCCGCTTTAGGCACGGTTAGCGGGGTTGCTCCGCTTTCCTCGTGTCCTTCCGGTGACAACTACGCGGTGGGGATGAGTTGCTTTCAGGCCACCGTGAGTTGTCCGAATACTGCAGACATCGGCGTCACGTACGGCTACTTGGCGCCCGCGGGTGCGGTAAAGGGGACCGTCTTTTTCCACGCCGGTGGCTACGGCATGACGGCCCAGGATATTTCTGATTATGCCGCGGCGTATTCCGCAGCCGGATACGCGATGGTGCAGATGGCGTGGACGGCAGAATGGGAAGATACCGGCCTGGCCGTCAAGAACATTGGCGAGTCAGCTTGTCGGCCTGCAACGTTGATGAACTATATCTTTGAGAACGTCGCGACCTCCGGTGCGGCAAAATGTGCGCAGGGCTTCAGCGCAGGCTCTGCAGCCGTCGCCTATGCGCTCGCCTGGTACGGTGCGGGAAGCTACCTGGATAATGCCGAATTATTGTCGGGGCCGGTGTTCAGCGACATACAGCAGGGTTGCGAATATCCCCAACCTCCGCTGCTCACAGTATGTCCCGCAGGGCAGTTCGGTTGTACCGGCAGCGCGTTCCAAGATTCGCCATCCTATACACCGGGAACCGCTTTGGGGGTCGGTGGAATCACGGGCGATGCTTCTTGCGGCGGCAACCCTAATGGCAATACTCCAACTTCAGCAACGTCCAATGCCAACTGGAAAGCGATGTCCATTGTGAACGGGACGTCGATGCCGAGTTTTTCTTACCCTCAAACTTCCTTGGCTGGTTGGGTCTGCAATAACGGCACTACCTCGGTGGGAAATAATTCGGCCGCTCAGGGAGACATCTTTTACCAGCAATTCACCAGCACCCAACAGACTGGTGGGTCGTTCTCGCTGAATCCCGTCAGTGACTGCAACGGAGATGAAGGAGTCGATCCAGGGACTGTAGTTCTATCAGGGGCCACGCTGGTCGGGTCAACCGCAATCAGCAATGACATGATTGCGCATTGCACCGTGCGGCACTAATCCGATTAAATCATTCTTTTTTCGGCGAAACTTTTTGTGCTGCGAGGGGTTGCCACTACTCTGGGGCGATGTCCTTTCTATACAGCCATCGCGTGAGATAGGGTGTAAGAATGACGATTGGGTTGAGCTGCAAAATATGAGTACTTCGGGCGCATCTCGCGTCGGATCGCATCTTGGGGCGTGCAAAACCTGTTTCCAACTGGTCGCGGGGCTGGTTTTTGCGGCCTCTCTGGTTGCGTGCGGAGGAGGTACGGCGTCGACACCGGCCTCGACTACGCCGCCGCCGGCGAATTGCTCAGGATCGTCGGCATCGGTGGCACCGGCCGCGAAGGCTGCTCTCGCAACCACCTCGGCTCAGGCTCTTTCTGCGCTCTCGCCGCAATACTTTGGCATGCACATCGACGTAGGGGCGATCGCCACCCCGCCTACGCTGCCATGGCCTGCTTTCAACACAAGTAATTACATCCCGTTTGGCACGATCAGAATGTTGTCTACCGAGACTCGCTGGTCCGATATGGACCGGGGCAACGGCCAATATGATTTCAGCACGCTCGATCAATGGCGAACCTTGTACCAGCAGAATGAGGCTGGGAACCTGGCTGGCGACTACCAGATCATGTTCACTATTTATTCAGTTCCAAAATATATTTCGAGCGATCCAACCGACACTTGCGCTTTCAACTCAAGCAGCGGTCACCCTCCAGGGTCGTGCGATCCGCCAACGGACGTGTGCGCTGACGGAACGGGAACAGATGCCGCGTTCACAAACTTCGTAACTGCCTTGGCGCAGCACGTGAACAACGACAGCCTGCCCAAGATCCACTACTGGGAAATATGGAACGAGCCCAATAACACTCCTTTCTGGAGTGGAACGCTTCCTCAATTAGCGCGCATGGCCCAGGATGCCCGCTGCGTGATTGTGGGAACCAATTGCAACTCGCTGACCACCTATCCCGCCACGGGGATTGATCCCAGCTCGCAGATGCTGACACCCCCTCCGGTGACTACTACGGATGAAACGAACACGGCCTTAAATTCCCCCAGCGGGTGGATGACTGCATATCTGCAAGCAGGAGGTGGGCAGTACGCGGACATTATTGGATTTCACGGTTACGTAGAACCGGGTGATCCCGTGGAAGGCGTTCTCACCGTCGCGCAGTCGATCGAGCCGGTAGCATCGGCTGCCGGCTTCTCCTCGAAACCGGTTTGGGATACCGAGCTCGGCTATTCCTCGGCCGATGTAACGGATCCTTATACGCAAGCGGGATGGCTAGCGAAAGCCTATCTGTTGCAGGCTGGACTGGGAATTCAGCGCGTGAACTGGTTCGAATACGGAGCTACCAACTTTGGCACCCTCACCCTCGCTGGCGGAGGATTGAATCAGGCCGGCATTGATTACTCAACTCTCTACAGCTGGCTGGAGGGCGCTACTGCAACCGGTCCGTGTACGTCATCGGGTACAGTTTGGACGTGCGGTTTTACGTTGGCCAGTGGCGCGCAAGCAGAGGCAGTTTGGGATTCGTCGCAGAGCTGCAGCGTTGCGAATAGTAGCGAGAGCTGCACCTTTTCGAGTTTCTCGCCCAGTCCCGTCTATACGACGTACGAAGATCTGCAAGGTGGATCGCACGCGGTTTCTGGGTCCGTGCCGATCGGCGTCGAGCCAATCCTTCTCGAAAGTCCGTAGTCTGCGCTTCGGGCTACTCCAATCGGGCTATTTCGATGCCTGCGCCAATCTTTCGTTCTCCCGAGACTTAAAGGCGTGTACGGCAGGCCATGCCTAAATGTGCCCCTTCGGCACCTAGCTCCTATCCTCTGCCCTACCTAAAGTTGGGTAGGACCGCAAAACAAATCGTCTTCCTTAAGGATTGCCATGTCCCCCGTGTCCATTCTTCAGGCCCTTCCCAGGGCCTTTCGCCAGCCCGCTGAGTTTAAGTTCCGAACGGTCGCATTTTTCGCAATCATATTTTGCTTTCTAATCGGTACGGCCGGAAACCTCGCCAGCGGGACGGTGACGCCGCCGGTAATCGTTACGATCAGTCCGACCAGCGTAACGATGAATGCGTCAAAGCAGCAGGCTTTCGAGGCGACGGTCAGCAACACTCAGCGAACGCAAGTGACTTGGGCAGCTACGGCTGGAACCATCTCAGGCGGGGGCATGTTCACTTCGCCGAATGTAACGCAAAACACGACGGTTTACATCACAGCGACAAGCGTCGCAGATCCGACGAAATCAGCGAGGGCCACTGTGACGGTGATGCCGCCACTCAGCGTTACGATCACCCCCGGCACCGCGACCGTGAATTCGTCCTCCACTCAGCAGTTCACAGGGGTTACCGAGAACTCGACCAATCCAGCGGTTACGTGGACTGCAACGCTGGGCACGATCTCCAGCAAGGGGCTATTTACGGCGCCCTCCGTGTACAAAGAAGCCTGGGCCACGGTGACGGCAACCAGCGTGGCGAACCCCAATCGAGCGGCACACGCAAACGTGACGATTATGCCCCCGACATCAGCCGCGCTCACCATTGTGACTCCGGCATTGCCGATCACACCTACGGGGTCGCCTTTCTCTTTCGCCATGAGCGCGACTGGCGGATTTCCTCCGTATTCGTGGACTCTTCTCTCCGGACCGCTGCCGACGGGACTGAGCCTCAGCTCGTCGGGCGTACTTTCCGGAACACCAACGCAAATTGGGACATTTCCCCTCACGATAAAGGTGACGGATCAGGGGACGAATCATAGCCAGCAGAGCTTCCACTTCACTGTAAGCGGCTCGGCTGTAGGCCAGGAAATCCCGCTGACGTTCTTTGGCCTCCACATCGACTATCCCAACTCGCCGTGGCCAAACATTTCTTTCGGCGCGCAGCGATTCTGGGACAGCGACATACAATGGGCACAAATCAATACCGCTCCCGGAGTGTTCGATTGGAAATTGGCTGATACGCGCATCAACACGGCGCTGGCCAACCACGTCGACATCTTGTTTGACTTGGCGCGCACTCCACCCTGGGCGCAGTGTGGCGGCACCGATAAAGCCTGCGGTTCTGGAGAGGGAGACTCAGTGTGCAGCTTCAACCAGCCCGGCCAGGGCGGTCCTGGGCAGTGCTTCCCGCCCGCCGATCTCAACGCGGATGGCACGGGAACGGATCAGTACTATATCGACTGGGTCACGGCTCTGGCTTCGCGCTACAAGGGCGAGATCAAGTATTACGAGATCTGGAACGAGCCTACGGCGCCCATTATGTGGCAAGGGACGACCGCTCAATTGGTGAGAATGTCGCAAGATGCCCGGTGCGTCATCATCGGGACAGGATGCAGTTCCCTGAGCACGTACACGCAGAAGGCGATCGATCCTTCGGCTCTGATAACAACGCCTGCTTATGTGACCGACACCGGCATTAACGTGGCCACGGCGATGAACGAGTTCCTGACTGCAGGAGGCGGCCAGTATGTGGACGTGATTTCCTACCACGGATACGTGCAATGGCCACAACCGCCGGAGAATGCAGTCACCGATGCCGCGCCGCTACAGAACGTGCTGGCCGCGGCAAATCAACAGGGAAAGCCGCTGATCAGCTCGGAAGGAGGGTTCGGAGCGAAGGTTACAATCACCGATCCCGACCAGGAGGCAGCATGGATCGCCCGCTTCGAGATTCTGATGCAGTCGATCGGCGTTGCGCGATCCTATTGGTACGCTTGGGATGGAGCTACGACGCCGTTCTGGTTTGAGTCGACCGGTACCCAGGTCGGCGGGACGACTTACAACGAAATGACCGAGTGGCTGGTGGAAGCGACCTTGAGCTCCCCATGCGTGGCAGCTGGAACGGTTTGGCAGTGTGGCTATACGCGGCCGGGCGGCTACAAGGCAATCGCGGTATGGGATACCTCGCAGTCGTGCAACGAGGGAAACTGCACGACTTCAAGCTTCGCTATGCCGGCCGGATACGATTATTCTCTCGATCTCACGGGCGTGAAGGCCAAAACAACCGGCTCAACGGTGCAGATCGGGATCAAGCCGATCCTCCTGGAGAATCAATAACAAAAATCTGGTTGCTACTCCGCGTCCGCTCCAGGACAACAGGCCGGTTGGCCTGACGTCCTGGAGTTTGGCGTTTGGAGCGGGGATCGCCCGGTGGACGTCCTATGGGCAATTGGAAGGTCTTGCGAGGCGGGCGGCCAAGCGTGAGAGCCTGGCAATTTAGAAGGGTGAAAAGGCGGGCAGACTTCTAGGTGGAAACCTTTGCGCCGGAATACTCCAGCGTTTTAGCTCGACTTTGGAATGGAACCTTGGACAGCAGAAAATTATTGATCATCAAAGCGTCGATACCGGAGCAGTGATAGCTTCGAATCGCATCGAGAGGACTCACCACCAGCGGTTCGCCGAAAAGATTAAACGATGTGTTGATAAGAATCGGCGCCGGAGCATACAAGCCAAAATGTTTCAGCAAGCCCCATAGCTCCGGGTTGACGCGCCTCTCCACTAGATGCAGGCGAACAATGTTTCCCGGCAGAACAAAGGCCTCAGGCAGACACTGCACATCGGGACGCACTCGCGCCATCGAACTCATCGAGCGGCAAAGGCGAGAGCACTCGAAATAGTTCGGAGCATCCTCCTCGGGAATCGAGAGAGCAAAGGGCCGGAACCATTCGCGATGCTTGATAAAGTCGTTGAGATTTTCTTTGACGTACGGCGCCCAGGGAGAGGCCAGCACACTGCGGTTGCCAAGCGCGCGTGAGCCGAATTCCGCGGCACCCTGAAACCATGCGATGATCTTGCCCGCTTGCAGAAGCTCTACCACAGCGTCGGACCTGCGCTCCTCGGTCGTCTGCAGCGACGCCCGCGCCTTGCAGTTGTCCAGGATATCTTTGATCTCGGGCCGCTTGTACGAAGGTCCGAGATAGACGCTGTTACTGGTCTCCTTGCGCGGTGCTCCTAGCACCTGATGATGCAGAAGCAGAGCAGCGCCTACCGAGCATCCAGCGTTTCCAGAAGCAGGCGGCACAAAAACTTGATTCAGTCCCAGACTTTGTTCGAGCGCGTGAACCAGCAGCGGATTCTGAAATAAACCACCGGCAAGACAAACCGCATCGATTCCCTGCTGCTTGCGAAACTTCTCTACGCTTGCGATAACGATCTCAGTACAGACTTGCTGGACAGTTGCGGCCAAGGCGCGCCGCTGTTCGTCGCTCAATGAATGGTCTGGGTCCGCCATTCCGATTCGGCGACGAAACTTCGATGACAAGACAAAGTGCCCACCCGGCCCGTGGCTGAGGTAGCTGCGATCAATGCGGGGCAAACCATCGGCGCTCTTGCGCAACATGTCATGAAACACGTCGCGATACTCCGGCTTGCCCTCGAGGCTGAGCCACTGTGTCTTGTGTTCATCGGCATGCGGAGTGAATCCCAGAAGGCCGGTAACCTGCGAATAGAGCCAAGCTAGAGAATGCGGATATTGCATGCTGCCAATGGGTCGAATGCGGTTTCCCGTGCCCACAGCGAGCATGGCAGACCTGCCATCGCCTTCTTCGTCCATGGTGAGAATCAAGGCGCGGTCAAACGGCGACAGGAAGAAGGCGTTTGCGGCATGGCAGAGATGATGCTCGAACTCGACAACTTTTGCGGCGCGTATGTCGTGGGGATGCCGCAGAACGCGAAAGCTACCCAAATCGCGCGCCACACGGCCGATCTCACTGACCTGGCAATAAGCAGCCGCAATCGGCGACAAAGGGAAAATTCTTGCGCCCGCCAAGGACCGGCGAAGCCACCCCTGCAAAGGCCGACTGGAGACGGCCGCGAAGTCGAGATCGCGCCAGCTTATGCCAGCGCTCCGCAAACAGAATTGAATGGCGGCATCCGGCAGGCCGCTCGTGCTCTTCGTGCGCAGGAGCTTGCTTTCTTCCACCGCCGCACGAACCACGCCATCCTCCAGCAATGCAGCTGAGGTGTCGTGGGTAAACGACGATAATCCGAGGATGCGCATATCGGCAGAAAACTTACTTCAATCCCGATACTTCTACCCGTCGCAGCGACTCGGCGTTTGGGGAAGGCTGGGCTGATGGCGGTTGCTTGGCGTCAGCACTCTGATAACGCCGGCGCTTGAACGAGCGGTATCGATCCAGCCAACGGATAGGAGCGTAGCAGTAGACAAGCGCCGTGAATCCATCCAGTATCCGCAAACTGCGGAACAGTACCTCATCCAGAAATCTCTGAGCTGCGCTGGGATATGCAGAAGTTGGCTGTAATTCCGGGTACTGCGGCCACGCACCGCCGTATTGTTTCTTCCAGTAGCTAACGTAGCGATCAATTTTCCGCTTCAGGCGCGATGGCAACTCTTCCTCGCGCTTGGTCGATGCCAGGATCTCTTCCTGCTTGACCAATTCGTGGTGAGAACCTTCATAGATTGCAGAACGGTCAGAACCGTGCAGAGAACACATCCTGGGATCGAAGGGTATTCCGAGAAACTGGCAGACTCCGGTCATCACCCTGGTTGAATCCTGCACCATTTCTTCGTATTGAATCTGGTGCACGGGAATCTTCCGGGCCAATAGCGCATCGCACTCTTGCTTCAGTTTGTGACAGCCGAGGATTGCTCTGTGCGCAATTCCGGGCTTGGAGAAAAACGAAGAGCCCCTACGCGCCCGGATGATGCTGCGGCAAATGTCCGCTGGATTTCTCCAGATGATAATGAATCGGGATCGAGGAAACTCTCGCGCCAACGTCTGCAAGGAATCGAAGTAGTCCGGCGACTTTTCTCCGAAGACCGCAGCTGGGCCGGCATACTCTTTCCAAACTGCCATGGCGCCGGTAGGGAGATCAGGAACGACCGCAGGGATTTTATCGGTGCGGATGTGGTGCCGGGTAAGAGCGGAATTCCAAAATTCCCATCTTGCCAACCAGTCCTTCTTGCTGCCTTTGCGGGGAAAGAGCGGACGCAAAAGTGGCAGATCGCCCTCGTACATGAGAGCGATCTGCGGATGCTGATTGAGCAGAGTGTAGAGCAGCGAGGTTCCGGAGCGCCAGATTCCTATAACGAACAGAGGTCCAGACTCGGCAGTATTCGACATATAGGAATCGAGCCAACTCATCATTTGGCGTCAGCGGTGACCGGAGCAGCCTGCTGCACTTGGGAGGCAATCCACGGATACGTGTTTGCCAAGCCTTGCTCCAGGCGGATGGACGGTTCCCAACCCAGAACTTCGCGCAAGCGCGTGTTATCGCTGTTGCGGCCACGAACGCCTTGCGGTCCGGTGAGGTTGTGCCGTTTGTTGATTCTCTTGCTCGCCACTTTGGCAACCAGGTCAACCAACTCGTTGATCGTTACCAGTTCATCAGTGCCGAGATTCAGCGGCTCACGATAACCGGAAGCCATCAGGCGAATCAGACCCTCGACGCAATCGTCGACGTGCATGAAGGAACGCGTCTGCTCACCATCGCCCCAAACTTCGATCTCATCGCCACTTTGAGCCAAAGCAACTTTGCGGCTGATGGCTGCGGGCGCTTTTTCCTTTCCGCCTTCATAAGTTCCCAGCGGACCGTAGACGTTGTGGAAACGCACGATCGACGTTTCGAAACCGTAATCTTTGTAGTAGTAGCGGCAGAGCTCTTCGGCAAATAGTTTTTCCCAACCGTAGCCAGGCTCGGGATCGGCAGGATAGGCATCTTCTTCGCGCAATGCAGTGACGTTGGGATCCTTCTGTTTCGCCTGGTTGTAGACGCAGGCAGAGGAAGAAAACAGGAAGCGCTTCACGCCGTTTTGCCGCGCGGCTTCGAGCATGTGGGCGTTGATAAGAATATTGTTGCGGCTGATATCGGCATGGAACGCGGTGATGTAGCCAATGCCTCCCATGTCGGCCGCGAGGTTGTAGACCTCGTCGATGGAGTCGCGCGTCGCCAGTTCGCAATTCTCGACCTTGCGAAGATCCAGAATCTCGAACTGATCCGCCGCACTGGATTCATATTCGGGATATTTAATATCGGCGCCCCGCACCCAGTGGCCATCCCTCTTCAGTCTTTTTACGAGGTGATGCCCAATGAAGCCTCCCGCACCCGTTACCAAAATCCGTTTCTGTCTGCTCATCCCCATAGTCTCCTGACTGATTTAAGAAATCTGAGTCAACTGCAATTTGTTTTTGCAAGTACTTGCGATCATTCTGAAATCTGAACCGAATCCGCTACCGGTCTCCGGAATATCCGCGGAAGGATGTGCTCCAGCCACACCGCCCAGGCAAACCGGGAACCGTCGATGAGATATCGGCGCCACAGCCGGCGCGGCTCAATCACCAGACGGAAGAGCCACTCGAGTCCGCCATTCTGCATCCACAGCGGAGCGCGCTTCAGCCGGCCGGTGTTCATGTCGAACGCGGCCCCTACGCCTAGCATCACCGGCACCTGAAGTTTGTCCCGGTGTTCGTACATCCACTTTTCCTGTTTGGGAGTGCTGAGGCCGACCCAGAGAATATCGGGATTAGCCGCGCGAACACTGGCCTGCACTTCCTTCTCTTCAGCTTCCGTAAGCGGGCGAAAGGGCGGGCAGTAGGTTCCCACAACTCGGATTCCGTGCCGTTCGTGCTCCGTTCTCGCTAGCAGATCGGCGATGCCGGGAACTCCGCCGTAGAAAAAATGGCTGTACTTCGAACCGGTCGCTTGGAAAAAAGCTTCCATCACTTCTGATCCCGGTGTGCGGTGTTCTAATTCGCTGTGCCCCTGCAGCCGGCCAAGCCACACCAGAGGCATGCCATCGGGAATCACCAGGCCCGCAGCGTTGAGGATGTCGCGAAAGTGGGGATCGTTCCTGGACTCGGCGACTCCATGCATTCCGGTAACCGCAATGTAGTTGGTAGCATCCCGATCCCGCACCCATCGTTCGATGACGGCGATGATGTCGGGAATTTGCACGGCGTTCACGCGAACTCCCAGCACACGAAAGCTGGGGATGCTGGGCTTGCGATTCTTCGCCTCAGCGGGTTCAGTCGTCGTCATGGTGTCGTGCATTTTCATCACTGTAGAAACGATGACCGAATTAGGTCTCCGACTTGTCGAGGATGAAGTTTTCCAGAATCAGAGAATCCATGCCACTCTTGGAGAATGTGCTGAACGCGTTCGCTGGAGTATTTACGATGGGCTCACCCTTCAAATTGAACGAAGTGTTGAGCACGATGGGAACACCCGTGGACTGGCCGAAGCGCTCGATTAAAGAGTAATAGCGCGGGCTGTGCTCGCGGAAAACGGTTTGCAAACGCCCGGTTCCATCGACGTGCGTGATCGCGGGCAGAGTGGACTTCTGTTCTTCGCGGACGGGCACGACATACAACATGTAACGCGCGGGATTTTTCTGCGCGGCGTTTGGCAGTTCGAAATATTTTTCTGCGCACTCGGCGAGGACAGATGGTGCGAACGGACGGTAAGGCTCGCGAAACTTGATCTTCGAGTTTACGATGTCCTTCATGTTCGGATTGCGGGGGTCGGCCAAAATCGATCGACTGCCGAGGGCTCGGGGGCCCCACTCGAAACGGCCTTGCGCCCATCCAACAACCTTGCCGCTGGTCAGGCGTTCCACCACTTGATCGAGTAGCGCGTCCTGGCAATCGAAGTGCGTGTGCGGGATATTGTTTTGCTTGAGGAAGTCTCCGATTTCACTATCGGAGTTCGACCGTCCCCAATACGCGTGCTGCATGGTGAAGTTGCGCGGGTTGCCGAGCAGAGTGTTGTGCACCCACAGGGCTGCGCCCAGCGCACCGCCTCCGTCCCCGGCCGCGGGCTGAATGTATAGCTCGTCGAAGGGGGTTTCGTTCAGGATGCGGGTGTTGGCCACGCTGTTCAGTGCAACGCCGCCGGCCATGCAGAGTTTCTTGAGGCCGGTGGTTTTGTGAAGATTCCGCGCCATGCCGAGTAACAGTTCTTCTGTTACTTTCTGAATGCTAGCCGCGATATCGGCATAGTGCTGATTCTGATCCGACAGTTCTTTGAAGTTTGTCGGCGGAGTTCCAAAATACTGCGGAAAGCCCGTGCCTTCCGTGAAGAACAGCATCTTTGGCGGGCGCGGCTCGCCGAAGAGGGCGGAAAATTTTCGGCTGTACGTTCTGTCGGTCGAATGATGGAAACTGAAGTAGTCCATGTCCAGGGCGAACGATCCATCCTGGTTCTGGTGAACCATCTTCCACACTTTGTCGACGTAGCGAGGCTGGCCGTACGACGACATGCCCATCACTTTGTATTCGCCTTCATTTACTTCGAAGCCGAGAAAAGCAGTGAATGCGCTGTAGAGCAAACCGATCGAGTGCGGGAAGTCGATCTGCTTGGTCAGCTTGATTTCATTTCCCCGCCCTACGCCGCAGGTCGCGGTAATCCACTCGCCGACTCCGTCGACGGTCAGGATCGCAGCCTCGTTAAAGGGCGAACATAGATACGCGCTGGCGGCGTGGGAAAGGTGATGTTCGCTGAAAAGAATCTTGTCCTTACTCACTCCCAGTTCGATCTGCAAGGTCGAGGCTACCCACAGCTTGTCGACGATCCAGGTGACCATGGACTCGCGGAAGACCTTCCACGATTGCGGGTAGGTTTGCAGCACCGACATGAGGATGCGGTCCAGTTTGCGAAACGGCTTCTCGAAGAAAACTACGTAATCGAGATCGCTGCCCTGAATTCCAGCCTGATCCAGGCAGAATTTGATGGCCTGCTTGGGATAGTTGAAATCGTGCTTGATCCGCGTGAAGCGTTCTTCTTCCGCAGCCGCCACCAATTGGCCATCCCGCAACAGCACCGCCGCCGCGTCGTGGTAGTAACAGGAAATTCCTAGAATGTACAAGGTTATTGCTTTCTGGCCCACGCCATATCCGTGGGCTCGTCGGGATGATCCAGCCATTCGGTCGGGCGCTTCTTAATGCGCAGCGGATCCGAAAACAAGCGGGCAGCCAGTCCAAATGGCAGGACCAGCACCGCATAGAAAACCGTCAGCAGGACCCGGGCCTGGAAATTGCCAATCTTGTGCGCAATTTTCTTCCAGCCTTCCCACAGACTCTTTAACGCCTTCAGCATTTTTTCTCCTAGAACAACGTGTAGATGAACGGAGCGATGGCTGAACTCTGGGCTACCACAATGAGCGCTCCCAAAAGGAAGAGGCTCAGAATCACAGGCAGCAGCCACCAGCGCTTGTTGCCCACGAAGAATGAAAGCAGTTCGCCCGCGATGCCAAAGCGTCGAACTGTACTTTGTACGAATTTCATGATCTCTCCTTCGAATTCATCCGACCAATTGCCGGGGTGCTTACTGCACGGTTGCCACGGAAGCCGCGCCACCCGCGAGCGGTGGAAGCATTCCGTGCTGCTGAAGTTTCTCAAAAATTCCCTGCGCTACAACAGCATGCCCCAGCACACTGTAGTGGGGATTGCATGTAAACGAAAAATAGGGCCACTGCAGATGATGCTCATCGCGATAGTTCTGCATGTACGATGTAAGAAAGTCGTAGGTAATTCCGTTCTTGCGATAGATCTCTTCCAGCCGCTCATGTGCCTTTGGGGGATTAAACTCCGGCGGGAGTTTTGTGCCAATCTCTTTTTCCAGCCGGGGGCGCCAATTCGGATCCACTTCCCAAAAATCCGCCCAGGTTACAGCCATGAACTTCGCTCCGTCCGCCTCGACGGTTTTCCTGGTCAACCCCATGACCTTGTCGGTAACCTGCCAGGCCTTGGTCCAGTCAGGACTCAGGGGATCTCCGTACGACCCGTAGAAAACCGGGATTCCATTCCATTTGGTGGGAGCGTAGTCGATGCTGAACCAAATCCGCTCGAAGTAATAGAGGAGCACGGAGTGATTCTCGAGCCAGGTTCGGGGCCCGTTAATCCATCGCTTCTGCACCGGACGAAAAATCAGACTTCCATCTGGAGCGAGGTCGTAATAAGGCGCGTACCAGGTTTGGATTCCATAAACTTCCGGCTGAATGACGGACGAGTTATTCATCACATCATTCGAAGTAAAAGTCAGGAGCACCAGATCAGGATGGAACTGGCGGACTTTCTGTTCGTAAATCAAAAGCTCTTGCGTTGTGCCAATTCCTTCAACTCCGAAGTTCAGCACTTCCGCGTTGTAACCCTTTGCCCGGAGGATTTTCTCCAGCTGAATGTTCACGACTTCGTCCGGCTGTACGTGAACTCCTTCGATCACGGAGTCTCCCAGCATGGCGATCCGGAACTCGCCGGGAGGCTTATCCAACGTCCGTGCGCGGTCGCGCATGCCAAAGCTGTTAGTCTCGACCAGTCCCTGAAAGCAACCCTTGTTGTGATGAATCGTCTTTTTGGGAATCAGGGCGATCCCAATGTTCGGGTCATACTGGCGGAAGGGAGAACTCTGAAACTTTCCCATCGGCACCACGCGCAAGAAAACTTCCCCGATGCAGGCCAGAACGAACATCAGAAATACCCAGGAGATCAAAGAGAAGACAATTTTCTTCTTCAATGAAATGCCAGGAGCCTGAGTTGTGGGTTCGACCTGCAGCGGCATCATTTCGGGTGAATCTCTTTCCGTGTTAAAAATCGACATCGCACGTTCGCTGTGCGAGCAACAGTGGGGGCTTTAGAGGTGGCCGAGTTCCTCTATTTGAGGAAGTTGCCGTGCAAAATGCTGAGACGAAACGTGCGTCGCATGAAGGAGGAGATCAAGCAAGCCCGAGCAATGGTTCCAATATGCCAGCCACACTATGAGGCGTCAAGGAGTCGTTCTACCCTATTTTGAATTCTGACAAGTCATTCAGGGCGGTAACCACCGCATGGTTACTAAAGATCGCTTCCCTTCCGAATCAGGGAAAAGGAACCGCATTCTCAGCAAGGCAGGGACGTCTTTATCGACTCAGCGATTCGACCTCAACAAATCCAATGCGGGCCAAAACGCTACCAGCGTACTTCTCTACGAGCTCTGCCTGGGCGTCAGTAAATCTTTCGCGCCAGCCGCCGACAGCGCCGCTGCGGATAAAACGCCCTTTGGCCGAAGCCTTTTGCGGGTTCACCTTTTCTTTGTCTCGCATTTTCTCCACGGAATTGTTGGCCACTGCCCGGCGAATGGTCTCGGGCTGGACGGGCACGTTGAGAAACGCCATCATGTTCGCGAGAGAGTCTTCGGGCTGGCTGCGCATCTCGTCAAAGCGTACCAGCAGTACGTCCGCGTAACCTTTGTCTTTCGCGTCCATCCATGAATCTACGTGGGCCGTCCAGGAGCCGAACGGGTTCACTTCTCCGCGAAGAAATCGGGACAGATAAGTTTCGAAATTATCCTCGGCTAGGCCAAGGGCCTTCTGGTAGGCGAACTCCGAAAGTGCAACGTCGCGAGCATCCCGGACCAGATAGATGGCCTTGTGATACAGGGGAAGATAGGCTTCATGGGTTTTTATCAACCGGCCGTTGTTCGCAAGAACGGGCAATGCTTTCCCTTGCTTGCCGATATCGGGAACCAGCTGATGAACGTTGGTAAATGTCGAGGATTGTCCGACCAGAATTTCATACAGCATGAACCTCAGCCACGTATTGCCAGATCTAGGATAAGAGGCCACGAACACGTCGGCCGAGCGAAGGCCGCGGTGGCGAATCCAAGTCAAGGGCTGGTGTACAGGGCTCCTGGCTATCTTGTGTCGGACTTTGCGAAGTATAGACATGCTTCTAATTAAACCGGCGAACTCGATTCAATCCTGAAGGTCGAACTGGTGAGGCGACGAGCGGGACCAGGTGTTCTTGTGCCTGCGACACTCGCACTGGAGAAGGCGATTGCGACAGCCTCAACAGCTGACTGCTGATCACCACCATTGCGATCAGCATCAGGTAGGAGCAATCCGGGCGTCCGCCAAAAGTTGCATTGAACATCGCATTGATCAGCAGATTGATATAGGCAGCCATAGCCCCCACAGCGAGGTAACGGAGTTCCGGCGAGGCAGATGCGCGAACAGTTCGCCAAAGATTCCGAACGATCACGTAATTGATCATGAGGACCAAAACGAGCCCGATCAGTCCGTTGTTGTAAAGAGTCTCGAGAAAACTGTTGTGCATGTGGCTGCTGCTGAATGGTGTATCGGGATGAATGACGGCCACGAATCGAGAGGCGATAAATCCCTGCCCGAGGATGGGATGCTGCAGGATAAAGGGCATGACAAACGCCCACAAATCGGTGCGGCCGGTGAAAGTGGAAACTTGCTCCAGTTGAAGATAAGTCGAGGCGTACTCCGAAAGAGAAGTGAACTTCAACGCCAGCGCCAGGATGATTGCGGTTGCAGCCACAAATCCGAGGACAGCCTTGAAGCGCTTCTGCAGACCAAAAAACAAAACACCCGAAATGATCCCGGCGCCGATACCGGTCTTACCGCCAGCGATGACCATGATCACCAGGGATCCGCCGCCCACCCAGAGAGCCCACTTCGGCTTACCTTTCGAGTAAATCATCAGACATAAGATCGCGAGCAAACCGGCAATCCCGGATATTCCCGTTGGAGCTTCTCGAAAGCGTTGTTCCAGGGCGCCTGAACCGTACTCACCGGTGGGATCGGGAACAAATATGGAGCGCAGCGTCGGCAACACTGTGAGAAAGACGAAAGCCCAGATCGTGACATTGATGAAGGACCTGAGGTCATCGAGTTCAGAGATCTGTTGCGAACAGATGTGAACGACCAGCACCACCAATGTCAGCTTGAACGCCCAAGCCAGCGAAAATGCGGGGTTAGGCGAATAGGCACACGACAATACGCTAACCAGCGTGAGCCAGCTGACCCACTTGTAGTCTCCCTGAAATAGCCCGCGCAACGATTGAGGATATTTGAGAACCAAAACCATGAGCGCGATCAGGGCGATCACCCAGAGGACAGCCTGGTCATAAGCCTCAGAGGCGAAGTTGGCTCCGCTCACTGTGGCGATATCACTCCGGTAAGAGAACACCTCTTCCGAAACCAGCAGTCCCCACCATACGATAAAGATGAGCCACTTGGCCGGCTGCTGATGGGCTCTGCCGTAGCCAACGGCAAACACCAGCATGCCAAAGAAGACCAGCGCTGAGAGAATGATCGTTGCCGTATTCCGCTCGGCCAGAATCCCTCCAGCGCTCGTAAACAAGAGCACAGTTCCCAAGGCGAGCGCGGCAATCAAGGCTACGGTGCCCCGGCTGGGAGCCGATTTGGCCGGAATCTGGAGCTTGGTCTGTGCTGAATTCATCGCGAGGCCAAAATAGAAATGCTGCAGGTCGTGCAGGTTAGCTGGCGCCCGATCCTTTCAGAACAGCAGGAATGGTCTTGAACAGGATTTGCACATCGAGCCAAAGAGACCAGCGGTCGATATATTGCAGATCCAATTCCATCCACTGCTCGAAAGGAATGCAGTTCCTTCCCAGCACCTGCCAGAGGCAGGTGATTCCTGGCCGTACGCTAAAACGACGGCGTTGCCAATCTTCGTTGAATCCCTCATAGTCGCGCACCGCCATGGGCCGTGGGCCGACCAGGCTCATGTCACCCTTCAGCACGTTAAACAGCTGCGGCAGCTCATCGATGCTGGTGCTGCGAAGAAATTTTCCGATCGTCGTAATGCGAGGATCGTTCTTAATCTTGAAAACAGGGCCGCTGAGCTCATTCAGATGCTCAATCTCTTTCATCCTGCTTTCTGCATCCGCAGCCATGGTTCGAAACTTATAAATCCTGAAAC
Organism: uncultured Acidobacteriaceae bacterium; assembly: GCA_963782835.1. GTDB lineage: Bacteria > Acidobacteriota > Terriglobia > Terriglobales > Acidobacteriaceae > Sulfotelmatobacter. The sequence continues at coordinate 23,286 of CAWALR010000001.1, read as the reverse complement.
GCCGTTTGTTCAAACCAAGCCTCTCTTGCAGGAAGAAGATGGGACCCGGCGACGTCAGTTTGATCAGCAGAGCGATGATCAAGAAGAGTGGAGACAAGAAAATGAGAAGTACGAGAGAGGCAGTGAAATCCAACAACCATTTGACGACCGCGGGCCAACCGGCCACGACTGTACCAGTCGTGTGGGTAATGTGAGACTCGCCTTCGAACTCTTCGGCTTTCGAACGCGCGCGCTTTAAGTCAAAGATATTGGAAACGACCCGCACCAAAATTCCCTGCTCTTCACAAAGTTCTGCAATCTCGGAGGCATAGGAGTGAAGGGACCGTAGCGGCAGAGTCACTACCACTTCGTCCACGACGTTGGTGCGCAGAAAGCCGCGCAGTTGGTCGAAACCGCAGCTGACGGAGTAGCCCTGCTCCTTGAACTTCACCAATCCCGGCCACTCATTGTCGACGAAGCCCAGAATGCGGTAACCGAGCCAGGGGCTCTCTTCGATTTTGTGCGCAAACTGGAGGGCGGCGTCATTGCTGCCGACGATGAGTATATTGCGCAGGTTTTTCCCCTTGACGCGAAGCTGCCGGAGCACAAGCCGTACTCCCAACCGGTCAGACGCCGTGATGGTAGTCAGGGAAAACCAGAATACTCCCGCAAACACGTAGTTGATCATATCCACGTGAAAAGCTAGAGCGATCGCATACATCATGGCCGTGCCCACGGAAGTTGCTTTGACGATATCGAAAATCTCGTCCCTCTTGCGGGAAAGACGCCTCGATCGATACATGTCGAAGAATCGAAATACCTGATGCCACAGCAGCAAGATCCCTAAGAAGATAATGAAATTTTGAATTGTGATCCTTAAGGCAAGGAATTCGCCAAAGGATACCCGCTTACTGAAGATGTGCGACACCGTCTTGGTGGCTAGGCCAAAGCACAGAAGTACGATGACCATATCGCATATCTTCACCACATTTGACAGCGTTTTCCGATGATCGGTGCCCAACTTGAGGAACCTCCAAATCTGTCGCGATAGTTCAGTTTGGGGGATCGCAGTAAAAAACTTCCGCGTACACGTTTCTTGCGAGACCGCTTGGAAGGCTATCTCTGATCGTCTTCCATGGAGTCCATAATCGCCGTCACCGTCCCGGGCATAGTGTGAGACTGAGATCCATAGTTCCCGTTCCGGCCGTTCCCGTTGCCATTGCCGTTCCCGGCATGGCCAATATTGACCTTGCCGCTGTAGACACTTCTCTGCGGTACAGCCGCCAGTACAGGAATGTTTAACTCCGACATGACTTCCGACGGCGTCCGCAACGAAGGATCGAGGTACTCAATGGTAAAAACAACGCCAACGCTGAGGGTGGACGCGAGCAGAAGACCGAGCAAGGCGTATTGCAATCGATTCCCTGTGGGCAAAGAGGGTACCGAAGGGTTATCGACGATGGCGACATTGAGAATGCGCTGCTCGTCGAGTGCATCTGCCATGCGGGCTTCCTCCCTTTTTCGCAGATAAAGTAAATAGTTGTCTTCGTCGGCTTTGGCCGTTCTGGCAAGATCATGCTGCGCCAGATCCTTTTCTTCCAACTGGCGGGCATTGTTCTGATACATGGTGACGATCGCCTGAGTCGCCGCTTCCCGGGCCTGCATCCCGCTGTAATCGGCCTTGGCCTTGGCCAATTCCGTTCCAATCCAGGAGTAGGTCGGATTCTGGTCGGTCACGGCGTCGCGCAGTGGCTTGCTCTCTTCGCTGGCAATCGAATCGCGCGTGTCTGCAATCTGCTTGTCCACCTCTTGCACCAGGCGGTAGCTCGGCTGGTACTTGGTCAGCAATTCCGTGCGCTTCAATTCGAGCGTGAGCAGAGCACTCTTCAGTCCCTGCAAAACGCTGGCGTCATCAGACTCCTTCACCTGCGTAGTCAAACGTTCGGGAGTACTGCCTGACTGTTTCTCGAGATCGTGGATCCGATGCTCCGTGGCTGCCAAGTCTGCTCGGGTCGACTGCAAGCTCGCATTGAAATCGTTCAGCTTTTGCAGCGTGATATCCCTGGCAAGCAGTGGCGCAACGCCACCTTGTTCTTGAGCAAATTGCTTGAGTTGGTTCTCGGCCTTGTCGAGATCCTGGCGGTAGAGTTCGGTCTCCTGCTCGAAGAACTTCAGTTGCCCGGGCGGACGGTGAACTTCAAGATGCTTGTCGATATAAGCTTTGGCCAGAGTCGACAACACCGCCGCGGCCTGTTTTGGATTGCTGGATTCATAGCTGATACTGATCAGGTTGCTTTTTCTGACCGGCTCAACCTTGAGATTCGAGCTCAGAGCGTCCACTGCTTTCGCGATCTTTTCATCTTCGCTTCGCCGCAGTAGCCAACCCGCAAAGGTCTTGCGCCGCTGTAAGCCGCAGGTCAATACCGTCTGTCGCAGCACGTCATCACTGGTGATGAGGGCGGCTTCTGAGTTCAGTTGCTCTTCTGTGACTTCGTCGCGGCTTTGCACCGCAGCGCTCTGCTCCGACGACACGACTGGATCGACGCGCTCGTGTTTGACCAGGATCCGGGTTTCCGCGCGATAGTTCGGAGGCATGAACAGCGCAGCCAGCAGAGTGCCCAAGAACACTCCGCTGAAACACAGAACCAGAACGCGCTTATGCCGAAAGGCAACGGCAAAGGCATCGCGCAATGTGAAGGCGAAGGGCCCGCTGCCTCGTGTCGAACTAAACTCGTAATTCGTCATATCTGTCTCCTGAAGCCACTGACCGACAAAACCGTTTCAACCACTACGGGGCAAGATTTCCATACGCGCCGACGCCCGAGTTCGGGATAAACGGCTTGATCTTTGACAAGGCGCTCTTGGGCACAAAGAGCTGATCGCCGGGACGAAGAGTTGGATCTTCCCCGAGCTTGCCCTGCTTCATCATCTGCTTTACGTTGAAGATCTTCGCCTCGAGCCACTGATCGTTCACGCGCCGGAACAACAACACTTGAGAATGTTTTGCGCTGTCGTTGAATCCGCCGGCCATGGCGATGGCTTCGGTCAGGGTCACGGTTCCTCGCAAGTCGTATTTTCCCGGGCGGTTCAACTGCCCGCTCGCGGTAAAGTACGGCTTCTCAAAATCCTTCAACACCACAGAAATCAAGGGATCATTCAGAATCTTGTCGTAGGAATTCCTGAGAGTCTGCGTCAGCTGCGGCACCGTTTGTCCGGCAACATGAACGTCGCCAACACCCTTTAGGGTGATGAACCCGTCGGGCTGAACCGTCACCGTCTGGTTAAACTCTGGACTCAACTCGAAGTTGACGTCAAAAGTATCGCCAGCCGTAATGCTGTAACGCGGGTTTCGCGATTGAAATTGCGGGTCGCTCTTTACGTCGGCTGAAGGTCCAGCGGCACTCGCACTCACGACTTGCGCAGTGTTTTGTGCGCCACACAGGGCCGCGGCCGCGAGCATAAGAATGTTTAGCCCTAGTAGCATTCGTTTCATCATGAGCATTCCCTTTACCCGCCTACTGCAAATTCGAGTGCGATCTCGCAAATCCGGTCCAGATCAGCAAGTGAAACACGCAGCCAATACAGCTCCGCCCTCTGAGTCACGTCTCCCCGAGAAACGCACGAGGGAGAAGATTGGCAAAACAAATCGAACCTGCGTCGACTTGAATGCCGGTGATTTTAATCAGAGCGTTGACTTTGTTGTGTGCTTTGGGGGGAAGCCACAATCCTCGGGTGCGTGGCCGATGTGACTTGAGTGAAGGTATACGGCATTGTAGATTCTTGCAAGGGGCCAAATGCCCTAATAACAAAAGTCTAAGCCGGTTGGGTTAGTTACCATCACAAAGACCCTCCGAAATAGAGCTTAAAGTCTCTATTCCAGAGGCTGTAATCTTGCGCTTCACGTTGTGGGGTGGTTTCTGCCGGTCTCAGCAAGTCGGTAGCCTACTGTGCGTAAAGCGATTCCTGAAGATGCGTGTCGGGAGGTTTCAGTTCCGTAATCTTTCGTCCGAACAAGATGAAGGCGACCACAACATACAGGAAGTTAGCGCCAATCATGCTCCAGATCACTCCCTGCAGACCGAAATAGCGGGTCGCTGGAATACCGATGAGCACTGCGACCATGCTCGCAGCCCCATTCGCGATGAACAGTGAACGCGGAGACTCCATTGCCCGCAACAGAATCGCCGGGCCCAGGCTCGCGCTCCAGATCGTAGTTTCCAGAGCAAACAACGGAATCAGATACGCCGACTCCATGTATTTCCCGTTGTATAAAAAGTGAAACAACGGTTGCTTGAGCGGGATCAGAACCGACCAGTAGGCAACCGAGCCGGCCACAAATAAAAATGCAAGCCTCCGATTCAGCGAGGCAGCCGCTTTCCGTCCGTTTTGATTTTGAACTCGCGCGGCATAGGGCAGAAACAACATAGAGAGTGCTGCGTAGGTTTGTAGCACGGGAGCGGCGAGATTCATCAAAGCGCGGAGCTCACCCGCAGCCGCCATTCCCGAAAAACTGCTGACCAGCGGAATGTAAAAGTAATTGGGAATCCAGCCTACAACGCAGGTGGCCAGCGCCCAGCGGCCATACTCCCAATGCTTTCCCCAGGTGGCACGCAGCTGCGGACGCCCGGTCTCCGGCGCCAGTACCGCATTCAACTGGAAGACCATGATGAGGCAGCTAACCAGTGCCGCCAAAGCCATGATTAGAAAAGCTGTGAACGACGAAAGCCGTCCCCAGCGGAAAACCAGGAAAACTCCGCCGGTCACCAGTGCGCAGTAGAAGGTCGAGGCGAAGGCTGCTGGCCCCGGCGACAATCTTAGATAGAAGCTGCGCTTTGCCAAGCCATGCATGAGAATAAAAGGTGTCGCGACCGTCATGCCGGCGAGCGCAACGGCGAGCATTGGGGAGTGTCCAATCACTCTCGTCACCACCGCAGCCGTGCCCAAAAGCAGACACATGACGAGCGAGAGTTCCCAATGAATCCACAGCGTGGTTTTCAGGTAGCCTCGAAGATTGTCGCGAAACAGGGTTCCTGAAAAAACTGATAATGGCTCCAGCAAAAGAGATTGGTAGAGAAAGCCGGCCAGTATGAAAAAACTGAACGACAGCGCATATGCGCCGTACTCCTTCGGCGTCAGCCATCGCGCCAACAAGATTCCCAAAAGAAAATTAGACCCGGAAATGAGTCCGTAGTCGATGATGGCAAGCCCGCCCTTGGCAGCCCATTTGCGAAACATCGCAAAGACGGACTCGCTACCCGACGGCTGCTGGTCCTGCTTCACAGCTGGCGGTTCGGCCAATGCCTGTGCACTCTGCTGCTGACTGGAGTGAATCGCGGCAAGATCGACCCCGCCGGGCTCTCTTGGTGTTTTTGTTGGATTCATAAGATGAGATTTGAGATGGGTCTTGCCGGCACTCAGTTTAGTTGCAGATCCGGTTGCGGCAAAGGCTCGCTCGCGGATACTTGAGAAGATTGTTCCAACTGGGCACGCTCTAAACAACCACGCAGATCGCGCGCGAGCAATTCTACGTTGGGTTCGTTCAGGATGTCACCGTGATCGCCATCGATCTCATGGACTTCAAGACCGCCAGCCACGTATTTGTGCCATCCTCCGGTCGAATCTTCCAATCCGCGCAGACCTTTTTCGCTGGCGCGAAATAACAGAATCCGGCCGGAATAAGCCTCTAACTTGTAGTTGTTCTCCGCGACCGCCAATGTTCGGCGAACATTTTTGACGGCCTGCGGAAGAAATATAAAGTCGATTCTTCTCTTGATTCCCTTTTGATAGCGCCGCGTTCTTCGCTTCAAATAAGCAATCTTCTGCTCCGTCGAAAGCGAGAGGAATCGCTCAAACAAAGATTTTGATTCTACGGCGTAGGTATCAAGAAGGACGAGCGCTCTTATTTCTTCCCCTTGTGCCTGCAGCCGCCGCGCCATCTCCAACGCCACATAACCGCCGAAGGAATAGCCACCCAAGTAATAAGGCCCCTCCGGTTGAGCCGAGCGCAAATGCTCCAGGTAGACATCCGCCATATTTTCGACACGTTGCAGACAGGGCTGTGTACCGTCCAACCCCTGGGCCTGTATGCCGAAAAATGGCTGGTCGGGTGCCATGTGACGGGCGAGATCGCGAAACCGCAGAACGCTCCCGCCGAGTCCATGTACGAAAAAGAACGGAGGCTTCGATCCCAATGGTTGCAAAGCAATCACAGCCGACCGCACTGCGGATGGCGTCTCCAGCCGCACCAGTGCAACCAGTTCTTCGATGGTTGGGGCCTGCAGCAAGTCGGTCAGCAGGAGTTTCTTGCCAAATTCCTTGCCCACCATCCCCATCAGGCGCGCTGCGGCTAACGAGTGTCCACCAATCTCAAAGAAGTTATCGCGCATGCCGATCGACCGCTTCCCCAGAACTTGCTCCCACTGGCGCGTCATGATCGACTCAAATTCGTTTCGAGGAGCAACGAAGTCCGCTCCTCTTTCTGTGCTCGCCTGAGGCGTCGGCAACGCCCGCCGATCCACCTTGCCATTTGGAGTGAGCGGCATCGTCTCCAGAAAAACAAAGTCGGCGGGAACCATGTACTCCGGCAGCCGGTCCTTCAAATACTTGCTCAGCTCGGGGCCACTCGGCTTCGGATCGGTGGCGATCACGTAGCCAGCCAATCGCTTTTCTCCGTTCGATTCGTGGGCAACCACCACTGCCGAGGCGACGCCAGGATATTTCTCCAGAGCGGTCTCGATTTCTCCGAGTTCCACACGAAATCCGCGGATCTTCACCTGGAAGTCGGCGCGGCCCAGAAACTCGATGTTCCCGTCTTCCAGGGAACGAACCAAATCCCCGGTCCTATACATTCGCCTTCCCTGCTCGGAGGTAAACGGATCGATGATGAACTTCTTCGCGGTGAGTTCGGGGCGGCCCAGGTAGCCGCGGGCCACGCCCAGCCCGCTGATATACAGCTCTCCAGAAGCGCCTGCCGGTACAGGCTTTCGTTGTTCATCCAATATGTAGAGGCGAGTGTTCGCGATCGCGCGTCCGATGGGAAGGCTTTCGGGGATCGGCTGCGCCGGATCCGGTTCGTACGAAGTAACAATGATGCTCGCTTCGGTTGGACCGTAGGTATTCACCCAGCGTATGCGGCCCCCGCCGCACTTTGCCCAAGAGGAGAACGCTGAAGCTGACGCCTTTTCACCGCCGACAATCAACAGGCGCAAACTCGGCGGTAACTTTTCGCCAGTTTCCGTTAGAGCGCATACCAATTCGTGCCAATACGCCGTGGGTAGGTCCAGCACAGTTATTCTGCTCTGGTGAATCCATTGCAGAAAATCGGAGCCGGCCAGAGGCATTTCCTGTGTGCGCAACACGACTGTGCCGCCTGCGATCCAGGTGGGAAAGATTTCTTCGATGGCGATATCGAAGCTGAGGGAAGAAAACTGCAGAGTCCGGTCGGAGCATCGAAGATCGTACAGCTTGATCGCCGCCACATGATGATTGACCAGCCCGCGATGCTCGAGCATGACTCCGCGAGGCTCGCCAGTCGACCCGGAAGTATAAATAACATACGCGAGACTCGACGGATCGGACGGGCGAGCGGCATTCTCCGAACTGCATCCCTCCAGAATTTTCCAATCCGACCGGAAATGCACTACCTCAGGTTTTGCAACTCCCAAGCGAGGAAGTAGTCCGGGTTGAGTCAGGAGCACGGGCGCATGCGAGTCCGCAAGCATATACGCGAGGCGCTCGTCCGGGTAATCAGGATCGAGCGGCAAGCACGCACCTCCAGCCTTCATCACGCCCAGCAACGCCACGGTTAACTCCAGGGAACGCTTAAGGCAGATGCCAACCGGTACGTCCTTGCGAATACTCTTCTTCGCTAAGTAATCCGCCAACTGGTTGGCACGCTCGTTCAATTCGCGGAAGGTCAGTTGCCGATCGCCGTGAACCACGGCAGTCGACTCGGGAGCTAGTGCCGCACGGTCCGCAACCAAATCGTGCACGCATTTGTGCGCGGGATAGTCGGTCTCGTTCAATTCTGGTTTTACTTCCTTTGCGAAGCCTGGGCCCTACAGGACCTTGACGAGGGCGCGGATTATACGGCCATAAGGGAGCATACAACGGAAGGGGGCTAGGAGGACGATCAGAAAGTGGCGGGAGGCTGAATCGGGGAGCGAAGCTAGCATCCCCGATCCCGCAAGGCAGCGCGCGGCGATTCGCGCTATTTCCTGCTCTTGCTCAGCACGAACTGCTCGATCATGTTCACGCTCTGCAGGTTTTCGGCGCTAATCTCTTCGTCGCCAATCTTTACTCCAAAGTTTTCCTCCAGGAAGGTTACGAGACGGAATATACCTAGAGAATCGACAACTCCGTTTTCGATCAGCGATTCGTCGTCGCCTACCGACGTGATGCCTTTGGCGGCGGCCAGTTCCTCATTGACGAATTGGCGTACTTGATCTTTAACGGTAATTTCTTTCGTGGTCATTTGCTGCGGTTCCCCCTGGAGTTGGAATAACTGATTGCAAACAAAACTTGTGTCTGTTCGTATTTCCTCCGCGGCTATACGGCGAGAGGCTGAGTGTCACGCGATAACTCGACGCGATCAACCTTGCCGGTAGACGTCTTCGGCAAACTGCCGCGGAACTCGATGAACTCTGGAATCATGTATTTCGGAATTCGCGTGGCGCAGTGCTGCTGTAACTCGGCTGCCTGGACTGAATCGGGCTCGTGCGCAGCAACCACGGCTTTGATGCGGTTACCGACCACCTCGTCGGGTACCGCGATTGCAGCCGCCTCGCGCACCGCGGGATGGCTCAGGAGCGCGCTTTCGATCTCTCCGAGTTCAATGCGGTAACCTCGGCTCTTGATCATGCTGTCGCGCCGGCCAATAAAATAATAGTTGCCGTCTTCCGCCAGCGTAACCAGATCTCCTGTCCGGTAAATTTTTTCCTCAAAGTTCCGCTGGAAGCGATTCGGCACCACCATTTTCGCTGTTTTTTCTGTATCCCCCCAGTAACCGTAAGTCACGGAGGGACCACGAACAAAAAGTTCACCGCTGCTGCCTGGTTCGGTGACGATCTCATCCTGATCATTCACGGCGAACACTTCCGTGTTTTCGCACGCGACCCCGATGGGCAATTTGTCCATGCTGGCGAGGCGCTCGCGATCCACCTTGTAGTACGTGCATACGTTTGTTTCGGTCGGGCCGTATAAGTTGTCTAGCTCAACCGCGGGCAGAAGCTCGGCCAATTTCTTCAGGTACTTCATGGGGAAGACTTCGCCAGCGAAGAGGATAGTCCGCAGATGCGGCAGATCCTCAGCCTTTAAATCAGCGTGCAGCAGAAGCAAAACTAAAGCCGATGGAACCGAGTACCAAACGGAAATCTGATTCGTCTCGATAAACCTTTGCAACGTGGTCGGAAAAAGTGCAATTTCTTCGGTGATCAGATAGACCGTCGCTCCAGCTTCGATCGCGTTGTAGATGTCGAAAACTGAGAGGTCGAAGTGCAAGGGCGCGTGGTTGGAAAGACGGTCTTTCTCGCTGATCTGAAACTTCTCAGCGCACCATTCGACAAACGTCAATGCGTTCTGGTGGCTGAGCATCACGCCCTTGGGCCGGCCGGTCGAACCTGATGTATAGAGGATGTACGCCAGATCGGTTTCCGTCAGAGTGACCTGAGGTGAATGCGAAGCCGGATATTCCGCCAACGCAGACCACGGCAAAACACCGGTTCCGTTGCCCGACTCACGGGCTTCGTCGATGACCACACAATGGACCAAGGATTCGCGCGTGGCGACATCCAGAGCGCGGCGTTTTTCGTCCTGCGTGATCAGCACGCGGATTCCGCAATTGCCGATAATGTATCCGATGCGATCCACTGGCGCTTGTGGGTCGAGGGGAACATAGACACCGCCCGCCTTCAGAACCGCGAACATGCTAATGACCGATTCCACGCATTTCGGAAAAAATAATCCGACCCGATCTCCCTTCTGCACTCCACTCTGAACCAGGAGGTGCGCCAACTGGTTCGATCGCTCGTCCAGTTCCCGATAACTGATGCTGCGACCGCGCGCCCACACCGCGGTCTTTTGCGGAAACCGGACCGCGCTGCCGCTCAACAGTTGTTGAAGGATATAAGCCATTCCCCGCCCCTTAGAGAACACGCTACAGGAATTTGAATCTAGAAGCCGTGCAACCCCGAGATGATCAACTTCTGCATCTCCGACGTGCCCGAGTAGATCTTGCCGGAGATTACGTCGCGCAGTTCGCGCTCGACCTGGAAATCCGTCATATAGCCGTAGCCGCCATGAATCTGAATCGCATCAAGGCAGCTCTGGATGCAAGCTTCGCTGACGTAGAGCTTCGCGATGGAGGTTTCGCGCAACGGATGCTTGCCCAGACTCTTGAGCCAAGCCGCCTTGTAAAGCAAAAGTCTTGAGGTCTCTAGACGTACATCCATATCGGCGATCATGTTGCCGATGGCCGAAAACTTGCCAATGGGCTGGCCGAATTGGTTTCTTTCTCGGGCGTACTTCACGCAGCCTTCAAGCACCCGCTGCATCAATCCCAGGTTGCTGGCCAGAATGCAGGTCCGCTCCCATTCCATGGAGGCGGTGAAGATGGCCTGGCCGGCGCCTTCCTTGTCGAGTAGATTCTCGACGGGAATCTCGCAGTCGACCAAAGCCACTTCCGACATCGAGGAGGTGCGCAGGCCCATCTTGTGAAGCTTCTTGCCGACGATCAGGCCGGGCGTGCCCTTTTCCACCAGAAATGCGCTGACCCCGTTGGCTCCCTTCGAAGGATCCAGAGTCGCAAAGATGATAAACAGACTTCCATGTTCGGCATTTGTGGTGAATGTCTTCGTGCCGTTCAGCACATAACAGTTTCCCTTACGCTCGGCTCGCGTTCGTAAGCTGTAGGCGTCGGAACCCGACATGGGCTCGGTCATGGCGTGCAGGCCGATCCACTCGCCACTGATCAGCTTGGGTAAGTAGCGCCGCTTCTGGGCTTCTGACCCGAACGTCATCAGTGGGATTTCCGTGGTCCACATGTGAGCGTTCAAGGAAAAGAGAAAACCGTTGTCGCGGCAGCCATAGCCCAAAGCCTCCAGCGCGCACACGGTAGTCAGAATATCTGCGCCAGCGCCACCATATTCTTGCGGCACGGGCAGGCCCTGGATGCCGAACTCGGCACACTTTTTCCAATGGCTCCAGGAAAATTCTTCCTCACGATCCCGGCGGATCATGTCGTCGTTCAGTTCCTGCTGGGCGAACCGGATTACTTCCTTGCGAAATGCGGCCTGCTCTTCTGTCCACGCGAAGTCCAAAGTCCTATCCCCCGGGATCGTTTAAGCGTTGATCTTCTGCTGCGGCTCTGGCTTGGGTTCCGGCTTAGTGTTCCCCTTTGCGCCATTGGTCTTCGCGCCATCCGCCTTTGCGCCGTTGGCCTTTGCGCCATTCGTTTTTACGGCGTCTTTCGGCCCGCCGTTGTTCTTGGCGTCCAGCGTCTTCCAAGGCATCTTTCGAAGACGTCCTCCCGGCAACTTGATGCGCGCGGGCACTCCCATGATGGTCGTATTATCCGGAACATCCGTCAGAACCACGCTGTTGGCGACCACGAGTACGTTGTTTCCAATCTTGCACTCGCCGACAACTTTGGAACCCGGCCCAAAATAGCAGTTGTTACCGATACTCTTTACTCCAGTACCGATCAGTACCTGGGAATTGAAAGTACATCCGGAGCCGATTTTCACCGGCGCAATTTGCAGACCGTAAGCGGTGTGCAATATCAGCCCAGGACCAATTTCCGCGTCCGGAGAGATCAGTACGCCTGCCAGGATAATTTGGTTCCACCGCTGCCAAATCAACGCTACGAATATCAATAATTGGCGAAGGACGGGAACGCGCAACGAATGTGCCCAATGGGAAAACCGGTACTGCAAAATGACTTTTGTTTCTCTCCGGATGATGACGCGCCATCCCCGCTCCAGTTTGCGGTGGGAGGCGGCAGCTTTTAAGTCAGCTCGCAAGTTTTCTAACATTTTCTTTCTTTCCCTTGGGGTGATAATCGCAAGAAATATAAAACGTTTAGCGGTTTGAAAGATTGAATAGAGATAGTCTAGCCGCGACCCTTACAGCCGGTTGTAGATCGACTCTGGTATGGGGAAGGTTCGTTGGTTCAATACCGCGCCCAGAACACGCACATGTGCCGCTTGCAAATCGTGAACCTCCTTGCGCAGGGTTTCACGACGGGAGGAGTTTGCTTTCAGCACCAGCACGAGTCCGTCGGAGGCCGCCGCAAGGGCGGTAGCATCGTTCGAGACGTTCATGGCGGAGGCATCGATCAGCACATAGTCGGCTCTCGACCTCAGCTCCGCGATCCTCTGACGCATACGGTCGGTGCTCAATAGCGGCAGCGCCGCTTCCGCGGACGATCCGCAACTCACCAGCCACAAGTTGGAACGAGAGACGGCGCGGGCAAACTTGAGAACGGACTCAGAACCTTGCAGTGTTTCAGACAATCCATATTGATTATCGACACCGAACTGCTGGTGCAAGCCAGGCTTGCGTAGATTCGCGTCGACCAAACAAACGGGGCCCGTAACCTGTGCCGCCAGCAACTCCGCGGCACAGGCGCAAATCGAGCTGCACCCGTTCCCCGATTCACTTGCCGTAAAGACCACCACGCGGGGGGCGTCAGCGCCGGGGTGCAGAAAAACCCGCTGAGTCAACTTGGTAAGTTCCTCGAGCTCTTTCGGCTCCAAATGCAGATGTGGCTCCCTTACCGCGGAAACCACTGACTCAGGAACGGGCGCGGGGATCTTCTGGTCGATCGCGGCCACTGGGGTCGCGTCATACAGCACTGCTTCTTTTCCCAAGTTCTGTAGCAATTCGAAGTTACGGCTCATTTGGAAACTCTTCCCCTCTTCACTGATCTCGGTGCGAACCGTTCGCGAAAAGCCAGCAAAAGCACTCCGTGAGCCCAACGCTGGCTGTTACCGTACCGCATCCTGCCCCACTCTCGGTGATGCGATTCCCGTTAAGCTTACTCTTTCAGCCACTGGCCGCAAAGATCGAGATTCCGCGCAACGCCTAAGGCATTATGCTGTGCTGGCGCAGCTTGTACAGCAGGCCGCGATAGCTGATGCTCAATAGTTGAGCGGCCCGCTTGCGGTTCCATCCGGTTTCCTGGAGAGCCTGTCGAATCGCCAGGATTTCGGCCGCCGCGCGCAGACTGCGCAAGGTTGGCTTCGGATCCGATGCTGGTTTTTCAGGACCCGTTGATTCGGGCGCGGCATCGTTTTGCCGCTCTCCCGTCGAGGCCGAATTTTGCTGTAACAATAGGTTGCTGTTCATGGATGTCTCGACTTTTTCTTCGCTGGAGGCGAAATATTCTGCGACCTGGAATGGCTATAGCTCCGCCCTCTGAGTCACATTCCCAGTTTCCCCAAAAAGAGGGCCGAACCACTTCGAAAGAGACTTCCCGCTTACAGCTTCGGGTCTAAGATCGTTTGTTGGAGATTAGTAAGGGGGGACCACCCAGCGTCCTTTTGCAAGAGGCGGCTAACAAACTTCGAACAACGTGAACCCAGACTACGAAAAGCTGCAAATTCCTGCAAGAGGCCCAACGCCTTACTTACCAAAGTCTCTATGACTGGCCACCCTTCAGCGACCCTGCAACTCGTTGTAAATACTCGCGTGCTTCTGTGGGCGTGAGGGTTTCCTTCCTGCCCCTCCTTCGAGAAAGCGGATCTACCGCCCCGGACGCAGACCATTCCGTCTCGATTTGGCCGTCTTCCGTTGCCATCGCCGTCCTACCGGTAATGTCCACGCCCGTCTGAGAAACATGTCGCGTGATATCCAGATCGGAAATGACTTCCCTCACAATCGCGGTATCGATCGTCTTTTGGCGCAAGGCGCACGCCAGAGACATCGCATTGAAGCATAGATTGTTGATATTGCGCGGAATTCCCTGGGTAAACTCGGCCGTCTCCGCCATTGCCTGAGGAGTAAACAAGCTACCACCGATGTAACCGGCCACCCGCAGACGGTGCTGGACGTAGTTCCTCGTCTCCTCTTCCGAGAGCGGCTTCAGGCTGCTGACCAGCGAAATTCGTTGGCGGAGCTGGGCAAGGTGGCGACTGGCCAGTTTGTCGGCCAGTTCGGGCTGTCCGGCGAGGACAATCTGGAGCAGTTTGGCCTGTGGAGTTTCAAAATCCGACAACAGCCGGATGGTCTCGAGTACCGAAGGATCCAGGTTCTGCGCTTCATCCACGACCACGATGAATCGATTTCCCGCACGGGCTTCGCGCAGCAAATGCTGGTTGAATTCCTCGTGCATGCGGACAAAATCATGGTCGCCGGTTTCGTATCCCAGTTCCGCCAACAGGAAGCGCATGAACTCCCGCGAGGTACATTGCGTCTGAAACAGAAACGCAGTTCGAGCCGAGGTGCGGAATTTTTCGAGCAGGTGGAAAAGCAGAGTCGTTTTCCCCATTCCCGGCGGGGCAATGAGCGCCAGAAATCCGCGCTCCGACTCAATCCCATAAAACAATGAGGCCAGGGCTTCGCGAGGGCCGGGACTGAGATATAAATACCTCGGATCCGGCGTGACCCCGAAAGGATGTTCCCTGAGTCCAAAGAATTTTAAAAGCATCCCTGATCCCCCTTAGCCCGGTGGAACGATTTCAGTCCCCACATCTTTGGTCGCCCGCGAATGTTTCACGCCGGTTCTACTTCATATCCTTGAATTCGAACGGACAGTGATCGCTGGATCAAATCCACGGAAACAACCACGCTCTGAGTTTGATCCTGCGAACAGAGAATGCCCTCGATCCCATCTAGAGATCCACCTCGAATTCGAACTCGCTGCCCTACACGTAGAAAGGTTCGTTCTTCGAACGGAACGTCGCTCGCCAGAATCGTTCGAATGTCTTGCATCTGGCTATCGGGAATCGGCAGCCCGATATTCTTCATGCCGACAAAACCGACTACCCCGTGGGCTTGCAGAACTCGCAAGCGCTCCGCCGAAGAGAAGACCATGCGCACAAAACTGTAGCCTGCAAATACCGGCAACTCGACTTCTTTGGTGCGGTCGGTCCATTTGTGCGAGCGTTTTACTACCGGCAGGAAACTTTCCATCCCCTGACTTCTCAGATGTTCCGCCACGATTTTCTCGTGACGCGAGCGGGTCCTTATCGCGAACCAACGCGGTTGGTGGGGTAGTTCCATGACGCCGGTACCGACGTCCGAACTCATCGCACCATACGCTGCATTGAAAGTTTCGCCGACCATATTTTCGCACCGTGCGATTCAAGCTGGGCAAAGAAGCGACACTCGTGACTTGAATATCGTTGGAACGGGCTTTCTACGGGGGAGAAACCTGCATGAAGAACTACAAGAAGGAAACAGCCTTCTCTAATTCAATGGCGGGATTCTAAACCGCCTGTGCAAGTTTCTGCAAGAGGGCTAAAGTTAGGGGTGCAAAGCCTCGGCAATGCAGTTCATGAAGTCGAACAGGAAGACTGTCTAAGCTATTGATTCAATGTAGTTTATACGTCTCCTGGGCATCAGTTTCATCATTCCGATCATGGACTGAGGCTGTGGCCTAGTTACAGCGCGCCAAGAGTCCGAGAAACTTGGCCTGCGCCACAATCTAGCGTTGCAATCTGAAGTTAAGGGTGATGGTCGTTTCCATTTCCACAAATTGACCGTTGATCGCATGTGGTTTGAATCGCCACTGTTTGACAGCATCTATCGCCGCTCGTCCGAGTATTTCTTCTCCGCTGACCAGCCTCACTTGTTGCACCACGCCATCCGCATTGATGCGAATCTCCAGCTTCACCGGACCCTCGATGTGCTGGTCGCGAGCTTGCTCCGGATAATCAGGCTCTACACGGTAAAGCAAGCTGTTCTGCGCAACCGCAGAGGGCAGTTCCATAGCGCGGTCCCGCTCGACCTCGGACGAGCGCTCCATTCCGGATCCGGCGTCTTGCTCGGGCGATTGACCACTGCTTGTGGCTGGGTTCATGTGGAAAACTTCCACGCCGTTTTCGTAGACGCGGAGGCTACCGGCAGGCGAAATCGATTCCCTCCCTCCGGTTTTGTCGGAGCCGGATAGGGCCGCCGAACTCGTTGCCGCTTTCTCTGCTCTAGGTGGTTCGGCAGCGGTTGCGGCGGATGCCGATGAGGTTGTAGCGCTCATAGTGGAGGACGTCTTGCCGCGACTCCCATCCGATGTTCGGAGTATCCGTGGACGCTCAATCAACCGCGCTCCGAGTAAGAGTGCACAGATGAGAACGGTCAGGCCCAAGGCCCATGTGACTAAATCGACTCGGCGCGTTGGCTCCGGGGTGAGGTCGCCGAAAATGTCATCGTCAACCTCATGGCTCGGCTCGAGGCTTGTCAGCGAGACGAGAGGATGCTCAACCGGCGGAGGCGCAGAAGAAAGTTCGAGGGGCTTCTCCGCACCCTCGAGGTTCTTGATGACCCGATGTGCCAGCGCCTCCAGCGTGTGCTGGTCACGATCCGAAAAGGCCGCAGGCCGAGCGGAAAAAATTTCGAAGATGCCCACGGGCTCGGCATTGCGCAGGAGTGGCAATAACATCATGGACCGCACGCCAAGCCGGAGGCAGGTTTCGATATCGGCGCGTGGGTCAGACAGCGCATCATCGCATCGCTGCACGCTCCGGCTTTGGATGCATTCCCCAGTGATACCGGATGCGCTATCGAACCTGGCACCCAGTTCCGGCGCCGTGTCTCCGCTGGTGGCTCGGCAAACCATTTCTCCATCGCGCAGCAAAATGATGGCTGCTCCAGTCGCTCCCGTCGTGAGACAAGCCTGCTCGACGATTTCGTTGAGCACAATCTCTAAAGCCAGCTCCGCCGAAAATTGGGCCGAAAAGCGGCCACCGCCGTGCGCCGAAAACAGAGCAGCCAGACGCGCGAGATCAGATTCCGAGCCGGAGGCAGTGCTCTGCCGAGTTTCATCCTCCGGCCAAGGCAGTCGATCCGACGGGTCACTTCTCACCGCCTCGGTTTCCGACATGGGATCATCCGGCATACAAATCAAATCCGGGGAAACGATCGTTCTGTAGCGGAGTTTCGCCCCAAAATTGGAGGTTGTCAATACGCATTCGAGGCAACCGTCCCTTCGGCGGAGGGCGAGTGCTTTGCTGCGGAATTGAACAATCCCAAAACGGCAGAAGAATGCGGCGTGTCAGTCAGTTTGAGTCTTCCCTGCGGTGCGGCGATGTTAGAATCAACCGAAATCTTGCGACGAGTTGAATACATAGGTTTTGTTTAGAATCTCGTGGCTTTGCTGAGAGGTCTAACGTCGCGGCGGTTTCCAGATTTCAACGGAGTTAAGAATGCGGATTGCTGTGGTTGGTTCCGGATACGTAGGATTGGTGGCAGGCGCCTGCTTCGCCGACCTCGGTCACGACGTGGTTTTGGTGGACAACGATGAGCGCAAGTTGGCCGCTCTCAAGAATGGGCAAGTACCCATCCACGAAAATTTCCTGCCCGAATTGCTAAACCGCCATCGCGGCCATCGCCTCACTTTTTCCGATGACCTGCGGGAAGCCGTCCGTACCAGTGCGGCTATCTTCATTGCCGTTGGAACGCCGCCCACTGAGCGCGGTGAAGCCGATCTCTCGTATGTGGAATCGGTCGCGCGCGAGATCACCGGCGGCGTCGACGACTACAAAGTTATCGTCGAGAAGAGTACTGTCCCGGTCTACACCAGCGAATGGATTCGCAAGATCATTCTGCGCAACGGAGCTGACTCCGGGTCTTTTGACGTTGCCTCCAATCCGGAATTCCTTCGCGAAGGCACGGCCGTCACTGATTTCCTCTTTCCGGATCGTATTGTCGTGGGTTGCGACAACGACCGTTGCGCCAATGTTCTCCGCGAGGTTTATGCCCCGCTCACCAGCGGCAGCTATTACGAACGCAGCGACGCAATCCCGCAACCTGACCGCACCTCTATTCCCGCCCCGATTCTTGTAACCAGCACCAAGAGTGCGGAACTCATCAAGCACGCCTCCAATGCGTTTCTCGCCATGAAGATTTCCTTCATCAATGCGGTCGCATCCATGTGCGAATCAGTGGGCGCAGATGTCAATCAAGTCTGCCATGGTATTGGCACCGACTCGCGCATCGGCCCGCGCTTTCTGAATCCTGGTATCGGTTATGGCGGCTCCTGCTTCCCGAAGGATGTAATGGCCTTCCGCGCCGTCGCTCGCGAATGCGGATACGACTTTCGCCTGCTCGATGAGGTGATGCACATCAACGAAGATCAGCGCGCCCGCTTCCTGCGTAAAGTTCGCAGCGCCCTGTGGACGCTTCGCGGCAAGCACCTCGGCGTTCTCGGGCTGGCTTTCAAGGGTGGTACTGACGACATTCGCGAATCCCCCGCTATCCTTATTGTGCAGGCGCTTTTGCAGGAAGGGTGCAAGATCAGCGCCTTCGACCCGGCTGCCATGGAACGCGCGCAGGAAGTGATGAGCGCCGGCATCAGGTTCGCCAACTCTGCCTACGAAGCGGCTACCGGCGCCGATGCCCTGCTCATCCTCACCGAATGGGAGGAGTTTGCCAATCTCGATCTTCAACGCCTGAACCGGGAACTCAAATATCCAATCGTGATTGATGGCCGCAACCTGTATGATCCCGAGGTGATGGCCGCCAATGGCTTCACCTATTACAGCGTGGGACGCGCAGCCTCGCATCCGGATGGCGTTCCCGCTGCCTTGAGAAACGGCGCGAAGAAAGCATGAGTCAACAACGCGCTCTGGTTACCGGCGGCGCCGGTTTCCTGGGATCTCATCTCTGTGATGCTTTGCTCGGCGAGGGCTGGAGTGTGATTGTCGTCGATAACCTGCTCACCGGGCGACGGGCAAACATTGACCATCTCCAAAATGACTCCCGATTTGAGTTTATAAATAGGGACATTTGCGAGCCCTTCGACGTGGGCAAGGTCGATTACGTGTTCCACTTTGCCAGCCCAGCCAGTCCGGTGGATTACACCATCCACGGCATTCCCACGCTGAAAGTCGGATCGCTGGGAACTTTTCACGCCCTCGACGTGGCGTATAAATACGGCGCCAAATACCTGGTGTCGTCAACCTCAGAGTGCTATGGCGATCCGCTCGAGCACCCTCAGAGAGAAACTTACTGGGGCAATGTAAACTCTATCGGCCCACGTTCGGTCTATGACGAAGCCAAGCGCTTTACCGAAGCCGTCACCATGGCCTATCACCGCTACCACAAAGTCGATACCCGCATCGTGCGGATCTTTAACACTTACGGACCGCGCATGCAGTTAAACGACGGCCGCGTGGTGCCCAACTTCATGAAGCAAGCTCTGCGTGGCGAAGACCTCACCGTTTACGGAACGGGCAGCCAGACGCGCAGCTTTTGCTACGTCAGCGACGAGATTGACGGATTCCTACGCCTTGCGAAATCCACGGAGCATCTGCCGGTCAACATCGGCAATCCGAACGAGTTCACGATCCTCGAATGCGCCCAGCACGTCATCCAAGTGACGGGATCGAAAAGCAAAATTGCATACGAAGCGCTGCCGCAAGATGATCCCAAACAGCGGCGTCCGGATATCACGAAAGCTCGGACTTTGCTCGGATGGGAACCAAAGATTCAGCTCGAGGAAGGCCTGCGCCTTTCACTGGATTACTTCCGCAAAGCCGTCGCGGAAGAAACTGCCGCAGCAAAGAAATCGCCGCTTAACTAACTCTAATTTCCGCCCGCCACAACTAATAAAGGGGGAGTAAACTCTGGGATCAACAGGGAGATATAACTCCCAAGTCTGCTTTAAAAGGAGTTCGGTTATGCAGATAGTCACTCCCAGTCGAGTGTCTCTACGCTCCGTATGTGATTCAGCGATGATCGCCGCTGTTCTGGCTGCATCGTTGCTATCATCTCCATCCGCCGAAGCCGCTACGTTACGCCATCACGCACCCGTGATCTCCGCCGGGCTGCCAGCCTCGTCCAGCCAAGTTAATCTCGGACCAAACGTTTACATCTTCAATCCCAGCATGGCGCTGAGTGACATTCAGGCGACGGTCGATTCCGTGGCAACCCAACAGGTCTCCAACCAATTCGGAACTCAACGTTATGCGTTACTCTTCGAACCCGGCACTTACGGATCCAGCACCGCTCCGCTCAACTTTCAGGTCGGCTATTACACCACGGTGGCAGGTCTAGGTCAGTCTCCAGCTGATGTAGTCATCAACGGCTCCGTTGACGTATACAACCAGTGCTTTGACGGCAGCTGCATCGCCTCCGATAACTTCTGGCGATCGTTGTCAAACCTGACTATCAACGTGACCAACCCGACCTTCGGCTGCTATGCCGGGGAATTCTGGGCCGTGTCACAAGCCTCGCCAGTTCGTCGCGTTCTCGTCAACGGAAACGCCACTTTTATGGATTATTGCACCGGCCCCTCGTATGCCAGCGGCGGATTCGTTGCCGATTCAGAATTCGAGGGAGGCAGCATCGTCAGTGGTTCGCAACAGCAATGGATCACTCGCAACAGCCAGATCGATGGCTGGAGTAACGGCGTCTGGAACCTGGTTTTCTCAGGCGTCGTAGGTGCGCCCGCCCAGTGTTTCCCCGGCACCCTGCCCGCGTGCGGGGGGAACCCATACACCACGCTCGCGACCAGCCCGGTCACTCGCGAGGAGCCCTATCTCTATATGGACTCCTCCGGGCACTACAACGTCTTCGTGCCCGCCGTGCAACATGACTCCGTGGGCACGACATGGGCCAGCGGCCCAACCCCGGGCTCATCTATCCCAATCTCGAAGTTCTTCATTGCGCAGCCGACAAGCTCCGCAGCGCAAATCAACGCGCAACTACTCTTGGGCAAGAACCTCATACTCACTCCTGGCATCTACAACCTGGATCTGCCGCTCCTGGTCACGCGCCCCGACACGGTCGTGCTCGGTATTGGCTTCCCCACTCTGATCCCAAAGAACGGTATTGTGTCGATGATCGTCTTTCCTTCAAAAGGGGTCATGGTCTCAGGGTTGATTTTCGACGCCGGAATTCCGAACTCTCCGCTGCTTCTTCAGTTTGGAACTCCGTTCGGCGCGAGTTCCAGCTCTGACCCGTCGGCGCTGCAGGATGTCTTTTTCCGTATTGGCGGCGCAGAGCCGGGCCGGGCGACGGTTAGCCTGTCAGTCGGCAGCGACGACACGATCCTTGATGACATTTGGGCTTGGCGGGCCGACCACGGCAACGGCGTGGGTTGGACCGACAACACCGCCGACACCGGTCTCATCGTCACCGGTAACAACGTGACCGCGTATGGCCTTTTCGTCGAGCACTACCAGAAATACGAGGTCATCTGGCTGGGCAATGGAGGTACAGATATTTTCTTCCAAAACGAGATGCCCTACGACCCACCCAGCCAAGCCGCATGGATGGAGGCTCCCGGCGTAGATGGCTGGGCGGCATTCAAGGTCGCCAACAACGTGACCCGGTTCAGCGGATACGGCCTTGGCAGCTACAGCTTCTTCAATCAGGGCGTTAACATCTACGCGGCAAATGCGTTCGAGGTTCCCACCACCCTCGCACCGTCGAGCATGAACGATCTACTCACCATCTTTCTCAGCACCGCCGGATCTGGCGGCATCCTGAACGTGATCGACAATACGGGAGGCCCTTCGACCATCGCGAACCCGGATACCCCGGTCACCGTGGTAAGTTTTCCGTGACGGGATGACACATCTTTCCCTCGTCACAATCGAATTCTCGAGAGTTCCCCGTCCAAGCTCCGCTCGGGCGGGGTTTTTGATTTGTTTTGGAGAAATTACTTGGCGGGAATTCACAGCCAGAGATTCTGCGAGTGAAGAAAGAATTCAGAACTGAGAGCGGCCTCTAAGAACTTTGCGCCGTAGCCGCCACGAAATCAATCAGCTGCTGGACCCCGTGCCGTTCATCCTTGGTGTTCAGATGGAACGACACCCCCATCCCGTAGCCGGGATGCGAGGACTTCACTTTACCGCTTAAGCGCAACTTCATCTCATGGGTGCGCACCACAATCTCGACAGCCACGCCGGCGGCGAAGGCCAGAGGCATCTCGAGGTAACATCCTCCCGGACTCAGATCACTGAGATGACAGTAGTTTCGTACTGAGCTTCCCTGCTGATAAACCTCCGCCCCCAGACGGCATGCATATCGCGTTTGTCCACGGCGATTACCAGGCTCTTCGCGCAGCCGCGCGCCAGCTTCGCCATCACGCCCGTTCGTTTCCTGTTTTTCCGTGCGTTGATCCGAACTTTCATTCGGCCGGATGGAGTGTTCAACCTGCACTTCTTCGGCCGCCAGTTGCTGTCTCGGCGCGTCTGCCAAATTGATCTGCAGCCACTCCCGCAGCACTCGCCGCGAAGCTTGCGGCACATCGACAAACTGAATCCCGGCGCGACCGTTCCAATCCTGCCATACCACTTGGCCCGAGAGCCGCACGCTCGCGGTTTGTCCTGGCAATTGAAACTGGAAATAAACTTTGCAAGTGGGCGGCAACTTCTTGCCAAAATTCACCGCCATGCCATCTTCCGCCAAGTCGACTAAAGTAGCTCTCGCCCGCTCCACCCCCGCATAGTCGATTGTCGCGTGCGTGTGGACTGTGGCCCGAGCCTTGCGGCGCTTATCGCGGAACAGCACACTCTGCGCCGCCCGCAGGCTGCTCAGAGCTCTGTCGTAAGAAACCGGCTTGTACAGCACGAAGTTCACGCCCAGCGAAAACATCTCGCGGATGTTCTCCTGCCCCGCCACGACCGCCACCGCTAGAGTGGAATCGTTGAGACGCGAGGACCGGCTCTCATGCAACAAGGAAGTTACATCCGCCTGGGTTTCACAATCGAGAATGATCAGATCGAAGCGCTGCTGCGCCAGTCGTACGCCCGCGCGCACCGCTTCGGAACACAGCTCCACTTGAATGCCAAGCTCTTGCAGGACGCGCCTCAGGACTTCGACTGAAGCCTCGTCCACGCAAACCAGGAGTGATGAGAGAGTCATACCTGCGAACCATCGTAGGGTCACCGCAGTTCGTCCGACAAGTTACCGGAGTCATGCCGGCCGCACTGTCTTCCGTGGAATCACTCCTAACTGCACTGCACTCAGTCTTGTGACAACAGTAACCACGCGGATTACAAAAGGCCAATAGTCCGGCGCTGCACCGAAGTGCTTTGACGCTGTCTGATCCCCTTCCTAGTATGAAGAATGCCGGACACTCTGCGGGTCCGTTTGACCTGTATTGCCGCCGGCTACGGGTTTTCTATGCAGTTGGATGAGTAGAAA